>CAZAPG010000097.1:0-4072 GCA_964486935.1 uncultured Caldilineaceae bacterium | reverse complement strand
GAAAGAACCCGGCATTCAAATGGTTATCGAGGGTTATGAGGGCGGCAGCAACAGAAGTGGAATCAGGCAGAGCAATGGGGCCATACATAAAAATATAACGCCCATGACCAGGCCGATGATGGTCAGCGCCACCCGGCGGGCGCTCTTCTCCTGCTCAGATAATTTTTCCAATTCTGCCGGCAGCGGCGGCGCGCCGGCTCTGGCCGCCAATACCTCTTGGGGCCAGTTTTCCACCTGATGGATGGAGAAGCGTTCTTCTCGACCATTATCAAAGATAAGGTGCAGTACCTTGATTCTCAGCAGTCCATACACGCCGGTCGTAACCTGGCTGACATTAAAAAGCGGCCAGGCCATCTGGTAGCCAAAACCGGCTTTAAAGATAAGCCGTTGATTGGTTAACCACAGCTTGCCATTGGAACTTCTGCGGCCGGGTTGGTAGTAGCGGGTGGCCCGGCTTTCTTTGAGTACAACCTCGCCGGGTAAAAATTGGGGCATAAAAGTGATTTCCATGATTGTTTTTCTCCTCACCTGCCGGGGTAGATGTTGCCCGGCCCTGGTTTATTTTGAGTCGAATATAGCCTGAAAGGCAGAGGGTGTCATCGACCGTTTGGGCAATTTGGGAGCGCCAGCAGCCAGGCCGGGCATGGCCCAAACGGGCTACGAGCGTATTACAGCAAACCCAAATCGCGGGCGCGAAGGGTGGCTTCGGTGCGGGTGGAGACGTTGAGCTTGGTCAAAATGTTGGCGACATGCCGTTTAACCGTATGCGGGCTAAGGACAAGCTGCGCGGCGATGACCGGGTTGCTGGCCCCGGTCGCCAGGTGGCGCAAAATCTCGATTTCACGGGGAGTCAGCGTTTGGCCGGTTTCGGGGATAAATAACCCGGGCGTTGGCGCCGGCCCGGTGGCTGGGGCAACCGGCTCGCGCCCCATCAACCGTAGCGCGCGGGCGGCAAACTCGGGATGAAGGCCGGTTTGCCAGGCCAGTTGCAGCAGGGGCGCGGTCACTTTGCCCCCCTCCCACATCAGCAAGCCGGGCACATCTTCCTGTTCGTACTCGGCCAGCACCGGGGCCAGTTGGGTCAGGGCGGCGTCAAACTGACCTTGCTGCCAATAAAGGTAGGCCAGCAAAATGTGGGCGTTGCTGAACATCACCGTAAAACGCAGCCGCTCCTGAATGGCAATGGCCTTACGTAACAACGTTTCGGCTCGGCGGAAGTCGCCATCGGTCAGGGCCAGCAGGGCGGCTAACATCGCTCGCATAGCCGGCACGTAAGGCCATTCCAGCGGTCCGCCGGTTGCCTCCAGGGCGCGATAATCGGCCCGCGCTTCCTCCAGGCGACCATGGTGCCAGCGCACTCGACCCCGCCAAAAATAGAAAACCGTTAAAAACGTGGGGCCAAAATTTTCAGCGCCGGGTTGGATTAGCGCCCGCTGCTCCTCCTCAAAGCGCCGGTCGGCCTCGTCGTTCTGGCCCAATAGAGCGTAACAGATGGAGGGTAACGTGCCAATTGAGGCCATCATCGCCAACCGGCCGCCATACTGGTCGCTAATGTGTAAAGCCTGGTCTGCGGCGGCAATGGCTTGCGCCCAATCACCTCGCCAGCAGGCAATTAACGCCCTTAACTGTTGGGCGGCGGCCTGAATAGGCAAGCCGGCGGCGCCGCTTTGCCGTCCAATCAGGCGCGCCAGGCGCTCGGCCAGGGCGACGCCCCCCGGCAGGACAGTGAATGGCCCCCAAATTACATTTTCGGTGAGCGCGCGCAATAGTGGGGGTGTTGGTTTTTGTTCGGCCAGACCCACAGCGCCCTCCAGGTCGGCCATAACTGCCGGCCACTGGCCCATACCCAGATGATGGGCGGCCCGGCTAATGAGCAGCTTAATCCGGTGATGGCCGGCAATTGGATAATGGAGCGCCTGCTCAACAACCTGGTTGGCGCGGGGCAGGTCGCCAGATAACGCTACCACGTAGGCCAGTTGCACGGCGGTTTGCCCCGCTTTTTCCAATTTGCCGGCAGACTCAAAGCCGGTTAGCGCCCGCTGCAAAAAGGCCAGGGCGACATCCAGTTCCCACCGCCGCCAGGCGCAGAGGCCGCTCAAGTAGCAAAGCTGGGGGCAGGACTCAATCAGGCCGGTTGGCAGAGCCGCCAGCCAGCCACGCAGCGTTTCAATAACGCCCTGGTCAAGCACCTGCTCACCCACCTGTTCCATCACCGCCGCCGCTTCGCCCCAATCCTGGGCGGCCAGGTAATGGCCGATGCGTTGATGGGGGATGGCGACCGCCTGCGCCGCCCGGCGATGCAGGTCTGGCAGCCGGGTGGGAGCTTCGCGGCTGAGTTGCTGTTGCAGAAATTCGGCAAACAGGGCGTGATAACGATAGACCGGCGACAGGGCATCATCAACCGCCGCCAGAAACAGGTTGCGGCGGTACAGTTCGTCCAGCAGCGCGGCGGCGTCATCCCGCCCGGTGACAGCCCGGCATAACTCCGGCGTCAATTCTTCCAGAATGGAGGTTTCCAGCAAAAAGGCGCGCATGGCCGGTTCCTGCCGCCGCAACACCTCCTCGGCCAGAAAGTCAAACAGGTAGCGGTCGGTCTGGGCCAGCTGGTTGATAAAGGCGGTCCGGTCGCCGGGTTGATTGAGGCGGGCCAGCGAGCCGGCCAGCAGCCGCAGCCCGGCGGCCCAGCCCTCGGTGCGGGCGTGGAGGCGCTCCAACTCGGCGGTTGACAGGGCCAGATACAGCCCTTCATTTAAAAAGGCGGCGGCTTCGGCGGGGGTAAAGCGCAAATCGGCCAGGCGCAGCTCGGCCAGTTGGCCCCGCGCCCGCAATCGGGCCAGAGCCAGGGGCGGGTCCTGGCGGGTGGTGATTACCACGCGCATGGCCGGGGGCAACCGTTCCAGTAAATAATCCAGCGCGGTATAGATGAGCGGTTCGGTCACAACGTGCAGGTCATCCAGCACCAGCACAAACGGGGTGGTCTGAGTTGCGAGGCTATCGTTGATTAGCAAACTCATTACCCGCCGGGCTTGTTCGGCCGACGCGGGCGCGGGCTGGTTCTCGGGGTTGGTGAGCATGGCTCTGGCAGCCTGTCCCAGAGAAGGAGAAAGTCGCTGCAAGGCCGTAATCAGGCCCAGGCAAAAGTAGCTAAAATCATTATCTTCCTGGCCCAGCGCCAGCCAGACCAGCGGCCACTGCGGGCAGGCCGAGGGCAAATCGGCCAGCAGGGTAGTTTTGCCATAACCGGCCGGCGCTGACACCAGCGTTAGTGGGTGATTGGTTACGGAATTGGCTAAAAGCGATAGCAAACGAGCGCGGGGGAGGTAATCATCGCGCAGCCGGGGCGGCACCAGTTTGGTTTGGGTAAGCCACAGAGACGGCTCCGAAGAAAACTCGCTCACATGACCCTCTACCGGGAATCACCGGTTGATGGCATTTTACTCCCAATTGCGGGACTTGTCTATTGCGGTTGGTCGTCCATGGACCGCCGAAAAAACCTGATTATAATGAGGGCGTTAAAGGCTGGTTTCCAATTTCCGGGAAGGTGAACAGTTACGCGGACTGAATTATGGACACACCTGTCGCTGAACCGGCCGTCTGGCTGGTGCAAACCAAGCTCTATCCCCCTCGTCTGCGCGATGATCTTGTGCGGGGCTAATTTGGAAAATCTAGACCGAAAATCCCAAGACTCAGGAAGCCGGCGGCATCTATCTGTTCGAGGACGAAGCCTCGGCGGAACGATATGTGCAAGAGCACACCGCGCGATTGCAATCGTTTGGTATTAAGGACATTTGGGCCAGGCAGTTTGCGGTTAACCAACCGCTCACCCAAATTACGCGGGGGAATATCCCGGTAGTCGCCTGACAATATTGCGAGACCAAAAATATCTCAGGGTATAAATTAAGTAAAGATGTAGTAACTGGCTTAGGGGTGTCAATGTTAAAAATTGACACCCCTTTTTTTGCATAAGAGCTAATTCCACTCATCGTTTGGTTGACCTAAAGAGATAAGTTTAAAGCTGGCAGGACAAAATTCCCGGCTGGGGCGGGACAGTGTCTCATGACAGCGGGACGCC
>CAZAPG010000096.1:0-4397 GCA_964486935.1 uncultured Caldilineaceae bacterium | reverse complement strand
GGCAGGACAAAATTCCCGGCTGGGGCGGGACAGTGTCTCATGACAGCGGGACGCCTGCCGTGATAAGCTGAGGCCATCAATCAAACATTATTGCTGTCGCAAGGAGAATCAAAATGACAACAAAAGTAATATCCAATGCAACAAATCAATCTTCAACAAACACCATCACCCCCCGGCTGCTGGGCGCGGTGGGGATGATCGGCGCGCCGTTTTTGATGCTGGAGAGTGTGAGCCACTATTTTCTGAATATCACCGGCAGTTCACCGCTGGGCGGCTTTTTGGAGCTGTTTTACCTGGGCGGCTGGATATCCAGCGTGATTGGCCTGGGAATGTTACAGGCGACCGGCCGGGGCAAGGCGGGTAAAATCATCCTGGGCCTGCAATTGTTGGGCTTAACTCTGGCCACCATCTTTTCACTGTTCAACATTTTCCTGCCTGACCTTAACCCGGACAGCGTGATTTTTCAGATCACCGACCTGGCCTGGCCGCTTAGCCATACCTTTATGCTGGTAGTGGGTAGTGCGGCGCTAATTACCAAACGCCTGTCCGGCTGGACTCGCTTTGCCCCGCTGGCTTGCGGGCTGGCCGTGCCTTTGCTCATGGCCGTCATGATGATTGGCGGAGAGCAGGTGGCCTTGCTGTTCTTTGGCCCTTACACCTGGGTTATGTTTACCCTGCTGGGCTATGCCGTCCGCAATGGTAAAGAGTCATAAAAGATAGTGGGTATATGGCGGGTCTGTCTATCCAAAATCGCAGGTAATCTGGAGTGCGGAATGCATTCCGCACTCCAACAAACTATCTTCAAAGGAGATTAAAATGACAACTAAAGAAACAACCCTAACCAATGCCGCTTTGCCGGCGCAAACCAAACGTCTTGATTGGCGCCGGATTGTTTTCTCCGGGGTGGCCGGACTGGTCGCTCTGCTCTTACTCACCTTTGGCACGCTGCACGGCCTGGTGGCGGTCTGGGCGCGCGGCTAGGTGGCCAGCGAGCCGGGCATCCATCACCCGGAAATTCATCTGTGGCACGACGCGCAGATTGGCGCATTGGTGGGGATTATGTTGGTGGGTAGCTTGCTGGCTTTGCTGTGGAACCCTCGCCGCCAGCCTCTGGTGGCCCAATTTTTGGGACTGGGCGCGCTGCTGTATGTTGTTACCTTAGCCCCGTTTGACCTTGAAGCAACCATCTTTCTGGGCATTCTCTTTGCCTTACCCCTGGCCTGCTACCCCACCCTGCGCCAACTGGCCAACTTCCGCCGGACAGAAAAATTGAGCATACCCCTACTTGGCTTGACCTTTCTGGCCGCCGCTTGGATGATCCCGCCGGCCCGATTGTGGCTGCAGCTCCAGCTTTTGGATACCGGGGAACACGCCATGGCCAACCACTGGATTACCGGCGTGGCGCTGGTTGCAGTGTTGATTTTGGCCGGAGTTTTGGCCGCCACTAAACGTCCCGGCTGGCCGGTGTTGGGAGTGTTGGCCGGGCTGGCCTTCATCCACCTGGGCGCCGCCGCCATCACGCTGCCCGACCAGGCCGGGAGTTGGGGCTTGCGCGGCGGCGTGATGGCCGTGGTAGGCGGGCTGCTTTTTATCGGCGCAACCGTGCTTGAAATGCGAAAATCAAAGCGCAACTTGTCGGAGTAATGGGCTTGATCTATAGTGATGTTATGATGATTTGTCATTGTTCAAACCGGATTTAATGATGACACGGCCACAGGTTCTAAAAACAGGCGCTTTCATTCTGGCTGCTCTAGATGTTAGCCTGGCGCTGCTGGTCGCCCTGCTGGTCACGCTGAACGAGCGCGGGGCTACCAGTTCCACCTCAAGCCTGGCCGAAATTCCTCCCTCGCTATCATTTTCTCTGGTGGGTGCGCTCATCATTGCCCGCCGGCCCGGCCATGTCATCGGCTGGCTGCTGCTGTTGATTGGCCTGCCGCTGGCGCTGGAGCAGGTCGGCCTGCAATACGCCACGTACACCTTTCTTACCCGGCCCGGTTCGCTGCCCTGGGGCGATCTTGTACTCTGGCTCACGTTCGGTTCGTGGGGAATGGCTTACGGCGGAATTGCCCTGCTGGTGCTCCTGTTTCCCACCGGACGGCCATTATCGCCTCGCTGGCGCTGGGTGGGATGGCTGGTCACCGCCGCCACAGGTGGATGGGTTGGCCTGACTTATATTGCCCTGTGGCCTTACCGGGGACCCGCCCTGCTGGCAGAAACAGCGCCGCCCGGCCTGGAAACCGTGGAGGGGGTCGGGCTAGCCTTTCTTAACCTGATTACCGCCGCTTTTCTGGCTGCGGTTGTTTCGGCCATTTTGCGGCTGCGTCGCTCCGGCGGTATCGAGCGGCAGCAGCTCAAATGGTTTGTCTATGCCGTAACCCTGACCATAAGCGTGATGCTAATGTTAACCCTGTTAGTCAACCTGGCCCCAGAGATAAACACCGGAACCGTACAAAATATCGCCAATCTGGTTTACTCCTTGGCCTTTAGCGCCATCCCCATTGCCATCGGCATGGCCATTCTGCGCTACCGGCTGTGGGATATCGACCTGCTCATCAATCGCACCCTGGTTTATGGATCGCTGACGGCCAGCGTGATTGGCCTCTACATTCTGGCAGTCGGTGGACTGGGGGCGCTATTGCAGACGCAAGGCAATCTGTTCATTGCTATCCTGGCGACCGGTATTGTGGCTGTCCTCTTTGCCCCGCTGCGCGACCGGCTTCAGCGCGGCGTTAACCGGCTGCTTTATGGTGAGCGCGATGACCCGTACGCCGTGCTCTCGAGCCTGGGCCGGCAACTGGAAACCACCCTGGCCCCAGACGCGGTGCTGCCCACCATTGTTGGCACGCTCAAAGAGGCCTTCCGGCTGCCGTATGTCGCCATTGTGCTGGACCAGGCCGACGAAAACACCCCGGCTGCCGCTGCCGGAATCCCCACGCCCAACCCCCTTTGCCTGCCCCTGACCTATCAGGGCGAACAACTGGGCCACCTGCTGCTGGGCGCGCGCGCTCCCGGCGAAGCCTTTACCCCCGCCGAACAGCGTTTGCTCAACGACCTGGCCCGTCAGGCCGGGGTAGCCCTGGCCGCGGTGCGCCTGACCGCCGATTTGCAGCGCTCCCGGCAGCGATTGGTCACCGCCCGCGCCGAGGAGCGCCGTCGCCTGCGCCGCGACCTGCACGACGGCTTAGGCCCGCAACTGGCCAGTCACGCTCTTAAACTTGAAGCTGCCCGCGACCTGATCCGCACCAACCCGGAACGGGCCGAGGCGCTGCTAACCAACCTGATTGAAAAATCGCAGGGGATTGTCGGCGAGGTGCGGCGGCTGGTGTACGACCTGCGTCCCCCGGCCCTGGATGAATTGGGGCTGGTGGGGGCTGCCCGCGAGTATGCGGCCCAAAACAGCGCCAACGGTTTGCAAATTTCGCTCGACGCGCCGGAGCAGTTGCCGCCTCTGCCCGCCGCCGTTGAGGTAGCGGCCTATCGCATTATTCAAGAAGCAGTCACCAACACCATTCGCCATGCCGGGGCCAGGACATGCCGGGTCAGCTTAAGCCTGGCAGACGCGCCCACTGCCTTGCAGCTAGAAATCTGTGACGACGGCCTTGGCCTGCCCGCCGGCTACCACGCCGGGGTCGGCCTGGCCTCGATGCGGGAGCGGGCGCAAGAACTGGGCGGCGAATGTAAGGTGGAAACCGTAACAACCGGCGGCGTAAGGGTGTCGGTTAGCCTGCCGCTGCCCGTGGAGTAAGCTGATGGAACAAATTGCCCTGCTCATTGCCGACGACCATGCCGAATTTCGTGAGGGGCTGGCTGCCCTGCTGGAAACCGCCGCCGATTTGGATCTGGTCGGCGAGGCTACCAGCGGCGACGAGGCCGTAACGATGGCCGCCCGGCTGCAGCCGGATGTCATTTTAATGGACATCAACATGCCCGGCCTTAACGGGATTGAGGCGACGCGCCGTATTTTGCACGGCAGCCCGCACATTGCCATTCTCATGTTGACCATGTTTGAAGATGACGACTCGGTGTTTGCGGCGGTGCGGGCCGGCGCGCGGGGGTACATCCTCAAAGGTGCGCTCAAGGCCGAAATTTTTCGGGCCATTCGCGCCGTCAGCCACGGCGAAGCCATTTTTGGTCCGGCCATTGCCCGCAAATTGATGAACTACTTTGCCGCACCCCGGCCTCCTGCCCCGCCCCAGACCTTCCCGGAACTGACCGACCGGGAGCGCGAAATTTTGGCGATGATGGCCCAACACCTGACCAACCCCGAAATTGCCGAACGACTGTCTATCAGCCAAAAAACCGTGCGCAATCAGGTCTCGAACATTCTGAGCAAGTTGCAGGTGACAGACCGGGCGCAGGCCATCATCCGGGCCAGAGAAGCGGGGTTGGGGGCGTAG
>CAZAPG010000095.1:0-4975 GCA_964486935.1 uncultured Caldilineaceae bacterium | reverse complement strand
CAACACCGGCGTTACCGGTCCCACAAATTCAAAGCGGGCCGCAATTTTGGGGTTCTCATTGGCCCAGGGCGACACCCAAATTAGCGGAGCAGCCTGTTGCCAGGGTTTGACCAGTTCAACCACGTCAAAACCAACCGCCACAATACAGTCGGCCTCATCCAGAAGCTGGTAGGCCGGGTCGGTGCGGGTCAGGCCAATGGTTCCCGCCGCCAGCGGATGGTCGGCGGGCAGGATGCCTTTGGCTTTGGGGGTGGTTATCACCGGCGCGTTGGCGGCCTCGGCCAGGTGGCGCAGCGCGGAGTAAGGTTGTTCCCATTCAATGCCAATGCCCGCCACAATGGCCGGACGCCTTGCCTGCCATAGCAGATTTTGGGCCGGGCCAATATCCGGCATGGCCGGCTGGGGTGGGGTAGATTCGTCAGGCAGCGGGTCAAACACTTCTGCCGGCCGGGCCGCATCCTCGCTGCTAATGGCTACATGTACCGGCCCCGGCCGGCCGGCGGTGGTCAACGCCAGCGCCGCCCGAATTGTTTTTTGGGCATCAACCGGCCCCAGTTGCACGGATTGTTTGGTGATGGGGGCAAACAGCGCCGCCAGATTAATGACCTGATGGGTGTGGTAGGGCAGCAATCGCGCCGGGGTTTGGGCAGTTATGACCAGCACCGGCGCGCGGTCCAGATAGGCGTGAGCCACCCCGGCCACGGCATTGGCCGCGCCGGGGCCAAGGGTGGTCAAACACACCCCCGGTTTGCCGGTGAGCCGGGCGGTGACATCGGCCATAAACACGGCTGAACTTTCGTTGGCAACCAGCACAAATTCAAGGGCAGCCCGGCGCAGGGCGTCCGTTATTTCGGTGTTTTCGCCGCCGGGCAAACCGAAAACGCGCTCAATTCCGGCCAGTTTCAGGGTGTCGGCCAGCGCATCGGCAACTGTTGGCATGTGGTTTTCCTCAATCATAATGAAATAAAGTCATAATGAAATAAAGTGTCTATTTTAGGGCAATTCAAATTGGCGGCGGGCCAACCCGGCAATGGTTTGACCGATGCTCAACGAGGCCGTTGCCGCCGGCGAAGGCGCGTTGAGCACGTGAATCATTCGCGCTGAGTCCACAATGTGGAAGTCGTCAACCAAAAAACCGTTGGGGGCCAGAGCCTGCGCCCGCACTCCGGCCCCGGCGGGGTACACGTCAGCCTCGACCAGCTCCGGGATGAGCCGTTGCAGCGCCTTAACAAAGGCGCGCTTGCTAAACGAGCGATAAAATTCACCCAGCCCCATTTGCCAGTAACGCCCGGCCAGTTTCCAAAAGCCGCCGTAGGCGAGCGTGGCCCAGGCATCCGCCAGCTTAAAGCTGGCGCGGGTATAACCCTCGCGCTTAAAGGCCAGCACCGCGTTGGGGCCGGCCTCGACCCCGCCGTTAATCATGCGGGTAAAGTGAACGCCCAAAAATGGAAAGCGGGGGTCGGGTACGGGATAGATTAAATTTTTTACCAGGTGACGCCTGTCGGGCCGGAGTTCATAATATTCGCCCCTAAAGGGCACAATCCGCAGGCCGGGGTCAAGCCCGCACATTCGGGCCAGGCGGTCGGATTGCAGGCCGCCGCAGTTGATTAAATAGCGGCAGGTTATCTCCCCCTGGCTGGTCTCCAGCCGCAACAGCTTTGGCTCTGGATGGCAAGCCAGCAGGCGCGTGTCGGTTTGAATCTGCCCGCCGGCCTGTTCGGTCAATTCGGCGTAACGGCGGGCAACCTGTTTGTAATCAACAATACCGGTTTCCGGCACCCACAGCCCGGCCAGGCCGCTCACGCGCGGTTCGTACTCCTTTAGTTCGCCCGCGCTCAGGCGGCGCAGCCCCTGCAAACCGTTGGCCCGGCCCCGCTCTTCCAGTTGGTTCAGCCGGGGCAGCTCGCTTTGGTGCGTGGCGACCACCAGCTTGCCGCACTGCTCATGAGCAATGCTGTGCTCCCGGCAAAATCGGTACAGAGCTTTTTGACCCTCAACGCAGTTACGCGCCTTGAGCGACCCCGGTTTGTAATACAGCCCGGAATGAATGACCCCGCTGTTGTGTCCGGTTTGGTGCGCGGCCAGGCGCGCTTCGGCCTCCAGCACCACCAGCGAGAGCGAGGCGTTGGCCGTCAGCGTCATGGCCGTGGCCAGCCCCACAATACCGCCGCCGATAATAGCAATATCATATTGGGAAGATGTCATCAAATGCCGCCTGATTTTTAAGTTCCAATCCTATTAACCTCCCCTCATTTGTCAAATAATTACATGAATCCTGCGGGTTGTTGTATAATCACTACCAAATCAAAAAGGACTGATGCTATGTGCTCTGACCATCGACATGGTACGCCACAGGAAACATTGGAAAACTTACGCCAGCCCATGCCGCTTGGCCGCAAGCTCTATCTCTTTTTACGCAACAACTGGATCAAATTTCGCGCCGGCTCAAGCTGCTGCGGCAACCACGGCGAACCCGGCTGCTGACGCCGCAAAGACGCCCCGTGAGGGCGGGTCGCTATTTTTTAAAGCTAAGTTAGACCAGACACGCCTTTTGGTAGACGATAGACGAATGACGGGGGACGAAATACCGCTAAAATGGCGTTATTCGTCTTTCGCCCTTGGTCCGGCATTTAATATGGTTGAATTGCAAAGATCAGATGCAGATATGCCCTAAATCATTCGTCAGTTATATAAAAATGATCCGAGTGATTACCCTTGCCCTTGCCTTATTATTTGGGGCGTTGAGCAATGCCCGACCCCCGGCCCTGGCCCAAACGCCCGAGGATGAAGCCGCCCCGGCCCCCGATTTTTTTATTGAAGCCGAGGTTGACAACCGCTCCCCTTACGTTGGGCAACAGGTCACTTACACCCTGCGCCGCTACCAGGCCGCAGAGTTTCCCAACCCGCCTCACTATCAAGAACACCCGTTTACCGGCTTTATCGACACGCCACTGCTGCAACGGCCCGGCTACACCGCCACCGTTGGCGGCAGAAGCTACAAAGTGCACCCTACCCACATTGCCCTGTTTCCCACCCTGGCCGGCCCCGTCACCATCGAGCCGGCCCGCCTCATCATCCCCGGCAATGGCCCCAAGGCCGACACAATCATCCAAAGCGAGTCCCTCCAGCTCAATGTTCAGCGGCTGCCAGAAAATCCGCCGGTTGATTTCAAAGGGGCAGTGGGGCAGTTTTCCATCAGCGCCCACTTTACCCCCCCCGAAGGCGAAGTAAACCAACCCCTCACCCTGGTAGTCCAAATAGAAGGCAGCGGCAACATTGCCACCCTGCCCGAACCCATCATCCCTACAATGGACAACTGGCGCTTGCTGGGCGCGGCCCAAAGCCAAACCAATGTGTCGTTAAGCAAAGACCTGGTTACGGGCTGGCGTCGCTTTGAGTGGCCGCTGTCGCCCTTGCAGGGCGGGCAGCAATATTTTCCGGCTATCAACTTTAGCTATTTTGACCCCCAAAGCGAAACCTACCAGAATATCCGCACCAATCCCATTTCGGTAGTTATTTATCCGCTGCCGGAAGATAACGTGCCGCCACCACCCCCGCCTGCTCCCTCTGCCCAACAAGCAGTGCGCCGCCTGGCCAGTGATATCCGCCATATAAAACCCGCGCCCGCTGCCCTCAGTACCACTGTGACCACCCCCACCCCCACCTCGCCGTGGGTGTGGGGGTGCGCCCTGCTGCCGCTGCTGGCTGTAGGCGGGGCATGGTATTTTCAAGGCTGGCGCAACCCCGACACCCCGGCAGCGCGCCGCCGCCAGGCGCGTCGCCGGGCCAAAAAAGCGCTGGCCTCCGCCCGGCAATCAGACGCCAACAGCTATGCCGCCATTCACGCCGCCCTCGCCCATTACCTGGCCGACAGGCTGGGCCAATCCACAACCGGCCTCACCACCGACCAGCTTGCCGGGCGTCTTCTCGCCGCTGGTCTGCCGCCTCAATTGATTGAGCGCGTTCGCAGCCTGCTGACCCGCGCCGAGGCGAGTCGCTTTGCCCCGGCAACCGCAGAGAGTTCCCCCCGCTCGCTGCTGGCTGCCGCCCAGGTGTTGATTGATGATTTGGAAATATTCTTCTCAAAGCAGTCGCCGCCCACTCCCTCCTAAACTTTGCAAATTCAAAATTTTTATGTAAACTCTCTACTATGGCTATGAGAAATCACTCCCGGCACGCCAAACCAATTAGACTACTTCTTCTGATTTTCGCCCTGTTCCTCATCTCGCCGGCCAACGGTGCGGCCCAGGAGCCGGAACCGGCCCCACCCCCGTTCGACCCTCGCTTTGGCATCGTCGATAGTTTTGTTAACACCGCCGAGGCCAACGCCGCCGGCGCCGGCTGGACTCGCCTCTTTTTCCGGTGGGACGTGACGCAGCCCGCCGGCTCGTTTGATTGGAAACCCACCAACGTGCCCGACCCTCTGCTGAATGCCGAAGCAGCCGCCGGGCGAGAAATTGCCGCCGTGCTCATCGGCACCCCGGCCTGGGCCACCGAAAGCCAAACCTCCACCGCCGTACCGCCCATTGACGTGTGGGGAAATTTTGTGTTTCAAATTGCCAATCAATACAAAGGCCGCGTTAAACACTGGATTATCTGGAACCAGCCCGATATCAACAACCCCGGCGCGCCCAACCACACCTGGGATGGCACCGAAGAAGATTACTACCGCCTGCTCAAAGAAGCCTATCTCAAAATAAAAGCGGTTGACCCCTCGATGCAGGTTCACCTGGCCGGGCTAACCTACACCTGGGACCAGGAGCGCGGCAATCGCCAATATCTGGAGCGGCTGCTCGATATTATTGTGGCCGACCCGCAGGCCGCCAGCGAAAATTACTACTTTGATGCCGTCAGCTATCACTTTTATTACGACCCGGTACAAATGCTGCGCATGCTAACCGGCGTGCGCAGCATCCTCGATGCGCGCGGGCTGAACAGCAAACCCATCTGGATTAACGAGACCAACGCCCCGCCC
>CAZAPG010000094.1:0-5566 GCA_964486935.1 uncultured Caldilineaceae bacterium | reverse complement strand
AACAGGCCCAAACTCATTACCAGCCCGGCCGGTCGAAAAAATTTTTGAACGCGACTGGCTATGCCCATTACTTTTTAACTTTTCTGCCGGCGGCTGGTTAGCCAAAAGCCCATCCCCCCTATCATTATCATTATTACGCCGGCCACAACGCCCAGCAGTTGGGGCGAGAGAAACGCGCCCGATACGGGCGGATAAGCGGGGGGTGGGGCTGCGCCATCATCGGGGTGCGAGGGGTGGGGATTAAGGTCTGGCTCGCCGGCATCAAACGAGTAGAGCAGTTCAAGCCTGGGCTGCATGTGTTTTTCGCCAACCAAAAAAACGGTGTGAATGCTGTTATCCAGCAGTATCAGCGGGGGGATAGTAATTGGAATATTTTCCGGGTCGTTAATTCGCACAACCGGTTTGTAGGTGCCGGGGTCCATTAAAAAATAGCCGGTATCTTGCTGAAAAGCCAGGGTGCGACACACATCGGCCAGGCAAAACTCGGTGGTGGGGGTGCCAAACGCGGCGTGCACAATTCTAACCTTGGCCGTGCCGGTTCCCGGTAAATTCTGGTTGTCATCCTCCAGCCGCCAGCGTTGAATGTCGCCCTGCCGGCCGGCGGCAATAACCGTGTAATCCTGGTCCTGGTTATAGGGTGTGCTTACTTCAAGCAGGGTGGGGTCTCTGGGGCTGGCTCCGGCGGGCCGAACTTTGATCGTCTGGTCGCCGGGATTGGCCGGAGCGTAATCTGACAGGTAGGTGTAGAAGATATTTTCAAAAAACAGGGTGTCGCTCAGGTAGATGTCTAAATTGGATAAACCAGGCGCGGCGTGGAGTACCCGCAACCGGGGAGGATTGGCCGCGCTGGCCGATGAGTGGGTAAAAATAAGCCCTATCAGCAGGGCCAGGAATATTTTTATAGGGTTGTTGACATACCGCTTCATTGGACCATCTCCTCAGAAAATGCGCCGCAGGCCGGGGGGCTTGCCTGTGCCCGCCTTTTGGGTAGGGGCTGTCCCCCCATTTTCACCCGTGTCGGGTACAAACACCCTTGTGTCTGATACCCCGGCATCAGGGCGGCTCCCTTTGAACCTTTTGCTAAACTGACTTCATTTTTCGTCGCTGTCATCGTCGTTGTCGTCATCAGATTTGCCGCCGGCGGTTGAGCCGCCCAGCAGGCTGGCGGGCGCTTTTAATATCTTTTCCAGAACTTTGCGCTTAAATGAGCTTTTGGGCATTTTGCTGACGCCCTCTTCGTAAGCGCCAATGGCGGCAATGTATTGCCCTTGTTTGGTTCGCAGGCGGCTAACGGCCTGCCACACGTACATGGCCATTTCGCTTTCGCCCAACTCCTCCAGCATCGAGGCCGATTCTTTGTAGGCGTCTACGGCCTCTTCCAATTGCCCTTCGGCCTCAAAAACGGCGGCGCGGTTGCCCAAAACCTGGGCCAGCCCCTTTTGGTTATCGAGCGCGGCGAACCTGGCGTTGGCTTCGTCAAGGGCCTGGTGGGCGGCCGGGTAATCTTCTAATTCCCGGTGAACCACGCCCAAATCATTGTAAATTTCGGCAGCGCGGAGCGAGTTGTCTGCGGCAGCGGCCAGGGCCTGGTTTAGCCGGTCGAGCGCCTCTTCAATTTTGCCTTTGCGGAATAGTTCAACGCCTTCCTGGTGTAATTTTTGGGACATGTCGATTATCCTGTCAATTTACGCTAACGATGCCTGGGGCGGCCAGGGCAATACTACCTGCACAATTGTGCCGCGGTTTGGCTCGGCGGTGCTGGAATTTATTTGCAGCTTGGCCCCCACCGAAGCGGCTTGCTCTCTCATGCTGGCAATGCCAAAATGGGGCCGCCGGTTATTGGGTTCATCAAGCTGCTTAATATCAAAGCCTTGCCCGTCGTCTCTGATGGTGGTGATAAAATAGTTGTTTCTAACATCCAGCGACAACCAAACCTGGCCGGCCTTGGCATGGCGTCTGATATTGTTAACCGCTTCTTGAATAATAAAAAACAGGGCCGCCGATGTTTTTGGATTGTAATCGGCTGCTTCAACGGGTTTGTAGTGCAGGGTAAAGTTTTCTGAATGGCGAAGTTGATTGGCATATTGATTTAGCGCGGCGATTAACCCCTCGGTTTCCAGAGTCAGAGGGCGCAATTCAAACATCATTTTGTGGTTGGCCCGAATAGCCTGATGAATCAGGTTATGCAGCGCGCCAATTTCATTTTGCACCACCTGGGGGTTGGCGTTAAGGCTCAATCGTTCCAAATGCTCCAGCCCCATGCTGATGGCGGTTAAAAGTTGCATGGGGCCATCTTGCAGCTTTCGGGTCAGTTCGCGGCGGGCGTTATCCTGGTCAAAAATAATCTGGGTGTGCTGGTCTTTTAATTCCTCATACAACCGGGCATTTTCAATGGCAATGGCGGCCTGGGTGGCAATAGAGTTCATCAGTTGGATGTCTTCCTGATTAAAGCCCTGGCCGGAGTATTTGTTCAACACCTCTAATACGCCGATGATGCGCCCTTTAATTTTTAGAGGCACGGCGGCAATTGATTGCGTTAAAAAGCCGGTGCGCACATCTACCCGGTGGCTAAAGCGAGAATCAGCGCGGGCATCGTTGGCAATAACCGGGCGTCCGTGGCGCACTACCCAACCGGCAATGCCTTCATCAAGGGGGATGCGTTGCTGGCGCAGCATGTGGCCTTTATGGCCGTGACTTACTTTAAACACCAGCTCTTTACGCTCCTCATCAACCAGCATAATCGAGGCGGCGCCGGCGTCGATAACGTTGGCCGCCAGTTGCATGGCATCGGCCAACAGTTGGGCAATATCAAATGTCGTCACCAGGGCCTGGCCTACATCGTAAAAAACGCTAATTTGGTGCAGGCGATGGTTGGCCAGTTCCAGCTCGGCCACCAGCGAGGCCAATTGACCCAACCCCACCGCCATCCGTTTGAGCAGGCTACGCTGGCTTTCATCAAGGGTACTGCCGGGGGGCAGCACAAAACTGAGCGAGCCGACTACTTTGGTACCCTGCACCAGCGGCACATTAATTAACACCAGCTTGCTATCGCTGAGTTTTGAAACAGATACGGGCAGGGTGGCAATGGCGGTAATGTTCCAGGTGCTGGTTTGCAGCCGCTTGCGGATAACTTCTTCCCAGCGCTGAATCCGAACCAGGGCTTCTTGCCTGAAGGCGCCGGAGCGAATATTAATGGGAGATTGGGCTTGAAATAGAACGGAACCGGCTTCGGCGCCCAGTAATCGAATTGTCATTCTGAGGGCTTTACCCAGCATGACATCCAGATTGCGCGATGCGGCCAGGTCAAACAGTTCGTCAATTACCGAGGGTTTAGCTGCGGCGGCAGCGGCAGAGGATGATTGATACAAAGGTTGCTCACTCATACCGTGTATCCAATCGTGGTTAGTATGTAACTTCCAGCAATCCTTCGGCCAGGGCGCGGAGGGTGTCGGCCGAAAGTTCGCTTAATTTCATGGCAATGTTGATATACAAAATGTTGGCCGGGTTCGAGACGAAATCGCGCAATTCTTCGGGCAGTTGAGAAAACTGGTTGATCTCGTCGAGGGTTGTCTCGCGGCCGCCAGAATTATTGGTTGCAATGCCCTGGTCCATAAAATAATCTAAAGAGACATTCAAGTGTTCGGCCATATGTTCCAGTTCTGGCAGGGGAATTTCCATTTTGCCAAATTCGTAGCTGGAAATTCGGCTGGCGGGGATACCCAACAGGTTAGCCAATTCCTCTTGCGAGCGGCCGGCTTCGGTTCTGGCCTGGCGTAGCAGCGCGCCAATAATCCTGTTGCGCAGCGACATAGCCTCTTGGGTAGGAAAATTCAGATTGGGTTCTTCTATGGGGTCATCGGACCAAAAGTAAATCAGGGGAACGCTAAAAATCAGGGCCATCACCTCTAACTGGGGTAATGAAACGTCGCGCCGTCCAAATTCAATATCAGATACCAGGTCTGCCGATAGACCCAGCGCCTGCCCCACATCTTTTAGATTCAAACCCGCTCTAATGCGGGCATGCCTTATTTTTACGCCTAAAATTTTGCGGCGCAGCATGGCCTTATTTTCTACCAACAACGAGGAGTCCGGCATGATTTGCCTCCCATCTCATGGGGTGTCCCTGCGGGCAAACAATACACCTGACATGCAGCACCGTGCCCGCAATTGGGGGACGCACCCCGTTTAATCTCTGTTTGATTATAACATAAAAACAAGTTTTAGACATAATGCGGAAAGAAATTTACTTGACATATTCTTGTAATTCTCAACTGAATTGGCCTCAAAAAACAGGTTGGGTCAGGCAGTAATTTGTCAAAAAGTCAAACTACCTTTTAACAAAAAATCTAGTATGGTTCTAACGCAATTCTAACACTCATCAATTAATATTTTCGGTTGTAAGTACATTGGTAGTTAAAGAGAAACTTCCGGGTGTTGGCCGTCAAGCGCGACGTGCAGCCGCCTGTTATCTTTGGCTACTGCCGTTATGCTTTAACAGCCTCGCCGCAAAAGTTTTCCTCACTAATAAATTGAAAAAAACAAATCAAACTTTAGGGTTTAAATCAAATAAGGAGGTTAAAGATGACATCTTTAAAACTGCGTCCGTTGGGTGACCGGGTTTGGGTAGAGCCGATTGAGCGCGACGAAACCACCGCTTCTGGCATTTACCTGCCCGAAACCGCCAAAGAAAAACCCATGGAAGGCAAAGTGCTGGCCGTGGGTGCCGGTCTTTTTAATGACAAGGGCGAGCGCCAACCCCTTGAAGTAAAAGTTGGCGACCGGGTTCTGTTTGCCAAATACGCCGGCACCGAAATTAAACACAACGGCACCAAAAATTTAATTATGCGCGAAAGCGATATTCTGGCGATTGTAGAATCATAAGTAATTGGTAAATAGTAATTAAGAATTTACAATTACCAATCACTAATTACCACAAACTTGCATAAACTATAAGGTTATCAGGAGGATAATTCAATGGCTAAACAACTTGCGTTTAGAGAAGATGCGCGCCGGCAACTGAAAATGGGCATCGACACCCTGGCCCAGGCCGTTGCCACTACCCTTGGCCCCAAAGGCCGCAACGTGGCCCTGGATAAAAAATGGGGCGCTCCCACCGTTACCCACGATGGCGTAACCGTGGCCAAGGAAATTGAGCTGGAAGACCCCTATGAAAACATGGGCGCTCAACTGCTAAAAGAGGCCGCCACCAAAACCAACGATGTGGCCGGCGATGGCACCACCACCGCCACCGTACTGGCCCAGGCTATTGTAACTGAAGGGTTGAAAAACGTGGCCGCCGGGGCCAACCCCATGCTGCTCAAACGCGGTATTGAAAAAGCCACCGCCGCCCTCAGCCAGGCCATTAGCGAGATGGCCATCTCCATTAACACCAAAGAAGAAATTGCCAGCGTAGCCTCAATCTCGGCCCAAAACCGCGAAATTGGCGAGCTGATTGCCGAAGTGATGGATAAAGTTGGCAAAGATGGCGTCATCACCGTTGAAGAGAGCAAAGGCCTGGCCTTTGAAACCGAATACGTGGAAGGGATGCAGTTTGACCGCGGCTACA
>CAZAPG010000093.1:0-5934 GCA_964486935.1 uncultured Caldilineaceae bacterium | reverse complement strand
ATCTACCAGGTCCATAACCTATTCTATATCAGTTGCGTTATCATACTAATGACATTGAGAGTCGGTCAGGCCACAACGCCAGCGGACTCGGCCAGCGCGCCGATAGGGGCAGATTGGCCCGAATCAACAATAATCGTCAGCCGGTCGCGGGGGTCATTGTTCACGCGGGTGATCGTTACCGGCCGGCCGGGATAGATGATTTCCGCGGCGGCTTGCAAGTCGGGCTGAATTTCATTGAAGGCCGATGCGGTGTTGGGGGCCAGCAGGCGGTCGTTTGACTGATAATGGAAGCGGCCGGCCTCCAGTTTGAGCCGGCCCGCCAGCCGGGGGTCGGCCTCCAGCAGCGCGCCGAAGGCCACCGTCGCCCGCGCCAGTTCCAGAATACGCGCCTGATGGCCGGTCTCGTGGCCCAATTTGCGCTGGGCCAGCAGGCCAAAGCGGCCCCCGGTGTAATCCATCGCAAAGTTGATTTCGTGCGTAATCAACATCACGCCCGGCCCGCCGGGTACGTGGCGATAATCGGCCACATCCAGCAGCACGCCCCCCAGCTTTTTCAACCGAATCCACTCGTGAAAAATATCAATAAACACAGCGTCATCCACATCTGCGCCGGGTTGGGCAAAAAATTTTAGGCAAAAGCGGTCAAGGTTCATCTTGGGTATCTCCAATTTATTCCACGCATCACGTTCCACGTAATTACGCCCCCACCGGTTTAGCCACCACCTTGATATTGCCAAAGGGGTTGGCCGCGGCCCTGGCCTGATTTTCCAGCAGGCGGGTGTTGCAGGCGTGGGCGGCCTCGATAAACAGCCCGGCCTCTTCAATGAGCTGGAGCGAGATATCCAGGCTGACCGAACCGTTGCGGCTTTCATGGGCGGAGAACAGGTAGTGGGCGAATTTGCCCCTGGCGTAGGGGTCAAAGAAAAGTTGCGTCTCGTAGAAGCGTTGCCGGAACTCGTTGACAATCACGTCAGGTTCGTCGGCAATGTCCACGTACTGCTGCTTAATCAGGGCCTGGGCCGCGCTGAGCATGGCCCGGTACGACAACTCCGCCGCTTTATCAATATGTTCCTGGGCGCGGCCCTCTTCCAGCGCCACCTGCGCGTCAAAATGGAGCGCTTCGGCGGCGGCAATACCAAAATCGGTCAGGCTGACCACCTCGCCGGCGCACTCACCCACGCCGATGTCGCCAATAGTGAACTCGCGGGCATCGGCCCAGTCGGCGTAAAAGGAGCGGTCCACGTCGTAGGCCGGCACTTCGGTAAAGGGTTTGATTTCCTCTTTCAGCCGTTTTTTGCCGGCGCGGGTAATATAGGCCCGGAAGCGCTCGCCCGGTTGCCGTTCCCGCATGTAAATATCCAGCAGGTGGTCAACCACCTCCGGCGCCCGCTTGGAGGGAATAGCCCCCAGCGACTGGCCGTAGTTGGCGGCATTGTTATCCCACTCGCCGCCCAGCACCAACTGGAAGTGAGGCACGCGGTAGCTGCCCACATTGCGGCTGGAGCCAAAAAAGCCGATTTCGGCCACGGTGTGCTGGCCGCAGGAGTTGAAGCAGCCGCTGATTTTGATGCGGATATCGCGCACCGACTCATCATATTGCAAGCCCTTGGCTGCCAGCCGTTGGCGCAGCTCACCGGCCAACCCGCGAGAGCTGGCAATGCCCAGCTTGCAGGTGTCGGTGCCGGGGCAGGCGGTAATATCGACAATGGTTTGGGCGCCGGGCTGATGCAGGTTGATCTCCCGCAAAGCCAGGTAGAGGGCCGGCAGGTCAACCTCATGGACCCAGCGGATGAGAATATTCTGCTCAACGGTGGTGCGCGCGGTATCGCGGGTGAAGCGGCGCACAATGTCGGCCAGCCGGCGCGTCTGGTGCGAGGTGATATCGCCCAGCGGCAGGGCCACGGTGACGGTGGCAAATCCTGCCTGACGCTGGTAATACACGTTGGTTGATTTCCAACGTTCAAACGCTTCACCCGTGGCCGGGGGGGCGCCCTGGGTAACCGGTTCGGGCAGGCCGGCCTCTTCGTACTGGTTGATGTTTTCAAGCCAGGCAATCCAGCCGGGGTCGTCCTCCAGCGCGGCCCGCTCTTGGCGGACCAACCGGCGGAATTCGTCGATGCCAAGTTTCTGGACCAGAAACTTCAGCCTGGCCTTGTTGCGATTCTTCTTTTCGCCAAAGCGGGCGAAGATGCGGGCAATCGCCTGAGACAGGGGCAGCAGTTCCGTTTCCGGCACAAACTCGTCAAACAGCTTGGCCAGATGGGGTACTGCGCCCAGGCCGCCACCGACGTACATTTCAAAGCCTTTTTGCTCCACGCCATCCACCACGCGGGTTTTGGCAATCAGCCCCAAATCATGCATGGAGGTGAGGCCGCAGGGATGCTGCTTGCAGCCGGAAAAGGCCGGTTTGAATTTACGGCCAAAATCCTGCACGTCGCGATGGCCCAAAAAGTAGTGCGCGGTTTCGTTGGCGTAGCCGGTTACGTCAAAGGCTTCGTCGCGGCAAACGCCGGCCAGGGGGCAGGCCGTCACGTTGCGCACCGAGTTGCCGCAGGCCTCGCGGGTGGTAATGTTGACCGCAGCCAGGCGGCGGTGCAGGTCGGGCGAGTCTTCAATGGATACAAAATGCAGTTGAAAATCCTGCCGGGTGGTGACGTGCAAAATCGAGTCGGAATATTCCTCGGCCACATCGGCCAGCACTTCCAGTTGCCCGGCGTTAATCCCGCCAAAGGGGATTTTGATGCGCTGCATACCGGGGGCTTCCCATTTGGTATCGGGGCCTTTGGTCAACTCTACCCGGGGAAAGGGAATCTCCTGCGACTTTTCGCCATCGTGGCGAAAGCCGTTATCGTAGCGCTGGCCGTACGCGCCGCGCCGCAGCCGCAGCTCGGCAAAGACCTTTTCATCAACAATGCCCTGCCGGCGCAGCTCCATCTGCGTTTCAAACTCGTCAATTTCCTGCGCCAGATGCGGCGGGATTTTATCGACCAGAGCCTCTTTCCAGCTCAGTTGGGGTTTGCTTCCGTTTTGCATGATGCCTCCTCGTTGGGTCTTTTAACGTGGTTATTGGATAAATTACTCATCCCATTAGATACATTTGACGAAGGGCGGAATATGGCAACGTGTCCTTCGTCATTCGTCATTTGTCATTCGTCGTTTCACGCCTCCACCGCTTCCGGCTGGTCGGCGTAAACGGCCAGCAGCATATGGACTTTGGCCTCAAACAAGGCCCGGTCGCCGGTACGCAGCAGGGGGATGGCGTTGCCTTCAATCAGGCTGTACCAGAACTGGGCGCGGCGTTCAAAGGTGGAGATGCGCCCGGCTACCAGGGGGCGGAGGGCTTGGGCGTACTCCAGAAATTCGGCGTACTCCGGGCCAAAGCCTTTCTCAAAGCGCTGGCGCAGGGTGGCGGCCAGCGCCGGCGCCGCGCCGCCGGTGCCGATGGCAATGGTCAACTGCCCCTGCCGCACCACCGAAGCGGCGTGGAAATCGCACTGGGGAATGACATCCATTACGTTGACCAGTTGGCCGTTGGCCCGGCCCTCGGCCCAAATCTGGTCGTGCACGGCGGGGTCGCCGGTGGCGGCAAAGACTACCACCGCGCCCCTTAAATCGCCCGGCTCGTAGCGGCGGTCGAGCCACTCAATTTTGCCCTCGCCGGCGTAACGCCGCACAATTTTATGGGCCGAGGGGGCAATCACCCGCACCCGCGCGCCGACCTCCAGCAGACCGGGTACTTTGCGCGAAATCTCTTTGCCCGCGCCCACCAGAATGACCAGTTTGTTCTCTAATACAAGGTTGATGGGGTAAGTTTTCATTATCTGCTTTCCTTGATATAGATGCTTTATGATGAACTTTTGAAGCCGGGGGCCAGGCTATTCCTTAACCGAATACCCGACTGATGATTGACCGCTGTTAACCGGTTCCGGTATATGGATACCGCACTCGGTTTTTGAGCGGCCCTGCCAGCGGCCCGAACGTTCATCGGCCTCATTGGTGGTGGGCCGGGTGCAGTGAGTGCAGCCGATACTGGCAAAGCCCCGGTCGTGCAGGGGGTTATAGGGAATGTTATGCTCCAGAACATATTTCCAGACCTGGCCGCGAGTCCAGTCGGCCAGCGGGTTGATTTTGACCATCTTGTATTTGGTGTCCCACATCACCAGCGGCAGGTGGGTGCGGGTGGGCGACTGGTCGCGGCGCAGGCCGGTAAACCAGGCGGTTACGCCCTGCAATGCTTCTTGCAACGGCGCCACTTTGCGCAGATAGCAGCAATGGTCCGGGTTAGACTCCCACAGCCGGTCGCCATAAACCTGAGCCTGCGCTTGCGGCGATAGCATAGGCCGGCGAATATCCAGCGTAACCGCATAGCGGCGCTGCACCTCTTCAATCAGGGCGTAGGTTTCATCAAACAGAAAATGGGTGTCAACGGTAATCACCCGAATGCCGGGGCTGAGTCGGGCCAGATGGTCTAAAATGACCATGCCGGTTGGCCCAAAACTTGTTACCTGGGCCAGACCATCGCCAAAGGTAGCCAGGCTCCAACACAGCAGGCTGTCCAGGGATTTATCTTCAAAATGTCGATTGAGGTGACTAAAATCGGAGTCTCGATTGAAGGTTAGAAACTTTATTTTGTTGACAGTTTCGGTAGGATTATCCATGGTAATCATTGGCTGTTCTTCACGCTCCTTCAGGGTTTGGCTGTCGTCAGCAACAAAAAAACCTACACACCACCGGCTTCAAGCCTCAGTGGTTCCCTGTGCTGAAATTCATTGATTTTGCGTAACGGGCAGCTACGCAAACCGGGGCGATAATTTACATCTATCGCCTGGTTGAATTTGCGGGAACAACCGGTCTCAGCGGATGTGTAGGTTTCTGATTCAGTTGGCTAACTGCGTTGTTTAGCAACCGTATCAGCGAGACCGGAAGTCCCGCCCGATACAGTTGCAATAAAGAATGGGAGCGTCGGACGCCCCGTTAAGCGGCGTGTTGGAATTCACCAAAAACCCCTTGCCTGGTTTTTTGATTGTGGATAACTTTTGCCAATTGTGTTTCTAATTTATTTTGCGGCGTAACGCCGTAGTTAAGGTCAGCTACCCGCCCGCGCGAGTCGAGCACGATGGTGGTAGGCAGCGTTAACACCTTGTAGCGACCGGCCAAATCGGGATGCTCGGTGACATCGTACTGAAGCACGGCAACCGAGTCGCCAAAATTTTCGACCAGCCGGTTGATGATGGGAAGCTGCTGATATTTGCAACTGGCGCAATAATCGGCGGTAAAGAAAAGCAGGGCCGGTTTGTCGCCCGGCGTCTCGAGGGGCTGGAACGTTTTGACCAGCCGGGCCTTGTAGTAAGTCCAGCCCAGCCACAGCAGGCCCAAACCGCCCATAATCAAAAAGGTGATAACCAATCTATTAACCATTGATTATTTACCCCCGGCCTGCGGAATAAGGCCCACCCGGTCGAGCTGGTAGTAAACAAAGCAGCCGGCGCAAAAATTAAAGAACAGGTTGACCGCCGCCAGCACAATCACAATCCAGGCCAGCAGCCAGCCCAATACGGGGCCGCCCAGCCCAAACAGAATGGCGCTGCTGACCAGCAGGAAAAGCGCGCCCACGCCCTGGGCAAATTGATGCGGGGCGGGGTCGTCGTCGATGATGTTGGCTTTGAGAATATGGTTGGGCTTGAGCAATTTTACGTAGACCAGCTTAAACAGCGCGGCGGCAGGGAACACTGTGCCAATCGCCAGCACCAGCCCCACAAACAGTACCAGCACCGGCTGATTCAGCACAAAGCCGAGCAGGGTGAGGGCGATAATCGAAGCCTGGTTGAATTTTAGGGCGGTGGTATCTACTTTTTTGGCCATTTTGACCTCCACTTATCTACTTCTCGATGGGAACGCCGACGGAGTTGCCCCACTCCGTCCAACTGCCATCAT
>CAZAPG010000092.1:0-7116 GCA_964486935.1 uncultured Caldilineaceae bacterium | reverse complement strand
GTTCCTCCCGATATCTACGCATTCCACCACTACACCGGGAATTCCACTCTCCTCTTCCAACCTCAAGCGCCGCAGTATTGAACGACCTCTCCCAGTTGAGCCGAGAGCTTTCACGTCCAACTTACAGCGCCGCCTACGTGCGCTTTACGCCCAGTAAATCCGGATAACGCTCGCCCCCTACGTTTTACCGCGGCTGCTGGCACGTAGTTAGCCGGGACTTATTCCTGAGGTACCGTCATTATCTTCCCTCAAAAAAGGAGTTTACAACCCGAAGGCCTTCATCCTCCACGCGGCGTTGCTGCGTCAGGGTTTCCCCCATTGCGCAATATTCCTCACTGCTGCCTCCCGTAGGAGTATGGACCGTGTCTCAGTTCCATTGTGGGGGGTCGCGCTCTCACGCCCCCTAGCCGTCTTAGCCTTGGTAGGCCATTACCCCACCAACAAGCTGATAGCCCGCAGGCCCCTCCCGAGGCGCCGGAACTTTAGTCAAGAGCGTCTAAACTTCTTGACATCTGGGGTATTAGCCGTGGTTTCCCACGGTTATCCCCCACCTCGGGGCAGGTCACCAACGTGTTACTCACCCGTTCGCCACTTTACTCCCCAATGCGAACATCAGGTTTCACGTTCGACTTGCATGTGTTAGGCACGCCGCCAGCGTTCATCCTGAGCCAGGATCAAACTCTCCATAAAAGTATGGTCACAAGTAAGCTACACTCACTTGGATTACTCATTGAGTTTGGGGCCAGATCACACTGGATAAATTCCTATCACTCTTCAGTTGTTAAGGTTCTTTTGGACAAACAAAAACCGACACCCTTCTGTTTGGATGCCGGTGGAGACACAAATATCTATTTAAGGTGTTACATTTACCTCTTATAGACTTGCGTCTCCTTTCTGTTGTCATAGAACTTTCCACATTATCTTGTGGACGAGTTCGTCCCCCGCTGGAGGCGAAGGATAATATACCACATACTTTTTGTGTTGTCAAGTCTCGCTTGTGATTTTTTACAAGGAAACTTGCCGCACTCACGAAACAACGAGGGGAATAATACCACGTTTCTAAATGCTTGTCAAGCCCCAAGTCGAAGATGCCTGGCAAATTCCCCAACTAATTCAGGTTTTTAAGGTTTATTATGTAAAAACAATCCGGTTGCCGTTTTTACATCTCACTGCGCCCACTCAACGCTCTGCTGAGGGTTATTTCATCGGCATATTCCAGGTCGCCCCCTACCGGTAGCCCCCGCGCCAGTCGGGTCAACTTGATTGAACGCCCCTCTAATTGGCGGGCAATATACATTGCGGTCGCTTCGCCTTCCAGGTTGGGATTTGTGGCAATGATTATTTCACGAACTGGCGTGGGGCTTGATTGCACTCGCCCTACCAGTTCAGCAATTTTGAGATCTTCCGGGCCGACCCCTTCAGCCGGCGCTATAGCTCCGTGCAGCACATGATACAACCCGTGATATTCTCGCGTGCGTTCAATAGCCAGCACATCCAGAGGCTCTTCGACCACACAAATTAGCGAGTGGTCCCGGTGCTCGTTGCCGCACACCGAGCAGGGGTCGCTTTCCGCAATGTTAAAACACTGCGAGCAGAATAGCACTTTTTCATGCAATTCTCGCAGAGCATCGGCCAGCGCGTTGGCTCGCTCCGCCGGGTTACGCAACAAATAAAAAGTCAACCTTGAGGCTGTTTTAGGGCCAACACCCGGCAGCCGAGAAAATTCGTCAATCAATTTAGTTACAGGGGCAGGGGTCACTTGCATGGTTTAACCGAACCTTTAGAATAGACCGGGGATATTTAACCCCCCGGTAATGGAACCCATCTCTTCGGCGGCCAGATTTTGCGAGGCTTCGACGGCTTCGTTAACCGCCGCCACAATTAAATCTTGCAACATCTCAACATCTTCGGGGTCTACGACTTCGGGCTGGATGGTAATTGACTCCAGCTTTTGGTGCCCGGTCATTACAACGGTAACAGCGCCGCCGCCGGCAGTCACCGTAACAGTTTTATCCCCCAACGCTTCCTGGGCCTCGAGCATTTGCTGTTGCATTGCCTGAAGTTGTCCCGCCAGGCCGCCTTTTGCGCCACCCGGCAACCCCAGGCCCCCGCCTCCGGCGCCCCCTCCGGTAAGTTTAAAGCCTTTGCCTTTTCCTTTTCTTTTGGCCATGTCTTCCTCCTGGCAAACATTTTAGCTAATCAACAATTTTGCCACCTAATTCATTGGTAGCCACTTTTATCAAGGCATCTGTATCTTCTTTCGGGGCTTGATCGTCATCACCGCTACTGCTGGGCGCAGAAGCCCCGGCTTCGGTATCAGATAAAAAATGCACAGAGACCGGCTGCCCCAGCACCGTACTAAATGCATGGTCAATAGCGGCTCTGGGTTGAGCTTTCTCAAAGCGTTTTTTCATCAGCTCAAACGTTATAAAATATATTTTGTCGCCTTCAACCCGGTACAGGCGGGCATTACGCAGAGCTTCGGCCATAGGTTTGCTTTTGGGTTCAATGGTTTTGATGACTGCCTCAAAAGAGGTTCTGACCGTATCAACGGTAACAGGCTCTCCGGGGGCTGTTTGGGGCATAACCGCTTCAGACACAGCCGGCGGTGTTTCGATTTTGGCCGGGGTTTTCCTGGGCACAGCGGGAGCCGGCGCCGCTACCGAAACCGCTGCCGCAGGCGCAGTTGCCAATGGCGTGGTTGCTTCAACAAAAGCCAACTCCAGCGGCAATTGTGGAATTGCCAGCAAGCCCGATTTTATATCTACCTGGGCGGCGTTGAATTGTGAGGTGGCCCGCACAATAGTAGCCGCATCCGCGCGGGCCGCCTGCGTTTTAATGGTCGATAGAATCTCATCCGGCAAATTCAGCGCGCCGGCGGCGTTGCCCAACTTGACCAGCATGACCGAGCGCAGATACTCTATAAGCTCGCGGGCAAACTGGCGCGGGTCCACGCCATCGCCCACCACATTGTTGATAATATCCAGTCCGGCAGCCACATCACCGTCAATCAGGGCGTCGACCAGCTCAATGACCGATTGCGAGGCTACCACCCCCAACACAGTATGCACCAATTCCAGAGAAATGGTTTCGCCTCCATAAGCCACCATCTGATCCAGCAAACTAATGGCATCGCGCATGGAGCCGCTACCCTGCCGGGCAATAAACTCCAGGGCTTCCGGCTCGGCCTTAAAACCTTCCTGGCTCACAATATGGTCCAGCCGTTGGGCAATGTCGTCCAACCGAATGCGCTTGAAATCAAACCGCTGGCAGCGAGACAGAATTGTGGCCGGAATTTTTTCCGGCTCGGTGGTGGCCAGCACAAAAATTACGTGGTTGGGCGGCTCCTCAAGCGTTTTAAGCAGGGCATTGAAGGCTGAATTGGAGAGCATATGAACTTCGTCGATGATGTAGAACTTTATTTTGGCCTCGGCCGGCCTAAAACCAACCTTGTCGCGCAGGTCTCTAATATCATCTACGCCGGTATTAGAGGCGGCGTCAATTTCAATTAAGTCCATCAACCGGCCCTCGCTCACGGCCCGGCAAATGGCGCACTGGTTGCAGGGGCGTTCGGCCACATCCTCGGCCAGGCAGTTAACCGCTTTGGCCAGCAGGCGGGCTGTACTGGTTTTGCCGGTGCCTCGTGGGCCGGCAAACAGGTAAGCATGGGCCACGCGGTCTAATTTGAGCGCATTCATGAGGGTTTGCGTAACGTGTTGTTGCCCGATGATTTCATCGAATGTTTGCGAACGCCACTTTCTGTACAATGCCTGCGAGGCCATAAAATTCTCCTCTGGTAACCCTGCTGCTCCGCCGGGATGGTGGATAGCGGTAGTTTACCGCCCCAGGTAAATCCCAATTTAAATTGACTGCCAATTTTGTCATCAAATGATACCTGAGACCATAGATTTTTGCAAAGGACTGGCCTGCCTAACCCAAAATGCAAAACAGGCCAGCAAAGGGTTAAAGGTTAGGGATTATTTATCTTTTGGCTGAGAAATTGCTGGGGGTACAGAATCAGTGATTGGCAGAGGCGTGCTCAAGAGGAATCACCGTACATAAGTTGCGAGGTATTTGGATAAATAATTTTTCGCCACGCTGAATGTTCAGGTGTGGATGCAGGTAGGCGCGAAATATAGTGGACTCTACTTCAATTCGGCAATCCATATATTCTCCCAAAAAAATAGTTTCGTACAAGGTTCCCAAAAAGATATTGTGAGCATCTGCGGGAGGGTTGTGAGTAACCAGAATATTTTGGGGGCGAATGGCGATTAAAACTGCTTCTCCTATTTGGAGGGTGTTTGGCACATAGCACAGCAGATTACCCGGCTCAGTTTCCACCAGGCGAAAACCATCCTCGTCCGGCTCGCCCATCACTTTGCCGGTAAGAAAATTGGTTGAGCCAACAAAGTCTGCCGTAAAACGGGTCAGTGGCTGCTCGTATATCTCGCGAGGTTGCCCTTGTTGAATGATTTTACCGTGAGACATAATGGCCACCATATTTGACATGGCCAATGCCTCGGTTTGATCGTGGGTAACATATATGGTTGTTATTCCCAGCCGATGTTGAAGCTCGCGCAGTTCAAAGCGCATCTGTTCTCGCAGTTTGGCATCCAGATTGCTCAGAGGTTCGTCGAGCAGCAATACTTTTGGCTCTCTTACCAATGCCCTGGCCAGAGCCAAACGTTGTTGTTGGCCGCCGCTAAGGTTAGGCGCGGGGCGGTTCTGATAGCCTTCCAGACGCACCGTTGCCAGCGCTTTTTCGACCCGTTGGGCAATCTCTTTTTTCTTATATCGACGCTTGCCCACCGCCAAAGGAAAAGCCACGTTATCAAACACGGTCATGTGAGGCCAAATGGCATAAGATTGAAATACCATGCCAATATCACGCTCATTTGGCGCAAGAAATTTGTTCCGGTTGGCCGAGCAAACCAGCTCCTCTCCAATGTATATTTCGCCGGCCGACGGGCGCTCCAGCCCGGCAATCAGGCGCAAAAGTGTTGTTTTGCCACAGCCGCTGGGGCCTAACAATGTAAAAAATTGCCCCTCTGTAACCGTGAAGCTAACTTTGTTCAGGGCAAATACAGGCTCGCCATTGGAGTCTGAAAAATGTTTTGCTAAATCGTCAACCTTAATCATTAGATACCTTCACGAATACCGAAATAGGCCCCCAGCCAGTTGGCGCTTGCTACCAGAATAATTAAAAAAACAATCATCATCACGCTCAACGCAGCTACTATTGAAAATTTGCCTCCGCTCCACAAGTCAAAAATTAAAATTGATACGACAATACTTTTACTACTGTACAACAAAATTGAGCTGGATAACTCTCTGAACGAAACAATAACCACATAAATAAAGCCGGCAATCAAACCCGGTTTTAACAGGGGTAAGGTAATTCGGCGAAATGTCTGTAACCAGGATCCGCCCGATATTGCGGCGGCTTCTTCCAATTCATCGCTAATCTGAACCATCGAGGCCGAACTTGTGCGGATGCCGTAGGGCATATAGCGGGTAATATAGGCCAGCAACAGAATCCAGAGGGTGCCATAAATTGGGATAGGCAGAATCAGGTAAACCCAAATCAGGCTGACGCCCAGCACTATCCCCGGAATGGTAATTGGCAAAAATGTGATAATGTCTAAAACTGCCCGGCCTCGCCAGCGACTTTTAACGGTAATCCAGGCGATAACTGCCGTTAAAAGCATAACCAGCAACCCGCTGCTCAGGCTTAATATTATGCTGTTGGCAAAGGCGGCGCGGGTACGGTCCATTTTTAAAACGAATATGTAATTTTCTAACGTTAGCCGGTCAAGCTTGTCAAACGCCGGTACGGTATAAGTGGGGTTTAGTGAAGCCCAAAGTAATATCAAAAAAGGAAGTCCCACCAGAAAAACAAAGTAAAAAATAAATATGGCTGCGGTCAAATAGCGCCACTTTCCCAGATGAACAATGTGGGGTCTGAACCCCCGGCCGGTGATTGTAGCAAATTGTTTGTTGGCGGCTATCAGGCGGCTATAGAGCAAAATACCCGCAACGCTAATGAGCAGCAACCCAACGGCAAAGGCGGCGGCCAGGCCGTAATCGGGGGGGAATTCTCGCAGGGCCAGCCAGATACGAGAAGTGAAGACTCTTACCCCGCCGCGCAGGCCAATCAGCGCCGGCACCTCAAATGACTCAAGGCCGCGGATAAACATAATGAGCATGGCTGAGGCCATAGCCGGAACTGCCAGCCGCAAAGTTATCCGGCGAAGCACCGTGGGATAACTGGCCCCAGAGGTTAAGGCCGCTTCTTCCAGGGCCGGGTCCATTGAGCGAAAGACGGCAGCCATTAATACAAACACCAACGGCGAAAGATGCAACCCTTCTACCCAGATCATACCCCCCATGCCGTAAATGTTAAAGGGGGCGGCTTCTAAACCAAATAAATTCATTAAAACCCGGTTAATAACCCCAATTCTGGGGCTGAGCAGCAGAATCCAGGCGATGGTATGGAGAATACCGGGAATGATGAGAGGCACAAGAGCCATAGCTGTAAACAGACTCTTAAACGGCGTATTGGTTCGCTCCACCACAAAGGCCAGGCTTGTGCCAAGAATGAGCGACAAGAGGCAGGCGCCGGCAGCATACACGACAGAATTAAATAACAAAGTGTACGAGTGTGGATTCCCGTAAGCCTCTTTAAAATTTTCCAGAGTCAAAGCGCCGGCCTCAACCGGGCTGCCGGCTTTCAAACTACCCCACAGCAGTATTGCCAGGGGCAGGCCGGCCAGATAAATTACAAGCAGAACCGCCGCTCCGATAATCCAAAATCGCGCATCGGTTAAAAAATGAAGCACAGCCCCAAACTGACGCTTGAAAGCGGCAACGGGTTTTTTAATTGGGGTAACAATCCAATTTTTTATGGCTGATAATCCGGCCTCCAGATTAACAAGGCTGATGTCTTGGGTGTCAAACTTCATCTGTATTTAGCGCAGGCTTGGTTCAGGTCAAGCGAATCCTGTCGTCCTCAGTGTTTATTTTAGGGCTAAAATAGAGTTCCATTTTTCGGCGTACTCGTTATAATTAGCCACCGCAGCCGGAGTGGTATAGACCAGATTTACCCCTGTTGTTAAA
>CAZAPG010000091.1:0-7264 GCA_964486935.1 uncultured Caldilineaceae bacterium | reverse complement strand
TCCACACCTGCCCAGCAAAGCTGTGCGGCGCTGGGAAAATTCTGGACGCACCCCAGCTAAAGCTTTAATCGGGTCGCTTAAGATTCTGGCGGCTATCCCGCCAGAGACATCTTTTCCCGTTCCATCAGTCTCAAATCTAGCAAGAAGTGGACTGGAACGGTGGCTCTGACTGCCTCTAAATAGGTTCGGCACTCCTCGTAGGTACCGCGGACGATCTGCTTTTCAAACACCCGGTAGTAGCCATACCTGGAAAAGGTATCCGGTTGGTGCAACCAGCCTCCGTAACCATATTTTTCAATTTGCTCGATGGTGTTGTCCGCCGGGACGCCCACAGCATCCAGCACCAGGCTCAATAAATCAACTTCCAGGTAAGCCAGATTGATTTTGCCTTTCAGCTCATCTATTTTGCGCTTGTGTTCAAAATGGATTTGCAGCAGTTTGATCAACATTTCATTGTTCATTCTTATGGTCTCTCTTTTTATTCTGATAAACTTATTTGTTGAAGGATGCCCAACATATCCATTTCCTGCCATAAGTCGGCAATCTTACCCCCGGCCAGGCGGAAGATATCAATCCCTTTGAGGGTGATGCGCTGGCCGGTGGCCGCGATGCCCATGAACTCGCCGGTGTGCCGGGCCGTGCTTGACCAGCGCACCACAATTTTGTCGCCGTTACTAATCACCTGGTGGGTTTCGACTGGCGTGGTCTGGCTAAAACTGGCCGCGAACATGCCGACGAATTTTTTGAAACCTTCGCGTCCAACCAGGCAGGGCGGCAGATCATGCCCCACAAAATCAGCGGCTAAATATCGGTCAATGGCAGCGACATTCATTTTTCCAGCGGTAAAAACATCATCATAGAAACGCCGGATAACGGCTTTGTTTTTTTCTGACATCGTCACCTCCTTTGTGTATAATGTGGGTCAGTCGTGTCATCATCTTTATCCCCAGTATAAACAGCGAGCGTGGGAAAAACGTGGGAAAAAGCGTGGGAAAAGAGAGCCAGCAGAAAATTAATCGACTCCGCCTGGCCTGGCTGGGGATGCCAGAGATCAGTTATGGGGATCAACCACTTACCTTTCGCACCCGCAAAGCCTTAGCCTTACTCATCTATCTAACCACCGAGGCCGGAACCCACAGCCGGGAGAAACTGACCGCGCTCTTTTGGCCGGAGAGCGACGCAGTCCGGGGGCGGGGGATGCTGCGGACGACCCTGGCTTACCTGCGCGAGGTGATGGATAGCTTCGAGACTAATTACCTCATTGTAGAGCCGCAAAGCCTCGGCTTTGATTTCCAGGGCGATTTTGAGCTTGACCTGCACACCCTCCAGGCCGCCCTTGACCTGATTCAGCCGCAGCCAGCAGGCCCGGCGGAGCGGGAGCGGGCCATCGGCCAACTTCAAAAGGCCGCTAACCTCTATCGCGGTGATTTTCTGGAAGGGTTCTCCCTGGCCGATACGCCTGATTTTGATGATTGGGTCAGCCTGCAGCGAGAAGTGTGGCATGGCCGGCTGAACCTGCTCTTTGACGCCCTCTCCCAATGGCAGTATGAGGCGGGCGACCTGCCGGCCGGGCTTGAAACGGCGACCCGCTGGCGGCTTCACGACCCTTATGGCGAGGCCGCTCCGCAGCGCCTCATGCAGCTTCATTTTGCCGGGGGCAACCGGGCCGCTGCGCTGCAGGTCTACGAAGCATACAGCCAGATGCTGGCCGCCGAATTTGGCGGCAAACCCGCGCCCGAAATCGAGAGCCTGGCGGCGCGCGTTCGGGCCAGTAGACCAACTCGACAGCCACACGCCCGAACGCCACAGACCCCCACTCCGGCTGATCTCAGTTTTGTGGGTCGAGCCGAGGAGTTCAGGCGCTTGGTGGCGGCTTACCAGGCGGCGAGTCAGGGACAGACCCAGGCGGTCATTTTGATGGGTGAAGCGGGTATCGGCAAGTCTCGCCTGGCCGGGGAGTTTCTACAGTGGGCCGCCGCCCAGGGAGCCGAGGTGTTGCCGGGGCGCGCCTTTGAAACAGGGGGCGAGCTGCCCTATCAACCCCTGGCCCAACTTTTGCGCCACCGGCTGGATCAGGAGCAGGCGGCGGCTGACCTGCTCTCTGCGACCTGGTTGGCCGAGTTGAGCCGTCTTTTGCCCGAACTCCGCGACCGTTATCCTGAATTACCTCAACCCCAGCCGGATGAAGCTACGGCTCAAAGCCGCCTGTTGGAGTCTATCACCCGTTTGGGAGAGGCTCTGGCCCAACGCGCGCCGTTATTACTCTTTATTGACGATATTCAGTGGGCTGATGTGGCTTCATTAGATGCTTTGCATTACGCGGTGTCGCGCTGGACGGAGCGCAAGGCGCCCGTTTTACTGCTCCTCTGCGCCCGTGACGTAGCCCTGGTAGAAAAAAGCAACGTGCAGCAGTGGCTCACCCGCCTTAAAGCCAGGCTGGCCGTGACCCAATTGCTGCTGGCCCCCCTGACGGTTGAAGATACGTTGGCCCTGGTCGACTCGCTGGAAAGCGGGTATTCAGCCACCCCGGTTGCCGGGGAAGAAGCGTCGCTGCCAAAATTCAACACCTTTGCCCAGGCTCTGTATACCGAAACAGGCGGGCAGCCGCTTTACCTGGTCGAGACCATCAAGGCCTTGCTGGAACAACAGGTGTTGATTCCCTATCACACTGCCGAAGGCGTCCAGCGGCTCCGCTGGCGAACGCTGGCCGGCGAAACCACCGGCCATTTTCCGCTGCCCCGGCTCATCCCCACCAGCGTGCGCGAGGCGATTCTGGATCGGCTGTCCCGGCTGACTCCGCCTGCAACGGCCTTGCTCACCGCCGCTGCTGTGCTGGGGCAGGCCGCCACCTTCAGGCAATTGGCTGAGATGTCCGGGGTCGATGAAATGACAAGCTTAGACGCGCTGGAGGAATTGGTGGCTAAACGCCTGCTGCTTGACTCGCCTGAGGCCGGTCAAACCTACCTGATTGCCCACGATAAAATTCGGGAGGTGATTTATGGTGAAACCAGCGCCGCCCGCCGGCAGGTGCTCCACCGCCGGGCCGTAACCGCGCTCCAGGGGGGCGATCCGGCTCGTCTGGCTTATCACGCCCTGGCGGCAGAGATGAACGAGGCGGCTTTGCATTACAGCCTGGCCGCCGGTGATGCCGCGCTCCACCTTTTTGCCGCCGGCGATGCCGTGGCCCACTATGAGACTGCCCGCCGGCTCATGGCGGGCGGGTTGGCGGCGCAGGTTGAGAGCGCTGTTTGCCAGCGCCTTTATACGCATTTAGGCCGCGCGCTGGAACTGAATGGTCAGTTTGAGCCGGCCGGGGCCGTCTATGAGGAGCTGGCGACTATCGCCCTTCAACGCGCTGCTCCTGGCCTGAAGTTGGCCGCCCTGCTGGCCCAATCCACGCTGCGGTCTATAGTCTCCCAGGCGTTTGATCCGGTTAAAGGGGAAGCCCTGGCGGAACAGGCGCTGAGCCTGGCCCGCGAATTGGGCGACGCGGCGGCTGAGGCCAAAATCTTGTGGGGTTTGACAAATCTCTACACCCATTCTCAGCGATTACCGCAGGCCATCGCCTGTGGCGAACAAGCTCTGGCTCTGGTCCGCAATCTGGACTTGCCTGAGCAGAGGGCTTTCATCCTCAATGATATGGGGCTATGCTATTGGCTCGCCGGCCGCCTGGGCCGGGCCAGAGAGGTCTTGGGCGAGGCCAGAGAGCTGTGGCGAAAACTGAACAACCTCCCCATGCTGGCCGACAGCTTATCCGGCGCTGCCGGCCTGGCCGTTGATAGCGGCGATTATCCGCTGGCCTTGACCCTGGCCGAAGAAGCCCACCAAATCAGCCAGGCTATCGCTAATTTGTGGGGGCAATCTTATAGTAAAATTTGGATTGGTTACGTCTATTGGGATCGCGGCCAACCGGAGCAAGCGATTGAAGTGATGGAGGAATCTCTTCGTCTGGCCGAAATGGCCAACTACCTCTTGCCGCAGATACTGACCCGCGCCGACCTGGGAGCGGTCTACGGGAGTTTGGGAGCGATTGAGCGGGCTTTTGAATATATCCGATTAGCCCTTACCACTGCCGAAACGCATCTGCCCGGCTTTCGCGCCTGTGTTCTGGGCCGGCTGGCGCAACTGCATTTGCGGCAAAATCAACTCAGCCAGGCCGAAGCGACTCTTGAGCAAGGGAAGCAAGTCTCCGGTTTCCTCCCCTTTCCCTTCTATTATCGATATCCCCTGCTGGCTGAAGCTGAATTGACCCTCAAGCGAGGCGAGTATCAGCGCGCGCTGGCAGTAACGGATGACTTAGTGGCAAACTTACATCAATCTGTTATGCGTCCCTTCATTTCCGAAGCCTTATACCTGCGGGGAGAGTGCCTGATGGGCCTGGGTCAACCCGAAGCAGCCCGTAAGACCCTACTAGAAGCCCAAACTAAAGCCGAAGCCATCGGTTCTCGCCGGATGCTGTGGCAAATCCTGGTTGCCCTCAGCCGGCTTGAAACGGACCCCACTAAAGCCAGGTTTCTCCGCCAGCAAGCGCAGGAAATTGTCCAATCCATTGTCAACGGCATCAGTAACCCTGAACTGCGAGCCTCGTTTCTTGATTTGGCGGAAGTCCAGCGAGTATTGTCTTTATAGTTAGATGCTGAGCATAGTGCTGGAGCAACGGGATAAGCAGAGTGCGTGACGAAAGTCGCCAAAAAGTAGTTAAAACCATCCGGTCAAATTGACTGCATCGTATGCGGTTCTATTGGCAGCTTTTTACGTTGGTATTTAGGGGCGGGAGCATGTCAAGCGGGCGCTGAAACGTCCACCTGATGTTGTCTTGATGCGAAAACGGCTTGATAATAAAGCGTTAAGTGTAAATGAATTTATGAACAGGGAGGATGTACAATGAAAATTCTGGTGGTTGGCGCAAGCGGCGTTTTGGGGCGGAATGTTGTTCCTCGCCTGGTTGAACGCGGGCATGCCGTCAGAGCGATTGTTCGGGGCGGCGAACAATCGCGCTTCCTGGAATATATCGGTGCAGAGCCGCTGATTGGCGATATCTTTGACCCGGATAGTCTTGATCAGGCGGCGCGCGGCTGTGAAGCCGCCCTGCATTTGGCCACGGCTATTCCAAAATCCGGGAGCCAGGACTGGAGCCTCAATGATCGCATTCGGCGTGAGGGGACGCGCAATTTCATAGCCGCGGCCTCTAATAGCGGGGTGAAACGATACATTCAGCAGAGTATCACGCTGCTTTACGGCGACAAGGGACAGGCGATAGCAGATGAATCAGCGCCGTTACAACTTTCACCCGTGAGTCAATCGGCGGCGGACATGGAGGATTTAGTGCGCGCTTCGACATTTGACTGGTGTATCTTGCGCGGCGGTCTATTTTATGGTCCCGGCACGGGCCGTGAGGATGAGTGGCGACAGGCGGCGCGACAAAACCGCCTGGCGTTACCCGGCGACGGCAGCGACTTGATTTCGTTAGTTCATGTTGTTGACATGGCCCGCGCCGTCGTTGCCGCAACAGAGCAGGCGCCGTCGGGAAGCGTGTATAACATCGTTGACGATGAGCCGGTCAGTTATAAGCGTCTGTTCACTTATATTGCCGTCCAGCTTGATGCGGCTGCACCCCAGGCGGATGGGCCGAAATATCTTCCATCGTTGGGGTGCAGTAACGCCAGGGCCAAACAGGAGTTGCCGTGGCAGCCGTCATATCCAAGCTACCGGTCAGGCTTGGTCTAGATCCAATTTCTGAGGAGTATCCAAAGAGCATTTCATAAGGCGCGCCTTCGTGCCGAATGAAGCCGCATGAAGGAAATATTGGACGTAAAATGGAATGAACTTTTAGCCGTAAGTCAAACTCTATTGTTTCCCATCCTTTTAAACAAACCCCTAACCCAACCTCTGGCAGAGGAGCTTTTGTGTTGGGGCTGATAAACTGTGGGCAATTAAGTAATTTGCTTCATCGCGATAAGCATTAGTCACCCAATCCGGGAATAATTTTAAGGAGCAAAAAATGAGTGCCAATGGATTTAATCCCCAAAAAGCAGAAGCTTTTGCCGAAAAAATGGTTGGCGTGCTCAACCAGGGCGCGTTGGCTTTGATGTGCAGCATCGGCCACCGCACCAAACTGTTCGACACAATGGCTATTTTACCGCCGGCCACCAGCGCCCAAATTGCCGAAGCCGCCGGCTTGCAGGAACGTTATGTCCGCGAGTGGCTCAATGCGCTGGTCGTTGGCCAGGTGATTGATTACGACCCCCGGTTGAAAACCTACCATCTGCCACCGGAATACGCAGCTACCCTTACTCGCGCTGCCGGGGCCGACAATCTGGCCCTATACGCCCAACACATCGGCGGCCTGGGTAGCGTTGAAGACAAAATCGTCGATTGCTTTTTCCACGGCGGCGGCGTGCCTTATGCCGACTTCTACCGTTTTCACGAAGTGATGGCCGAGGACAGTAACGTTAATATTGTTGAGCCGTTGATTGAGCAGATATTGCCCCTGGTGCCGGGCCTCACCCAGAAACTGCAACAGGGCATCACCGTATTGGATGTGGGTTGTGGCCGGGGCAATGCGCTGAAACGGCTGGCCCAAACCTATCCTAACAGCCGCTTTTTTGGTTTCGACTTTTCCGAAGAGGCCATTGCCGTGGCCCAGGCCGATGTACAAAAGCTGGGGCTGACCAATCTGCGCTTTGAAGTAAAGGATGCCGTCACGCTGAACGTGTCGAACCAATATGATTTGATCTTCACCTTTGACGCTATTCACGACCAGGCTCAACCGGGGCAAGTCCTACGCAACATCGCCCGCGCCCTCAAAGCCGACGGCATCTACTTTATGCAGGATATCGCCGGCTCCAGCCACGTTCACCACAATTATGACCACCCGCTGGCCCCATTTTTGTACACTATTTCCACCATGCATTGTATGACGGTTTCCCTGGCCGAGGGCGGCGAAGGCCTGGGCACGATGTGGGGCAAAGAGAAGGCGCTTGAACTGCTGGCCGCAGCCGGTTTTACCAACGTTGAGGTTGAACAGCCGGAACACGATCCAATGAACTACTTCTATATTTGCCGAAGGCGAGCATCCAATAATTTGTCCTGATGGGGCAGGTGGGTAGTGCATTCCTCAGATGAAAACTGTGCCGGGTTTCTGGCATAATGTGTGGCGGCAGGGCGTACAGGGGGGTCTTGCCGCCTATTGCCTGGCTGACAACAAACCTACGCCCCCAACCCCGCTTCTCTGGCCCGGATGATGGCCTGCGCCCGGTCTGTC
>CAZAPG010000090.1:0-9940 GCA_964486935.1 uncultured Caldilineaceae bacterium | reverse complement strand
GAAAGAACCCGGCATTCAAATGGTTATCGAGGGTTATGAGGGCGGCAGCAACAGAGTTAAATTGCGGGCTTGTCTATTGCGGTTGGTCGTCCATTGACCGCCGAAAAAACCTGATTATAATGAGGGCGTTAAAGGCTGGTTTCCAATTTCCGGGAAGGTGAACAGTTACGCGGACTGAATTATGGACACACCTGTCGCTGAACCGGCCGTCTGGCTGGTGCAAACCAAGCTCTATCCCCCTCGCCTGCGCGATGATCTTGTGCTGCGCCCGCACTTGTTAGCTGCCCTGAAACAGGCTATCGACAGCCATGCCCTCACCTTGATTTCCGCCCCACCCGGCTATGGCAAAACCACGCTGCTGGCTGCCCTGGCCGGCGATTCCCCCTGGCCGGTGGCCTGGCTCTCGCTGGATGAGGATGATAACGACCCTGCCCACTTTTTTTATGCCCTGGTGTCTGCCGTGCAACGACTTTGCCCCGGCTGCGGCGAGCAGAGTCTCAACCGGCTGGCCGATTCTGACCGGTTGGCTCCCGCCCAGGCTTTACGGCGAGCTATGGGCAGCCTCAGCAACCAACTGCTGGCGCTGGGCCAACCGTTGGCCCTGGTGCTGGATGACTTTCACCTGATGACCGACCCGGCCATTCACCCGGCTATGGATTATTTTGTGGAACACTTGCCGCCGGCGCTGCGGCTGGTTATTACCGCCCGCTATAGTCCGCCGCTGGCTCTGTCGCGGTTGCGGGCGCGGGGGCAACTGGCCGAATTTCGGCTGGATGACCTGCGTTTTACCGGCCAGGAGGTAGCCACCTGGCTCAATGAGCGGCTAAATCTGCGCTTGCCAGCGGACAGCCTGCGCCTGCTGCACCAACGCACCGAAGGCTGGGCCACTGGGGTGCGGCTGCTGGCGCTCTCACTGGGGCAGACCATCAGCGATACCGAACGCGCGAACCTGATTGCCCGCTTAGGTCACAGCCAGCGCCATGTCTTTGATTTTTTGGCCGATGAGGTGCTGCGTTACCAGGAAGCTCCCGTGCGTCGTTTTTTATTGGAAACCTCCATATTAAGCGAATTGACCCCTACCCTCTGCCGGGCGGTCACCGGTCAGCCAGAGGCTCCGGCCCTGCTGGAAGAAGCGTACCGGCGTAACCTGTTTATCACCCTCACCGATACCGCACCGGCGGGCCTGGCTGAACCCGCTGCCGACCCCGGTCTGGTCTATCGCTACCACGCCCTCTTTGCCCACTTTTTGCAGCGCCAACTGGCCCAGGAGTTACCGGAGCAGGTCAATCTGCTCCATCGCCGCGCCGCCGAAGCCCACCCCGCGCCCGGCGAGGTCATTCGCCATTACTTGGCCGCCGAACTGTGGCCCGAAGCTGCCCAGACCATCGAAGCGCTGGGCCGGCAGCAGTTGGAGCAGGGCAACCTGAGCGGTCTGCGGCGCTGGATTGAGGCCCTGCCGCTTCCAGCCCGGCAGGCCAGCCCCTGGCTCAATCTCTTTTTGGGCGCCGATGATGTCCACCGCGGCCATTATGAGTCGGCCCGGCCCTGGCTGGAAGCGGCCCGGCGCGGCTTTGCCGCCAGCGGCGATGCCGCCGGTCAGGCCGAAACCCTGGCGCAATTGGGCGAGGTTTTTGTCTGCCTGGCCGATGTGGCCCAGGCCCGGCCCATTCTGGAAGAGTCGCTGAGCTACCCGCTGCCCCTGTCGCGGCGGGTCAAAAGCCAGATTAACCTGGTCTGGTCCAATTACTACCAGCGCGATTGGCCGCAATTTGAACGCAGTCTGGCCGGCACGCTAACGGAGGTGCTGACCTCCGGCGACAAGGGGGCGCACCAAAGCCTGGTCTTGAGCCTGGGGCCGCAATATGTTTTTACGGCGGCCGGCATCGCGCCCATCGAACAGTTTTGCCGGCGGGTGCTGGAATTATTTGACGAGGAAGCCGGTCCGGCCCAGGCCGGGGCGCTGGCTTACCTGGGGTATATCCACGCCCTGCAAGGCCGGCGCGATGAGGCGCTTGATATGGCCAGACAAGCCCAGGCGATGGTGCAGGAGTTAGGGAGTTTTGCCCACCTTGAGATTTACATTGACCATGTCTTTCTGCTGGCCGCGCTGAGTCGGGCCGATGAGGCCGCCTTTGAGGTCCATTTTGAGAGCATTCGGCCCCGGATTGAACAGGCGTTGACCTACCGGCAATGGCTGGCCTGCTACAGCTATCTGGCCGGGCGGCTGGCCTGGCTGCACCGGCGGGATGACCGGCTTCAGCAGGCGCAGACCCGATTGGCAACGACCGTGATTGCCCACGAACTGCCAGAAGCCGAAATAGCCCGGCCGTTGCTGGATAGCCTGCTGGCTCGCAGCCAGCGACGTTATGCTCAGGCTGAGACCAGCCTGCGGCAGGCCATCGCCGCCCAAAGCTGGATGCGTCACCCCTTGCTGATGACTCACGCCCGGCTGGGATTGGCCGGCCTGTATCTGGAATGGGGCCGCCCGGACGCGGCCCTGGCTGAACTTGGTCCGGCGCTGGGCGAGTTAGAGCAGCGAGACATGCCCGGTATTCTGGCGCAAGAGGGGCCGGCGGCAGCGCCGTTGCTGAAACTGGCCCGGGAACACCGACTGACCCCAACCCTGATTAAGCGAGCCTCGGCCCTGTTGGAACCCGATAGTGTCCCAACCTCTTCGCCCGCCCCGGCGTCGCTGCCGCTGCCCGGCGGCGAGACGCTCTCGGCCCGCGAGTTGGAGGTACTGCGTCTGGTAGCTCAAGGGCTGACCAACCAGGAAATTGCCCGGGAATTGGTCATCGCGCCCGGCACGGCCAAACGCCACACTATCAACATTTACGGCAAACTGGGCGTCAACAACCGCACCCAGGCTGTCGCCAGAGCCAGAGATTTACAGCTGATTTAATCCCACCTTTTTATCTTCCAGGAAGCTTGCAGCTTTCTGGAAGGTACGTATTCTGCAATACACCCGGTCACTACACCCCTTGCCTCCTGATAAAATGTCCCCTTTGGGCAATGACGGTACACCCTGAGCCTTGCTATACTCAGGCCATCATCATTCACCCAACGAACTGCCCAATGGTGGTTCAAAAACATTTATTGACGGAGGAAAAAATGTCAACAGTGGTAAAAACTCAATCCGGTAAAGTGCTGGCTTCCGGGGCCGGCGACAGCTTCTCGATGATGGGGATCACAGTGACGCCCAAGGTGGTGAGCCAGGATACCAACGGGGCTTACTGCCTGCTGGAACAACGGGTCTCGCCCGGCGCGGGGTCGCCGCCGCACATCATCTACGAGGCCGACAAGGCGATTTATGTGGTCGCGGGCAGCTTTGCTATTCTACTGGACGACGAGACGGTTCAGGCCGAGGCAGGGGCGTGCGTCATCATTCCGCGCGGCGTGGTCCACAACTTTAAAAATGTGGGAGCAGAGCCGGGAACCATCATGGTCAGCCTGACCCCGGCCGGACACGAAGAGTTTCTGCGCGAGTTAAGCGGCGTAACCCAAGGCGGCCCGCCCGACAAGGCCAAAATGGCCGAAGTGGCCCGGCGACACCACATTGAAATGCTTTTTAACGGCAACAAGTAATAGTTTTGAAAATTCGTGGAACTGTAAAGCGTGTTGCGTGACATTACGCAACACACTTTACGCCACACGTTACCCGTAACCAAGAAACTTAAAACACCAATCTATTTACAGGAGCAACTAACAATGGCACTCACTTTATTGCAGTTTGATTTTCCGGTAAGCGGCCCCTGGGGCAATGAAATGGCCATCGCTTATACGGAACTGGCTTATCAACTGGCCCAAACCCCGGGATTGATTTGGAAAATCTGGACCGAAAATCCCAAGACTCAGGAAGCCGGCGGCATCTATCTGTTCGAGGATGAAGCCTCGGCGGAGCGATATGTGCAAGAGCACACCGCCCGGTTGCAATCGTTTGGCATCAAGGATATTCGGGCCAGGCGGTTTGCGGTTAACCAACCGCTCACCGAAATTACGCGCGGGAATATCCCCGTAGCCGCCTAAACCACCGGCGAAATTCAGGTGTTCTCATATTTGGGAGCATTAGAGAAGAGCCGGAGCAATCAATTGCAAATATAACATTGGCTAAGCCAGGCCGAAACCCTGCTCACCCAACACGATGCCGGCCATCGCTACAATGCCTTGTGGCGGCGGCTGGCAGAATTGCGGCCAAAACAAAGACCCTAAGGGTTTCAAAAACCCTTAGGGTCTCCGCTGGGCGGGTATTGCGACTCAGGCCAATCCTTCCAGGGTGGCCCGGATACCTGGCCCCTGTTGTTCATCAATCAAGTCAATCCGACGCGCGACAATCCGCACCCGCTGGTACAGGTCTTCTTCACCCGTAGCCGGAATCAGTTCAGCCCAGCCCTGATAGTGCAACCACCGCAATCCCCGGCTCTGGTCGCCCAGCGGAATTACCAGCGCAACCTGTGGCTGCTGTTCCAGAAAGTACAGCGTGTCGGCCCAGCGCGGCAGCCAACATTCCAGGATCAGCCCCCTGCTATCATAGGTGACCAGGCTGCTGCAACTGCCCACCGAATTGCCGGCACACAGCGTCGCCACCCGGTTTTCGGCCAGATATTGGCCTATTTGGTCACGCAGACGCTCTTGCATAAGCCATGCCTAGCGGTTGCCGTAGGGTTGAGCGGGTATTGATTGCAGGTAAAGCCAGAGGGCGCTCAATTCCTCATCGGTCATCAGCCTGAAGCTGGGCCAGGGCATGGCTTTGGGATCAAGGATTGCGCCGTCAGGCCGGCGGCCTTCACGGATGGCTGCAATGAAATCCTGCTCGCTCCAGGTACCCAGGCCGGTGGCTGAATCCGGGGTGAGGTTGCGAGGCAGCGGCGGTTCCGGCGGCATACCTGGAATTGGCCCACCCGATAGTCCCGAACCGTGACAGCCGGTACACGTCTGCGATACGTACTTTCCGTATTCTACGGTTACGCCTCGCGCCACGCTGGCCGGACGCGGCGCGGTGTGGTCAATCTGTTTGGCCGGCAACACGGCCACCAGGTCAGTGACCAGCAACATTCGCCCCAGAGGGCCAACCGAATTGGCAGGCGGGGTATGGTCTACCGGAGGCAGGCTTTTGAGGTAGGCAATGATTGCGCCCAGATCATCATCATTCAACGGGTTGTACTCGTGCGAAGGCATAATCAGCAAGGGCCGGCCATTGGGGTTCACCCCATGCCGGATGGCCCGCACCCAGTCCAGATTGCTGTAGTTCTGGCCGATGCCGCCCACGCCGGGGGTTAAATTACTGCCGCTGATGCGGCCAAAAAGCGGGTCGTCAACAACTAACGTTCCGGCCCCATCCGGGCCGTGGCAATCAATGCAGGCCCGGGTGGTGTATTGGCGCTGCCCCTCGGCAATAGCGGCGACATCGTTGGGCAGTGTTACCGGCTGGGGCTGAATGGTGTAAGTTTTGTTCATCTGCAGCATACTGAGCAGGTATATTGCCACTACCGCCATTACCAGCAGGCTGATTAATCCGGCCAAACCCAGACCAAACCATTTAAGTAACGTTTTCACAGGTTATCTCCTTATAAGCCGGGGGATGGTTTCGCCCGGCGCAGTTTTATTTTGAGCCAAGTATAGCCACAAACGTGGGTGGTCTCATCGCCCGGTTGGGCCAATTTGAGCCATCAAGCAGAGAGGCCGGACATGGCCCGGTTGGGCCATACGGTGTAAAAGGGGGATTTTATAAAGTTAACCACGCTCAGCGGTTGTCCGGCCCAACGAGCGCCCCAATCGCCAGAACAGCAGCGCCGAGCCAACCATCACCACTGCCGTGACCGCGCCCTTCTCGCCAACCAGGTACATGGTCAGTGGAGTCGTTTGGGTAATCGGCTCAAAGAGATAAAACATAAAAATGTTCCACAGGGCGTGCGCCAAAACGCCGGGCCAAATGCTGCCCGACTTCAAGCGCAGCCAGACCAGCATGAAAGCACCGGCTACCAACACCATCGAATTAACCAGCAGCCCATACCACAAGGGAACACCCTGGGTGTAACCGCCATACAGCATCAGCGGGAAATGGTAAAGCGTCCAAATGATGCCGGTAATCAGCGCCGTAGCGCCAAAGGTGGTCAGTCGGGCCAGTTGCGGCGACAGCAACCCGCTCCAGCCAAGCTCCTCGCCCAGGGCAAAAAAACCGATAGGCAGCAAGAGCATGAGCGCGTTGAGCACCAGATAAACCAGCACAATAACGCCATCTGAAGCCCAGCCTTGCCCCAACATTCCGCTGGCCTCATCCATTACCTGAAATGGAGCAAAACTGCCGGGGCTTAAAAGCCAGGGCACGATGTAGCCCAGCGCTATGAACAGCAGCATCAACCCCGCGCCCAACACCCAGTAGCGCGGTTGAGCCAGCCGCCAACCCATCCCCCGCAGGTTATGGTAATACATCAGCCGGGTAGCCAAGGCCGCCAGGCCGGGCGCCCAGGCTGTGCCTATCAACATCAGCCAGACAAGAGGCGGGCTAGAGTCAAGCTGGTTAAAATCGACACCCATAGCGATGGCTGCAATCTGGCAGCCCCAGGCCAGGGCAAAGGTAAGCAATAAGAATGTGGCAATTTCGCGCCGAATGGAAACTTCAACCCGGTTGACCAAAGACATAACAGCAGACATAGTTTTTTCTCCTTTTTTATTTTGGACTTTTTAGTTTGACGTACCGGGCCGGGTAATACCCAACCCGCAAATTTTCAGGGTTGAGTATACGGCAAGCGGGCAGGGTAAATCATCACCTGGTCAGGTCATTTGGCGGGCGATTTATGCGGCGCGATATGGCCCAATCGGGCCATGCCCGGCCGGGTGATGGCGCACCAGAGTGGTTAAAAAGAGAGGAACAACCGCGCTGTTCGGCTAAATCAGGCCCAAATCGCGGGCGCGAAGGGTGGCCTCGGTGCGGGAGGAGACATTCAGTTTGGCAAAAATGTTGTCCAGGTGGCGTTTAACCGTGTGCGGGCTAATGATCAGTTCCTGGGCAATGGCCGGATTGCTGGCCCCGGTAGCCAGCAGCCGCAGCACTTCAACTTCGCGTTGGGTCAACGTTGTCCCGGTCTCGGGGATAGACCTGGCTGATGGTGAGGCTAAATCAGCCGGGAATGGAGGCACAGCGATGGACTCGCCCAGGAGGTTCAAAACACGACCGGCAAAAGCGGCGTGGCATTCCCGCTCAACGGCCAGCCGCAGCAACGGAACCACCACCGGACTTCCTTCCCACATCATTAAGCCGGGCGTATTTTGCTGCTCATATTCGGCCAGCACCGGAGCTAAACCGGCCAAAGCCTCGGCCTGACGCCCCTGGTGTAGATGAAGATAAGCCAGCAACACGCGGGTATTGCTGAACAAAACCGTAAAGCGCAACCTGTCCTGAATTTCGACAGCCTGGCCTAACAGTTGTTCGGCCTGCGCCGGTTGACCTTCAGCCAGCGCCAACAATGCGCCCAGCATCGCCCGCAAAGCCGGGGCAAAGGGCCACTCTTGAGGACCGGCCAACGCTTCTAATTGGCCGTAAATGGCCTGCGCTTTTGACAAATGGCCACTTTGATCAGGATTGCCCCAGGCTTGCAGCCAGCAAACCCGTCCCTGCCAGAATAGAAAACCGGGTTTAAACGTGGCAGCAATCCGGCTGGCCGCGGGATGGGCCAATTTTCCAAAAAGGTCGGCAAAGAGCCGGTCGGCAGTAACGATGTCTCCCTGAAGGGCGTGACAGATAGGCTGCAACGCCCCCAGCGAAGCGTTCATCCACAAGCCGCCCCCAAATTGCTGGCTGAGGGCAATGGCCTGGTCAGCCGAGGTTAATGCCTGTGACCAGCGCCCCCGCCACAGGTGGATGAGGGCCAGCAAGCCGTGCGCCGCCGCCTGCAACGGCAAACTCTGTCCCCGGCTGCGCGAGTCGAGGAGTTGCCAGAGTCGCTCGGCCCGTTCCAGGCCGCCGGGTAACACCGTAAAGGGGCCGGTAAAGTTATTGGCCACGACATTGAGGGTTTGCAGGTCGCTGGAGGCGGCGGCAACAGCCAGGGCGGCGTCAATATCGCGGATGGTTTGAGGCCAGTTACCCTGGGCCATGGCCTGGTTGGCCTTCATCAACAGTAATTGAGCCTGGCTGTCGTAAGGCAAGCCCGGATATTCCAGCGCCCGCCGGATAGCCTCGCCGGTTGCTGCAAAATCACCGCTCAAGGCCAGGCAATGCGCCAGATGGGCCAGGGCTTCTGCGGTTCCCTCGGCGTCACCTTTCGCTTCAAAACCGGAAAGGGCTTGTTCTAACAACATCCGGCTGGTGTCCAGTTCCCAGCGCCGCCAGGCACACACCCCCAACAAGTAGAGTAACCGGGGTCGGGCCGCGACCAGGTCAGCGGGCAAGGCTTGAATCCAGTTGCGGAGCGTGTCGAACCCGGCCTGTTCCAGGAGTTGCGGGCTAACTTGCTCCACCAGTTGGGCCGCTTCAGACCACATTTCGGCGGCCAGATAATGGGCCAGCCGCCGGCCGGGGATTGTTTCGGCTGAGGCGGCCCGGCAATGCAATTCAGTAACCTGTTCCGGTATGTCGCGGCTTAACTTGCGGCGTAAAAACTCGGCAAACAGGGCGTGGTAGCGATAGGTCAGCGCGTCACCCGGCCCGGTTACATCCTCAATGGTTATCAAAAACAGGTTGCGGCGATAAAGTTCTTCCAGCAATTCAACCGCATCCTGGCGACCGGTAACGGCGCGGCACAGGGTTGGGGTCAGTTCCGGCAGGATAGCGGTTTCCAGCAAAAAGGTTTGCAGGATTGGTTCTTGCCGGCGCAGAACTTCGTCGGCCAAAAAATCAAACAGATAACGCTCGGTTTGGGCCAGCCGGTTAATGAAAACCGCCCGGTCGTCGGGGGCGGTCAAACCGGCCAGCGAACCGCCTAACAAGCGCAACCCGGCGGCCCAGCCTTCGGTGCGGGCCTGTAACCTGATGATTTCGGCGGCGGGTAAATCAAGATTTAAATTGTCGTTCAGGAAATTCTGGGCCTCTTCATTGGTAAAGCGCAGGTCGGCCAGGCGAAACTCGGCCAGTTGGCCCCGCGCTTTCAGCCGGGCCAGGGCCAGCGGCGGATCGGAGCGGGTAGCCACAACCAGGTGCATGGTGGGAGGCAGATGTTCCAGCAGGTATTCCAGGGCCAGGTAAATGAGCGACTCGGTAAGGATGTGTAGGTCATCCAATACCAGCACAAACGGGGCCGGTAATTCGGCCAGAATTTCGTTGATCAGAATTCCGGTCAAGCGTCTGGCTCTGTCGGCGGGAGATTCGGCCTCGCCCAGGCCGGCCGGGTCGCTCAAAAGCGATTGGGTTATAACGCCGCACGCCGGAGCCAGGCGTTGCAACGCAGCAATACAGCCCGATAAAAAACGATTGAAATCATTGTCATCATGATCCAGCGAGAGCCAGGTAAGGGCTAAATCAGGAGAGAGTGAGGGCAATGCCGCCAGCAGAGTGGTTTTGCCATAACCGGCCGGAGCGGAGAGCAATGTAACGGGATGAGACAGCGTTACCTGGTACAACGTGGTTAATAGCCGCTGGCGAGAAATAATATCTTCTGGGAGGCGAGGAGGATATAGTTTGGTGTAGACCAACCCGGGCGCGGGTGTAACCATTGGGGTAGCCTCATCATCACGCCGATAGAGTACACCGTCATTTTACTCCATTTGGAAGGGGTTGTCTATTAACCTCAGTTCGGAAATTGCTAAAATGGACAAGATTAACAGGATTTACAAGATGAAATACAGGCAGAAATCCTGTTAATCTTGCCGAAGGTCCTGTCCAATTATCGAACTCTGGTTATTACGGCTGCAACAAGATTGGGCCTCTGTTAGCCCTGTTACATTGCGGCCGGCAGGACAAAATTCCCGGCTGGGGCGGGACAGTGTCTCATGACAGCGGGACGCC
>CAZAPG010000089.1:0-10031 GCA_964486935.1 uncultured Caldilineaceae bacterium | reverse complement strand
GCGCGTCGCTACAGCCGGAGACGGCTTCTTCGACCGCTTCCTGGGCTTGTTCGGCAGCTTCCTGAACCTGTTCGGCGGCTTCCTGGGCCTGTTCCTGGGCCTGTTCGGCGGCCTGTTCGGCTTGCTGGGCCGCCTCTTCTACCTGTTCCTGGGCCTGTTCGGCAGATGGCGCCTGCCCTCCGCAGGCCGCTACCAGCAGGGCCATGGCGCTCAACAAAGCGATTAACCAAAATAATCGACTGCGCATTATTAAATTCTCCTCCTGATTTTATAGTTCAATCAAAAAAACCATCTTTGAGCTTTTCCAAATCAGCTGCGTTTTTATGGCGGCATCACCTCCTTTAATAATTACAACACCTGATAATTGATTTGAAGATAAGAAGTGAAGTTTGTGAATTTTGGAGGGAAAAACGTCTCCAAAATTCAAAGCGTCTAAAAATTTCTGTGGGTGGGACATTCTACATTTGGGTGGAAAAATTTGCAAAATTTAAGGAAGTACGGCCTGAAATGATTGGCTCGTTTGGTAGATTAATGGTAGGATTGGGCTAAAGTTCACCTCCAAGGAGATTACTATGCCAGAGAAAATTGGATTTATTGGATTGGGCATTATGGGGCAGGGGATGGCCCGCAACCTGTTAAAGGCCGGTTTTTCGGTGACAGTCTGGAACCGCACCGCCGGCAAAATGAAATCTTTGCTCGATGCCGGCGCCCAGGCCGGCCAGCATCCGGCGGATGTAGCTGCCAAAAGCGATATTATTGTAATTTGTGTGAGCGATACCCCCGATGTGGAAGAGGTTATTTTAGGCGAGCAAGGGGTTATCAACGGGGCCAGCGCCGGTAGCCTGGTGATTGATTGCAGCACCATTAGCCCTATTGCCACGCGCAACATGGCCGCGGCCCTGGCCGAAAAAAATGTGGCTATGCTCGATGCGCCCATCAGCGGCGGCAGCGAGGGCGCAGCCAACGGAACGCTTTCTATTATGGTTGGAGGGCAGGCCAAAGATTTTGAGCGCGCCTTGCCGGTGTTTAAGGCCATGGGCAAAACCATTACCCACGTGGGCCAGAGTGGGGCCGGGCAAACCGTCAAACTGGTGAATCAAATTTTGGTGGTAGGACACGCCCTGGCCATGAGCGAGGCGCTGCTTTTTGCCCAGGCAGGCGGGGTAGACCTGCAAAAGGCGCTCTCGGCGGTAGAGGCCGGCGCTGCCGGAAGCTGGATGTTGAGTAATCGCGGCCCGCAAATTATCCGCCGCGATTGGCGGCCCGGTTTTACCATTGATTTGCAGCAAAAGGATGTGCGGCTGGTGCTCGATGCAGCCGACAAGCTGGGCGTGCCTTTGCCCGGCACCGGCCTGATTTTTCAATTGTACCGCACCCTGCAAGCGCAGGGCCTGGGCAGCCAGGGCAACCACGGGCTGGTAAAAGCGCTGGAAAATTTGGCCGGATTTAAAATAGAAGCGGTTGATAACGGTTAGATGTTTTTATTTCTCCAATGGCGCTGCCGGCAGGCGGCTGTAATTTTGCCCATACCAGCGCAGGTATATCTCGGCCAGCGTGCCATCTCGCTGCAACCGGTCGAGCGCTTTGTTGATTTCTGCGACCAGCCGGTCAACCTTTAAATTATCTTGCGGAGCAACCGCAACTACCAGGGGTTGAATCCCCACCTGCGCTCCTTCTGCGGCCAGTTGCACCGGAAAACCGCTATTGATGGCCTGCTCAAAAATGGGGGTCGGGCCAAAAAGAGCGTCTATCTGGGGGCTGTTATCTTCGGGCGGCTGGCCCAGTTGGCGAATGGCCTTTTGAATGTTGCTGACTACCACCGGTTGTAAATCCGGGGGCGGTTGCAGCAAAATAGATTGCCTGTAAACGGTCAACTCGCCTTCGGCGGGGGTGAGCAGGCGCTGGTAGGCGCTGTGCTCTAACACGCCCACCCGCCGGCCGGCAAGTTGGCTAAAATTTTGAATATCGCCCTGGCTGGCGGGTACCAAAATACCCATTGGCAGGTAGCCATACGGTTGGGAGTAAAGCAGTTGCCGGGCCGGCGCGCCGGGCAGAGGCTGGTCAAAGGGCGTCAGCAGGGCCATGGCAATATCCCACTCGCCGCGCCAGTTGCCGCTGGCAATTACCGGCGGATAAGCTTCTACCAATTCCAACTCCAGGCCCAATTGCCCGGCCAGCAGCCGGGCAATATCTATTTCAAAACCGTTGAGCGCGCCGCCGGTCATCGCATTGGAAAAGCCTCGAAACGCGGGCGGCGAAAATTCGGCTTCGGGCCAAACCCGAATGCCCACCCGAACAAGGCCCTGCTCCAGCAGCCGGTCAATTAAATCGGCGCCGTCGCCGGGTTGAATGGGTGGAATGAGCGCCGGGGTTGGTGTTGGGAGGGGGGTGGGGGTGGCATCGGGCGGCGCAGTTTGGCATTGGGCCGCAATTAACAGCAGCCACAGAATTACCAGCGCCAGCTTTAAATAATGTTGGGCAAGTGCGTTTTTTGACATAAAAATTGACCCTTTGCGTGCCGGTCGGGTCTGCCCCAAATTTTGTGAACAGACTGGGGGGAACGGGGGGTATCCCCCCGGGTTTGTCCCAATTTCCTAAAATTTGGGACGCACCCTGCCGGTCAGCCTTATAATAAAAAAGACGCCTGACTTTGCAAGCCAGGCGTCGTGAGCTTTGAGGAGTGAACGTTTATTGGGCGTCGCGGGCGCAGCGGAAGCCGATGTCGTCGTTGGCGCTGGTGCTGGGCGGGCCGGCGTTGCGGTTGTAGGTGGTTACAATTTCGCCGTCTTCGCCATCAAACCAGCCGCCGCCCCGGTTTACGCGGTTTTCTTCGCCAAAGAAGGGGTCGGCATCGGCGGCAGCGCCTTCGTAGGGCAGAAAGTAGTCGGCTACCCATTCGCGGACGTTGCCGGCCATGTCTTCAACTCCGTAAGGGCTGGCGCCGGCGGCAAAGCTGCCCACGGCGGTAGTGCCGCGAATGCCGCCTTCGTAGAAGTTGCCGGCTTCGGGGTTAAATTCATTGCCCCAGGGGTAGGCGCGACCGTCATCGCCACGGGCGGCTTTTTCCCATTCTGCTTCGGTGGGCAGCCGCTTGCCGGCCCACTCGCAGTAAGCAGTGGCATCATCCCAGGTTACGTATACAACCGGATGGTTGGGTTTGCCTTCGGCGGCATCGCGCCAGTTTTTGGTGCTGTTTTGTTCGGCGTAGGTGGTGTAGCCACTCTGGTCAACAAAATGGGCAAATTCCTCGTTGGTTACTTCAAAGCGGTCAATTTCATAGGCGGGCAAATCGACCGAGTGAGCCGGGCCGTTTTTGGGCTTGCTGCCATCCTGCCCCATTGTAAAGGGACCGGCGGGAATGGCTACCATATCCTCATACAGCGGGCCGGATGCGGCCGGTTCGGCTTCGGCTTCGGTGGTGGCTTCTGTTTCGGTTTCTGCCTCTGCTTCAGTTTCACCCTCACTCTCTTCGGCTGATTGGAGTGGGGCAGGGGTGGCGGTCGGTCTGGGGGTGGGGGTGGGCGGAGCCGGTTTGGGGGTGGGGGTAGCCAGTACCACCGGGGTTGGGGAAGCGGCGGCCGGTTGAGCGCCGCCACTATCACCGCCAGAAGTGCCTCCGCCGGCGGCGTTTTGGTCTGGCGGGCCACAGGCTACTAAAAACATTGCAAGTAGTAACGCAAGTGCAAGTAACAATTTTTTCATCCGTTAATTCTCCTCCGCTTTCGCGTTTTCAATAGTAGTGAGCCAGTATAACAAAGCTCTAATTGGATGTCAAAACCCAGGTTAAAGTTGGGTCTGCCCCCAAAATTTGGGACGCACCCGTTAAAGTTAGTCTAAATTAACCGAGGTTGTCAAAGTTGTGTGGCCTTTTTTAATTTGCACAAAATATACCGGCTTGAGCGGATTGTGTTGGTTATCAAAACTGATTTGACCCGTTACGCCCAACATCTGTTGCTGCTCCAGGGTTTTGGCTACCTGCGCGGGGTCTGGCCGGCCGGTTTGTTGAATGGCCTGGAGCAGCAATTGAGTCGCGTCGAAACTTAACGCGGCCAGGGCTGTTGGCTCGGTAGCGTAGGCGGATTTGTAATCCTCGGCCCAGTGTTGGGTAAAGGGTTGCTCATTGTTTGGCGTGAAGTGCAAGGGAAAGTAACTGCCCTCGGCAGTGGTTTTGTTCAAATTATCGGCGTGCCAGGCATCGCTGCCCAGCAGAAGCAGGTTGATATTATGCTGACTCATCTGGCCGGCCAGTTGATTGGCGACCTCTGGCCCGGCGGGCAGGTAGATGAGTTGCGCGCCGGTTTGTTGAATGTTGGCAAGCAGCGGTAGAAAGTCGGTATTTTCCTGGGCGTAGGTAGCCTGTTGGGTAATGGTTCCCCCCTGGGCGGTAAACTCTTGGGCAAAGATGCCGGCCAGCGCGGTTGAGTAATCATCGGTGGGGTTTAGCAATACGGCGGCCCTGGTAACGCCGAGCCAATGAGAGGCAAACCAGGCGGCGGCCCGCCCCTGCAAGTTGTAGCTGTAACCGGCTCTAAAAACGGTTGGACGCGTTCTGTTGTGGCCGTTAACTGTTACCAGCGGGTGAGTTGCCGCCGGCGCAATCATGAGGGCTTGGTTCATTTCGGCCAGTTCGGCGGCGGCGATGGCGGCTTCGGAGCAAAGCGGGCCGATGATAAACCGGAGGCCGTTGTCTATGGCCTGTTGGGTAGCCTGGCGAGTTGCTTCAAAGGTGCAATCGGTGTGGTAAAGCTGCCATTCAAGGCGTCGGCCCAATACTCCGCCTTCATTGTTCCAGTGGTCAAAAGCCATAAGGATGCCGTTCCGCATCAACCGGCCAAATGTGGCTAACTCGCCGCTGGTGGGGGTCAGCACGGCAATTTGCAAAGTTGGGCCGGAGGGAGTGGCAGGAATGGGAGGCATATTGCCGGAACAGCGGGTAGTAACCAGGGCGGTTAAAATTAAAATAATCGACCACTGCCAGCGGGTTGAGTTGTAGGAAACGGGTTTGAATGAAGCCATACTCTTTTCCCGGCGAGGGATTCAAAGGTGACTATTATAAACCGGTCAGACTCAGAGTCAACCAGGCGGCTAAAAGAGAATATTCTTTTGAGCTATCCGCCATTTGCTTGCCAATACACTCTACCACGAGTATAATCTCTTGGAGTAAAGCGTAATATATTAGGAGTAATTTTGTGCCAGTTTCAAAAAAACGCAGAAAAAAAAGAAGCTACAAACCTTCCGGCCCTCCCATCTCAAAAGCGGAATTAGCGGCTAAACAACGTAAACTTACCAAGCGACAAATTCTTATTTACGTTTTCAGCGCCCTGATTATTTTAAGTTTTGCCCTTAGTTTTGTAGTAGGTTATGGCGATAGCGGCAGCGTTACCCAGGATGGTAGTCAGGTTGATACCGGCAACAGCGGCATTTTGTTAACGCCGGCTTCGGAAAATGCCACCACCGAAGAGAATTCGGGCAATAATAACAGTGCTTCAGGTACGGACACGCAAGAAGAGCCAGCCACAGAAAATTAATTAACCGTTACCACGCCGCCACTGGAGGCTAATATTATAGTGGGTGCCGTTGTAAATACTGCATCTTGAACAATTCTTCAATGTGGAAGGAATTTACATGGGGTAATTTTGATCTGATAGTCCGCCTTTAGCAAAACCTAAGCTACAAGGCGGATTTTTCTTTTAAACTTAACTTGTTGATTACCCGATTGTCTCTAACAAAGGAGTATTTTTATGAATATTGCGTTAATTGGCCCATCCGGGGCGGGAAAGGGTACGCAGGCTGACAAACTGGTACCCAAATATAATTTGCTGCACATTTCTACCGGCGATTTGTTTAGAGAAAGTCTGGAAAACCAAACGGCCCTGGGCATATTGGCCAAAAAATATATGAACCAGGGAGAGCTGGTGCCCGATGAAGTGGTGGAAGCAATGGTAGAAGAGTATGTACGCAAGAATGATTCCCGGCGCGGGGTTTTGTTTGATGGTTTTCCGCGCAACAAATCCCAGGGTAAATTTCTGGATGACCTGTTCAAGGAAATGGAGCAAGAGCTTGATATCGTTATCTATTTGCGGGTATCGGACGATGAGGTTGTAGAACGTTTGCCGGGGCGTGTCATTTGCCATGGTTGCCAAACGCCTTACCATAAAATTCATAACCCCTTTAAAGTTTGCCACAAGTGCGGCAGCAGCCAAAGTTACCACCGCGACGACGATAACCCGGAAACCACGCGGGCGCGCCTGCGCGTTTTTCATCGAGAAACCGCCCCGTTGATTGAATATTATCAAGAAACCGGCAAACTTGTTATTATTGATGCCGAAGATACCATTGAAGAAGTTTACAAAGCGGTTGACGAAGCCGTGCAGGCCGTCAAGCGGCAAGAGGTGCGCTCCCGCTCGGCTACCCGCGCCGAGGCCGAGGAAATTCAGGCGCTCAAAGATGTGCGGACGGCTTTGTCAAAAGAGCAGGCTTTGCATCGCAGCCTTGATATCGTTTTGCTGGGCGCGCCGGGGTCGGGCAAAGGTACGCAGGCGGTGCAACTGGGCCAACGGTTTAATATTCGACGCATTGCCACCGGCGATTTGTTTCGCAAAAATATTCAGGAAGAAACCGAACTGGGCAAACTGGCTAAAAAATATATGGACCGTGGCGAACTGGTGCCGGATAACGTTACCGAAGCCATGGTGCGCGAGCGGCTTTCTCGGCCCGATACCGCCCCCGGCTTTATTTTGGATGGCTTTCCCCGCACCATGCCCCAGGCCGAAGCCCTGACCGAAATTATGACCGACATGCACCGGCGTATTGATATTGTGCTGTATATTAAAGTATCTGATGAGGAAATTGTGGAGCGTTTATCAGGCCGCCTGATTTGCCGCGAGTGCCAGAGTCCCTTCCACAAGCTGTATAATCCCTTTAAAACATGTCCATACAACCGCTGCCAGGGCGAATATCTGTACCAGCGCGAGGACGACAGCCCGGAAACTGTCAGGACGCGCTTAAAAACATTTCATCGGCAAACCGCCCCGCTAATTCAATACTATCAAAATGCCGGGCTGCTGGTTGAGATTGACGGCGTGGGAGACGTATCGCAAGTGTTTGAGCGAATTATAGCCGCCATTCAAAAAATTACCGAAGTTGAAGCGGTTTGACCACCCGCATTGAGGCAATACCTCATTAAATAAATTTGCGCTTCGGTTGGGGGTCAGGCTTGCCAGTCTGTCAGCCGCCGGCTCAGGCGGGTAGAGACAGACAGTAGCCGCTCTCGTTGCAGCAAGGCCGCAATGCCGAGCAGTAATAACAGAAAGCCGGTACAGCCCACCAGCACCAGCGCCGGTACGCCCGACAGGGCGCTGATTACCACCGTAATCACGCCGAGCACCACAAACACCAGCGGCGCGCCAACCAAACTGCGAGAACGCACCACCAGGCCGTAAGTTAGCACCACCAGGGCCTGGGCAAACAGCACCACGAAAAAGAGAAACCGGTCGGTGGCGACCATCTGGATGTAGGTGGTGCTCAACAAAATCAGTTGCGATACAAGGCCGGTTAAAAAAGCGGCCACATTATTGCGGCTCCGCACCAGCAGGTAATGCATAATAAAGCCCAGCAGCGCCGCCCCAATCGAGTAGAGTTGGGGTTCGGTTACTTCCAGTTCAAGTAATAGAATGAAATAAGCTCCCAAATAGAGCAGGGTGGCCGGAAACCCCAGCCAGATGTTGCGCCGATACCAGGCCTCTACCGCAAACAAAGTGGCTGCAATAGCTGTGCCAATAACCGCAGCCGCGCCTCCCTGAAACGGAGCCGTCAGCGATACTACCGCCCCCAATGCCAGCCCGCTGGCGCGCAGCATTGTTGCCCAGTTGCCAAACCGGCCAGACAGGGCCAGCCCGAAGCCGGCGGCCACATACCCCAGGGCCAGCAAAATGAGCGGGACAACCCAGCTTTCCTGTTCGGCGTAAACCAGCCCAAAAATTACGGCCAGCGCCAGGCTGCCGGTTGCCCCATACCCCAGCCAGGGACGCCGGTCGGCCAGGGCAAAAAACGCCGCGTAGCCGCCGATAATTGCAAAAGCAATGGTCGCCCGGCCCGGCTCGTCCTCCAGACCGGTCACAAGCAGCGCCAATCCGGCCATCAGCCCAACGCCGCTGCCCAGCAGAAGCGGGGGGAGATGCCACAAAGCGCCTGCCCCAACCCTGCGCCGGGCCGCCAGATGAATGGTTAGCAATACCAGGGCCGGCCACAACAAAACAAAGCCCGCATAGAAATTGTAAGGTTGCAGCGCGGGCAGAAAAAAGGCGGTAAAATAGGCCAGCGTGCCGGCCAGCAGCGCGCTGCTCCAACTCCACCAGCGGGGCCGGTAGAAGGTTAAGATTAAATATAGTCCCGTGGCCGCCAGCAGACAGCCCAGCGCAACGGCTACCCGGTCAAACAACCCCAGCAGCGGGGCCAGGGCCAGCATCGCCAGCCCGCCCATATTCAGCGGGAGCGCATACGCCCGCGCGCCTGCCCTGGACTGTCGCGCCAGCCCTTCTCCCAGCAGGGCCAAAACTACGCCCCAACCACAGGCAGCCACCGATACAATAAGAATTGAGGGCGATATAACTTGCAGCCACAACAGGGGCGCCGGCAATCCGGCGGCCACGGCCAGCCACGGAAAGAGCGCAAAACCGGTAAACCGGTCGCTGGCTACATAAAAAATCATCCCCAGCAGCCAGGTGACGCCAATAACCAGCCACCAGCCGGCCCACGGCAAAGGCTCGTCAATAAGAGTCACCAAAACCATTAGCGCCGACATGCCCAATAGCCCTGCTTGCTGAAGCTGGCTTAACCCCAACAGCGGCAGCGAGAACTTTTGACTCTGCCAGCGGCGCAGCAGCGCCGCGCCGGCCAGACCCATCAGAGTAGCCAGCTCAATCAGCAGCAGGTCCAAATGAGCCGTCAGGTCTAACCGGCGGCCTATTTGCAGGGCGCCGGCGCTGGCGGCGGCCAAGGTTAGCACGCTCAAAAATCGAGAAGTGTAGAAGAAGGCGCCGCCCAGCCAAACAATACTCAACACGATGGTGACGCCAATCCAGTAGAGTTGCGCGGTTGGCCGGCTGACTTCAAACTGGTCGAGCAAAACCCCGGCATCGATGGGCAACAAAAACGAAAAAACCACAAACAGCACAAAACTGGCCTGCGGCAGCCGCCGTTTCAGGAGCCAGGCGGCGGCCAAAAACCCCAACGTGGCCGCGCCCAAAATGGGCAGGCGCAGCCCCTCGATGACGGCCGCCAGAATTGCCGCCGCAGCCAGCACAAAAAAGGCGCCCAGATAAAGCGCTACCTTGATGGTAGTTTCACTCAGCAGCACCTCGGATAGGGATGGGGCCGCTTTGGCCGGAACTGGCGCGGCAACCTGGGCTGTAGCGGGCAGGTCAAACGTGTAGCGCTGCCGCAGCAAGTTGGCCAGGGGCAGGGATAGCAAACCATCGGCCTGCCACTGCTCAATTTCGGTAAGCAGGGCGCGCCGGGTTGAAACCGGCAGACGGCTGGCCTGGCGCTGCGCCTGGCGGTATGCCGGGGCGGCCAGCGCCTCTAGCGCGGCCTGGCGCACCAACTGGCTCTGGTCCTGAGCCGCAGTTTTTTCCAGGCTCCGCAGGCTCAATTCGGTGGCCGTTGTCAGCCGGCTCAGGTTTTGCACCGCGGCCAGGCGCGTCTCTTCTGACTCGTTGAGCAAGTCGTTTAGCCAATCCTCCGGGGTTGGATTGTGGCCGGTCTCCGGCGTTTCAACAGCGTGGTTGTCATCCATACAGTTACCCTCTAATTAGTTGATGCAGATTTACTGTAACACAGATTCAGGTTGCCGGTCACCTGCCAAAAGTTAGGGCCGGTAGTTTTAGCTCAGAGTTGTTACTCAAGTGATGCCGCCCGCCGCCTTGAGTAAAGCTGGCGTTGCGCCGGCGTGTCAACAACATTTATGGATTCAGTATACTAACCATTGGTGCTAGTTTGCTAAAGACATAAAGCTCGTCCAAACTGTTGGT
>CAZAPG010000088.1:0-10926 GCA_964486935.1 uncultured Caldilineaceae bacterium | reverse complement strand
TAATCTGTGGTTAGTTAGTAGGGGCGAGGCAACTCGGAGAGGGAGTAATTTGGTCAAAGACCACCTCTCCGAGTTGCCTCGCCCCTACCCAAGCTTAAAAAGTTTCCGGGCACTCTGGCTCAGAATTTTGGACTTGTCCGATTCAGGGATGTCCCACTCTAAAATAGATTGCAGCGTTGGGCCAACCGGCACATACGGAAAATCGGTGGGCGTTTGCTGAAAAAACACCGGCAGCGACAGGTTTAGCCCGGCAACAAGATTAAAGTATGGTTGTGGATAAATATGGGTAAAAGCGTCGATAATCATTTTAGCCCGGCCCCTGCTCCAACGCGCTCAAACGCCGGTAGAGTGATTTGAAAGCAGGATACATGTCGCGGTAAATAGCGTAAAAGGCCTGATAACGCTGGTGATGGGCCGGATTGGCTTCAAGTACGGCCCGTTGGCGAACCATTTGCCTGGCCCCGGAAACATAATCCTCAAATACGCCGACTCCCACGCCGGCAACAATGGCAGCGCCTAATACCGCCACGTCGGAAACCTCCGGTATCACCACCCGCCGCCCGGTTGCATCGGCTTTAATCTGGCACCAGAGTTCGCTGTTGGCCTGCCCGCCGCACACGTGAATTTGGCGCACTTCCGCGCCGGCAGCTTCAATATGCTCAATCAAATGGCATAAAGTAAAGGCCACCGATTCTAGAATGGCCCGGGCCAGATGTCCCCGGTGATGGTGCAAGGCCAGGCCAAAAAACGCGCCACGCGCGTCGGGGTCCCAAATGGGGGCGCGCTCGCCGGCCAGGTAGGGCAAAAAGAGTAAGCCTTCGCTGCCCGGCGGAATTGACCGGACTTCGTGAAGAATTGGCCAATCTTTGGCAGGCTCTCGTAATATCTGCCCGCTCCACCACTCCAGGGCTTTACCCGTGGTTGAGGCCGGGCCGCCAACGTACCAGTAACCCTCAACAAAGGAGGGCAGGCAAAAAATGTTTTTGACTTGCAGGGCTGTGTCCCAGCAGACATTCAGGCTTTGCGAGGTTCCACCATTATCACAAGCGATGCCCGGCTGCAACGCGCCGCTGCCAATCAAGCTTTCAAAATAATCGCCAATGCCGCCGATGACCGGCAGGCCCTGCGGCAGCCCGGTAGCGCGGGCCGCTTCGCGCGTGACATATCCCACCTGGGTACCCATTGAGAGGAGCGGCGGAAATTTGGCAACGTCTAATTCCGAGGCTGCCAGCAAATCATCGCTCCAGGGGGCAATGCCTGGCGAGGTAGAGACAGCCGCTTTTCCCGAGAGTTGAGCAGCCACAAAATCCCAGGCCTGGCCAAACCATTGGGCCGTTGCGTAGGTTTGGGGTCGATTATTTTTGAGCCACATAACTCTGGGCAGGTAAGCGTGGGCCGGCAGGGGGCGGTTGACGCGCCGGCTCAATCTCTCTAATTCCTGCCCGGCCCGGCGGTCTAGCCAGGTGAGGGCCGGTCCAACCGGCTTAAGCGCCGGGTCTATGGCCACCACAGTTGGCCCTTGCCCGCCCACAGAAAGCGCCAGCAATTTGCCAGCATCAACCCGATTTAACACCCGGCGGATAGCCTTAACCGTAGCTGACCACCAATCGAGGGGGGCCTGTTCTGCCGCCTGGGTGCTGCCGTCAATAGATAGGCGGTAGTCCGCGGTAGCTATAGCCGCAACCTGGCCGTCTACATGAAACGCGCCAACCTTGGTTTGGGTTGTGCCAATATCAATACCTAAAAGCAAGTGGCTTTGCGTCATTTGTTATATGTCTACGTCAATAGTGTCAATCTAAAGCCGGTTCTGTTATCTCTTGTTTGACCATTTCATTTGGCTGTTTCATGGCGGCGGAGGGTTTTTGAGAAGGTGCAGCCCTGGCAAGTTGAACCGCGATGACACCCATCATAATTAGAATAAGGCCCAGACTAACAGGCAAGTTCATGAGTTCATTTAAAAACCAAACGGCAATTACAGCGGCTATTACCACATCCAGCGTTTTGATTGTGCCGGCGCTGGCCACCGTAGTCAGGGCAAAAGCCGTAAACAGAGCAAACTGGGCGATGCCGGTTAGCAGGCCGGCCAGCAGCAAAACTTGAAATGAGGCCCAGGGAAAATGAATAAGCCCCTCTAACCGGCCAAAGAGGAGCAGGAAAAACGCGAGAATTACGATAGAAATTGAGGTTGTAATTGCCAGCAGCGTGTAAATATCCAGCCCGCGCCGGAGCAGATATCCGCTCAGATTGGCGCTCATACCCCACGTTATCCCCGCTACAAGCGCAAAAAATGCGCCCAATGGCCACAGTTGCGAGATAGGGCTGCCGCTATATTGGCCATATGTGAGCAGGGTAATACCAACCAGACTGGTTATTATTCCGATGCCAATTTGTTTGTTGAAAGTTTCGTTTAAGAAGGGGATGGCAATTAATGCGCCAAACAGAGGAAATGTGGAAAAGATGGGGACGGCAACGAGCACGCCGCCGTAACGCAAAGAAAGAAACAGCGCTAACTGAGCCAGCGGCTGGACGACCACGCTATAAAATACCAGCCAACCAACCACGCGCCAGCCCAAAGAGTCGTTGCGCCAAACCAACAACCGGGCCGCATGCTGACGACGCCAAAACATCATTCCCAGGCTAAAGACAACCAGGGGAATCAGGCGGATAATAGTTCCGGCTAAAGGGTCACCATTGACGGCTCCCACCCGGGTTAGAACGTTGGTAATGGCGTAAGCAATCGCTGCAAACAAGGCCCACCACTCGCCTACCCCAAACCGTGGGGAGCGTAATAATTTTAGCGCAGTCATTACGCGGATCAGTTGCCTTTACGGTTTCATGTCAAGAGAATTGTGCGATTGAGATACAATCTAAGCCAAGAACTCCAGCCCCCTGTTTTGAATCTGCCGGTACAGCAGCAAGGTTATTATTGACCCACCCCTACGGAGTTACCACAATCCGGTAGGTGCTCAAGTCGATGGCTGCCTCAAATGCTGACTTGATTTGCTCAAACGGATAGGTGGCAGAGATGATTGGTCCCATATCAATTGCGCTGCTGCTAATCATCTCGGCCGCTTGTTGAAAATCCTCGGCGCTCTGGCTAATAGTGCCGGTTAAAACAATCTCGTTATCGTGCAACAAATTCGGGTCGATGGCAATGGTTTGGCCCTTCGGAAACATACGGGCGTAAACCAGCAGTCGCCCGCCTTTGGCTAACGCGCCAATTCCGCTCTCCAGCGCTTTCATAACGCCCGTTGCTACAAAGATTACATCAGCGCCGCGCCCGCCAGACAAGGCTCTAACGGTTTCCACAAAGTCTTCTTGAGTGGGGTCAACGGTATGATTAGCGCCAAAAGCCAGGGCTTGCTTTCTGCGGGTGGCATCGGGTTCGCTAATGATAACGCTGGCCCCGTGACCTTTGGCCAGAATAGTATGCAAAATGCCCATCACGCCGCCGCCCAAAATAACAACTGAATCGCCGGGTTGGATTTGCGCCTTTTTGATGCTCCGCAACACGCACGCCAGCGGTTCCGTGAGCGAGGCGTATAGCAAGTTGGTATCAGGGTGTAACCTGAAAACCTGATAATCTTTGGCCAGTTTATGGGTAGCTAATCCGGCGGGTCCCATTGGCCCGGCCGGCCGGTCTGCCTTATCCTTTTTGTACCAGACATTTTCACAGCCGTACCCGCGCCGGCAGGAATAGCACTTGCCGCAACGGTCCAGCGCCGAGATTGCCACTTTATCGCCAATTTCCACATTATTAATTTCAGCCCCTTTGGCTTCAACAACTCCGGCCAGTTCGTGCCCCCCCAACAACGGGTAAAAGCGGGCATCCATGCCAATATACGCCCGTTGCTCAAATGTACACAAAGCGGAGGAGTGTACCCTCACCAAAACCTCGTCGCGGGCCGGTAATTGCAGGGGGACTTCTTCGATTTCAACCTCTTTAGGGCCTGTAATGACAACCCGCTGCATTATTTGATTAGTCATCTGTTGTCCTCAACAATCACTGTAATATAGCTAAAGCCTCTTCAACTGAAGCATCCTGATGCACAATGGCGACCACCGCCGCGGTCATCTTTTGCGGATTTTGGTGTCCCCAAATATTACGCCCCATAGCCACACCCCGGCCTCCGGCATCAATGGCTTCGCGCACGGTGCGCAAAACCGCGGCGTCATCCTCCATTTTGGCGCCCCCCAACACCACCACCGGAATGTAGCAGCCGGCTACCGCTTTTTGAAAGGTCTCGACGCTACCCGTATATTGGGTCTTAATGATATCGACCCCCAATTCAGCGCCTAGCCGCATGGCCATAGCAATAGATTCGGCGGTGCGCGCATCATCACCACCTTCAAACCCTCGAGGCAGCATTTCAGCCATTACCGGCAAGCCCCACTGCGCGCACTGATCATTCAATTCGGCCAGATAACGCAGGTTGAGGTTCTCGTTTTCAGAACCGGGAAATCCCATAGCAACCACGCCATCAGCGCCCAATCGCAGCGCAGCCTCGGCGCTGTAGATTAAACCGCCGCGCCAGGCGCGCGTCCCCATTCGAGAAACTCCACCGTCCGCGCGCAAAATTAGCCCAACAGGAGCCAATTCCTGAACAAAATTTGTGGCCAGCCCAAAGGTGGCCATAATGGCATCCGCGCCACCGGCAACAACTTGTCTGATGATTTCGCGCGGCTGTTCAAACCCTGCCTGAGAGCCAAAAAAACCGCCGTGGTCCATCGCTACAATTACGGTTCGTTGATCTTCTCTAAAGATTCGGCGTAAACGTCGGAGCTTGTTCTGGGTCATAACGAGGGGGTACTCCTTATCCTGAATATATGAGACGAGTCTAAAATTGCTATGTTGTGTTAGGGTTATGTGTGGCACAAGGGCGCTGCAATTATGCAGACCACAGGCGAGCAGGTTTTGAGTATACAGCCCCCAAATGTATTTGTCAAACAAATATATTTATTATAGCAATTTTTTGGGGATATGATACGCTGAGGCGTTGAATTTTTTGGCAATGCCGCCCCCGGCCTCTGCCAGCGGCTCCTTGATACAATTTGGGGCGAGGGAATGCAGAGAGAGGTTATGTTGCAAGATTACACCCTGTCCGGCGCCGCACGTTTTTATCCGGCAACCGGAGGACTTTTCAGAATTTCACCGGCAAGAATCTCAAGCGGGGTGGCTGGCCAAACAGTTTCAACCTGCTCAGGCGAGACTGGTCTCTGTAATTTGGCGTACAGTTGTCTGGCGCGGTTTTTGGCCGCCTGGGTGGCGGCGGTATGGTTCGACACGCACAATGACAGTTCTATGGCCTGTTTAACCTGGCCGGCCTGCGCCTGTAAATAAGCCAGCCCAAGTAGCGCTTCTAATGCCAGAGGAATGGCCTGCACTTCCAGCGCCATGCGGAGGGCTTGCCCAAAGATTCGCCAGGCGGCGCGCGAGTCGCCGGCGGCGGCTTTGGTCTCGGCCAAATATGTGAGCGAGCGAACGACATCCCAGCCCCTGACCAACTCGTTGAAAACATCCAGGCTATAATGGATGAGTGTTTCGGCTTCCGGCAGCTTATTCTGGGCCAGCGCGGCCAAACCCAAAAAACGGTAAGCCGTGCCCATGCCCCACCGGTTGCCTAATTCTGCGCACAGGGCCAGGCTTTCTTGCAGGTATGCTTCTGCCTCTTCATAGCGCCCCAGTTCTATAACAGTTGGGCTGATAAAATTTAGGCCCAGGGTTAAGGCATGGGAATCGCCAATGGCCCGCATTGAGTCCAGGCTGGCGCGCATTTGCTCATATCCTTCGTCGTATCGACCTAACAGGCTGGCAATGTAACCCTGATTTAAGCGAGCGTAGGCAGCAAACCACTCGTCTTTCACGGCCCTGGCGCAGGCAAGCCCTTCATCTAAACGGAACTGGGCCTGAATTATCTCACCGTTCAAATGCAAAATAATTCCGCTATAAACCAGCGAATGAGTCAAGAGGGCCGGGTTGTTGAACGGGCGCAGGAAAGTGAGACTCTCGTCAAACAGGGTTAGCGCCCGGTCAAACTGGCCCCAGCGAAAGTAGAGCAACGCCTGATGCGCCAGCACACTCCCCAAGACTTTTTGCCGCTCCCCATCTCCTGGCCTGGCCCGCAGGGCCTGAACAACAGGCTCAATAGATTCGATACCATCGCTCAACCATCCGCCCAATTCAAACAGGCGTCCAAAACTGGTGATAGAACGCCCGATTAACTCAAACTTTTCAGATTCGACCGCCCAGGCCCAGGCTGCTCGGATATTGTCTATTTCATCCGTCAACTCTCGCATTGCCTCGCGCAGGGCCGCACTTTTTAAGGCTGTCTCCCGCTCTCGCAATAGAGCCAGATAGAATTCGCAGTGCCGGTCGCGAACCACCTCGCACTGCTGCGGAGCGTCGGCCAGATGAGCCAGGGCATATTGCCGCACCATTTCGTGAAGGTCATAACGTCCGTTTTCTTTCCGGCGCACAAGCGATTTGTCAGCCAATGCCGATAGGATTGGTAAAGACGCCCCGGCTATCTGCGCTGCGGCCTCCCGCTCAAAACCACCCTGAAAAACAGCCAGCCGGCCCAACACGGCGCGTTCATCTATTGCTAACAGGTTCCATGAGTGATCAAAGACAGCCCGCAGGCTGCGATGCCGTTCTGGGACATCGCGGATAGCGCCGGTCAGAAAATCCAGATTGCGTTCAATTTCGCGGGCAATCTCCGCGCAGCTAAGAAGCCGCAGCCAGGCCGCGGCCAGCTCAATTGCCAGAGGCATCCCCTCAACCAACTGGCAGATACGAGACACGGCCAACTGCTCTTCTGGCTTTACGATAAAATCGGGCTGCACCCGCCGGGCGCTCTGCACAAATAACCCCACCGCGCTATACTCCTCGGCCCGGTCGGCCTGGTCGGGCGGAGGCACAGGCAATCCCTGAAGGTCAAACAACCACTCTCCTTGCAGGTTCAGCCGCTCACGCGATGTTACCAGCAATTTTAGCCGCGCTGCGTGTTGCAGCAGTTTGGCCAATATCTGGCTGCCTTCCAGCAAATGTTCAAAGTTGTCCAGCAGCAGGAGCAGGCATTTCTGGCGCAGACAGTGCAGCAGTTGTACCTGGGGGTCTGCCGGGCCGGAAAAGGTAAAGTCGAGGGCATCGGCTATGGCCGGAACGATGAACTGGGGCGAAGTGAGGGAGGCCAGCGAGACAAAACAGACCCCGTCGGCAAACAGTTTGTGCTGCGTAGAGGCCGCTTCGATGGCCAGGCGGGTTTTGCCAATGCCGCCGGGGCCAATCAGGGTCAATAGCCGGCATTGGGGGTCGCGCAGCAGTCGGGCCAGCGCAGCCAGTTCGGTTTCCCGGCCAACCAGAGGCGTGGGCGGTTGGGGCAGATGACGGGGCGACTGAGGCGGCGTCAAACCAGGCGCTGTTGAAGACGCAATAGCAGCCAGCCGTTCAACGCGCAGTTGGCCGCGAGCAACCTGCAAAAATGCCGGGCGCTGGTCGAGAGGAATCTGAAGGCAATCTGCCAGCAGTTCGGCCAGTTGGCGAGAGGGCCGCCGTTCATCCCCCTCAATCTTGCGCAAGGCCGATACCGAGCAGCCCGCGCAACGGGCCAACTGTTCGCGGGTCAGGTCAAGCGTTTGGCGCCGCCGGTTGAGCCACGCGCCAAATGAAACTTCAGGCTCCATAATTACCTTGCCCGGCTGGGGGATTTGGAGGACCCACAACCCATCATAGCCTTATTATAGCATGGTTTGGGACACTTGATGTAACACATTTAGGGGCAGTTGATGACCCCAAATCAGGTTGAGAGTGTGGTTTAATGTTATCAAATTAAGCAGCCGGAGCAAACAGCTTGCGCCCCAACAGTGAGAAGAATGACTGCAAACAACGTTTCACCAACCGACCCGATATTTCACGACCAGGCCTGGCAGACGCTTTTTGAATTGACACTTCCCGGCGAGGCCGGCAGTGAATATCTGGCCGCAGACCGGGTTATTGAAGCTGTGCAGAAACTGAACTGGCCGGCGGCGCACCTGGAGCGGCTCAGGCTGGCTTTGGTGGGGGCCGCACAAAATGGGCTGGAGGGCAACCGGCCCGGCGGCTCAAAAACGTGGCTGCGTATCAGGGTGTTGATTCCAGCAGGGAGCGAGACGCCCCAGGCTGACCGGCCAATCGCTCGCGGTTGGGGGTTCTTTCTGGTTCAAAAACAGGGGGACAGCCCGCCGGCCTTAACCGGAAAGGGCCATTACCTGATTGAGTTGTTTTTATACCAGGAAAAAAGGCGCTCTCGAAAATATAAGTCTGATCATTTAACCTAAATATTAAGGAGCAAAACAATGTCGAACCATCTCGTACTTTTAGAAATTGCCCGGATGCGGCAGCAAGATATGTTCCGGCAAGCTGAAACCGAACGGCTCTACCGGCTGCTCAAGCCAAATCGACCCACTGTGCTTCAGCAAGTTGGTGGCTGTTGGCCGGCTGTTGTCGGGTGGTTGCAGGGTCGCTCTCAATCAACTTTGGCTACCCCTGTTTTTGGTCAAAAGCAGTTAACAAAATAATCTCAATTTTCAGGAGGCTAATGGTGAATATTTTTTTAATCTATTTAATTGTGTTGCGGGTTGTTCATATTTTAGCCGGCGTGCTGTGGGTTGGCAGCGCCATCTTCTATTTCTTTTTTGTTGAACCAACGGTCAAATCGCTGGGGCCGGCCGGCCCCAAATTTATGCAGGGTTTAATTGAAAAACGGCGCTACCCTCTCTTTATGAATATTGTCAGCGCGTTGACTATTGTGGCCGGAGCATTGCTTTTTTGGAGCGCGTCGGGCGGTTTGCAGGCAGCCTGGCTTACCTCGGGGCCTGGATTGGGCTTCACCATTGGCTCGGTGGTGGCGCTGGTGGTCTACGGTATTGGATTTTTTATGATCAGGCCACGCGCCGAGCGTTTGGGCGCACTGGGCAAAGCGATAGGTATGGCCGGCGGGCCGCCCACGCCGGCGCAAGCCGCCGAATTGCAGGTATTGAACCACGAGATGACGAAAATCGAGCGCGTCGATGCGGTCCTGTTGACAGTCTCGTTGCTCACGATGGCTACAGCGCGCTACTGGTATTTTTGATGAAAACCCGCGCCTTTCGATGCTCTCTGTCTCAAGTAATCACATACACTCCGGCGGCTCGTCTTTCCAGTTCGCCGGGCTGTTGCACCCTGTAGGTTGTCTTCATTTTGACCAGTATCCCCTGCTCGCAAAATGATTGAAGGGTGCGGTGCAAATGGCGAAAGCTTGTTCCCAGCAAATCGGCAATCTGGGTCAAGTTGCCTGAAAAGACCAACTGGTGGTCGGGGGTTGAGGCGGCGGTCGCCAAAATATAGCTGGCCACCCGATTCTCCAGGGGATGCAACAGATTCAGCGCGCTGTTTCTGATGACCCGGCCCAGCTTTCGGCCCAAAGACAGGCACAGTTGTTTCAGGAAAACGGGGTCGGTTGCCATGTGGTTGGTGACAAACTCTCGTTCCAAAACCAGGCAAACGCAGGGTGTCAACGCCTGTACGGTTGTGGTGGCTATGGGGTTTTGCTCGAAAATTTCCAGGTCTCCAAAAAGTTGAAAAGGTTGATAAAAACAGAGAAGCAACTGCCGGGCATTCTCCATAGGTAGGAAAACTCTGGTCCGGCCTTCAACAAAAAAGTAAAGGTATTCAATTGGTTGCTCAAGTTCGCAAATGTTTTGGCCTTTTTCAAAGTAATGGATTTTGAACCGGTCAATCTGGTGCGCCGCAACAAATCGGTCAAGTTGATACTGGGTATAGTACGCTAAAACCGTCCGCTCCATCATCTCTGCGCCTTCCCAAAGGTTTTGACCCAATTATGACATTTGTCATAACGGTGGTCAAGGTTGACGTGCTAGAATGGGTGTCATACAAGAAAATGAACCCGTTTTTAATCTACCCAAGAAGGCGAGCCGATGTATACCATTTTATCGAGTTTGGTCGGGGCTATGTTAGCGGTGATGATTTACCTGAACGGCGAACTGGCGAGTCACATTGGCAACTATGCCGCGAGTATCTTTATCCACCTGACAGGTCTTGTCCTTGTCGTTCTGATTTTGCTCCTGACCCGGTCGGAGACCCCTTTTCAGAAAGGGGTCTCGCCAATTCTATTAAGCGGGGGCGCGCTGGGGTTTTTGACTGTAGTCTTTGCGAATGTTGGTTTCATAAACCTGGGGGTATCTTTGACCCTGGCTTTGGGCCTTTTGGGCCAAACCGTTTCGGCCCTGGTCATCGACCACTTTGGCTGGTTTGGGGCTTCGGTTGTGAGGTTCAACCGGGGGAAAATCGGCGGGTTGGCGCTCATTACTGCCGGCGTCGCCGTGATGGCATATTTTTGAAAAGGGGGCAGTATGTTAGTCGCCATTGTTGTCGCTTTCCTGTCCGGGATAACCCGAACCGTTTCGCGAATGGTCAACGCCCAACTATCCAAACGCATTGGCCCTTTTCAGAGTACGTTTTACAATTACGTGCTGGGGCTAATCTGCTCTGCGCTGCTGCTGCTCCTCAACAGAGACCCTGCGCCGGTTTCAATGCTGACCACCGGACAGGTTCCGGCCTGGGCCTATTGGGGAGGCGCCGTCGGCGTTCTGTTTGTTGTCCTTTCCAATCTCGTCACGCCAAAGATATCCGCCTTCTCCATGACTATGCTGATTTTTGTGGGGCAGGTTGGCGCAGGCGTGGCAATAGACGTGTTTCTCCACCAACAGCTTTCTTTTGGCAAGGTGGCGGGCAGCATTTTGATTTTGGCCGGTTTGCTGTGGCATCTCTCCGGCAGCGATGAAGCCGGGAAACGGGAACGTTCGGACGTCAGCCGGCTACCGGCTGCCCGCGCTTGATGGCAATGAGCTTTTTGGCCGTCTCCACCGCCACCGCCGCATCCCGACAGT
>CAZAPG010000087.1:0-12299 GCA_964486935.1 uncultured Caldilineaceae bacterium | reverse complement strand
GTACTGATTTCCAGCCGACTTGAGTCGGCTTTGGCTACTTAGCCTGGGGTTAAAACCCCAGGCGACTGGCGACAGATGGCTGAGTAGTTACATTTGTAAAAGAGTGTGACAATCCCCACACCTTGGGCAACAACGAGAGTGAAAATCTGGAACGCAGAGAAGCGGAGCCGGCGCAGAGCTACACCGAGCCATTTTAATGATTTGCTCCGTGTCTATCCGTGATAGCTCGGTGAAACTCTGCGTAATTTTATTTTCAGAGGGGGCTACCTTTGCGTGGTTTTATATCCGGCTGCGTACTTTGCCAAGGCCGCGCAACACCCGCTCCGGCGTCAGGGGGAACTCGTCAAACCAGATGCCGATGGCATCAAACACAGCCGAGACGATAACGGCGGCGTAAGGCAGGTAGGGCATTTCGGCCATGCCGCGCGCGCCAAAGGGGCCATCGGGGTGGGGTTCTTCGACAATTATCGACTCGACCCGTTTGGGGATATCATACACGCCGGGGATAAGGTAGGTGCTGAGGTGGGGCGTCAACACCTGCCCTTTTTCGGTGCGGAAATCTTCTAAAATGGTGTAGCCGTGGGCCTGCACAATGGCCCCTTCAATCTGGCCAACAATCTGGTCGGGGTTGATGGCCTTGCCCACGTCATCGGCGCAAATAACCCGGTCTACGGTGACAAAGCCGGTTTCGGTATCGACGGTCACTTCGGCCATTTGGGCCACGTAACCGTAGGCAAAGTTGGGCACGCCGTAACCGCTCTGGGGGTCTAGCTGGGTGGTTTTGGGGGCCAGCCAGGTAGCCTCGGCGATGGCCGGGCGCTCTTCGCCGCGCCATTTACGCAGGGCAAATTCGGCGGCCTCTTTAACGGCATTGCCGGCCATAAAAGTCAACCGCGAGGCGCTGGCGCTGCCAGAATTTTGGGTCAGGGCCGTATCTGACACAACCAGGCTGATTTTGTCGATATCGACGGCCAGCACTTCGGCGGCAATTTGGGCCATGGCGGTGTGGTGGCCCTGGCCCACATCGGCGCCGGCAATGCGAACGATGGCTTCTTCAATTTTGGCCTGGCCGCGCAATTCTACTTCGGCGGCGCTGCTTTCGGGGTAGCCAAAGCTAAAGCCGATATTTTTGAAACCGGCGGCAAAGGCCCGCCCTTTGACAAAGCGGGGCAGTTCTTCGGGAAAATCGGGGTTGTTTTCGCCGCGCTTGCCGGGGTAGCTCCAGTTTGAGCGCCAGGCCGTCTCGCGGATGACTCTTTCCATGTTGACGCCGCCGGGGATGGTGGTATCAACCACGTGCAGTTTGTCGTCGTCCAGAATGTTTTTGAGGCGCAGTTCTACCGGGTCTTTGCCCAGCTTTTCGGCCAGTTTGTTCATTTGCATCTCGGCGGCAAAGTGGCCCTGCGGCCCGCCAAAACCACGGAACGCGCCGCACACAATGTTGTTGGTGTAAACGGCGTAGGCATCAAGTTTTACGTGGGGAAATTCGTAGGGGCCGGTGCAGGTGAGCACGGTATTGCCCAATACCTTGTTGCTGGTGTACATGTAAGCTCCGGCATCGCTCAACACTTCCACCTCGGCGGCCAGCAGCGTGCCATCGTTTTTGGCGCCCCATTTGGCGTAAATGGTCATGGGGTGGCGCTTGCAATGGCCAATCATCGACTCTTCGCGTGTCCAGATAATTTTCATGGGGCGGCGGTTGCCGTAACGCTCGTAGGTGCGCAGTACGGCCAGGGCCAAAACAATCTGCACGCTCATATCCTCGCGCCCGCCAAACGCGCCGCCAATAGCGTCGTACACCACCCGAATCCGGTCGGGGGGCAGGTCAAGGGCGTGGGCAATTTGCTGCTGGTCTTCCCAGGTCCACTGGCCGGCGCAGCGCACCGTGATGCGCCCCTGGTCGTCGATAAAGGCGGTGCCGGCTTCGGGTTGCAAGTAGGCGTGCTCCTGAAACGGGGTGCGGTACACCCCTTCGATAATGACGTTGCACTGGCTCCACACCTCGTCGGGGTTGCCTTTGCGGATGCGTTTGTAATCGGCAATGTTGTTGAGCACGCCGGGGTGCAACTGCGGCGCTTTGCCCGACCGGGCATATTCGACATCGTACACCACCGGCAAGTCTTCGTACTCTACCTTAATTAAATCGCGGGCCTGGGCGGCAATGGCTTCGGTTTCGGCAATAACCACGGCCACGTTATCGCCCACAAAGCGAACGATATCGCCCCCTTTTTTATTTGAGCCGGGGCCGCACAGCACCGGCTGGTCGGGTATTTGTAACCCGTACTGGTTTACGGGGACATCCTGGGCGGTGAGCGCGTCTATAACGCCGGGCAGCGCTTTGGCCGCCTCTGTATCAATGCTGACGACCCGGGCGTGGGGCCGCCGGGCAAACAGTATTTTGAGCCACAGTTCATCTTGCTGGTTGCGGTCGCCGGGGTAGAGGGTTTGGCCTGTTACCTTGCCCAGCGCGTCGAGCCGTTTGATAGATTTGCCGATAGTGTTATTGTTGCTCATGGTTTCCTGTTCATTGCTAATTGTTAATGGTTCTGGGCCGCTTTTTCCAGCGCCTGTAAAATTTTGTAGTAGCCGGTACAGCGGCACAAATTGCCGGTAATGGCCTGCTTCAGCTCATCGGGGGTGGGGCGCCGGCGCTCGTCCAGCAGCGAGGCCCCGCTCATGATAAATCCGGGGGTGCAGTAGCCGCACTGCACTGCGCCCTCATCAACAAAGGCCTGCTGCACCGGATGGAGCGTGTTGCCATTGGCCAGCCCTTCGATGGTTACAACCTGGCTGCCGTGCGCCCTGGGGGCCGGAACCAGGCAGCTCATCACGGCGATGCCATCTAAAAATACGGTGCAGGCCCCGCACTCGCCTTCGGCGCAGCCTTCTTTGGTGCCAATCAGTCCGGCGTTTTCCCGCAGCATCCGCAGCAAGGTTTTGTGATTGGCTCCTTTGATGGTGTGCGACACGCCGTTGATGTTGGTAACAATGGCTTCGTTGCTGTCTGCGGTATGGGCCAGGGAGCGGTCGTTTTGGGATAGGAAATGGCCGCCGGTTTTGCCCCACAGCATAATGGGTTTGGGCGGCAGCGAGTCGCGTTCAGTGCCATCGGCCAGCGCTTCGAGGGCGTGGCGGGTTAATATTTCGGTCATATAGCGGCGATATTCGGCGGAGCCGCGCACATCGCTAATGGGGGTAATGGTTTGGGCGGCCAGTTTGCCGGCGTGAGTCACCACCTCGCGGGTCAGCACTTTACCGGTTAAAAAACGCTCGGCCTCTTCGGCCCGGAGAATGGTGGGGGCCACGCTGCCCAGGGCAATCCGGGCCTGGGTAACGGTATCGGCCAGCATACTTAGCACAATGGCCACATTAACAACAGAGATAGCCTGCGCCCGGCGCAAGCCCAGCTTCAAAAAAGTGCCAATTTCATGGCCGGCCATGGCCGGAAAGGAAATATCGACAATCATCTCGTCCGGCTCAAGGGCGGTTTGGCGCACGCCCAAAAAGAATTCTTTAAAGGGCAAGATGCGGCTGCCGCGCGCGCTTTGCAGCGTAACTTGCGCCCCCAGCGCCCACAGCGGGGTAATGGTATCATTGGCCGGCGAGGCCGTTACCAGATTACCGGCCACCGTGCCCCGGTTGCGAATTTGCGGCGCGCCGATTTCCCAGCAGGCTTTGGCCAGCGGAAAGGCCCGGTCCATGCACAACTCGGAGCCGACGACTTGATTATGAGTCACCAATGGCCCCAGGTGAATGTGCTTGCTGTCATCCTGGGTAATCCGGTCCAAATTGGGCAGGCGGGAAATATCAATGACAACTTTGGGCGAGCGAACCTTGCGCTCAATTTCCACAATCAGGTCGGTGCCGCCGGCCACCAGCCGGGCCTCTTCCCGGTGGTCGGCAAGTAGTTGTAAGGTTTCGTCAAGCGAGCGAGGCGTATAAAAAGTATCCCACATAGTTTTTTCCTGGCGTAAGGTGTAAAAAAGCCCCACGGTTGGGGGCAGATATTCATCCGATTAAGCCCAACGCTGAAAGCTCAATCACGCATGTTGATTTGGTTTTAATATTGCAACACGGATTATAATGTTGACCGGCGGGCAAGTCAATTGGGCTTTAACGCGGCAGCAGCTTGCCAACCACCAGGCTGGCCGCCAGCGTTTTGACGCCGGCGGTAATAAAATCAACCGTAATCAACGTGTCGCCGTTGCTGGGCTGGGTAGCCAGCACCACGCCGGGGCCAAAAGCGGCGTGCTCTACCTCCATGCCTTTGGTAAAGTTGACGCCGGGTTTAGGTATTGCCTCAACAGGCGCAGGCTCGGCCAGGCGATATTGGCGGTCTTCCCACAGTTCCGCGTACAGCTTCAAATCCTGCTCAAGCAATATTTTACGCCCCAACTGGGCCGTGGTTGCCCGCGCCTTTTTTATTTTGGGCCGCAATTTTTTATCTCTGACGCTCTGCTCGGCCCGGCTGAGGGCGGCGTCAATCTCTTTAAAAACAGCCTGCGGCTTGCCGGCAATCAAATCAACCAGAATCAGGTGGATGCCGTGGCGGCGGCACACTTCAAGACGCGCCTCCAGGCGAGCGCGCAGCTGGGCTTCTTCCTCCAGGCTGGGGCGGCTTTTGCGCTGCTTGCTTTGCAGCCCTTCCAACCGAACCGCCACGCCAATGTGCGGGTAAAGCATATCCAGCTTCAAACGCCGGTTGGTCAGCGGGTTGACCAGCCACTCCGGCGAAACATTAAACCGGACCTCAAAATCCTCAAAAATACGGGTCAAAATCTCCCGCCAGGCGTTAGAAATAATCCACACCGGCAGGTTATTGCCTCTTAAAGCCATCTCTCACCCCTCCGACCCGGCCATTAACAATCCAATGCGCTCGCGGGTAGCCTGGGCAATAGGCAGGGTTTTGACGATGCGGCCATCAAACATCACCGCCACGCGGTCGGCCAGCGAGAGCACCTCGTCAAGCTCTGCCGAAACCAGCAGCACCGCCGTGCCCCGGTCTCGCTGGGCCACAATTTGCTTGTGAATAAATTCAATCGAGCCAACGTCAATGCCTCGCGTGGGCTGGGCGGCAATGAGCAGTTTGGTGGGGCGGGAAAACTCGCGGGCCACAATCACCTTTTGTTTGTTGCCGCCCGATAAACTGCGGGCATGGGCGTTAACATTGGGCGGGCGCACATCGTACTCTTTGGCCAGCTTGCTGCCATCGGCGTAAATTTTATCCAGGTTCATAATAAACCCGCTGGAGTATGGCCGGTCGTAATATTTATTTAACACCATATTATCGGCCAGCGAGTAGGCCATTACCAGGCCGTGCTTCTCGCGGTCTTCGGGGATGTGGGCCACGCCCAACTGCGTTACCCGGCGCGGCGAAATATGGCTGTTCTCCTGGCCGTCAATCTCAATGCGGCCGCTCTCAACCGGGCGCAGGCCGGTGAGCGCCTCTACCAGCTCGCGCTGGCCGTTGCCCTGCACCCCGGCAATGCCCACAATCTCGCCCGCTTTCACTTCCAGGCTGACTCCTTTGACCACGGTGTGGCCCCGGTCATCCTGCACGCGCAGGTCGTCAATTTTGAGGATAGTTTGGCCCGGCTGGGCCGCCGATTTTTCAACCCGCAAAATTACGTTGCGCCCCACCATCAACTCGGCCAGGCTGGCTTCGGTGGACTCTTCCGGCAGCGCCACGCCGACCATCTGCCCCCCGCGCAGCACGCCGATGCGGTCGGCCACGGCCAGCACCTCTTTGAGTTTGTGGGTGATAAAAATAATCGAGACGCCCTGTTCGGTCAACTGGCGCATAATGCGGAACAGTTCGTTGGCTTCCTGGGGGGTTAACACGGCGGTCGGCTCATCCAAAATCAGAATGTCGGCATGTTTGTAAAGGGCCTTGATAATTTCGACCCGCTGCTGCGCGCCAACCGGCAAATCTTCAACCACGGCAGTGGGGTCAACCGCCAGGCCATACTGCTCCGAAAGCTGGCGCACCTGTTTAACGGCCTCGCGAGCGTTTAACTTGCCGGCAGCGCCGGTAATTTCTGCGCCCAGCATCACATTTTCGGCCACGGTCATCACCGGCACCAGTTGAAAATGCTGGTGGACCATGCCAATTCCCCGGTCAATGGCGTCGCGCGGATTTTTTAGCTCGACCCGCTCGCCTTTAATCCAGATTTCCCCTTCGGTGGGGTGGTACAGGCCGTAGAGAATATTCATAAGGGTACTTTTGCCTGCGCCGTTTTCGCCCAGCAGCGCCAGAATTTCGCCCTGGTACAGCTTCAGGTTGATGTTGTTGTTGGCCAGCACGCCGGGAAAGCGTTTGGTGATGCCTTTGGCTTCAAGCACAACGGGTTGGTTGGTTTTGTCCATTTTACTGTCCGGTTGTTAATTATTGGTAATTACCATTTATTCCGTTTCGTACGGTTGGCCCAGCGCGGCCGGCGGGCGAGAGCGTCCCACAAAACCGGCCAGCACCACAATGGTTAGCAAATAGGGCAGCATGCCAATAAATTGGTGGGGAATAGCCAGTTGGCCGCTAAATTGCAGTTGGGTTTGCAGGGCCGTGGCAAAGCCAAAAAGCAGGGCCGCGCCCCAGGCTCCAATGGGAGTCCACTTGCCAAAAATCAGCACGGCCAGGGCCACAAAGCCGCGCCCGTTGGTCATAGCCCGCTCAAACGAGCCAACGGCCTCGAGGGTGAGATAAGCGCCGGCCAACCCGGCAATGGCCCCACCCAAAATTACGTTGGTGTAACGCATCCGTTTAACACTGATGCCTACCGTATCGGCGGCGCTGGGATGTTCGCCCACGGCCCGGGTACGCAGCCCCCACCGGGTAAAAAAGAGCATATAATGAATAAGCGCCACCAGCAGCAGGGTTAAGTAGGTAATGGGCGGGTTGTTGAACAACACCGGCCCCACCAGCGGCAGGTCGGCCAGCGGCCCCAGGCTGATGGGTTGCAATTTGCCCTGGGTGGTCAACCCCACCTGGTAGAAAAAGCCGGTCAGCCCAAAGGCCAAAATATTGATGATGGTTCCGCCAATAATCTGGTCCATTTTCAGGGTGACAGACATAAAGGCCAGAAACCCGCCCAGCATCGCCCCGGTCAGCACCCCGGCTATTACCGCCAAAAACAGGTTGCCGGTGTAGACGTTGGCTAAAAAACCTACAAACGCGGCCAGCAGCATCTGCCCTTCGATGCCAATGTTGACAATGCCGGAGCGCTCGCCCAGCAGGCCGCACAGCGCGCCCAGCACCAGCGGCGTAGATTGTCGCAGCGTAGAGGCCAGCACCGCCGTTGTTACCTGTGGGTTAGTGGCGTAGCCGTATATAACGCCAACTGCCACAATGACCCCAATCACGCCCCCGGCGGTTCGCAAATAATCCAGCCAGTTTTTTGATTTCAATATCGACTCGGTGGTTCCCATCGGTTTCTCCTGTCAGCAGGTTTTGGGTTTGGGGTTTTAGCCCTGGCCCCAGCCGGTACTGAGGGTAACTTGTTCGCCCTCAACGGCCCGCTGGCGGATAATCCAGCGGACAATCACATCGGCGGCCACAAAAAAGAGAATCAGCGCCTGAATCACGTCAATAATTTCAACCGACACCTTGGCATCAAACTGCATCTGGCTTGAGCCGGCCTGCATGGCCCCCACCAACAGCGCCGCCGGAATCACGCCCAGTGGGTTGGTTTTGGCCAGCAGAGCAATGGTAATGCCATCAAACCCCAGGCCCACGTTAAAACCGGGCTGGTAGCGTCCAACCACGCCCAGAGTTTCAATAGCGCCGCCCATGCCGGCAAAAAAACCGCTAATGGCCATGGTCAATACAACCAGCGGGGCCACCCGCATACCGGCGTAGTGAGCCGCATTGGGGCTAAACCCCACCGTGCGAATTTCAAAACCGAGCGTGGTGCGGAAGAGCAAATACCAGGTGATGGCGGCAATCAGCACGGCAATAATAAAGCCTGCCGGAATATTGCCCCAGACAGGAATGGCGGCTGTATCCAGCACAGGCGGCGTGCGGGCTACAATGCCGGTATCTTTCCAGAGGCCATTGGCCAGAAAATCGGTAATATTGATGGCGATGAAATTAAGCATGATGGTGGTAATAACCTCGTGCGCCCCGGTGTAGGTTTTGAGCGCCCCGGCAATGGCCGCGTACAGGGCGCCGGCCAGGCTGCCGCCCAGCAGCGCCAGCGGCATATGGATGATAAAGGGCAGCCCTTTTACGCCAAAGCCAATGCCGGCGGCCACAATTGCCCCAATCAGCAACTGCCCCTGCCCGCCAATATTAAACAGCCCGGCCTTAAAGGCAAAGGCCACGGCCAGTCCACCTAAAATAAGCGGCGTGGCCTTTTCCAGGGTTCGGCCCAGGGCAGGCATATTACCCAACGCGCCTTTTGCCAGGGCCAGGTAAGCCGCCACCGGATTGGCCCCGGAAATCCACAGGATAATGGCTCCAATCAATGCCGCCAGAATCACCGACATGATGGGCACGCTGACGGCCCGCCACATTGCTTTGGTTTGCGCCCAAACCCCGCTGGATGAGTCAACCGTTACTTGTTCTGCTGCCACTGTAGGAGTCCTTTTTAATTGATTACCAGCATAACATTAAAAAATGTGCGACACGCAGACAGCATATCGCACATTTTTGCAGACACATTATCAAGTTACCCTAAATCAACCGGGGCTGTAGCCGGTTTCAATAGAGCCGTCTTTCAAACCGGCCTCAATCTCGTTAAGGCGACTCTTAATTTCATCCGAGATTTGGCCATCAAAATCGTGAAAGGGGGCCAGGCCGACCTCGCCCAGGTAGTTGCCGCCGGGGAAGTTACCATCCTGAGAGGCTTTAACCAGGTTGAACACGCCGGGGGTAATCAGCTTCATAGCGCTGGAGACCAGGCAGGGGTGCGCCTCTGGCACGGTGAGCCACTGGTCGGTATCTACGCCAATGCAGTAAACGCCCTGGTGGCTGGCAATCTCGATGAGCGCGCCGTTGCCGGTTTTACCGCCGGCCCCAAAAATCACGTCGGCGCCCTGGTCAATGGCCTGTTTGGCGGTGCTGGCGCCCCATTCGGGGTCGGTAAAGGCAACATCCAAACCGCCGGGGTGGTAGGTTGAAATCAGTTTGATATCCGGGTTGATATAGCGCGCCCCGGACTCGTAGCCTTCTTTAAAGGCTACCACCGGCGGCACCAAATCGGTGCCTAACACCGCGCCAATCGTGTTAGATTCGGTCAGCATCCCGGCCAGCGCGCCGGCCATAAAACCGGCCCGGTCTTCGGGAAAAATCAGGCCGGCCATGTTCCCAACAGTTTCCGGCTGAAACTGGTCAACCCCAATAAAGTCGATATCGGGGTGCCGTTTGGCGGCCTCTACAGTCGCTTCACCCAGGGCAAAACCAACCGTCACAATCACATCGTAACCGTTGTTGGCAAACAGGTCGATGTTGGCGGCGTAATCTTTGGCGTCGCTGGTTTCAATAAAATCTACCTGCGCGCCCAATTCATCTCTGGCCCGTTGAACGCCTTCCCAGGCAGATTGATTGAAGGATTTGTCGTCAACTTCGCCTACATCGGTGACAAGCCCTACGCAAAATACTTCTTCGCTGGCGCAATCGCCGGTGGTTGCCTGCTCCGCGCCGCCTTCACCGCCAGAGGCTTCCTGGCCTTCGCCTGCGCCGCCACAGGCTGACAGGGCGGCCAACAGCAGCAATGTAAACAACAAGGCAGTTAATTTACGCATATCTTCTCTCCTTACAGCGTGGCCGACAACGCCACATAGTTACATAAAATTGATATATGGTAATGGCGCAGTGTAACATGAGCATACAGGCGTGTCAAGTTGCTCCGGATGTTGGCGGCCTGTCTTTGCCAGAAGATGCAACCTTTGGGCTAGGCAAAATAGCCTAGGCAATGCGGCGCACCAAAACCGGCATAAAGAGTCGCCTCATGGCCGATGAAAAACCATCCGGCTCCTGTTATACTATGCCCATAAATAGCAATAACCTTGCGCATCTCCTTCCTTCTTTCGCCCAGGGGCTGGCCGTTCCCACCGGTCCCTGGGCAAAATCTTTTAAAGACCCTCTCGGCATTGAGTATACATTTTTCGTTGACTCCGCCTTTGCCTCGTGTTATTATACCTTTAATTCATGTTAAAAAACTTGTGCGGTCCTCACTTAATCCTCATAAGTTGTCCCTTAGATACCTTGCGCCGGAGGGAGTAATGTACAACCAAAAATATCACAAGTTTGACACGTTTTACAATCACAAATTTGGCTTTCATATTACCGGCCCCCGCCGCGATGCCTTTGACGAGGTGCTGCGGCTGCGGCCCAAAGTGGTCAAAACGCTTGATTTTAGCGTTGACGTTATGAAACGTTTCAAACATGAAATTCCCGATATTTTTTTGATTGGCCGCCTATTTGTTTTCCCCCAGGATTTTGGACAACTCAGCGGCGGCACCGCTCAGGCCGCCCGGCAACGCGGCCTGGAAATGGCCGAAAAGATACTGCGCGAGGAAGTCAACCGTGATATTCATCATATCAACGGCAAGCCGCTCATTGATGCCTGGGAGTCGCTGAACGAGGTTTTTCCCGAACACACCGACCCGGAAATTCAAAAACTGTACGAGGAGTATCAGATAGCCTTTGGCCAAAAAATGCTGGCCGAGGGTTTTGAACCCGTTGCCTTTAACTTTAGCCAGGGCAATGGCCGCGGCCAGCAGTGGCTAGAGCTTTACCCCGGCACCCTGGAACTTTACAAATATCTGGGCTTTCACGAGTACGACTGGCCCACAATGGACCGCCTGCACAAAATTGGCCTCAACGGCCCCTCCGAACCCCACAATCTTGTGCCCGGCGCGGGCGAGGGGCGCGGCAACGATGGCATGTGGCGCTGCCTCCGCTATCGCCGGATTATGAACGAGGGCATTCGCCAAAAATATGGCGACAAGCATGTTGTCCTCATTACCGAGTGCGGCATGACCCAGGGAGTGTGGGGCGGCCCCTCTGGCGACCTGGGGCCATGGACCAAAGAGCTGACCGTGCCGGCAGATATTCCGGGCGGGGTGGCGCCGACGCCCATTCCGGCGGAGGATTACTGGCAAACCTTACAGTGGTACAACAGCGAGATTATGCGCGATGATTATGTGATGGGGGCCTGCCTGTTTGTTACCGGCGCGTCGGGCAAACCGGAGTGGGACACTTTTGAGCACCTGGGCGTTATTACCAACCGCATCTACGCCTTTCAGAAAGAGGTAACTTTTGAAGAGTTACCCCAACTGGTAAAAAACCCCACGCCCAGGCCGGCCGTTACCGGCGGCGCGCCCGACAGCGCAGCCCGGCCCGCCACCCTGCCTGAAAAACCTGCGACAGCCACCCCAACGCCAACCCCGCAGCCCGAACCAACGCCAACCCCCACCCCCACGCCGCAGCCTGCCCAGTCTAAACAACAACCCAAATGGACGTATACGCTGGAAACCGGGCCAGGGATGGCGCTGCTGGTGGGTGATATTGGCGTTGCTAACCAGCAAATTACCATTGTCAAACCCAATGGCGCCACCGAACGGCTGACCAGCGGCCACAAACCAGAGTACGGGACCGGCGGTTTTGAAACCTACGCCCAACAGGCCGGAACGTACAAAGTTCAATTTATGGGCCAAAGCTTTGATATTCCGCTGAGTGGAACATTTACCAAAATCACGTTTCAGCAGCTTGTGGGGGCCGAAAGCGTTAACGTTAGTTTTACCCTGCGCGACAACCGGGCCACCTATGCCGTAGGCGAAAAGGTGTTTGCCCGCATCCAGGTAACAAACATTAGCGACAGCCCCATTCACTTTGGTATTTTGGGGTTACTCACCGGAGCCGGCCACTTTCAGACCAGTTGGACTGACGGCAACATTGCCGCCGGTGAAACGTTTCGGCATGAGGATGGGCTGGCTTTTGACCGGCCGGGGCAGCACAAATTGCAGCTTTCAATCTGTTTTGCCCGCCGGGCGGCCTGCGCCAGCGGCCAGGCCGAAGATAGTTGGGTGCGCTTTGAGCCGGCTCTGGAGGTAGCTGTACAGTAACGTAAAATTGACGCCAGTCCGCCAAATAAAAGCCCCTCACGGTGAGGGGCTTTTTTTGTTTACGCTATCGAGAGTATCTCTTTGGCCAGCAGAGCGCGAGCCTGTTGGGCGTCTCGCTTTATCTGGCTGATTAATTCATCAATGCCGTTGAACTTTTTTTCCGGACGCAGCCGTTCCACAAACTCCAGGGTAAACGTTTGGCCGTAGATGTCCTCGTCAAAGTCCAGAATATGGGC
>CAZAPG010000086.1:0-12547 GCA_964486935.1 uncultured Caldilineaceae bacterium | reverse complement strand
TTTTCGGCTCAGTTGGCGCTTGATTGGATGCAGCGGCTGGCCGGCCCGGCCCGGCCCCGGGATTACTTTCAACACCCGCTGGCCTTTCCGGCGCTGCTGCTGCCCTGGTGGCTGGAAAAAAAGCTGCGCGACGCGCCCGATGAGTCGCTGCAAGCAGACCTGGTTGCTTCCACCATCAACGGCTACTACCACATTCGCCTGATTGACAATTTGATGGACGGCAACGCCACCGTTGAGTTAAACCTGCTGCCCGCCCTCAACTTTTTTCATGCCCAATTTCAAACCCCCTACCAGCGCCATTTTGAACCCGGCCACCCTTTTTGGAATTTTTTTGAAACCACCTGGTTTCATGCCGCCGATGTAACCATACAGGATGCCCGCCTGACCCAGATTGACGAGGCGCAATTTCAGCAGGTGGCCGCTCAAAAAATCTGCGCTGCCAAAATTCCGCTGGCCGGGGTTGGTTACAAATACCGCCGCGCCGAGGCGCTGGAGCCGTGGCTGCAACTGGTCGACCTGCTGGGCTGCTGGCACCAAATGCACAACGACCTGTTCGACTGGCACCGGGATTTGACCCGCCAGACCCGCACCTACTTTTTAGAGCAGGCCCGCCGCCACAAAAACGCCAGCGAGCCGGTAGCCGGCTGGGTGGCCCGCGAGGGCTTTGCCTGGGGCATTAGCAGGCTCAACGGCTGGATGTCGGCCTTAGAGAGGCTGGCCCGCCAACTGGCAAGCGACGACCTGCTAGCCTACCTGCGCGCCCGGCAGATTATGCTGCAACAACAAAGCGCCGACGCAGCCGCCGGGCTGAAAAGTTTAGCCAAAATTATTGGGGTGGAATGAGCGAATTGAGGGGAGCCAAGCATGTCAGACACAACCACCAACATTGATTTGTTTACCCTGGGGCAGCGCCATTTTGAGGCCTTTATCAAAGAGTTTGCCGCCTACGGCGTGCAGGCCGACCCGGACATTGAACTGCGCCGGGGGAGCGGCCTGCTGTGCTACTACAGCCTGGAAGACCGGAAAATTTACCTGTCTGTGCCCGATTTGAGCAGCCCGACCGGCAAACTACAGGCGCTCTTTTTTCGCTCGCTGCTGGGCTGCCAGAGCAACGAGGAGTTGCTGCGCTTTTTTCAACTGCTCATCCCGCACGTCATTGCCCACGAGCTGGCCCACCACTTTCGGCATCGCTACGGCCTGTTTAACGACAGCCTGTGGCACGAGGAGCAGGTGGCTAACAAGCTGGCCGTGGCCGTGGTCAAACACCGGCTGGCCCCGCCAGAAAAGCAGGCCGCCCGCCGGTTTTTGCGCCGGGCCATCGAAACGCTATCGGCCAAAATGGAAGAAAAGAATATTGCGGTCGACTCCTACCACAGCGTGCTGCACGCGCTCAACGTATCGGGCCAAATTGACGTGCCGGATTTTGAAAATATCGAACTGCTGAAAACCGCCTTTGACCTGCCGGCCGAAGAGATGCTTAAAGGCAGCGGCCAGCTATCCGACGAGTTGCTAACGCGGCTGGAACATCGACACGACCTGATTGAGCAGATTGACCAGCAATACGCCTCGGACCAGATTAAGTATGTTTACTACCACGTGGGCTGGCTATACCTGGATTTGACCAGCCGGGAAACCGAATATATTGACGAGTTTGCCCGCAACTACCTGAATTTGGGCGCGCCGTTGCTACCGTTGATTGAATTGCCGGGCAAGCCCGACAAACTGGCTGTGCAGGCTTGCTTTAAAGCTTATCAAGATGTCGCGCCAATTTCGCCGGTGGCCGGGCGCTACTTTTACAAGCGTTATCGCAGCCTGCTGCTGGCCTCGTTGCAGGCGGTGGAACTGACGGTGCCGGGCCAAACCGAGCGCCTGCGCCGCGAAGCCCGCCTGATTTTAGAAAACTGGAGCGAAGGGCAGTCGGACACGCTGGATTATCTGTCGCAATTGGCCCCGGCGCAGTTGCGGCCCCTTTTTCCGCACCTCATCGGCCAGCAACTCGACCCCTCGCTCGACGTGCCGGGCCACCTGCCCGCCGAAACTGACCGCCGCCTGTGGCAGCACGTAACGCAGCAAAACGCCGACGAAGCCGCCGAAAATACCCTGCACCGGCTGCAACTGCTGGACCAAACCGATATCTACCGCCCGCTGCCGGCAGAACTGATGCTAAAATTTACGCACCGTTTCTGCCTGGTAAAATTTGCCCCCGGCGAGGCGGTGATTTGGGAAAAAGAGCGCAACGACGATGTTTACTTTCTGGTTGAGGGCCGGCTAGAGGTGTTTGTTACCGAAAATGAACAGCTCGTGCAGGTGGGGGTCATCAACCCCGGCGAAATGTTTGGCGAGCTGGCCTTTTTTACCGAAGACCCGCGCACCGCCACGGTGCGCGCCGCCCAACCCAGCGAATGTTTTGTGCTAACCGATGCCGACCTGCAACTGCTGGCCTATCAGCATCCTACCATTCTGATGCAAATGGCCGGGGCGCTGGCCAAGCGGCTGGCCAGCCTGTACGGCACCCTGCGCAATGAAACTACTTAACCGTTTGATAAAAGAGTGACTTCCGTGCTACAATAAACTCATCAAACCCAACCGACCTTATAATTGAAAGGGGTACTTTAAATGGCATCTGAAGACTTGCAACTTTTGGTTGGCAAAATCCTATCCGATGAGAATTTTGCCAGAGCATTGGCCGATAACCCGGAAAAGGTGCTGGAGGACCATGGCATTGAGCCAACAATAGACCTGCTGGAGGCGTTAGAAGGTGTCGATGCGGAATCGCTTAAAAAATTAGCCTCTGCTTTTGGCGAAAACCAGGCCGCTCTCTAGCGGCAGCTAATTCGTTCAAATAGTCGTTTGAAATTAATCAAGCTCACAAACGCCACCCTCTCCTAACGGTGGTGTTTTTTATTCATCCGGTTGGTAATATTGATACCGTCGCCGTCTACCCAGCGAATAACCAAATATCAGCGCCAACGCCGCCAATTTTGGCCCGACGTTGAGCAATTTTTTAGCAACTTGCCGCCAGGGTTGTTTCAGCAGGGCGCGCTGCTAAAAAACAACCTGGCCATTGCCTGCACCGCCACCGGCCAATTTCAAGACATTTTGAGCCGCGAGCAGGATTACCCCCTGCTCTACCTCCACTTCTGGCTGCTGGACGACCTGCGCCAGCCCGCCGGCCCCCAGCGCAACCAACTGGAACGGCAACTCTTTTTGGCGATGACTTTTGCCTTTGCCGTTATCTTCACTCACGAGTCCATTTTAGATGAAACCGCCAGCTTTGACGCCAGCTACCAGTTTTTAGCCCAGCGCCTTCACCAGCAGGCCGACCAGCACCTGCGGCAACTCTGCCCCCAAGAGTCGCCCTTTTGGCGCTATCACCACGCCTTTTGGCAAGAATACGCCGAGGCGCAACTATTGGCAACCGGCCCCCAACATTCCCCGGCCAATGTTGCAACGGCGCTGGCCGGCCGGCTGGCTTTTGCCAAAATTCCCCTGGCGGCGGTAGCCATCAGCGCCGGGCAAGAGGCGATACTGCCCAAGCTGTGCCGCCTGATGGACCGGCTCAACGCTGTGTTTCAAATTTTGCGAGATATCGCCGCGCTGCGCCGCGATGCCATGCGCCGCCACATCACCCACCCCATCGCCCAAATTATGCAGGCGGCAAACATCCGGCCCGGTGAGCCGTTCATCCCGGAAAGGCTGCTGGGCGCAGCGGTACTGACCGGCGCGGTTGCCCGCCTGTGCCGAGAATGTTTAGACAGCCTGCAAGCGTGTCAAGCCGAAGCCCACTCGCTCAAACTGCCCACCTTTGCCGGCTACGCCGCCGCCACAGAAGATTTGGCGCGCCAGGTTGAAAGTCTATTCTCGCTCAAATCCGGGGGCGACACGCCGGCTACACCCGGCTTTTCATTTGCGCCCTATGTTGACCCGCTGGCGCAGGCCATCGGCATGGCCCAGGATTATCTGCTTTCTGATTTAACGTTTAGGGAAAGTTGGGAAGTGCAGCGAGGCGACCGGCGGCACAGCGGCCAGGTTACGGCCACGGCCTTTCCTGTGGGGCTGGTGGTAGAGCAGTTGTGCCATCACGGGCACAACATGTCTGCCCAGGTTGACCGGGTGTTTGAGGCACTGCGCCAAAACGATTTCAGATATTACCCCTTGCCCAACCTGCCGCCCGATGCCGATGATTTGGGGCTGTTGCTCCGCTTATTAAAATATGCCGCGCCAGAGCGGCAGCCGGGTTATCGAGCCGCGCTGCAAGGGCCGCTGCAAAAAATGAAAGAGCACATTCTGCCATCGGGCCAGATTCCGGTCTGGTTTGGCCCCACCGCCGGCGAATATTTGATTTGGGGCAATAGCTGCGCCGCCACAGAAATCAATCTGCTGCTGGGCTTGATTGATTTTGACGCGCCGGGCTGCGCCAAAATTATTCAGGCTTCGGCGCTTAATTTGCTGCGCCGGCTGGCGGTCAACGGGCTGGGGGCGGCTTTGTACTACCCCCCGCCCTACACTTTGTGGGTTGCTTTTGAACTGATTGACGCGCTCAATCAGCGCCCGCTGCCGCCGGCTCTGGCCCAGGCCATCACCCAGGTGGTTCCACTGCTAACCAATCGCCTGGAACTGGAACTGAGCCGCCCGGCCAGCACGTCCCAGGACCTGGCCTTTTTCTGCCTGACCTGCCTGACCCGGCCCCGGCTGAAACATTTTTTTAACGACGCCCGGCTAACCCAATTATGCCAGCGCCAGCGTTACGATGGAAGCTGGAACGGTGAACCCCTGTTTTTAGTGCCAGATTGGCGCGGCACAGCCTGGTACGCCAGCCGAACTGTCACCACGGCCTTTTGTTACCGCGCTCTGAAAAGCTGGCAGGCAACCAAAAACTAACCAGGCTCCTCGGTTAAAAAGCGGCGCAGCGCCCGCACTGCCGCTTCAAGAATCATCTCCCCCAGCGGCACCATTTTAATGTCGATAAAAGACCCCTCTTCTGGAATTTCGTCATCGAGCTGCTGAATCTCTTCTCTAAAAATTCGCATCAGGTCATCTTTGTGCTCTTCCAAAAAAACTGCCAATTCTTGTCTGGCTACCTGAAATATCGTTTCGCGGATTATCCGTCTGATCATAGCAGTGGCTCACCCTCTTTCCCAAGCTACTTGAGGGTAACACAAGGCAGCCAAAACTGTCAATTGGATTTACGCCACGGCTTCCTTCAATTTGTGGTGAAACTCTTTGCGCAACTTTTGCATTTTCGGGTCAATTACCACGCGGCAATAGGGTTGGGTGGGGTTGTTGCGGTAATAATTTTGATGATACTCTTCTGCCGGATAAAATTCGGTCAGAGGGCTAATTTCGGTAACAATTGGGTTAGGCCACAACCCGGAGGCGTCGGTTTCCTTTTTGGACTTTTCGGCGGCTGCCTTTTGCTGCTCATTGTGGTAAAAAATCACCGAGCGATACTGCGTGCCCACATCGGCCCCCTGCCGGTTGAGGGTGGTAGGGTCGTGCGTGCGCCAAAACACGTAGAGCAGCTCTTCGTAAGAAATCACCTGCGGGTCAAAGGTAATCTGCGTCACTTCGGCGTGGCCGGTGGCGCCGGTGCAAATCTGCTGATAGGTGGGGTTTTTAACCTTTCCCCCGGCATAGCCGGAAACTACCTGATGCACGCCTTTTAAACTTTGAAAAACAGCCTCGGTACACCAAAAACAGCCACTACCAAATGTTGCTTTTTCTAATTGAATTGACATTTTGCGCTCCTCTTGATTATTAATAACTGCCACATTTTGATTTGACCCGCGCTGGCAAATTCATTTCACTGCAATCTAAATTACATCCTTGTATAACAATGATGGTATTATAGCCGGGACGCACCAATCCCAAAAAAGTATCGACCACAGCCATCAGTTCCCAACAAAATCAAACCGGTTTACGGTTAAAACAGTTTATGGTATCATAAACCTAAAGCCTCTTATACCAACCGATAAAACACACCATAGGAGACAAACCTATATGAAAGCGGTCGTCATGGCGGGTGGGTCAGGTTCAAGGTTGCGCCCTCTAACAATTCAACGGCCCAAACCGATGATTCCTCTGGTTAACAAGCCGGTCATGAATCATATTCTCGACCTGCTTAAGCGGCACGGCATTAGCGAAGTTGTGATTACCGTCCAATACCTGGCCGATTTGATTCAAGACTTCTTTGGCGATGGGTCAGGTTTTGGCATGAAAATTCACTACAGCGTCGAAGAAACGCCGCTGGGGACGGCCGGCAGCGTCAAAAATGCCCAAAAGCATCTGGATGACACCTTCATTGTTATTAGCGGCGATGCCGTGACCAATTTTGACCTGACCAAACTGGTCGAGTACCACAAAAAAGCCAAAACGCTGGCTACTCTGGCTATTTACAACATTGCCAACCCCGTGGATTATGGCGTTATCAACATTAACAGCGAAGGCCACATTACCCGCTTTCAAGAAAAACCCAGCCGCGGTTCGGTTATGTCTGATTACGTTAACACCGGCATCTACGTGTTAGAGCCAAATGTGCTAGACTTTTTTGAGCCTAACACCCCCTTTGATTTTGGCCACGACCTCTTCCCCATGCTGCATAAGCAGGGATACACCCTGCACGGCTACATTGCCGAAGGTTACTGGTGCGACGTTGGCAATATCAACGAGTATATGCGGGCCACCGCCAACGCGCTGGAAGGCGTAGTAAGCGGCCTGGATTTGGGCAACTATTTGGGCAATGGCATTTGGACCGGCGAAGATGTAGAAATATCGCCCGATGCGGAGCTGATTGGCCCCATCTACCTGGGCAACGCCGTTCAGGTAAAAAATGGAGCCGTTATTCACGGCCCGGCCGTTATCAGAGATTACGCCGTCATTGATAATGGAGCGCACATCGAACACTCTATTTTGTGGCGCAACTGTTACATTGGCGAGCGGGTGCAAATTAATGGAGCCATTATTTTGCGGCAATGCAGCCTAAAAGCCTATGCCACCGTGTTTGAAAGCGCCGTTATTGGCGATGGCACTATTATTGGCGAAGGCGCTGTAATTCACCCCAGCGTAAAAATTTGGCCCGGCAAAGAGGTGGAACCGGGCGCAATTGTCAACAGCAGTATTATTTGGGGGTCGCAAGGGCGGCGCGTGCTCTTTGGCCGGTACGGCGTAACCGGGGTGGTTAATATAGACCTTACCCCGGAATTTAGCGCCAAACTGGGGGCCGCTTTTGGGGCCACCTTGCCCAAAGGCGCTATTGTTACCATTAACCGCGACATTCACCGCAGCCCGCGTATGATTAAGCGGGCTATCATTTCTGGGCTGCCCTCTGCCGGCGTAAATGTGTGGGATTTGGGCAGCCAGCCCATTCCCGTGGCCCGCTACTACACCAATATTTGCCAGGCCGAAGGTGGCGTGCATGTTCGGCTTTCACCCTTTGACCAGCGGGTCGTTGATATCCGCTTTATGGACCGGGAAGGCTTGAATATCAGCAAAAACACCGAGCGCAATATAGAGCGCATTTTTTTTAGAGAAGATTTTAGGCGCGTTTATCTTGACGATATTGGCAGCATTCAGTACGCGCCCCAGGTAAAAGAGCGATACGTGGAAGATTTCCTGACGCACCTCAACACCAAATCTATTCAAGATACCCGGTTTAGCCTGGTGGTAGATTATGCCGATATACCAATTGCCAACGTGCTACCCATCATCCTTGATGAATTGCACTGCAATGTCATAGCCATCAATGCCAATATTGATAAAACCAGGTCTGTACCCGACCAATCTCAACTCCGGGCAACACTCAAGCAAATACAAATTATTACAACCGCGCTGAACGCGCAACTAGGTGTTCGTTTAGACCCCGGCGGCGAAAAAATCATTCTGGTCGATGACAGAGGTAATGTGTTAAACGGCATTACCGCCTGTGCAGCCATGACAGAACTGGCCCTGCGAGACGCCCCCGGCAGCAGTGTCGCCATTCCCATCAATTTACCCAACATTTTTGAAAAAATTGCCGAAAAATACGATGGACGCATCATCCGCACCGACATGGAATCTGACATGCTCATCAGGGCTACCTATGATCAAAATGTCATTATGGGCGGCAATGGGCGAGGGAATTTTATTTTTCCAGATTTTCAATGCTCGTTTGATGGCATGATGGCCCTGGCTAAAATGCTGGAATTTTTGGCCACGCAGAAAGTTTCGGTGAGCGATATTGTGCTTAATCTGCCCTCCTTTTACGTAGCCGAACGAAGAGTCTCTTGCCTGTGGGAGGTTAAACCCAGGGTTATGCGTTTGATTAGCGAACAGTTTGAACAGTTCAAAAACCACATTACCAATGGCATCAGAATTGACCTGGGGCCAAATAAATGGGCCTTAATTGTGCCCGACCCTGACCAGCCCTATTTTAGAATTAGCACCGAAGCCGACTCGCAGGTTGAGGCTGAGGCCCTGGCCGATGAGTATGCCCAAGTTGTTGAGAATATTTCGCCCCTGGAGTAAAAAAAGAGCCGCTTTTTGCAGCGGCTCTTTTTGATTCATCAAAACTGATTAAGAAATCTCTACGGTCGCGCCTTCGGCTTCAAGTTTGCTCTTGGCATCCTCGGCGGCTTCTTTGTTAACGGCTTCCAGAACTTTAGCGGGAGCGCCATCAACCAGTTCTTTGGCCTCTTTCAGGCCCAAGTCTGAACGCAGGGTGCGCACGGCCTTGATAACCTGAATTTTCTTGGCCCCAACATCTTTGAGGGTTACGTCAAATTCGGTTTTCTCTTCAACTTCGCCGGCGCCGTCGCCAGCCGCGGCGCCTGCGCCCGGAACCGCCATGGCTACGGCAGCCGGAGCCGCAGCGCTAACGCCCCATTTGTCTTCCAAAATTTTCACCAATTCAGAAGCTTCCAATACGGTCAATTGACTCAATTGTTCGGCAATTTTTTCAAGATCAGCCATGATAATAATTTACTCCTCTTTTTTATTTTCAATCTGGTATTTAATTAATTTTAGAACTCGTCTGAAAATAACTTTGCAGCTTTCAGGTAATTAGTAAATGGTTATTAGTTATTACCGCTTACTAATTACCAATTACAAGGTTAAAAATTGCGAAGTTATTAATGGACAGCTCCTTAAGTTGTTACGCTTCGGCAGCCGCCGACTCTTGTTCTTTTTCGGCGTAGGCATTGACCACATTAACCAGTTGGCGAACGCCACCGGCCACCACGCCGGCCAATCTGGAAGCCGGGGTGTTGATAAGTCCCAATAACTGGGCTTGCAATACCTCAAGCGAGGGCAAGCTGGCCAGGCTTTTAACCGCCGACTCATCAATAACCCGGGCGCCCATCAGGCCGCCTTTAACTACAAAGCTTTCCTTTTCTTTGGCAAAATTAGTAATTGCCTTTGCCACACCGGGCACATTTTGGTTGCAAAAACCAATGGCAACGGGGCCGGTCAGCATATCGTCCAGAGCCGGCAATCCGGCTTCTGCTAAAGCGCGACGAGCCAGACTATTTTTTACCACGGCCAAACTGCCTTCAGCTTTGCGAATTTCAGCCCGGAGCGCCTGCACCTCTGGCACGGTCAGGCCGCGATAATCTGTAATAATAATCGCATCAGATTGGTTTAGGCGGTCTGCATACTCCTTTACCAGCGTCTCTTTTTTTTCGCGTGATATAGCCAAGTTTATTTCCTCCTTTCTTGTCAAATTCAACAGTAAATAAAAATCTCTGCGCCTACCGACGCAGAGACTTAAAATACAAACGTTAGGGGTGGATCTCTCAAATCGGGAGTCCACGCTGTATTTCATTTGGCTCTTACCTCGGCGGGCAATTGATTAAGCGCATCTAAGGCGCGCCTGCTGTCTTTGGTATAGCGTTGCGTTATTTGATTGTCTGGAAATTAATCAAGCTGATTTTAGTTGCATAGCCTGGGTGGGGTCTACCTTTATCCCCGGCCCCATGGTGGCGCAAAGCGCGACACGTTTTACATAAATTCCTTTGGCAGCCGTTGGTTTTGCCTGCATAACGGCTTCCATCAAAGCGGCAAAGTTTTCGGCCAGTTGCTCTTTTGAAAAACTGGCCCGGCCAATTGGCACATGAATATTGGCTGTTCTATCGAGCCTGAATTCTACGCGACCGGCTTTTAATTCTTTTACCACTCGCTCCACATCGGAGCCGGGCACTACGGTGCCGGCTTTGGGGCTGGGCATCAACCCCCGAGGCCCCAATTGTTTACCCAACCGTCCCACTTTAGCCATAACATTTGGCGTTGCCACCGATACATCAAATTCAAACCAGCCGCCCTGAATTTTCTCAATGTACTCGTCGGTACCGGCGTAGTCGGCGCCGGCATCCAGAGCCGCTTTTTGGTCTTCGCCTTCGGCAAAGACCAGCACGCGCACCTGCCGGCCCGTACCGTGGGGTAATTGCACGGTAGTTCGGATTTGCTGGTCGGCCTTGCGGGGGTCTAGCCCCATCCGCAGGTGGGCTTCAATGGTGGCATCAAATTTGGTGTAGGCGGTTTTTTTTACCAAATCTACCGCTTCGTCGGGTGGATAGTTAACGTTGGGGTCAACTAGTTTTGCTGCTTCCTGGTATTTTTTGCCTCGTTTGGGCATGGTTTCCTCCTATGGTGGTCATAACGGGTTTTTTAACGACCCTCCCACAATCAGCCAGCCGGAGCGTGGTTATTCTTGAACCACAATCCCCATGCTGCGGGCAGAGCCTTCAATTTGTTGCATGGCGCCTTCAATATCAACGGCGTTGAGGTCTTGCATTTTGGCCTGGGCAATCTCGCGTACCTGGGCGCGGGTAACTTTGCCCACCTTATCGCGGTTGGGTACGCCAGAGCCTTTCTCCAGACCGGCGGCCTTTTTCAACAAATCGCTTACGGGCGGGGCTTTGGTAACAAAAGAGAAGGTCTGGTCGGTGTAGATAGTAATTTCAGCGGGAATAATGGAACCCATTTGGTGCTGGGTTCTGGCGTTATATTCCTTGCAAAAGGCCATAATATTAATTTGGTGCGGTCCCAGGGCCGTACCTACCGGCGGCGCCGGGTTGGCTTTGCCCGCCGGAATTTGCAATTTTACAATAGCTTTTATTTTTTTAGCCATGGTAAATCCTTCCAAATACCATTAAGTTAGGCGCGTTCAACCTGTAGAAAATCTAGTTCTATGGGGGTTTCGCGTCCAAAAAAGTTTACCAATACTCGTACACGGGCGCGGTCAAGGTCAATTTCATCAACTGTGCCCATAAAATCTTCAAAGGGGCCTTCAACAATGCGCACCTTTTCGCCAACCTTGAAGTTAACTTTAACTTTGGGCGCTTCGGCCTCCATGCGTTTTAGAATTTTATCAACTTCTTCCTGGCGCAGCGGGGTTGGCTTGTTGCCCGAACCGACAAATCCGGTCACACCCGGTGTATTTCTAACCACATACCAGGAGTCCTCATCCAGCACCATTTCAACCAGAATATAGCCGGGAAATACGCGCCGTTCTATGGTGCGTCGATGACCATCTCTAAGCTCAACCTCTTCTTCGGTGGGCACAACAACCTGAAAAATTTTATCCTGCATCCCCATGGATTCGATGCGGTGTCTCAGGTTTTTTTCTACTTTATTTTCATACCCAGAGTAACTATGAACCACGTACCACTGAGTATCCTCTGGCCGTGGGGCTTCTTTTTCCTCTAAATCCTCGGTTTCTTGCTCTATGGCAGTTTCTTCTGCCAGGGCAGTTTCACCGGCCTGTTCGGCTTCGTCGGTTATATTTTCTGAATTATTGTTATCGTCAGCCATCGCCTAAATTTAACCTAATCTAAACCAACTAATATTCTTGACTGTTATAGTAGAATGCCGCCACACCAGCCAAAAATAATACAACAGCCACGCCAATTCTCACAAAATCGCCACTGATAATACCGGCCACAACAACCTGAAAAATATAATCTAACGTGCCTAAGAATATGGCCATAGCCACAGTAACCGTGACAATGATAATTGTTAAATTCTTGGTTTCTTCACGAGTTGGCCAGGTCACTTTGCGCAGTTCGGCCCGTGTCTCGTTAAAGTATTTAATTACGGGGTTACTATCTCTGGTGGTAGTGGTTGCCACGCTTGATTTTGACTTTGCCATCTTGACACACCCTCCTGTGGGGGTTTTATCACCTGATTATTTTGTTTCGCGATGAAGTTGGTGTGTTCGACATCGAGGGCAGTATTTCTTAAACTCCACGCGGTTAGGATCATTACGACGATTTTTTTCAGACGTGTAATTCCGTTCACCGCATTCGGTACAGGCAAGGGTAACAACAATTCGAATTGCTTTCTTTGCCATAATTCACAAAAAGAGGGCTGGAGAGATAAATAACCTATCTCCCCACCCTCTGACTCCTTTCTACTTAAAGCCAGCTAATCTAATATTGTTTACCTAATTTGATACAGGTCAAATTATTCAATAATTTTGGTGATGACACCCGCACCAACTGTCCGCCCACCTTCGCGCACCGCAAACTTCGACCCCTCTTCCAACGCCACCGGCACAATCAACTTCACCCCCAAC
>CAZAPG010000085.1:0-12621 GCA_964486935.1 uncultured Caldilineaceae bacterium | reverse complement strand
AAATTTCCAGCGCTGGTCTAATCTAATCATTCTTTTAGTGTTCATTACTGTTGTATTGTTAGGGACATTTACATGGTTGGTTCAGGCTTCAGGTAGTCGTTCTTTATACCCTAATGGGGCTACGGGTTTTAGAGCCAACCTGGAATGGCGAACCAGTACATATGGTGGATTCTTGTTACGGAGAACTCTGCTTAAGGTTTATGCCGAGCAAGGCGAGTTTATTTTGATGGGTTCCAGCGCCATTAGCGTTACCGCCGCCGGCGGTATTGGCGATGTTCAAATTTATCAGCCGGGCCGGGTAACCGGCAACGTGGGCAATGAAACTATCCCTCCCGGCCCTGATTTTAGTTGCGAGGCGCAGAGAGGTACCGTTCCTAATCCCGACCTGGGACGGATTGAAAATCGCAACGAGGAACTGGCCGGGCCAGATACAATTGCGGATGCTATCAATGGAACGCCAGGCGGGGCTGTGCCCAATGGGTATACGCCCTGTTTTTATCAGGCTCCTGTAACGGGTATCTACGACGTAATTTTCCACGGACCCAGGGGCGGCAATTCTGATTTTGAGATAGCCCCTACGGGACAAATCAATCTGGCCAGCGCCAATAATTTTAATGACCAGCAGGCTACCAGCGTGTCAGCCTGGGACGTAACCGTACGGAACAGCCTAAATTCAACTTCTGATGTCACCGGGCGTGTTTTTGCCCGGTATCTGGCTCTGTTTGCCGGAGGAAACCCCCGCCCTCTCAACTCAACTCTTTATATTCTGACCACAGATGGTTATATTTATCAGGTGGGCCTGCGTGGGCTTGACCCCAATGGTTTTATTGTATTTGCCAACAACGTTGGGTTTTTTGATAGTGATGGCGTGACGCCGCTCTACCGCGATGTGGTTGGCAGCGACAACCAGTTAACCACTTTACAAGGGGGCGTTAGCCTGGCTCCGCCAACCCACTTTATTTTCTTTGAGCCGCCCAGCAATGGAGCAATTGGTGCCAATAATGTGCCGTTGACTCCGGCTGCTCCGCAAATAAGTGGGCTTGATTTTGGGGGCACTTTGGGCAACAACGACACTCTACTTGGGGTCGGCGGAACTTTTACCTATACCAGCAATGTTGCCGGCACTTTTGAATTTATTATCAGCCGTGATGGCGTTGATTTTGACCCCACCAATCCGGCCAATCGCGTTTTGCGCGGTATCCGCCCGGCGGGAACCCAAACAGTGGCCTGGGATGGATTGGATAATAGCGGCAACCCATTCCCGATAGGAACCAATTACCCGGTCAGAGCTATCATCAGAGCCGGTGAATACCATTTCCCGATGTTAGATGTGGAAAACAGCCAACAAGGGGGACCACAATATACTTTAATCAACCCTCCCGGCGGAACCTGCCCCTCATTCGACGGCCAACCGGCTAATTGCAATATTGCCTTTTACGATGACCGGGGCTACACCACGGCCAATGGAACCGATGTGGGGACGCCCGGCGTCATTCTGGCCGGTAATAGTCCCCCAAACCCGGATCGCAGCGATCCATTAAGCGGGTTTGACACCACTACCAACCAGCGCGCTTTTGGCAATGGCGGCACCACCGGGTTTGGCGACAGAAAAGGGTTAGACCTGTGGACCTACTTCCCCAGCAATATTGAAAATACGGTTGTTAATATTTATGCCCTTAACCTGGTTTTGACCAAAGCCAGCGGCGGCGGGACGCTGCAACCCGGCGGCATTATCACCTATACCCTTACCTTTACCAATACCGGCCCCATAGATGCCACGGGCGTTGTCATTACGGATGTTGTGCCTCAACACACCACCTTCAATCCTGCCGCCAGTTCGCCTGGCTGGAATTTTACAGGCGTTACCCCAGGCAGTATTATTACCAGGTCTGTTGGCCTTGTGCAGGGTAATAGCGTTGCTAACCCCCCGGTGACTCTTGTCTTAAACATTGATGCCAATTTGCCTCAAGGGGTTACGCAAATTAACAATACGGCCCAAATAGCTGATGACGGCGCAAATGGCCCTGAACCCACTTTTGATAATTCCGACTCAGCCCAGGTTCAGTTAAACGTGCCGCCTCCCCCGGGTCCTCCTCCGGTTAACCCCCCATCAACATCTTCCGGCGGCGATGACGACGATGACGATGATGACGTTCCACCACCTCCACCACCTGCGCCTGCGCCGGTCACCGTTCCCACCACGGAACCTCAGCCAACCTCGGAACTGCCGGTATTATTCTTGCCAGAAACCGGCTTGAGGGAAGGCCCATCTGAAATCGGCTTATTCGGCGGGGTGTTGGTCACCTTAGCTGCAATAGGTATCGGACTCGTAGCTTTCCGGGTTTGGGCAAAATCAAACAAAGATGACTGATTTAAGGCTTCGCAGGCAGTAATATTATGATATAATTTGGGGGAAAACATTACTGATGGGCGGTGGTTTTATGATACGCCGGGTCATAACCTTGTTGAGTATTGTCAGCCCTTTACTGCTGATATTTATCTGTGTTTCAACCTTTGCGCTGACAGCCATCACCGGCTGGTGGTGGCTGTCAGGTCCTGATGACAAATCCAGAATAATTAGAATTGTCTCGCTGGCTCCCCTGGCAACGCCTCAACTGGATCCAACCAGCCAAATTCAGGAGCCTGCCCCATCCGCACCGGAAACCAACGCACCTGAGTCTCCTGTGTCATCTGCTGCGGTTGAAAACACGCAACCCTCTCAAAACAATGCCCCCTTAACCCCCGAAGAGGTAGCCCAACAACTGGGCTTTGCCCTGCCCGAAGGCGCTATAAATTCCATCAACCAGATTGGGGTGGCCGACCGCCTCGTTATCCCTAAACTCAATCTCGACTCCCCGGTTATACTCTCGCCCATCGAAAACCAGACCTGGAAGGTTGACCACCTCGGCCAGTCTGTTGGACACCTGGAAGGTACCGCGCCCCCCGGTTCCAGTAGCAACATTGTGCTGGCTGCCCACGTTACTCTCTCGCAAGGCGTTTACGGGCCTTTTGCCGGGTTGGGTCAGTTAGCCGTTGGAGATGTAATTTACGTTTATGATGGCGCTGAGGTTTACGAGTATATGATTGATAGCTTTCAAACCGTTGATAGAACCGCCGTTGAAGTAACTCACCCCTCGCAAACCGGAGAAATTACCCTGATTACCTGCAACAACTGGAGCGATACCGAAGGAAGATATTTAGAACGGCTCATCGTAAAAGGACATCTGATTGAAGGCTAAAATTAGTAAGCGTCTACTCAAAAAAGGCCGCCTAAAAAGCAGCCTTTTTTTATGGCTATTGATGACTATCAGGCAACAAAGCATGTACTTTTGTCCCTCATCTCGTATGACTTTTGCCTCTTAAAAAGAAACAGTTTTTGTCATAAGCTAATTGTTAATATCTCATAGCGCGCTTGACGGGGGAATATCGTCTCCTCAATTGCCACAAATAACCCGTAATTACTCACACGTCTTACTTACTGACCGGCCAGAGGCAAATCCCTGTGTTTTGGTTCGACCTTGCGCCCGAAGGAAACCCGAACCAAAAATGACTCTACTGAGCCTGTATGCGCTCAATTTTAAGTGCAGCAATGCAATTAACAACGCTTATTAACAAACCTACCCGGTCGATTGTGCTGGTGCTGCTGCTGGCTGTAGCGGCTATTGGAGCGCTGTTGCTGCTGATGGGGCAAATGGCCCCTCAAAAAACCACCAGTTCCACGCCGCAAGCAGTCGAAACACCCACGCTCTCTGTGCCAAACAACCCTACCGCCACCTCTATTGACGCCGGCAGCGAAGATACCGTAGCCACCGTAAATAACACAATTATTACCCGCCAAACCTGGCAGCAAGCCACCCGGCTGGATGCCCTGATGAGCCGCCTGGCCGGTCAACCCATCCCCACCGCCGAAGAAACGCTCGACCGGCTGGTCAACGAAATTATTGTGCTCGATGCCGCCGGCCCGATAACGCCTGCCTCCAACCCGGAAATTGAAAACAAAATCGCTTCGCTGACTCAGGCCTGGAATATTACCGAACCGGCCATGGCAAACGCGCTGGCCAAAGCCGGCCTTGGCCGTACCGATCTGGCTAATCGGGTCAGCCGCTTATTGCAGGTTGAAAGCGCCTTAAACCAACTGGCCGCGCAACACCCCGATTTAAACGCCTGGTTGGTTCAGGCCCGCGCTTCGGCAGAAATTGGGTTGTACCGCAGCCTGGTTGCGGCAGCCCCAACCACCCTGCCCCCAATGGCTGCGCCGCAGAATCCGCCGGTTCCAACCCCGGCCAGTTCACCCATATTTGCCCCACCCGCCGGTATGCCCATCTTCCCCTACCCGGAAAACGCCGCGCCAGATTTTACCCTCAACCAACTCAACGGCCAGCCACTCAGCCTCAGCGATTTTAGAGGCAAACCTGCCATTATCAATTTTTGGGCTACCTGGTGCCCTCCCTGCCGCAGCGAACTCCCCGCCCTGCAAGCCGCCTACAACGCCCGCAGCAATGAAATTGGCTTTGTGGCGGTCGACGTTAAAGAAAACGCCGAGACCGTGTCCGCTTTTGTTAATGAACTGGGGTTGACTTTTCCGGTTGTGGTCGACTCCGACGGCAGCGTGAGCGATGTGAGCTACCAGGTGCGCGGCCTGCCAACCACCCTGTTTGTTGATGCCAACGGTGTGGTGGCGGCTCGACATGTTGGCCCGCTCGACGAGTCGGCCATTGAAAATTATCTGGCCCCGCTGCTGGCCGCCGCTCCCGGCCAAAACGGCGCTCCCACCACGGCCAATAATAGCGACCTGCCGGCGCAGGGTGTGGTGGTGGAGCAACCTTCCGGCACGCCGGCCACGGATGATTTTACCTTTGCGTCAAATTTTAGCCTGACTGCCGCCAGCGGCGCTATCGTTTCCCTGCAAGATTATCAAGACAAACGCAGCGTCGTGCTGGTCTTTTATCGAGGCCACACCTGAGGTATCTGCCGCAACCAACTGGTTCAGTTGGAAGCAGATTTGGCCCAATTTGAGCAGGCCGGGGCGCAGGTTATTGCCCTGGCCGTGCAAGACCAAAACGGCGCGCAGGCCAGCGTTACCGATGCCGGCGTTACCTTTCCCATTCTGGCCGACTTAACTCACCAGGTTGCCGATGCCTACGGCGTTTACAACCTGCTGGGCGATGGCGTAGCTGCCCCGGCCGTATTTGTTATTGATAAGTCGGGCCAAATTGTCTGGTCATATGTCGGTCAACATATCAACGACCGCCCCGACAACCAGACTATTCTATCCAACCTGCCACAATGAGGCGATAATTTTTAGATAACGGATGAATACCACCTTCACCCACAAACTAAGCTCGCTGGCGAGCCTGGTTGCCCTCATTCTAAATTTGCTGCCGCTGCATGCGTTACCGGCTTATGCGGCCTCAGCTTATCCGCCCAGCCTGCCACCTCCGGCGGAAAATGCCCATCGACGCCCCCAACCAGCCCTGGTTTTCTCGTCCGGCCACAGGCTGAGTTCCGCCGCCGCGCAGGCCGATGCCCTGCTGCCAAACTGGTTTACGCCGCCCAAAATTACGCCGCTCAACCCAGCCCCACTGGCCGGGCTTTCGCTGGCTAAACCGTCTGCTGTTGCCAGTTTACCGGCCTGGCCGTTACCCCCCACCCAACCCGCCGCCCTGCCCGCCAATGAAATATTACCCGCCTGGTTCAACTCGACCCGCAATGACGGCGACCCCCCGGCGGCCGGCGGTCAACCGCCTGCGGACGTTCTGCCTGCCTGGTTCAATTCGACCCGCAATGACGGCGACCCCCCGGCGGCCGGCGGTCAACCGTCGGCGGACGTTCTGCCCGCCTGGTTCAATTCGACCCGCAATGACGGCAACCCCCCGGCGGTCGGCGGTCAACCGTCAGCGGACGTTCTGCCCGCCTGGTTCAATTCGACCCGTGATGAGGCCAACCCCCCGGCGGTTAGTAGTCCGCCGGCGGCCGTTCCCCCCGCCGGCCCTCCCGCCCGGCCTTTGCAGGTCGACATCCCCGAAGCGCAACTGGTGGTAGATGTCACCGGCCCGGATGTAGCCAGCCTGGGCGCGCCGGCCGGCCTGGGCGAGGTTTACACCGCCGTCATTCGCAACAATTCGCCCTCACAAACGGCTTACAGCATCACCTTAACCGCCACCCACCAATCCTTTTTTATTTACGATGGCGGCGAGCAACTGATTACCGGCGCAACCGCCATTTCGCTCAACACCACCACCGGCGCAAATTCCGTTACCTGGATACCGCTTACCACCATCAACCTGGCCCCCGGCGAGGAGATTACGCTCAACTTTCGGTTGCGGGCCACCTGCGGGGCCATCTCGGCCCAGCAAATGCGCGTTGGCGCGCGCTACAACGCCGACCCCAACGGCCCGTTTGACGAGTTGAATACCGGCGGACTCAACATCACCACCGGCCGGGGCAATTTGGTCATTAAAAAAGAGCCGGCCCTGCAAAATTTGGGCACGCCCCAATTTGGCCAACCAATTACCTGGGTTGTTACCGTGCAGAATACCGGGCTGGGCAAAATTTACAACGCCACCATCACCGATACCGGCGGCATCAACCTGTCTCAGCCGGGCGGCGATTTGACCCCCGCAGTTGTCATTCCACAGCTGGATATCAATGAGATTCAAACCTTTACCGTGGTTGGCACGGTCGAAGCCTGTAACTTTACCAATGTGGCCCAGGGAGCCTGGCCCTGCGGCAATCAGGTGGGCGATGGGTCTGCCTCCAATCCGGTGTCGTCAACGGCCAGCGTGCTGTTTACCCCAGCGGCGCCCAATGTTAGTATGCAGGTGGCTCCGGCCAGTTTAACCTTTCCCTATTGCAATCCCGTTACCCGCACCGTTACCATTACTGTTAGCAACAATGGCGGCCCGGCCGGAAATTTCAGGCTGGACTCCTCGCTTGAGGCCGACGGCTTTTTGGAAGTTGTCCCCGGTTCGATTTCCGGCGATTGGCAGTATGTGGCCGCTACCGGCCACTTTAGCTACACCGGCGGCAGCCCCGGCGGCACTATTCCCAATACAAATGTTAGCGGCGGGCCGGTTGTGCTCAGGTTTGACGTGCGCCCCCAAAATACAGTCTGCGACAGCCGCAGCGGAAATATAAACTTTACCCCGCTGTACCAGGATGTTTGTTTGCAAAATGAATTTACCGGCACGCAGCAGAGCATCGCCTACCAGAGCGATTCTGCCCAGGTGCCGGAGCTGCAAATTTCCAAAACCGGGCCAGGGTCGGTGGCGGCGGGCGATATATTTGAATACCAGATTACGGTATCGGGCCGCAACCCGGCTAATATCAACGGCGCGGTTAATATTACCGACATTCTGCCGGCCGAATTTGTGCTGCTTGGGCCGGTTACTGCCAGCGCCGGCAGCGCCAGCACCGCCGGCCAAACCCTCACCTGGAACTTTGACCCGCCGGATGCCCCCGCCATCTTTACCGAAACGCTAACCTATCTGGTGCGGGCCACCGCTACCCCCGGCGCCTGCGGGGCCAGCCAGAGCGTAACCAACAATGCCCAGGCCTTTGCCCTGGTTACATGCCCCAATTGCCCGCCGCTCACGCCAACGGCTCAGGTAGAAACCATTATTGTTAACAACGAGGGGGTGACTCCCGGCGGCGGGTCATCCGGCAACTTTTTAGAGGGCTGCGGCGCGCCGATATCTATTTTTCATAACTACAGCATTGGCGGCGTTGTTACCTGGACCAACGCCGTCTTCACCGAGGCCCTGGGTACCAACCTGGGCGCGGGGTCTCTGCCCGGCCCCAACTATTTGCAATATGTGTCCGGCTCGCTGCAAGTTGTCATTTCCAATACCAACGGCATTACCGATTACACCGGCCTGCTAACGCCTGTGACGGGCACCGGCCAGCTTGTCATTGATTTGACTCCCCTGCAAGCCGCCGGCGCGGCTACTCAAAATTTGACCATCTTTTTTACCTACTCGGTGCAAATTGATGATAGCGTACTGAACAACCAGCCCGGCCTCTCCTTTAACGATTGGTCGCAGTTATTCCTGCCCGGCGTCAGCGATGCTGCCGGCTGCGCCGGTAACGGCGCGTTCAACCAGTTTGTGCCCATCAACCTTGGCCGGGGCGATCTGTCGGTCAGCCTTAGCCCCGATACGCTTGACCGCTGCCGGACCAACCGGGCCGTCATCAACGTGGCCGGCGGCCAGGCCGACCGCGTTGCCGATAACCTGGTCATCACCTTTACCTCCTCCACCGCCGAAATTGCCTCGGCGCGTAATTTTAGCTTTACCGGCGGGCTGGCCGCTATCTCGCCCATTACCGTTACCTCTGACACCAATATTGGCGGGGGCCGGGGCGTCATTACTTTTACCTTTCCGCCCACGGCTTCGGTAGCGGCAGATGGGACCATCGAGTTCGATATCGACGTCAACTGCACCGAGTCGCCCCCGTGGGAGGTTGGCATCACTTTTCAGAGCCGGTGCGATGTTACCTACGGCGATAGCGCCACCCTTAACCCGGCCTATCTCGCGCCCGATATCTCGCTGTTTGTCACCCCCATTCAATATACCGTGCGCGATAAAACCGTCATCTGGAAGTTTTTTGTAGCCAACATTGGCAATGTAACGGCCACCAATGTGGTTGTTACCAATTCGGTCAGCGGGTTATCGGTGGCCGGCTTTACCGCCAATAGCGGCGCGGGCAGCATCACCGTTACCGGCGGATTGCCCCAAACCGGCAACGCCGTTTTTAACATCTCTGAACTGGCCGTGGGCGAGCAGCGCGAAATTACCGTTACCGCCGATTTGATTTCATGCACGCCGCTGCGGGTCGATATTACGGCCCGGCTGGATTGCTTTGGCACTACCTGCACCCAAAAACAGGGCAGCGTTAATTTTAACACGCCGGACCCCTACCTGCTGACCAACAACGGCCAGAGCGCCGACCTGCCCATGTGCGATTTGGGCTTTTTGACCTTCACCACCAAAAACGCCTCGCCCGATGTGAGTCTGTTCACGCTCAACATCACCGAAACGCTCATCAACCTCATCCCCGATTTGTCGCAGCCGATTAATGTGAGCATTGTCAATGCTCAGGGCGCGGTGGTGGCCTCAACCACCAACTTTACGCCAACCATGATCACGCCTTCGGCCAATACGCGGCTGCTTATTTGGGAGGCGGTTTCTGCCCCCACCGAGGTAGCTACCTGGTTTAACCGGCTCGACCCGCTGTACGTGGTCCGTATTCGCCTGCCGGTGCGCACCAGTTGCGACCCGCCCGACTCGCCCCAATCATTTGCCCAGGCTTCGGCGCTGGGGCCGTGCAATAACCAATTAGGCTACACCGAAAACGCCGTGACTTTAAGGACGCTCAAACCCGATTTGACCCTTGCCAAACAGGGCAAGGGGCCAACCGGCGAGTTTGGCAAAACCGTGTACGCCGGCCCCGGCGAAACCGTCACCTGGCGCATTCAGGTGCAGAACCGGCCCACCGCCAAATCCTACGTGGCTCACAACGTGGTCCTGTCCGATACCTGGCCCTCGAATTTTAGCTTTGTCAGCGCCGGCAGCAGCCTGGGCTTCCCCTTTACGGTGATTACCTCGCAGAACACCATCACCTGGGATGTGGGCGATATTGCCGTGGGGCAAAGCCTTGAGTTTTTCATTACCGGCACGGTCTCTATTGCCGACGACGCCTGCCAGCTGTCAACCGTAAACGCGGCCCGCCTCACCTTTGGCTGCGATGACGGCTGCACCAGCGCCAATGTGCCGCAGGATACGGCCAATCTGGTCAGCCGGCCCATTTTAGAGCTGTCCATTCCGCCGGACCCGCTGCTCACCTGCGGCGGCCCCATTACCGTGACCATTCGCAACAGCGGCGCGGCGGCCTACTCGTCAACCCTGAGCGTAACCTTGCCCGGCGGCTACGCCTACAGCCAGACCATCACCAGCACCCTTGGTTTTGACCAGGTCATCAGCAACAGCGGCCCCAACCAGACAAGCTGGGTGTGGCAACCCATCACCATTCCGGGGCGGGTGGGCGATAACCCCTTCTCCTTTAATCTGGTATTCGAGGCGCAAAGTTCCGGGGCCGGCGGCCAGTGTACCGTGCCCAACGGCCAACCGGTATCCGCCACCATCAGCTACGATGACGCGCCGGCCTGTATTACAACGCCATTGTATACCGCCACTACGGCCCGCAACCTGAATGTGTTGACCACCGCCCTGAGCCTTGGCAAAGCGCCGCCATCGCAGGTAGGCAGCGTGGGCAGGGTGATTTCCTGGACAATCACCCTGTCTAACGCCGGGCAGGGCGACGCCTCGCAAAATATCGTTGTTACCGATGTGGTTGGCTCAAACTTTGACAACGTATCGGCCTCCAACGGCAGCGATGGCTCGACGCCGGCGGTGGTGGCGGCAGGCGGCTTTACCACCATCACCTGGCAATTAAACCCCGGCTTCAGCCTGCTGGCCAATGGCGGCAATAGCTGGAACGCTATTGTTACGGCCACGGTGCTGGCCACCGGCAGCAACCGCAACGATGCCCAGGCCGCCGCCAACTGCGAGAGCGGCTGCGCCTACACCGATGTGGCTACCGATACCGCCTTTGTAACCATTCAGGATGTCTTTTCCAAAACCGGCCAGGCGCTCACCGGCACCATTGGCGATGTGGTCACGTTTACTATGGCCGCCGTGCTGGGCGACCAGAATACCATTTACAACAGCCTTGCCTTTACCGACGCCCTGCCCGCCGGACTGGGCTTTATTACCGCCTCGCTCAATTATGTGGAGGATATTGACGGCTCGAATACGCCGCGCAATAACGTGTCGCCAACCGGCGCGCCCGCCCCGCTGCAAAGCGGCAATATTGTGTGGAATTTGGGCGACGTGCCCGGCTCGGTTAGCGTTGACGCGACGGTAGTGGCGCTGATTCTGGACCATCCCTCCAACCAGACCGGCCTTGCCCAAACCAACCAGTTTATCATGGGCTATTTTGACAACGGTACGCCTTTCACCTTCATCGCCACCGATAGCGTTGACATCCAAACGCCGGTGGCCCATATTCAAAAAAGTTATGTTACCCAGGCCGGTTGCGGGGCCACCCTGTTTGAGGACAATTTCAACGACGGCAACGCCGCCGGCTGGTCGGCCACAGGCAACTGGTCGGTTACGGGCGAAGGCGTCTACCAAAATAACGATGCCGCCGGCAGCCAGCGCAGCTTTGCCGGCAACCCCGCCTGGAGCGATTACAGCTACAGCTTTATGGTCCGCGCCACCGACCCGGATACGGCTATTGGCGCTTACTTGCGCCAAAATGATGCCGGTACCGACGACCGGGGCTACCGGCTGCGCTGGACGGCCACGCAATTGCAGTTGCAAAGCCGCAGCCCCAACGCCACCCTGGCTACGCTCAACAACTTTGGCTACCAGCCGGGCCGCTGGTATCACCTTGAAATCCGGGCCATTGGCAACCAAATTGCCGTATTTGTGGATGGCATCCAGCGCCTGGCCGTTACCAACGGCAACCACCCGGTTGGCAGAATTGGGCTTTATTCCGAGGCCAATACCGGCACCCAGTTTGAAGACATCCTGGTGACTAAAATTCAAAACTCGGCCTGTTTTGTCGGCGCGGGCGATTTGGTCAACTACACCCTGACCATCTCCAATCACGACGTGCTGCCCGCTTACAATCTGGTCATCACCGACAACATGCCGCCGGAGCTGCTCTTCCAATCCTTTACCTTTAACAGCACCGACCCCGGCGTGGCGCTGGTTTCCGGCCCGGCGGCGGGAGCCTCCGCCCCGCTGGTGTGGCGCTTCAACCGGTTAACCGGAACCGGCGCCGCCCCGCCGCTGGTTGCCAACCAGCAAACCCTGGTTATCAACGTGGTCGCCAGAGTTACCGATTCGGTGGCGGCCAACACCTTTTTCAGCAATCAGGCGTTTCTGGCTTACAACAACCGCAACGATGGCGGGGTTGACCTGTCCGGCCCCTATAACATCCCCACCCGCACCAGCCGCACCAGCAGCGGCGGCAGCCACAGCACCGGCCTGCGCGCCATCAACGGCGGCCTGGCCAAAACTGTCAGCGTTAGCCCCGCGCCGGCCACGCCGGGGTCGCTGGTAACGTACACGCTAATTGCGCCTTCGCCGGCCATTAGCGCGGTCTTGTACGGGGTGTCCATTACCGATACGCTGGATAACCGCCTCGCCATCGAGTCGGTTACAACCGCCGGCGGAACCGGCGCGTCGGCCGGATTTGTGGCCGCCACGCGGTTGGTTACGGCCAGCTTTGGCAGCGTGCCGGCCTACTCGCAGGCGTTTGTAACAATTACCGCCAGAATCAGCAGCGGGTTGGGGGCCAACGCCGGCGATATCATTACCAACAGCGCGGTGATGACCCACAATACCGCCGCCGAAATTACCCGCACCAACGAGGTGTCAACCCAGGTGACGGAGCCAAATTTGACCCTCATTAAAACCAGCCCGCCAACCAGTAATACCGTAACGCCCGGCCAAACGGTTGATTACAGCGTGCGCATTACCAATGCCGCCGGCCTTATTGTTGGCCCGGCTTATGATTTGGTCTTTATCGACACCCTGCCCGACGGCACGCGCC
>CAZAPG010000084.1:0-14312 GCA_964486935.1 uncultured Caldilineaceae bacterium | reverse complement strand
TGAGCGCGGGCCGCCACAAATAAATCGTCAACGTTCAATTTGTCGTGGCGTTGGGCCGCCCTGTCTCTGGCCGAGGCCACCGTATCGCGTATCTGGCTGGTGGTCAGGGCAAACTGTCCGGCCAGGGCAGACAATTCGATTTTGGATTTTGGACGAAGCGCCCCTTGGGTATTTTGGATTTTGGATTGATTTGTTTGGTCTGTTGCAAACTCTCTTGTTTCTAAAAAGTGTTGCCACAATTCCAGACGGTGAGCATAGGCCGGGATGGGAAACTCTAACTCAAAGAGCATTCGCTCCCGGTGAAGCCCCTGGGCCTGCCAGCGGGTTTGGCCGGCCACAATGGCCAGGTAGGGGTAATTGAATAATTTATCCAGCAAGCCGGAGGGGAGTTGCCCCTCGGGGGTTAAGCAACTATCCCAGCCGTGCAGATAGGGCAGCGCGCCCACAAGCCGGGCATCGCGCAGGGCCAGGCTTAAGGCCGAATCCGGCGACAACTCGGTTTTAACCAGCGCGGCCAGGTTGACCATTAACAGGGGGCGGCCAACCAGCGCGGCCAGCACGCGGGCGGCAGCGTTTTGGCTGGCCGAGTCTGGTCCATAAAAGACTGCCAGGGGACTGGTCTCGGTCTGGACAATCTGGGCGAGATGTTGGTAGGCGGGGCCGGCTAACAAGATATCATCCTGTCCGGGTTGAGGGGGCAGGGGCAGCAGCCGGGCCTGCGCGGCCAGGTCGGCGTGGGGTTGGTAGCGACCCAGCAGCCAGGCAACCACGGCCCGGTCGATGTGCAGGCTCTGGCTGAGTGGCGAACCATAGTCGTTGCCGGGGTCGGGGTTGCGCTCAAGCAGGCGATATTTGAACAGCGGCGCGTCATCGGTAAAGTGAGACAGGTATTTCAAGCGAGATAGCCTGGGTTCGGTTAGCAAATCCAGTACCAGGTTAATGGTGGGTCGTTTTCGGGTGACATCATCTTGCAGGTAGCCGTAAAGGCGCTCATAACGCAGGTCAAGGGTAGGGGCCAGACAAATCAAGAGAGCATCTATGTCAAAAGGCGACAGGTCAAAGGTGCCGGCCAGTTCAACAAGCCGCAGGGAATGGCCCTGGTTTTGGGCCGCTTCAACCAGCTTTTGGGTTTGCCGGACGGCTTCTGCCTGGGCCTGAGCAAAGGTCTCGGTTTCGGCGGGCGAGAGTTGGGCCAGTTGGCCCCAATTACTGCCAAGAGGTCTGGCTAACAGCGCGTCGGCCTCGGCTTCTGAAATATACAGCCCTCTGAAGCTATCGGTGGGGTCTTGGCCGGCCAGCCGCCAACGCCGAATTTCACGCTGAATAGAGAGGTCAATTCTGGATAATTCAGCTTGTAAATGTTCAAGGCTTAGGTCTGCTTTATTCAAAATACGAGCCGTTGTATTTTTCATTAATTATTAAACGCGCAAGCCGAATAACTACGCTAATTTAGCCCAAAAAACCTTTGAGTAACAAAAAATTATGAGGTGGATTTAGAAAAGGGAGAAACCTTGAGATAACGGAAGTCGCCATCAGGAAATACAAGGCGAGTGCGCAACCCGGATTCAACAGGCGCATCTGTCAGTATAGCAACCATATAACGCAATGTCAATCCTTTTGTGCGCTTGAAAAATGTCAAGTTTTCAGGGAGAATTTACCTGCTTCCAACGGGCCGAACCGCTGGCAAAAGCGCGCAAAATATCCAGCGCGTAGCGGTGCTGCCGTTGCGGAATTTGAACTGCGCCATTATCAAACACCTGGCGCATATTGTTTGGCCCCCAATTATAGCCAATCAACATCCAGTAATCGCCTTGATACCCCCGCCGGCCGGCGTAATCTCTAACATAGGCTAAATAGGCGGCGGCCACAAGTACGTTGCTGTAGGGGTCGTACGGGTCTGACACGCCCACTTTGGGTGCCCATTCGGCCCAGGTGCTGGGGATAATTTGCATCAGCCCCATGTCGCGGTCTCTGCCCATAGCCAGGTGGTTCATTCGGCTTTCTTGATAGGCCAGCTCGGCCAGCAAACGCCAATCCAGGTTGTACTGGGGGCCAACCTCTTGAAAGATTTCCTCGTAACTCATTTCTGCCCTGGGTTTTGGCCTGGTTTGATTGGGAATTTCCGGCACGTCCAACTCGGTGTTGTAGAGCAGGGCCAGAGTATCTTCTGACTCATCGGCAGCGGCGGCCACTGTTTGGCGAGGCGTTGGCGGAGAGTCAAAATAAGACAAAATAGCTTGCGCCCCGGCCAGGCTTAAAATTATCAGCCCAACTGCCGCCAGCGAAACCAGCCAGGGGCCAATCAACGGCGATTTGGCGACCTGCCCCAACACCGAGCGAGACGTACGCGGCCCGGCCAAAAGGGTGGCCGTAATTGTAAAATCATAAACGGACTTGCCCAACCCAATTGCCGGCGAGGGCGGGGTGGTAATTAAAACCGGCAAAATGGCCGACTCGCCGGGGGCCAGCCAAAATTCGGCTGGCCCGGCCAGCGGGGTTGGCTCGCCCGGCAGTTGAAATTCAAAGGAGCAGGCTTTTTTATGGTCGGCCCCGCTTATGCGCAACTTGCCCTTCACATCGCTGTGGTTAGTAAGCTGGATGCTGATTTGTCCGGCTTGCCTGAACCTGGAGATGGATTGCCGCCTTGGAAAAGGCTCTCCGATGGCAAAATCATAAAGTGGCGGGGTTGGCAATGGCTGCATGTTGGGTATTATCTTACAATTATAATGGGGCGGTCTATGTGAGTAATCAGTTCGTGGGCCAAATCATCAAGTAAAATTCGCCGCCAGCCCTCGCCGCGGTGCGCGCCGATGACCACCAAATTGTAATCGCCGCCGCGGGCTTCGGCCAAAATTTCATCGACGACCAGGCCGTGCCGAATTTTGGGTTGAGGCCGAATATTTAATTGCTCCAAAGCGCGAATATCGCGCTCTAATAATTGCCCTTCAACCGAATGTTCTTTCATCAAATCTTCGGCGCTGGCCCGTAATTGCTCGCCTCTAACGCCCGGCCCGGCGCTCATTTGAGACATCACGTGCAAAATGGTTACATCCTCGTCCCCTCTAAATAACTTGCCAAGCTGGGTCACAAAGCGTTCTGGCAGCGAGGGGGATTCGATGCCGCTATCGCACAACAGGACGCGACGGATAGGGCCAATTTTGCCCTTGGCAATCATAACCGGACAGGGCGCGTGCTCTACCACCCGTTCTGCGGTTGAACCCAGGATGAAGCGGGTCATGGGGCGATGGTGCTGGCGCTCTCCGACTATAACCAGATGGTAATGCCCCTCTTCGGCCTCGCGGATAATTTCTTCGGCGGGGTGTCCCACCCGAATTCTGGTTTCAAGGTTGATTTCTCCATTATGTAAAAGCCGGCAGGCGTGGTCTAAAATGGCCGTGGCTTCGGCGTATTCGGATTGCTGTTTTACCACCGTTAAAACCACCGGCTGCGCGTTTTCAGAGGTTATGTGTTGAATAATGTGGCTGCAAAAATGAATGGCTGCTTCAGAGTGGGTCGAGCCGCCTGTGGCTATCAATATTTTCATCATCACTTTACCTCCGCCCGCTAAAGTAACAACAAAAGTATGGGGATTACAAAAATGGATGCCATAAAAATAGCCAGATTTCGGTTGCTGGCCGTAATCCAATCAACCCAGTTGAGCATAGTTCGTTCGTAGCTTCTAAATATAAATAGCAGAATAAATACAGAAATTATGGTAATGCTAATCATTTCAACCAGCACCACGGTAAAAGCGTGCGGGTTATCCAGCAGCATCGAAGCCAGCAGCGTGTCGATAAATGTTGTGATATTAGCGCCCATAATATATGGAATAACGTTTTCTCGACGCACAAAGCCGCGCGCGCTCAGTGGAACCAGAATGCTCAACGACAGGCTGACCGACATGGAGACCAGCGTAACGCCCGCGCCCAACAAAAACATAACCCACGGGCGATAAACCAGCCGCGACATTCGCCCTACCTGGCTCTCTTTAACCGTCATCTGGGGCAGGCAGCGGTCAAACAGATTAAAACTGATGATAATGATGGCCAACCCCACTAAAAAGAGACCCCAGCGAGGCAAGAAGCTGAGTAAAAAGATGGCGATGGGGTCAAATAGCAGGTCAATTATCGAGTTGAGAAACGCCCCGGAACGCAACTGTACTGAGTTTAGCAAGCCGGTTTGCAAAATAAGTATGCCGACAATCAGGCCCGCCGTGTAAGTGGTGCCGGTTACTATCAGCGAGAGTAGACCCATACCCAGGCTGGTGGTCCGGTCTCGGCCACGCAGCACATAAATAAAACCAATAAAAAGCACAATAAAACTGGCCCCAAAACGGCTGCCGGTAATCATGGCAAAAGCGCCCAGGGTATCCATAACGCCGGCATTAAAAAAAGTAAGAGCGGCTGCCGCCACGGGCGAGCCGCTCATAATGATGTAAGCAAACAACCAGCCAAAACCTAAACTGTTGGCCGGGTTGGTTACATGAAAACTATCTCTGACCAGCGGGGCCAGGTCGCGCGCGCCCTCTTTCATCAGGGTGATGGCTAAAATAAAAAGAAACAAACTGACCACAAACAGCAATATTTTTACCGGCTCAACATGCGACCATACGCTCTTTAACCAGCTTCTGGATTGGGCCGCCGGTAAAGGCACATCGGAATTTTTCAAGGCCGAGGGCGCCTGTTCAGAGTTGTATAATTTGCTCATATCGCTCTCTGATTTCTGACCCCACAGTCTCCTCCTCTGAAAATAGCGCCGCCTCTGTACCCTGTGGTATGGGGCTGTGTCAAAGGGAGTGTCACATTCCCTTCAAAACCCTAAAGGTCTGGGCAAGTAGCAACCGGATTATTTAATTATATCACGCTCCTTTGCCGGCTACTAAATAAATTATTGGTTAAACTCCTGCACCGGCGTCAAACCCAAATCCGAAAGTTCGGGAAATTGAAGCACGGCGATAAAGGAGTCGTTGAAATCGGCCCGGCCCGACAGTTCATGATACTCGACAATTTTGGAAAAGGACCAGGCCACCTGTCGCTCGCGGAAGGAGAGCAGCGCCATTTTGGCCCCTTCTCCGGCGGCGTTGCCCACGGCTTTGATGCGCTCCACCGGTACGTTGGGCACCAGCCCGATAATCCGGGCGCTTTGGGGGTTGATGTAGTTGCCAAACGAACCAGCCAGGTAGATTTCCACCAAATCGTCGGGGATAATGCCCAACTCGTTCATCACCACCTCGATACCGCCGGCAATGGAACCCTTGGCAAATTGCAACTCCCGAATGTCGCGCTGGGTGAGTATCACCGGCCGGCCGTGGCCGCTCTCCTCCGGCCAGGCCAGTACAAAAGCGCGCGAGCCATCCTCAGCGGTAATCAGTCGCCTGGCCAGATGGGCCGGGTATTGCTTGACCGCCTGCTCCGGCCTGATAAAGCGGCCCGACGCGTTCAGCAGGCCGCTGAGCCGTAATTGGGCCACCGCATCCAGCAGGCCAGAGCCGCACAAACCCAGCGGCGGCGCGTCGCCAATCACCTGCAACTGCACCCCCTCGGGGGTAATGGTGACAGCCTCAATCGCGCCCTCGCTGGCCCGCATCCCGTCTTTTATTTGAGCGCCTTCAAAGGCCGGGCCGGCGGGCGCAGCCGTCGCCACCGTCCGCTGGCCGGAGCCAAGGATAATCTCGCCGTTTGTGCCAACATCCACCAGCAGCCGGATTCCTTCTCCCTGGGCCAGGCCGGTAGCCAGCAACCCGCCAACCAAATCGGCCCCCACATAGGCCCCCAGATGGGGCAAAATGTGAAGATGGGCCAGGGGATGAATAGCCAGCCCCAGTTCCTGGGCATTTAATCGCACCGGTTCTTCAACCACCGGAATGAAGGGGGTTACGCCGATGGCTTCCGGCTCCAGTCCCAGCAACAAATGGGTCATTGTGGCGTTACCGGCTACCACCACCTCGTATACCTCATGGGCCGACACGCCGGCCTCGTCCAGTAATTGGGCAATCAACTCATTCAGTGTGCCGGTAATTTTTTCCTGCAACTGCCGCAGACCCTCCGGCTGCATCATTGTGTGGCTGATGCGGGCAATCACATCGGCCCCATAGATGGCCTGCCCATTCAGAGCAGATTGCACCGCCACAGGCGCGCCATTGGTCAGGTCCATCAGCATGCCTACCACCGTGGTTGTGCCGATGTCAAAGGCCAGGCCAAAGCTGCGGGTGGTGGTGTCGCCTGCCTCCAGGCTAACCAGTTCTTGCCCAACTACCACGGCAGTGACCTGCCAGTTAGCCCGGCGCAGCGCTCCAGGCAGCATCCGCAGCACCCCCAGCGGGGTAGTTATCTCAAACCCTTCGGCGGTCAACGCCTCAACAATGCGGGCGCGGTCGCTGCGTTGGTCCTCCAGCGAAGGTGGGTTCAGTTCAAGATAGATTTTATGCACGTTGGGGTTCAGGATGACGTGTCGACCAAAACCCATAAGCGCGGCTTTGGGATTGCCCATCAGCCGGGGCACGTCGCAAACCACATCCTGGTGCACCTCGGTGCGGCACGAGAGCCGCCAGCCGTTGGCCAGCTCTTCGGGGCTAAAGGTTTTACGGTCGGCGGCGGTGGCGCCGTTGTGGCCGCGCAAAATACGCACCTTGCATTTGCCACAGGTGCCACGCGCGCCGCAGGTGCTGTCGATGGGCAGGCCAATCCAGTTGGCCGCGTTGAAAATGGTCATGCCCGGCGGCACGCGGGTCACTTTATCGTGCGATTTGAATTCGATGGTTATCTTGCCGGTATTTGGGGAGATGGTTTCGGTCATAAACTCCGTTTTGCCTCTGTGATTAATTACGGGTTCAGGCTACCAACACTTCAGCAGAAGAGCAGGTTTGAGGGCGCAAACAATAATTGGCCGGCTGGAGCAACGACCAACCGGCTGTGTATGGGTATGTCAAAGATGATGGTTCTACCAGCCGGGCGGGGTGGCTTTGTCTGCGCCTTTGGCCATGTTGACCCAGGCCGACGTATTTTGCAAACCGCGGTTGACCGGCGGCTGAATCAGCTGAATCTCGTGGCTGTAGAAACTCATTTTCTGGCTGCGCTCCCAGGCCTGCACCCAAACGCAGGGCATGTCGGGGATAACCTCGCAGTGGCCGTTGGGCCGCACGCCACCGCAGGGGCCATTACGCAGATTTTTGGGGCAGTTCATGGGGCAGGTCATACCGGTGCTGTGCAAAATACATTGCCCGCACATCTGGCAGTTGAACATCCAGCCTTTGGTAATTTCTTCCAGCGGCGCCATGACGCCTTGTAAAAAGTTTACCCGGTTGAACACGGGATAAATTTTTACAAATGCCCATTCCGAGAGTTTGTAAACCCGCTCTAGCAGGCGCGGATGGTCTTTGAGCCATTCGCTGCCGGGCATCCGCCGGGCCTCTTTCATGGTCATAAGCTACTCCTGGTCAGGCAGTTTCGGCCACGCCTATCAGCTTTTTGGTCAGCCGCACGCACGAGCTGGCATCGGGCGCAAAGCCGTCGGCGCCTACAGTATCGCAATATTCCTGGGTTACGGGCGCGCCGCCGACTAAAATCTTTACCTGTCCTCGCAGCCCGGCGGCGGCAATCGCTTCGATGTTGGTTTTGAACATAGGCATGGTGGTGGTCAAAAAGGCGCTCATGCCCACGGCCTGCGGCTGGTGAGTCTTTATGGCTTCTACAAATTTCTCCGGCGGCACGTTGACTCCCAAATCAATCACCTGAAAGCCGGCCCCCTCCAACATAATGTTGCACAGGTTTTTGCCAATGTCGTGGATGTCGCCCTTGACCGTACCCATCACAAAGGTGCCAATCGGTTTGGCTCCGGTTTGGGCAATCAGCGGTTTGAGAATGTCCATCGCGCCGGCCATCGCCCGGGCCGAGATGAGCATTTCGGGCACAAAGTATTCGCCAATTTCAAAGAGACGGCCTACTTCTTCGAGGGCGGGGATCATGGCGTCAAACAACAGCACCATCGGGTCCATGCCCATCGCCAGCCCTTCGTTGGTTAGTTGCACTACGGGTTCGGCTTCGCCGTTGAGGGTGTGTTCGTACAACCCATCCAGTATTTCTTCCGCTCGACTCATTTGACCTCCTAAAAAAGCAATAGATAAATTTTTCTCATTTGCCATGTGCTCGGATTTTCCACAAATATTCGCCTGGCCGGCAAAACAAATGGAAAACCTGCTTCTTGCCCCATAGATTACTTCACTCGGCTGAAAATTCAAAAAGTGGGCAAGCTTTTGGAATTTTCAGCGACCATGTACGCTGCTTGATAATAGTTTCTGGTTGAGATTGTATCATCTGGGATGGGAAAGGCGCAAGACAGGCGGTAGTAACGACAACCCGCGCCCTGTCGTTTAAAGGCTCTGGTTTCGGCGCAGCACGCGCCCGCCGCGTTGGCCGGTCAATTGACCCTCTTTCAGCGTAATTTCGCCGTTGACCAGCACGTGGCGCATACCGGTCGCCAGTTGGTTGGGTTCAAAGGTGGTGCCCCGCTCGCCAAAGGTGGCCGGGTCAAAGATGGCCAAATCGGCCCAGGCCCCCGGCTGAATCACGCCCCGGTCGGTTAGCCCCAACCGGCTTGCCGGCAGCCAGGTCAGCCGGCGCACGGCCTCCTGAACCGTCAGCATTCGGGTGTCGCGCACAAAGTGGCGGTAAAACCAGGCGGCCCAGGTGTAAGCCCCGTGAAACGAGGTTCCGGCCAGCGGGCCGTCCGGGGCCAGGGCCGTGGCGTCGGAGCCAATCATGCAATCGGGGTGGGCAAAGGCGGCCCGCAAATCTTCGGCGCGATATGTGGTGGCAATAATCATCAGGCTGTGCAAACTCTGCCCCGCCTCCTGCTCGGCCAGCAGCAGGTCGTAAATGGCCTCAAAAGGGTCAACGCCCTGCGCCTGGCTGATATCGGCAATGCTGCGCTGGGCCAGCTCCGGCCGGGCGATGCTGTCAAAAATAACAATGTTGCGCCAGTCGCCCCGCGCCAGCGCGGTGATGATGCTGCCGTATTGCCTCAGTTCCCGGCGCGTCGCTGCGTCTCGCAGCCGTTTGGCAATGGCCGATGGGTCCCCTTCCAGCGCCCAGGGCGGCAGGGCCGCGCTCAGATTGGTGGTGCCAAACAGTCGGGTGTGCATGTCAAAGCTGACATCCTGGCCCCGCGCCCGCGCCAGTTCCACCTGCTCCAGGGCCTGCGCCACGGCCCAGCCGCCGTCATCCACCAGCCGGGCCACCACGGAAATGTGCGAGATTTGCAGCGGCGTCTGCGCGGCGGCGGCCGTGCGGATGGCCTCGGCGATGGTTTCAACGGCTTCGCCGGCGCGGTTGCGGGTGTGGGTGGCGTAAATTCCTCCGGCGTTTGCCGTTACCCGGCTCAGCGCGACTATTTCGGCCTCGGTGCAGCCCCGCTCCGGCCCGTACTCCAGCCCGGTGGAAAAGCCAAAAGCGCCCTCCTCCAGACTTTGAGCCAGCAGCTTTTTCATCTGTTTCAATTCGTCCGGGGTTGAGGGGCGCTCCACCAGCCCGGCCACGGCCAGCCGCAGATTACCGTTGGGGGCCAGGCTGACTACGTTGACCGCCGGCCGCCCGGCCTCCAGCCGCTCCAAATAATCGGCCATCGAGCGCCAGTTGAGCGGGTAATCGGGCCGGTAGCCGTAAATATTCATCGGGAACAGGTGGGTGTGGGCCGGAGCAATGGGAGCGCAGCCGTGGCCGCAATTGCCCACCACTTCCAGGGTGACGCCTTGCGTTACGGAACTGACGGCGCGCGGGTCAACCAGCAAAGTAAAATCAGAGTGGCTGTGAATGTCGATAAAACCGGGCGCAACCAGCAATCCCGCTGCCGACAGCGCGGGCGTCTCTGCCGGCGCGTCAATTTTGCCGACTGCCGCAATACGGCCATTTTTTATGGCGATATCGGCCGCAAAGGGCGGCGCGCCGCGGCCATCAACCACGCTGCCGCCGCGAATGAGCAAATCGCACTCAATCATCACGGGCGGGCCTGGCGCAGTTGCCGGCGCAGCGATTCGGTGGCGGCCAGGTCTACGGCCAGGGTGGAGGCGTTAAGCGCCACCCCGTACTGCTCCCGCGCCGCCGCCGCCGAGACCTTGTCGTTTTTGACATCCAGGGCCACGGCGGCGGGGTCGCGCTGTAGCGGGTCGCCCCAGCCGCCGCCCCCGGCCTGCTTGTGATAGATGCGCTGCCCGGCGGCCATTGTGGTTGAAATCATTGTTGGCAGAATTTGCTCTTCGCTGCCGGCGGCCGCGTGGAGAATGTTAATTGAAGGCGTGCCGGGCTTGCCGCCGTACAGGCCGTAGGGCAGGTGGTCGCGCCGGTCGGAGCGGATGGCCAGGTGAGCCTGGCCGGAGAGCAGCCGCCACTCCCGCTCGATGGCCAGCCCGCCCCTGAATTTGCCCGCGCCGCCGCTGTCGCGCACCAGCCCGTACCGCTCCACCCGCACCGGATATTCGGCCTCGGCCTGCTCAACGGGGATGTTGCTGGCCACGTTGGCCGGGTTGCACAGGCCGTCGTTGCCGTCGCGGTCCGGGCGCGCGCCCCAGGTGCCGGAGAGCAATTCATAATAAACGTAGGGCGACTTGTTGGGCCGCTGCCCGCCAATGATGACCAGCGTGTTGCCGCCCTCGCCGGCGGCCAGCACCCGCTCCGGCAGCAGCCCGGCCAGCGCGCCAAAGACCGTGTCGGCCATGCGGAAGCCGGTCACGCCCCGCATGGAGGAGGCGCCCGGCATCTCTACGTTGACCACCGTGCCCGAAGGCGCAATAATGTTGAGCGGGCGGAACATGCCGGCGGTGTTGGGGATGTCCTCTTGCAGCACGGCCCGCACGCACAGCGCCACCACCGAGGCGGTGAAGGAGAGGGTGCTGTTCAACGCGCCGCGCACCTGGGGCGAACTGCCGCTGAAATCGGCGGTCAGCGCGTCGCCTTTAACCGTGAGCGTTACCTGAATGCGGGTGGGCGGCCCGCCGACGCCGTCGCTGTCCAGATAATCGGTGAAGGTGTGACTGCCGTCGGGCCAACCGGCAATTTCGGCCCGCACCAGCCGCTCGGTGTAGTCAATCAATTCATCGGCGCAGGTGATGAACGTATCCGGCCCGTAGCGGCGGATGATATCGTGAATGGCCCGCTCGCCGATGTGGCAGGCGGCCAGTTGCGCCCGCACGTCGCCAATTGTCATTTGGGGGACGCGCACGTTGGCCCGCAGCAAAGTAAAGAGCGTTTCGTCGGGCGCGCCCTGGCGATACAGCTTAAGCCAGGGGATGCGGAAGCCATCCTGAAAAATTTCGGTGTTGTCGCAAGCGGAGCTGCCGGGCAGTCGCCCGCCCAAATCCAGGTGATGGGCGGTGCTGACGGCAAAGGCGACCCGCCGCTCCTCCCAAAAAATCGGCTTGACGATAAAAATATCGGGGATGTGCATCCCGCCGTCAAAGGGGTCGTTGAGAATAAACACGTCGCCGGGCTGGATGTCATTGCCAAATTTTTTAAACAGCGTTTCCAGCGCAAAGGGCACCGATCCCAGGTGCAGCGGAATGGTGACGCCCTGGGCAATCATCTCGCCCCTGGCGTTGCACAGCGAGGTGGAGTAATCCAGGCAGTCGCGCACAATGGTGGAGTAGGCGGTGCGATAAAGGGCCAGGGCCATTTCATCGGCGGCGGCGGCCAGGGCGTTTTGAATAATTTCGCGGGTAATCGGGTCAATGGCGCTGGTTGGGGTGGCTGTCATTTTCTGCTCCCTGTTTTAAGCGCGGTTGCCGCCGCCCCAGGCCGAGGTGAAAACCTCGCCCTCAGCAAAGCGATTGGGCCGCAGCGGGCGAATGTCGATGGCCGGGGTTCTGCCGGTGATGATATCGCTCAGCGCCTCGCCCAGAGGCGGCCCCAGTTTGAAGCCGTGGCCGCTGCCGCCAAAAAAGGCGTAGTAGCCTTCCACTTCCGGCTCCGGCCCCACCAGCGGATGCCAGTCATCGGTGACGGTGTAAATTGAGGCCCAGCCGTTAACGTACCCGGCCTGTTGCAGCGCCGGCACCCGTTTGAAAATGCCCTGCTCGATGCGGCGGCGGGTTTTAGGGTCAAGGTTGGGGTCATAGTCGTCGATGTCCAGCGGCTCGACATCTTTGGGCGCGCCCAGCCCGGCCAACAGGTTGTCGTTGCCATCGGGCCGCAGGTAGATGCGCAGGTTGGGGTCGGAGATGACCGGGAATTGTTTGAAATCGGCCGGCATCCGCAGAATCAAATCGCTTTCGCGGCTCCAGCGGAGCGAGTAGTTCAACCCGATGGACAGACCCAATTGGCGGCCCCACGGCCCGGCGGCGTTAATCACCACCGGCGCGTCGATAGCGCCCCGCTCGGTTTCAACGCCGGCGACGCGGTTGCCTGCCAGCCGAATGGCGGTAACTCCAATATCTTCGTAGGCTCTCAACCCCCAGCCGGCGGCCCGGTTGACCAGAATTTGGGTGGTTTGGGTGGGGTCAACGTAGCCGGAGCGCGGTTCTAAAATGCCGCCGACCAGGTCGTCAATATTGAGTTGCGGCATAATCTTGCTAACTTCATCCGGCGAGAGTTCCAGCGCCTCGGCCCCCAGGTTTTGCTCAAGCTGCATCACCTGCCGCCCGGCGTGAGCCGCGCGCTCACCTAACAGGCACAGGTAGCCAATTTGTCTAAAATTGGTGTCGCCGCCCAATTCGTCCAAATCATTCTCAAACATCTGCAGCGCCCGGAGGGCCAGCTTGATGGTGAGCGAGTTGGAGTAGAACGTGCGCACCACGGCGGCAGAATGGCCGGTGCTTACGGCAGCCAGCCTGCGTTTTTCCAGCAGCACAATTTTACCAAAGCCTTTTTTGGCCAAAAAATGGGCCGCGCTGGCCCCCATAATCCCGCCGCCAATCACAACCGCATCGGCAGTTTTTTCCATAAATGACCCCCCTCTCTTGATTACATTTTTTCCATAGAAGTTTTGGTGGTTGCAATCACCCGCTCGATATCGGCATCGGTGACGTGGCGGTGGGTTACAAAACGAACCGTATCCACGGCGTATTCGTAGGCCCGGATGTCTGCCTGGGCCAGCCGGTTGAGCAGGGTTTGGGCCGGCGTTTTTTCCAGGCGGGCCATAACAATATTGGTTTGCACCGTGTCCAGATTTACCCGCAGGCCGTTAATCCGGGCCAGTTCGGCGGCCAGAGTTTTGGCCCGGCGATGGTCCTGGCTGAGTTGAGCCGGCATCTCTTTAAGAGCGACCAATCCGGCGGCGGCCAGAATACCGGCCTGGTGGATGCTCTGCCCGCCCAGGCGGCGCAGGTTTACCCGGCTGCGCTCAATAAAATTTTTAGACCCGCACAGCAACGCGCCGGCGGGCGCGCTCAGTCCTTTATTTAAGCCCACGGTCACGCTATCCACGTTGGCGACCAGTTGCTGCAAGCTTTGGCCCAGGGCGACGCAGGCATTAAAAATTCTAACGCCGTCCATGTGAACCGGAATCTGGTAGCGGGCGGCGAGGCTGGTAATAGCCGCGGTTTGCTGATTGTCAATAATGGTTCCGCCGGCGGCGTTGTGGGTGTTTTCCAGACAAATCAGGCAGGTTGGGGGCCGATGGGAAAAACGTTTATCCTGAATGGCGGCCTCGATGGCGTCCGGCGTCATTGCGCCCAAAACTCCGGCAATGGGCCGGGGCGCAACCCCGCAGATGTAGGCAAAACCCCACTCTTCGGACCACAAAATATGCGACGAAGCCTCGGCGATGACCTGTTCGCCCCGGCGCGTATGCGTCATCAGGGCAACCAGGTTGGCCATACTGCCGGTGGGCGTAAACAGGGCGGCCTCTTTGCCGGACAGTTTGGCGGCGTAAGTTTCAAGCTGGTTGACCGAACTGTCCTCGCCGGCCAGCGCCCAGCCCAGTTGGGCCTGACTCATTGCCGCCCACATCGCTTCGGTGGGCCGGGTAATTGCGTCAGACCTCAAGTCGATAGTAGACATCCTCAGCCCTCGAATCATAGTCAAATGGTCTTACCATTTGACAATTTTTATGAATTATATTACACAAATGTCTCACCGTCAATTTGTTGGGCGTGGTTGCCATTTTTGCCGGTTGGCAATAATTGACGGCAGAAAAGATGTAATCTATAATCGACCAAAATGTAAAATGGTCATACCATTTTGATGGTCGGCTGATTATCGAGCTTAAATATAAGCGGGTGTAATAATTCCTGCGGCAGCAACAAGGAATGAAAACCTGATTTTCAGACAGGAGGCGATTTATGGCGGGATTATTGGAGGTGAAAGGGCTGACGACGAAGTTCTATA
>CAZAPG010000083.1:0-16539 GCA_964486935.1 uncultured Caldilineaceae bacterium | reverse complement strand
AACCATCACCGGGCGGCTCGATGGCCTGCAAGCCTGGCTGAACCAGCGAGAAAAGGGGGTCAAAATAGCGCTTGTTGCGCTGGGGTTGGTACTGGCTTTGGTTTACCCCTATTTCTCCTCGTTATATTTTTTAAGCCTGGCGATTGAAGTTTTTATTTTTGCCATCTTTGCCATGAGCCTGGATTTGCTGCTGGGCTACACCGGCCTGGCCTCGTTTGGGCACGCCGCTTTTTTGGGGCTGGGCGCCTACATTGTGGCCTACATCAGCAGCCGCAGCGATTTGGCCTTAAACCTGACCAGCAATTTGCTAATAATTCTGCCGGCCGTAATTGCCGGCACGGCGCTGGTGGCCCTGGTAATTGGCTTTTTTGCCTTGCGAACCACCGGCATCTACTTTTTGATGGTCACGCTGGCCTTTGCCCAAATGCTGTTTAGCATCGCCATTCGCTGGTCTAGCGTTACCGGCGGCTCCGATGGCCTGAGCGGCGTTGCTCGCCCCTCTATTGGCCTGGGCATCGAATCGCTCACCTATACCTTCAACTCCCGCGAGAGTTATTACTATCTGTCGCTTGTTTTCTTTTTGCTATCATGGTGGCTGTTGCGGCGCATTGTCAACAGCCCGTTTGGCTGGACCCTGCGCGGCATCAGAGAAAACGAGCAGCGGATGCGCGCCCTGGGGTATAATACCTTTCGCTACAAAATGGCCGCGTTTGTCATTGCCGGCATTTTTGGCGGAGTAGCCGGCATGCTGCTGGTTCAATTTTTTCGACACGCCGCGCCGGAAAATTTATACTGGACAATGTCGGGCCAGGTGATGGTGATGATTATAGTAGGCGGCACCGGCACCCTGGTTGGCCCGGTTCTGGGCGCGGGCGTGGTGCGACTCTTTCCTAATTTTGCCAGCTCCTACACCGACCGCTGGGAAACGCTGCTGGGGTTGCTCTTTATCTCATTTGTGTTGTTTGCGCCCAAAGGCATCATGGGCCTGCTGCGAGCGCGGCCAGGATCGCTGGCGCTACCCAAAAAAGACTCTTCAACTTCATGAGCCAATTAAGAGTAGAAAATCTGCGCAAAAACTTTGGGGGGTTAGCCGCCCTGGCCGATGTAACGCTCAACGTTGAATCGGGCGAACGTCAGGCCATTATCGGCCCCAATGGAGCCGGCAAAAGCACCCTGTTCAACCTGATTGCCGGCGAGTTGCCCCCCACGCAGGGCAAGGTCTACCTGGATGAGCGCGACATTACCCGGCTGTCGGTTAACGACCGGGCCAATTTGGGGTTGGGCCACACCTTTCAGCGAAACAACCTCTTTTTGGGGTTGACCGCCTTTGAAAACGTGCGGCTGGCCGTGCAGCACCACCGCCGCGTTACCGCCAATTTATTCAAACCGGCCGACTCCTTTGAACAAATTACCCACGAAACCGAACAAATTTTAAAGCGGGTCGGCCTGCTTGAACAAAAAGATATTGTTGTCAGCACCCTGGCTTACGGGCAGCAGCGCGCGCTGGAAGTTGCCCTGGCCCTGGCTATCGAGCCAAAGGTGCTGCTGCTCGATGAGCCAACCGCCGGCATGTCGCCCGCCGAAACCACCGAAATGACCCGGCTCATCGAGGCGCTGCCCCGGACGCTGACCATGCTCATTGTTGAGCACGATATGGACGTGGTTTTCAGCCTGGCCGACCGCATTACCGTGCTGCACTACGGCCAAAAAATCAGCGAAGGCGCGCCCGACGAAGTTCGCAACGACCCAATGGTGCAGGAAATTTATCTGGGTACAAATTCTAGTAAGGAGTAAAGAGTAGGGAGTAAGGAGTAGGGGCACATAATCCATACTCCATACTCCATACTCCCCGATATGCTGACCGTCAACCAGATTCACGCCTACTACGGCGATAGCCACATTTTGCAGGGCGTCTCCCTGGAAGTCAAAGAGGGGGAGGCCGTGGCCTTGCTGGGGCGTAACGGGGTGGGCAAAACCACCACCATTAACTCCATCATTGGTTTTACGCCGCCGCGCCGGGGGCAGGTTATCCTCAAAGGCGTCGATGTGACCCGCTGGCCCTCTCACCAGATTGCCCGGCAGGGCGTTGGGCTGGTGCCGCAGGGTCGGGGCATCTTTCCAACGCTGTCGGTTAAAGAGAATATCACCCTGGCCGCCAGAAACGCTCAAAACGGCGGCTGGACATTTGACAGGGTGCTTGAGACTTTTCCGGCGCTGGCGGGTCGCTTAAAAAATTTAGGGTCGCAGTTGAGCGGCGGCGAGCAGCAGATGCTGGCCATTGCCCGCGCCCTCATGACCAACCCGGCACTGCTGCTGCTGGATGAACCATCCGAAGGGCTGGCCCCTTTGATTGTGGCCGAAATTGGCCGGATTGTGGCCCAAATTAAAGCGCAGGGCCTTTCGATTTTGCTGGTTGAGCAAAACCTCAACCTGGCGCTGGGCGTGGCCGACCGGGTGTACGTGATGAACAAAGGCCAAATTGTATTTGAGGGCGCTCCCGCCGAGCTACGCGCCCAAACTGAAGTAATGCACCGCTACCTGGGAGTCTAACTGATGAATATTGGAGTTGGTTTGCCAAACACTACCCCCGGCGTAAACCGCGATTTAATGCTTGGCTGGGCGCGCCGGGCCGATGAAGGTCCCTTTTCCAGCCTGGGCGTGCTCGACCGCATTGTGTTTGACTGTTACGAGCCGCTAACCACTTTGGCCGCCGCCGCCGCCATTACCAACCGGGTGCGGCTGGCCACCACCATTATCATTAGCCCGCTGCGCAACACCGGCATTTTAGCCAAAGCCGCCGCCAGCGTCGATGCGCTATCCGGCGGGCGACTGGTGCTGGGGCTGGCGGTCGGCGCCCGTCACCAGGATTACGAAGCTATCAATGTTGATTATCGCCAGCGTGGCCGGGTGCTGGCCGAGCAGTTGGACGCGCTGCGCGCCCACTGGGAAGACAACGCCATTGGCCCCAATGCCGCCCGGCCCAACGGCCCGGAACTGCTCATCGGCGGGACGAGCGATATTGCTTATGCCCGCATGGCCCGCTACGCTCACGGCTACGTGCATGGCGGCGGCCCGCCTCGCGCCTTTGCCCGCGCCGCCGATAAGGCCCGCGCCGCCTGGACCGACGCCGGGCGGCCCGGCCAGCCCATGTTGTGGGGGCAGGGCTATTTTGCCCTGGGCAGCGATGAAGAAATTGAAGCCGGCATCAACTATATGCGCGAATATTACGCCTTTACCGGCCCCTTTGTAGAAAAAATCATCGAAGGGCTGCTGACCACCCCCCAGGCAATTGCTCAATTTATGCGCGGCTACGCCGAAGCCGGCTGCGACGAACTCATCCTCTTTCCAACCGTGTCAAATATAAACCAGCTTGACCGCCTGGCCGAGGTAGTTGCATGAAGAAAGCTATGAAAATCATCGTCATTGGCGGCGGCCCGGCCGGTTTGTATGTCAGCCTGTTGTTAAAAAAGGCCAACCCCGCGCTCGATATTACGGTTTTGGAGCGCAACCCCCACGGCGCAACCTACGGTTGGGGCGTTGTTTTTTCCGACCGCACCCTCAACGCCTTCCGCGAGGCCGATATCAAAACCTACACCGATATTACCGACCAGTTTGTTATCTGGGATGCCATTGACGTGTGGTATCGAGACCAGGTAATTCGCTGCGGCGGCCACGTCTTTGCCGGAATGTCGCGCCGAAAACTGCTGCTCATTTTGCAGGAGCGTTGCAAAGAGTTGGGCGTCAACCTGAAGTTTGAGGTTGAAGTGAGCGACCTGACCCAATTTACCGATTACGACCTGCTGATTGGCGCCGATGGCGTAAACAGCCTGATCCGCGCCGCCTACGCCGACGCTTTTAAACCCAACCTGGAAATTAACAAGGCCAAATTTGTGTGGTTTGGCACCAATAAAGTGTTCGACTCCTTCACCTTCATCTTCAGGGAAAACGAGCACGGCCTGTTTCAGGTACACGCCTACCCCTTCGACGGCGCGACCAGCACCTTTATTGTTGAGTGCGAAGAGGCCGTTTGGAAACGGGCCGGCCTTGACGAGGCGACCGAGGCCGAAAGCCTGGCCTATTGCGAAAAGCTGTTTGCCAAAGACCTGCGCGGCGCAAAATTGATGTCGAACCGCTCCCTGTGGATTAATTTTGTGACGGTCAAAAACAAAACCTGGCGGCACAATAATATTTTGCTGATGGGCGACTCGGCCCACACCGCCCATTTTTCCATTGGCTCCGGCACCAAACTGGCCATGGAAGATGCCATCGCCTTTGCCAGCGCCTTTGAAAAGCACGAAAACGACCTGGAAGCCGCCATGAAAGATTACGAGGCCGACCGCCGGCCGCGAGTCGAAATGCTGCAAGAGGCCGCCCACGAAAGCCGCACCTATTTTGAAAACACCCGCCAATACCTGCACCTGGAGCCAATGCAGTTTACCTTTTATCTGCTCACCCGCAGCGGACGCATTTCTTACGATAGCCTGCGCCTGCGCGACCCCTTCTTTAGCGAGTCCGTTGACCGCTGGTATCAGGACTCGCCCTCTGCCCCGGCCAAAAACCGGCAGGCGGAAAGCATTATTGCCGTGCCGCCTATGTTTACCTCGTTTGCCCTGCGCCAGATGCGGCTGGCCAATCGGGTGGTGCTCTCGCCTACTGCCAGCTACTCTGCCGTTGAGGGGCTGCCCAACGAAACCCATCACGCCCGGCTGGCGCGCCGGGCCAAAGGCGGGGCCGCGCTGGTGCTGACCGAACCGGTGGCCGTATCGGCCCAGGGGCGTATCACCTCCGGCTGCGCCGGCCTGTATCGCCCGGAGCATCAGGCGGCCTGGGCCAAAATTGTCGAGGAGATTCACGCCCACTCTCAGGCCAAAATTGCGCTGCAATTAAATCACGCCGGGCGGCGCGGCTCTACCCGGCCCCGCCAGCAGGGGCTTGACCGGCCTTTGCGGAGCGGTAACTGGCCGCTGCTCTCGGCCTCGGCCCTGCCCTACACTCGCCGCAGCCAGACCCCCAAGGCCATGGAGCGGGCCGATATGGACATGGTGCGCGACGAGTTTGTGGCCGCCGCCCAACGAGCCAACGAGGCCGGCTTTGATATGCTCCATCTTAACTTTGCCCACGGTTATCTGCCGGCCAGCTTTATCTCGCCCCTGACCAACACCCGCAACGATAATTACGGCGGCTCGCTGGAAAACCGGCTGCGCTATCCGCTGGAATTGTTTGACGCGGTGCGGGCCACCTGGCCGGAGGACAAGCCGCTTTCGGTGGCCCTAACCGTTAGCGATTGGACCTCCGGCGGCCTGGAAATTGAAGAGGCCATCATCGCCGCCAAAGCGTTAAAAGCCCACGGCTGCGATTTGATTGAGGTATTGGCCGGCCAAACCGTGCCAGATATCAAACCAAATTACGACCCTCCCTTTCTGGTTTCCTACAGCGACCAGCTTCGCAACGGGGCCGGCGTCTGTACCCTAACTTCCGGCGGTATCACCATCAGCGACCAGCTTAATTCTATTCTGGCTGCGGGCCGCGCCGATTTGTGCATTTTGCATCCTCTACATGTCAAAGATTAGAGTTTCGGGTTGCAAAAGCATATCTAAATTACTGGTTACTAATTACTGACCACCGGCATAAGGAGGGATCATGACAACTGTCAGGCAACTTTTAGAGGGCAAAGGTAGGGCGGTATGGTCGGTTAGCCCAACCGATATGGTTATTGACGCTCTAAAATTAATGGCCAAAAAAAACGTGGGCGCATTAATGGTGATAGAAGCAGGTAAGGCCGTCGGCGTAATTTCAGAAAGAGATGTGGCCCGAAAAGTTGACCTGGCCGGCAAAACGGCGGCCAATACGCGGGTCAGAGAGATTATGAGCCAGGAGGTTGTATCAACCAACCCCAACCACACCATCGAAGAGTGTATGGCCATTATGACCAATAAACGCATCCGGCACCTGCCGGTTTATGAAAAAGAGGAAATCGTGGGCGTCATCTCCATTGGAGACGTGGTTAAGGCGGTTATCTCTGACAAGCAATTTATCATCGAACAGCTTGAAAATTATATTACCACCAGCAGCACCTGAAATCAGGATATGATGATGACTTTTGAAAGCAACCTGCCCTTGCAGGGCCGGCGGGCCATTGTCACCGGCGGCACGGGCGGCATCGGTTACAGCATTGTTCTGGCCCTGGCCAAAGCGGGCGCGGATGTGGCGGTTGTGGCTCGAAACCCGGCCAGGCTGCAAGCCGTAACCAAAGAAATTGAGGCGCTGGGCCGGCGCGGCCTGCCCATCTCGTGCGATATTACCAACCCGGAGCAGATTGAGCGCATGGCCGATGAAGCCGGCCAGGGGCTGGGCGGCGTGGACATTCTGGTAAACAACGCCGGCGGCGCTGAAAGCCACAAGTTTCTGGGCCACCCCGACGCCCTGTGGCACAAAATGATTGCCCTCAATATGACCAGCGCCTACCACGTTACCAAAGCCATTAGCCCGCTGATGGTCGAGCAGCAATGGGGGCGCATTATCAACATTGCCTCGATTGCCGCCAAGATAGGCGGGCGATATATTACCGCTTACACGGCCTCAAAGCACGGCGTGCTGGGCTTTACCCGCGCCCTGGCCCTGGAGTTAATTCCGTACAATATCACCGTTAACGCCATTTGCCCCGGTTATGTTGACACCCCGATGACCGGCGCGGCCATTGACAATATCGCCCGCCGCGCGGGGATGAGTCAGGCCAAAGCCCGCGAGTCGCTGGAAAAAGTCAGCCCCCAAAACCGGCTGATTGAACCGGAAGAGGTGGCCGCAGTCGCCGTAATGCTGGCCCAGGATATCAGCAAAGGCATTACCGGCCAGGCCATCAACGTGGATGGCGGCTCGGTAATGTGGTAGCGGGAGGGAAAAGACCTGTCAGGTTTTGGCGAAATTGCCCCGAAAATCGAAACTTCGTTTTAAAAACCTGGCAGGTCTAAACCCTAAAAACTTGCGAAACGCTGTACTACTCAGGCCAACCATTGGAACACAGAGGAGCACGGAGAAACCGCAGAGATTCGCAGAGACTTTTATAAATTTCTCTTCTTTTACCCAAAGGGCACCAAGTCTCTGTGTATCTGAGCAGTTACTTTCGCATTACGCCTAACGAGTCATTTTGCCCGACAGAAAGGAGCTTTTATGAGCTACGACTTTCTCTACAAAGTTGACAACAACATTGCCACAATTACCTTCAACCGCCCGGAAGTGCTCAACGCCTTAACCTTTGAGGTGTACGCCCAGTTTCGGGATTTGATGGAAGATTTGCGCTACAACGACGCCGTAAAAGTGGTGGTGTTGACCGGCCAGGGCAAGGGCTTTTGTTCCGGCGGCGATGTGCACGATATCATCGGCCAACTGCTCAAACGCGATATGAAGGGCCATCTGGATTTTACCCGCATGACCGGCGCGGTAGTGCAGAATATGCGTCTGCTGGACAAACCCATTATCGCTGCGCTCAATGGAACCACCGCCGGGGCCGGGGCCGTCATTGCCCTGGCCTCGGATTTGCGGATTGCCTCGGAAAAGGCCAAATTTGCCTTTTTGTTTACTAAAGTAGGGCTAACCGGCGCGGATATGGGCGCGGCTTACCTGCTGCCGCGCATCATCGGCCAGGGGCGGGCGCTGGAGTTGTTGCTGCTGGGCGACTCGATTGACGCCGCCACCGCCGAACGGTACGGGCTGGTCAACCGCGTTGTGCCGCCCGATGATTTGCTGAACACAGCCTATGACTGGGCCGGTCGCCTGGCCGCCGGGCCAACCACGGCTATCTCAATGACCAAGCGGCTGGTCAACAACGAGTGGAGTATGGATTTGGTTTCGGCCCTGGAGCAAGAGGCCCAGGCTCAGGCGCTGATGCTGATGGGCGAGGACCATCGCCTTTTTTACGAGGCATTTAAAGAAAAAGCCCAGCCAAAATTTACCGGACGATAAAAATATCTCGCGCAAAGAACGCAAAGGAGCAACCCGTGGAAACAAAAATCATCAACCCGCCCGGCCTGCCCCCCCCACGAGGCTTCAATCACGGCATTCTGGTTTCCGGGGGGCGGCTGTTGTTTTTGGCCGGCCAGGATGCCAGCGACCCGGCGGGCAACATTGTAGCCCCCGGCGATTTGGTCGCCCAGTTTGAGCAGGTGCTAAAAAATTTCAGGGCCGTGGTCGAAGAGGCCGGCGGCGCCATGCAGAATATTGTCAAGCTGAATATCTTTGTCAAAAGCCGGGATGATTACGTTGCCAATCTCAAACCGCTGGGCCGGGTCTTTCGCCAATACTTTGGCGACCATTACCCGGCGATGGCCCTGTTTGAAGTGTCGGCCTTTTTCCGCCAGGATAATTTAATTGAATTAGAAGGGATGGCTGTGATAGAATAGAGGGACCGCAGACAGCCGACCGCCGAGGCGTGGAAAATTCCACTTCGGGCTTAAAGCGGAATTTATTGGGGCGGTTTCGGAAAATAGCCAATCGCCCCGGATTAATACGAAATACGCACTACGTAACGTGTTTGTGTTGCGTCTTCCGTTAAGTGTCGTCATTCGGTGGTAAATTACTTCCGAAAAATCACAAATATGCGAGGAGGCATACGATGATTTTTAAAAGTCCCTATCCCGATGTTGCCATTCCCGAAATGGCGCTCACGCCGTTTGTTTTGCAGCACGCTCAACAACTGGCCGACAAGCCGGCCCTGATTGACGGCCCCAGCGGTCGCGCGCTGACCTACGGCCAACTGGCCGGAGCCATCCAAAAGGTTGCCGCCGGGCTGGCCGAGCGAGGCTTCAATAAAGGCGACGTGTTTGCCATATACAGCCCCAACCTGCCGGAGTACGCCATTGCTTTTCACGGGGTGGCCCTGGCCGGGGGCGTCAACACCACTATTAACCCCCTTTACACCGTTGGCGAGCTGGCCTTTCAACTCAATGATGCCGGGGCCAAATACCTGCTCACCATTCCCCAATTTTTAGATAAAGCCCTGGAGGCCGCCGACGAGTCAGGCGTGGAAGAGGTCTTTGTTTTGGGCGAGGCCGACGGCGCAACCCCCTTTGCCGAGTTACTGGCCGCAGATGATGGGTCGCCGCAAATTGATATCAACCCCCGGCAAGACCTGGTAGTGTTGCCTTACTCCAGCGGCACAACCGGCTACCCCAAAGGGGTTATGCTGACCCATCACAACCTGGTGGCTAACTGCTGCCAGATTGAATCGACCGGCATTATCAACCGCTCAGACAGGGTGTTGGCCATTTTGCCTTTCTTTCACATTTACGGGATGGAAGTTGTTTTGAACCACGCCCTGCAAATGGGCGCTACGGTGGTAACAATGCCCCGTTTTGACCTGGAACAGTTTTTACAACTGATGCAAAATCACCAGATTACCTATGCCCCGCTGGTACCGCCCATTGTGCTGGCCCTGGCCAAACATCCCCTGGTTGACCAGTACGACCTTTCGAAGCTGGAAATGATTACCTGCGGCGCGGCGCCCTTGAGCGAGGATTTGGCCGCTGCCTGTTCAAACCGGTTGGGCTGCCTGCTGGGCCAGGGCTACGGTCTGACCGAAACCAGCCCCGTTACCCACGTGAACCCCAGAGACCCCGCCAAAATCCGCTGGGCGGCAGCCGGGTTAATTGTGCCCAACACCGAATGTCAGGTGGTTGATATTGAAACCGGCCAGCCCGTTGGCCCCAATGAGAACGGCGAAATTTGGGTGCGCGGCCCGCAGGTGATGCAGGGCTACCTCAACAACCCCGACGCCACCGCCGCCTGCATCGACTCCAACGGCTGGTTCCACACCGGCGATTTGGGTCACGCCGATGAGGACGGTTATTTTTACATTGTTGACCGGCTCAAAGAGCTAATCAAATACAAAGGCATGCAGGTTGCGCCGGCCGAATTGGAAGGCGTACTGCTTTCTAACCCGGCCATCAGCGATGCCGCCGTTATCCCCAGCCCCGATGAAGAAGCCGGCGAAGTGCCCAAAGCGTTTGTGGTGTTAAAAGGCGATATTACCCCCGACGAAATTATGAGCTTTGTGGCCGAGCGCGTCGCGCCGCACAAAAAAATCCGCCGGGTTGAAATTGTTGAGCAGATACCCAAATCGGCCTCCGGCAAAATTTTGCGCCGGGTGCTGGTGGCCCAGGAAAGAGAAAAACAGGGGCAGGCTTAACAGGATGGATTTTAATTTAACGGTAGAACAACAAAATATCCAAAATCGCGCCCGCGAGTTTGCCCAAAACGAGGTTGCGCCGCTGGCCCGCGAAGCCGACGAAACCGGCCAATTTCCAATGCATCTGGTGAAACGAATGGGCGAACTGGGTTTTTTGTGCGGCCCCATCGAGCCAAAATATGGCGGCGCAGGCATGGACTACACCAGCTTCGCCCTGGTGTATGAGGAACTGGGCCGGGTCGACTCCTCGGTGCGGGGCTTTTTGGCCGTCCACGCCGGGCTGGTCTCCATGTGCCTGCGCGATTGGGGCAACGAGGAGCAGAAAGAGCGCTACCTGCCCCAACTGGCCGGCGGCGAGTGGATTGGCTGCTACTGCCTGACCGAAGCCAACGCCGGCTCCGATGTAGCCAGTATGGAATCAACCGCCCGCGACGAGGGCAACAGCTACGTGCTCAACGGCGAAAAAATCTGGATTACCAACGGCGGCATTGCCGATGTAGCCCTTGTTTTCGCCTCTGTTGACCGGGAGGCGCGTCATCGGGGTATTTGCGCCTTTATTGTTGAAACCGACAACCCCGGCTTCAAACGCCAGCCGATGCCCGGCCAGGAGTTGGGCCATCGCGCCTCGGACCACGCCCGAATCACTCTGGAGGAGTGCCGCATCCCCAAAAGCGCGCTGCTGGGCGAGCCGGGCCAGGGCTTTAAAGTGGCGATGTCGGCGCTGGACCACGGGCGGCTGGGCGTGGCCGCCGGCGCGGTGGGGGTCGCCCAGGCTTGCCTGGATGCCTGCGTTGATTTTGCCCGCAACCGCCGCCAGTTTGGCCAGCGCATCGGCGATTTTCAAATGATTCAAGCCGTTATTGCCGATATGGCCGCCGACGTAGAGGCCGCCCGGCTGCTGGTTTACAAAGCGGCCTGGCAAAAAGACCAGGGCCTGCGCTCCACCCGCGAAACCTCTATTGCCAAGCTCTTTGCCACCGAGGCCGCGGTCAAAGCCGCCTCGGAAGCGGTATTGCTGCACGGCGGGCGCGGCTACTCCAGCGAGTATCCGGTGGAGCGCTACTACCGCGATATCAAGGGGCTGCAAATTTACGAAGGAACCAGCCACATCCAGCGCATCGTCATCGCCCGCGACGTGATTGGGAGAGAAGAGAAGTAGAAACAGCGTCACCGACGAATTAATTCGTCGGCTGATAACCCAAGTCGGCTTAAGCCGACTCAACTGGTCCAATTTCTGGCTAAACAGGACGCCTTAGCGTACTTGAACTACACCTGCGCTTGCAGCGCAGGCGCGAGTGTCAGCCCTGAAGCTCTCAGCTCGGGGCGACGCTTGAAACAATGAGTTTATTTGAGATAGAAAGGAGTTATCCTATGGCTATGCGAGCCTCAGACCTGCCACTTTACTACAATGCCGTTGATATTTTAGAGCGCAACCTGGCCCAACGCGCCAACAAGGTGGCCCTGCTCAGTTATGAACGAGAGCTAACCTTTCAACAGGTTGCCAGCGAAGTCAACCAGGTGGGCAACGCCCTGAAAAAGCTGGATGTCCGTATGGGCGACTACGTGGGCATTCTCTCGCTGGATGTGCCGGAGTGGGTGACATGCTTTTTTGCTGCGCTAAAAATCGGCGGCATTGCCATTGGGATGAATACTTTGCTCAAACCGCGCGAGTATGAGTACATGCTGCGCGACAGCCGCGCCCGCGTCTTGATTGTCCACGAAATGTTGCTGCCCTCCATTGAATCCATCAGAGATAACCTGGATTTTCTGAAGCACGTCATCGTTATTGGCCGGCCCCGGCGCGAGGGCGATATGGCTTATGCCGATTGGATTAGCGGCGAATCGACCGAACTTGAAGCCGCCCCCACTCACCGCGACGATTTCTGCTCGCTCAATTACTCCAGCGGCACCACCGGCGCGCCCAAAGGGATTTTGCACGCCCACAAAGATTATCCGCTGACCTCCCAATTGTGGGGAGCCGACGTGCTGGGCCTGCGCGAAAGCGACCGGACGTTTGGCGCGCCCAAACTCTTTTTTACCTTTGGCCTGGGCGGCGTTTTGATTTTTCCGTGGTATGTGGGGGCCAGCGTGGTGCTGTTCCACGGGCCGCCGCGAATTGCCACCAAAATGCTGGAAGTGATTGACAAATTCAAACCGACCATTTTATACAACGCGCCCACCGGCTACGCCGCCATTATGGCCCAGGAAGGTTTTAACACCGATTACGATTTGTCATCGCTGCGGCTGGGCGTCTCGGCGGGCGAGGCGCTGCCGGCCCCGGTTTGGCAGCGCTGGAAAGAAAAAACCGGCGTGGATATTATCGACGGCATCGGCTCTACCGAGAACTTCCACATTTTCATTTCCAACCGCCCCGGCGATATCCGGCCCGGCAGCAGCGGCAAACCGTTTGACGGCTACGAGCTAAAAATTGTGGATGACAACGGCAGCGAAGTGCCACGGGGCGAAATTGGCAATCTGCTGGTCAAAGGCGAAACTGCCGCCCTCTTCTATCTGCACCAGTACGAGCGCAGCCAGAAAACCTTTTTGGGCGAGTGGCTGTTTACCGGCGATAAATATTATGTGGATGAGGACGGTTACTACTGGCACGCCGGCCGCTCCGACGATATGATGAAAGTCGGCGGTATCTGGGTGTCGCCGGTGGAAGTGGAAAGCACGCTCATCAGCCATCCGGCGGTGCTGGAGTGCGCCGTAGTGGCTCAGGAGGACCAGGACACCCTGATTAAGCCCAAAGCCTATATTGTACTGCGGCAGGGCCGCACCGGCTCTGATGAACTGACTCAGGAACTTATTGATTACTGCAAACAACAAATGGCGGCCTACAAACGCCCGCGCTGGGTTGAGTACGTTGACGAGCTGCCCAAAACCGCCACCGGCAAGATTCAGCGCTTCAAATTGCGGAGCCAATAACTCGCATAATGACAACCGGCATCGACTACAAAGTTATCGACATTCACGTTCACATTCTGCCGCTGCATATGCTAAAACCGGCGGCGTTGGCCGCAATGAAAGCCACCCAGCCGGATTACCAGCGCTTTCACGATTTGTGCTCCGACCCCGACAAATTGATAGCCTATATGGACGCCAACAACATCGAGCGCCTTGGCATGGTCAATTACCTCAGCCCCGATATCATCGGCTACACCGAGGAGGCCAACCAATACGTAGCCAATTTTGCCGCCCGTTATCCCCACCGGCTCATTCCTTTTGGCGGGGTTGATCCGCGCCTCACGCCGGATATGGCCGGGCAGATGGATTATCTGCTGGGTGAATTGGGGCTGAAGGCTATCAAGATTCATCCGCTGCACCAGCTATTCAACATTAACGATTATCTTTTCAAGCCGGAGCTAAAGGGGTTGACCGCGGTTTATGAAAAGTGCATCGAATACGACGCGCCGCTAATGGTCCACACCGGCACCTCGGTGTTCAAAGGGGCGCGCAATCGCTTTGCAGACCCAATGGCCATTGATGACGTGGCCGTTGATTTCCCGGAGCTAAAAATTATTGACGCGCATCTGGGTCGCCCGCTTTATATGAATACCTCCTTCTTTTTGCTGCGCCGCCACCCCAACGTTTTTGGCGACATTTCCAGCACCCCGCCCAATCGCCTGCTGCACTACTATCCCTGGCTGGAGCGCGTCGCCGACAAGTTGATGTTTGGCTCCGACTGGCCCGGCCCCGGCATCCGCGATATTGGGCAGAATATTCAGCAATTTCTTGAACTGGAGCTGCCGGACACGGTCAGGCGTAAAATATTGCGTGACAACGCGATGCGGGTGTTTAAATTAAAGTAATTGGTAAATAACTATTCCCGTTATAACCGACTACTCATCACCAACCCCCAATTGCTACAAGGAGCAGCAATGCGACTCAAAAATAAAGTGGCTCTGATTGCCGGCGCCGGCCCCGGAATGGGTCGAGCCACGGCGATTCTTTTTGCCCAGGAAGGGGCAAAAGTGGGCGTCATTGCCCGCGACCCGGCCAAGGGCCAGGAAACTACCCGGCGTATCGCCAAGGCCGGCGGCCAAGCCATTGCGCTGGCCGGCGATTTGACCGAACGCGCCGAAGCCGAAAAAGCAATCAAGGCCGTGGTGGAGCGGTGGGGCAAGCTGGATATTCTCTATTGCGGCGCGGGCGGTTTCTTTCGCCCCGATAAAGAGTTTTCTGAAATGGATGCCGAGTTCTGGCATCTGGCTCTAACCAACACACTTGACGGCATTTTCAACCTGGCCCAGGCCGCCCGCCCCCATTTGCGCGGCGGGGGCGCTATTGTTACGGTGGCGGCCAGCTTTAGCGTGCGGCAGGAAGGCAACCCGGCCTATGGCGCAGCCAAAGGCGGCATCATCGGCCTGAGCCAGAGCCTGGCTAAAGAGTTTTACGTTGACAATATTCGGGTTAACTGCGTTGGCTCCGGTCTCATCCGCGCCCCGCTGGCAGAAAATGGCGTACAGCCCGTGGCCGGCCTGGCCCGCACCGGCCGCCCCGAAGACATTGCCTACGCCGCCCTCTATTTTGCCGGCGATGAGTCAGGCTGGGTAACAGGTCAGGTGCTCAATGTAGACGGCGGCGTAGATGTGGGCGCGCGGCCTTTGTGGCAATTTGAACGGTAGAGAATAGCTATGGACACATTTCAACTACAATCCCTGCCCGCGCCGCTGCAACCGGCAAACTCGCCGGTTGAGTTAAAGGTCGAAGAGCAGAGTCAAACCATCACGCTGACTGCCGGTCAGCTAACCGATTTGTTTGTTGACCCGCAGGGGCAAAAGTCAACCGACAACGCCCCAAGATTAACTTTTGCGGTTGAGGAAAACTTCACTTTCAGCGCAAAAGTAACGGTTAATTTTCAATCCACTTTTGACGCCGGGGTGTTGCTAATTTACGCCCACAACAATCAATGGGCCAAGCTGTGTTTTGAATATTCGCCCCAGCAGCAGCCAATGATTGTCTCGGTCGTCACCCGCCAATTTTCCGACGACTGTAACTCGGTTATCATCAATGACAACCAGGTTTATCTGCGTATTGCCAAAATAAATCGCGCCTTCGCTTTTCATTACTCCGCAGACGGCCAATTGTGGCATCTGGCGCGACATTTCAACCTGGGAACGAATAGCGCCGATACAACGCAGATTGGCTTTTCTGCCCAATCACCCACGGGCCAGGGTTGCCGGGTTATCTTCTCTGAAATCAATTACTCCCCCACATTGCTTGCCGATATCCGCAACGGGCAATAGAAAATGGCGACGCCCTGGCCACAGGGCACAAAAAAGCTCCGACCTGACCGGGCCGGAGCTTTTGGTGTGGCTATAATACTCCAGACCTCAAAGGTTTTTGAAACCTTTGAGGTCTTCTTGCTTGGGAGAGATTTACTTCTCGCCAAAGGTTTGGGCTGCTTCCGCCTCAATCTCGGCCGGGAAGGTGACGCCCTGAGCATTGGCGGCATCGTAGTTGATGTGCAAAATACCGCTGGCCCGCGTTTCGACGGGGATATCGCCGGCAGACTCGCCCTTTAGAATTCTGGCAGCCATTACTCCAGAGTCGTAGCCATTCTGGAAGTAGTCAACGCCGATGGCCGCGGCTGCGCCGCGCTCGGCCGAGGCCGGGTCGTTGGCAAACAGCGGGATGGCGTTTTCATTGGCTACTTTTACCAGCGCCTCAAAACCGGCCACCACTGTAGAGTCGGTGGAGATGAAGAAGGCGTCAATTCCCTGAGCTACCAATGACTCACCCGCAGTTTGAATTTCGCTGGAGTCGGAGATATTGGCTTCTACCAGTTCGATGCCCAGCTTATCGGCAACTTCGCGGGCAATGCCGGTAGCCACTTCAGAATTCTTTTCAGCCGGATTCCAGATAATGCCGACTTTTTGGGCTTCGGGCATTATTTGGAGCATAGTACTCATTGCCTGCTCAACCGGCGGGAGCGCCTGCGCCCCCGTCATCCAATCGGGATGGTCGTCCACCGTTGTGGCCAGGCCGGCGGCAAAGGGGTCGGTGACAACATTAAAGACCACCGGCGGCGACCCCAGGTCTTTGATGGCGTTAAAGGCAGCCTGACCCGCCGGCGTGCTGGTTGCAACAATCAGGTCGACTCCCTCATCTACAAAGTTCTGGGCAATGGTGGCCAGGGTGGCAATGTCGCCTTCGGCATTTTGGGCAATTACGGTGAGGTTTTCACCCTCTACAAAGCCATTGTCGGCCAGCGCCTTGAGCGCCCCTTCGCGGCCCGCATCCAGAGCGGGGTGCGTGGCTATCTGGAACATCCCGATGGTAAATTCGCCTTCTACCAGCTCGGCCATGGCCTCGCCTTCTTCCATCATGGCTTCGCCTTCGGCCATCTCGCCGAT
>CAZAPG010000082.1:0-18006 GCA_964486935.1 uncultured Caldilineaceae bacterium | reverse complement strand
TTGGCTTCGTCGGCCCCGGCCACATCTTCAAAGGTAACGGTGGGTTTGTCGCCGGTAAACATGCGGGCGCGGCTTTTGCCAAAACTGAGCGCCTGATTTCCCGCGCCCTGGGCCTGTCGCAAAATAAAAAAGAAAAAGCCGCCAATAAGAATAAGCGGCAGTAATGTACCCAAAATGGTTAGCCAGCCATCCCAGGCGCTGCGGGGCGCAACAGTTACTTTGATTTTTAGCAACTGCTCCTGGCTCACGCCCAAAATTCCCATGGTTTCGATAATACCGATGTTAGGCTCTTTGGTTGAGGCCAGTTCGCCGCCATCTCTTAATTTTATGGTTAAGTCATTCTGGTCAACCCGAATACTTTCGACTCTATCCTGGTTGGCCAGCTCGGCAACTTTTGAAATTTCAACGATTTCGGCAGAGTCGGTTCTTAATACAAAAATGCCATACAAAAAGGCCAAAACTACCAAAATTAATATGGCATATAATGCCCGTGACCATTTCATTGTAACAACCTCGGTGATTACAGGGTAGTAATTAACACCACAAACTATACCACGCGCTATAGTCGGAGTCAAACAACTTTGAGATGGCTGCGCGCCACGAGTTAATGGCGATAAGCTGGGGGATAAATCAAGATGACAAATTATGAGGCATGGTCAGCGGCCCGGTGCCCCGTTTTTTCAGACGTTCTTCTTTGGCCTTGGGCACGCGAATGGAAACTTTTGTGCCCTGGCCCAACGTAGACTCCAATTTGAACTCGCCGCCAATCAGGTCGGCTCGCTCTCGAATGTTAATCATGCCCAGGCTGCCGCGTTCTTCGTAATTTTCCATAACAGAATTAACTTCAAATCCATCTCCGTCGTCATCAACAATGGTGTAGATAGAGGTAAATGTCTCTTCCACTTCAACTACAATATTGTTGGCTCTGGCGTGTTTAATGGCGTTGTTTACGGCTTCTTGCACAATAGCAAAAATTGCGCCTTCAACTTTGTCATCCTGCCTGGAAATTTCGTTATCGGGGTGAATGCTTTTAGTTTTTAGAGCTATTCTGGTATTGCCTTCCATTATATCTTTTTGACGACGCTCGATGAACACCTCAAGGGCGGTTAGCAGCCCTTGCGTTTCAAGGGCAAGGGGGCGCAATTCAAACAGCAAGGTACGGATTTGATGAATTGCCTGTTTGGCCAGTTCCTGGGTAGAGTCGATTTCTTTGGCCAATCTTTCCGGGTCTTTGCTGACCAGCATTTTGCAAAAATCCAGCCGCATCAAAATGGCGCTGACCATTTGCGTCGCCCCATCGTGCAAATCGCGGGCCAGGGCTTTGCGGGCCTTTTCCTCGGCTTCAATCACCCGGTCGCGTTCAGAGAGGGCGTTCTCGTGAAAGCGGGCATTTTTTATGGCAATAACGGCATAGGGCACAATTGAGTTGAGCAGCTCCAGGTCGCTTTGGGTAAATTCATCGCCCTCTTTGCTCATTACCTCTAAAACGCCAATTATCTGGTCATCTAAATTAAGGGGGACGCACAAGACGTGGCCCACCGGAAAGTCGAGCCGATTATCCAGTTCGTCATAACATATTTTTCTGGCGGCAACGTTTACCAACGCAGATTTGCCCACCAAAGCCACCTCGCCGGCCAGCCCTGTGCCTCGCGGCAAGCGAAATGAGGTGATGGTTCTGGTTCTGCCCAACCCAATCTGAAACACCAACTCGCCGGTTTTAGGGTCTGCCAGTAACAACCAACCGGCCTCGGCTTTTAGAATGCCTTCAACCCGGTCCATAATTCTAATCAACACTTCATCAAAATGCAGCGTGGCCGAAAGCGTGCGGGTAATATCATTCAGCAGCGCCATTTCGGCTACCCGCCGTTGGGCAATATCCTTCAGATGAGCCATTTCGGCCAACCGTTGCTGGCTGGCTTCGTACAGGCGCGCATTTCTAATGGCAATCGCGGCCTGCGTGCCTATGGCCGAAAGAAGCCAGAGGTTATGATCGGTAAATTTGTTGGGTTTATAACTCCAGGTGGCAATAACGCCTTGCGGACCTTCCGGCTCGAGCAGCGGATTTAGAATGGGGACTCCTAACCACGAGCGAATTTTGTTGCGCCCGGCCATGTAATCGGTTTTGAGCAAATCAGAGATAAGCGAGGGGGTTTGCGAAATCAGAATATTGGCAATCAGGCCCTGGCTTTCTGAACGCTGAACAGTCAGGGGTTTTAATTGATGCCCCTGGTCAAATACCAGGGCAAAATTCAGGGTGTCGGCCTCTTTATTGTAAATTACAATGGCAAAGTTGGTCGTATCTATCAACCGGCTGCTTTCTTTGAAGAGCCGCCAAATAACCTCGTCAAGGTTCAGGCTCGACCCCACGCCCACGGCTACATTATAAAGTGAGGTAATCTCTTTAAGCTCTTCGGCCAGTTCTGCTGTTTTAGCCGGCTCTGCGCCTAAACTGGTTTGAATTGATGATATTTGAATTTGCTGTAACGTATCGGGGTAAAAATAATCTGTTTTTGCCATTCTATTATCTGCCTGCCCTTTAACGCTGAAAAATAAATTGTCCCCAAAGATAAACCAAGATAAAAATAATACCGCCAACCCGTTTTAAACACAAAGGTTGACGGCCTGTTTTGCCCATTCACTATGGAGTAGCAGATAACTGCTCCCAACCAAAAGTTAAGCCTAACATAGCACGGAATAAAGTGGGTGTCAATCCATGGGTTTAACACAGCGATTCTGTTTGATAGTTGACAATTTGCCCTGTAACACAGGTGGTTGTAATGTTAGTTATAAAATTATCAGGGTGCAAAGCAATGGCTGTTTGTTTAGTTACCGGCGGAGCCGGTTTTATTGGCTCACACATTGTAGAAGCGTTACTGGCCCGTGGCGATTCCGTGCGCGTGCTCGATAACCTGTCAACCGGGCGCGCCGAAAACCTGGATGGAGTCATCAACCGGATTGAATTGATTGAGGGCGATATTCGGGATGAGGCAATGGTGCAAAAGGCCGTTGATGGGGTTGACCTGGTCTTTCATCTAGCGGCGATGGTTTCCGTGCCGGAGTCTATGGACAAACCTGTTGAGGCCGAATTGATTAACGTGGTCGGTACGCTGAACCTGCTAAAGGCCGCCCACAGTAGCGGCGCGCGCCGGCTGGTGCTCAGTTCCACCTGCGCCGTTTACGGCGATGAACCCACCCTGCCCAAAACCGAACTGATGCCGTCCCGGCCCAAATCGCCCTACGCCATCAGCAAGCAGGCCGCCGAAGCTTACTGCCGCATGTTTGATGAGGTAATGGGTCTGGAAACGGTGGTTTTGCGCTACTTTAACATTTATGGCCCCCGGCAAAACCCGTCGTCGGTCTATTCCGGGGTTATTTCAATTTTTGTCAATAAAATGTTGCAAGGCAGCGCCCCCTTTATTTATGGCGATGGTGAGCAAACCCGCGATTTTGTGTTTGTTAAAGATGTGGTGCGGGCCAACCTGCTGGCCGCCGAAGTTACCGGCGCAGCCGGCCAGATATTCAACATTGGTACCGGCAGACAGGTTAGCATCAACCAACTGTTTGAAACGCTGCGTACTATTCTTATGCTTGATATGGAGCCTGTTTACCGGCCTGCTCGCCTGGGCGATATTCGCCACTCTTATGGCGACGCCTCGCGGGCGCGGGCCGTTTTGAGGTGGTCGGCCAAAGTAAATTTTGAAGACGGCCTGAAACAGTTGGTTGACAGCCTGAAACCGTCGTTAACCTAAGCCCATAATTTTTCGGGGTACAGGCCCTGTTCAATCAGTTTTTGAATGGTTTTGATAACAACGGGCCGGTCCTCTTGATAAGTAACGCCAACCCAGATATCCCGGCTGGGAAGAACTTTAACTCTGGCTTTATGCTGTTGAATAAGGGTATTGGCTACGGTGGGGATGTAAAATTCTGATTTTTCCTGGCGGCCCGGCCCGGTTAAAAACTCAACAAATTGAGTTTGCAAATGGTCAAAAATAGTGGGCGCAAAACCCCACATATTCATCGAGACCGTTTCATTGCCGGTGAGGGGATGAGTTTGGCCGGCGGCGTCGGTGTAGCGGGCGCGGTTGCCATCTTTAGCTATTTTGGTTAACTCTTCAACCTGTTGCAGGTAATTGTTGTTATCTACCCGGCACACCCCCCTGGAGACAGTGCCAAACTCAGACAGGGTATTACGCAACCTAAAACCAACCATCGCATATTCGGCCACAGCAGAATTGGGAATAGACCTCAAAAAATCGGCCAGGGCTTGAAAGGAAAAAGCGCCGTAAAAATCATCGGCGTTGATGGCGGCAAACGGCGCAGCAATGGCTTCTCTGGCCACTAAAACCGCGTGTCCGGTTCCCCACGGTTTTTTACGACCTTCAGGCACGGCAAAACCATTGGGCAGCATGTCAAGTTCCTGGTAAACATACTCCACCGGAATGTGGCCGGCAAACCGCCGGCCAAAAAACTCTTTAAACTCGGCCTCAATCTGATAACGAATGATAAAGACAACTTTGCCAAATCCGGCCCGAATAGCATCGTAAACAGAGTAATCGATAATTGTTTCACCGTTTGGCCCAACCGGGTCAAGCTGCTTCAATCCGCCGTAACGGCTACCAATTCCGGCGGCCAGCACCAGCAAAGTTGGTTTCATGGTTTCAGGTTACGCCTGGGCTAAATTTTAACCGTAAGGTTGTTAGAAGTGTCAAACAACAACCCCGCTTCACTTTCTTGTTTTTTGGTATCGGCTGCCCGCCGGTTGGCTTGTTTACCCATCTCGTCTAACAAAAGTTGCAATTCTATTTGAGCTTCAAATACTTTGGCCAGCAAAGTTTGCTCGGTGGGAGAGATCTGGCCTTTTAGCAAAGCAGCCAGCCCCACCATATTTTGGTTAAGTTTCTGTATCAGGCTATGAGCCTGATGATATTGTATCTGTTCCGGGGTTTTCATGACAATTTTGCTCCTGTAAATGGTTGTCTGGTCAGAGCAGCTTTGCTGGCTGCTTCCACACGCGCATAATTTTAAAATGATATTATCTATTGTGAATTATTCCACTTTGACGCCATTCCAATGATAACAGATTTTAAGCCGTAGTTATATACAGAAAGCGTTAAGGTTGTGTTTAAGTTCTATTGGAAACATTCAGCCTGGAACAAATAAATCATTGACAATTCTTTTGTTTTAAATTAAAATGAAAGTAATTGAAACCAAACAGCAATAAACAAAACAAATTAATTAAATGTCAATAAATAGTAAAGATTTGTATTTAGAGGAGCGCCGGCAGGAAATACTCAAGCTTGTTGACAACCATGGGCGAGTCTCGGTGGTAGACTTGAGCCAGCAGCTTGGCGTGTCGGAAGTGACCATCCGCGCCGATTTGCAGGCCCTGGCCGAGCGCAAACTGGTGATTCGCACCCACGGCGGCGCCATCTCCGCGGCAGATGGCCGGTATGAAATTGCGCTGGCCATGCGTCGCCAAAAACAGGTGCAGGAAAAAAGCAGAATTGGTCTGGCCGCCGCGGATATGATTGCCGATGGCGACGCCATTTTTCTGGATAGCAGCAGCACCGCCCTGACCATCATACCGCACCTGAAAAGCCGCCACCGTTTAACCGTAATTACCAACAGTTTAACCGTAGCCCAGGAATTGCGAGACGCCCCCAGCGTTACCGTGGTGATGCCCGGCGGCGCCTTTCAACCTGAAACCGACTCGCTGATTGGCGCCGATGGCCTGGAATTTCTGCGCAAATTCAATATTGCCAAAGGTTTTTTTGGCGCGCACGGTTTCAGCCTGCCCGAAGGGCTGACCGACGTGAGCGCCGCTGAAGCCGAAGTCAAGCAGAGCCTGGTCAGCATGTGCCGCCAGACCATCGCCCTGCTAGACGCCACCAAATGGGGACGCGTCGGGCTGGCCTCATTTGCCAATCCGGTGGAAGTCAACACAATTATCACCGACAGCCAGGCTCCCGCCGATCTGGTGAGTGAGGCGCGGGCGGCAAGCATCGAGGTCATCGTGGTATAAACCCCGAAATAAAACGGAACAGGCAACACATTTGTTCCGTTAACCACCATTGCTAATTTTTGAGCGGGAGAGGAAAACTCTATGGCAACGCCTGTAGTAATGCCCCGGCAGGGACAAAGTGTAGAAAGCTGTATTATTGCCGGCTGGAAAAAAAAGGTCGGCGACCCGATTGCTGAAGGCGAGATACTGTGCGACATTGAAACCGACAAGGCTATGATGGAAGTCGAATCGCCGGTGGCCGGTACGGTCCTGGCCCTCTTTTTTAATGAAGGCGACGACGTGCCGGTGTTGACCAACATTGCCGCCGTTGGCCAACCGGGCGAGGATGTGGAAGGTTTGCGCCCCGGCGGCGCGGTTGCGCAGAAGAGCGGGGGAGCGGAGGAGGTGGATAGAGCCTCTGTTGCCGCGCAAGCTGAGGCCGATGGCAGGACTCATATTTCTCCCCGCGCCCGCCATCTGGCCGGTCAAAAAGGGATTGAGGTTTCTGCCTTGCGAGGCAGCGGCCCCGGCGGGCGCATTATCGAGCGCGACGTGCAGGCCGCGATCAGCCAGAAGCCGCGCATGACTCCGCTGGCCAAATCCATGCTGGAACGGGGCGAGTATCAGGCCCCGGCGCAAGGCTCCGGCGCCGGGGGGCGGGTGACAGCCCAGGACCTCAAGCCGGTTGCCGCGCCTGCGCCTCAACCCGTTCCTCAAGAAGAGGCGCAGATTATTCCGGTCAAGGGTATTCGGCGGGTTATTGCGACCCGCATGCTGGAGTCGCTGCAAACCACAGCCCAGCTCACCCTCAACGCCTCCGCCGACGCCCGCGCCCTGCTGGCCTACCGCCAGCGGCTGAAGCAAAGCGCCGAAGCGCTGGAGCTGCGGCAGGTTACAATTAATGATCTCATTCTCCTGGCCGTATCCAGAATTTTGCTGGAATATCCGGCCCTCAACGCCCACTTCAAAGAGGACGCTATCTACCAATATCCCTACGTTCACCTGGGCCTGGCCGTCGATACTTCGCGCGGCCTGATGGTGCCCGTTATTCACAACGCCCATAAACTGAGCCTGAAGCAGATTGCCGGGCAGGCAAAGCAACTGGCGGCCGCCTGCCTGGATGGCACCATCTCGGCCGACCAGATGGCCGGCGGAACCTTCACCGTCACCAACCTGGGCAATCTGGGCATCGAGAGCTTTACGCCGGTGCTCAACCCGCCGCAGGTAGCCATTCTGGGGGTCGGTAATATCAACCTTAAGCCGGTGGAAGTGGAGGGCCAGGCGCAATTTATCAACCATATTGGCCTGTCGCTCACCATCAACCACCAGGCCGTCGATGGCGCGCCCGCCGCCCGCTTCTTGCAGGCCCTCTCGCAAGGGCTGGCAGAGGTGGAGTTGTTACTGGCGCTGTAGGGTGGCAGGTGGCAAGTAGCAAGCGTCAGAGGGAAGAGATTATTGCGGGTCTGGCTATCACCGCTAATCAGCAACGTCGGCGGTAATTTCTCATTTGACCTGCGACCTGCCACTTGCGACCGTTAAATATCAAGTTAGTAATTATTGCACGATACCAAGGACAAACAATCCATGACCAAACTCATCACCATTAACCCAACCGAGGCGCGCAAAAAAAGCGTGCTCACCGCGCCGGAAATTCCGGTGAATGCCTACGTGTCAAACCCCAAGAAAGAGGCCAGGAAATATGGCCGGGAGAATCTGGTTGGCATGTACCGGGATATGGCTTTTATCCGGGAATTTGAAACCATGCTCGACAGCATCAAACGCGAAGGCAATTACCAGGGCATCGAGTACAATCACAAAGGGCCGGCCCACCTCTCGATTGGCCAGGAAGCGGCGGCCGTGGGCCAGGCGTTTCATCTCGGCATCGACGATTTCATTTTTGGCTCGCACCGCAGCCACGGCGAAATTCTGGCCAAGAGCCTGTCGGCCATTGCCCGGCTGAGCGATGAGGAGTTACTGAAAATTATGACGACTTATCTCGACGGCGCGCCGCTGCGGGTGGTCGAAAAATTCAGCAAAGGCAGCGTCAAGGATTTGGCCATCGATTACATTCTGTACGGTACACTGGCCGAGATTTTTGGCCGGGCCACCGGCCTCAACAAAGGCATGGGCGGCTCGATGCACGCCTTTTTTGCCCCCTTTGGGGTGATGCCCAACAACGCTATTGTCGGCGGCTCGGCCGATATCGCCACCGGCTCGGCGCTGTTCAAACGGGTTAACCGCCGGCCCGGTATTGTGATAGCCAACATCGGCGATGCCTCGATGGGCTGCGGGCCGGTGTGGGAAGCGATGATGTTTGCCGCCATGGACCAGTACCGCACCCTGTGGCCCAAAGAAATCGGCGGTAACCCGCCCATTCTCTTCAATTTTATGAACAACTTTTACGGCATGGGCGGCCAGCCCCAGGGTGAAACGATGGGCTTTGGCATGCTGGCGCGGGTCGGCTTGGGGGTTAACCCGGAGGCTATGCACGTTGAGCGGGTTGATGGTTACAACCCGCTGGCCGTAGCCGATGCCATCGAGCGCAAAAAGAAGGTCCTGGAGGAGGGGCGCGGACCGGTACTGCTGGACACGGTGACGTATCGCTTCTCCGGCCACTCCCCGTCCGACGCCTCGGCCTACCGCGACAAAAGCGAAATTGACCTGTGGCGGCAGCACGACGCGCTGATTAATTACGGCGAATATTTAAAGGAAAACGGCCACGCCGACGACAGCACGCTGGACGGTTTCCAGGCCGATGTGACCGAACGGTTGGTGAAAGTGGTCAAAGCGGCCATATCGATGGAACTTTCGCCGCGAGTCAACGTGCAGACCGACACCATCGGCGAGATGATGTTCTCCAACCAGTTCAAAGAGCGCCTGGCCGATGGCGCGCCGGAAGTGCTGCTGCCCAAAGAGGAGAGCCGCCTCAAGCAAACCTTTGCCAAAAATCGCTTTGGGCTGGATGAAAACGGCCAGCCGCTGCCCAAGCTGCGCACCCTCACTTACGCCGAAGCCCTGTTTGAGGCGATGATACACCGCTTTTACGAGGACCCGACGATGGTGGCCTACGGCGAGGAAAACCGCGACTGGGGCGGCGCGTTTGGCGTCTATCGCGGCCTGACCGAGTGCCTGCCCTATCACCGGCTGTTCAACAGCCCCATTTCCGAGGCGGCCATTGTGGGCACCGCCGTGGGCTACGCCATCAGCGGCGGCCGGGTGGTGGCCGAACTGATGTACTGTGATTTTATGGGGCGCGCCGGTGATGAAATCTTCAACCAGATGGCCAAATGGCAGCCGATGAGCGCGGGCGTGCTGCAAATGCCGCTGGTGCTGCGGGTCTCGGTTGGCTCAAAATATGGAGCGCAACACTCGCAGGACTGGACCTCGATGGTGGCCCATATTCCGGGGCTGAAAGTAATGTTCCCGGCCACGCCCTACGATGCCAAAGGCATGCTCAACCTGGCCCTGCGCGGCACCGACCCGGTGGTCTTTTTTGAAAGCCAGCGCCTCTACCCCGAGCCGGAAACGCTGGTGGCCGGCGGCGTGCCGGTTGACTATTACGAGGTGGAGATGGGCGAACCGGCCATCCGGCGGGCGGGGGATGATGTGACGATGGTCACTGTGGGGGCCACGCTCTACCGCGCCCTGGAAGCGGCGGATGAGCTACAGCAAAAATATGGCCTGTCCACCGAGGTAATTGACGCCCGCTTCATCAACCCGCTCAATTACGAGAAAATCATCGAGTCGGTTAAAAAGACGGGCAAGGTGGTGCTGGCCTCCGACGCCTGCGAGCGCGGTTCATTTATGCACACCATGGCCTCAAACATCAGCCAGCTTGCCTTTGATTATCTGGACGGCCCCGTGGCGGTGGTCGGCGCGCGCAACTGGATTACCCCGGCAGCGGAGCTGGAAGAGGCTTTCTTTCCCCAAAAAGAGTGGATTATCGACACCCTGCACGAACGCATTTTGCCGCTGCCCGGCCACCAGGTCAGCACCGTGCAAAGCACCGCCGAAATACTCAGGCGAAATCGGCTGGGGGTTTAAGCCCGACCAGCATCTCGCGCTTGCCGGGCGGACCGGGCAATTTTTGGGCCTGAAAGCCCGCCGCCTGTAACGCCCGCCGCACCGCGCCTTTGGCCGAGTAGGTCGCCAGAGCGCCGCCGGGGGTCAATACCGCAAACAGCCGGGTAAAAAACTCCGGCGTCCACAATTCCGGGTTGGCAGCGGGGCTGAACGCGTCGTGATAAATGGCGTGGTAGCCCCGCTGCGGAATGCTCACCCCGGCAGCATCCCCGATGACCAGTTCCACAACCATTATCTGGTTAAATTGCCACACAAACGTCCCGCCAGACGGCCAGTCCGGCAGGCGATTGCGCCAGGCCAGAAACGCCTGCCGAATATCGGCGGCGGCGGTCAATTTGTCACCGTGGTTGAGTTGGGCCAGCACCTCAACCGGCAGCAGGGCTTTTTCCAGCGCCACGTAGCGCAGCGGCGCATTCATCAAACGGCTCTCGCCGGCGGTCAGTAAGAAATTCAACCCCGTACCAAAACCAATTTCCAGCACAGTCGTGGGCCGGCCCGCGGCGAGTCGCGCTTTGACTCCTGTTCCCTTGAGGAAAACATGCTCGGCCTCAATTAACGCGCCATGTCTGGAGTGAAACGTTTGCCCGTATTGAGGGCTGTACAGGGTGTCAACCCCGTCGTCAGTTGGACAATACTGAAGGTCTGCTCTAAAATTCCGGCTCATACCTGAAGTATATCACAAACCAATTCTCATCATTCAAAGGAGAGCGTCATGTTTTTAGGTCATTTTGCAATGGGCGCGGCCGCCAAACCTGTTGCGCCGGATGTGCCGGCCTGGGTGCTCATTCTGGCCCCGCAGGCGCTGGATATCGCCTTTCTGCCACTGGTGGCGGTTGGCCTGGAGGGGTTTGAGTCGGGGCCTGCGTACGGCCAGGATCATATTTCGGCTTTCTATACGCATTCGTTAGTGGGCGCCTTGCTCATCAGCGCCATTATGTTCTGGATTGGGAAAAAAGTGTGGCGAACCAACTTTCATGGTTGGCTGCTGGGCGGGCTGAGTTTTTCTCACTGGCCCGTCGACCTGCTGGTTCATCACCAGGATATGCCGATTTTTCCGGGAAACCTGGGCGGATTGCCGCTGCTGGGCTTTGGTTTGTGGGATTATGCCTATCTGATTTTCAGTATCGAGATTATTCTGGCGGTCATCGGCGCGGTGGTCTATTTCAACTGGGCCAACAAAGCCCGGCCAACCCCGCGCTGGTATGTCGGCCCGGCAATTGTGGCCCTTCTGTTCGCGGCCCTGATGATTTCAGATGTCCCCCGGCTGCCGCCGCTCTGAACTGGCATACTCCAATCCGTGTCTTCAAAAAGCGATCATCGCAAAAAAATTGTCATCATTGGCGGCGGCGTATTTGGCCTGAGCATCGGCTGGTTTCTGGCGCGGGCGGGCCGGCCGGTCACAATTTTTGAACGCGACCGCGTGGGCCAGGGCGCAACCCGGGCCGCGGCGGGCATGCTGATGCCCTGGAAATTGTCGAAAACCTTCAGCGATGAGTTGTTTGCCTTGCAGCAAGCCGGCTATCACCTGTGGCCGGCCTTTGCCCGCGAATTGTCCACGCAAACCGGTGTTGATTTGCACTATCAAACCGATGGCCGTTACTTTGTGGCTCTGGATGAGAAAGCCGTCAACCGGTTCCGGCAGCAGTACCGCTATCACCGGCGGATTGGCTTTGAGATCGAGTGGTTGCGGGGTGATGAAGCCCGCCGCCGCCTGCCGGCGCTGGGGCCGGAGATTGCGGCGGCGATTTTCACCCCCATGGCTCACTATGTTGATAATCGCCGCCTGGTTGAGGCGCTGCGAGAGGCTTTTTTGCGGGCCGGCGGTACCCTGCGCGAGCGAACAGCGGTGCAGGCAATCACCGTCGAGCATAATCGAGTTGGCGGAGTAAGGCTGGCGGCTGAAACCGTGGCCGCCGAGACTGTAATTGTGGCGGCCGGCGCCTGGAGCGGGCGGGTCGGCGGCCTGCCGCCTGACTTGAGCGCCGTGGTTCAGCCACTCAAGGGGCAAACGCTGACGCTGCAAATGGCCCCCAACCGCCCCTTGCTGGCGCAGCCGGTCATCGGGCCGGTTTATCTGGTGCCGCGCCCTGACGGCCGGCTGATTGTCGGCACGACGGTTGAAGAAGAAGCCGGTTTTGATATTACCCCGACCGCGGCCGGCCTCTATTTCATCCTCAAAAAAGCTCAACAAATTGTCCCCGCCATTAAAGAGTTGCCCCTGGTTGAAATGAGCGCCGGCCTGCGCCCCACGGCCGCCAACCGGCTGCCGCTGCTGGGCGCCACCCCAACCGCTGGCCTGTTGCTGGCCACCGGCGGCCACTCCTACGGCATTCTGCTCAGCCCCGTTGTGGCCCAAACTATCAGCCAGCTGGTTTTGTCCGGCCAGACAGCGGAGCTTATCAAACCGTTTGGCCCTGTCGTCCCGTCGTGATATTTGTGGTTCAACCCCCTTCACCCTCAGCAAACGTATATTTGACAAATCCCTGCATCAATAATATGATACTTTTATAAATGGTTTACTAAAAGTATTCGCTATTCCCTTTTTATTTACCCCCCCATGCAAGATGTCAATTAACGCTGAACACGTCCCCGAACTCAACCGGCTAACCGTGCTGAAAAGTATCAACCAGCAGGAGCCGTTTACCAGAATGGACGTGGTGCGCAAGGCGAACCTGAGCCTGCCCACCGTCAACAACATCCTGGCCGGCCTGATTGATGAGGGATACATCGTTAAAATCGGCAGCGACCGGCCGCGCGGCGGGCGTCCGCCCACGCTGTACCGTTTTAATCCCCAGGCCCGTTATGCCATTGGCGTGGAAATTAAAATTCCCCAAATCTCCATTGGGCTGGTTGACCTGCAAGAAAAACTGATTGCCCTGGATGAGTACGCCTTTGGCGATGACACCATCAACACGGTGATTCCCACCCTGCAAAACGGCATTTCCAAAATTCTGGCAGCGCAGAAGGTCGATATCTCAAAACTGGTGGGGATTGGCCTGGGCGTACCCGGTTTTGTCGACCGGGAGACCGGCACCTGGCTGCGCTACACCCGGTTGCCTCAGGTGAGAGATATTCCTGTGGCCAGCTCATTGGCCGATGCCTTTAACGTGCCCATTTTCACCCAGAACGAGTCGAACGTTTATGCTCTGGCCGAAATGCGCTACGGTATTCTGCAACCGGGAGGTGATATGGTCTTTGTCACCTGGTCCGAAGGGGTCAAAGCCAGCGTAGTGATTGACGGCCAGATATTATCGGGGCGCTTTGGCAACTTTGGCGCGATTGGCCACTTTATCGTGGTCGAAAATGGCCGCGCCTGCTATTGCGGCGCCAAAGGCTGCCTGGAGATGTATGCCTCCGGTTACGCCTTCCGCGAGGCGGTAAAGGCTGAACAGCAGCCGGCCATCAGCCAGCTTCAGCCTGATGAAGTCTTCAAACGGGCCGCGGAGGGCGACCCTTTCTGCCGCAACTGGGTTGAACAGGCCCTGCCCTACACCGCCTACGCCTTTGCCGGTCTGATCCGGCTGACCGATATCCACCAGCTAATCTTGCTGGGCGCGTATGTTGACGGCGGCGATTACCTGCTCAACCTGCTGTACGACGGCATCGCCGAGCGGCTGCCCGGCGTGGCCCGCCGCAACCTCAGCTTGCATTTGGGCAGCAAACAGCCCATGGAAAATATTGTGGCCGCCGCCGCGGTGCCGGCCATCGAAGCGCACTTCAAGCTGCAAACCTCCCCCTAAATGGAGAAAAGCGGATGATCACTCCCAAAATTGTTATTGACCGCGTAACCAAGCAGTTCCCGGCTGAGGACGAAGCCCGCGGCCTGGCCCTATCTGATATAAACCTGGCCATCGAGGCCAACGAATTTGTCTCGATTGTGGGCCGCAGCGGCTGCGGCAAAACCACCCTACTCAATATTATTGCCGGGTTGCTGCGCCCCACCCGGGGCGAGGCCCTGGTCAACGGGCGCCCCATCGACGGGCCGGGGCTGGACCGGGGCATGGTCTTTCAAAATTCGGCGCTGTTTCCGTGGCTGACGGCTATTGAAAATATTGAGTTTGGCCCGCGCAACCAGGGCATGCCCGCCGCCGAGCGTCGCGCTTTGGCCCAGGAGTTGATTGAGCTGGTTCGGCTGACCGGCTTTGAAACCAAATACCCCCGCGAGCTATCGGGCGGGATGCAGCAGCGGGTGGCCATTGCCCGCGCCCTGGCCATGGACCCGGAAATTCTGTTGATGGACGAGCCTTTCGGCGCGCTGGATGAGCTAACCCGCGCCGAAATGCAAAGCGAGCTGCTGCGCATCTGGGACGCCCGCAAAAAAACGGTCATCTTCATTACCCACAGCATCTTTGAAGCCGTTTATTTATCAGACCGGGTGGTGGTGCTCAGCCCCCATCCGGGCCGGGTGCGCAAAGAGTTTGCCATCGACATGCCCCGCCCGCGCCAGCGGTCGTCAACCAAATTTATGGAATATTATGAAGACATCCACAATAGCATCTTCTGAAAAACTGGACGGGTGGAGCCTGCCCCGCCTGCCCGACCGGGTGGTGGGCCTTCTCACGGTGATTGTGCTGGTCGGCCTGTGGGAAATTTTGGTGCGCGCCGGTCAGCTAAATGCCTATCACTTTCCGCCCCCCTCAAAACTGGCTGCTACCTTATGGAATTTAGCCGTAGAGGGATTCCCCAAAGGGATTACCGTGTGGCAGCATATCTGGGCCACCGTCTGGCGCATTCTGCAAGGGTACCTGCTGGCCACGGTTGTAGCCATTCCACTGGGGATGGTGGTCGGCTCGGCCTATGTGCTGGATAAAGCCACCCACTCGCTGATTACCTTTGCCCGCTCGATTGCCACCATCAGCCTGCTGCCGCTGGCCGTGGCCTGGTTTGGTGTGGGCGAACTGGCCCGGGTGCTGCTGATTTTTTACGGCTGCTTCTGGATTATCCTGACCAACGTCATCGAGGGCGTTAAACAGGTTGACCCCACCTTCATCAACGCCGGCAAAATGCTGGGGGCGACTCGCCGCCAGCTTTTCTTCCGGGTGATTTTGCCGGCCTCGCTGCCGCGCATTTTTGCCGGCATGAAAGTCGCCCTGGGCATTGCCTTTATGGTAATTGTGGCCGTGGAGATGATTGGCACCATCCGGGGGTTAGGCGCGTTGATTATGGAAGCCCGTACCTTTTACCGCAGCGACGCCGCCATGGTGGGCATGATTTTTATCGCCCTGTTCGGTTTCTCGCTCTCTAAAATATTGGACTGGGTGGAGCGCGCGCTGCTGCCCTGGGCGCCCGATTTGGAAGAGGTGGAACGATGACAACCCGCGCGTTTGGGCGCGATTTATGGCTGTCCTGGCTGGGCGTTTTGGCGCTGCTGCTCATCTGGCAGGCCGTGGCCGCGCTGAGGCTGATCAACCCGGTCATCTTTCCCGGCCCGCTCTCTGTGGCGCAGGATGCCCTCACTCTGGTTTCACCGGAGCGGCTGTGGAGCCATGTTTGGGCCAGCCTGCTGCGGATTATCCAGGGCTTTCTCATTGGCGGTGGTCTGGCCATTATCATCGGGGTGGCGGCCGGCTGGTATCGCTGGCTGGGCAGCGTGGTCCGCACCCCCATTGAACTGCTGCGCCCCATTCCGCCACTGGCCTGGATTCCGCTGGCCCTCATCTGGTTCGGGCTGGGCGAGTCATCCAAAATCTTCATTATCTCGCTGGGCGCGTTTTTCCCGGTAGTCACCAATGCCTACAAAGGCATGGTCACCATTGACCCCTCGCTGATGCGGGTGGCCCAAACGCTGGGGGTCAACGGCTGGAAGCTGCTGCTGCGGGTCGCCCTGCCCGCCGCCCTGCCCGATATCGCCACCGGCGTGCGGGTCGGCTGGAGCCTGAGCTTTGGCGCGCTGGTGGCCGCCGAAATACTGGCCGCCAGCGAGGGGCTGGGCTTTATGATTATGAACGCCCGCGAGCTGGGCCAGGTTGGCATCATCATCTATGGCATCATCATCATCGGCGTGTTGAACCTGCTGACCGATTACCTGATTAGAGAGCTTGTATTCAAGCGCCAGTTACGCTGGCACTTTGGCAACCGGCCGGGGTGAGAGTGCAAAGTTCAGGGTTCAAAGTTCAGAGTTCGGAGTTCGGAACTTCAAGCCGGATGTTCAAACTTTGAACTCTGAACCGGTTAACTGATAAACAATTTTTCAGGAGACCGACTCAGCCTGCGCCTTTGGCGGCAACGAGGAATGAAGATTTTATCTACCCCCACCCGTCGCTACGCGCAACCCTCCCCCGCGCGCGGGGGAGGGTTGCGCGCAAGCGGGGGGCTATTTTCTGAGGAGGCCCATATTTGAAAAAATCCAGCCAAATTTTATCAACGAAGCGAAAACACCATTAAAACCCAACGGAGGAATCTCAAATGAAATTAGTCAGAAATATCATGATGATTGCGGTTTTGCTCGCCTTTGCTCTATCGCTGGCCCCGGCGGCGACGCTGGCACAGCAGGAAATTGTTTGCGAGGAAGATGTGGTGGTGCAGGCCGATGACTGGCTATCGAAAATTGCCGAAAAATTTTACGGCGATGTGCTGGCCTTCCCGGCCATTGCCTCGGCCACCAATGCCAAGGCCGCGGTTGATGACAGTTACGCCACCATCTCCAACTATGATATCATCGAACCCGGCTGGAAGCTGTGCGTGCCCCCCGCCGCCGATGCTGAAGTGTCGCTGAGCGAGGATGTGCCGGAACTGGCCTCCTTCGCCGACCTGCCCAAGCCGGAAATCAGTACCATCTCGCTGGGCTTTGGCGTGGACCCGCCTTTTGCCCCGCATGTTGTAGCCATTGAAAAGGGCTGGTTCCAGGAAGCCGGCTTTGAAAATGTCGAGACCAAAACCTTTACCGCCGGCGCGCTGGCCGGCGAGGCGCTGGCCGCCGGTGAAATTCACCTGTGGACGCCCGGCAACGTGCCGCCCATCAGCATGCGCCACAACGCGCTGCCCATTGTTATTTTAGGCACCAACTCGCTGGCCTACATGGAACATCTGGTCGTGCGTGCAGATGCCAACGTTCAATCACCGGAAGATTTGTACAACATCCGCATTGGGCTGCTGGAAGGCTCAACCGCCAGCGCCGTGCTGGCCAACCTGGCCAAACACTATGGCCTGGACCTGAACCGCATTCAGGTCGTCAACCTGCCCCCGCCGGAGCAGCTCACCGCGCTGGTCAGCGGTGAAAATCAGGCCTTCATCGCCTGGCAGCCGTGGCCCTACCTGGCCACCCAGCAGGCCGACGTTGTATTTTTGAACACCGGCGTTATCAGCGGCTTTCCGCAGGATGCCGGGGAACGGGTACAAACCTCGCACACCCGCTCTCCGTGGGTTGCCTCTGAGGAATTTGTGCGCAACAACCCCAACGCCGCCAACGCCATGATGAAGGTGATGCTGCGGGCGCAGGCGTATGTGGCCAACCCGGCCAACCGCGCCGAGGTCATCCGCCTCTTCTCCGAGTTTCAGGAGCAGCCCATCGAGCAGAACGAAGCCATTTGGGACAACTACATTTTTGACCCCACCTTTGGCGAAAGTTACCTGGTTGACATGCAAGCCTACACCGACTTTCTGGCCGCAGCCGGGCGCATCAGCGATCCGATGGACCCGCTGGAGTACACCTACACCGGCTACGTGGAAGAGTTCCGCCCCAATCTGGTCACCGTTCAGGGCAAGTGGCAGCCCTAAAACCGTGCTGTTTTAGACCTGGCAGGTTTTTATGAAAATCAAGAAATTAATCGGAGCACCGGGTATGTCACTCTGAGCGACCAACGGGAGCGAAGAGTCTCCAGGCTGGTGTTTTCCACCAAGGTTGGGGATTCTTCACTTCGCTGCGCTTCGTTCAGAGCAACTGTGATAAAAGTCAAATAGTCGATTAGGAAGTAGAGGGGTTC
>CAZAPG010000081.1:0-19558 GCA_964486935.1 uncultured Caldilineaceae bacterium | reverse complement strand
GCCCTGCTGCGTCCGGGCCGCTTTGACCGCCGGGTAGTGCTCGACAGGCCCGATTGGCAAGGGCGCAAAAAAATCCTTGAGGTTCACGCTCGCGGTAAGCCCATTGCCAGCGATGTAGATATGGAGAGCCTGGCCAAAGCCACCATTGGCTTCTCCGGGGCCGATTTGGAAAATGTGGTCAACGAGGCCGCCATTCTGGCCGCCCGGGCCAACCAAAAACAGATTACCGGCCTCAACCTTGAGCAGGCTATCGAAAAAATTCGCCTGGGGCCGGAGCGTCGCAGCCGGATTATTAGCGAAGAAGAAAAACTGGTGGTGGCCTACCACGAGGCCGGCCACGCCCTGGTAGCTTATATGATTCCCGAAGCCGACCCGGTTCACAAAGTTAGCATTGTAGCCCGTGGCGGAGCCGGCGGATTTACCCTGTTTCTGCCCACCGACGACCAGACTCTCATCAGCAAGTCGGCCTTTAAGGCCCGGCTGTCCGTGGGCCTGGGGGGGCGCGTGGCCGAAGAAATTGTATTTAAAGATGTTACTACCGGCGCCAGCGGCGATTTGGAAAATATCACCCGCATGGCGCGGGCAATGGTCACTCAATTTGGTATGAGCAAAAAACTCGGCCCGCTCACTTTTGGCGATAAAGAGGAACTTATCTTTTTGGGCCGGCAACTGAGCGAGCAACGCAACTACAGCGAGGAAGTAGCCGAGCAAATTGACTTTGAAGTGCGTCGTCTGGTAGATGAAGCCCACGTTAAAGCCCGTGAAATTCTGACCGAAAACATCGAAACGCTTAAACTCATTGCCGACCGTTTGATTGAAGAAGAAACGCTGGATGCCAAAGAGTTTAGAGAACTGGTTGAGGGCAGCACCGGCGTTGCCCCGCAACGCGAGGCCGCCGAAAGCGCCGAAAGCGCGCCAGGCTCCTCTTCATCCGAGGAGAATTCGCCGCCGCGCATGGTCCCCCCTTCAACGGCTCCCCTGCCGGCTTGATATTAACCCGCAAATCAAAAACGGCGCTGCCACTCATGGCAGCGCCGTTTTTATTACTTACCGGCCCCTGATTCAGCAATTCCAAATTCAAATCCAGACCTGTCAGATATTACGTTGCGGGAGAACGTCGAGTAGCCTCAAAATTAGGGGTCGAAAGGAGTATTGTTCTTTACAACGCCAAAGATAAGATGTAGCAATTTACTCCGGTCAGCGCCGGACAAAATAGCTTACGGGCTTTCCCGGCTCATAAATTTGCGCCACTCAGCGGGAATTTTGGCGACTCGTCCCTGGCGGTCAATGCAAATATGTTTGCTGTAGCCGCTGGCAAACAGCGCGCCGGTTTGGGCGTCAACCACCTCGTAACAAAACGTCACCTTGCGGCTTTTTACCTCGTCAACCCAGCAGCGAATTGTCACCAACTGGTCGTAACGCGCCGGCTGGCTGTAGCGCACGTGCAGTTCTGACACGGCCAGCGACAGCCCCAATTTTTCAAACTCGGTAAATGAGGTGCCGTGCGCCCGCAGCCAGTGGCTGCGCCCTTCTTCCATCCAAACCACATGGGCGGCGTGATGCACAATACCCATCTGGTCGGTTTCGGCGTAACGAACGTGAAAGGTGGTTTCGGCAATGTTGGTTGGCGTACTCAGAGGTCAAGCCTTTCTGGCAGCAGGGTTAATTGGCGAGATACTAACACCTTAGCCGCGTTTTGGCAAAAGGGTTACCGGGCCAACATAAAAAGCCCTCCGGGTGAGGAGGGCTTAACGGACAGGCACAAGGACGCTTCAATATAATTTTTGTGGGCGGCGGGTTCTAATGCGAACCCTCTAACACGACCCAACTTATTTTATGTACTGTTCTCCTTGCCTTATCCTGATTTTATCATAGCACAATTGTGTTAGAAATCTGTTAACAAATTCAACAGGTTTAACTGCTTACCAGGGTAGCCCAATGGCCGTAGTTAGAAACGCCATAAACGGCGTTGCCTTTTGACACGTGCCGGCATAACGGTCAATAAAATTCGGCGCGCAGGTTTCATCCTGGCTAAGGGTGGTGGAGGCGATAAAATCTTTGCGTTTTAAGTCCTCTACAAATGGGTGGTCGGGGTCGTATCCCTTGGGCGCGCGTTTGAGCGACTCGCCCCCCAGGGTAAAGGTGGCGGTAAACTCTTTGTGAGCAATGACTTCTTGCCAGCGATTGGGCTGCTCAACAATGGCATCCCTGATTTTGGCGAGGGTTGGGTTATCGGGCTGCCAGATGCCGACCCCCACAAAGATGGCATCCGGTTCCAGATGCAGATAAAAGCCGGGGGCGTGAACATCTTTGCCGCTTTCATGCCTAAACTGAATGCCGGCGTGGGTTTTGTAAGGGCTTTTATCGGCCGAAAAGCGGACATCCCGGTTGATGCGAAAGAGCGAGCCGCCCGATTTACGGGCGTCGGCCACGTAATGAGGGCTAATTTCGGCCAGCCGCAGGCCAAAATCGGTAACAAATGAAAGCAGCGGCTGGCGCACCTGGGTTTCGTAGCGCTGCTTGTTGGCCTCAAACCACTCGCGGTTGTTGTTTTCTTTTAGCTCGCGGAAAAAGGTAAAAAGCTCCGGGGTAATGTAGGGCATTGATAAACCTCTATTACTGGGGCAGATTGGCAAAAAGTTCGTGAATATTGCCGTCGGGGTCGGCAAAAAAGGCGGTACGCTGGCCCCAGGGCATATCGGCGGGGCTTTTGATGGGCGTTGCTCCTTTGGCTACAATTTGGGCGTAAGCCTCGTCAACTGCCTGGGGCGTGTCCAGCGGAAAGGCCAGCTCGAATTTTTGGCCGCTGACCGGCTCGGTAAAGCTGGAGTGGCCGGTGGCATCGCGCATAACCTGGGGGGTGCCCAGGGCAAAACGGACGCCTTCACTTTTGAATTCCACGTACTGGTCCAGATTGATTTCTACCCCGAACCCCAGCACATCTCGATAAAATGACAGCATCTCCGCTATGTTGTTGGTGACAATAGAGATAAGGGCTATTTTGGCCTGCATGGTGCGCTCCTTTTGTTGGGTGATGCTTTTTGTATAGCAGTTCACCCCTGACAACAGTATGTCAGGAGTAAAAAAAGCCGGTTGTCGATGGGGAACGACAACCGGCCCGGGCTAAAAAATTTAGCCCATCGAGTGCAGGCCCACTTTGTTGCCTTCGGTATCGGCAAAAATGGCCATAAAGCCGTACTCGTTGCCGATATCGGTTTTGGGCATTATTACTTTGCCGCCGGCGCCTTCTACCTTGTTCAGCACATTGTTCAGGTCGTCGCCGCCATTCAGGTACACTACGGTTCCCTGCTGGCTGGGTACGTAACCTTCGCCTTTGACAATGGCCCCGCCCACGTGATTTTCTGTTGCGGGCAACATGGCCATGGTAAAACCAGGCATCGCTTCCATTGTAGACATCTCGACGCCCAAAATGGTGTTATAAAACTTGAGCGCCCGATTCATATCGGTTACGGGAATCTCAAACCAGTTAAGCGCGTTTGCCATTTTTTAGCTCCTTTTTTGCTAATGGGAATTATTTTTTGAAGAATGGGTGGCTCTAGTTTAGTACATTTGTTCTGATTTGTCAAGGGTGCGTCTCAAAATTTTGAAATTTGAGGCACCTTCGGCAGGGGGGATTCGGGGGGATACCCCGCACCCCCTGCCTGTTCCCAAAATTTGGGACAGACCCGCTTGTCATGGTTGATTTTGCGATTTTTCGGGCGGGGGAGCGGTTTTGCCCGCAGTTCGTTGGGCTACATAGGCCCGGCCCCAGGCCTCGATGCGGGCGGCCTGGCTAAAACCAACAATCACAATCAGGCCAATCACCCCCATTAGCAGCGCGATGGCCGCCAGCGGCAAGTTGATAACGCTATCGCCGGCCCACACAATTAGCAGGGTAAAGGGACCCCGGCTGGTTAAAATAGCCAGGGCAAGCGTGGTCAACTTGATGCGGCCAAGTCCGGCAAAAAAGTAGGGGATATCGCCCAGCGGAATCAGCAAGATAATCCACCACGTCCAAAACGAGTCCAGGTGAACCAGGTCTCCCCAGTGGTTGAGCGTGTCAGCGCCAAGGCGTTTTTCCAGCCAGGGCCGGCCCAGTTTGCGCCCCAGCCAGGCAGCCAGGGTGCCGCCGGCTACCATGCCGCCAACGGTGTAAACAGAACCGGCGAAAAATCCAAACAAAATTCCCCCCAGCACCTGCACCGGATAACCGGGGATAGGCGCGGCCACAATTTGAATGACGTTTAGCAAAAAAAAAGCCAGCGGCGCCAGCGGGCCTAACCCCTCTATCCATTGCCGCAAATAAACCGAGTCCATATCCAGCGCGGCCAGGGGTTTCCACAGGGCGGCCAAAATTACAATGACCCCCAAACCGGCCAGCCAGGGCCACCAATCTTTGGGTTTGCCAGATTTTATTCTTTCCATGCCATTACCTTTGTGGGCGCAAGTCAGACGCAACTATAACAAATTAACCTCGATGCCGCAAGGAGTTGCCGGCCAGATTTGGAGGCCGGGCTGATGAGGATTAGAATCATGATGCTGTACCTACTCTACCATTTGATATTGCAAAGGAGCATACAACCATGAATACCGCCGACTACATTGCACTTGCAGATAAGTATGGCGCCCAAAATTATGAGCCGTTGGATGTGGTGCTGACCAAAGGCGATGGCGTTTGGCTTTATGATGTAGACGGGCATAAATATCTGGATTGCCTGAGCGCCTATTCCGCGGTAAACCAGGGGCACTGCCACCCGCGCATTGCCAAAGTAATGATCGACCAGGCTCAACGGCTTACGCTGGCCTCGCGAGCCTTTCGCAATGATAAACTGGCCCTGTTTTTTCAAAAATTATGCACCCTAACCGGCTACGACATGACCCTGCCGATGAACACCGGCGCAGAAGCCGTTGAAACGGCTCTAAAAGCGGCCCGCAAATGGGGCTACCGGGTCAAAGGCGTCGAGCCGGATAAAGCCGAGATAATTGTTTGCAACGGTAATTTTCACGGGCGAACCATCACCGTTGTTGGCTTTTCATCAGAAGAGCAGTACCGCGAGGATTTTGGCCCCTTTACCCCCGGTTTTGTTCACGTACCATTTGGCAATGCCGACGCGCTGGAAGCGGCCATTACCCCCAACACCGTGGCCTTTCTGGTCGAGCCAATTCAGGGCGAAGGCGGCGTCATTGTTCCGCCCAAAGGTTACTTGAGGCGGGTTAGAGAGATTTGCAGCAAACATAACGTGCTGATGATAGCCGATGAAATTCAAACCGGGCTGGGCCGCACCGGCAAACTGTTTGCCTGCGACCACGAAGCGGTGAAAGCCGATGTAACCATTGTGGGCAAGGCGCTGTCGGGCGGCTTTTATCCGGTCTCGGCGGTGCTGGCCGGAGAGGAGGTGCTGGGCCTGTTTAGACCCGGCGACCACGGCAGCACCTTTGGCGGCAACCCGCTGGGCGCGGCGGTAGCCACCGAAGCACTGAACGTGCTCGTTGATGAGGGACTCATTGAGAATGCGGCCACAATGGGCGAATATTTTCAGGAGCGACTGGCCGAAATCCCCAGCCCGCACGTAAAAGAGGTGCGGGGCAAAGGGTTGTTGATAGGGGTAGAGCTAAAACGCGAGGCCGGCGGGGCGCGCCGCTTTTGCGAGGCCCTGGAAGAGCGCGGCGTTTTGTGCAAAGAAACGCACAAACATGTTATCCGCTTTGCGCCGCCGCTAATTATTAAACGCCCGGAGATTGATTGGGCGCTGGAGCGCATTACCGGCGTGTTGAATATGGATTAAGGGCAGTAATTGGTTTGGTTACTTACCAGCTACGCCAGACCTCAAAGGTTTCAAAAACCTTTGAGGTCTTTATTATTGGGAGGGCTTCCACGATGCCGGCATTGTTTAAAAGGGGAGAAACGGGGGAGCTACCCCCAAGCCCCCGGCCTACGGCGTTTTCTTACCAATTACTGCCCATCCACCGGCGGCACTTTGGGCAGCTTTTTCAAACCGTGGTAGGCCGGAGCCGCCCGCAGCTCCGGGTAGTAGGGGTAAACAATGCTCCAGTAGGTTTCTTCCATATCCATGTGCCACGAAGGGTCGGCCACGTAAATCAGGCTCATCACCCCAATCCAGGGCTGCCAGTGCTCAATGGCGTACTGGTAGGCCCGCTCAAAATATTGAGCCTGGGTAATCGGGTCAACCCGGTGCCAGAAGTAGGGCGAGTTGGGGCGCGGCTCCACCGTCCAGCCAAATTCTAAAATGATGACCTTCTTTTCTTCGTCGCCGTTTTCAACCATCAACCGGCGCAAATCCTCTACGTGCCTAAAGGCGTACACCCGGCGCAATTCTTCGGGGGCGCTATCGCCGTTGGTCAGTTGCGGGTCGGCAGCTACCTGGCCGGGGTCAGCTTCGGGAGGACTTTTGTAGCCGGGCGCGTGTACGCCCAAAGCGTCAAAATAGGCGGCGGCCCCGGCCTCGTACATCCCCTGGATAAAGTAGACATCGGGCATAGCCTGGTCGTCGTGGCGGGTGGTGGGGGCCATGCCGGCGCTGATAACGGTGGCGTCGGGGTCGGCGGCTTTAACCGCCTGGTAGCCCACCTTCAACATGTCCACATACCCGGCCGGGTTGGGCGGACGCCCGCCCCACTCGCGGGCCAGGTTTGGCTCGTTCCAAATTTGATAAGCCTCTATCCGGCCTTTGTAGCGGCTGGCCACGGCGTACACGTAATCGTAAAAATCCTGCAAATCATCCGGCGGGCTAATTGCCGGCAGTTGCGTGTTTGACACCCAGGCCGGTTGAGAGCCAAGCCGGGCAATCACCTTTAAGCCGTGGGCGTCAATCTGGTTCATAATGCGGTCGGGCGTGTCCCACTGCCAAACGCCTTTGCCGTGCCCCTCTATCTCTCGCCAGGGGAACTCTTGCTTAACCCAGCGAAATTCGGCCTCTTCCACCAGTTTCAAATCCCGGTCGGCAATCTCTTCGCGCCAATACAAAAAAACCTGCATACCGTAATCGGGCGAGGACATAATCTGGTCTACATTGACGGTGGGGGAATAACGTGGCGGCGCGGTAGGCTCAACTGTTGCAACCGGTTCGATGGCGGGTTTGGCCGCGGCAGGCTGCGATGGGGCAACAAGTCCGGCCAGAGCGTTTTGACCAACGCTGGCGGCCACATCCGCCGAACCGCAGGCGGTAAGCAAAAACGATAGAATAATTAGCAGGCAGCTGGCGACAACCAGAATACGCGGCAAGTAGTCGCTAACAGATTTCATAATCTCCTCACATAAAATGGCCTGACCTTAACCGGGCCAAGCCAAGCGCCCCTATTTTAGACGGTTAAGGTCAGATAGGCAATTCCGGGAATTTGTTAGAACGTGTTTCTTAAATCGAATCTGGTGGCAAAACCGGCCCACTATGTCACTCTGAGCGACCAACGGGAGCGAAGAGACTCCAGGTTGGTGGCTTTTCAAGCCTGCTGGCGGAGATTCTTCGTCGCTTCGCTCCTCATAATGACATTTAAGAAACGCGCTCTTAGGGTATGCCCCTTAAATTTAAAAGGTTTTCGTCAACCGGTCAACCACAAAATGTAGTAGTTTGGTTAAAGTATACCGCTAAATATAGTAGTGTCAATTAACAGCAGTTTTTTGGCGGTCGGCCAGCCGCAGTCGGCGGTTGCCCTGGCCGGTTTGTGTCAGGCTTCAAGCTGGATTACAATACGGCCATCAAAAATCGCAAAGTAGCGAGCGAAAGGAACAGGCATGAACAAGCAAGAAATTTTAGATAAGCAGAAAAAATATCTATGGCCCAATCACCTGCTCTACTACACCGAGCCAATGCCGCTGGACCACGGCGACGGCATGTACGTGTGGGATGTGGACGGCAACAAATATCTTGACTTTTTTGCCGGAATTTTGACCACCAGCGTGGGCCACAACAACCCCAAAGTTGTGGAGGCCATCCGCCAGCAAGCCGGCAAGCTGATTCACTCCTCAACCCTGTATCCCCACGAAAATCACGCGCGGCTGGCCGAAAAGCTGGCCGAAATTACGCCCGGCAGCCTGCAAACCTCGTACTTTACCAACTCCGGCACCGAGGCCGACGAAAACGCCGTAACCCTGGCCAAAGCCTACACCGGCCAGCAAGAAGTTATTGCCCTGCGCCATGGCTACAGCGGCCGCTCGCCCATGGGCATGAGCCTGACCGGCCAGGCATCGTGGCGAATTGGCGGCACGCAAATTGCCGGCATCAAGCACGCGCTCAATCCCTACTGTTATCGCTGCCCGCTCAAATTAAACCCCGAAACCTGCGGCGTTGCCTGCGCCGAGGATATTGAAGAAGTGATCAAAACCACCACCTCTGGCAAAATTGCCGCCTTTCTGGCCGAACCGATTCAGGGCGTCGGCGGCTTTGTAACCCCCCCCGACGATTACTTTAAAATTGCGGTTGAAATTATCCGCCACTACGGCGGCCTGTTTATTTGCGATGAAGTGCAAACCGGCTTTGGCCGCACCGGCACGCACTGGTTTGGCATTGAGCATTGGGGCGTTGTGCCCGATATTATGACCATGGCCAAAGGCATTGCCAACGGCCTGCCGATGGGCAACACCATCACCACCGCCGAAATTGCCCAGGGCATGGTTGGCAAGGGGTTGACCATCAGCACTTTTGGCGGCAACCCGCTCTCCAGCGCGGCCTCGCTGGCCACCATCCAGGTGATGGAAGAAGAAGCCCACCCGCAGCAGGTCGCCAAAGTGGGGCAGCGCCTGCGCCAGGGGCTGGAAAAGCTGTGGGAAAAATACCCGCTCATTGGCGAGGTGCGGGGCAAGGGCTTGATGCAGGGTGTGGAAATGGTCAAAGACCAACAGAGCAAAGAACCCGCGCCGCAGGAGGTCGGTTTTTTATTTGAAGAGACCCGCAAACGCGGCCTGCTCATTGGCAAGGGCGGCATGTACAACAATGTGCTGCGTATTGCCCCGCCGCTTACCGCCACCGAGGAACACGTTGACGAAGCCCTGGCCATTTTGGACCACGCCTTGGCGGCTGTTCACGAAATGAGCCTGTAACCTGGCCGCCAGTTTTTACCCAAAAGGGTGCGGAGAGCCGGCTCTCTGCGCCCTTTATTTCATTAGGGCAGCATGTTATATTTCAGGCTGACTCGTTTTCTGCTGCCGCTGGCCCTGACCGTAACCATTCAGGGGTTAGGCCAGCAGGTGTTGAACGGCGGCATGGCCCGCGTACCGCAGGCCACCCAGGTGCTGGCCGCTTTTGGCCTGGCCTGGGGGCTGGTCTCTTTTTTGGCCAGCCCGCTCATGCAAACCCGCCAGTTGGGGCTGGTGCTGGCCGAAAACCGGCCTGCCTACCGCCAGGTGCGGTTATTTGTGCTAATTTTTGGACTGTTGCTCTCGGCGGTGGTGGCCGGGTTGGCGCTAACCGGGCCGGGCGCCTGGGTTATTGAAGAGCTGCACGGCGTTGACCCGCAACTGGCCTACCTGGCGCGGGTGGCCCTGCTCTGGTTTGTGCCTGTTCCGGTGCTGGATGGGGTGTGCCTGTTTTATTCGGGGCTGCTCATCCGCATTCATCGCACCGATGTGATCAGCTACGCCACCGTTATCAGCATTGTAGCCAGTATTGTGGCCGTGTTTGCGCTGCTGCCGCTTGCGGCGGTGCAGGCCCGGCCAATTTTGCTGCCAATTTTAGTAACCTACAGCGGTTTGCTGGTTGGGCTTGGCATTACGCTGTGGGGGTATCGCCGCTATGCCCGGCCCCTTCAGGATAAAATCAATGCCGGGCTTTCGTTTGGCTACGTGGTTCAATTCTTCTGGCCGCTGGCGTTGATTATGGCGGTGCAGGGGTTGAGTCGCCCCCTGATTAACCTGTTTGTTTCCAGAGGCCCCAATGGCGCCCAGGCGCTGGCCGTGCTAACCATTGTTTATGCCCTGGGACACCTGCCCTACGGCTGGCTCAACGAAATCCGAAACATTCCTCCGGCCTTTAAAGATAAAGCGGACAGCCTGAGCCAGCTTCGCCGCTTTGTTTTTGGTTGCGGGCTGCTATCTTTTGGAACCATGATTATTCTGTTCTGGACCCCGCTGAGAAGCTACATTTTAGAACAGTTGCTGGGGCTTGACCCGTATCTGGCCGCGCTGTGCGCCGCGCCGCTGGTAATTTTCTCGTTTTTTCCGCCGGCAGTGATGGTGCGGGCTTATCTGCATGGTATCGGGCTGCTTGAGCATCGCACCCGCGCCCTGGCCCCCAGCGGCCCGCTGCGGATTGGCGCTATTTTGGCGGCGCTGACAATTTTGCCACTGCTGGGCGTGTACGGCGCAACGCTGGGGGTGGCCGCCCTGTTGAGCGGCTTTGTGATAGAAGCCCTGGTCGTGTGGTGGGGCGTGCGCGGGCAAAAACTGCTGCAACAGCGGCGGCGCCAACAGGCGGGCGATGCGCCGCATCGGGCCTAAAAGCAGGGAATTTAAATTTGGGTAAAGGCAAAGGGCGCGGAGAAATCCCCCCGCCAAAAGCGCCCCGATTTCCTAAAGCCGGGACTGCGCCCAACCCCAATAATCACTTGACACAACCTCAACTCCGTGCTAAAGTGGCCTCAATAATCAAAAGCCGGGGCATAATTAATGGCAAATGCCCGGCAATCCTAACCCGAAGAGTCTCAATTGGCGGTGATGGCGCCCCAAAATGCAAACCGCATTGAGAGTCTCCGCTACATTTTTCTTTAGCAAAAAATAAGGAGACAATGATGCAAAGCAGTAAACTTTATGTTGGAAATTTAAATTATGCGGTTACAAATGAGCAGCTATCGGAACTGTTTGCTGCTTATGGTACTGTAAAAAGCGTCAATATTATTGAGGGAAAAGGGTTTGGATTTGTGGAAATGTCCAGCCCGGACGAGGCTCAACGGGCAAAAGATGGCCTGCACAACACCGAATTTGCCGGGCGTAATTTGAAAATTGATGAGGCTCGCCCTCGCCAAAATAAACCCCAACGCGGTGGCGGCGGTGGTCGAAGAAACAACAGAAGAGATTAAGCCCGTTAATGGCCCAGAGTTTCTGCCGGCTGCTGGTCGAACAAAAAAGCGCGTAATAATTATTAAAGAAAGGTAATACAAGTGACTCAAGCAAAAACAGGTGATACGGTTAAGGTTCATTATACCGGCAAATTAGAAGATGGAACGCAATTTGATACATCGGTTGATAGCGACCCCCTGGAATTTACAATTGGCCAGGGCGATTTGATTCAAGGTTTTGAACAGGCGGTTATCGGCATGAGTCCTGGCGAGACCAAAACCGCCAAAATTGCGGCAGACCAGGCCTATGGCGCTTATGATGATGACATGGTGATGGTGGTAGACCGCACCGAGTTTCCGGCCAACATTAATCCAGAAGTAGGGCAGCGCTACCAGTTACGCCAGCAAGATAACGCCGTAGTTGTAACCGTGACCGACGTTTCCACTGCCGAAGTAACCCTGGATGGCAACCACCCCCTGGCCGGCAGAGACCTGATTTTTGATATTCAACTGGTAGAGATTGTATAGCGTAACAATTTACACTTGCAGTAAATTAGCCAAAGGCCCGGCAACTGCCGGGCCTTTGTATTTTAGCAATATCCCCGTTGGCAACTGCGCCATTTACAACCCCCCAGATTAAGCGCGGGCGTAAATTTCTGGCGTCATCTGTTCACAACCATTTCTTTGCCAAAACCCCGGATAAAACCAAAGAAGGTAAAATCGTTGCCTTTATCACCTCAAAACCGCGCACAAAGCCCCGCAAGTTTGATGGCTCTCGCCTGACAATGCCCGGCCTGGCCGAATTCAAAGGTGAAAGGGAGCCTGTTTAGGAGACCACCATAAACTATACTGGTAAAACAGAGTTGTTTGTAGAACTTTAACCAAAGTCTCTTTTGGCGTTGCCGTTTATGGCAATTTTAAGATTGCCGGGATTATCCCCGGTGTCGGGGGTAGCGGAAATTTAAGCCAAAAAGTTAGAGGTTTTTTTCGGAAAACACTGTTGATGTTGCACTCGCTGCAACACCCCTCCTTTACACTGTGGCTAATCACACCGTAAGGAGGATCATTATGGCTTTCTGGCAAAAGAAAAAAGATGAGTTTGAGAGGATGGATGACCTGATTCAAACCACCCCCGGCATTTCTCTGGCAGAGATAGCCCGACAATTGAACAAAGCGCGCTCGACTATTTCACGGCGGCTGCCCGGTGCGGAAGAGGCCGGCTATCTATATTATGAAGATGATCGGGGCGGGCTGTGGCCGTTCAAGCGAAGATGATTGGCCCAATTTAGGGAATTAGCACAACCTTGTTGCGTAATTTGCCAATGAAGTGTGATAGACTACTAACTATCACAACAGTTAGAAAGGATGACAACCTGATGGAATCAGCCGCCAACAAAAGTGAACGTCTGGCTCAACTCGAACAACTTCTGTTAGCTAACCCGCAAGGCTTACATCGTGCTGAAATTGCCCGCCGCTTGGGGGTGAATCGATCTACGATTGGCCGCTACATTGATGAATTAAGCGGACGGCACGACACCCCTGTTCCCATTTACGATGACGACGGGTTGGTCAAGATCAATCGCGACAAATATCTCAACTATATTGGCTTGACCGTTCACGAAGCGATGGCAGTTCACCTGGCTACCCGATTGATGGCGACTCGTACCGATAAGCACAATCGCCACGCAGCAGCCGCGCTCCGCAAATTAGGGCACGCGCTGGAGACGTTCGCCCCCTTGATCAGCCAGCACGTGTTAGCCTCGGCTAATATAATAGACGACGCAGCGCGCCGGCAGGATGAAAACTATATGCGCAACCTGGAAATATTGACCCGCGCCTGGTCAGACCGGCAGATGGTGCGGGTCTGGCATCGCTATGAAGATGGCGGCAAAGTTTATGAATACCGGTTTGCCCCCTACTTTATCGAACCCTATGCCGTAGGCCAGACCACCCATGTGATTGGCCGGCGTATTCCGCCCGACGCCATTCGCACCTTTAAGCTGGAACGAATCGAGCGGGTAGAGATGTTAGACAAGACCTACACCATCCCCGCCAATTTTGACCCGCAGGCGCAATTGGCCGACGCCTGGGGCATCTGGTACACCGACAACGAGCCGGTTGAGGTGGCGCTTAAATTTCACCGTAATGTGGCCAAACGGGTGAAAGCAACCCAATGGCACCGCAATGAAACCATTATCGACCAGCCTGATGACTCTATCATCTGGCGAGCCAAAATTGCCGAACCCAAAGAGATGCTGCCCTGGATTCGCGGCTGGGGCGCGGATTGCGAGGTGCTGGAGCCGGAGGCGCTGCGCCGGGCGCTTAAACAGGAAGCGCGACGGTTGGCGGCGTTGTATGGGGTGGTGGTAGGGAAGAATAGCGCCGAACAATATTACGCTCACTCAAAACCGGATTTGGATGAGTCCGAATGGCAACTACTAATTGATCATTTGAAGGAAACCGCTGAATTAGCCTTTGCCTTGGGAGATGATGCGGGCGTTTCAGAATTGGCGAGAACAGCAGGACTGTTACACGACATTGGCAAATATTCAAAGGAATTTCAGGCGCGGTTGAGGGGCAGTAACCGGCGCGTAGACCATGCCACCGCTGGGTCAAAAGAAATTATGAAGTTATTCCCTGATAATCCGTTTGCCGAGATATTATCGTATTGCATTGCCGGACATCATACCGGATTGCCGGATTACGGTAGTAGGGGTGATACGGCTGAAGATGGCACCTTGCTGGCGCGGCGGGAGAAAAAGGAACTAAAAAATTATGATGCCTACCAAACAGAAGTTGACCCTAAGCTGCTGACCCTTACACCTCGTCATCTGAAACCGGCTCGTTTTCGTACAGAAGAAAAGGAAAAAGCATACACTGGCTTCTCTGTTGCCTTCTTAACCCGGATGGTTTTCTCTACACTGGTAGATGCTGATTGGCTGGAAACTGAACGCTATATGCAAGACGAGGAAAAACCACGCGGACAGCACTCCGACATTGCCACCCTTGCCCAACAGTTTGACCGGTTTTTACAACGGTTTGACAACCCGCAAAACGAACTCAACCGCAAGCGAACCGAAACCTTGAAACATTGTCTGACACTGGCAAACAGCGAACCGGGCTTTTTTACCCTGACCGTTCCCACCGGCGGCGGCAAAACGTATACGTCAATGGCGTTTGCCCTTAATCACGCTGTCAAACACGGTTTAAAGCGAATTATTTATGTTATTCCCTTTACCAGCATCATTGAACAGAACGCGAAGGTGTTCAGAGAGGCGTTGGGAGATTTAGGGGTGGACAATGTTCTGGAGCATCACTCCAACTTTGATTGGGATGGAAAACACAAAGACGGAGACGATGAAACCAACAGCGTCGCTGCAAAGCTAAAACTCGCTGCCGAAAATTGGGATATTCCGATTGTTGTCACCACCAACGTCCAGTTTTTTGAGTCGCTCTTTGCCAGCAAAAAACGGTCAGCCCGAAAACTGCACAACATTGCCAAAAGCGTCATCATTTTTGATGAAGTGCAGGTGTTGCCCAGAGATTATCTGAAACCGAGCCTGCTGGCAATACAGGAATTGGTACAAAATTATGGGGCCAGCGCGGTTTTCTGCACGGCTACACAACCTTCGTTACAAAGATTTTTCCCCACCAGGATACAATTCACCGAGTTAGCGCCCGATCCGCAAGATTTATTAAATTTTTATCGCCGGGTGCAGGTGAAAAATCTAGGCATCCAAACCGACGAGAACCTTATTTCCGCGTTGCAGGCGCACCGGCAAGCCCTTTGTATTGTCAATACCCGCAAACACGCCAAAGGGGTGTTTGCCCAACTGGGTGAAGGCGAAAACTTCCACCTTTCCACGTTGATGTGTCCGGCGCACCGCCAGGAAACTATGCAAGAAATCCGCCAACGGTTAGCAGACGGACGCTCTTGCCGGGTTGTTTCAACCCAGGTGATGGAAGCCGGCATTGACCTTGACTTTCCCGTTGGTTATCGCGCCCTGGCCGGCCTCGATTCAATCATCCAGGCGGCGGGGCGGGTGAACCGCGAAGGAAAACAAATCAGCGGGACGATGTTTGTGTTCACCCCCAAAACCGATTTTATCAAACGGACGCCCACCTTTATTGCCCAAACCGGAGCCGTGGCTCAGGGAACATTACAGAATTTTGCAGATGATCCCACTTCTATTCGGGCAATTGAGGCTTATTATCAAATGCTTTATACTCTGCAAGATGAACAAAGCTTTGATGCCAAAAATATTCTGGGCTATTTTGACAAAGGCACGGGCGCACCGGATTTTGATTTCAAAACAGCCGCCGAAAATTTCAAACTCATTAATGATAACACGGTCGCGGTCATCATTCCTTACAATGACGAAGCGAAACGATTGATCGAAAACCTGAAATACACAAGCTTCCCAACCTCCGTGTTGCGAAAATTACAAATTTACACCGTAAATATTTATGAAAGGGAATTTATGGATTTACAAAGCAAAGGCGTTATTTTAACCATTGAAGAGCGGTATCACGTTTTGGATGAAAGCTGGATGGGCGAGGAAAAATATTACCATCCCCAAACCGGCTTAAGGCTCCCCGAAAGCGGCGGCGGGGACGCAGTATTCTTTGAATAATCTGAAAGGAGGTTGAATTTATGGGATATGGAATTGCAATCAGAGTTCGCGGCGATTACGCCCTTTTCACCCGGCCGGAAATGAAAGTAGAGCGCGTCAGTTACGATGTCATTACCCCCTCGGCGGCGCGGGGGCTGATAGAGGCCATCTACTGGAAGCCCGCCATCCGTTGGGTGATTGACAAAATTCACGTGTTAAACGAAATCAAGTTCACCAACATTCGCCGTAATGAGGTGAGTAACAAAATTTCTGTCAGCACGGCCAAACAAATGATGAAAGGAGACCCAAAACCATTTTATCTCTCGGCAACCGATGACCGCCAGCAACGGGCGGCGATGGTACTTAAAAATGTGGATTACATCATCGAAGCGCACTTTGAAATGACCGACGAGGCCGGAGAAGAGGACACTGTTGAAAAACACTACAACATTGCCTTGCGACGCCTGCGTAAAGGGCAACATTATCATGCGCCCTATTTAGGAACCCGCGAATTTGGCGCGAAGGTGGAACTGCTTGAAAACGGAAACCGACCCCAAAGCGCGTTGAGCGGGGTACAAAATTTAGGGTGGATGCTCTTTGACCTGGATTTTAGCGACCCCAACGACATTCAGCCCAAGTTTTTCAACGCCACCATGCAAGACGGCGTGATAGACCTGCACGGCATTGAGTTAAGGGGGTGAGGCAATGATTTTACAGGCTCTCAACCGTTATTATGAAATTTTGTTGAAAGATGAAGACCTAGAAATAGCCACTTTTGGATATAGCGTTGCCAAAGTCAGTTTTGCGCTTGATATATCACGGGAAGGCAAATTATTAAACGTACTACCATTGTTTGAGCAGGTTCAGCGCGGCAAAAAGATGGTCGAAGTCCCACGCATGATGATGGTTCCTCAGCAAGACAAACGTTCTGGTTCTAACCCGCCCGCATATTTTTTATGCGACAATGCTAAATTTGTATTAGGTCTCTCTGAACCAGATGAAAAATCTCTCAAGAAAAGCATTCAAAGGTTTGAGAATTTCCGAGATTTGCATCGTAATTTATTGGCTGATATTGATAATGAAGCGGCCAATGCCGTACTTGCTTTTTTGGAGTATCATCAACCGCACACTGCGAGGGAGCATCCCGCCATTGTTCCTCATCTGGATACTCTGTTGAAAAGTAGCAATCTGGTATTCTTGTTTCAAGGAAATTTCGTTCACAAAGCCCCAGTCATTCGAAAGGCTTGGGAACAATCCCTAACCATATCAGACGATGTAGTAAATATGCAATGTTTACTGACAGGTGAGGTCCAACCTATTGCACGTTTACATGGGGATATAGCAATTAGAGGCGGCAAGTCAACAGGTTCCTCGTTAGTTAGTTTTAATAAGGATGCTTATGAGTCTTATAATCGTTCCCAAGGTTATAACTCTCCTGTTGGCATTCTTCCCGCCTTCGCTTATGCAACATCTCTTAAATACCTTCTATCCGACGCCAACCCCAACAAAAAACTCTTTCTGGGCGATGCCACCATTGTTTACTGGGCCGAAAGCGAGAACCGGGCTTACGAATCCGCTTTTGCCGCTTTTGTAGACCCGGCTGAACTGGAAGAGGATTCTGGGGTAAATCAAACCGGCAGAAAGAAGGCGGAGACAGCCTTAAAAACCGTCACCGAAAAAGTAAAACGCGCCCAAATGCTGGACTTGGACGCTTTGCTGGCTGATTTGGGTGACGAAAATCCGCGCTTCTATGTTTTGGGGTTATCCCCCAATGCGGCGCGGGTATCGGTGCGGTTTTTCATCACCGACCCCTTTGAGAAAATCATTGACAACATCAAGGCGCACTACCGGGATTTAGCCATTGTGAAGGAGTACGACGATCAGCCGGACTACCTGACCATAAAGCGCATCCTTGACGAAACTGTCTCCAAAAAATCCCGTGATAAAGATGCCGCGCCGTTACTGGCGGGGGCGGTTTTTCGGGCTATTTTAACCAACGCCCCATACCCGGCGGCGCTTTACTACGCCATTATCAACCGTATCCGCGCCGATATGGATGACAAAGAAAAAAGGATTACAAAAATCAATTACATTCGTGCTGCCGTCATCAAGGCGTTTTTAACCCGTAAATATCGTTATTACTCTGTAAACCCATTCAAGGAGGTATTAACTATGGCTCTAAATGAGCATTCTACCCACCCGGCCTATCTTCTTGGGCGTTTATTTTTTGTTCTGGAGGACGTTCAATTACAGGCTATTGGCAAAGTTAACGCTAGTATCAAAGACCGCTACTTCACCTCAGCTTGCGCGACGCCGCGAAGCGTTTTTCCCATCTTGTTACGTCTTTCTCAACACCATATTGCCAAAGCCGAATATGGCTATGCCAGAGAGAATCAGATGCAAGAAATTCTGAATCTCCTGGATATTGAGAACAATCCAATCCCTGCCCGGTTGACACTGGATGAACAGGGCGTTTTCATCCTGGGTTATTATCACCAACGGGCAGTACGTTACAAATCGAAAAAAGAAACATCCGAATCTGAAAACAACTAATCAATTATCACAAACCAAAGGAGAAAAAAATAATGTCTAACTCAATCAACAACCGCTACGAATTTGTTCTGCTTTACGATGTGGAAAACGGCAACCCCAACGGCGACCCTGACGCCGGGAATATGCCCCGCATTGACCCGGAAACCGGGCACGGCATTGTCACCGATGTGTGTTTGAAACGCAAAATCCGCAATTATGTGGAGTTGAAGCAAGAGGATGCAACCGGCTATCGCATTCACATCAAAGAAGGAACCGCGCTCAACCAGAATCACGAAGAAGCGTACAAGGCCGTTGGTTTAGAACCGGGCAAAAAGGCCAAGCCGGATGGTGTAGATGAAGCCCGGCAATGGATGTGCGCCAACTTCTTTGATGTTCGCACGTTTGGCGCGGTGATGAGTACCGGCGATAACTGCGGTCAGGTACGCGGCCCCGTACAAATCAATTTTTCTCGCAGCATTGACCCGATTATTCAGCAGGAAGTAACCATCACTCGTCAGGCCGTAACACGAACTGAGGATTTGGAGAAAGAACGAACAATGGGCCGCAAACACATTGTTCCCTACGGACTCTACCGCGCCGAAGGTTATGTGTCCGCCAAACTCGCCAATGAGGACAGAAAGGGAACCGGCTTCTCCGAAGATGATTTGGAATTGCTGTGGGAAGCCCTAATCAATATGTTTGAGCATGACCACTCGGCGGCGCGGGGTAAAATGGCAAGCCGCAAGCTGATTGTCTTTAAACACGATAGTGATTTAGGCAACGCGCCGTCACACTTGCTTTTTGACCGCGTGATCGTAGACCGCAAATCAGATGTAACCGTGCCGCGCAGTTTTGCCGATTATAAAGTAACCATTAACCGGGATAACTTGCCCGGCGGCGTGGAACTTGTTGAAAAATTATGACCGACTACCCACCTGATGAATGGCTGCTGTTATCCGGCATCCAGCACTTTATCTTTTGCCGGCGGCAGTGGGCGCTGATTCACGTGGAGCAGCAGTGGCAGGAAAACGCGCTCACTGCCGAAGGCCGCATTTTGCATCGCCGGGCCGATGATCCCTTCTTCACCGAAAAGCGCAAGGGGGTGATCATCGCCCGCTCGGTGCCGGTGTCGTCACCGGGGCTGGGGCTAACCGGGCTGTGCGACGTGGTGGAATTTACCGCCGCGCCGGAGGGGGTTCAACTGCCGGGGCGGGAGGGTTTTTACCAACCCGCCCCCGTTGAGTACAAACGCGGGCGCAAAAAGCGCGACCATTGCGACGAGGCCCAACTTTGCGCCCAGGCCATGTGCCTGGAAGAGATGCTGGCAGTAGAAATTCCCACCGGCTATATTTACTAACCATTGGTGCTAGTTTGCTAAAGACATAAAGCTCGTCCAAACTGTTGGT
>CAZAPG010000080.1:0-19970 GCA_964486935.1 uncultured Caldilineaceae bacterium | reverse complement strand
ATCAACAGAGACTCGGTAGCGTGCCATGTCAGCTTACTTTCCTCCTCATATGGTTGCTGCGGGTAGTTTTGGGGCGTAAGTATCAAGCCATCTTGTCAATCTTTTCAACACTTGCCGTCCACTGTAGAACGGTTCATTATTTTTGGTTTAGGTGAGTTGGAGTTTTTAGAAACGGAGGCGCAGAGGAAAAAACTTGTTTTTATGCGTCGGCAACAAAACCTGTAACCCTTATTTCCTCAATTATTTCCTCAACCGGGTTAAGCTAAATTATATAGAGACACCCCAAACACAGACAAGACGCAAATGGTATCACCTGTTGACCCGATGGTATCAACCCAACCTGGCCGGCGCGTTCGGGGCAATATCAGGCAATTGACCGGAGCAATCATGATACGTTCAAGCTCATTTGGTGATACCATTGGGACTTGTAAAGGCTTATTTAACTAATGTAACATGGTAAAGGGTTGGGTATTCTTTTATTCTCCATTATTGATAAACTTCACAAAGAACAAAAACTAAATTACTGTTGTGTCCACCTGACTCGACATCTTTATTTATGCGACGAACCAGGGAGGACGGGCGACGAATGATGCGGTGAAATCCCTTCATCATTCTCGTTACCTCATCTGCCGGCGATAAAAAGTGTCAATCAACTTGAACCATGCCGTAATTTTAAATTCTATTGGTGAGGCCTTAAAAAAGGAGGAAAGCAAAAATATGAAAAAAGTAAATCGTCTCATTTCTCTTGCCCTGCTGTTGGCGCTGATGTTAACGCTGACGCCGGGCCTGGCGCAGGCCCAGGCTGAAATTGCCTGCGACAGCGACGTGGTTGTTCAGGCAGATGACTGGCTGTCAAAAATAGCCGATAAATTTTACGGCGACCCGCTGACCTACGAGGCTATCTTTGAAGCGACCAATGCCAAAGCCGCCGCCGACAGCAGCTACGCCTCGATTGCCGACGCCAACATCATTGAACCCGGTTGGAAATTGTGCATTCCCAGCCCCACCGATGCCCAGGCCATTCTGGAGCAATCGCTGGGCGTGGCCGTTACCGTACCCGGCGCAGAATCACAGGAACTGGTGATTGGCATTGCCCAGGATATTGGCGCGCTGGATATCCGCAAAGAAGGCTCGGCGGCCAGCTTCAGTCTGCTGCGGCACATTTACGAGCCGCTGGTCTGGTTTGATGACAACATGCAGCTTTACCCCCTCCTGGCCGAATCGTGGCAGCAGGTTGACCCCACCACCATGCGCTTCAAGCTGAGGCAGGGCGTTACCTTTCATAACGGCAACCCCATGAATGCCGAGGCCGTAAAATTCAGCCTTGAAAAAGTGCTCGACCCGGAATTTCCGGCCTGGATGAACTTTGCTATGGCCGGCCTGATTGAAGGCGCCGAGGTGGTTGACGAGTATACCGTGGATATCAAAACTTCCGAGCCGACCCCCAGCCTGCTCTGGCGCTTGACCCTGCTGGACATTGTTGACCCGGTTTACTCCGAAACGCCCGAAATGGACCAGCGCCCCGTAGGAACCGGCCCCTATCGCTTTGTTGAATTTGTGCCCAGCCAGCAATTTGTTATGGAGCGCAACCCCGATTATTGGGGTCGCCCCAGCAATTTTGAGAGAATCACCGCCCGCATTCTGCCCGAAGCCGGAACGCGCCTGGCCGCGCTGCTGGCCGGCGAAGTGCAAATGATCAATTCCGTTTCGCCGGAAATGATTGAGCAGATAAATGCGTCATCCAACGCCACGGTTACTACCGCGCCCTCGGCGCGACTGGTCTACGCTTCGCTGCGTAATGACCGCCCCCCGCTGGATGAAGTTAAAGTTCGCCAGGCCATGAACTACGCCATTGATAAAGAAGCTATTGTCTCGACCATTCTGAGCGGCATTGCCGAAGTGGCCCAGGCCCCGCTGCCGCCCACGCTCTTTGGCGCTCGCGCCGATTTGGCTTATCCCTACGACCCGGACAGGGCCAAACAATTGCTGGAAGAAGCCGGTTACGCCGGCGAGGAAATTATATTTGCCGTTGGCCGCGGGCGCTACCCCAACGATGACCAGGTGGGCGAAGCCATTGCCAACTACCTGCAAGCGGTTGGGCTTAATGTTCAATTTGAGCAGGGCGAATACGCCAGCATGGTCACTGAAGCCCGTGGGGTCGACTCCCCCTTTGACTCCTTCTTCCAGGGCTGGTCTGCCGACGCGCAAGACCCGGTGCTGATGATGACCTTCCTCTTCAAATCTGAAAATACCGGCTCTCGCACGGCCTATGGCAACCCGGAAGTTGATGAACTTTTAGCCCAGGCCGCCCTCACCAACGACGAGGCGCAATTGCAGGAATTGCTTTCGCAGGCGCAAGGCCTTATTTGGGATGACGCGCCGGTAATCTTTCTGTACATTCCTAAAGAAGTGCTGGGCGTTAGCCAGAATCTACAGGGCTTCAGCGCCCGACCCGACGAGTTCTTCTTCTTTAATCGCGCTTTCCTTCAATAACAAAAGCGTGATTTAAGGTCCTCCTTTTGAACCCTGGGGCTTTGCGTATACGCAAAGCCCCAGGCAAAACTCTATGCCAGACACGCCACGCGCCGGGTTGATTGATACCTGTGCGCCTTACGTTACTATTATTCTATGAGCGTCAAATATCTAATTCGCCGGTCGCTTCAGGCTATCCCGCTCTTGTTTCTTACCTCCGTGGTCGTCTTTTTGCTGATTCACATTACCCCCGGAGACCCGGTGCGCTTGATGCTGGGCGAGCAAGCCTCTGACCAGCAGGTGGCCGCGGTTCGGGCGCAATTGGGGCTTGACCGCTCCCTGCCAGAACAATATACCCGCTTCGTCTTCAGGGCGCTCCAGGGCGATTTGGGCATGTCCATCAGAGCCGTGCGCCCCACCACGGAGCTGGTTTTACTGGCGTTACCGGCCACTGTGCAATTAACCGTGGCGGCTTTGGGCCTGGCCCTGATTGTCGGCATTCCCACCGGCGTTCTGGCCGCGCTCAGGCCCGGAAGCTGGTTTGATAACCTGGCCCTGTTTCTGGCCCTGCTGGGGCAGTCGATCCCCAGCTTTTGGTTGGGGTTAACCCTGATAACGGTGGTGGCCCTGCACTGGAAGCTGCTGCCAACCTCGGGCCGGGGCGGAATTGAACACCTGATTTTGCCCGCCTGCTCGCTGGCCCCTTTTCTGGCCGGCATCATTGTTAGAATTACCAGAACCAGCCTGATGGATGTTCTGCATCAGGATTATATCCGCACCGCTTACGCCAAAGGGTTCGCCTTATCCCCCGTGCTATTTAAACACGCTTTCAAAAATGCGCTGCTGCCGATTGTTACTATTTTGGGGCTGCAAACCGGCGCGCTGCTGGGCGGGGCCGTCATCACCGAAACGGTTTTTGGCTGGCCGGGCATCGGTCAACTGGCCGTTAACGCCGTGCATAGCAGAGATTACCCGGTGGTGCAGGCGGTGGTTTTAATCTCTGCCCTTATTTTTGTGGTCATCAATCTTTTGGTTGACATGCTTTACTCAGTCATTGACCCCAGGATTAAGTATGAGTAGAAGCGCAGGTATAAGCAACCGGACGGGGGGCGGCAAAAAATTCGGGCGGCTGCCGTATTGGTTGCGCCGGGCGGCCCTGCCTTTTATCGGGGCCATTATTTTAATCACAATCATCCTGCTTGCCGTCATAATTCCCCCGGTCTCTCCCTTTGACCCCTTTGCCCAGGACCTGTTTGGCCGGTTGCAGTCGCCCGGCTGGGTCAACAAAAACGGGCTGGCCCACCTGCTGGGAACAGACCAGCTAGGGCGCGATATTATGACCCGCGTTTTTCTGGCCGCCCGGCTGTCATTGCTGATTAGCTTTATCTCGGTTGCCGGAGCCGGGGCGCTGGGGATCATTCTGGGGTTGATATCGGGTTACTATGGCGGCTATTTTGACGACATCATCATGCGTCTGGCCGATGCGCAACTGGCCCTGCCCTTGATTTTGCTGGCGCTGGCCATTGTGGCCCTGCTGGGGCCAAGTGTGGTCAATGTGATTTTTGTGTTTATTATCACCGGCTGGCCGATTTTTGCCCGCACCGTGCGCGCTTCCACCCTGTCGCTGCGCAAACAGGAATTTATCGAAGCCGCTCGCTGCCTGGGCTGCAACCATACCCGCATCTTGTGGCGGCACATTTTGCCCAACGTGGCCCGGCCTTTAATTGTGATTGCCTCTTTTGAACTGGGCAAGGTGATTATTTACGAGTCCTCCCTGGGGTTTTTGGGCATGGGGGCGCAGCCGCCCACCCCCACCTGGGGCAACATGATGGCCGATGGCCGCGCCTATCTGGATACAGCCTGGTGGCTGACCTTTTTCCCCGGCGTGGCGCTGGTGCTGACCGCCGCCGCCGCCAATTACATTGGCGATGGCCTCAATGAGTTGTTCGACCCGCGCAGCAAGCGGGCTTGATTGAATGATTGTGGCATGGCGTTTTTCATCTGTAGACAAGCCGGGGCAAAGTCATGTATCGGCATCATCCAAACCTGGGTAGAAAGGGGCGTATCCATAAATATTCGTTAAAGTTAGTTGGACCGCATTTCATGAATTCTGGTAATCTTAAAAAGCTTCAATGGAGAAGGAGACGATGAAAAAAATTTTAAACGCATTAAAAGTTACTTTGTTGATAGGAGTCCTGTTATGGCTCATGCCGATGGCGGCATTGGCCCAGGAAGAAGTTGTTTGTGAGACCGACGTAATTGTTCAGGCGGATGACTGGCTGTCGAAAATTGCCGACAAATTCTATGGCGACATACTGGCTTTTGAAGCTATATCCGAGGCTACTAACGCCAAAGCAGCTACAGATAACAGCTATGCTACCATCGCTAATGTAAACATTATCGAACCGGGCTGGAAGTTATGCATTCCAAGCAAGGCCGATGCTGAAGCTTTGCTGGAAAGACCCGTTTCAGCCGTGGCCGGAGTTCGGAGTGACCGGCCACTCATTGTAGCCCTGTCTGCCGAACCGCGTTTACTTGAACCAACAATTGATACCATCAAACCATCGCTCATTATTGATCTCACTATGATGGAACCGTTGGCAATGAATACTGCCGAAGGCGGCTTTGTGCCGTGGCTGGCCGAATCCTGGAACCCTGTTGAACCCGCTCGATGGCGTCTGACATTGAAACAAGGCGTTCAATTCCACAATGGCGAACCGTTTAACGCCGACTCTGTACTCTACTCCCTCGATGTTTATCAGAATACCGAAGGTGAAGCCCGGGGGTGGTACAACTTTATTACCGACGCCGTGAAAGTTGATGATTATACCGTTGATTTAATTACCGAGGAACCAACCACCACCTTACCCTCTACCCTTGCCTTCTTGTTTGTCTTTCCGCCCGAATACCACTCCAGCCTGGGGTCTGACGAATTTGGGCAGAACCCGATTGGAACAGGACCCTGGCGCTTTATGGAGTGGAATAAGGGCGTTGATTTGAAGGTGGAACCTAACCCGGGTTACTGGGGCGAAAAACCCTTTATCGGCGAGATTCATTTTCGTTGGGCGCCGGATGCGACCAGCCGGGTCGCGTTGATTGAAACCGGTGAAGCGCATATAGTTGAAAACGTGCCGCCGGCATTGATTGATCGCGTCAACAATTCCGGTATTGCCCGGACAGAAACGGTGAAGGGGATTCGCAAAGCATTTTTGCGGATGAATCTTGAGTCAGGGCCGACCGCCGATGTGCGGGTGCGGCGGGCTTTGAACCACGCCATTGATGTCGAGTCCATTATTGAAAATCTCTTTCTTGGCCGCGCCTATGGCCGCGACACCGGCTTTATTCTCGATGGTATGGAAGGTCACATTCCGGGTAGGCTCACCCCCTACGAGTATAATCCAGAGTTGGCTAAAGAACTTCTGGCAGAGGCGGGATATCCAGACGGTTTTGATATTACCTTTCACCATACAATTGACCGCTATGTGCTCGATGTGGAGTCTGCCGAAGCGATAGCCGCTCAACTGGCCGAAGTTGGCATTAATGTTGATCTGGTTGGGATGGAGCCGGGGGCCTATTTCAGCAAAATATCCAGTTCCAGGGTAGAAGGCATCCATTTTGCCGCCAGCGCTCCTTTGTTTATGACCCCGCTTTACCACCCATTGATTGAGTTTGAACTTGATAAACCGTATGGCTATGGCGCAGACGAGATGACCGATGCCTTCACCCGCCAGGTTCGGGCCGAGGTCAATACAGAGGAACGAATAGAACTTCTGCGCGAATTTGAAGATTACGTATTTTATGAGCATGTTCCCTGGGTCTGGCTCTGGCACTATCAGGATATTTACGGCGCCAGCAATGAAATTATTTGGACGCCCCGGCCCGACCAGATTATGAGCTTTGAAAAGGTTACATTTAGACAATAAACAGACCGGCTGTTATCTCTACTTATGAAATTTGGCGGGGCATCATTGGCGTTACAAAATGATGCCCTGCCAAAATGTAGCAAGGATTGAAGACTTGATTCACGAGAGGATTACGTTTCAATGACTCGTTATATCATCCGGCGCCTGCTCCTCTCTATCATTGTTCTTTTCGGGGTAACAATTTTTGTGGCGGGAATGTTGCATATCTCGGGCGACCCGGTGGCGATGATTTTGGAAAGCGGGATTGCCAGCAACGCCGAACGTGAATTGTTACGCCGTGAACTCGGCCTCGACAGGCCGTTTATTACCCAATATCTGGATTTTGTAAGTGGCGCTATTCGCGGCGATTTGGGGCGCTCGCTGCGTTTTCGGCAATCAGCCCTAACGCTTGTCTTAGAACGTCTACCGGCCACCGTGCAGTTAGCCACAACCGCCATGCTTTTTTCTGTAGCAGTGGCAATTCCGGTGGGCATCATTTCGGCAGTCAAACCTAATAGTTCAATTGATTACGCCGGGCGCATCTTGATATTGGCCGGGCAGTCGATTCCCCTGTTCTGGCTGGGCATCATGTTTGTTCTAATCTTTGCGGTCAAGCTCCGCTGGCTACCTGTTGCTGGCCGGCTTGAGGCCACAAGTATTATCCTGCCGGCTGTCACCCTGGGTCTTTATCCAATGGCCCGCATTGCTCGCATCTTGCGCGCCGGTATGCTCGAAGTATTGGTGATGGATTACTGCCGCACCGCCAGGGCCAAAGGGCTAACCGAAACAAAGGTAATTATCAAACATGCGTTGCGTAATGCTTCGTTGCCGGTTGTAACGGTCATCGGGCTTCAATTTGGCTATCTGTTGGGTGGCGCTGTAGTTACCGAAACAATTTTTGCCTGGCCAGGGCTTGGCTGGCTTTCGGTGCAAGCCGTTACGGCGCGCGATTTTCCGCTGATACAGGCAATTGTGGCGGTAGTAGCGTTGATGTTCATCTTTATCAACCTCTTAACCGACGTGCTATATGCTTATCTCAATCCGCAAATCCGTTACAACTAACCGGCAAAAGGTTGATGGTGGCTAACGTGTTGCCTTTATCTGTAGCATCTTCAGATGGCCGGCGTAAGACAGGCCCCGCCCGTTGGTTAGGGCGCAACCGGGCTGCGTTATTGGGTTTACTGCTGGTCTTTTTTTGGCTGCTGATTGCTTTGATTGGCCCATTTGCCATACAGACCGACCCAAATGGTCAGGATTTGTCCAAGGCTTTGTTGCCGCCCGCCTGGCAGTCGGAGGGTACCGCAACGTACCTGTTGGGAACAGACCATCTGGGGCGAGATATCCTGGCTCGCATTATTCATGGCGCTCGCACCTCGCTATTCATTGGCATGGCGGCTGTTGTTCTGGCCGGTCTACTTGGCTCCCTGATTGGAATTGTGGCCGGTGAGTGGGGCGGCTGGGTTGATGAAAGCATCATGCGGTTGGCCGACATCCAACTGGCGATTCCCTTCATTTTGTTAGGGATTACTGTTTTGGCTTTGCTGGGGGCGTCAATCTTTAATATGATACTGGTTCTGGTCTTGTTTGGCTGGGTGATTTATGCCCGTGTAGTGCGTAGCGAAGTGTTAAATTTGCGAGAGCAGGAATTTGTACTGGCCGCTCGCGCTCTTGGAACTCAGCGGTCGCGCATCATCCTGCGCCATTTGTTGCCCAATGTTACCGGGCAGATCATTATCATCAGCACCCTGGAATTAGCCAATGTCATCATTCTTGAAGCAGCGTTGAGTTTTTTAGGCGTGGGGATTCGCCCCCCCGCAGTGAGTTGGGGAGCGATGCTGGCCAATGGCCGCGATTATTTAACCGTTGCCTGGTGGATAGCAACTTTGCCAGGCATAGCTATCAGCATAACAATTTTAGGTATCAATCTGGTGGGCGATTGGGTCAATGATATTCTCGACCCGCGACGTCGCTTGCGCTCACAATTATAGCCTGAGGCAATATTAAATGGCGGAATATCAGTTTTCAATTCCCGGAACAAGGCTGGCTCAACAATATGAGTCAATAAAAGAAGAACTCGATGAAGCCGTTCAACGGGTAATCAAACGGGCTGTTTTCAAACCCGACAGGGAAGTTGCAGCTTTTGAACAGGAATTTGCCCAATACGTTGGGGTAAAACACGCAATAGGAGTAGCATCTGGCAGTTTTGCCGGCCTGCTTGCCTTTATGGCGTTGGATATTGAGCCGGGCGGCGAGGTAATTGTAGCGCCCAATGTTGACATCTCGGTCTCCGCGCCAATTATGCACGCCGGGGCGCGCCCCGCTTGGGTGGATATCGACCCGCGAACTTACAATTTGAATCTTCAAAAACTGGAGGATAACCTCACCTCTAAGACGCGCGCAATCCTGATTGTCCACATGTATGGCAACCCGGTCGATATGGATAAAGTGCGGGAAATCGCCGGCAAACATAAAATTCCCGTAATCGAGGACGCTTCTCTGGCTCATGGGGCCACCTTTCGTAATCAACAGGTTGGCAGCCTGGGCGAGCTTGCCTATTTTAGCTTTAGCCCCGGCAAAATACTTGGAGCCTATGGCCAGGCAGGGGTAGTAGTTACCCAAAACCCGGAACTGGCCGGCCGCGTGTCGCTGCTCAGTAACTATGGCTACGTACCTTCGGCTATGGTTGCCATCCGAGCAGGAGCGGTTGGCGCTCGATTTGACGCGCTTGCAAACGGCTTTAACGCCTGTATCGACGAGTTGCAGGCCGCCGTGCTGCGGGTCAAACTGCGCTATCTTGACCGGTGGGTGCAGCGCCGCCGCGAAAATGCCGCCCTCTACCGCGCCATGCTGGCCGATTTGGAGCCGGAACACCTGCTGCTGCCGCTGGACACCCCCGCTTCGGAGCCGGCCTACCGGGTGTTTGTCATTCGCACGCCGCTACGCAATGAACTGATGAATTACCTGGCGGCAGCGGGCATCTGGACAGGGCTGCATTACGTGCCGCCGCTGCACTTGCAGCCAGTTTACCAACATTTGGGCTACGGCCCCGGCGATTTTCCCGCAACAGAACAGGTAGCCGGCGAACTGCTCTGTCTGCCAACCCACCCTGAGTTATCAGCCGCCGAGGTGGAGCAGGTCGCCCAATCCGTGAGAGCATTTTTTCTATCATGAGGCCATTTGGTAATTCAACTTAGTAACCAAAAAGGACGAAGGACGAATAAAATGACCGCGCAAACTTTTCGTCCTCGTCTTTCGTCTTTCGTCAAGCTAAAAACAGAGACGATGACAATTACCGAGTCATCTTATCATCTTAATTTGTCAGGAGGAAAACTATCAATGGAGAAACCAACCGCTTATATCGGCTTTTCAATTTCCAGCCGCCCCCAGCGGCCCGCCGAGGAAAACCCCATTTACCGCGGGGCGCTCATCGCGCTCGATGAACTGAGGCGTGATGACAGCCTGCCGGTCAAACTGGATTGGAAAGTGTTTGACGATTTTGGCGACACCGGCAAGACCCGCCAATTTGCCGGTGAAATCGTGGCCGACCCAACCATTATCGGCGTGGTTGGACCGATGGGCAGCAGCGAAGCTTTTGCCAGCGCCCCCATTTTCAACCAGGCCGGGCTGGTGCAGGTTAGCCCCTGCGCCTCCCACCCCGATTTGTGCCGGCGAAGTTACCAGACTTTTTTCCGGCTGGTAGCCAACGAGGACGCCCAGGGCGGCGAGTTGGCCCGCATGGCCTATGGCTACCTGAAGGCGGCCAAAGCGGCGGTCATCCACGCCGAAGATGCCTGGGCCACGACCACCGCCGACATATTTGCCCGCCAGTACGAAAATTTGGGCGGCCAGATTGTGTCGCGCCAGAGCTTTCCCAACGGCGGCGATAATTTTGACGCCCAGATTCAGGCCACGGTATCCGCCGGCCCGGAGCTTGTTTTCTGCGTGGTTCATCCCCGCGAAGGGCTGATGATTTCGTCAGGGTTGCGGCAGGCCGGCCTGAGCGCCCCGTTTTTGGGCACCGACGCCATGAAAACCGCCTTTCCCCTGGGCGGCGGCGAGCCGGGAGCCGACGCCTACCACACCTATTCCGGGGCAGATTTCCGGCGGCTGCCCGGCGCGGCTGATTTCCGCCGGGCTTACGCCGCCCGCTTTCCCGAAGACAGCACCTACAGCCCCGAAGCCTACGACTCGATGATGATTATTGCCGGGGCGCTGCGCCGCGCGGGCCGCCCCGACCGGGCCGCCATTCTGGCCGAGGTGCGTAACCTGCGCGATTTTCAGGGCGTCAGCGGGCTGGTTAATTTTGACTCGACCGGCGAACGGGTCAACTCGCCCATCGGCTTTTACCAGGTGCGCAAAGTCAACAACGAGCGGGTGATGACCTATTTGGGCGTCACCACCGAACTGCTGCCGTTGGAGAAAGCGGCAGCCTCAAAATAACCCTTAAGCTGTGGTGTCACCACAAACGACGTTACGAGGTATAATTGAAAATACGTTCCACGTTCTACGTTCTACAATGAAAATTTAACCTAACCCCTCCCCTCCCCCTGGCAGGGGGAGGGGAGGGGTTATTCTCACAGGAGACCATTTATGGCTGGCAAAACTATCAAAAAATTCTCGGTAAAGGATGTCCACAATAATTTTGAAACCTTTGTGCCGGTTGGCATTGCTGAAGGCAAAAAGCCCGGCCCGGCGCTGGCCGTCATCGGGGCCGTTCACGCCACGGAATATTCGGCGCAGGAAGGGGCGCGGCGCTTCTGGGAGTCGCTGGACCCGGAGGAGCTGTCCGGCACTGTTTACGTGGTGCTGGTGGCGGATGTGGCCGCTTTTTGCAAGCACACCCAGTACATCAACCCCGTTGACGGCAAAAACCTGAACCGGGTTTGGCCGGGCAAAAAAGATGGCACGCTGACCGAGGTCATCGCCTACACCATCACCCAGGAGGTGATTAACAAAGCCGACGCAGTCATCGACTGCCACGGCGGCGAATTTGACGAGGCCATTGATTTGTTCATCATCACCCACCACGTGGGCGACCCGGCCCTGGACCAGAAGAATCTTGAGTTTGCGATGGCGTTGGGCTTCCCCTTTGTGGAAGTTACCGATGCCCACGGCGCGGTGCTGGGCAGCGGCACCGGCGCGGCGGAGGCCATGAAAGGCGGCCGGCCGGCGGTAACGCTGGAGGCCGGCGGCCGCGGCCTGATGGATGACCGCCACATTTCGGCCACATTTAACGCCCTGCAAAACGGGTTGAAACATCTGGGCATCAAGCCGGGCAAGCCTGTTTTCTGGGCCGGCCGGCCGGTCAAGCTGGACCACGGCGTGCTGATTAAAACCACCCAATTGGGGTTGTACGCCCCGCAGGTGGCCGTTGGCGACTGGATTGAAAAGAACGGGCTGTTTGCCAAAGTGCTGGACTTTGACGGTACGGTGCTGGAAGAGATACGAGTGCCGGAAGCCGGGGTGGTGCTGGATGTCATCACCGGCCGGGCGCTGGCCGCCGGCGCCTTTGCCGGAAAAATTGGCGTTTTGTAAATCCATCAGCGAAAGCGAATCACGATGACCATTCAGGGCAGAACAGCCATTGTCACCGGCGCGGGCAGCGGCATCGGCGAGGGAATTGCCAAAGCGCTGGCTCGCGCCGGGGCCAACGTCTGCGTGGCCGATATTAGCGCGCCGGCAATGGAACGGGTTGCGCAAGAGATTGAAGCGGACGGCGGCGCAGCTATTGGAGTCAAAACCGATGTCAGCAGCGCCGCCAGCGTGTCAGACTTGTGCCGGGCGGTGGTTGGCCGGTTTGGGCGTATTGACATTTTGGTAAACAATGCCGGTATCATCGCCCCGGAAGCGGAAATTGATGAGATGAGCGAGGCCACCTGGGACAGGATTTTGACGGTCAACCTGAAATCCCAATACCTGACCTGCCATCACGTTGTCCCCGTTATGAAGCAGCAGCAGTATGGCCGCATCATCAACATTGCCTCGCGCTCGTGGCTGGGCGGGGTGGGTCTGGCTAATTACGCCGCCTCCAAAGGGGGCGTGGTCAGTTTGACCCGCAGCCTGGCCATCGAGTTGGGCAAATACGGCATTACGGTCAACTGCGTTTCGCCCACGCTGGTGGTTACGGCGCTGTTTCTGGGGATGCCCAAAGAGGAGCAGGAGCGCGACTTGCAGAAGGCCAAACGGCAGCCTATCCCCCGGCTGGGGCAGCCGCAGGATGTGGCCCACGCCGTGCTCTTTTTTGCCGGGGATGAGTCTGATTTTATCACCGGCCAGCATCTTTACGTGGGCGGCGGCGCGGATTTGATGACGTCGGGAACGCTATAGGGGAGACAGATGATTATTGATTTTCGAGTGCAACCGCCATTTAAAAGCTATCTGGGTCTTCATTTTTTTCGACCCCGACCCGCCGTCGAAGACCCCGTAACCGGCAATGCCTTTGCCAAAGGACGCCGGCCCAGCGAGTCGTTTGACCAAAAATCCATTGAGTTGTTTGTGCAGGAGATGGACGCCGCCGGGATTGATGTGGCCGTCATTATGGGGCAGCGCGCCGCCAAAAGGTGGGGCAGCGTGGCAAATGATGATATTGGCGAGCTGGTCAAGCAGTATCCCAACCGCTTTTTTGGCTTTGCCGGCATCGACCCGGCCGAGCCGGATGCCGTTGATGAAATTCACCGCAGCGTGGAGGCGCTGGGCTGCCGGGGCATCTCTATTTTGCCCGGCTGGAGCGACCCGCCGCTGCGCGACGATGACCCGGCGGTCTACCCTATTTACGAAACGTGCCGTGAATTGGGCCTGCCGGTGATGATTACCAGCAGTCACTACATCGGGCCGGATATGAGTTACGCTATGCCGGTGCATATTCAACATGTCGCCCTGGATTTTCCAGAGTTGACCATTATTGTGGGCCACGGCTGCTGGCCCTGGACCACCCAGGCCTGCGCGCTGGCCATGCGCTGCACCAATGTGTATCTGATGCCGGAGTTTTATATGTACCTGCCCCACATGCCCGGCGCGGAGGATTACGTGCGGGCGGCCAACAGCTATTTGTCTCACCGGATGCTCTACTCCTCGTGCTATCCCAGCCGCTCGCTGGGGCAGGCGCTGGCCGAGTTCAAACTGCTGCCGCTCACCCCGGAAACGCAAAAAAATATGCTGTGGCGCAACGGGGCGCGGCTGCTGGGTCTGGCCGACTCGTAAGGCTGGTGACATGATGCGACTGGCGGGTAAAATTGCCCTCATCATCGGGGGCGGCAGCGGAATTGGCCGGGCCATCGCGCTGCGCTTTGCTGAAGAGGGGGCTGCGGTGACCGTGGCTGACGTGCAGCCGGAGGCAGGCCGGGAAACCGTCAGTTTGATTGAGGCCGCCGGGCATCAGGCGGTGTTCTTTCCGGTTGACGTGACCCGCCCGGAGCAGATTAAAGCCGCGCTCACCCGGCTGGAGAGCGATTTTGGCCGGCTGGACACGCTGGTCAATTCCGCCGGTATTGCCGGGCGAGGTCGCATTGAAGACGCGCCCGATGAGTTGTGGGAGCGGGTGGTGGCGGTCAATCTGTCCGGGGTTTTTTGGGCCTGCAAGTACGCCATCCCGGCGCTGCGCCGCGCCGGCAGAGGGACCATCATTAATCTGGCCTCGGTGGCCGGGCTGCGGGGCTGGCCGGGCAGCGCCATCTACAGCGCCACCAAAGGCGGGGTGGTGATGTTGAGCCGCTCGCTGGCCGCGGATTACGCTCGCGAAAATATTCGGGTGTGGGCCATCTGCCCCACGGCGGTGGATACGCCCATCGTCAACCGCCACTTTGAGCAGGCTGACGACCCGGCCGCAGCCCGCCGGGCCTACGAAGCCAACGAGCCGATGGGCCGGCTGGTCACGCCCGCGGAGGTGGCCCAGGCTGCCGTGTACCTGGCCTCGGCTGAGCAGCCGCCCTACACGCCGGAGCCTTTTATCGTTTAGGACCCAGGCCAACCAGTGGAACACAGAGGAGCGCAGAGAAACCACAGAGCTTCGCGGAGATTTTTAGTTTATTTCTCTTTTACCCAAAGAGCGCAAGTCTCTGTGAATCTCCGCGTTTCCTCAGTGTTGCTCTGCGTGCATGAGCAGTGACGTTTAGTTTCTCAAGTTACCCCATCGAAAGGAGTTTGTTATGTCAAAGCAAGTCATCGTCTATTCCACCGAAACCAATTACGTCAGCCCCCGTTGACAGGAGTGCTGCCGGGTGAGGGAGTTTCTCTCACAAAAAAATGTAGAGTTTGAGGATCGCAATATCCGGTATGACCCGCAGGCCAAACAGGAAGTCATTGATATGTTTGGCGCGGAAGTTGTGCCTTTAACCATTATCAACGGCCAGATGGTGGTTGGGTTTGACCAGGAAAAGCTGGAAGCGCTGCTGGCAGGGCTTGACCATGAGTGAGCCGAACGCTTCAACCACGCTGGCGCAAGAACTGATTGCGTTGTTTGAAGATTTGCAAATCGAGCAGAAAATCAACGCCAAAAAACTGGAGAGCGTGGCTCCCGGCGAATACCCCTACGGCGAGGGCATGCACGACGGCCTGCGCTACGCCGCCGAAGGGCTGGTCAAAATCTTGCGCCGCCACGGCCTTGTTGATTAATCGAAATAGGCCAACGTGCGGCCGCAGCGAACGCGAATTAAAATAGGCACCACCCACTACGTACTACGCAGCGTGGTGCGTAGTACGTGGTGTCTCTGAAAGACTCCGCAATAACCGCATAGCAGGAAGGATATTTGTATGAAATTTGGCCTGTGTTTACCCAACTATGGCCCGCCTGCCTCGCCCCAGGCCGTGTTGCAGGCGGCCCAGGCGGCAGAATTGGCCGGTTACGACTCGGTTTGGGTGACGGACCATATTTTGGCCCCGGCCCAATATCACGATCCCTACGGCATGATGCTCGAGGCGCTCATCACGTTAGGCTATCTGGCCGGCGTTACTCAAAAAATCACCCTGGCCTCTTCGATTATTGTGTTGCCCCAGCGTGAGCCAATTCTGGTAGCCCGGCAGGTGGCGGCGATTGACCAGTTTTCCAATGGCCGGATGCTGCTGGGAGTCGGCGTGGGCTGGATGGCGGATGAATACCGCTTTTTACGCGCGGATTTCAAGAACCGGGGGCGCATGGCCGATGAGTGGATTGCGGCCATGCGCGCGCTCTGGACGGAGGAGGAACCGGCCTTTGCCGGTCAGTGGATCAATTTTGATCAGGCCAGGTTTGAGCCAAAACCGGTGCAGCCCCACGGCGTGCCCATTCACATCGGCGGCAAATCCGAGGCGGCTATTCGCCGGGCGGCCCGGCTGGGCGACGGCTGGCATCCGACCAATTACACCCCCGAACAGTTGGCCGCCGGGCTGAAAAAATTGCGCGAATGGAGCGATGACCGCCCGCTGGAAATTAGCATGCGCGGCAACACAGCGGTTGACCGGAGCGGCCGTAAACCCAACGATGGCTCCCCCTGGCCCTTTAGCGGCGCGCCGGCTGAGGTGATTGACCGGATTGGCCTGTACGCCGACGCCGGGATGGAGCATCTGGTTTGCTACTTCAGACATCAAACCGCTGCCGACATCCTTAACCAGCTTGAACTATTTGCCGCCGAAGTTATGCCGGCATTTCGTTAGACATGGCTGCAATCGAGCGAGGCTTGCAGCCTCTCATCAGATTGGGATGAGAACTGTATCCGCCCAACTGAATTGCCCCGGCTGATAACTGTCCCCATAATAATCAACCCTTTCCGAACTATCTCGTAACGGTTGCCGTAACGATTGTCAGACGACTGTTTGATAAGATGCGGGCAAATATCAATTTTCAACCCTTACGAGGAGACAATCTGATGGAAACAATATTCACCTGGCCCACCCAAACCGTTACGGAAACGCGGTGGGCCGAACTGCAATTACGAGTTCAGGGCGCGGTCATCACCCCTGATAACCCCGAATATCATCAGGCGCGCCAGGCCTGGAACCTGAGCGTTGACCAGCACCCGGCGGTGATTGTTGTTGCAGCCAACGCCTTAGACGTGGGGCAGGCTGTCCAATTTGCCATAAGCCAAAACCTCAATATCACCGTTCAATCAACCGGGCATGGCGTTGTTCGCCCGGCCAACGACAGTATGCTCATCATCACCTCTAAAATGAAGAATATCCGGGTGGATGCCGCCGCCCGGACCGCCTGGATTGAAGCCGGCGCAAAATGGGGCGAAGTACTGGAAAAAACCCAAACCGTTGGCCTGGCCCCGCTGCTCGGCTCCTCGCCCGATGTGGGCGTGGTGGGCTATACGCTTGGCGGCGGGATGGGCTGGCTGGGCCGCAAATACGGGCTGGCTGCCGATAGCGTCCGCTTTTTTGAATTGGTTACTGCCGACGGGCGGCTGCTGCGGGCCAGCGAAACGGAAAACAGCGACCTCTTCTGGGGGTTGCGCGGCGGCGGCGGCGGTCTCGGCATCATCACCGGTATGGAAATCAAGCTCTATCCGGTCTCGACCGTTTACGGCGGCAACCTCATTTATCCTGTCGAAATGGCCAAACAGGTGTACGCCCGCTACCGCGACTGGATTGCCTCGGCCCCGGACGAGTTGACTTCGTCGATTGTGCTGATGAATTTTCCGCCAATCCCCGATGTGCCGGAACCATTACGCGGCCAATCTTTCATTATGGTGCGTGGCTGCTACAGCGGCCCGGTTGAGCAGGGCGAAGCCCTGGTAAACATGTGGCGTAACTGGCAAGCTCCCTTTATTGACGACTTCAAGGCGATGCCGTTTAGCCAGGTAGCCACCATCAGCAATGACCCGGTAGACCCGATGCCGGGTCTCAGCACGGGGGCGTGGCTGCGGGAGTTGAGCGACGAAGCCATTGATATTCTGATCCGGCACGTTGGGCCGGGCAATGGCCCCAGCCCGGTGGTTTTTGCCGAAGTTCGCCACGCCGGGGGAGCGATAGCCAGAACCAATTCGCGGGCAAACGCCTATGGCAACCGGGATGCTTCTTTGCTGCTGCAAATGGTTGGGGTGACGCCCACCCCGGAGGCGCATCGCCAGCTAAGCCAATATACCGGCCAAATCAAGGCGCAATTACGGCCTTACCTGACGGGCGGCGTTTATATGAACTTTCTGGAAGGTGAGGAATCGCAGCAGCGGGTAGCGGATGGTTTTTCGCCCGAAACGTACCAACGGTTGGCAGCGTTAAAAGCCGCCTACGACCCGAACAATCGCTTGCGCTCAGGGTTCAATATTCAGCCCGCTCGCTGAAATATCTATCAATAACCGCTCCTCGCCGCTATAAAGCGAGGCCGGGGACGCGCATTATGGGGCCGCATGTCGAGAGGTTTACCGGCTGCGGCCCCGGTGCGTCCGGCGGTTTGCATGTCAATGGCTTTGATCTGCCAACTCCCACCAGGCAAATGTTCCGGCCAGGCCCAACAAACTCGCCAATATCACTACCACATAGCTAATTAACCCAAGATGGGCAGATGCCGGCCCGGCCATCCCCGCAGATAATGCCGGCACCGACCAGGGGAAATATTCACCCCAGCCGGCTGCCGCAATAACTTGCGCCAATATCACCGCCAGTATCGCCGCACCCATTGGCGGCAGATAACCACGGCCCGCGCTTCCAAAAAAGGCGATAGGCGTGACCAGAGCAATTGTTAAGGCCGCGGCCAGGGCAATAGTAAGCGTACCTTGCCAAAACACCTCTGCCGATGTTGGCGGCAGGCCAATCGCTGTTCCAACCCCCAGGCCAATCAAATAAATGACCAGCGTCAAAGCGGCTGACCATCCCACAACGAGAATGAACTTGGCCAGCACAATAACATAACGCGGCGTTGGCAACGCCAGCAGGTCTTTGATGGTCTGGTCAGAATATTCTCGTCCAAAAACCCAACTGGCAACGAGACTAAAAAGGATGATCCCGCCAATGGAGGTTGCCTGGGCCAAAAACCCCAGATAAGTGGGCCAATCCGCCGCACCGGCAACAATCTGCGCTTTGGCGCTTATAATCCCAAGGCGACGCGCCAGGTCGGGGTCTTTCAGCACAATCATAAAAAAGCCGCCCGCAAATGGGGCCAGTGAAAACCCCAAAACGGTTAGCAACGGCATTTTAGAGCGACGCGCCTTTAGCAATTCTACCCAAATGGCTTGCGTAAGGTTGTTCATCCGGTATTCTCCAGGCCAACGAGTCGCAAAAAGTAATGTTCCAACTCTTCCTGCTCGATGGTGAGCATCGTTGGCGGGTGGCCGGCTTTGACCAATTGGGTGGCAATCTCATCGGGACGTTCGAGGGCTACCTCGTCCTTCACGGCAATAATGTTATTGGGGGTGATTTCGGCGGAGAATCCCGCGCCGGCAAGTACGGCACGCGCCGCCGCGCCATCGCGTGCGCGTATCATCAGCCGGCGCTGCCGGTGGCGCTGCAATTCAGCCGCATCGAGTTCTTGCAGCAGATGTCCTTGATGGATAATGCCGATGCGATGGGCCAGCCGCGATACTTCGCCCAGAATGTGACTTGACATGAAAACCGTCACGCCCTGTTGGCGCGCCAGTTGGGTGAGCAGGTTGCGGATTTCAACAATGCCGGCCGGGTCCAGCCCGTTGGCGGGTTCATCGAGGATGAGCAGTTCGGGGTTGTGCAAAAGCGCCTTGGCCAGCCCGAGACGTTGGGCATTGCCCAGTGACAAGGTGTTAGCCCGCCGGTCGGCATACGGGGATAATCCCAGCCGTTCGATGATGCGGGTTACGGCTTGCCGCTCTGTGCCGGGGCGCAGGCGGCGTATCGCTTCCAGGTTTTCGCGCACGGTCAATTCTGGATAGGCGTGAGGGGTTTCAACCAGATACCCAACGGAATGCCACGGCTTCTTATCGCCAAAGTGAATTGGCGTTCCAAGCAGCCGCGCTTCGCCAGAGGTTGGTTTGACCATACCAAGCAGCATCCGAATGGTGGTTGTTTTGCCCGCGCCGTTGAGGCCCAAAAAGGCGTAGATTTCGCCGCGGGCAACGCGCAAAGACAAACCCGTCACAGCGATGATATCACCGTATTGTTTAGCCAGGTTGTCGGTGGCAATGGCTGCGTTCATCATCTATTGTTTATACTCCACTTTCCACAAGTTTCAAAACTTGCCCGACCCGTAAACAACCGGTTTGGATATTTTTTGCGGTAGTTCTTTACCCCTGAGTTGGGGTAGGACCATGCTGTTTTCGGGCCGGCGTAAAAAGCGCCGGAGCCGGGTGTGGCGGCTCAGACCAGTCCCTCCAGAGTAGCCCGGATACCCGGCCCCTGTTGTTCGTCAATCAGGTCAATCCGGTGGGGGGCCACTCGCACCTGCTGGTACAGGGAGTCCGCACTCGTCGCCGGAGCCAGTTCAGCCCGGCCCCGGTAGTGCAGCCAGCGCAGCCCCCGGTCCTGGTCGCCCAACAGAATCACCAGCGCCACCTGCGGCTGCTGTTCCAGGTAGTACAGCGTATCGGCCCAGCGCGGTACCCAACATTCCAGGTTCAGCCCGTGGCTGCGATAGGCAACCAGGGTGCTGCAACTGCCTGCCAAACTGCCGGCGCACAGCGTCGCCACCCGGCTTTCGGCCAGATATTGGCTCATTTG
>CAZAPG010000079.1:3263-20402 GCA_964486935.1 uncultured Caldilineaceae bacterium | reverse complement strand
TGGCGCAGGCGCTGGCCGGTTTGCGGCTGGTACAGCCCCACAATCACCTTGTAAAAACCGGGGCCAAGGTCGGGCGGCAGGTCAATAGTGTAATCATCCACCACTACCTCATTTCTAACCCAGCGGCTGGTGGGCCATTGGCCGTTGACCGGCCGGGTATCCACCCCGGCCAGGCGATGGTTGGTTTCGGCATCCAGAAATTGGGCAAACACGGTGTAATCGGGCAGGCGGGATTTCTGCGCCTGCCAGGCCAGCGTTACTTTAATGTACGCCTCGGCGGGTTGATAGCCATAACCCACCAGCGCAATCTGCCGGTCGAACACAACCCCGTTTACCCGCCCCAGGTTGGCCGGCGGGTCAAACAGGCGCAGTTCGACTTCTCCCAGCGGCCGGCCATCCAGCAGCAAGGCGTATGGGCCGCGAGCCAGCTCTTTGGGCAATATCAAGCGATGGCGGCTGACCACCAGTTGGTCGCCACGGCGAGCCAACACGCCCGGCGCTTTGGCCAGAATTAGGCCGGGGTCATTCATATCAATAATCTGATAATCCTGACTATCCAGCACCGAGGCCGGGGCCAGGGCCAGCGTAGCCGGTGTAGCCGGTAGCGCCTCGTTGGCCTGCCACAGCACATCCACCTCCAGGGGTTGGCCAATACGCCCGTAAGGGGTGGCCGGCCTGTAGCTGACCGGCTGAAGCGGGTCGCGCTCATCTGGCGGGGTTAGCGCCGGTTGCGGAGCCGGGCCGGGGTAAACGTCGGCATAGTGCAGGCCATTCAGATTGACCGAAAAAATCGGCCCAAGCTGTTCAAAATATTGGATGAAGGCCGGCGACGGCTCGCCGGATTGTACCTGCTTGCGGTAAAGCACCACAAAATCAAGATGGTCGCCGGTTACGCCCGACAAATCGCCCTGAAAATAGGGAGCCACGGTTGAGGCGTAAGCCGTACCCACCCGGCTATCGCTCAATTCTCGCTGCAAAAAGCGCCCCACCCGGTCCAACCCCTCGCCCCAACCAATTTTTACCAGATAAGGCGCAGTTAAAGAGCCGCCCAGCAGGGGATTGTAATAAGTGAAGTAGTAGGGTATGTATGGCAGCAAAATAATCAGAGCGGTAACGAACAGAAGCGCGGAATAGGCAAAAGTTGACAGGTAGTGCCTATTATGTGCTGTACGTTGCGCATCATCGCCCATTACCACCTGGTATAACCTCAACCAGCCGGCGGCGGCAATCATTGCCAGGGGCGGAAAAACCGGCAAGATATAGCGGGCGCTGCGCTTATCGCCAAGAGTCATAAAGAGGGTGAAGAGGAGGGCAAAGAGAGCAAGCCAAAAGAGCGGAGAATGCAGGGCGTGAAACGTGAAACGCGAAACGTGAAACAGCCGGCGTGTTGCGCGGGCTGGGGCGGCGAGGGCCAGAATTACACCTACAGTGACCAGGGGGCTAAGTTTAAAGGCCCCGTTGACCAGATAGTAAGCCGGGCCGAGGTCGGGGACCCGCCAGTAGCCTTCGGAGTCGGCCTCTTCCTGGTCGGTGGCGGAGAGAAAGGCGTTTTCGGCCACGGCCCAGGGCCGGCCTAAAGGGTCAACCCAGGCAGCGGGCCAGAATAAAATAAAGGTCAGGTAGGCAGCCACTCCCCACAGAATAAAGCGAGAAACGGCTTCAAAAAGAGTCAAGGCGCGGCTTAAAATTGACCCGCCCAGCAGCAACGCCGCAAAGGGGATGAGAAACAGCGCCGGCGCTTTTGAGAGAAAGGCCAGCCCGGCGGCAGCGCCAGAGAGGATGAGAAGCGCCCATTTGGGCACAGGCAGAAGTGCGGCGGGGCGGGGGGGCAGGGGGGATATCTCCTCTGCTTCTCTGCTCCACTGCTTCCCTGCCGGTTTTACGGCCAACAGCAAGAGCAGCAGAGAGATTGTCATGAAAACGGCTGCCGGAGCATCGTGACCCAAAACGCGAGACAGGGCGATGGTGTGGGCGTCGAGCGCGATGAAAACCGCGCCAATAAAGGCAAGCGGCGGGTTGAACAAACGGCGGGCCAGCCAGTAGATAATAACAACCCCCAACGAGGTAAAAATCACCATCGACCAGCGGCTGGCAACCAGCAGCGGCAAATCGGCGCGAAACTCCGGCAGCGAGAGCAGCCAATCCGTAAACGGCGCGTTAATGGCGGCCTGATTAAGCCGGTAAAAGAGCGCCAACCCTAAACTACCCAGCCAGGTGGTGGTAACGGCGGGAGTCAGGTTGACGCTGGTGGCGGCTAAATCGCCGTTGAGCAGGGCGGCCAGAAATTGAGCCGAGCGATAGACCCATTTGGCTTCATCAGCCGTCACAAAGCGGGGTAAATCATAAGCGCGGGGCAGCAGGGCCAACAAAAAAAGACCGAGGCTGGTAGCAACCCCGGCGCGGGTGTATGAACGATTAGCTTGGGCAGACTTTTTACCGGCTGTCATATGCTTGCGATATGATACCACGCTGCCAGAGGGCTGGCAAAAGCCTGAAACCCCCGCTATTGAAGGCGGATATTGCCCAGCGGAATCTCCACCGCGCCGGCGGCAGTCAGCGGGGCCAGGGTGTCGGGATGATAAATGACGACGGTGACGGTGTATTCGCCAGGGGGTGTGTCGGGCGGAACGGGCAGGAGGTAATATTCGTTGACGGTTTCCGGCGGCCAGAGCGAAGTTCCCTGGTGAAAATTATGCAGCAGGACTCGATCTTTTTGGGCGACCCGCTCACCGCTGGTATTCACCAATCGCAGCGAAGCTTTGTAATCTGTCTCCATAGGGCCGAGGGGGGCCAGCGTCAGCGCCACCGGCAGCCGGTTGTCGGGCGTGGGTGTTGTTGAAACATAACTATTGTCTATGCGAATTACCTCGTCTAAAATTAGCGAAACGGGCTGCCGGATGGCCGGCAGGGTGAACGCATCCGGCGGCAGCGGGGCCGGCAGACTATAGGTTTCAACATCATAGACCGGGAAGGACTCTCGTCCCAGCGGTTGCGCGGAGGTAGCCAGAAGAAAAGCGACAATCTCTTTGGCATCGGCCTCCCGGTGCTTGTCTTCCGTCCAGCGGATGACGCGCAGTTCATCTTTGCCGGCGGCTACCTGCCGGAGCAATGTTTGGGCATTGCGCTCGTCTACGGGGATGTAGCTGTAGTTTGAGCCGGCTGCGTTTGGAAAAGCCAGCCAGGGGCACCCCAGCAGATAATCGAGCGCGTAGTGGCGCGCCTCGGCTCCGGCGCGGATATCCATAGGCAGGGCGTAGGCAACGGTGGCGGGCGCGCGGGCAATGTCGGCGGCCAGGCGCGCGGCGTACAGGTCAAACGGCAGGGTAAAATCGGCGCTGTTGGGCCAGCGAATGAAGTAGTGGGTAGTGGTTTGGGCTAAGAGCAGCAGGTAGCAGGCAGCGGGTAGCAGGTAGCAGGTGGCAGATGGCAGGTGGCGTAGTGCGTAATGGATAAGTTTGTCCAGCCATTCGGTAGCTTTAACAACGCCCACCGCCGCCAGAATGTAAGTGGGGACAATCGCGCCCAGCAGCCGCAGGTGGTGAGGCGCGCCTTCGGGGGCCAGCAGGGCGGGGAGCAGCATGACGCTCCACCAGCACAGCAGAAAGAGGTAGGGAGAAGCAGAGACGAGGGGAGGAGTTGGCCTTAATGTTGTGGCAGGCGGGCTGAACGTAATTAGTAAATGGTAAGTGGTGAATATTTTATAGAGGGCAACCAAAATGCCGACGACCAAAAAGACAGCCAAAAACCACGGCAGCGCGGGTTGGCCGGGCAGGTTGACCAGGGGGTTGGCATCGCCTTGCGCCCCCAAAAAAGTTCCCAGAGTCAGCGCGACAGTTTGCCACATAGCCCCCGGCAAATCTCCCCGATGCCAGGCGGGGTTAAAAATAGAGACGGCGGTTGAGCGCGCCACAAAATCGGCGGGGTTGAGGAGAAAATAAATAATCAGGGGGGAGAGGAAGAGAATAAGTAACAACAGAAGTTGTAGCAGGACCGGGTGCGCCGGGCGCGCTCTGTAAAGGAGCCATCGTAGCAGAAAAAAAAGAATAATCACCAGCGGCAGCAATCGAGCGGCCAGGTAGCTGTAAATTGCCAGGGCTATAAATAGCGCTGCCAACACAAGGCGCAGCCTGTGAACTGCCAAACGGGTGGGGGAGTTGTGAAGATACTTCCAGAAAAAGTAGAAGGCCAGCGTAGAGAAAAGCGGTAGCAGTACGGCTCTAAATCCAAGCCGGCTGAAGTGGAGATGCCAGGCCGACCCGGCCAGACCAAGCGCGGTAAAAAGCGCGACTGTTTGGGCCTGTTGCCCTTTGAACAAGACCCTAACAAGTGGATACACTGCCGCAATGGTCAGAATTCCCGCCAGGGCCGCCGGAAAGCGCAGCGCAAAGGGGGTGGCTCCCCAGATTGCGGTGCTGAGCGCCACCAGATAAGGCCAGGCCGGTTCTTTGCCCCCGCCAATGGGCCACCAGATTTTGGGCGCGCCGTTCAAAATGTCCAACGCGGCCACGCCGTTGCCGGCTTCGTCAAAATTGAGGCCAGGAGGCAGGTCAGGGAGTTGATAGAAACGCAGAAAAGCCGCAACGAGAAGGATAATGAGGAGAGGTAATTGGTAATTGGTAACTGGTAATTGGTAATTGGCTGCTTCGATTTGCTCCTTGCTCATTGCTCCTTGCTCATTGCTCATTGTTAATTGTTAGGGGCGGGCCAAGAGTCTGGCCGGTTTGGGCGTTGTAGACCACAATTTCAAAGTGGCTGAACTGCGCCGCCTGCTCCGCGGAAAGTTTAAGCGAGTGAGTATCGACCACGTAATCGCCCTGCCGCCACTGGCTGGTGGGTAGCAACCCGTCTACCGGCCATTGATCCTGTTGAGCCAGCAACGCGCCACCGGCGGCGCGGGCGCGGACGGAGATGGTGTAATCTTGAGAAATTGGGGCCAGCGCGTGCCAGTATAAAGTAATTGGTAATTGGTTATTAGTGGTTGATGACCGGGCATTGGGTAGTTGGTAGCCGGCCAGCCGCAAAATATTATCCAGGCCGATGTTGGCGGGAGTGGCTTGGGGCGGGATGTCGGACAGGATGAGTTTGGGGCCGGGGTAGATTTTGGCATAAGGTATCCCTTTGATGGTGATGATTTTTTCCGGCTTCTGCGCCTCAAAATAGCGCACAATCTCCGCGCTGGGGGCCAGCCGCTGCCTTTGAGCCAGATAGAGCACCACGTAATCGGCGCGCAAGGCGATATCGTTGGTGTAGAAATTTTCGCCGGTTCCCTTGAAATAGGGCAGCAACGTTTGCGAGGGCGTTGAGGCTACGTACAGGTTTTGGGCGTCGGGCTTGCTGTTAAGATAGGCCGCCGCCTGCTCCATACCTTCGCCCCAGCCCATCAGGGTGGTTTGGGCGGCGCGGGCAGGGCCGCCCATAAGCGGGTTAAAGTAGGCCAGATAGTAGGGATAGTAGGTAAAAACGGGGATGAGGTGGAGCAGCAAAAGCAGGGAGTAGGCAGCATACAGTAGGGAGTAAGGAAAAAAGTTTGTTTTCCCTGCTCTTTTGGCATGAAGCCAATAACGCGCCAGCTCAAATAGGCCGGTCCAGCCAAGCGCCGCCAGCAGGTTCAAAAAGGGAAAGAGCGGCAGCAGGTAGCGATCCTGCTTTTTGGGGCTGAGGTTGCCAAACAGCAGCAGGCTGAGTATAAAGAGCCAGAGCAAAAGAAGCGGGGAGATGGGGAATTTGGCAATTTTGACGCCCTGGCCGAGTTTGGGAATGAAACACAACAGAGACAGCGCGCTGCCGATGAGAATGACCGGCGTCAGCCGAAACGGGATGACGTACAGGTAAAACCAGGGGCCGGGGTCGAGGGTGGGCCGGCCAAAAAAGTAGACCAGATGGCCTTCTTCAACCTTGCCAAAAGTCTCTGTCCACATCTGGCGAAGGGTGCCCGGCGGGTCAACCCACATAGCGGGCCACAGCAGGATGAAAACGGCCAGGGAGATGAGTCCCCACACAATAATAACTACAAGCCAGCGGGCAATAATTTTTACTGCATATTGGGTGTTAAGCATTGCGTAGTTTGAACGGCGAATTTGAGAGAGAGCAAACAGCAATGATAAACCGATAATAAACAGGGCTATAAATTGGCCGGGGGCTTTGGTTAGCGCCGCCAGGCTGCCAAGAACGGCAGAGGCGATAAAGTAGGGATTTTTGATAAGATGTAGGGCGGAGTGTGTAGCGCGTAAATTTGCGAGCAATGATGGCGAGCCATCAACAAACCGGTTGGCAAAGATGAAGAAAGCCAGGGCGGAAAGGCTCATAAAAACGGCCACCGGCGCGTCGCCGTGGGTCACGCGGGAGTGGGCCAGAAAAAACGGGTCAAAGGCCATAAACAGCGCACCCAGCAGCGCGACTCGTTGGGGAAGCAGTTGCCGGGTAAGCAGGTATGTCGCCGCAACAGCCGCCGCGGTTAGCGCCGCATAGGGCAGGCGATTGGCGACAATCAGGGAAAGAATATCGCCATAGATATATTCGGTAAAGGGCTGCGATGCCCGGCCCAACAGCATATCGAGCAGGTACTGCCCGCCCATTCCCAGCGCGTCGAGCCAGCTCATCGTCACGCCGGGGTAAAAATGCCAGTAGGCGCCGCGCAGGTCGCCCCGCAAAAAGGCGGCGATAACATCGCTGCCGGCGATAAAGATGTTGGTGTTTTCATCGCTGGTGAGAAAGAGGCTCAAACCGGGCAGGCGGGGGAGCAGGGCGAGCAGGAATAAGAGCAGGGCAATAATGAGGCGGGGCTTTGTTAATAAACTTTCCCTCACGGCAGCGTCACCTCTCCCAGCAGGATGGCGTTTTCGCCGGTGGTATCGTTGGCTACGGGCAACCGCTCCAGCGTGTCGAGCCGGTAGAGGCCGGCGTAGAGGGTGTAGGTTCCGGCGGGCAGGTTTGGCGGTAAGGGCAGGGTGATGGGGTCAATTACTGTTTCGCCGGGCTGCCAGTAGCCGGTGGGGTAAGCGCCATTTAGCGGCTGGCTGTCGCGCTGGGCTACGGTGTGTCCCTGTTGATTACGCAAGTGCAGAAAAACGGTGTAGTCGGCGGGCAGCGCGGCCAGCGCCTTCCAGAAAAGGGTCAGGTTGAGTGTCAAGTTTTGAGTTGTTGCGTTGTTGAGGGTGTAGCCAACCAATTGCGTCGAGTTGCCCAGCATGGCGTTGATGGCGGTATCTGGCTGGCCGGGCAGCGGCACGCGGTTGGGGCGGGTGCGGTAAACAACAACGTTATCACCGGCCCAGACCTGCTCCATCTGGCTGTTGATGACCGCCTGCCAGTTGCCTTTAAAGTAGACCGGCTGGCGAATGGTATCGGTGACAAACCAGGCGCGGGGGCTGTGGTTAAGCGCCGCGTTAAAATTGGCGGCAGTGCCCAGCCAGGGCGCGCCCAGCCAGCGGTCTACCGGCGCTGTGCTGGCATTGAGCAGGAACTGGTCGGCTTCGTTTTGCACGGTGAAACCATCAACGTGGCCCAGGTACAGGCCGGCAGCCGGGGTGTTCATCGTCAGCAGCGCGTCGCCGGGCTGCCAGTGGGCGCGGATGTGGGCAAAGGCTTGCTCGTAGGCCGGCTCCGGCGTAAGCAGGGCGATGCGGAGGTCGTTAAAGCCAAGGGCGGTGAAGAGGCTCAAGAGGAGAAGGGAGGCGATTGTGCAGGCGCGTTGCGTGTTGCGTAGCGCATATGGCGTAAAGTTGGGGATATGACCGGCTAGGGCTGTTAGAATATATCTGAAGTTGAAAATAGCGCAGGCGGCGATGAGGTAGAACAACGGCAGATACATAACAATATAGCGCGGGTTGCGGCGAAAAGGCTCCAGCAGCGTGACCATCTCGATGATGATGAGTCCAAACGTGAGCCACAGAAAAAGGATGAAGTAATTGGGAGATTGGTAATGGGTAAGTGGTAATCTTGCGCCTTTACGGCGCCTAAAGTGGACTATCAGGCCGATAGTCGCGCCAACCAGGGTTGCTATAGACAGCCAGAAGTGGTGCAGCACTCCAAATTGACGGGCCAAAAATTCCAGCGTGTCGGCCCAGGTGAAATGGAAGGCGGTTTGATAACTGACGGTTTTGAATAATTCGGCCATGATGCTGCCGCTGTCGTTTTCGGCCAGCGGGTCAAAACCAACAGGCCGGCCCAATCGCTTGACAAATACAGCCAGGCCAATTACGGCGGCCAGGGCCGCGCCTTCCGGCAGAATGGATGGGCGCAGGAACCAGGGGCGTGGAATATGGGACGTGGGACGTGAAACCTGAAACGAAACCCACCCCACAATTACCATCGCCGCCACCAGCGCCGGAACCAGCATCAGCGCGCCAAACTGGGTGAGCAGCGTGGCCAGCAGGGCCAGCAGGGCCAGCCAGCGGTAGCGGGCCGGGGCCGGCTGCGCCGCGCCTCGATAGGCCCAGTAGACGGTCAGCAGCACCAGCAGCGTTGCCAGGGCGTACATACGGGCGCGTCCTCCCCAAACCATTCCCTCGGGGCTGAGGGCAAAGAGGCCGGCGGCCAGAAGGGGGAGGGAGGCGGGGAGAAGGGAGGAAGGAAAGGAGGGAGGGAAGAGGGCTTTGCGGCCAATGGCATAAATCAGGGGGATGGTCAGCGTGCCGGCGATGGCGCTGGGCCAGCGAGAGAGCATCAACCCCCAGTGGGCCGGCTGCCATTGGGCCAGAGGCGTATTGATGAACAGGGCCGTAAATGGCGCAATCAAATAGGTGGATAACAGCCCGTGCTCGTAAAACAGGCCGGAGGGTAGCACCGGCCAGCCAAAGCGCAAAATTTGCCGGGCGGCTAAAACGGTGGTGTATTCATCAAAAAAGGGATGGCTGGTGGTGAGGTAGCGCAACCGCAGGGCGAACCCTGCCAGCGTCAGGCCAAAAATGGCAAGTGTTTGCAATCGCATAGTGGGTTAAAACAGAAACCGGCGAACCATTGTCAGGCCGATAACCAGACAGAGAAAAAAGACAACCGTTTGCACCGGCAGCAGCCTGGCAAAAACCACCACCGGCGCGCCCAGGCCAATAGCCACCGCCAGAATATGCGCCGCCACAAATCGCCTGGAAACAGAGAGAACGATGCCAAAGGCGCACACGCCGGATAAAAGCAGTAATGAAATAAATTGGGAATAGGGAAAAATAGCCAGCCCCATTAGCAGGGTTACAAACAGGTAAATAACGTGAAAGCGCCAGATACCCGGCACAAACATATGGCCCCGGCCCGAACTACTACCCGGGTCCGGGTCAACCGAAGCCTCCAGCTCAAACCGTCCTTGTTTCAGGCTCCAAACCTCTACCTTGCCCGATGACCGCTCAAGAAACACTTTTTTAATACCCACCAGCCGAAGTTGAGCGTTGTTAGCCAGCAAATAAGAGCGCAGCTTCTGCACCCCGGCAACCGGAACGCCTAACTCAAACACAACACTCCCCCGGTAAATGTTGTAAATCTCAATTTCATCCAGAGAAACCCCCATCAGCCCGGCCAGGGCCTCAAGCACCATTGATTGGCGTTCGTCAATGGATGGGCCAAAGGTGCCCTGTAAATGAATTTGCACTTTTTGTTTGAAAACCGTTTTTTCACTCACGCCGGGCCTGTTTATCTAAAATGCGCTGATAAATTTTTTGATATTGCTCGGCAATGTATTCCCAGGCAAATTCCTGTTCGGCAATTTTTCGGCTTTCTTTGCTCATCCGCCGGCGCTCATAAGGGTTGTTAATCAGGGCAAACATTCGCTCGGCCAGGGCGGTGGTATCGTTGATATTAACCAGATAACCGTTGACGCCTTCGCGCACCAACTCTTCCAACCCGGAGGCCCGCGTAGCCACCACCGGCAGGCCGCAAGCCATCCCTTCCAGCACGGTATTGGGCATCCCCTCCCAGGTGGTGGCCGTAACAAACAAATCGGCCTGGCGATAACGCTCTACAATCGAATCCCGGTCGACCCAACCCAAAAAACGCACCTGCCGGGTGAGTCCTTTATCAATCACCATTCGCTCTACGCTGGCCCGGCGCTCGCCCTCGCCGACCAGTTGCAGCTCAAAATTATCCGCTCCCATCTCTTTGAGCCGGCCAACCGCTTCAATTAGTTTTTCGACATTCTTGAAGGCGTTAAATCGACCCACAAACAGCAGCTTAACCGGCCCATCGCCGTTGCGACGCAGCGGCGGGGTAAATACGGACAGCTCGATGGCGTTGGGGATAACTTCGATGGGCAAATCGGGCGTGGTTTGAAAAGCGTACTCGCGCAGCCCGTTAGAGACGGCGACCAGCGCGTCGGCATCATTCCACAGCCAGCGAATAAACGGGCGCAGCAGCCGGTAATGTTTGGCAAAGCGTTTCACCTCGTCGGAAGGCACATCGGCCCCGCGCAGCGAGATGAGATAGGGCAGGCCGTAAGCCCGCTTGAGCGCCCAGCCAATCGGGCCATCGGGGATGCCAAAAAAGATGTGGACAATATCGGGCTGAAACTCGCGGGCCTGAAGCAGGCTGTGCCACAACCCGCTCAACACAAAAGTGCCCATCTCAAAGGTAGAGCAATACTCTTGCCGCTGGCGCAGCACGGGGATACGCCGCACCTCGACCCCGTCGATAAATTCCAGCGGCTTCAACCCGCGAATGGGGTTGGTCAATTCCCAGGTCAGGCCGGTGTGTCGCAAAATAAAACCGGTGAGCAGCAGCAGCGTGCCCAAAATGGTAAAGCCGTGGTCGCTCAGGTCTTCGTCAAAGGCAAATTTGGCATAGAGCAGGTAAACCCAAAAGCCAAGGCCAACCAGCACGCACAGGTTGCCAAAAAAGCTGTACAACTGGGTGGGCCGGCTGGTGATGACCCGCACCGTGTGGCCCATATCCACCAGACATGCGGCAATTTTTTGGCTGGCCTTGCCGCCCCCCGCGCCAATCGGCGGAAATTCGTAATTGACAATCAAGATACGCATAGGTTGACATTTTATATCAACTGAACGCGATTGTCATATTTGGGGTAAATGGGGAGAAATTAATTTGATACTTTTAATCGGGCCAGAAACCAGGCCAGGGTCATGGTTGGCAGCAGGTGGGTAAAGGGCAAAATCCCTTCGATAGCGGCCACCCAGCGCAGCGGCCCCAGCCCCAGCCGGGTGAGCAGCACCCAGGCCACCGGCGCGGAGAGAAAATCGAGGCCAAAGTCGAGCAAATCCAGCAGGATGACCACGCTCAAGGGCGTCACCCGCAGCGTTTCCCAAAAATCGGCGTTCGCCGGCAGCGTTACCCGTTTAACCCGGTACAGCACCCACACCCCCAGCACCACCGAGGCCAGAATCACCCCGGCAAAGGTAAGCAGAATGATGGTTACGATGTCAGGGGTGGAGTTAGTGGGTTGCATGCAAAAATCAATCCCTTCTCTGCCCCGGCTTCACCCTTGACCCAGGAGCCAGATAAAACAGCTTGTCTGGCAAGAATACCAACTTGATTAACAAGCCGTAGGTATTCACAAATGATATCTACAACTGTTCTTTCATCCATTGCAATATACCTTTCATTGCTTGAAGCTCTTGTTGCGCTTTACTTTCGCCCGGAAAAATTGGTAACTCCATCGGAACTGTCGCGCCAGTACTCGATCTGTTTCTGGATATCGCTTGAGTTTTGCCGATTGCGGGTTGGCGGCAGATGTTACAATTTTACAGCATGTTTGATGCCCAATCAACCTTCAATAAAAGCCGGGATTAGCAATTCGGTTATAATGATTTGTTATTTTACACTGGCGGTTTGTTAAATAACCGGCTTTTGCTAACTGCCAGGTTTTTGGCCTTTATTACTGCTCCGTCCCCATCTCTTCATTGAGTCGCTGGTAGACCTTTTTAAGCATCCACTCCCGCACGGCATCGCCAAATTCTGCATCGTCAAGGATTTTGGCGAATATTTCTTGATTTAAATCCATCCGGCCAATCAGGGTGGTCAAGAAGACATCTTCAAAACCGTATTTGAAGTTGTCAATGGTGTTGCTTTTGGCTTGTTGAGCCAGGGTTTCATCCTTGACCAAATCTTCCTCTACCTGCCGGAAGAAGTATTTGTCGGCTTCTTCAAATTCGGTGCCGAAGCGGTCATTGAGAACATCTATGATTTCCGAGAGTCTGGCCCGTTCTTCTTTTTCGCGGCGGGTTCCGGCTTCCGAAACGGGGTCCAGCGGCGCATCGCCGTTTTTTTGCAGGGAGATGCTGCCCTCTTTGATTTTTTGGAGGCGATAGTATTCCAAAGCGACTTCATCTTCCAGCTTGAGCCGTTCACCCTGATTTTGTTTGGGTAGTTTGGTTAACAACAAGCGATTGTAAGCGTACAGCTTTTCCAGTTCCACATCGGCAAAGGGCATAATTTGGGCCAGAAAAGCGTACAGGCGAACAAAGACGGTGAGCGTGTTTTTGAAGTCGTCCTGTTTTTCCTCATCTTCCAAATGCCGGTAGCGGTCAACGGCGGGGTCAATATAGCTGTTTAATAGGCCGTGGTCGCGTTTGCTGCCCATGCTTTGTGGTTTGAAAAATACGCGGGCAAAGGAGTCAACCTCGCTGGGCCGGATGATTTGATAGTCGTCCAGTTGGGTTTTCAGGTCGTAGAGTTTGTTGGGGTCGGTGATGGCGGTCAGAGTGGTTTTCTCGTAAAAGGGTTGGAAGGACTCCAGGATTTCTTCTTCGCTATTGGCAAAGTCCAGCACAAAGGTATCTTCTTTGCCGGGGCAGGTGCGATTGAGGCGCGACAGGGTTTGCACGGCCTTTACCCCGGACAGTTTTTTATCCACGTACATAGTATGCAATAAAGGCTGGTCAAAGCCGGTTTGATATTTTTCGGCCACCAGCAGCAGGTTGTATTCATCCCCGGCGAATTTCTCCGGCAATTCCCGTTCGCCAAAGCCGTTGATGTCGGCTTCGGTGTAGGCGATGCCGGTTTCTTTATCTGTAAAAGCGGTAAAGGCGACCAGCGCCCGGACATCGTGATAACCTTTGGCTTTGAGGTAGGCGTCAAACTCTTGTTTGTAGCGCACCACGTGGGGGCGCGAGGCGGTGACCACCATCGCTTTGGCTTTGCCGCCGATTTTGGGCATCACGCATTGGCGAAAATGCTCGATGATGACTTCTGTTTTTTGGGCCAGGTTGTGCGGGTGGAGCGACACAAAACGGGCGATGGCTCGCGCCGCCTTTTTTTTGTTCAGTTTGGGGTCGTCTTCAATGGCTTTGGAGAGGCGAAAGTAGGTTTTGTAGGTGGTGTAGTTTTGCAGCACATCCAGAATAAAGCCTTCTTCGATGGCCTGGCGCATGGAGTAAAGATGAAACGGCTCAGGCGGTGGTGAGGAAACTGGCGCAGTTTTTGAAACTGCGCCAGTCTTCTTCTTTGTACCAAACACTTCCAGCGTTTTGGGTTTGGGGGTGGCGGTGAAGGCGAAAAAGCTGAGGTTGGGCTGTGGGCCGCGGGCCAGCATTGATTTGCGAATTTGGTCTTCGGGGTCGTCATCCTCCTCCTTATCAGGAATCTCAAAGCTAGCTTTGAGATTCCCCGGCTCTGAAACTTCATAATCGTGCAGGTCTTCCTTCAAAACCTGCTCCATATCAATCACGGTCAACACTTCTTTCATTTGTTTGGAGGCTTCGCCGCCTTGCGAGCTGTGGGCCTCGTCGACAATGATGGCGTAATTGCGTTGGGGTAACTCGCCAATCTTGTCCAGCACAAAGGGAAACTTTTGCAGGGTGGTGATAATAATGTTGACACCCACAGTCAGGGCGTCGGCCAACTGTTGGGAGTGTTTATCTATTTTTTGCACCACGCCGGAAACGTGTTCAAACTGGTAGATGGTTTCCTGCAACTGCTGGTCAAGCACGCGCCGGTCGGTGACGACAATGACCGAGTCGAAAATGCGCCGGTCTTCATCATCGTACAGGCTGGAGAGGCGGTAGGCCAGCCAGGCAATGGAGTTGCTTTTGCCGCTGCCGGCGGAGTGCTGGATAAGGTAGTTGTGGCCCGGCCCGCTTGCTTTGGCGGCGGCGGTTAGTTGGCGCACGGCGTCTAGCTGGTGATAGCGGGGGAAGATGAGGTTTTCTTTTTTGTACGGCTTACCGCCCAGCTTGACCTCTTCTTTTTGCAGGTGAACAAAGCGGCCAAGAATTTCCAGCCAGTTATCTTTGGCCCAAATTTGCTCCCACAGGTAGGCGGTTTTGTAGCCGGTGGGGTTGGGCGGATTGCCCGCCCCTTTGCCAAAGCCCTGATTAAAGGGCAGGTAGCGGGTGCGGTCGCCCTCAAGCCGGGTGGTCATCCAGACTTCATCGGTGTCTACGGCAAAGTGAACCAGGGCGCGTTTTTTGAATTGAAAGAGCAGTTCGCGAGGGTCGCGGCTGGCGGCGTACTGGCGTTTGGCGTTGGCTACATTTTGGCCGGTAAATTGATTTTTTAGCTCAACCGTGGCCACCGGCAGGCCGTTGAGACTGAGCAGCAGGTCAATGGAGTTTTTATTTTTTTGGCTGTAGTAGACCTGCCGGGTAACGGTGAGGATATTTTGATTGTACAGGGCCAGCGTTTCCGGGTTGAGGCCGCTGGCCGGTTTAAAGTAGGCCAGCTTAAAGCGCACGCCGTAATCCACAATGCCGTGGCGCAAAACATCGAGCATACCCCGGTTGTCTAACTCTTTGAACAGGCGTTGGAAAAACTTGGTTTCCACGCTCGCGCCGTGAATACCGGCCAGTTTGCGCCAGGCGTCCGGCTGGGTGTTGCGAATGAAGGCCAGCAGGGTTTGGGGAAACATGGCCCACTCGCGGTGGTACTCTGCGGCGGCGGCGATGGTGTAGCCGCCGCTGCGGGTTAAGGCGGCGACAATGGCGGCTTCAAAGGCGGCTTCATTGGTTTTGCTCATTCTTTACCTCGTTATCCAGACTGGTTTTACAGGCTGGTACAGGTTTTACAGACTGGAGCAGTCTTTAAGACTGCTCCAGTCTAGTCTCTTTTCAGGTCTCGTTTCGATTAAAACCAATCATCTTCAATCAGTGGCTTAATGTCAGCCTCATTGATTGCTGTTTGATGCGTTTCAATAAAATTATCCCTTCCCTCAAACCAACCCAACACAAAATCCCGTTTTAACTGAGTTGGGTGGGTTGTGGTCAAGGTATGATATGATGACCAAGGCCAATCACGAAAATCGTCAACAAAGTTGTGTCTCTGGGAATTCTGATGAATGTAGGTGATGAGTTGGGTGAAATATCGCTCACTCTGCACTATCTTACGTTTGAAGGGCTTCTCCATTAAACTGCCACTGCGTTGATAAGCTTTGTTGATGGCCTTGGCGTAGGCAATAAAGAGATTGTTGAAATGGCGATGCGGCGGTTTTAAAATCGTTTCCGGGTCTGAAACTGGCACGCTCTTGGAGACTGCGCCAGTCTGGTTAATCTGGCTGCGCCGTTCTTCATCGGTTCGGATCCGCACCAAAACATGAAAGTGATTCCTGAGCAAACAGTAGGCAAAGGTTTCAGCCACCCGTTGAATATGGGTTGCGTACAGCTTCAAGAAGTAGCGATAATTGCGCTCTTCAAAAAAGATGTTGCTCCCATTGTTGCCCCGATTATAGATGTGGTAATACTGCCCCGGCAGGAGCGGTGTATCTGTTGTCATAATCTCTCCCTACTTCTGGAGACTGGCGCAGTTTTAAAAACTGCGCCAGTCTATACTACTCCTCCCTCACATCAATTTTGCCCGTGACCGCCGCCGAGATGAGGGCGGTGCGGTACTCTTGCAGCAGTTCGATTTGCCGTTCCGCGCGGGCAATGGTCTGGTCAATTTGGGCGGTTTTCTCGTCCAGGTAGGCGACGATGGCGGTTTGTTCTTTAGCTGGTGGAACTAAAATTAATGTTTCCCCTAATTCTTCTGCATTTAGATGGGGTTGAGCCGCCCTTAAGCGATGCAAAAAAATTTGATTTTGAAGCACATAATTGCTCAATAATACGTAGGCAATCAACTTGGGCAGGACATCAACCATTCTGACGACCATATCGTATCCGGTTACAGCACCGTTGAATTTGGATGGTATAATTGCCGAGTCCCCCGTATATGCTCCACTTCTGACAACAATAATATCATCAGTTTTCAACAATGGGTCTCTTGCATACGGCACATCTGCCGGGTCAACAAAAACCAAATCTGTTTCTGTGATTTTTCCTCTGGAAACATTTGTGGCTCTAATCAGAGGTAGCCCACCGTCCAATTGCCGTGGAGGTTGTCCTAACCCGTATTTTATGTGGGCAAGATACTTTAGCTTCACAACCTCCCACCCCTCCGGCACCTCCCCAATCCACTCGACGCCGGAGTCTTTGTAATCGGGCGGGAGATTGGCGCAGTCTTGAAGACTGCGCCAATCTATCTTTAACCCCGCTAACCCCTTGGTGACGGCCTGGCTGATGAGGGCGGTGCGCTCCTCTTGCAGCAGTTGGATGAGGCGGCGTTTCCGCTCGATGAGGGTGTCTATTTGGGCGGTCTTGCGGTCGAGGTAAGCGGCAATGGCGGTTTGTTCGGCAGGTGGGGGGAGTGGAATCATATTTGCGTAGGCATCTTCTCGGTTTAACCCAGGTACAGCCGAATCTCTGGAAAATTCATCAAGACCAAGTAACGGCAAGAGATAGAACAACCAATATAAATTGTGAGACGTAGCTGTCGAGTCGATAAAAAAAGTGGTGTCTATTGGGAAGCACGGAATTTCACTAAAGTTTACTTTTCCAAAAGAACCTTTTCTGCCAACAATAATGCAAGGTGCTTTTGTGATTGCTTGACTATGAGTTCCGACAATTCCATTGGACCCATAGACAGGTACATCACCATCTCCCCTATCTTGGGCAGAAAGTGAATCGCCATAGTGAAATGCTGCAACCCACTTTAATTTCGCAACTTCCCACTCCTCCGGCACCTCGCCAATCCACGCAACGCCGGAGTCCTTGTAAGCCGGGTAGGGTTTCATTCCGTCGCCTCCAGACTGGCGCAGTTTTGAAAACTGCGCCAGTCTAAACTACACCGGTCTTCCTGTATCCAAAGTTTCATTCCGTCGCCTCCAGATTGGAGCAGTCTTGAAAACTGCGCCAGTCTAAACTACACCGGTCTTCCTGTATCCAAAGTTTCATT
>CAZAPG010000079.1:0-3163 GCA_964486935.1 uncultured Caldilineaceae bacterium | reverse complement strand
GTCTTCCTGTATCCAAAGTTTCATTCCGTCGCCTTCAGATTGGAGCAGTCTTGAAGACTGCGCCAGTCTAAACTACACCGGTCTTCCTGTATCCAAAGTTTCATTCCGTCGCCTCCAGATTGGAGCAGTCTTGAGGACTGCTCCAATCTAAACTTCTTCTCCAATCTTCTTCCGCCCCCAGCACCTCGTGGAGCATCCCCTCGGTTTCGGCTTCCAGGGCCAGAATGTCGGCCCGGATCTCGGCCAGGGAGCGCAGGGGCTTGTACTCGTAAAAGTAGCGGGTAAAGCTGATCTCGTAGCCAATTTTGGTTTTGCTGTGGTCAATCCAGGCATCGGGGACGTGGGGCAGCACTTCGCGCTCAAAGTAGCTCTGGATGTCCTCTTTGAGCGGCACGTTCTCGTAATCGCGCAGGCTGGCGTCCGGCTCCGGGTTGCCTTTGCTGTCGGTGCAAATATCGGCGCTCTCGTCTCGCTCGGACAGGGCGTTGAGGATGGCTTTTTTGAGGGGGGCGGTTAGTTTGAGACCGGCGGCGTCAAAGGCGGCTTGTAGTTCGGCTTCAAACGCATCCCGGTTTTTAAAGACTGGAGCAGTCTTGAAGACTGCTCCAGTCTTTAAACCGGCCTTAATAGCGGCCTGCAACTGCCGGCCCTCGGCAATTTCGTCTCTGGCGGCCTGGCCTTTCTTTTTGGAACGGGCCAAATTGGCAAAGGCGGCTTCATCCTCCAGCCGGGCGATGCGCTCTTCACTGGCCTGAAAGTTGAGCCGCAGCGGGCGCTCAACCGTAATGCGTTGGTAGCCAAAATCCTCATTGTCAAAAATTTTGCAAAACTCGCCTTCGGTAAAATCGCCGTAAATGCGGGTGATTTCGGCAATCTGGTCGGGCTGGCACTCATCGCCGTCGCACATAATGTTGCGCTTGTTGCCCAGGCTGCGGCTCATCTTCTGGTAAAAAGAGATGGCGTTAATCAACTGAACTTTACCCTTGCGCTCCGGCGTTTTGCGGTTGGTCAAAATCCAGACGTAGGTGAAGATGCCGGTGTTGTAAAAAAGCTGGTCGGGCATGGCAATAATGGCTTCCAGCATATCATTTTCAATAATCCATTTGCGGATGTCGCTCTCGCCGCTGCCCGCGCCGCCGGAAAAGAGGGGCGAGCCGTTAAAAACAATGCCAATGCGCGAGCCGCCGTCATCGGGCCTCATTTTGGCAATCATATGCTGCAAAAAGAGAAACGAGCCATCGGAGATGCGGGGCAAGCCGGCCCCAAAGCGCCCGGCGTAGCCTTTGGTCTTGTGCTCCTTTTTGATGTGCGTTTCCACCTTTTTCCACTCCACGCCAAAGGGCGGGTTAGAGAGCATATAATCAAACTGCTCCCCGGCCAGGCCGTCGGTGGTAAAGGTGTTGCCAAATTTAATATTGGCGACATCCTGGCCCTTGATGAGCATATCGGATTTGCAAATGGCGTAAGACTCCGGGTTGAGTTCCTGGCCAAAAACTACCGGCCTGGCCTGGGGATTCAACTCGCGGATGTAATCCTCGGAGACAGAGAGCATGCCGCCGGTGCCGCAAGCCGGGTCGTAAATGGTTTTGACAATGCCGGGCGTGGTCAGAATGTCTTTGTCATTCAAAAACAACACATTGACCATCAGTTTGATGACCTCGCGGGGGGTAAAATGCTCCCCGGCGGTTTCGTTGGAAAGCTCGGAGAATTTGCGGATGAGTTCCTCAAAAATGTAACCCATTTCGGTATTGGAAACAGCGTTGGGGTGCAGGTCAATATTGGCAAAACGCTGCACCACCAAAAAAAGCAGGTTGGCCTCGTCCAGCCGGTCAATGTGATTATTGAAGCTGAAATACTCAATGATTTCGCGGCCATTGGCCGAAAAGCCATTGATATAGTTTTTCAGGTTGGCGGCAACGTGGTTGGGGTCCTCGGTGAGTTTTTGAAAGGTGTATTTGCTGGTGTTGTGAAAGGTGTAGCCGGCCATTTTGTTGAGCACCGGCTCCGGGTTTTTCAGGTTCATGGCCGGGAGTTTGTTCTGGTAAAAATCCAGCACCTTGTCTTTGGTTGGTTCCAGCACGCAATCGAGGCGGCGCAAAACGGTAAAGGGCAAAATCACTTTGCCGTAATCGGCCTGCTTGTAGTCGCCGCGCAGCAAATCGGCTACGCTCCAAATGAAGTCGGCGTGCTTTTTTACGTTTTCAGTACGGGCCATGAATGTCTCCGTTGAAGGTAATCTCAAAGCCAGCTTTGAGATTCCAGGTTTGATTTTCTAATAATATCACCAAAGGCTTGAATCCGTAAACAAAAAATCCAGCCCGGAAACTGGATTTAAGTGTGGTTGTGAAGCGAGGTAGATAGGGCATCGCAAGCTAACAATCACGGTTCCAAACTCGCTTGAAATAAAAAGGCTGATGTTTCACTCACATCAGCCCCATTATAACATAATATTTTCAGATTGGGGGAACGGATTACTCGGCCAGCGCCGCCTCGACGATGGCCCGGTCTGCGTTGCTCATTGGGAGTTGCAGGGCGAAGTGCCGGCCCCTGGGCGACATTTTGCGCCAGCTTTTGCGGACAATATCGACGATTTTGTCCGCCTCTTTTTTGGCAAACCCGCTGAATTGGGTTTCCAGAAAAACAAGACAGAGCGAGTCTTCCAGCGCCTGCACTTCGGGGTCGAGTTTGAGCCGCTTTTTCAAAATCAGCGTTTTGACCCGCTCAACCAGCTCGTCCCCGTATCCGACCTCTCGCAGAATTTCGGCGGTTTTTTCGGCGTGGAACGTTTTCAAATCATTGCGCCAGGCCAGGTAGCCGGCCCGGTCGCGGGGATAGCGATCGCGGGGAATTTCCCAGCGGCGGATATGCTGCGCCCGCGCCGCCAGCCGCAGCGCCTCGGAAGCATCATCGCCCGCCAGTCGCTCAATCCACTCGCTCCGGCGCTCGGCGTGAACCAGTTCCAGCGGGCGTAGCTGGCCGTTGTCCTCCATCAGATTTGGGTCTGCGGCGTTGGCGGCGTCAATTTGGGCAATGGCCCGGTTGAATTTTTGATGATCCATTGAGAACAACTCCTGCAAACTCACGCATCAGGGATTCTTCGGCCTGTGGCCTCAGAGCAACTGTGATAAAAGTCAAATAGTCGATTAGGAAGTAGAGGGGTTCC
>CAZAPG010000078.1:0-22132 GCA_964486935.1 uncultured Caldilineaceae bacterium | reverse complement strand
GAACCCCTCTACTTCCTAATCGACTATTTGACTTTTATCACAGTTGCTCTGAACGGAGCGCAGCGGAGTGAAGAATCTTCGGGCTATCAGCCAAATTATGGAGGCTACCTGGAGATTCTTCGCTCCCTACGGTCGCTCAGAATGACATGCGCGATGTCTTATTTGAAAAGTATTGCCCTTAGAATCCCATCGCCGTGCTGATTTTGTACGGCTCAACGCCGCCGCGCAGCAGCCCGCTTTCACGGTCAATCAGGATGCCGTTGGGCCGGCCATAGTATGAGCTAATCAAAAAGGTTTCGGGCCGCAGGGCCACGTCCTCTCTGATTTGGCGCAGCCCGGCGATAACTTCCGGCGGAAAGCGCGGCTCAATCCAGAGCGGGCCAACTTCGGCGTGGATGCGCGGCGCGCTGATGGCGGCCTGCATACCCAGCCCGTAATCCAGCACGTTGAGCATCACCTGCAAGGCCGAGGTCAGCACCATTCGCCCGCCGGGAACGCCCACAGTCAGCAGCGGCCCCCGCTCATCGAACACCAGGGCCGGGGCGCCGGCGTGCAGGGCGTGCTTACCCGGCGCAATCGAGTTGATTTTTCCCGGCTCCGGGTCAAACCACATCATGCCGTTATTAAACACCACCCCGGTGCCCGGCGCCACCACGCCCGAACCAAAGCGCTGGCCCAGCGAGGCGGTCAGCGAGACCATGTTGCGCTCCCGGTCGATGACGGTGAGGTGAGTGGTGTGCTGGTCGGCGTAATCGCCGCCGGGGCGCAGCGTTGCGCGGGATGGTTTGCCGCCCGGCTGAAAGGGCCACGGGTCGCCCACCGGCTGGGCCACGGGGCCTCGGCGCAAATCAATGGCTGCTCGACGCGCCGCCGCGTAAGCTTTGGATTGCAGCCCGGCCAGCGGGATGGGGTCAAATTCCGGGTCGCCCAGGTAAGTAAAGCGGTCGGCAAAGGCCAGCCGCATCGCCTCGCCAATCAGGTGCAGCGATTGGGCCGTGTTGTGGCCCAGGCCGGGCAGGTCAAACCCCTCCAGAATGTTGAACATCTGGGCGACGGTTGGGCCGCCGCTGTTTTCGGAAATCATCTCGATGCGGTAGCCGCGATAATCCACTGCCAGCGGCTCGCGGACGCGCACCCGGTAATCGGCCATATCCTGTTCGGTGATGAGGCCGCCATTTTCGGAAACGTGGCGGGCGATGGCCTGTCCAATTTCGCCGCTGTAAAATACGTCCGGCCCCTCCCTGGCGATACGCTGCATGGTGCGGGCCAGGTCGGCCTGCACCAGCCGGTCGGCGCTGCTGATATCGTCGCGCGTGGCGGTCTGAAACGGCGCGCCGTTGGGCTTGTAAAAAACCGACATAATATGCGGGAAATGTTGCAACCGTTGCAGCGCCGCCGCGCAGTTGGCAAACACGTACCAATCCACGGGAAAGCCTTCGGCGGCCAGCCGGATGGCCGGGGCCAGCACCTGCGCCAGCGACATGGTGCCAAACATCTCTAACATTTTGGCGTAGGTAGCCACGGCCCCCGGCACAATCGCGGCGCGATAGCCGGTTTCGGCGGCGTCGCCTTTGGTGCCGCGCCAGCCATACGCGCCCGACCCTTTGGCCCCGGCCGGCAGCAGGTCGAACATATCCTCCCGGCCGGCCCGAGGCACCATCACCGCTCCGTCAAAGGTGACAGTTTTGTTGCTGGCGGCATCGTACACCATGCCGTAGGCCGCGCCACCCAGCCCGCTCATAAACGGCTCGACCACCCCGGAGGCGAAAGCCGTGGCAATGGCTGCGTCGGTGGCGTTGCCGCCCTGCTGCAAAATTTCAAGCCCGGCCGCCGAAGCCAGCGGGTGCATTGAGGTAACGACGCCGTTTTCGGCCACCACCTCGGTTTTGTCAATGATAAGCTGGCTTCTGATAACTGGCATTTCTTTGATAATCTTGACTACTCCAATCCCAGCAATTCCAGGCTGTTGCGGTTAATAATCGCTTCGATGGCCTCTTCCGGCACGCGGGGGAAGTTGGTGCCTTCCACGATGTGATTCACGCGGCGCAGCGCGTCGAAATTCTCCAGGGGCGTGGTGACAGGGTAATCGGTGCCGAACAGGAGTTTGTGGAGCACGTTCCATTCGGCGGCTTTGCGCAGGGCCTCGTAAAAAGAGAAGGGGCGATAAAAGAGGGCCGACACATCGGCGTAGACGTTGGGGTGTTTGCGGATGACCACGCAGGTATCAGCCTGCCAGGGGTGGCCCATATGGGCCAGAATCATTTTCAAATCGGGGTAGCGCATGGCCACCTGGTCCATGACCAGCGGGTGGGAGTAGCGGATGGGCGCCATCTGCACCGGCGAGGTGCCGGTGTGGAACAGGATGGGCAGCCCCAACTCCTCGGCCCGGCGGTAAATTTTCAGGGCGCGGTCGTCCAGCGGGTCGTAATTTTGGTAGTTGGCCCCCAGCTTGATGCCGCGCAGCCCCAAATCGGTGCGGCAGCGCTCAATCTCATCCAGCACCGTGGGGGCGTAGGGATGCACGGACATGAAACCAATCAGTTTATCCGGGTAAGCGGCTACAAACTCGGCGGTGTCGTCGTTGAGGTTGCCGGCGGTGTAGTTGGGGACGCCGGGGCTTAAACCGCTGCCGCTGCCGTCGGGGTTCCAGGCGATGCCAAAGACAATGGCCCGGTCAACCCCGGCCATATTGTCCATGTAATCCTGCCAGCTTACCGTGGCCTGCACCGGCCGGTCGGGCCGCCACATGTGGTTCATCACCATCTGCTCCGGCGGAACGGCGTCACGATAAAGCGGGGTGTGGGTATGAACGTCAATAATCATGGACTTTATCCCTTTAGCGGACTCATTACAATATTTCCCTCGTTATCCAGCCGGACCTGCATGTCCGGCGGCACTACCGTGGTCGAGTCATACTCGTCAATCAGCAGCGGGCCGCGAGTTGCGCCCGTTATCTGGCTCCGAGCGACGACCGGCGTGTCAACCGTGCCCCACGAGTCGCCAAAATAAGCGAGGCGGCTCAGGCCGGTCTCGACGGGCTGTTGCTGCCCGGCCGGGTTGAGCGGCCCGCCGGCCTGCTCGTGGGTGATGGCCCGGCCCACCAGCCGCACGGCTATCACTTCAACCGGGTTATCGGGGTCGGAGCGGTGGCCGTACAGCCGTTCGTGCTCATCTTCAAAGGCGGTTTGCAGCGCCCGCACCACGCTGTCCGTTACCGAGGCGGCGCTGACGCCGGCCAGCGGGATTCTAATTTCCGAGGCCTGGCCCTGAAAACGCGCATCAACGCTGTAATTTAGCGACACGTCAGCAGCGGCGAAACCCTCCGCCTGAAACTGGGCCAGCATGTCCCGCTGCATCTCGGCCTGGATTTGCCGCAGCGCCTGCGCGTTCAGCCCCTGGCCGGAAAGCATGCAACTGCGCACGCTGTGATGCTCCACGCCGGAAAAGAGCAGCCCCAACGCGCTAAACAGGCCGGGCAGCGGCGGAATAATGGTTTGCTCAATGTACAGCTCGCGGGCCAGGCCGGCGGCGTGCACCGGGCCGGAGCCGCCAAAGGCCATCAGCGCAAAATCGCGCGGGTCGCGCCCCCGCTCGGTAGAGACGGCCCGCAGCGCCCGCATCATCCGGGCGTTGGCAATGCGGTGGATGCCCTCGGCGGCTTGCAGCAGGTTTAAATTCAGGGGACGCGCCACGTGGTCAAAAACAGCCTGCCGGGCCGCTTCCGGGTCGATGCTGACCTCGCCATCGGCCAGCTTGCCGGGCCGGATGTAACCCAGCACCACGTTGACGTCGGTCACGGTCGGTTCAGCGCCGCCGCGCCCGTAGCAGGCCGGGCCGGGAATGGCTCCGGCGCTGCGCGGGCCAACCCGTAAACCGCCGGCCCGGTCCAGATAGGCCAGGCTGCCGCCGCCGGCTCCCACCTCGGCCAGGTCGATGCTGGGGGCGCGGATTAACTCTCCGCCGCCGCCCACCAGCCGGTTGCCGGCAGAGAGCGACGCGCCGACTTCGTACTCCGGGCTGTACGCCACCAGGCCCTCTTCAATCATGGCGGCTTTGGCCGTGGTGCCGCCCATATCAAAGGTGATGACATTTTTCAGCCCCAGCCGTTTAGCCATAAAGTTGGCCGCCAGCACCCCGGCAGCCGGCCCGGACTCCAGCACAAAGACCGGCCGCAGCCCGGCCTCTTCTTCCGGGGCCAGCCCGCCCGCCGATTGCATGATCAACAACGGCGCGTCTATTTTTTGGGCGCGCAGCCCCTGCCGCATCGCCTGCAAATATTTTTGCATCACCGGGCGCACGTAGGCATTGACCACCGTGGTAGCGGTGCGCTCGTACTCGCGCCGCTCGCGCAGCACCTCGGACGAGAGCGAGACCTGCACCTGGGGCAGGTGCCGGGCCAAAAACTGGCCCACCCGGATTTCGTGCCGGGGATAGGCGTAGGCGTGCAGCAGACAGACCGCCACCGACTCGACCCGCTCCTGTTCCAGCTTTTCTTTCAACCCGTGCAGGTCGGCCTCGTTGACCGCTTTGAGAACTTCTCCGGCGGCCGATATCCGTTCCGGCAGTTCAAAGCGCAGGTAGCGCTCCACCAGCGGTTTGGGCTTGTCGAAAAATAAATCATACATTTGCGGGGCGCGGATGCGGCGCAGTTCCAGCACATCCCGAAAGCCCTGGGTTGTAATCAGGGCCGTGTGCGCGCCGCGATGCTCCAGCACGGCGTTGGTGGCTACGGTGGTGCCGTGGGCCACTTCGGTGACGGCGGCGCCGGGCAAATCGGCCAGATTCAATAAATATTCGACCGCTTGCAGCACGGCCTGCTCAAAATTGGGCGGCGTCGAGGGTACTTTGTAACGCCACAGGTCGCCCCCGGCGGTGATAAGAACGACATCGGTGAAGGTGCCGCCAACATCGGCCCCAAGGCGAATAGTCTGTTTGGAGGTCATAAAGGAATCCTGAATTTGTTCCATTCGGGTCGACCGGCCCGCCAGCCCTGGCCATCGCCGCTATCCCGGCTGATGGCGGCCAACTCCGGCACCGGCAATTTTTGGACCGCTACTTGCAGGTCAACCGGGGTTAAATCAAGTTGAATCCAGGCCAGCGGATACTCAATAACGGCCGGGATAATAACAAACCAGCACTCGCTCCGGCCAACCGGAGCCTGCCGGACATCCAGCCGGTGGGCGTGGGCCTGGATGACGGCCCGCACATTGCCGTGACGGGCCAGCAGCGCCAGCACTGCCCCGGCGTTTTCAACGGCGTACAAATCTTTCCAGGGCTGGTCGCCAACCCACGGTTGTAGCAACTGGTGGCTAAAGATGATAACGGGCCGGCTGCCGGCGGCGGCCAGCGAGTCGTCCAGCCGGGCCAACTCAGCCTGATTGACCCAGCCGGCGTTGGGGCCGCGAGGCCAGGTGGCAGCGATTTGCTCCGGCGCGTGCCCCTGGGCGTTGAGCAGCACCAGCCGGGCCTGGGGCAGGTCGATAGTGCGGCCCAGGCCCGGCTCCAGGCCAAGCTGCTGCGCAGCAAAAGACCAGTCGCCCCGTTCCGGGCAATCGTGGTTGCCGGGCAGGCCGTAAAACTCCGCCGGCAGCGAGCGGAACGCCTCGATGGTGGCGGCCAGCGTGTTAAAAAATTCAGGGTGCGGCATTTCAAAGTGACCCCCGCCGCAGGTGAAATCGCCCAGGTGCAAAACCAAATCCGGCGCGGCGGCTTTGAGTTCCGCCAGCAGCGAGTCTTGAATCTGCTCCGACCAGGGCTGAAGCTGGCTCTCTTGAGAACTATAGCAGCGGGTCGCGCCGGGCCAGAAATGGGTGTCTGAGCAAAGGGCGAGGCGGATGGATGGCATAGGTGTTTGTCCAGTGATGCTAATTTTGAAACGTATTGCGTAAAGACCTTTTACGGAACACGCCCTACGTTTCACGTTACCTGGGAATGACCGGCAAAATTATGTGCGACGGGTATTCAGACGTGTGCAGCACGGTTTGACGGGCAATTTGCATGCGGGCGCCGGTAGCGATGCTCTCGCCGGTGTTCAGGTTGCGGTCGAAGCGGGGGAAGTTGGAGCTGGAGATTTCGACCCGCAGGCGATGCCCTTTTTTGAAAACGTTGCTGGTAGGGGCCAGTTCAATGCGATACTCTTCGACTTCGCCGGACTGCAAAAAATCGGCCGTTTCAAAACTGCGGCGATGGCGCGCCCGGATGATACCTTCGGCCAGGTGGATGGCGTAGCCGTCGGGGTAGACATCGACCAGTTTGGCCGTGAAATCGGTATCGCGGGCGGAGGAGGCGGCGTACAGCACCATCTCCAGCGGGCCGGTCACTTCCAAATCGCGCTCAAGCTCGGCGCCGGTGTAAACCAGCACGTCGTCGCGCCGCTCGATGGGCCGCTGGTCGATGGGGCCGGGCCGAATCTGGTCGGCGGCAAATTTCATCAGGGTCCAGGTGGAGTTGTTGCCGCCGAGGGTCGGAACCGGGTTGTTGGGGTCGTAATCGAAGCGGTCCGGCGGCTCGTTGCCGGGCGGGTCGGGCGAAAGCGTACCATTGCCGTGCAGCGAGTTGGCCTGGCCGTGGCTATGCAGGTAGCAGGGCGTAAACTGGGTGCGAGCCAGCGGCCACTCGTCTTCGTTGCGCCACACATTTTCACCCATCACAAACAGGCGAATGGGTGGCTCGGCCATGATGCCGGTGTCGATGCCCTTGAGCCAGTAATCGAACCAGCGCAAATCCTCTTCCTTTAAATCTACGTAAGCGCCGGGGCCAAAATCCAGGTCGCCCAGTTGGGAGCCTTCGGGGATGTGGTGCGTCCAGGGGATGACATAGATTTTCTGGTTGCGGCGGGCGCGCTCGGAGTAGCCGCGTTGGCGCATGCCGTTGAACATGCGGAACATCGAGGCGGTGTAGGGGTCGAACCAGGCAGCCTGCTGGCAAACGGGCAGGTCGATTTGGTCCAGCTTTTCCTCGGTGTTGATGGCCCGCCAGTAGTCGTCGTACAGGTCGTGGGTCAGCCAGTCGCGGTAGAAGGGAATCTCGCGGCCAATGGCCTCAACATCGGCGCTGATGAGGGGCAAATGTCGATAAAAACGCTGGTTGCCAAAAATGTGGCGCGCGCCCTGCTGCACAAAGGCCACGGCGGTGGAAAAGGTAATGGCCGCGGCGATGGTCAGCGCCCACTGCACCGCTCCGCCGATGCGGTGGCAATCTTTGAAATAATCGCCCATAATCACCTGCGGGGCCAGCGCGGTCAGGTGCGGGCTGCGAAAGGGGGCCAACTGCCACTGCACAATGCCGCCGTAAGAGCGCCCGCTCATGCCGATTTTGCCGTTACACCAGGGCTGCCCGGCAATCCATTCCAGGGCGTCGTGGCCGTCGGGGCCGTCATCGTGGTAGGCGTAAAAGACGCCCTCGGACTCGAAGCGGCCCCGGTCATCCTGAATAACCACGGCGTAGCCCCGTTTGGCCCACCAGACCGCCCACTCGATGTGCATTTGCAGCAGGCTTTCATACGGGGTGCGCAAAAACATCACCGGAAAGCTGCCGCCGCCCTTGGGCAAAAAAACATCGGCGGACAGTTTCAGGCCGTCGCGGGTGGGTACTTTCAAATCGTACAGAAAGCGAATATCGTGGACGGGTTGGGAAAGCCGGTTCGTTGACATCTGATAACATCTTTCTATAAAAGAGACTGACCGCAGCGGCGCTGCCGCACCGGGTGATGAAAAAAGTAGGGGGGACACCCCCCAAGCCCCCCGGCCTGCGGCGCTATTTTCACAGGAGTGTCAATTTTGAAGCGCAAACATCATATTAACTCCTCCATCCGGTTGGCTATGGCTTCGGTCAATTTTTCCAGGCAGCCGGGAGCTAAAATAGACGGCTCTTCCTGATACAATCCCTGGCCGTAGCGATCCTCCGGCAATAGATAAGCCACCTGCAGCTCGCTGGCCAGAGGCGAAAAAATCACCAGAAAATCGGGAAATCGCTCGCGCAGTTCAACCTGAATAATATTGTAGGGTTCGCCGCCGCACGTCACCCACACGGCATCGCCCATGCGGTAAACCGAGTAACTGAGCGGCAGCGTGTCGCCGGCGGGCAAATCTTTAATTCGGGCCAGCCAGCGGCGGGCGCGTTCGGCGTGAGCGTTCAAATCGCGGGCCTCGATGGTCGCGCCGCGGGCGTCGGCCTCGGCCACGCGGGCCAGCAGGTCGTCAAGCTGTTGTTGCAGGGCTGCCGGGTCGGGCCGGGGCTTGAGCGGCAGGTCAACGGTGTAAGTGCCGCCGCTAAAGATGGAGGTTTCGGCCAGCCGTTCGCCGGTCAAGGGCACGGCGGCCCAGGCGCCGAGCGTGGCCCCGGAGATGACCGGCCCCTGGTATTCAAACTCTGTATCCGGCGGGTCCAGCGACTCCAGCGCCGAGAGGGCGGCATAGGCCAGTTGCCGGCCGTTGCGGTCGGCAATAGCCGTATCGCCCACAAATCCGTCGCGCGGCCCCTGGTCGCCGCAAGCGCCCAGCGTAAAAACGCAGGTCGCGCCGGTTATCTGCTCGATGACCTCGCGCATGGCCCCCACGTAATCGGGGCTAATCAGCGTATTCTCCCAGGCCAGGGTGGTGGGGTGGCAGGCGTAATTGACCATAACCGCCACCAGTTTGCCCGCCGAGTCGGTGACGCGCCCCACAACCACCGATTCATCGGCGGGCGCGTCGGGGTTGTAACCGCAGGTGTAGATGCCGTTGTCTTCATCCCAATAATCCCGGTTGGCAGCCATGTCGCACTGGCTCATCCCATAGGTGATGGTCACATCCTGCACCTTGCCGAGCGCCTGGCGGCAGGCTTGCTGCAATTTTGTTTTCAGCGACTCCAGGTAGGGGGGAATCAGGTCGCCGCCGGGCATCTGAAAGCGGTCTGGCACGTACCAGCCCGCCGAATGGCTATGGGAGTAGCTGACCACAATCTGGCCAACGGGCAGGCCGCCGGCCTCGCTCAGCCCCTGGAGCATGTCGTCATGCTGGTATTTGACCAGCCCCGGCAAATCAAGCTCGGCCCGGATAAACTGCGGCGGCCCGCCAATGGGGCCAAAAACCATTACCTCGGCGGTGAGGGGGCGGTGGATGCCGGTGGCCCGGTCGTGCCGGGCGGCCCCCCACAGGCGATGGTAGATGTTGGGCGGCGGGGTGATATCGACCCGCGCCAGGCCAAATTGCACGCGGGAAGTTGGGCTGGAAATAATGGTTGATGACATGGGGATAATTCTCCTTTGAAAATAGGCCCTCTCCCCCAACCCCTCTCCCAAGTTGGGAGAGGGGAGTCGCTGCAGGCGGCGGGTGGGGGTGGGTTGGATTTTAATTCGCGTTACCGCCGAAGATGGCCCTGTCAATCCATCATCCGGCGCAGCCGGGCGGTTTCTGGCTCGTCGATGGTCCAGGTATCGGGGTTAACAGCCACGCCGTAAATATCCCGCGCCCGCTGCGCGCTTACTTTGCCTTCGCGCACATCGCGCAAAACCAGTTGGGGGTTTCGTTGGGTGGGGAGGCCGTAACCGCCGCCGCCGCAGGTGCGGTAGCTGATAACCTGGCCGGGGCTGAGTTGCAGGGTCACTTTTGACCCCAACTCCGTTTCCCGGTTATCGGAAACGAGCAGATAGCCGGCTCGCCGGCCGGCCTGCCCTCCAAACAAGCCCCACGGCCCCCAACGCTCGCGGTCGGCCAGAATGGTGAAGGAAACCTGATGGTCGGGAAAGAGATAATCGCGGCGCAGGCCCAGGCCGCCACGCTGCCGTCCGGGGCCTTCGGAATCATTCACTAATTCGTAACGCAGAATACGCACGGGATAATTGATTTCGGTTTCCTCGATGGGGGCGTTTTCGGTGTTTTGGCCGTGGGTTTGTACGGCATCGGGGCCATCGCTGGCGGCGCGACCGCCGTAGCCGCCGGCCAGGGTTTCCAAAAAGCAGTAATATTGACCGTTGCGCGGGTCGGCGCCGCCAAAACCGGCGTGGCAAATCATAGCCTTGGTGCCGGCAGGAATCCGCTGTGGGAGGGCCGGGGCCAGAGCCTTGAGAATCACATCGGTCAGGCGGGCGTTGTTTTCCCAGCCGCCCACCACCGGCGCGGGCGGCAAGCAGTTGACCACGCTGCCTTCGGGCGCAATCAGGCGCACCAGGCGATAAAAACCGGCGTTAACCGGCACATCGGGGTCGATGAGACATTTCAGCACATAAGCGCAGGCGGAGTAGGTTTGGGCGTAGGTGGCGTTAACCGGCGCCCGGCGTTGCGGGTCGGAGCCGGACAGGTCAAACAGGATTCCCTCGTCATTGATGACAACCCTGGCCGCCAACCGAACCGGCTGGTCGGTGAAGCCGTCGCTATCCATTACGCCTTCGGCGGTGTAAACGCCCTGCGGCAATCTGGTAATTTCGGCGCGGGTGCGGCGCTCGGTGTAGCTTAACAGCTCATCAATGTAAAAGGCCACGGTTTCCCGGCCCATCCGCTTAACGAGCGCCTGCAAGCGGCGCGCGCCGGTGTTGTTGGCCGCTATCTGGGCGCGCAGGTCGCCGGCAGTTTCATGTTTGGAACGGATTTGGGCCAGCACCAGTCGAAACACGTCATTGACAATTTGTCCATTCTGCACCAGTTTGACCGGCGGGATGATGATGCCTTCCTGGTACACTTCCTGAAACGCGCCCACGCTGGCCGGCGCGCCGCCGCCAACGTCAACGTGGTGGGCCAGGCTGGCCACATACCCCAAAAGCTCATCACCGGCATAAACGGGTGAAATGAGGGTGATGTCATTCAGGTGAACGCCACGCAAGTAGGGATCGTTGGCTAAAATCGCGTCGCCGGGACCGAGATTTTGGGGACCATATTCCTGAATAACGCGGGGGACTGATTTACCCAGCGACCCCAAATGGTTGGGCTGGGCAAAGGCCTGGGCGACAGGCTGCATGTTGCGGTCAAACAGGGCGCAGGAGAAATCGGCCCGGGTTTTGATGTTGGTGGAGTAGGCGCTGCGCCGCAGAGCGATGGCCATTTCTTCGGTGGCTTCTAGCAGGGCGTTGCGGATAACCTCAAATTTTATGGGGTCAAAGGAAGATGTCAACAGATTACCCGTTATCAGTAAAATGGTTTGACCATTTGACAATTTAGGCGATTATAATATATAATTTTATACCCGTCAATTTTTCCCTCACAAGCTATCCGGTTCGCTTAATTTTCTTGTTCAACATACGCTGGAAATCATCTTAATTTCCCATCATTGGCGCAGTGGTCTTATCAATTTTGGGGTAAATTCGGACGGTAGAGAGGTTTCTACCTTGTTCTCCTAAAAAAGCATAAGAAAGAGTCTCCAAAAGATAAATGATAACTTTGGGGGAACTCTCAGGGGTCAAGGGAGACGCCAAAAAATAACCATTAATATTTTTATTTTATAGCAAGAGGAGGAAACAAGGTGACAAAGAAACTTAATAGCCAAGAAAGTTTGCAGGATCTGTTGCAACAAAACAAAATTGGACGGCGCGAATTTATTCGCAGGGCATTGTTGCTGGGCATGTCGTTAAGCACCGCCCAGGCCTTTTTGGCCGCATGTGGCGGCAGCGCTCCGGCTACCCAGGCCCCGGCTGCCGCTACCGAGGCCCCGGCCCCCGCCGCAGAAGCTACGGCCACCCCGGCTCCAGACCCCACAGCCACTCCCGAACCAGCCGGCCCCAAACAGGGAGGGGCCGTAACCTGGGCCATTGAACAAGACCCGGTCAACCTGATCCCCTTTGGCGCCGTAGCCACTGCTAACCATTGGGGCAAAGAGTTTATGTACGACTCGCTGCTGGAGTGGGATAAAGACCTGCTGGTTCAACCGGCGCTGGCCGAAAGCTGGGAAGCGCCCGACGAAAACTCCTGGATTTTTAACCTGCGTCAGGGCGTTAAATTTCACAATGGCGATGAAGTGACCGCCGATGATGTCGTCTATTCAATTGAGTTGCAAAGAGAGCCGCCGGAGCCAGGCATTCCCAACAGTTTTTACCCGGCCATTGAAAGCGTGGAAGCGGTAGACAAATATACCGTCAAATTTAATATGACTCGCGCCGACCCCACCACCGAAGGCTACCTGGCCTGGGGTCGCTACAGCGCAATTATTCCCAAAGATGCTTACGAACGATGGAATCTACTAACCGAGGGTGTAGGAACCGGCCCCTTTAAGCTGATTGAATATGTACCTAACGACCGGGTTGAGTATGAACGCAACCCCGATTTTTGGAAAGCGGGGTTGCCCTACCTGGACAAACTTACGCTAAAAGTGCTGCCCGATGAAAGCGGGCGGGTGGCGGCCTTGCGCTCCGGCGAGATTCACGGCTGCACGGTCAGCGCCGATACAGCCCGAACCCTGGAAAACGACTCCAATATCACCATTCTCAAGGGGCTGTTCTCCGCACCGCGAGTATTGCAATTCACCATGAAGAATCAGGGCCATCCCTGGGAAGATATGCGGGTACGGCAAGCCATTAGCAAAGCCATCAACCGCGAGATCATTATCGAAAACGTTTTTGGCGGTGAGGCCGTATTAAGCGGCCCGGTCCCGCCTGGCTATGGCGACTGGTTTATCTCTGCCGAAGAGCTGGCCGAGAAATGGTTTAAACAAGATGTTGATTTGGCGCGAAAGTTAATGGCCGAAGCTGGCTATGAAGATGGTTTCGATATTACCCTGTACGCCATTGCCAATCACGACGCCTCGCAAACCGCCGAGGTGGTTCAGCAGCAACTCAAAGAAATCAACATCAACGTCGAAGTTATTTCCGAAGAAATTGGGCCGTTTGCCAAGCGCGTAGGTGATGGCGAGTTTGATTGGTGCTCGACCGGCCGGGGAATGCGTCCTGATGTAACCCGGTATGTCAACGATTTTGGCGAACCCTTTGGGGCTACCGCCGCTGGCCGCTGGTTTAACGACGGCGAAGGCTGGAGCAGCCAGGAATTGATTGACAATTACAACAAGGCCCTGGTTGAGTTAGATAGCGAAGCCCGCCACCAGCAAATTCGGCGGATTCAGGAGATTGTGCTCGATGAGGTGCCTCACTGTTACATTTGCCAACCGCTCAAATTTCATGCGGTTCGCAGCAACCTCAAAGATATGTATGTGGCCTTTAACGATTTCCACACCGGCCTGCGAACCGTTTGGCTGGAAGACGCATAATTTTACGGTTGCCATTGGGCAGCAGCACCCAAACATTCCGCATTGTAACCAGGCGGAGTCAAAATTTTTCTGACTCCGCCCAAATCCACTCAAACTTTTGAACAGGTTTTTGCTTTTTGTAACGGAGAGTTCCAAATATAATAACCCAGGAGTGTAACAGAATATTACGCTCCTGGGTTAAGTTAACTCGCTGCAATTCTGTTTGAGTAAAATAAATGCACAAATATCTTTTACGCCGTATCTTTTTGTTAATTCCAACCCTGATTGGCATGACCTTTTTGATTTTTACAATGGTCAGGCTGTTACCCGGCGATATTGTTGATGCATTGGTGGGGTTGGACCCAACTTTTACCGAAGAACAAAAAGACGCCCTGCGCGAGACCTTTGGCTTGAATGACCCCTGGCCGGTTCAATATATCAAGTGGGTGGGCGGCATGCTGCAAGGCGATTTTGGAACATCGTTTCGCAGCCGAGAACCCATCACCGATCAAATTTTGCGGGCGCTGCCTATTACTATTGAATTAGCCTTGTTAGCCATTGCATTTTCTATTGTAGTGGCTATTCCATTAGGGGTTATTTCGGCGTTGCGGCAAAATAGCCAGGTAGATTTTTGGGCGCGGGTAGCCGGGTTGATCGGTCTTTCGGTTCCCAGCTTTTGGCTGGCCACTCTGTTTTTGTTGTTTACCTCGCTAACCTTTCGCTGGGTACCCTCCGTGGTTTGGATTTCGCCGTTTGAAGACCCTTTTGGCAATCTGAAGCAAATGTTTTTACCGGCGCTGGCCCTGTCGGTGCAGTTGATGGCCGTTGAAATGCGCATGGTCCGGGCTTCGATGCTGGAGGTTATGCGGCAAGATTATATTCGCACGGCCTGGGCCAAAGGGTTAAATCTAAACACCATCTTATACCGTCACGCCTTGAAAAATGCCTTTATTCCGGTCATTACCATTATCGGCATTCAGCTTGGAGCGCTCATGGGCGGCTCGATCATTATTGAACAGATTTTTGGACTACCCGGCATTGGTTGGACCATGCTTCAGGGCATTTTTAACCGAGATTATCCTGTGGTGCAGGTCGCCAGTCTCTTTCTGGCCGTTACGTTTGTGCTGATCAACCTTGCCGTTGATCTTTCCTATGCTGTCCTGGACCCAAGAATCAAATACACCTAAACATCCACCGCAACCACCCAACCGTAACCATTCAGGAATCTTAAATTATGAGCGAAGGACAAATTGCCGTTTCTCAGCAGGCAACTTTATCAGCCAGAGCTTTGGCCCGGGGTACGCCACTACAACGCGCCAGTTATCTGGCCCGGCGGCACCCCATTGGCTTTTTGGGCGGCGTTATTGTGGCGCTGGTGGTATTGATGGCAATCTTCGCCCCCACTATTGCCACGCATGACCCCGCCGCCCAGGAATCCAAGCGGCTGTTGCCCCCCAGCGCCGACAACTGGATGGGTACGGATGAGCTGGGGCGCGATGTTTTTTCTCGCATTGTTTACGCCTCGCGCACCTCATTATATGTGGGGGTACTATCGGTGGCGCTGGCGGTTTCGCTGGGGGTTACAACCGGGGTGCTGTCGGGTTACATTGGCGGCACATTTGATAATCTGGTCATGCGTGTCGTTGACATAATTTTTGCGTTTCCGGCCCTGGTGCTGGCAATTGTCATTACCGGCCTGCTCGGCCCCAGCCTGACCAACGCTATGGTGGCCATTGGGGTGGTCTTTTCCCCACAGTTTGCCCGTGTGGCCCGTGGCTCGGTTCTTTCCGTAAAAAACGAGGTTTATATTGAGGCGGCGCGGGTAATTGGCGGCAAAGAGTGGCACATTGTCTGGCGTTACGTGTTGCCCAATATCACCGCTCCGCTCATTGTTTTGGCTACTCTCACCCTCTCGCTGGGCATTCTGGCCGAGGCCGGCCTCAGTTTTTTGGGGCTGGGCACCCAGCCGCCAGACCCGGCCTGGGGTTTAATGTTGAGCCAGGGTAGAAAATTTATGGAACTGTCCCCCGGCCTGGCTATTTTTCCGGGTTTGGCAATTATGATTACAGTTTTGGCCTTCAACTTCTTGGGTGATGGTCTGCGCGACGCGCTCGACCCACGCTTAAGAGAGTAATCTATTTACGAAAGTAGCGAGTCAAAGATGTCATTTGGAACCTTCAAAAAAAGCGCAATATCAGAAGATATCACCGCCCGATTGCTCACAATGATTAAAGAAGGAGAGTTAAAACCGGGCGCCAAACTCCCCCCAGAACGAGAACTGGCCGAGATGATGCAGGTCAGCCGCCCTTCTCTGCGAGAGGCATTGCGCGCCTTATCAATCATGAACATCATCGAGATTCGCCAGGGGGATGGCACCTATGTTACCTCGTTAGAGCCGGAACTGCTGGTTGAACACCTTGATTTTGTTTTCTCTTTAAGCGACACCACCATTGTTGAACTATTCAAAGCCCGCCGTATTGTCGAGGTGGGGCTGGCTGCCATGGCCGCCGAGCAGATTACCGATGAAGAAATTGCCAAACTTGAAGATTGTCTGACCCACTCCATTGAGAATGTGGATAATCACGCCGCTTTTTTACAAGCCGATGTCGAACTACACGAAACCATCGTTGACGCCGCCCACAACCCCTTCCTCAAACGCTTTATGGCCAGCATTTACCACCTGGGCCGGGCCAGTCGCAGCCGCACCGTTGAAATCCCCGGCGTGGTCAACCAGGTGGTCGAAGACCACCGGGCCATTGTAGCCGCCATGAAAGCCAGGGACCCCGAAAAAGCCCGGCAGGCCATGTTGCAACACCTTAATAATGTAGAAACCAGGCTGCTGGAACTGGCCAGAGCCGACCAGGATTCAGCGGGCGCATAAAATTCACTCACCGGTTACAATCAAATTACCAAATTTATCTACGGTAGCCCGATAGCCAGGATGAATTAGCGAGGTCGAATCCAACTCTATGATAACCGCCGGCCCCGCAATCACCTGCCCGGCTGCCAGCCGGTAGCGGTCGTAAACAGGGCAGTCAACATACCCACCCTGCTCGGCAAAATAAACCTGCCGCACAGCCCAACGCGCCGCCAGAGCTGCCCCATTCTGCTCTACCTGGCGCAGGCGAGGCTTGGTAATTTTTCCCACTGCCGTCAGCCGCAAATTGACAAACTCCACCGGCTCGCCCGGTGCGCTAAAGCCATAAGCCCGGTCGTGCTCCGCATAAAAATATTCCAGCAACTGGCTAACATCCTGCTCCGCCAACCGATGATTGGGCAGCGGAATCGTCAACTCAAAACTCTGGCCCACATAGCGAATATCAACCTGCCGTTGAAAGGCCATATCCTCAGCCGGCACGCCCTCCCGCGCCAGGGTAGCGCGACCCTCAGCCTCCAGCGCCTGATAGGTTTGCTCTACGGTAGACCAGTCCAGCCGGTCAACCCGCTCAATCATCGTGGTTGAATAATCGTGCTTGAGGTCAGTGACCAGCAGCCCCAACGCCGAAAAGGTGCCGGGACTCATCGGAATGACCATGGTGGGAATTTCGGTTTCGGCGGCCAGCCGGTTAACGTGAGCCGGCCCGGCCCCGCCAAAGGCCACCAGCACAAAATCCCTGGGGTCGTACCCCCGCTGCACCGAAACCAGCCGCAAGGCATTGACCATAGCCGCATTGGCAATTTCTACAATGCCGTGGGCTGCTTCAACCACGGTCATGCCCAGCGGGTCGGCGCATTTTTCTTTAATCGCCCGGCGCGCCGCCTCGACATCTAATTTGATTTCGCCCCCCAAAAAATGGTCCGGGCTTAAGCGCCCCAGCACCAGGTTGGCATCGGTGATGGTGGGGTTGGAGCCGCCCTGGCCGTAACAAACCGGGCCGGGGTCTGCCCCCGCGCTCTGCGGCCCCACCCGCAAAATGCCGCCGGAGTCAACCCAGGCAATCGAGCCGCCGCCCGCGCCAATCTCTACCAAATCAATAACCGGCGTGCGGATGGGGTAGCCGCCGCCCCGGTGAGAGCCAACCCCCGCTTTGGCCGCCGCGCCCACCTCGTAATCTTTGGTTACTTTGGGCAACCCGTCTTGAATCAACCCCACCTTGGCCGTAGTGCCGCCCATATCAAAAGAAATAATATCTTTGTAACCCAGATTGTCGCCCAGATAAGCTGCCGCAATTACGCCGGCTGCCGGCCCGGACTCGACCATAAACACCGGCTTGCGGCCGGCTTCGGCAAAGGTAAACACGCCGCCGCTACTCTGCATCAGCAGCAGTTCGGCTACCAGCCCCTCGCTGCGCAGCCGCGCTTCAATCTGGGTAAGGTAACGGGCCACCACTGGCTGAATACTGGCGTTGATAACCGTAGTGCTGGCCCGGTAATACTCGCGAAACTCCGGGGCCACCTCTGACGAAAGCGACAGCAGCGCCTGCGGGAAAATCTCCCGGACGATTTCGCCGACCCGCTTTTCATGAGCCGGGTTGGCGTAGGCGTGCAGCAAACAAACCGCAATAGCCTCGACCCCTTCCCGGCGCAACTGGCCGGCCACCTGGGCCACTGCGGCCTCATCTAACGGGGTGAGTACCTGCCCCCGGGCATCCAGCCGTTCCGGCACGCCAAAACAAAGATAGCGCGGCACCAGAGGTTTGGGTTTTTCAAATTGCAAATCATACAGTACGGGTCGAATCTGGCGGGCAATCTCCAGCATGTCGCGAAACCCCTCGGTAGTGATAAAGCCGGCGGCGGCCACCTTACCCTCGATAATGGCGTTGGTGGCCACGGTAGTACCGTGTACCACGTAAGACACATCAGCCGGGGATACGTTATTCTCGCGCAAAATGCGATGGGTCGCCTCGATAAACCCCACCGAGGGGTCTTTGGGTGTAGAAGAGATTTTGCCTATGCGAATTTGACCGGTTTCTTCATCAATCAAGGTAGCATCGGTAAAGGTGCCGCCAATGTCGATGCCCAGTCTGTAAACCATAAAACTTTCCTTTCGCCTTAGCTTATGGATAGAGACTAAGCATCTCCCCAGGCCCGGCGCAGAAACCCTAGCCAGTTGCCGTGCAAAATTGCGGCAATATCATCGCTGCTATAACCGCGTTCGGCCAGCAACTGGTTGAATTTTTGCAGGTCGGCAATGGTATCCAGGTCGCAGGGCGACTGCTCGCGGCCGTAGCCGCCATCTAAATCGGTGCCAATAGCCACGTGCCGGCAATTTCCCGCTAACTGGCAAATATAATCAATGTGGTCAACCACGGCAGCAATGGTGACGCGCTCATTGGTAGTATGGCCCACAATCCAGTCGGGCTGCAACATCCAGGTGTCAAATGCCGCCCCAATCACTCCGTCCCGCTCGATAATGGCTTTAAGCTGTTCATCGCTAAACTGGCGCTGATGCGGCACCAACGCCCGGCAATTGTTGTGGCTGGCCAGCACCATACCGCGGTAATGCTCCAGCGCCTGCCAAAAAGCCTGGTCAGAGAAGTGAGTCAGGTCGAGCAACATGCCCAGCCGTTCCATTTCGGCCAGCAAGGGCGGCCCCAACCCGGTCAGGCCAATTTCCGTGCCCGTACCGCCGGCATAGCGGCCCGGCCCGTAGTGGGTCGGCCCCAACAGCCGCAGGCCGGCGTTCCACCACGCCTCCAGTTGCTCCGGGTGCAGAATCGGGTCGGCCCCCTCCATACTGATAATAAAGCCCAGCGGCGGCGTTTTGTTGGGGTTGGCAGTTACTTCCCAGGTCTGCCACTCGGCCAAGTGGCTGTCCAGTTCGGCCCGGTTGGATACAATACGGATGTGTCCCGCCTGCTCCAGCGCTCGATAGTAGGCCAACTGGCCGTGGGCCATCCCGTAAGCCTGTTCAGGCGAGCGATAATCGAGGTGGGGGGAGGGGTGGCCGGTGGACCGGGCTATGAGGGTGGCAAAACTGAGCGCAATCCGCCCCCGGCGCATTTCTGGAAAAGCAACCGTACCCTGGGCGCGCCCCTTTTCCGGGTTGCGACTCTCTTGCACCCGGATGGTATAAACCGATTGCAGCAGGTCGCGCTCCCACTGCAAAGCATTCATTGAAAGGTCAAGGTGTCCATCAATGATTAACATTTTCGCTCCTTGTTTGTTTAAATCTCGTCCAGCGGAAAAACAGGCCGGCGCAGATGCCGGTACGGAAAACGAGTCAGGTTAGCGGAACACAATCCGGCTGTGTCCATCTCGATGACGCCGGCAGCAATTGGCAGGTAGGCAGCCCGGTAGGCCACCGCCGATTTGACCACAATCATCTTTTGCGCTTCGGGAATAACGCCGACGCCCCGCAGTTGGGCCAGGTCAAACGGCGGCGTTTTTTGTTCGGTCAAAATTATGTTGACTCCCTGGACCCGCAGCCAAACTGTGCGCCCCATCTGAATGGTGTCGCCAAAAAAGGAGGCAAAATGGTTGTCGGGCTGTTCACATTTAAACTCGCCGTCAGACAGCGCCCGAACAATGCCGGTAACAGTCACCGGCTCGCCATGCCAGCGGTCTGTTTTGCCGCCCACGGCCAGCGTCACTTCGACTCCCTGGCCCGCGTCCCGGCAGGCAGCAACGGCTTCAGGGTCGGCCAGCACAATGGCGCCCTCCCGCACGTTGTGGGCCAGCATTGCTTTGAGGCCATCGGTTCCATCGCCGGGCGTGCCGCCGCCAATATTATCCGCCGAGTCGACCAGAATGACGGGGCCGCCCGGTTGGGCCAGCGCCCGGGCTACGGCCTCATCCGGCGGCAAAAACTCCGGCAGCGCGGCCCGGCGATGCTGCATCATTATATCGGCCAGTTCCTGGGCGTATTGCTGGGCCAGTTGAGGGTTGTTGTGGGTGGTCACAATTACGCTGGGGCCGGCGAAAGGGGTGTCGGCATAAGCAAAGCCGGCCATTACGCAAATGGCCAGCACGGCATTGTCGGCTTTCATTTCGGCGGCTCGCGCATGCACGGCCCGCAGCGGCAGGTCGGCAGTGCCGGTGGCTTGCGGCGCAAAAATGAGCGGCGGCTGAACAATAGCCGCGCTGGGGCGTACCTGGCCGCTCAACAGCCGCGCCAAAACAGCCACGGACTCAAGCCCTTTGGCATGGGGGTCGATGTGGGGGTTGGTGTCGAAGGCCACCAGCGCGTCGGCCAGTTCTACGGTGCGGGGGCTGATGTTGCCGTGCATGTCCAGCTCAACCACAACCGGGGTGTCGGCCCCTACTATTTTGCGGACTTCTGCCAGAATGTGGCTTTCCGGGTCCAGCCGTTCTTCTGTTACCATTGCGCCATGCAGGGGCAGCAGCACCCCATCAACCGGCCCGGCCGCGGCCAGCCGGTCGAGCAACGCTTGCAAAATGGCGCGGTAGGCCAACTCGGACACAATGCCGCCGGGCATGGCCGTGGCATAGGCAGTGGGAACCAGTGTCCAGCCGTGCGCGGCGGCCCCCTCAATCATTCCGCCAATGGCGGAGCGCGTGCCGCTCATCCCGGCGAGGATGTCGTCGCCATAAAGCAGCAGGCGGGTCTCAAAATCGGCCAGGGTGGTGAGTTTGTGGGCAAAGGTGTGGGTCTCGTGGATAATACCGCCGATGGCAATGCGCGGCAATGCAGTTTGACCGGCTGCCATCGGTTAAACCTCTTTCAGCGCAGTCTCAACAGCCTCCAGCGTTTTAACGACATGCGCCGGCGTGTGCGCTGCCGAGACGTACCAGATACCGCGTTCCACCAGCCTGACCCCCTGCTTGAGCATAGCCAGCACAAAGTTGCTGTATCGGGCCTTGTCGCAATGTTGGGCAAAATCGCGGTAATCTTTAATGGCGGGTAGCGTGGTGAACGAGAGATGGAAGGCGGTCGGCAATCCCTGCACCAGCAGCGGTTTATCAAGCCGGGCAGCTATTTCACGGATGCCGTCAATCAGGCTTTGGCCTATCTGCTCCATGTGGCGGTAAACAGCGCCATCATCTTTTTGCAATTCCTTCAAGCTGGCTGCCGAAGCCGCCATCGAGATGACGTTGCTGTTAAAGGTGCCGGAGTGGTTGACATCCTGGGCAAAACGCTCCATGTATTCTCGCTTGCCTACCAGGGCGGCGTTGGCAAAGCCGCCGGCCATCGCTTTGGCAAAGGTGGCCAAATCGGGCGTTACGCCAAAGCGGCCCTGCGCGCCGTGCAGCCCCAACCGGAAGCCGGTAATGATTTCATCCATAAACAGCAGCGCGCCATACTTGTTGCAAATACGCCGCAGCCCTTCCAAAAAGCCGGGTTCGGGCGGGATGGCGCCGGTATTGCACATCATCGGTTCGGTCATAATGGCCGCAATAGAATCGCCCACCTCTTCAAAAAGAGCCTCCACCAGCGACAGGTCATTCCAGGGCAGCACCACATAATCATTAAGCACGCTCTCAACCTGCCCGGCCGAGGCCAGCGCGGTTTTGGGGCGCTCACGCGGCCCGGCCTGGTCTACCGGCGTTGCCACATTCAGCAGCACGTTATCAAACCAGCCGTGGTAGTGGCCCTCAAAGCGTAAAATTTTAGTTCGACCCGTTACGGCGCGGGCCAATCGCATAGCAGCCTGCACCATTTCCGAGCCGCTCAGGCCAAAGCGGCACAACTCGGCGCAGGGAATAAGTTGCACCAGCGCCTCTGAAACTTCAATCTCCAACTGGTGCTGGCCGGCGTAAAGCTGTCCCTGGCGCATGGCGGCGTTCACTGCATCTAGCACGGGGGCGGGGGAATGGCCCAAAATCATTGGGCCTTGCGACATCATATAGTCGATGTAGCCGTTGCCATCCACATCGTAAATCATTGCGCCTTCGGCCCGCTCAAAAAAGAGCGGGAAGGGTTTGGCCGACAGGCGCACGTTGCTGCTGACGCCTCCGGCCAGTGATTTTTTGGAGCGCTCAAACAGTTCTTGCGATTTTTGCCATCGTGTCATAAAAGGCAACCCTTACTTAATACAAATGGCAGGCGACCCAGTGACCGGCCTCAACTTCGCGAAACTCCGGC
>CAZAPG010000077.1:0-22776 GCA_964486935.1 uncultured Caldilineaceae bacterium | reverse complement strand
AATTTTTCTTTCCCGTGGGCGACGGCCCCAACGACCGGGGCGCGTCGCGCTACCATATGTTCAACGCCGTTGAAGCCAGCCTGCGCCGCCTGCAAAGCGACCACATCGACCTGTATTACGTGCATCGCTGGGACGAAACCACGCCCATTGAAGAAACCCTGCGGGCGCTGGATGACCTGGTGCGGGCCGGCAAGGTGCGCTACGTAGGCGCGTCGGCCTTTGCCAGTTGGCAGTTGGCCCACGCTAATCTGCTGGCCCAGGTGCGCAACTGGTCGCCCTTTGTGGTGCTGCAATCTCACTACCACATGCTGGAGCGAGATGTTGAGCGGGAGGTGATGCCCTACTGCCGGGCGCACAAAGTTGGCTTTATCCCCTACTTTCCGCTGGCCGGCGGTTTTTTGACCGGCAAATACAAACGCGGCCAGCCGGCCCCGCCCGGCTCTCGCGGCGAAAGCAACGAGTACGTACAAAAATACATGACCGAGGCCAACTACAGCCGGGTTAAAAAATTGACCGCCTGGGCCGAAGAGCGAGACCGGGCCATGAATGAACTGGCCCAGGCCTGGCTGCTGGCCCAGCCGCAGGTTTGCTCGGTGATTTCCGGGGCCACCAGACTGGAGCATGTAAAAAACAATGTTAAAGCCGTCGATTGGCAGCTATCCGCCGAGGAAGTGGCAGAAATCAACGCTATTTTAGACTCACCGAAAGGCTAGAGTTTTATGTCCGCTGAAAACAATCTGCTAAAAACCGGCCATCGGGTACCTGATCTGTCGCTGGCCACGCTGGATGGCGGCACAATCAATTTGCAGAACTTCTCCGGCAAAAAATTTATTATCTTCATGTGGGCCTCGTGGTGAGCCTGCCGCGCTCAATTGCCGGTCTGGCAAGAATTTTATACACGCCACCAGCATAAGGGCCTGCAAGTGCTGGCCGTGGCCATTGATGTGCAGGGAGCCGCCAAAGCTCGCCCTTATGTGGAGCAGGCTCAGGCAACTTACCCCAATGCCGTTGATGCCGACAATCAATTATGCGAAATTTTTGGCTTCAAAGCTGTGCCCAACGCCGTGTTTGCAGATGAAGCCGGCATCATCCGTTACGCCAAGTTTGGCGGTTTCGACATCCGCAAAGCGGAATATCGCCAACTGGCCGAAGGGTTTGCCTACAGCCCCAACCTTACCCGGTTTGAGCATCAGGTCGACTCCCCCGGCGGATTTGAAAGCGCCGAGGCATTGGAACATTTCAGAAAAGGCTTGCGCCTCTACCGGCAGGGAGACACGCCCGCTGCCCTGGCTGCCTGGCGTCAGGGGGTCGCCCTTGAGCCGGATAACTGGATTATCCGCAAGCAAATCTGGGCCATAGAAAACCCGGACAAATTTTACCAGGGCGATGTGGATTTTGACTGGCAAAAAGCGCAGATTGCCGGGAACAGGTAAGTTTAACACTGTTGGAAAAGCCGATGCAACTCACAACCCCGCGCCTTATATTACGTGAAATTATCGAGGCCGATTGGCGGCCGGTACTGGCCTACCAGTCCAAACCGGACTACCTTAAATATTACACCTGGGAAAAACGCACCGCAGCCGATGTGCAGGCTTTTATCCGCACCTTTCTGGCTGAGCGAAAGGAAGACCCCCGCACCCGCTTCCAGTTTGCTATTACCCTGGCCGGCGCCCGCCAACTCATCGGCATCTGCGGCCTGCGCCAGCCCAAAGCCGACTCGCAGGAAGCCGAGATTGGCTACGAAGTTGACCCGGCTTATTGGGGCCACGGCTACGCCACCGAAGCCGCCCTGCGTCTGCTTGATCTTGGCTTTGCCGACCTGCAACTGCACCGCATCTGGGCCTGGTGCGTGGCCGATAACAGCGCCTCGGTGCGGGTGCTCCAAAAGCTGGGGCTGCGGCACGAAGGCCGCCTCCGCGAGAATCGCTGGGTTAAAGGCCGCTGGCGCGACACCCTGATATATGGTATTCTCCGGCCAGAATGGGAAGAGCAGCGGAGGTAGGGGTCTAACCATCCCCAGCACAGGCGTGATAAGGGATACGTGAAAATTCAAAACTCACGCATCACGCTTTAAGGAGTAGCTCTTGGCAACAATCAGGCTTCAATCATTCATCGGCAGCCAAATTCAACCCTATATCGACAACCTGGCCCGATTGCGCATTGAAATTTTTCGCGACTTTCCTTACCTGTATGATGGCGACCCGGCCTACGAGCGTCGTTATCTGCAAACCTACAGCAACTCGCCGGAGAGTCTTTTTGTGGTAGCCTTTGACGGCCCGGAGGTTGTCGGCGTCTCTACCGGCGTGCCAATGGCGTATGAAGAGGCTGAATTCAAGCAGCCCTTCATTCAGCACGGTTACAACCCCAACCGCATCTTCTACTTTGGCGAGTCGGTGCTGCTGCCCGATTATCGCGGCCAGGGCCTTGGCGTGCGCTTTTTTGAGCTGCGCGAAGCCTATGCCCGGCAATTAGACCGTTTCGATTATACCGCCTTTTGCGCCGTCGAGCGCCCGCCCAACCACCCCCGCCGCCCCGCCGGTTACGTATCGCTGGACCGGTTTTGGCAAAACCGGGGCTACACCAAACACCCGAAGCTGCGCACCACCTATCGCTGGCGCGACCTGGACGAAACCGAAGAGTCACCCAAACCCATGGCCTTCTGGTTAAAGCGCCTCTAATTTAACTTAACACCCCCAAGTGGAGGAACTCCCCATGCAAATCAAAAAAGCCGTTGTCACCGCCGCCGGGCGCAAGCAGCGCACCCTGCCCCTGCAAACCCTCATCGACCGGGACGGCGCCGAAAAATCGGTGCTGGGCATCATCATCGAGGAAATCTTGCGGGCCAACGTCGAGGAAATCTGCATCGTTGTGCGCCCCGGCGACGAGTCGGCCTATGCCGAAGTGGCCGGCGACCACGCCGGGCGGCTGCGCTTTGTGCCCCAGCCAGAGCCGCTGGGCTACGGCCACGCCATCTACTGCGCCAGAGAATTTGTGGGGGCAGACCCCTTTCTGCATCTGGTGGGCGACCACCTGTACGTCAGCCGCGCCGATAAAGGCTGCGCCCGCGAACTGGTGGAGGTGGCCCAGGCCGAAGCCTGCGCCGTCTCGGCGGTGCAGGCCACCCGCGAAAATTTATTACCCCACTACGGCGCGGTCGGTGGGCAGCGGCTGGCCGGCCGGCAAGAGCTGTACCGGGTGGAGACCGTCATCGAAAAGCCGACCCCCACCGAAGCCGAACAACGGCTGATTGTGTCGGGGCTGCGGGCCGGGCACTATCTCTGCTTTTTTGGCATGCACGTGCTGACTCCCACAGTCATCGACATTTTAGGGCAGCAGGTTGAGGCCGCCGGGCAGCGCGGCGGGGTCACGCTCTCGCAGGCGCTGGCCGAACTGGCCCGGCGGGAGCAATACCTGGCCCTGGAAAAATCAGACTGGCGCTACGATGTGGGCGTGCGCTACGGCCTGCTGACCGCCCAACTGGCCCTGGCCCTCAACGGCAAAGACCGCGACGAGGTTCTCTCCAAACTGCTGGAGTTGCTGGCCCAGCGCGAGATGGGCGCGGTCGGGAGGTAATGATGAGCCAACTGGTCAACATCATCACCGCCGCCGACCCGGCCACCCGCAACCGCTCGCTCGACGCCTTTGGCCGCGCCGCCTCGCTGCCCGACCTGCTGGCCGAGTGCGACGCCCTGGAGCAATTCTGGCGCAGCAGCGACAACCTGTACGAGCGGGTTCGCGCCCTTTTTTTTCTGTACGCCATCCACCGCTTTCACCTGCCGCTCAAACCCGGCGCGCGCGCGGGCGTCCTCATTCCCTTTGAGGGCTACGCCAACCTGCTCAAACGCCGCTTTGAAGAGGCCATCGAAATCTTTCTGGCCGCCCAGACCGCCAACGGCCCCAGCGACGGCATCTCCAGTGCGCTGGCCGCGGCCTATCACGGCCTTGGTTTCCAAACCCTGGCCAATCAGGTGCGCCGCAGCGTGCGCTCCGTGGCCGGCAACCAGTGGATGTTCCGCGCCGGCCACCCGGCCGACTACCCGCTGCGGCTGCGCCCGGAACTGCTGGCGCGACCCGCCGCCGACAGCCTCTTTCCCATTCTGCGCGAAACCACGCCGGTGCGGATGGATTTGACCCACAGCGGCTGGAGCGACATCTTCTTTTTGGGCATGGACTTTCCCGAAGGCGCGCGCGTGCTCAATGTGTCAATTGATTTGAGCGTGCGCGGAGCCGGCGAGCCGAACAGCCCCCAACCGCCGGTTGAAGCCTACTTCCGCGTCATCGACCGGCCGGCGCTGCGGCTGGCCAGTGTTGATTTGGAAGCCGCCGTCGAAATCACCAGCCTGGCCGAGGTGTTTGATTTTGCCCGCGACTACCTGGGCTTGCTCAAGGCGGCCATCATCGCCTCCGGCATTGTGCCGCCGGGCATGGAGGGGGCCGGCCAACCGCTGGCCGATTTGCTGGCGCGACTCGTCGGGCGGCCCGGCCACGGCATCGAGGTGGTCAGCCGGGTCAACGGCATCCCCAAAGGCTCGCGGCTGGCCGTCTCTACCAATTTGCTGGCCTGCCTGATTTCCGCGTGCATGCGCGCCACCGGGCAGGCTCACTCGCTCACCGGCCAACTGGCCGAAAACGAGCGCCGGCTGGTAGCGGCCCGCGCCATTTTGGGCGAGTGGCTCGGCGGCTCCGGCGGCGGCTGGCAGGATTCCGGCGGCGTCTGGCCGGGGATGAAGCTGATTCAGGGCGTCAAAGCGGCCGAGGACGACCCCGAATTTGGCATCAGCCGGGGGCGGCTGCTGCCCAGCCACACCATTTTAACCCCGGCTGATGTGTCGCCGGCAACGCGCCAAATGCTGCAAGACAGCCTGGTGCTGGTTCACGGCGGCATGGCCCAGGATGTCGGCCCCATTCTGGAGATGGTCACGGAAAAGTACCTGCTCCGCGCCGAAGCCGAGTGGCAGGGGCGGCAGCAGGCCATCCACATTCTGGATGAGATTGTGGCGCATTTAAAGCAGGGCGACGTGCCGGCCATCGGCGCGGCCACGCAGCGCAACTTTTTTGGCCCCATTCAAACCATCATTCCCTGGGCCAGCAACCTCTACACCGAAACCCTGATTCAACAGGTCGGCGCAGAATTTGGCCGAGACTTTTGGGGCTTCTGGATGCTGGGCGGCATGTCGGGCGGGGGGATGGGCTTTATTTTCAGCCCGGACAAGAAGCCGCAGGCGCAGGCCCGGCTGCAAGAAATTATGAGCGCGGCCAAGCGGCGGCTGGAGGGGGCCGTGCCCTTTGCCATGGAGCCGGTGGTCTATGATTTTGCCATCAATGAGCGTGGCACCCACGCCGACCTGCTCAACGGCCCGCTGGCGTTGATGCCGCCCGGCTACTACGCCCTAACCGTGCCCGCCCTGCTGCGGCTGGAGCCGCGCCAGTTGACCGCCTCGCAGCGGGCGGAACTGGACCGCTTTGGCGCGGCCTGCCGCACCCAACCGGAACTGGGCGGCATGGTGCAAATCCTGTTCGAGCGGTTATTACCCCGCTCCGAGCAGGAAGAGGCAGGCCAGCGCAGCCTGGACAGCCTGCTGGAGCAGTACGGCTTTGACCGGGTGCAGCACGAGCAAATCAAAGCCGACCTGCGCAGCGGGCGCATCGGGCTGGCGCAGAACCGGCTGCCGGTCAGTAGCAAAATTGAGGACGTCCAGCCTGATGACGTGTTTGACGCCACCAACGGCCTGCCCGAGCGGTTCCGCCAGATTGGGCTGGAGGCGCTGGCCGCGGGCGCGGTGGCCGTAATATCGCTGGCCGGGGGCGCGGGCAGTCGCTGGACCAAAGGCGCGGGTGTGGTCAAGGCGCTCAATCCGTTTTGCAAGCTGGGCGGCAAACATCGCAACTTTATTGAAATACATCTGGCCAAAAGCCGGCGCATCGGCCAACTGTGCGGCGCGCCGCTGCCCCATATCATCACTACCAGCTACCTGACCCACCGGCCCATCGAGGCGTATCTGGCCGCGGAAAACAATTACAGCTATCCCGGCCCGTTGCGGCTCTCGCCGGGGCGCAGCGTGGGGCTGCGGCTGGTGCCGATGGCCCGCGACCTGCGCTTTGCCTGGGAAGAGATGCCCCAGCAACTGCTCGATGAGCAGGCGCAGAAAGTGCAGGACAGCCTGCACGCCGCCCTCATCGGCTGGGCGCAGATGATGGGCGAAGGCAGCGATTACACCGACAACCTGCCGATGCAATGTTTGCATCCGGTGGGCCACTGGTACGAAGTCCCCAACCTGCTGCGCAACGGCCTGCTGCGGCAACTGCTGGCCGAGCGTCCCCAATTGAAATATTTGATGGTGCACAATATCGACACGCTGGGCGCGGATGTCGACCCGGCTCTGCTGGGCTATCACATTGAGCAGGGCGCGGCCCTGACCACCGAGGTCATCACCCGCCGCATCGAGGACCGGGGCGGCGGGCTGGCCCGCATCGACGGCCACCTGCGCCTGATTGAAGGGCTGGCCCTGCCCCGCGAAGAGATTGAGTTCAGGCTGTCCTACTACAACTCCAGCACCACCTGGCTTGATATCGACCGGCTGCTGACTGTTTTCTCGCTCACGCGGGACAGCCTGGCCGATACGGAAAAAGTGGCGACGGCGGTCCGCCAACTGGCGGCGCGGATGCCAACCTATATTACGCTGAAGGATGTCAAAAAACGGTGGGGCAAGGGCCAGGAAGATATTTTCCCGGTGACGCAATTTGAAAAGCTGTGGGGCGATATGACCGCCCTGCCGGAACTGGATTGCCGTTTTGTGGCGGTGCCGCGCTTGCGGGGTCAACAGTTGAAGGAAGTGGCCCAGCTTGACGGCTGGCTGCGCGACGGCTCGGCGGCCTATTTAGAATCGCTGTGCGCCTGGGGGTAAATTATTACCAGCCCCAGCTTCCCGGTTCGCCTTTGAAGGGGCCGACGATATTGGCGGTAATCCAGCCGCCGTAAAAATCGCCGGGCTGGGGCTGCACCTGTTCGCCATCAACGTAGCAGGCGTCCATGCGGCCGGGGTAAAAGGCCACGTGGTTTTTAATCGACTCAAAGCCGGCGGCAGGTTGAGCGTAGCCCCAGGCGGCGTCGGCGGCCACTTTGTTGCCAACAGCGATGGTGTAGTAAGTCGCTTTGCCTTTCCACTCGCACCAGGAGGTATGGCGGGTTGGCTCCAGATACTCCATCCTGATGTCTTCGGGCGGGATGTAGTAGACGGGCGGGTGGCTGGTTTCCAGTACCCGTTTGGCCCGGCGCGTATCGGCGATAACCACGCCGTTGAAAACCACCTGGATATGCTGCCCGGACTCTTCGACGCGGGGGGGGCGGGGGTAATCCCAGACCGACTCCTGGCCGGGGCCGGGTTGGATGCGGTTTGGATAAATCACAATAACAGTTCCTCCTAAAAAACCACAGATTTCACAGACAGCACAGATTTTTAATTTAATCTGTGAAATCTGTGCCATCTGTGGTTATGATTTCCGCCGGCAAGTGGGTTTTTGGCTAGGCCATCAGCGCCTCAAACTGGGGCCGGTCGATGGTTTCATGCTCCAGCAGGGCGTCGGCCAGCGACTCCAGCTTGTCGCGCTGTTTGAGCAAGATTTCTTTGGCGCGCTGGTAAGCGGTGTGCAGAATATGCTGAATTTCGGAGTCGATGGCCTGGGCCATCTCTTCGCTGTAGTCGCGGGTTTCACCCAGGCTGCCCAGGTAGGGGTTGCCCTGCTCCTCGCCAAAAGTGCGCAAGCCCAGCTTTTTGCTGAAGCCGTAGCGGGTAATCATGGCCCGGGCCAGCCTGGTGGCCCGCTCCAGGTCGTTGGCCGCGCCGGTGGTAATGCGGTTGAAGATAATTTCTTCGGCGGCGCGTCCCCCCAGCAGGCCCATAATTTCACTTTCAAAGGCTTCCAGGGTGCGCAGGTACTTGTTGCTTTCGGGCAGCGGCATGGTGTAGCCCAGGGCCATGCCCCGCGAGACAATGCTGACCTTGTGAACCGGGTCGCTGAATTCGGTGTTGTGCATAACCACGGCGTGGCCGGCCTCGTGAAAGGCCACCACCCGGCGCTCTTCATCGCTGAGAATTTTGCCCCTGCGCTCCGGCCCGGCAATAATTCGCTCCATCGCATCCTGAAACTCCGGCTGGCCGATGACATTGAGGTTGCGCCGGGCGGCCAGGATGGCGGCTTCGTTGACCAGGTTTTCCAAATCGGCGCCGGCAAAGCCGGGGGTTAGTTTGGCTAAATCGGCCAGCGACACGTTGGGGCCAAGCGGCTTGCCCCGCGCATGAACCTTCAGGATGGCTTCGCGCGCTTCCACATCGGGCAGGTCGAGCATTACCTTGCGGTCAAAACGGCCGGGGCGCATCAACGCCGGGTCCAGAATATCGGGCCGGTTGGTGGCGGCAATGATGATGACGTTGGTGTCGGTGTCAAAGCCGTCCATCTCTACCAGAATCTGGTTGAGTGTTTGCTCGCGCTCGTCGTTGCCGCCGCCCAGCCCCACGCCGCGCTTGCGGCCTACGGCGTCCACTTCATCCACAAAAACAACCGCCGGAGATTGCTCCTTGGCCCGCTTGAAAAGGTCGCGCACGCGGGCCGCGCCCACGCCCACAAACATCTCCACAAACTCGGAGCCGGAAATACTGAAAAAAGGCACGCCGGCCTCGCCGGCCACGGCTTTGGCCATCAACGTTTTGCCGGTGCCGGGCGGTCCGGCCATTAGCACGCCTTTGGGCACGCGCGCGCCCAGCTTGAGGAATTTGCCCGGCTCTTTCAAAAACTCAACTACCTCGTGCAGTTCCACTTTGGCCTGATCGGAGCCGGCCACATCATCAAAGGTAACGGGCGGGCGCTCGGCTTTAACGCCTTTATCGGCGCTGTTTGAAATGACGCGGGCGTTGCTGCGGCCAATACCTTTGGGCAATCCCGACATCGAGCCGCCCGGCTGCATTTGCCGGTAGGCCATAAATACCAAAAAGCCAATCAAGAGCAGAGGCGCCAGGGTTAAGATTGTCCCCAAAAAGCCAAAGGCGCCGCCTCCCGGCTCTTCAACCACAATTGGCAAATCTTTGAGGGTTTCAGGCGAAACGCCTAACAGTTGCAACGACTCGACGGCGCTAATATTGGCTTCTTTGCGGGCGCTGATAGAAGCGCCATCGGTTGTGGTGGCGGTAATCAGGTTTCCCTGTACGGTAAGCGTCTCGATTTCGCCGGCTTCCAGGGCGGTCACAATCTCTGGCAGCGAGGCCGGCTCGGTTTGGGTGTTGGAATTGTTAGTGTAGACGGTTAAGGCCACGGTAACGGCAATAAGTATGGCAATGATTATCCAGGCTCTTGGTGAAAAGCGTGATTGTTCACGATCCTGGGTGCCCTTATCAGGTTTCATCAGTAACATCTCCTACAATAAATTTTGAGCGTTTGAATCTCTGGAATAAATTTGATGAATGAATTTGCGGAACTTTTTTGCAAACGGGCCAATTATATTAATTGTAGATTAAGTGAGCGTGAGAAGAAAGTTAAATTTCTTGAGTTTGTTTACGGTTGTTGGCAGTTTTTCTTTTCTAAATTTTGACCACATGCTCTGTTCGTTTTTATTTAGTAACTACTCAGCCGGCGTCGCCTGGGATTCAAATCCCAGGCTAAGACAAGTCGGTTAAAACCGACTCAAAAACCCAATTTTAAGCGAATTAAGGGCGCTTTAGCGTCCTTTCACCTGTTTCAGCCTGGCGTTTTAACGCGGGGCGAACCGGCGGCTGAGTAGTTCCTTTATTTATTTGATGATATTATAACTAATATATTTATGATTACCAAGATTTATCTGTACAAAATATTGACAATTTATGGATTTCAGGGTAATATAAAACCATTACCAAACTGCGACTCATCGGATTACAATATGCTCAAAAACCACATGTGGCCGGGAAAGGCTTTCTTCATCTCAAATTTATACTTAAAAATCAGGCGCCAGGCTCCCGGCACGGTCCTACTGTTCTCCCTTTGGCTGGCAAGTTTGGTTGGGTTGCCAATTGGCAATTACCTTTGGGGAGACCCGGCCTTGAGTATGGCTGTCATTTGCAGTGTGATCATTCAGGTGGGGTTGGTTTACACTTTACTGCACCAATCCTGGGGGTTGCGGCAAAGCCTGCTGACGACCTTTAGCGTGATGCTAACAGCCCTGGCAATAGAAGCGCTGGGCACAGCCACCGGCTTTCCGTTTGGCAGTTATTACTACACCGACAAACTCCAACCCCAGATTGCCCACGTACCGCTCCTCATTCCATTGGCCTGGGTTATGATGATTCCTTCGGCCTGGACGGTGGCTTATTGCATTACCCGCCGCTGGACAGGTCTGAGGTTTGTTGTGGTGAGTGGGCTGGCCATGACTGCCTGGGATTTATTTTTAGACCCGCAAATGGTGGCCTGGGGTTTCTGGGTCTGGACCGAGCCGGGCGGCTATTTCGGTATCCCATGGCAAAATTTTTTGGGCTGGTTTCTGACTACTGCATTGATAACAATTATCGTTCGCCCCAGTAATTTACCCGTCGCTCCCCTACTCGCCATTTATATTATCACCTGGCTGCTGGAAACGCTGGGCCTGCTGTTCTTCTGGAACTTACCCGGCCCGGCCATCATCGGTTTTGTGGCGATGGGAAGTTTAATCTGGCTGGCTGTCAAAACTCAACAAAGGAGTCGAGGCTGATGGCAATACTGTGGATAATAATAGCTTTCGCGTCGGGGGCGCTGCCGTTTTCGGTGTGGGTTGGCCGGCTGGTCGCCCAGGCCGATATTCGCCGCTATGGCGACCATAACCCCGGCGCAACCAATGTGGCTCGGGCTGCCGGGCGAAAATGGGGCGTTTTGGCCCTGTTGCTGGATATTACCAAAGGCGCGCTCCCGGTGGGCCTGGCCTGGTATTGGGCCGGGTTAGAGGGCTGGCCGCTGGCCCTGGTGGCCCTAGCTCCCATTTTGGGACATGCTTACTCGCCATTTTTGGGTTTCAGAGGGGGCAAGTCGATTGCCGTTTCTGCCGGCGTCTGGATTGGTTTAACTGCCGGTCAGGCGCTGTTGTATCTGCTGCCGCTCTTTCTCATCTGGTATCTGGTCAATACCAGCGATGGCTGGACCGTGCTGCTCACGATGCTCACTTTTTTGGTGTGCCTGCTGCTCATCAGCCCGCCAGTTGCCTGGCTACTAGTTTGGGCCGGGAATACCCTTTTGCTGGCCTGGAAACATCGGGCCGAGTTAGCCGCCTGGCCCCACCTGCGGCCCTGGCTGCAGAAAGGAGTGCGGTTATGATGGTCGCTTTGTTGGCATTTGTCACCCTGAGCCTGCTCGGAATGAGCTGCATTGCAATGGTTAATCTCTTCACCTTTCCCCGTTTGGGGCGCGCGTCCCGGTCTGACGCCCAACCTCTGGTGTCGATTCTGATCCCGGCCCGCAACGAGGCCGCCGTTATCGGCCAAACCATCCGCAGCCTGATTACGCAAACTTACCTAAACTTTGAAATTATTGTTTTAGACGACCACTCCAGCGATGGCACCGCCGATATCAGCCGGCAGGCCGGCGGCAGTAGCCCCCGCTTGCGAGTGGTTTCCGGCGCGCCGCTGCCGCCGGGCTGGCTGGGCAAAAACTGGGCCTGCCACCAACTGGCCCAGGAAGCGCAGGGCGAGTGGCTCATCTTCACCGATGCCGACGTGTGCTGGGCGCCCCACGCCCTGGCCGCGCTGGTCAATCAACTTAATTACAGCCAGGCCGACATGCTGACCGTGTGGCCAACGCAGCAAACCCGTACCTGGGCCGAGCGGCTCACGGTGCCGCTTATGGCGCTGGTGGTGCTGGCCTACCTGCCGCTGCTTTTGGTTCACCACACCCGCTGGCCCATATTTGCCGCGGCCAACGGCCAATGCCTGGCGTTCAGCCGCCGCGCTTACCAAAAAATCAACGGCCACGCGGCCGTAAAAAACGAGGTACTGGAAGATGTGGCGCTGTCTCGCCGGGCCAAGGCCGGGGGGCTACGCCTGCGCATGGCCGACGGAGCGGAACTCATTACCTGCCGCATGTATCGAGGCTGGCAGCAGGTGCGCGATGGCTACGCCAAAAACATTCTGGCCGGCTACGGCGGGCGAGTTTCGCTGCTGTTGCTGGCGACTATTTTCCACTGGCTGGTGTTTGTAATGCCCTGGCTCTGGCTGGTCGCCGGCTGGCTGTCATTCACTATTCCCGGCTGGCCGCTGTGGCCGGCGCTGCTGATTGGCCTGGGCGTTGGCCTGCGCGCCCTGACGGCGGCGGCCACTCACCAACGGCCAGGCGACGCCCTGCTGCTGCCCCTCTCGGTGGCGGTGATGACCCGCATTGCGGCGCAGGCCATTTGGTGGCAGTGGCGCTATGGCGGGCCACAATGGAAAGGCCGCCTGATAAAACCCGGCCATACCCTGGCGTGAGCAATCAATGAGCAATCCGATTGTGATTATTGGGGCCGGTATCGGCGGGTTGAGCGCGGCCATCCGGCTGGCTGCCGCCGGTCGAAAAGTCATCATCTTTGAGCAAAATGAGGTAGTTGGCGGCAAAATGGGTGAAGTCCGCCAGGCCGGTTATCGCTGGGATACCGGCCCGTCGGTAATTACCATGCGCCACGTCTTTGAAGATTTGTTCAGCGCCGCCGGCCGCCGCCTGGATGACTACCTGACCCTGCTGCCGGTTGACCCCCTCACCCGCTACTTTTACCCCGATGGCACAATTCTTGATGCCAGCCGCGACCTTTCAAAAATGGCGGCTCAAATTGCCGCCCTGGATGAGCGCGACGTGGAAGGCTATCTGGCTTATCTGGCTTACGCCGCCCGGCTGCACCGGCTGACCGGCCCGGTTTTTATTTACAACCAGCCGCCCAACTGGCGCAGCTTTACCCGCGTGCCGCCCCACCACGCCCTGCAAATTGATGCCTGGCGCAAAATGGATACGGCCATTCGTGGCTTTGTCCACTCGCCCCATTTGCGGCAGTTGCTGGGCCGCTTTGCCACCTACGTGGGGGCCAGCCCCTACCAGGCCCCGGCCACGCTGAACGTGATTGCCCATGTAGAGCTGACCGGTGGCGTCTGGTATCCGCAGGGAGGCATTTACAGCATTGCCCGCGGCCTAGCTGCACTGGCCGCCGAGTTAGGCGTCGAAATTCATACCAACTGCCCGGTGCGGCGGATTGTTACCGATAACCGGCAGGTAAAAGGCGTGCTGTTTGATGATGACTCATTTCAGCCGGCCCACAGCGTGGTGGCCAATGTAGATGTTGCCACCGTTTATCAAAAGTTGCTAACCGGGTCGTTGGCCGGGCGGCAGGTCAGGCGGCTGACCCGCTTTGAGCCGTCCTGTTCCGGTTTTATTCTGCTGTTGGGGGTCAACAAACAGCACCCCCATCTGGCGCACCACAACATTTTCTTTTCCGGCGACTACCCCGGCGAGTTTGCCGACATTTTCCGGCGCGGCCTGCCGCCCGCCGAGCCGACCATTTATGTTGCCATCACCTCAAAAACCGATTCGACTCACGCGCCGGAGGGGAGCGAGAACTGGTTTGTGCTGGTCAACGCCCCGCCCCTGGGGCCGGCGTTTGACTGGGCCGGCCAGGCCGAGCTGTATCGAGAGGTAGTTCTAAAGCGGTTGGCCGGCTTCGGCCTGGATGTGCGCCATCATATTGAAGTGGAGCGGGTGCTGACTCCGGTTGACCTGGCCCGGCTCAGCGGAGCCTGGTGCGGGGCGCTATACGGCGCATCTTCCAACACGCCGTGGGCGGCGTTTAGACGGCCGCACAACAGGGCCAAAGATTTGGCCGGACTGTATTTTGTGGGCGGCACTACCCACCCCGGCGGCGGCGTGCCAATGGTCGCGCTCTCCGGCAAGGTGGTCGCTGACCTGATTGCCGAAGACTCAGGGTAAAGTAAGGGCCGGGCAACCAGACAAGCAGGTTATTTACGCTCAAATTAAAAAAGACCGGCGTTGACCGGTCTTTTTATTAACAATTCCTTTTAAGGAGCTACTAATACTCAATAACTCTTTTTTGATGAAATAAACGCATCCACCTCTAATTGACGTATAACCAGACATTCCGGGCAAAAGCCATGGGTGAACTCCTGTTGGGTATTTTGCAAATTGCCATTGAACGGGCCCCAATGACCCTGTTCATCTCGCACTTTGTGGCAATCGGCGCAGATGCAAACTAAATGACCTGCCATAAAATCCGCCGCCGGCCTGCTCAAACGTTGAATGTTCATTATGCTTTTCCTGCCCCTTTCTGGGCGGTAATTAAACTTTGGTGGTACCCAGGTACTAAAGATTATATCACATATCTGTAACCAATTACCCTACATAATCAATTCTCAACCTTAAATTTTTTAATATTGTTAAGAATTGTCCTACGCCCCGACGGGTCTGCCCCAAATTTTGGGAACAGATTTGGGGTGCGGGGGGTATCCCCCCGAATCCCCCCTGATTTGCCCCAAATTCCTAAAATTTGGGACGCACCCCGCGCCGCCAGAGCGCTTGCCTCATTGCCATTAGACATCTAAAATGGAACAATACCACTTATCAAACGGGAAGAGGAGGCTCCATGAGCGCAACAAATTTATCACTGGCCGGAAAAGTAGCTGTTGTTACCGGCGCCGGGCGGGGCATTGGCAAAGCCATAGCTCTTGGCTACGCGCAAGCCGGGGCCGCAGTATGCTGCGCGGCCCGCACCGTACCGGAAATCAACCAGACCGTAGAGGAAATAGAAGCGGCTGGAAGTCGCGGTTTGGCCGTGCCAACCAACGTAACCAAGCTGGAGTCGGTGCAGCGGATGTTTCAGAAAACCGCTGACGCATTTGGCGGGCTGGATATTCTGGTCATCAATGCCGGGGTAAATTACGACCGCCGCCCCGTTGAAGAGAGCGACCCCGAAGATTGGCGGGCTACGGTAGAAGTCAACCTGATTGGGGCCTACTATTGCGCCCAGGCGGCCATCCCCTACTTCAAGCAGCGCGGCCAGGGAAAAATTATCACCGTCGGTTCCGGGTTGGGGCATCGGGGCATACCGGGGAGGTCGGCTTACGCCTGCTCAAAGGCCGGCCTGTGGATGCTAACGCGGGTGCTGGCCCAGGAGTTATGGCCGCACAACATCAGCGTCAACGAGCTAATCCCCGGCCCGGTAGAAACCTCGCTGACCGCCTCGCCAACGGCTAAAGAAGGCTCGGTGTTTGAGATAAACAGCGAATGGGTGAAAACGCCGGAGGACGTAGTCCCGCTGGCGCTGTTTTTGGCAGAGCAGCCCGTGGTTGGCCCCACGGCTCAAAGCTTCAGCCTGATGCGTCGAGATAATTGATATTAACTTGTTTAAAAATTTAACCAAACAATGCCGCCGCTCTTGACACGCTGATACTAAGATTTATACTGGTTAAAACAATTTTGCTATTGCAGCGTCAGTTCCAAAGGAGAATAACATGCCGTACTTTAACCTTGATGATACTGTTCAGCTTTATTATGAGGAGTCCGGGCGCGGCCAGCCGGTTATTTTTATCCACGGCGTTTGGATGAGCAGCCGCCATTTCCAACGACAGATGCCTTATTTTGGGCAGCGCTACCACGCCATTGCGCTTGACATGCGCGGCCACGGGCGCTCTTCGCACGTTCACTCCGGCCACACCATGCCTGCCTACGCCCAGGATGTCCACGCTTTTATCAAGGGCAGGGGACTTAAAGAGGTGGTGCTGGCCGGCTGGTCGATGGGTTGTTTTGTGATATGGGATTATTTTAAGCAGTTTGGAGATGAAAATATCAAGGCGACGGTATTGATTGACGAGGGGGCTTCGGACTTTAAATGGCCCGATTGGGAGCTTGGCCTGTTTGACCTGCCCACCCTTATCCACCTGATGACCGCCATCCAGACCGACCGCACCAACCTGCTCAAAGGCTTGATTGCGATGATGTTCAAAGAAATGCCCCCGGAAAAGGATGTGGAATGGCTACTGGAAGAAAACATGCGCCTGCCGGAATCGATTGCCAGCGCCGTTTTTTTTGACCAGACCATGCAAGACTACCGGCCAGATTTAGCCAAAGTAAACGTTCCCACCCTGATTATTTTTGGCGGCGCCGAGGGAAAAGTTGTGCCCGTTGCCGCCGGCGAGCACTTGCAGCAAAATATTCCCAATTCAAAGCTGCTGGTTTTTGAAAACAGCAGCCACTGTCCCTTTTTAGAAGAACCGGACCGCTTCAATCAGGAAGTTGACCAGTTCATCCAGTCGCTGGGTTAGGCCCGGAAACGCCATGTGAAATTTTTTGAATAACACAGAGATTCACCGAGAAAATTGAAGAATCTCAGTGTAGCTCTGCGCTTTCTCTGCGAAACTCTGTGTAATTGAACTCATTATCGTAAAGTTGCGCATGACGTCGGAAATATTCTGAACGGGGCAAGCTTCAGTTTTGGAGAAAACAACTATTATGGAATACAGGCAGATAGCCGGCGTTAACAAGCCAATTTCCCAACTGGTGCAAGGCACCTCGATTGCCAGTTTCAAAGAGCCTGACCAGGCGTTTACCCTGCTGGATGCCGTTTTCGAACTGGGCTGCACCACCATCGACACGGCCCACGGCTACGGCAACGGCATCGCCGAACGCCTGCTGGGCCAGTGGCTTGCCCAACGCGGCCTGCGAGAGCAGATAGCAATTATTACCAAAGGCGCCCACCCCAACCAGGACCGCAAACGGGTAACGCCCTTTGATATCACCGCCGACCTGCACGACTCGCTGGCCCGGCTCAAAACCGATTACATCGACCTGTACATGCTGCACCGGGATGACCCCGACCTGCCGGTTGGCCCCATTGTTGACATCCTCAACGAACATCACCGGGCCGGCAAAATTTTGGCCTTTGGCGGCTCCAACTGGACTCACCGGCGAATTCAGGAAGCCAACGCCTACGCCCGGCAACGCGGCCTGACACCCTTTACCATCAGCAGCCCCAACTTTAGCCTGGCCGAGCAGGTGCAAGAACCCTGGCCCGGTTGCGTCTCTATCAGCGGGGCCACGGGAGAAGCTGCGCGGGCGTGGTACGCTCAAAATCAAATGCCGCTGTTTACCTGGTCAAGCCTGGCTATTGGCTTTTTTTCGGGGCGCTTCAGCCGCGCTAACCTTCATACATTTGAGGACCACTACGACCAGGTTTGCGTTAAAGCCTACGGCTACGAGGAAAACTTCAAACGCCTGGATCGAGTGGAACAACTGGCCCGCGAAAAAGAGGCCACTATTCCGCAAATTGCCCTGGCCTACGTGCTAAACCAGCCCCTGAATATTTTTGCCCTTGTTGGCTGCAACACGCCGGATGAATTCAGGTCCAACCTTAAGGCCAGCCAACTAAAACTATCGCCCCAGGAAATTGCCTGGCTGGAGCTAAACAGCGATTGAGCCGTAAAACCTATCGTCTCTGCCTAAAGCCAGGTTGGGTTGCTTTTCCCGGCCAAATTTAGGGTTTTGTCCGCAACTAAAGTTTCAAATATGAGTGATTTGTAGTATCATTTATGTATTCCTCTGCTTAACTTAACCGAAACCCCCCGCTGTTTGAAAGTTTGTCCTTAAGGAAATAGACCCGGCATGAGTGATCGCTTTTTCAATCAACCTATCCTCAATTCTCCTTACGAATACCCTGCCCGGCATTGGGAACTGGACGATGAGGGGCAACCCACCCAAAAGATAATTGAACACCGCCGGGGAGCAAAGTTCATTACCCCTATCCCCAAACCCAGAAAACAGAAACAACAACCTCAAAAGCAAATGGCAATGGTTTTTGATGAGGGTAAAGGGCTGTCAACGGACGAACAGCAGTATGACCCGACTGGCAATATCAACCTTGTCAGAAACCTGGTTGACCAGTGGCGGATGATCCCCGATCCTAACAATTGGAAGGTTACGCCGGAAACGGCCCGTTTGCTGCAACATTGGCGACATCATCGCTTTAGCAGCATTCGCCCTTTCTTTTGCCAAATAGAAGCGATTGAAACCTTGATCTGGCTTACCGAGGTGGCCCCAAAATCAGGCAAAAGAGAGCAAGCGCTATTAGAACGAATCGCTGCCGCCAACAATGAGGCCAACCCGGAACTCTATCGCGTTGCCCTAAAGATGGCGACTGGTTCCGGTAAGACGACCGTAATGGCTATGATTATCGCCTGGCAAACCATTAACGCGGTGCGCTACCCCACCAGCCGGCGTTTTGCCCGTGGTTTTTTGGTGGTTACACCGGGCATCACCATCCGCGACCGGCTGCGAGTTTTACAACCTAATGACCCTGACAGTTATTACGCCAGCCGCGAATTGGTGCCGGGTGATTTGCTGCCGGAACTGGACAAGGCCAAAATTGTTATCACCAACTACCATGGAGACAGAAGGGCAGATGCTTCAGCGGGTCATGCCTGAATTGATGGCAATGAAAAATGTCATGGCGCTTAACGATGAGGCCCATCATTGCTATCGTGAAAAACCGGACAACGACGAGGAGGGGCAACTAAAAGGAGATGACCGCGACGAGGCCAAAAAGAATAATGAAGCCGCCCGGCTGTGGATTAGCGGCCTGGAGATTGTTAACCGGAAGTTAGGCTTGGCCCAAGTTGTTGATCTTTCGGCCACTCCTTTCTTTCTTAGAGGGTCGGGCTATGCTGAGGGGACGATTTTCCCCTGGACGATGAGCGATTTCTCGCTGATGGACGCTATTGAGTGTGGCATTGTCAAATTGCCCCGCGTGCCGGTAGCCGATAATATCCCCGGCGGTGATATGCCGATATTTCGCAATTTATGGGAACATATTCGCACCAAAATGCCCAAAAAAGGGCGCGGCAAAGCCAAAGAACTTGACCCCCTCAGCTTGCCCCCGGAATTGCAAACCGCTTTGGAGGCCCTGTATGGGCATTACAAAAAAACCTATGACCTGTGGCAAAATGCCGAAATTCGCACCCCGCCGGCCTTTATTATTGTCTGCCAAAACACCGCCATTTCAAAGCTGGTTTATGATTTTATTTCCGGCTTTCAACGAGAAAATGATGACGGTTCCTCAACCTATGTTCCCGGCCGGTTAGAGTTGTTTCGCAATTTTGATGAGTACGGTAATCCCCTGGCCCGGCCAAATACCCTGTTGATTGACAGCGAACAGTTGGAATCCGGCGATGCTCTGGACAGCAATTTCCGCAAAATGGCCTCCGATGAAATTGAACGCTTTCGCCGTGAGATTATCCAGCGTACCGGCGACCAACGCCAGGCCGAAAACCTGTCTGACCAGGATTTATTGCGGGAAGTGATGAACACCGTTGGCAAGCCGGGCCGCCTGGGTGAGTCAATCCGCTGTGTGGTTTCGGTTTCCATGTTAACCGAGGGCTGGGATGCCAACACCGTTACCCATATTTTGGGCATCCGCGCTTTTGGCACCCAATTGCTCTGTGAACAGGTGGTGGGCCGCGCCCTGCGCCGCCAATCTTACGAGCTTAACCCTGAGCTAAAAGACCCATGGAATCAAGACGGTCTTTTTGATACCGAATATGCGGATATTTTGGGCGTTCCCTTTGATTTCACTGCCAAACCGGTTATTGTTAAACCCCAGCCGCCGCGCGAAACCGTGCATGTCCGGGCTATGCGCCCGGAGCGGGATGCCCTGGAAATCCGCTTTCCCCGCGTCGAGGGCTATCGCGTGGAACTGCCGGAGGAGCGACTGAACGCAACCTTCAATGAAGATTCCCGGCTGGTGCTGACGCCTGCTTTGGTCGGGCCTTCAGTAACCCAAAACGCCGGCATCATCGGTGAGGCTGTTGACCTTAACCTGATCCACACCGGCGACCTGCGCCGCTCCACCCTGATTTATGAAATTACGGCCCGGCTGCTGTTTACAAAGTACCGCGACCCCAACGAAGACCCCAAATACAACCTTTTTGGGCAACTCAAGCGGATAACCAAAACCTGGCTGGACAACTATCTGGAGTGCAAAGGCGGTACCTATCCGGCCCAGTTGATGTATCAGGAATTGGCCGATATGGCTTGTTCCAAAATTCATGCCGGCATCACCCGCCATTTTGAGGCGCAGCAGCCCATTCGGGCCGTGCTTGACGCTTATAACCCTACCGGCTCCACGCTCCACGTTAACTTTTACACCGCCAAAAAAAGCCATTGGCAAACCGACTCCCGCAAATGCCATGTGAATTGGGTGGTGCTGGATAGCGATTGGGAGGCCGAGTTTTGCCGGGTGGTGGAGGGCCATCCCCGAGTTAAAGCTTATGTTAAAAATCAGGGGCTGGGCTTTGAAGTTCCCTACCAGTACGGTTCAACTATGCGCCGCTACCTGCCCGATTTTATCGTTCAGATTGATGATGGCCAGCCGGATTACCTGAATCTGGTGGTTGAGATTAAAGGCTACCGGGGCGAGGACGCCAAAGAAAAGAAAGCCACTATGGACACCTACTGGATTCCCGGCGTCAACAATTTGGGGTCGTACGGGCGCTGGGCCTTTGTGGAATTGAAGGATGTGTTTGCCATGGAAGCTGAATTTGACAATCAAGTGCGACGCACCTCTGAGGTGCGTCGCACTTGATAGAATAGAGGAGAAGCCTATGCGCCCCCGCCGGCCACCCTACCTGCCCGGCCATTACTACCATATCTACAACCGAGGCGCCCATAAAGCCTCTATTTTTCATGAAGAAGACAACTATTTGTTTGTTCTCCGAAAGATGAAACAGTATTGCCGCGAGTTGGGCTTAACCATCATCGCCTATTGCCTGATGCCCAACCATTATCACTACCTGGTGCGGCAAGATGGCGAACATCCGGCCGGCTTACTGCCGCAACGAGTCTTTAACAGTTACAGTAAAGCCTATAACAAGCGCTACGCCCACAGCGGCACCCTGTTTCAAGGGCCATACGAGGTCATCCTGGTGGACAAAACCGCTTATTTACTGCATCTTTGCCGCTACATCCACGCCAACCCGGTTAAAGATGGCCTGGCAACCAGCCTGGCAGCTTGGCCCTACACCAACTACGCCGAATGGATTGGAACGCGCCCCGGCAGCCTGGTAGACAGCCAATTTGTGCAAAGCTACTTTCCCACCCCTGCCGATTACACCGCTTTTGTCATGGACTATTTAAAAACACGAGATTTGCCGGAAGAAGTCCGGGTTTATTTGCAGGCTTGGGAGAAGGAATAGCCAAGAGGTGCGACGCACTTTAAAAGTAGCCAAGAGGTGCGACGCACTTTAAAAGTGCATCGCACCTCTTGCGCGGTATAAGGAGAAACCTATGCCCAAAAACCAAAAATCCATCGAAACTCTGACCCACACCGAGGCCACCCGCCGCCATATCCCCACCGCCGAGTACCAGGCCCTGGTAGAGCAGGACGAGCCGCCGACCATCACCTACCCCCGCAACCGCGATTTGGACCCGCAACTGATGTGGCGCGGCAAGGATGAGCAGGATTGGTCCGACCTGGTGGTGCCCGTGCCGCCCCTCTACATTCAGGAGAAGATTCACCCCAAAGTCTTGATTGACGACCTGGCCCGGAGAAGTGCGTCGCACCTGGCAGGTGCGACGCACTTCCAATTGGATATGTTTGCCGACTTCAACGGCCTGCCCAGCGACGCCGCCAAAACCGAGTTTTACCGGCACGAGGCCAACTGGAGCAACCGTATGATTTTGGGCGACAGCCTGCAGGTGATGGCCTCCCTGGCCGAGCGCGAAGGCTTGCGGGGCCAGGTGCAGTGCATTTATCTTGACCCGCCCTATGGCATCAAATTTAACTCCAACTTTCAGTGGTCCACCACCAGCCGCAATGTAACGGATGGCAAAAGCGACCACATTACCCGCGAGCCGGAGCAGGTCAAAGCCTTCCGCGATACCTGGCGTGACGGGATTCACTCCTATCTCACCTATTTGCGCGACCGCCTGACCGTGGCCCGCGATTTGCTGGCCGAGAGCGGCTCCATTTTTGTGCAGATTGGCGATGAGAACGTCCACCGGGTGCGGGCGGTGATGGATGAAGTGTTTGGGGATGAGAATTTTGTGAGTCAGATATGTATAAGAACTACAACAGGAAGAGCTAACGCAAATTTAGCAGCGGCCTCGAACTATATACTTTGGAGTTCAAAAAACATTCAAAAACTAAAGTATAGATCGTTATTTGATGATAAGGGGACGAGTTCGTCAGTAGAATCAGTTTACAGGTATCAAAGGAATGAAGATGGAACTATTTCTACTATCGATCACACTGATACAAACCTAGATCTTTCAAGAGTTTTTAGAATTGACAATCTTACAAGTTCGAGACCTGCACGGCAAAGCGATGTGCGAGAATTCTATTTCGAAGGAAAGAACTATACTCCAGGAAAAGGCACCTTTAAAACAGATCTAAACGGATTAACTGCTTTGTCCAAAGCTAATAGGATTTGGGGCGGATCAGGATCCTCCATGTACTATATTAGATTCTACCATGATTTTGCAGTGGTGCCTTTTTCAAATATGTGGATAGATACGGGAACAGGTGGATTTACTGACCCTAAAATATATGTTGTGCAAACGAATACAAAAGTAATCCAACGCTGCATCCTCATGACCACCGACCCCGGCGACCTCGTCCTCGACCCGACCTGCGGCAGCGGCACGACCGCCTATGTTGCCGAGCAGTGGGGCCGGCGCTGGATAACTATTGATACCTCTCGCGTGGCCTTGGCCTGTCATTGACCGGCCTATACTTTACCAGGCGTGGTCGGCCGATGGTTACCAGGC
>CAZAPG010000076.1:0-23043 GCA_964486935.1 uncultured Caldilineaceae bacterium | reverse complement strand
CTGGGGCGCTTCATCGGGTTGGGGCAGGTCGGCCAGCCAATCGGGGCCTTCGTCTTCCGGCGTTTCGATTTGGTCGGGTGGGGCTTCTAATGTTTGCGAGCTGGCCGCCGGCGCTGCTTCTTCTTGCGGGGAGTCGAACAGCCAGCCCGGTAGGGGCACCTCTTCCTGTTCGGTTGACTCGTCAGGCTGCCACTCTTCCATCTCTTCGGGCGTTTGGGCGGCCAAATTGTACAGGGAGTCTAGCCCCAAATCCGCTTGACCTTTGGCTTCGGTTGGCGCAGGGGCGGCGGGAGGCTGCTCTGCCGGGGTTGTGTCCAGTTCGGCCAACCAATCTTCTTCTTCTGGGGCGACGGGTTCGGTTTCAACCGGGGTAGAGGCTGAGGCAGGAGGTGAGACTTCGTCCAGTTCGGCCAGCCAGTCTTCTTTTTCTGCGGGTGAGTCCCCAATGGATGGTTCCGGCGCGGCTTCACCCTGGGACGAGATTGGCTCCAGTTCGGCCAGCCAATCCTCATCAGCGGTAGGGGCAGCGGGTTCGGAGGTAGCGGGGGGCGTGTCAGCCTTTTCAGATAGCCAATCGAGTGTCTCTTCCTCTTCCGCCGGAGGCGTGGCGGATGGGTGGGGAGAGGTTTCCTCGTCTGCGGCCAGCCAGTCAGGAATTTCCGAGTCTTCCGCTTCGCCAATCCAGTCGGGAATTGCCACGTCTGACTCTTCGGCCGCTTCTGCCGAGATCCAATCGGGTATTTCGGTTTCCGGTTCGGGGGCGTCGGCCGTAGCCGGCGCCATGTCCGAGAGCCAGTCTGGAACCTCAACATCCATCTGTTCAACGCCGGTTGTATCATCTGGTCCTACGGTTGACTCCGGGGCTATGGTGTCAAGCCAATCGGGGGCTTCTCCATCCATAGTCGCTTCCGTATCAGCGGCGAGCCAATCGGGTAATTCTGCTTCGGCAGAAGCGACGCTTTGGGAAGAAGTTTGACTCTCAGACTGAGGCAGGTCGTCATCAACGCTGGCGGCGAGCCAATCGGGTATCTCATCGCCAGAAGCGGCGGCAGGTTGCCCGGTGGGGGCGGCTTTCGGTTCATCCAGAGCAGAGGTCAGCCAATCGGGCACCTCACTGTCGATTTCGGGGCTTTGGGTTTGCTCAGTTGCGGCGGGGGCGGCTGGCGGCAGGTCGTCATCCAGGGCAGAGGTCAGCCAATCGGGCACCTCGTCATCGGCGGCAGTGGTAGCTCCCGCCTGGGGTTCTGCACTTTCTGTAAGCCAATCCGGGGTTTCGGCCTGGAAACCCTGGTCAGCAGCCTGGTTGTATTCCGGCGGGCCTGACTCGGCCATACTGCTCAAAAAATCATCAATAGAGCCTGCCTCGTCCTCGTCATCGCTACCCCGTCCCCATTCTACCGAGGTGGCAGAGCGTTCTCCTGTAGGTGGCCCCGCTTCAGCCATTTGCTCCAGCAAGGCCGAAAGGTTGTCGCTCTCTTCTTCATCCATAGCCTGAAACGCCGGTAATTCGTCGGGTTCTGGCAAAGGGCCTAACTCTTCCAAAAATTCTGCTTCGGCTTCTTGCAGGCCAATTAACGGCCCTTGAGTTTCGCCGTATTTACCCAACAGCATTCTGAGCCAGTTGGGAACCTGTTCGGCAATGTTTGGCGAGAGATTTTTTTTGGGGGGGGTAAGTTTGCTCAGTTTTTTGGGTGTACGGCCCGGGTTACTTTCTTGTTTTTCTGTAGCCATGATACTTTAATCCGCGTAGGGGCGGTCAGCCCCAATTAATATTCGCAGGCCGGTGGCAATGGTTCCCAATGCGACGCCTAACAAAATGCCTCTAACACCGGCCAGGGTTGGTACATTCAATATCCAATCTTTTATTACCGGGAATTCTGACCAGAGATAAATACCCAGGGGGATTTGTCCCAGTAAAACAATTACCGCAAATAATACCATAAAAAAGGTTTCAAGATTACGGATGCGGAAGGCTCTGAAGGCAGCCGTAGCAATGAACAAAGCCAGTAATGAAAAGAGCGTGGCCTGCAACGGCTGCAAAAAAAACTCAAATATAAACAGGCTTTGGCCAGAGTTGGGGCCTCCCGATACAAAACCTGCGCCCAATGTAATCAGCAGCGAAGCCAACAACACCCCGCTGTAAATAGAACTTGATTTTTGAGCGCGAATTTTATGCATATGCACGCTGATAACATTAAAAAAGCCCAAAAAAAGAGCAAAGGCCACCACAATAGACACCCAGCCAATAAACAGGTTACTAATACCTGCAATAGCTTGTTTCAAACCACTGATACCAAAAATTTCGGCGGGCCACTGCGATACAAATAAATCGGCCAGCACAAATAAACCGGCTGCAATAGCCACAACGGTGGTCAATATGTGTCCTATTCTGGCCATAATTACCTCACCGATGCGGCAATTACCCCGCCCAAAATTGTCAAGGCAACCAACCAGCGCATAGTATCTTGAGCCAACAAACTGGCCAGATGAGCCGGTAGTTTTTGCAAATAAGCTCCGGCAGCGTAAATTTCTTCACCCAACAGGGCATTTTTTTGAGCCGTAGCGTAAACAAAAGGCAACGTCTCAGGAGTACTGGCGCCACCTACCTGCGGAATATTTTTGCGAGTAGTGGCTTCACCCATCAACAGGTACTCGTCACCAAAATTACCAATCATTACATTGGTTTCTACATTTTCTATACCAAGCAGACTCATTACCCCGGCGGCATAGGCTGCCGGCTGCGGCGCTATCCAGCGAATGTGGCGGTAAGCTGCTTCAATTTGTTGAGCATCGTCGCTATGGGCGGCTTTAACGGCATTTTGGGCAAACAACATCACGGTTGGGTCGGCCATGGAAACGGTTGGATGCCCACCCGTCACCCTGGCTTGTTCGGCCAGATAGTTTAACACCGATAATCCGGCCAGGCTGTCGGCTGTAGATTGGTTGGTCATGCTGCCAACCCCCAACGAAAGGTGCAGCGGGCGTCCGGCCTCGATGGCTTTGCTGGTAAAGCCTTGCAGCGCCTCAAATCCATCAATTTGGCGCAATTGCGGCTGATGGCCGGCCCTAACCCGCGCCACAAAAAACAGAATAAGGCCCAAAAATATTAACAGTAAAACCAGCGTAAAAATAAGGGTGTCTCCGCTCATGGGTATGATAGAACCTGATGGACAACTATTTTTTACCTTTGCCAGATACCGCAGATGCTTCTAACTTTAAAATAAGCTGTTCCAACTGGCCGGAGTCTGCCAAAAGGTTGGCGCTGTTGCCAACAAAGTTTTTAGGCAAAAAAATATCGAGTATTGGTTGGCTCGCCAGCAGCAGTTGGCTTCCAACAAAAGCCAGGGGTTTGTGGGCTTCTAACAAAAAAATGGCCGGCATTGTCAGGCCCAGATCAGAAATTTTGTTGGCTATCTGCTCGGTAAAGGCGTCCGAATTCATAGAGATTATCCAAAAATTGGGCAGATTTGCGGTGCGTTTTGCGCCCCGATGGTTAAAAATTGCGGGCGCAACCGTTAGTGGAGTTGTCAAATATCGCTATTGCCCCTATTATGTAACGTTCATGGGTCAGTATACCATAGGTAAGTATAGCTGTAAAGTAGACATAACACAATATATAGGCCTGAAAAAGCGCTCGCCACAAAATGTGGTTAAGCCTTGCAAATATGCTAATTTTCATTTGAGCCGGAGGCATTGATAAATATGTTAATCGAAGGAATTTTAGAAACCTGTTTGTATGTTGACAATCTGGAAGCTGCCGAGAAATTCTACAGCCAAATTTTAGGCATTAAGCCATTCTCCAGCGTTAAAGATAGACACGTTTTCTTTAACCTGGGCCGGAGTATGTTGCTGTTGTTTAACCCACGGCAAACCATTCAACCTACCGGCAACGTTCCCACTCACGGCGCGCATGGCCCCGGCCACGTGGCTTTTGCCATAGCTCCCCATAAAATTGACTCCTGGCGCGAACATCTGCGCCAAAATAACACGCCCATCGAGGCCGAAGTTGTCTGGCCTTCGGGCGGGGTATCTATTTACTTTAGAGACCCGGCCGGCAACAGTTTAGAAGTAGCCACCGCCCAAACCTGGGGCATGTAGATTTTTACTCCAGATACCCCAGCTCAATGAGCAGCCGGCGCACCTGGCTCACGTTGTCGGCCGGCACTAAAATGGTTGTGGGGTTAAGCTTTTCGCCCAGCAGCGGGCCAAGCTGGGGATGATGTTGAATTTCAGCCGCTAGCTGTGGCTCTTTTAGGTGTAGCAGCGTGGCTTGTTCTAATTGAACGGTGGCGTAGCGTGTGCTCCAGGTGCGGATAGTTTCCACTATCTTTAGCGGAATCTGGTTGTTTGTAACTCGCGTTAAAAAGGCCATCATTTGGTCGGCGGTAACGCCATTTTTTATGGCCCGGCTGATGCTGGCGCGGGTAATCAGGTAGATTGCCCGATTGGTCTCGCGGCTATCCAGCTCTGAAAAGCGGGCCAGTTGAAAGCGGTCGTACAGGCTGGCCGACCCCGGCACGCGAACCCGAAAATTATTATCGACCCGGAAATGAGCAGGGCGCGCGGGCAGTTGGGGGTGAAATGGCTGGCCGGCCAAAAAAGCCCTGCCTGCGGGTGTCAACCTGAAGCTGGTTGGCATACTGGTTTCCGAGGGGCTGCCCAGCTCAACCACGCCCAGCAGCAGCAGAATGTGGGTCAACACATAGCGAATTAGCCCGCCCTCTATTTGGTCCCAGTGTTCAAAGCCCATTAAAAAATTGCCGGCGGCATCTTTTATATACCAGCTTTCGTAATCGCCGTTAGGCCGCTGAAAATCAGGATCAACGCTTTTGATGGTGGTAACAAAGCTGTCAATTGAAACCCAGTCGTCTGCCGGCGTGTCGAGTTGTTCCAGGTAGCCCAAAATTTTAGAGCGCGCCCGGAGCGGGCTGTTTTCCCAGCCGGTGGGCTGTGGCATCAGCCCCGGCACGCGCCATAAATCATTCCAGGTGGGGTCGGCGCGCCAGCCATTTTGCAATAACCGATTTTGCTCGGCCGGGTCGGCTTGCAGCCAGCTTCGCACCGGGTCTCGTTCCGGGCGCAGGTGTCCGCGCGCTATTTTAATTAGCTCGACGCGTTGACCCAGATGCAGTAGAAAATCCAGCTCGTCGGCCGGGGTAAAGGTGGGGGTGAGTGGAGGCAGCAACCGGCCGGTCATGGCCTGCCGGGTGGCGGCAGGAATTTGGTGATTGGCTTGCAGCTTTACCGGCGTGGTTTGCAGGTAGACCAGTAAGCTGAAAAAATTCTCTCGCAGCCGGTTTTGGCCATTGATGATGACGGTAGGGGTGGTGGCCTGGGCCACTTTGAGCGTTTTTGGCGGCAAACTTTTAGGGGTGGTTATGGTTGGCGAGAGCAGCGGCAGCATGTCGCTGGGAATGTAGATAATTTCTTGCCCCCCCTGCGGCGTTACCTGAAAGGCCGTAAAAATTAACCCGCGATACCAGAGCGCCTCGGTGGGGTTGGCCGGACTTTCCCAGGGGCGTTCTCGCTCTAGCCGGGCCGGTCCCATGTGGCGGATGGTTCCGTATTGGCGGGTGAAGCGGGGCAACTCAATCTGCCCGCCCTGTTTTAGCAAAAATTCAAGCGCCTCTTTTTCATCGGCGGCTAAATCGTCCAGGGCTATGGCCGTGGCTACAGGCGAGAGCAAGGCTTCGGCGAGCTGGTTGATTGCCTCGGCCTGGTCGGTGGTATTGAGCGGCACAACCCGGCAATTGGCAATGGCCTGAAGCTGGGCCATTTCATAATCAATTAACGATTGGCGCAGCGTTTTCATAAAAATAATTATAACCTTAAGCCATAACCGTACCAAAAGCGGATGGGCGTAAAATCGCTCATGGGCCGTAATGATTATAGATTGACCGCCGCTTAAATCGCTCACAGATTGGTGGGTAGGGTAAGCGTATATTCGTAAAACGCAAGTAGTTTTATTTTGTGAGCGATTTCAATTGCAGGAATCACGAGTCGAGTCTATAATTTCAGATTGTTATGGGCGTCGGGCAAAGATATCGGCATTAGAAGCGTATAATAGCAGGGGCCAGGCAATTCTAAATTTGCCTTAACCATATTTTTATTCAGGAGATACTAATGAGCAATAACAAGCCAGTTTCTATTGATAAGCATGAAAAACAGCTAAATATGCTAACCGGTATGCTGAAGCAGTTAAAGTTGGTTTGGGCGCTTTTTACCGACCGCCGAGTATCGCTATTATCAAAATCAGTAATTCCCATTTCATTATTGTATCTTATCTCGCCCATTGACTTTTTGCCCGATGTGATATTGGGCTTTGGTCAATTGGATGACCTGGGAGTGGTTTTGCTGGGAATGGCCCTGTTTGTGCGGCTGTGCCCGCCGGAAATTGTAGATTATTATACTAAAAAGCTGGAATACGGGGACGATTTTTACAAAAACGATGACGAAACCGTAGATACCACCTACCGCGTAGTGGGTGAGGATTAACAGGCAGGTTTTGTAAATGAGTGAGCAATCTGTGCTGAGGTCGCCTCAGGTTGTGGCTAAAGAATTGGATATTTCTTCGGCTACGCTGCGTCGCTGGTCCGATGAATTTAATGATTATTTGTCAGCCGAGGCCAGCTCTGATAAGGGCCGCAGCCACCGTCGCTATACCGATAGGGATGTTAATATTTTATTTCTAATAAAAGAGCTAATGAGCCAGGGGATGACATACGACCAGGTACGACAACAACTCAATGGGCATCACGCCAGGCCACAGCGCCCGCCCGCTGAGGCAAATGAAATGAAAGATATGGCCGCCTTTGAAAACCTGAATGAGTTGCTGGACGACAATGAATTTGACGATGATGAACGGGCGTTAATTGCCCACAGCGCCAGCGACTCGCCGGCGATTGCTTTTTTGACCAACACGCTGGTTGCGCTTTCGGATAGCCAAAAAAGTATTCTCAACAGCCAGGCCGCCAATCGAGAACTATTGGGCGTGCTGCTGCAAGACAACTTTAACTTAAAGGAAGAAAACAGCCGCCTGCGCGAGCGCATTTTGGAAGTCGAGCGAGAAATCTCTAAATCTCGGCAGGAAGAAGAGTGGCGGCGAGAGGCCCTGCGCCAGGAGTTAGAGTCAAAAATTGCCAGCGCCAGCCAACTGGCCACCGAGGCTATTGCCACGGCTCGCTCGGTAGATACCCCGCAGATAAAAACCATTGAAGCCAAACCGGGCTGCCTGGGAATGCTGTTTGGCCGGGGCGGAACGCAAATTATCACCGCGCCCCAGCGGCGCAAAGTAGATACTGGCCGCGGGCCGCAACTCAAACAGCCCGGCCAGCCCCCACAGGCCGGGGGGTATCCGCAGCAAGCCCCAACGCAACAGCAACCCCACCACCCCAAACCGATGTTTCCACCGGAATAAAAAAAGCCGCCGATTGCCCGGCGGCTTTTTGGTTTAATTAACCGGCTGCTGCTGCGCGGCGGGTTGAGCCGCTTCTTTTCGCGAGGCCCAATATTCCAGGCCAAATACCAGCGCAAACCCCACAATCGCCAAAATCAGGGCAAAAAACACCTCGCCGTTCCAGGCCGGGGGCAAAATGTTGACCTGTTCCACCGGGACCGGGACGCCGTGGCGGTCGATAATTTCTCTGATGGTTTCTTTCCAGGGCCAGATTTTACGCAGCGAGCCGGCCATCAGCCCAATCAACACGGCCACAGTCAAATCGTGGTATCGCTTAAACAGCCAGCTCAACACCTGGGCAAAGCTGACAATCCCCACCCCGGCGCCGGCGGCCACCAGAAACAGGGTCACAAAATCGCGGTTGTTCACCGCCGATAGCACATACTGGTATTTGCCCAGCAGCACCAAAACAAACGAGCCGGAGATGCCCGGCAAAATCATGGCGCAAATGGCAATAAAACCGCTGATAAACAGAAACCACCAGGTATTGGGCGTCTCCGTTGGCACCAACCCTACAATAATATAGGCGGCGATGGCGCCAATAATCACCGCGCCAATGGCGCCAGCCCCCCAGCGGCTAACCCGCCGGCTGACTGTATAAATAGAAGCCGCCACTAATCCAAAAAAGAACGACCAGAGAAGCTCCGGCTTGTTAATCAGCATCCATTCCAAATAAGGGGCCAGCGAGAAAATAGCGGCCAAAATACCAACGCCAACAGCCAGTAAAAACTTCCAGGGCAACACGTCCAGCGCCTGGATGATTTTGAAACGCAGCGCCAGTTGAAAGGCCTGGGGGTTGAGCAGATTTTTAATCGAGTTAATCAGCTCTTCATAAATGCCCAGAATAAAGGCCATCGTTCCGCCAGACACACCGGGCACAACATCGGCAGCGCCCATGGCAAACCCTCGGGCCGCCAGCCCCAGGTAATCTTTAATTGTGCGTCGTTCTTTTGAAGTCATAAACCTTGTCCTGATTTAGTGGATGGAAACAAGCGACCATTCTACCACGTGTGAAGAATAAGGGGCAAATAAATTGTTCAGTCGTAACTGCTCAGACCAACCATTGGAACACAGAGAGGCGCGGAGAAACCACAGAGATTCGCGGAGATTTCCTTAAATTTCTCTGTGGGTATTTGCGCTCCCTCTGTGCGCTTCGCGTCTGTGTACCTGGGCAGTTACGTTCAGTCGATGTATGTTTGGCGCAGGGCGGGCAGCACCCGCTCACCCAGCAGGCGCAGCCCCTCGGCGGGGGAGAGGCCGTGTGGGGTGCCAAATTCGACACGCTGCGCGCCGGCCTCAAACAAATCGGCGGCCTGTTGCGCCACCTCGTTGGGCGCGCCGGCAAAGGCCAGCCGGCGCAGCAGGTCGTCAGAAATGTAGCCGGCCACCTGCTCATAATCAAAAGCGGCGCTGGCCTGCTCTATACGACTCATCAACTCCGGTTCAATGTTCAGGCTGGCGTCAAGTTTGGCAATAATCGAGAGGTAGAGCGCGGCCTCGCGCCTGGCCTGGGCGCGGGCGGCCCGGCCATCCAAATCAACCACGGTGACAGCCCCCAGCACCAGCCCAACTTCAGCCGGGTTGCGATTGGCCGGCGCGGCAGCCTCGGCAATGGCGCGGCGCACCTGCCCAACCAGACCGGGGTTGGCCGAGCCGCCCACCTTAACCTGGTTGATGTGCTGGATACAGGCCACAATGGTTTTTGGCCCCCACGTACCCAGCAAAAAGGGAATATCAGCCCGGTACACCTGCCAGCGCAGCGAGTCGCCGCCGGCCAGCGAAAAAATCTGGCCGCGGTAGGGTTCGCTGGAGCGGGTCAGCAAATGGCGGATGCACGCAAACGCCTCGCGCAGCGCGGTAACGGGCCGGGCCGGTTCAAGGCCCAAAAAGTCAAGCCAGCCGCCCCGCGCCAGCCCCAAATAGGCCCGCCCCTGCGAGGCTTCGTCAATCAAGGCGATATTACCGGCAATATTCAACGGGTGACAGGTAAAGGGATTCACCGCGGCCGGGCCAATTTGTACGCGCCGGGTGTGCTGGGCAATTTCCATCAGGGGCAGCCAGGCCGGCTGAAACAGCAAGTCGTTATAAACCGAGACGCCATGAAAGCCGTATTGCTCGGCGGCGGCGGCCAGCGGGCCGTAGGCGGTAATGGGCTTATCGGTTTGAAAGGCGATACTTACAGTATGTTGGGGCATCTTGCTCTCCTGAATGTTTGCCTTATTATATGAGGGGCGGCGGCGTTTACAACTTGCGAAGTCGCCGTTGCGCTATTTTGTAGCCGAACATATTTGAAACAGAAATCGCTATCTAACTTGTCGTCAACAGGAGCAGAATATGTGGTTTGGTTTAGATTGGCAGGCCTGGTTTACCCTGGGCGTAATTCTATTAATTCTGATTGCCCTTATCCGCGAGTTTGGCCGGCCCGATATGGTGTTTTTATCGGCTCTGGGGCTGTTGCTGCTGGCCGGCATTTTATCGCCGGAGCAGGCGTTTGACGGATTTTCCAACCCGGCCGTGCTCACGGTGGGGGCGTTGTTTGTGGTGGCCGTGGGGGTGCAAAATACCGGGGCCATCGGCTTTGCCGACCAATTACTGTTTGCCCGCAATACCAGCCTGCCGGGCGTTCTGGCCCGCCTGATGTTTACCACGGCGGCTATGTCGGCCTTTCTCAACAATACGCCGATTGTAGCCATGCTGGTGCCACGGGTGCAAGCCTGGAGTGAAAAAAGCGGCGTTTCCACCTCTAAATTGCTAATCCCTCTTTCTTATGCCGCCATTCTGGGCGGGATGACCACGCTGATTGGTACCTCAACCAATTTGCTGGTATCGGGGTTGATGCGCTCATCCGGCTACCAGGAGTTGGGTTTGTTTGACCTGAGCTGGGCCGGGATACCGGCCGCTGCCGGCGCCATTTTATTTCTGGTGCTGTTTGGACACAAATTATTGCCCGACCGCAGCCGGCAGCAAACTACCCCTGAAGCCAGCCTTGAAAATTATCTGTTTGAAGTGCGGGTTGGCGATGCCTCGCCGCTGGTGGGGCAAACAGTTGACGATGCCGGCCTCCGGTCGCTGGTGGATGCCTATCTGGTGCATGTTCATCGAAACCACAATGAGATTATTCCGGCCTCGCCGGAGATGGTGTTGAGGGCCGGGGATGTATTGATGTTTCGGGGGAACGTATCCATGCTCGACGGGTTGCTGGAACGCCCCGGTTTTGAACGAGTGGTGGAGGAAATACCCACCAAAAGCCCAATGACTCTGCCCCTGTATGAGGCAGTAGTTGCCCCGTCGTCAAATCTGGTGGGGCGAACTTTGCGGGAAGCCAATTTTAGAGAGCAGTTTCACGGGGTAGTGTTGGGTATTCAGCGGCGCAATATCAAAATAGAGGGGTCATTGGGTAACGTGCCAATTAAATCGGGCGACCTGCTGCTGATAGAAGCCCCGCCCGGCTTTGACCAGCGCTGGAACGACTTGCGCAGCAATTTTTATCTGGTAGCCCCGCGCCGGCCCGCCCTGACAAAACCTCAAAAACACAAAGCGCCGCTGGCGCTGTTTATTTTGCTGGCGGTGGTGATTGTGGCGGCCACCGGCCTGGCGCCCATCATCACCACCGCGTTTGTCGGCGCGCTGGCCATGCTGGCCACCCGCTGCCTGCGCGGCTGGGAAGCGCGGCGGGCCATTGATTTTCCGGTGTTGATTGTCATTGCCTCGGCGCTGGGGGTGGGGCGCGCCATTGAAATTACCGGCCTGGCCGATGCCGCCGCCGGCGCGCTCATTGACAGCGCCGCCGCACTTGGCCCCATTGGCGCGCTGGCTGCGGTTTATATTGCCACCAGCTTACTCACAGAATTTATTACCAACAACGCCGCCGCCGCGCTGATGCTGTCAATTGGCCTGTCGGCGGCGCGTGATTTGGGCGTTGCCCCCGAAGCCTTTGCCATTGCCGTGGCTATCGCCGCCTCGGCCAGCTTTTTAACCCCCATTGGCTACCAGACCAACCTGATGGTGATGGCCGCCGGCGGGTATCGCTTTTTTGATTACACCCGGGCCGGTATTGCCATTAACGTGATTGTAGCCATCATCACCGTTACCGTTATCTCGCTGCGCTGGTTGTAAAATTCCAGCCAAAGCCTCTTGACAAAAAATAAAAATAGATGTAATATTTCAATATCAAATCATTTAATATCAAATTAATTTATGCCGACACATTACCAGGGAACAACCGCAGAAAAAAACGCGCTGGACGTTTACATCAAGCTCTCTCGCGCCGCCGAAGCCGTGACTGCCCGCATCAACAGCCACCTGAAGGCCGAAAATCTGACCATCAGCCAGTTTGGGGTGCTCGAGGCCGTTTATCACCTTGGCCCCATGCACCAGAATCAACTGGCCGAAAAAATGCTCAAAAGCACCGGCAACCTGACCATGGTCATCGACAACCTGGAAAAGCGCGGCCTGGTAGAACGGGAGCGCGACCCGTCGGACCGGCGCTGCGTCATCGTCCACCTGACCGACGACGGCCGGCAGCTTATCAGCAACATTTTTCCGCGACACGTCACCCAAGTGTTGCGGGAAATTGGCGCGTTAAATGCTGACGAGCAGGCCCGGCTGGCCAGCTTGCTGAAAAAACTGGGGTTGGGCCATGAGTAACTCACAGAATTTGAGTCAACTCTGAACCCTGAACCGAATAACTGATAAACCATTTTACAGGAGCACACAATGCAACCGATTCAAGGCATCCACCACATCACCGCCTTTGCCGGCGACCCGCAGGCCAACGTTGATTTTTATCACAACCTGCTGGGCCAGCGGCTGGTCAAAACTACCGTAAATTTTGACGACCCCGGCACTTACCACCTCTACTACGGCGATAAAATCGGCACGCCGGGAACGATTATGACCTATTTCCCCTGGCCCAATGGCCGCCGGGGCATGCCCGGCAATGGCGATATTGGCGCGCTGGCCTACGCCATCAACCCCGACTCGGTGGGGTACTGGCAAAAACGGCTGGCCGGCCACGGCGCGGTGATGAGCAAACCCGAAACCCGCTTTGGCGCGGACGTGATTCCCTTCCGGGACCCCGACGGTATAATGCTGGAACTGATTGCCAGCAACGGCCCGGCCACGTTTCAATTTTGGGCAGATGGGCCTGTGCCCGCCCAACACGCCCTGCGCGGTTTTCACGGCGTTACCCTGTGGCTGGCCGAGGCCGAAAAAATCAGCGAACTGCTGACCGGGCAGATGGGCTATGAACTGGTCGGGCGGGAAAGTAACCGCTGGCGCTTCAAAGGCGCGGGCAATGATATCGGGCTGTATGTTGACATTTTGGTAGACCCCAACCGGCTGCGCGGCCGCATGGGGGCCGGCTCGGTGCATCACGTCGCCTTTCGCACCCGCAATGACTCCGAGCAGCTTGAGTACCAGCGCCAACTGGCCCAGGCCGGTTTTGGCGTCACCGAGGTGCGCGACCGGCAATATTTCCACTCCATCTACTTTCGCTCGCCGGGTGGGGTGCTGTTTGAAATTGCTACCGACGCGCCCGGCTTCGCCATTGACGAGTCCGTGGAAAAGCTGGGCCAAAGCCTGAAACTACCGCCCTGGCTGGAGCCGCATCGCAACGAAATTCAGCGCGTGCTGCCGGATTTCACCATCAAACCGATTGAACAGCAAGTAGTCGCCTGAACCGCGGAACGCGGGAGGCGAAAAATGCGTTCCACGTGTCATGTGTCGCCAAAGGAGTTAATCATGTCCAACCAAACCGCAACCACCGGCCCGCATCAAGGGCAAAAAATTTATGCCGCCGGCAAACCGCTGGCCGAGGCCAAAGCCGCTATGATTCTGGTGCATGGCCGGGGCGCGACGGCCCCCAGCATTTTGGAGTTGGCCAACGAATTGTACCACCCCGATTTTGCCTATCTGGCCCCACAGGCCGCCGGCAACACCTGGTATCCCTACAGCTTTTTATCGCCGATGGAGCAAAACCAGCCGGGGTTGTCATCCGGGTTGCAGGCCCTCGCTGACCTGCTGGCCCACATCGAGCAGGTCGGCATCCCCCCCGAAAAAGTCGTTATCGGCGGCTTCTCGCAGGGGGCCTGCCTGTCATCGGAGTTTGCGGCCCGCAACGCCCGGCGCTACGGCGCGCTGCTGGCCTTCAGCGGCGGCCTGATTGGCCCGCCCGGCACGCCGCGCGATTATCCCGGCTCGCTGGCGGGGACGCCGGTCTTTGTGGGGTGCAGCGACGTAGATTTCCATATCCCCGAAGAGCGCGTCCACGAGACGGCTGATGTACTCGAAAAAATGGGCGCCAATGTGACCAAACGCATCTACCCCAACATGGGCCATACCATCATCCAGGATGAAATCGACCAGGCCAAAAAACTGGTCGATGCCGTGCCGGGCAATGAAGGGTCTGTCCCAAATTTTGGGAACAGATAGGGGGGCGCGAGGGGTATCCCCCCGAATCCCCCCTGGTTTGCCCCAAATTCCTAAAATTTGGGACGCGCCGGGCAATGAATAGAAATTTCTCACAGGAGACATTAATCATGAAGAAAATACAAACGCAGGGCGTCCACCACATCACCCTGATTGGGGCCGACCGGCAAACCTCGATTGATTTTTGGGAAGGCGTGCTGGGCATGCCGCTGATTTTCGAGCAGCCCAACCTGGACCACCCCGAAGAAAATCACCTTTATTTTGACCCCGGCGACGGGCGACTCATCACCATTTTTACCAACGAGGAGCGCCAACCCGACCCCACGCCCAACCCGCAGGGGGTCGGCAATTTGCATCACATAGCCTTTATCGTCTCCAAAGCTACCTACACCCAGGTGGCCAAACGGCTGGATGAGCGAGGCGTCAACCACACCGGCGAAATTGACCGGGGCTTTATGGACTCTATCTATTTCCGCGACCCGCTGGGGCAGGAGTATGAACTGGCCTGTTACAAGTTTGACCCGCCCGTGGGCGTCACCCACGCCGAAGTGCTGCTGGAAGCCCACAAAATTAGGGTGGCGCAGGATGATTACAACATCACCGATGAGCATCTGGCCGATGCCATCGAGCTGCTGGCACAGCGCACCCAGCCCACCCTGTCACCCGACAGAGAACCGAAAAATCCGTGGCAGCAGTAAAATTCGTCATTTGTCATTCGTCCGTCATAAAAAGAATTTTCATTCAACCGAGAATTGCAGGAAAACACAATGGAACTGAATGGATTACACCACATCACCGCCGTTACCGGCGAACCCAAACGAAACGTAGTTTTTTACACCGACATCCTGGGGCTGCGGCTGGTCAAAAAAACAGTCAACCAGGATGACGTGTCGGCCTACCACCTGTTTTACGGGGACAAGCTGGGCAGCCCCGGCACCGAGTTGACCTTTTTCGACTGGCCCCGGTTGGGGCCAAACCGGAACGGGCCGGGCAGCATTGCCAACATGGCCCTGCGCGTTCCCGGCCCGGCAGCCCTGGAATGGTGGGCGCAGCGGCTGACCGACCACGAAGTGAAGCACAGCGGCATCACCGAATTTAACGGCCGCGCCCTCATCAACTTTATCGACCCCGAAGGCCAGCATCTCTCGCTGGTGGATGACGGCGGCCGGCCGGGGGGCGTTCCTTGGGAGCGCAGCCCCGTGCCGCCGGAATACGCCATCGGCGGGCTGTTTGCCGTGACCCTGATTGTGGGCGACCTTGAGCCAACAGCTTTTGTGCTGACTGAAATTATGGGCTATCGCCAAACCGCCGAATTGCCCGACACGCCGGCCCCCGGTGAGCGTGCGGCCATCTTTGCCACCGGCGAAGGCGGCGCGGGTAAAGAAATTTACGTGATTGAGCAGCCCAACAAACCGCGCGGCGTTTTGGGCCGGGGCGGGGTGCATCACGTGGCCTTCCGGGCGGCCAACGCCGAAGAGCAGCGACGCTGGCGCGAGCGCATCACCTCATACGGGTTGGGCGTGTCGGATTTTATTGACCGCTTCTATTTTCGCTCCATTTACTTCCCCATTCCGGGCAACATCCTGTTTGAAATTGCCACCGATGGCCCCGGCTTCGCCACCGACGAAGACCCCGATCATCTGGGCGAAAAGCTGGCCCTGCCCCCATTTTTAGAGCCGCACCGGGCGCGGATAGAGGCGGGGCTAAAGCCCATTGGCTAGAAATCAGGCATTTATATCAAAAACATCTTGACAAATTGTTACGGCTGTGTTACAGTCTGGCCTAATTAATTTTCAAAGGCTGTGACCGGGAAAAGTAACCGTTCAAGCGGCGTTCAGAGAGCCGGTGGTAGGTGCGAAATCGGTACGCGCGCGAACGGTGAATGGCCCCGCGAGTTGTGCTCCGAAAGCGACGGCAAGTAGGCGGCAACGGAGACTCCACCGTTATCTGGGAGCAGGGTATTAAAGTTGGCAATTAGTAATTGGTAAATAGTAAAGAAATTACTGATTACCACTTACTAATTACTACCACCAGCTGCGTACCTGTTGAGTGAGACTGGCATAACGAGCAAAACCTCGTGTCTTTCACACGGGGTTTTTTTATTTGCCCAACACGCCAGACTAAGCGGGGTGGCACCGCGGGAGTTATCAACCTCTCGTCCCCGGAGAGTCCTTTTTGAGCAAGGATTTTCCGGCGGCGGGAGGTTTTTTGTTTTTGGCGATGTGCTCTAATTTCTGTTAACAACTTTTGCAACGCAACACAGGAGGATTCAATGTACAAACCAACCCTGGAACAGGTAGAGGCGATGGCCGAAAAGGGCAACCTCATCCCCATTTACCGGGATTTACCTGCCGATATGGAGACGCCGGTTAGCATCTACTTAAAGCTGCAAGATGAAGGCCCCTGCTTTTTGCTGGAATCGGTGGCCGGGGGAGAGCAGGTGGGCCGGTATTCGTTTATTGGGGTGCGGCCTCGAGGCGTTATGACCACCTTTGGCAATGAGGTTTACATTGCCAGCGAGGGCCATGGCCGGGCCGTCGCGCTGGAAAATGGGGTGGACCCGCTGCATGTGCTCAAAGCCGAGATGTCAAAATACAAACCGGTGCGGCTGGCCGATTTGCCCCGCTTTATCGGCGGCGCGGTGGGTTTTTTAAGTTACGATGCTGTGCGTCGCTTTGAGCGCCTGCCCGCTGAAAATCCCGATGAGCTGCACTTGCCGGAAGCGGCTTTTATGATTGCCCACACCATTGTGGTTTTTGACCACGCCCGCCAGCGATTGCAGGTGGTCGCCAACACCGATTTGACTCGCGGCGATATTCGCACCGCTTACCGGCGAGCTACCGCCCGCATTGATGAGGTGGTGGCCCGGTTGAACGCGCCGCTGCCGGAAGTGCCCCTCACCGAACAACCCGACCGGAACGGCCTTGAGTCAAACTTAACCCCGGATGAGTACAAGGCCATTGTTGAAAAGGCCAAAGAGTACATTGCCGCCGGCGATATTTTTCAAGTGGTGCCCTCGCAGCGGCTCTCGCGCCAAACCACGGCCCATCCTTTTAGCATTTACCGGGCGCTGCGTATGCACAACCCCTCGCCGTATATGGTTTTTATGCGCTTTCCCGGCGGCGTGGGCAGCCCGCCGCTGCACATCATCTCGGCCAGCCCGGAAATGCACGTGCGGCTGGAAGATGGCGAAGCCGAACTGCGGCCCATCGCCGGCACCCACTGGCGCGGCCTGACTGTGGAGGAGGATGAAAGGCTGGCCCAGGAACTGCTGGAAAATGAAAAAGAGCGCGCCGAGCACGTCATGCTGGTTGATTTGGGCCGCAACGACTTGGGCCGGGTGTGCGAATACAACACCGTGCGGGTTGAGGAGCTAATGGCGGTGGAACGCTACTCGCACGTGATGCACATTGTCTCCGATATTCGCGGCAAGTTAAAGCCGCAGCACGACGCTTTTGACCTGCTGCGCGCCACCTTTCCGGCCGGCACGTTAACCGGCGCGCCCAAAGTGCGGGCTATGGAGATTATCGAGGAGCTTGAACCGACTCGCCGGGGCATTTATGGCGGCGTGCTCGGCTACATTAGTTACGATGGCAACATGGATACCTGCATCGCCATCCGTACCGCGGTGATGAAAGGCAACCGTGTGTACATTCAGGCCGGCGGCGGCGTGGTGGCCGATAGCGACCCCCAGCGCGAATACGAGGAAAGCTGGAACAAAGCCAGAGCCATGGCCGAGGCCGTCAAACTGGCGGAGCAGAGCGGGTAATCGTTTGTCACAGGTTATCGGTCATTGGCAAATGACGAATGACAAATGACGAATGACGAAGGTCAATCAATAACAGTTTGAAGATTTATCCGAAAATCAGGAGGATAAAATGATTTTGGTCATTGATAATTACGACTCATTCACCTACAATCTGGTTCAATTTTTGGGTGAATTGGGCTATGCCGTAGAGGTTCGCCGCAACGACGCCATTACCCTGGATGAAATCGCCGGGATGAAACCGGACCAGATGGTGATTTCGCCGGGGCCGGGCACGCCGGACGATGCCGGAATTTCAGTGGACTTGATTAAACGCTTTCACCAGGACATCCCCATTTTGGGCGTCTGTCTGGGGCATCAGGCTATTGGCCGGGCCTTTGGCGGCCGGGTGGTGCGCTCAAAACTGCTCATGCACGGCAAAGTGTCCCCCATTGAGCACAACCAGCAGGGCATTTTTCACAACCTGCCCAGCCCCTTTACGGCGACTCGTTACCACTCGCTGATTGTGGAAGAGCCGCTGCCCGATTGCCTGGAAGTAACCGCTCGCGGCGGCGAATACGGCGAGGTGATGGCCCTGCGCCACAAAGAGTACCCGGTGGTGGGCGTGCAGTTCCACCCGGAGTCAATTTTAACGGAATACGGCCACGAGATGCTGCACAACTTTTTGCAATTAGAAGCGGGCGCAGCGCCGCCGGTGGAAATTGCGCCGGCGCCGCAACAGGCCGAACCGGCCCCCGCGCCCATGTACGTGATGCCCATTAAAACCGCCATCGGCAAGGTGATGAGCCACCAGTCGCTCACCATTGAAGAGGCCGAAGAAGTGATGTCCCAAATTATGGGCGGCGAGGCCACGCCGGCCCAGATTGGCGGCTACTTGATGGCCCTGCGAATGAAAGGCGAAACCGTGGATGAAATTACCGGCAGCGCCCGCGCCATGCGCCGGGCCGCGGTGCGGGTCCAAACCCAAACCCCGCCCGACGAGCTGGTTGATGTGGTCGGTACGGGCGGCGACGGGGCCGGCACTTTCAACATCAGCACCACGGCGGCTTTTGTGGTGGCCGGGGCCGGGCAGAAAGTGGCCAAGCACGGCAATCGCGCCGCCAGCAGCAAAAGCGGCAGCGCCGATGTGTTGAGCGCCCTGGGCGTCAATTTGGATTTAACGCCGGAGCAGGTGACGCGGGCCATTGATGAGGTGGGCATCGGCTTTATGTTTGCGGTTAAACATCACCCGGCCATGAAGCACGCCATCGGCCCGCGCCGCGAAATGGGGGTGCGGACGATTTTTAATATTCTGGGGCCGTTGACCAACCCTGCCGGCGCGCTCTCGCAGGTAACGGGGGTATTTGACGGCGAACTGACCGAGACGCTGGCGCGGGTGCTGGGCAGCCTGGGCAGCAAAGGCGCGTTTGTGTTCCACGGGCACGGCGGGCTGGATGAACTGACCACCACCGGCCCTAACAAAATCAGCCGCCTGAAAAACGGCCAGGTGACCACGCAAATGCTCGACCCGCTGGAGTTGGGCTTTGCTCGCGCCCGGCCTGAGGATTTGCAGGGCGGCACGCCCGAAGAAAACGCCGAAATTACTCGCAATATTTTGGCCGGCGGCCAAAACGGAACCAAACGCGATGTGGTGGCGCTCAACGCAGCCGCCGCCCTGATTGCCGCCGGCAAAGCCGACGACTTTCCCGAGGCCATCAAATTGGCCCACGAAAGCATCGAGAGCGGCGCGGCATTGAAGGTGTTGAATCAGTTTGTGGAATTTACGCAGAGTTTTGCCAACTGAGTTTGGGGAGGCTATGATTGCAAAACCGGATTCACTACAGTCAGTTTTTCGTTTTGAGCGGCCTGTAGCAGGTCATCATCTGCGGCTACGAAGGTGAGCGAGGGGAATTGGGCCTGAGTCAACGTTTCATTCAAGATGAGCGCGCCTGCCAGTTGAATGGCATCATAACCGCGCAGCTTTTGTCGCCAGGTTAGTTCCACGGCCAAATCGACCAGAGTCTGGTCTATATCTATGGCAAGGTATTGGTGTGAAAAGTGATGGGCCAAATCTTGAAGAGCGATGGCATAATCGGATTGAAAAATATCTCCATTTCTGAACTTACGCGCAAAGGTAGCGGCTATTTCCGCTTTCGTAATTCGTCCGGTAGCAATCGTATTACCTGTACTCGGCTGGCATAAATTAGCTACCCAGGCGCTACCCGTTTCTGTTAAATAACGTTTGACCAATGCGCTGGAATCCAGATAAAAAACTGTTTCAGAAAAGGACTCCATTACAGGGGACCTCGCTGTTCAATGACAATCTCGCTGGCAGGCTTGCCGGAAGATGGAACGGGTGTGTGGCTGATATAAGGCTCTTCGCCGGTATAAGGCTTGGGTAATGATACTCGACCCGACGCGGCCAGAACCTGTAAAAGCCGTTGTCTCTCGCTTTGAGGCGGCGACTCTTGTTCCTGCCAAGTTTGCAGGCCCAGTTCCAATAACTCTACCAACCGATCTTGATACGGTTTTAGTTTTTCGGCTAATTTGTCTGAAATTTCAAGTTGAATAATGGTCATGATTTATTCTCCAAAAATTTATCTATTACAGACATTATACCATCAAGCGTAAAGGCCCTTCAACCTATGAGAAGGAAAGTTTAATGACCATTCTGGATGACATCATCAAATACAAACGCACCCAGGAACTGCCCAGGCAGATGGCAATGCGAGAGGCGGCGCTGGTGCGGGCCGAGGCCAAACTGGCTCCGCCTCCGGTAGATTTTGTGGCCGCGCTGCGGGCCAAAAAGAGCGTGGCCCTGATTGCCGAAATCAAAAAAGCTTCGCCCAGCAAAGGGCTGCTGCGCCATAATTTTGACCCGCTGGATCTGGCCTCAATTTATGCCCAGAACGGCGCGGCGGCTATCTCGGTGCTGACCGATGCGAAATACTTTCAGGGCCGGCTGGAGTATCTGACCCAAATCCGCGACCATCTGGCAAAGCCGGTTGGGGTGGACAGGCCCGCCCTGTTACGCAAGGATTTCATCTTTCATCCCTACCAGGTCCACGAAGCCCGCGCCGCCGGCGCCGATGCGCTGCTGCTGATTGCCGCCGTTTTGAAAGATGAGGAAATGGCCGACCTGCTGGCCCTGACCCACAAACTGGGTATGACCGCCCTTATTGAGGTACACGACCGGCAGGAGCTGGAGCGGGCGCTGCCGCTAAAGCCGCGCTTAATTGGCGTCAACAACCGCGATTTGCGCGATTTTTCGGTGGATTTGAATACCTGCATCGAGTTGCGCCAGCACGCGCCTGCCGGTATCTGCTTTGTGGCCGAAAGCGGTATCCACACCGCCGCCGATGTGGAACGGTTGAGCCGCGAGGGAATTGACGCCATTTTGGTGGGCGAGGCGCTAATGAAAGCCAAAGATGTGGGGGGAAAAGTGCGCGAGTTGGCAGGAGTCAATCAATAACCGGAGTGACAGATGACCAGAGTAAAAATTTGCGGCCTCACCAATTTTGATGATGCGTTGGTAGCCGTTGATGCCGGGGCCGACCTGCTGGGCTTTATTTTTTACGAACCCAGCCCGCGCTACGTATCGCCCGATGTGGTCAAGGAAATTGTGGCGAGTATCAGGTCGCAGGTAGCAAGTGGCAGGGGGCAGGTAGCAAGTGAAGCGGATGACGCATCAGATATCACTCATCACTCATCACTCATCACTCATCACCCGTCCCCCCTGTTCATTGGCGTCTTTGTCAACAGCCCGCTCGAACACGTTACCCACATTCTCAACTACTGCCGGCTCGATGCCGCCCAACTTCACGGCGAAGAGTCGCCGGAGTTTGTGGCAAATTTCAAAGGCCGGGCCTTCAAAGCCCTGCGCCCCAAATCGTCGGCAGAAGCCGGCGCGCTTGTCCAGAAATTTACTCAATTACCTGTTACTGATTGCCAACCACCCTTTCTGCCTCGCCTTTTGCTCGACGCCTACCACCCCACTCTCTACGGCGGCACCGGCCACGTAACCGATTGGAGCATGGCCGCCGCCATCGCCCGGCAGCATCCGATATTGCTGGCCGGCAGCCTCATGCCGGATAACGTATCGCAGGCCATTAAAACGGTACGCCCCTGGGGCGTCGACGTGAGCAGCGGAGTGGAAGCCCGCCAGGGTCAAAAGGATCATGTCAAATTAAAAGAATTTGTTAAAATAGCAAAACAGGCGATTTCCCCAATCAACCAATCTCTGTTTTCATAAGGAGCAACCAATGACAACCACCAAAGGCAAATTTGGCCCTTACGGCGGCCAGTTTGTGCCCGAAACTCTAATGCCCGCCCTGTGCGAGCTGGAAGCCGCTTACGAGTCGGCCAAAACTGACCCCGCTTTTCAGGCAGAATTTGAGCATTTGCTCAAAACCTACGTTGGCCGGCCCACCCCCCTGACTTACGCCGGGCGGCTCACCCGGCATCTGGGCGGGGCCAAAATCTACCTGAAACGCGAAGACCTGACCCACACCGGCGCGCACAAAATCAACAACGCGCTGGGCCAGGCGCTGCTGGCCAAACGGATGGGCAAGCCGCGCATTGTGGCCGAAACCGGCGCGGGCCAGCACGGCGTGGGCAGCGCCACCGCCTGCGCCCTGCTGGGGCTGGAGTGCATTGTTTATATGGGCGAGGTGGACATCGCCCGCCAGCGGCCCAACGTTTTCCGCATGCAGTTGGCCGGCGCCCAGGTTCGCCCGGTGAGCAGCGGCAGCCGCACCCTGAAAGACGCCATCAACGAAGCCATCCGCGACTGGGTGACGAATGTGGAAACCACCCACTACCTGCTTGGCTCGGTGCTGGGGCCGCACCCCTACCCCACCATGGTGCGCGATTTTCAAAGCGTGATTGGTCGCGAAGCCCACGCCCAAATTCTAGAGGCCGAGGGCCGCCTGCCCGATTTGCTGATTGCCTGCGTGGGCGGCGGCTCTAACGCCATGGGGCTGTTCCATCCCTTTGTTGAGGATAAAGGGGTTGACATGCTGGGTGTGGAGGCCGGCGGCAGCGGCATCGAGAGCGGCAAACACGCGGCCCGTTTTGCGCCGCCGCCCGCCCCCCCCTCAATCTCCCCCGGTGGGGGAGGCATTGAAGCCCGGCTGGGCGTGCTGCACGGCACTAAAAGCTACGTGCTGCAAACCCCCGACGGCCAGATTGCCGAAACCCACTCCATCAGCGCCGGGCTGGATTATCCCTCGGTGGGGCCGGAGCACGCCTGGTTGCGCGACCAGGAGCGGGCGGGGTATACTTACGCCACCGATGACGAGGCCCTGGCCGCCGTTAAAGTTCTCAGCCAGATGGAAGGCATCATCCCCGCGCTGGAATCGGCTCACGCCGTGGCCGAAGTTATCAAACGCGCGCCCGCCATGCCCAAAGATAG
>CAZAPG010000075.1:0-23345 GCA_964486935.1 uncultured Caldilineaceae bacterium | reverse complement strand
TGCTGTTATTTTGGCGCTGGGTTTTTCAGGGTCAGGCGCTCTACTGGGGCACGCTGCTGCTACAATTTTACCCCTGGCATCAACTGGTCAAAACATCCATTCAGCGTGGCCACTGGCCCCTGTGGAATCCGCTGCTGGGCAACGGCACGCCGCTGCTGGCCAACATGCAAAGCGCAGTTTTTTATCCCCCCAACCTGCTCTATTTGATAATGCCGGTGGCGCACGGGCTAACGCTATCGGTGGTTGCGCATTTGATACTGGCCGGCGGCTTTATGCATTTGTACGCGCAACGGCTGGGGTTGACCCCCTTTGCGGCCACTATTTCGGCGCTGGCCTATATGTTCAGCGGCTACATCATCGGGCGAACTCAATTTGTGCCGATGGTCAACGCCGCCGCCTGGTATCCCCTGCTGCTGCTGCTGGCCGATAACCTGGCCACGCGCCGCCGCCTCATCGACGCCCTGGGGCTGGCCACCGTGCTGGCCCTGCAAATGTTAGCCGGACACGCCCAACTCTGGTTTTATGGCTTGCTGCTTATTGGAGCCTACACCCTGTTTAGAAGCTGGCAGGCTGCGAATGGGCAAACGACCAAAGGCGCAGGACGAACGACGAACGACGAAGGACAACCAACAAATATTATTACGCGCTACGCACCACGCTTCCCCTCTCTCGCCCCTCTCCTTAGCCCCGCCTTCTACCTGGCCCTGGCTGTCGGCCTGTCTTTGCTGCTGACCGCCGCCCAACTGCTGCCTACCGCCGAGTTTTTAAGCCAATCGCCCCGCAGCGATGGCGCCGGAGCGTATTTTGCCCTGTCCTACTCCTTTTGGCCCTGGCGACTCATCACCCTGCTGGCGCCCAATTTTTTTGGACACCCGGCCCAGGGCAATTACTGGGGCTACGCCAACTTTTGGGAAGACCACGCATACGCCGGCGTGCTGCCCTTGATTCTGGCAGGCGCAGCCATCTGGTACTATCTCAAATTCAAGGTGCAGCAACGCCCGTTACCGGCCTCCCTGCAACCGGCGCCCTTTTTTGCGGCGCTCATCCCCATCAGCCTGATTCTGGCGATGGGCTGGAACACGCCAATTTACCTGTGGGTGTTTAACCATGTGCCCGGCTTTGGTTACTTTCAGGCCCCGGCCCGCCTGCTCATCTGGTACACGGTGGCCATCGCGGTGCTGGCCGGCCTGGGCGCGCACCATTTTCAAGCAACCGAACGAAATCGGCCCTACATCCGCCGCGCGCTGGCGGCCAGTATCGCCCTAACCGCCGCCGGATTTCTGGCCGGCTTCTACCTGGCCGGTCGAGAGGTAACATTTTTAACCGCCACCCAACAGGCCGGCATTTTGCTCATTCTCTCGCTGGCGCTGCTGCTCATCCGGCCCTATCCGGCGTGGCAATGGGCCGTAATAATTTTTGTGGCGGCAGACCTGCTGCTGGCCGCCTGGCCGCTCATCCCCACCCAACCTGCCGCCCTGTTTGAGCAACCCATTGCCAGCGCCCAATTTCTAAAAAGCCAGCCGGGCAGCTTTCGCTATATGGCCGGAGAGCAATTTGTCAATCATACAATTTTTAACCAGTATTTTCAGTTTAAGGCATTTGGCCCGGCCCGGCCCGACCACTGGCAGCGGCTCAAAGAAACGCTGGCCCCCAACTTTGGGGTGTATGCCAGCCTGCCTTCGGCCAATAACGACGACCCGCTGGTTGTGGGCCGCTGGCAGCAACTGGTCCGGCTGGTTGACGCCCAGGAGCCGCCCCGGCGCGCCCGCCTGCTGGCGCTGATGAATGTAGGCTACTGGGTCGATTCTGCGGCCACCGTTCGCTGGCCGGAAATTTATCAACACGGAAAAATGTCCATTCAACAGTTGCCCGATCCGCTGCCACGCGCTTACTTTGTGCCCACAGCCACCCCGGTAAGCGATACCGCCGCCGCCATCGCCCGGTTAACCGCCCCCGATTTTGATTCCCGGCAAGAAGTGATTATTATGAGCGGCCAGGGCAACCTGCCGGCGGAAGCAGCTCAACCCATAACTGCCGCCGCGCCGGTAGAGATACAAGATTTAGGCCCCAACCGGGTTGAACTTTTGGTTGACGCGCCCGGCCCCGGTTTTGTGGTCCTCGCCGATACTTTTTATCCCGGCTGGCAGGCCACAATCAACGGCCAACCGGCGGAAATTTGGCAGGCCAATCTAGCCTTTAGGGCCGTGGCGGTAAAGGCCGGGCCGCAAAAAATTGAGTTTAGTTACCGGCCACGCAGCTTTACTTTTGGCCTATGGACGAGTAGTATCGCCTGGCTAATAATAGCAGTTATGGCAGGCTGGTTGCTCCGGCCAAAAATATAATCTGGATAAAATCTTGATTGCAATCATAACAATTTTGTACGCTATTGCCGGCTGGCTGGCGGGAGTCGCCATAAACCACGCCGCCGATATACTGCCGACTCGAATAGCGCTGCTGCGGCGGCCTGCCTGCCAAAACTGCCAGGCGGTTTACCGCACCCGGCAGTGGAGCGCCCTGCTGGCCTGGATAAGCCGGGCGCCGGTGTGTCGCCACTGCGGCCAGCGGCGGCCCTCGCTGGCGCGCTCGGTGGTGGTTGAGCTGGCAACGCCGCTGTTTTTTGTATTTTTACTGGGGCGCTTTGGGCTATCCTGGTATTTGGGGCTGGTTACGCTGTACACCGTTATTTTGATTTTAATTACCGTAACTGACCTGGAGCACCGGCTGATTTTTAATATTGTGACCATGCCGGCCATTTTGCTGGCTGTGGTAGCCGCATTTGTAACGCCGGAGGTATCGTGGCGGGCGGCGCTGCTGGGCGGAGCGGTGGGGTTTGCGCTTACTTATATTGCCTGGCTGTTAGGCGCGTTGTTTTATGGGGCCGGCGCGCTGGGTGCGGGCGATATCACCCTGGCCACGTTTCTGGGGCTTATTTTGGGCTTTCCGCATATTTTGCTGGGCTTGGTGTACGGCGTTTTTTTGGGGGGATTTGTGGCGCTGCTGTTGGTTATCACCCGACGCCGGGGGCGCAAGTCTTTTATTCCCTACGGACCATTTTTAACAATTACCGGTTGGATTATGCTGGTATGGGGAAATCAAGTTTGGCAATATACGCTGTAAAGGAGTGACCTGAATAACAATGGAAAAAGTACTGGTACGAATATTAATAGAAGGCCGGCTGCAAGGCATGAACTTTAGGTATCAAACGCAGCAAATAGCAGCCCGGCTGGGATTGGTGGGCTTTATCCGCAACCTGTCTGATGGCCGCACTGAAATTGAGGCGCAGGGAGAAAAAGACAGAATAGAAGAGTTGCTAAACTGGTGCCAGCAAGAGCCGCACAGCAGCAACATCAAAAGCATCATGTTTCGATACGAGGAGCCGACTAAAGGTTATACGGAATTTATGATGCGCTAGGATAGTGAATGGCCCAGCCCAACATCTTGCCCAGGCAGTTAAAGGGTACGCAGGTGTTGCCGTTGGGTATCGGTTAAATTTTCCTCGAAACCTTCTAACAACCACTTAACCGGTTGACCCCCGTTTTTCATTAACAAAATAACCTTATGGCCCCAGTTCAGGCCCGTACACATCGCCGGTAAAGAGCCAGTAATCAATGGGCGTGTCGGCGCCATTTTGAATTTGAACGTAATACAGGTCATTTTCTACTACCCACCCCGCCCAGAAACGCTCGCCGGTGAGGGCGTTATTATCTCTGACAACCAGGCTGCCGGCCCCCACATTGAAGATGTTTGAGTTGTTTTGGGGCGACCAGTTTTTGACTCCGTGAGCCGTGAACACGTTGAAGTTGATGTGATGAATCCGGTTGCCGTCGCTGGGGGTAGTAATCATGGTCAGCGCCATTTCTTCAAAATATTCGTTGTTGGCAGGGTTGCTAACAGAGAAACTGTACCAAATCTGTTGGCCGGGTTTCAGCCCGCCGCTGTTTTGGCCAAACTCCAGGGGGATAGCCGTTTGCGGAGCCTGACCAGGGGCAAATTCCGGCGCTGGCGCCGGTTTGGTTGTGGCCCCCAGTTGGGGCGTGTAGATATTATCATCAAAAAGCCAGTAATCAATAGTAACATCGCTGTTGTTTTCCACGGCCAGGTAGTAATTTTCTCCGCGCAAAACGGTTCCGTTCCAAATACGTTCGCCGGTCTGCGCGTCGCCATCTCTTGAGACCAGCATGCCCGCCCCAAAATTATTTAGCCTGTCCTGGTCGCCGCGCAGCCAGGTTTCAACGGTGCTGGCGGTAAACAGTTCAAAATTTACGGCGTGGCGGCGATTACCATCGTCGGGCGTAAAGAACAGGCTAAAATCCAGGTTTTGAATTTGGTTACTGTTTGCCGGGTCGTCGTGAGTAAAAGTGTACCAGTGAATGGTGTGGGGCGGCAAAGTGGCGGTATTGAGGCCGGGCAACATTTGGCTGGCCTGGGCGGGATGAGTGGCCGGCTGCGGGGCCGCCGCTACAAAAACCTCCGCCTCTTCCACAACGCTGGCAATCGCCTGTGCCGTGGAGCCGCCGGCGGTATCTTCGGCCACAAGCCAGTAATCAACGGCAAAATCGCTGTTATTGAGAACTTGAACGTAATAGGTTGTATTAACGGCCAGGTTGCCGGCCCAATGCAGGGTATCGGCGCCAGGGCTATTATCCGAAACCGGTTGGCCCACGCCAAAAACTTTCATCCGGCTGGTATCATCGGGCCGAAAAAATTGCGTCTGGTCTTCATCAAATAGCTGCATCGAGAGGTATTGGCCGGGCGCGGGGGAAAAGGTGAGGGTGAGCGATTTGGACACCGTTGAGCCGGCGGCGCTGATTTTGAACCAACGCTGTTCGCCCGGTCCCAAAATACCCGTATTGACCCCGCTAACCAGAGAGATGGCCGCGGCGGGGCTGCTACCGGTGGCTGTCGCCGCAGAGGTTAAAAAAATTGTCAGCAAAATTGCAGCAGCGGCAAAAACAAGCGCAATTGAAAACAGAAGATGCTTTAAAAAAACAGGGGCGCCGCCGCGGTGAGTCATTTATCACTATCCCGCTTGTTAAAGGTCAATAACTGAGGCATTTGTACTTTTAGTATAATTGGTGGCCCGGCCAGCGTCAATGGGAGCAATGACCTAAGTTTAAACCGCCGGGTTTATTTTTATTTTGGCCCAAAAAATGTTATACTGACCGGGTAATAATAGCAACGGATTTCGGGTGATTACCATTAGCAAAATATTAATTGTTGAAGACAACCAACAAAACGCGCTTTTAATGAAACGGGTTCTGCAAGTTAGAGACCATGAAATTGTCCATGCCAGCGATGGCGAATCTGGTTTGCAAGCCGCTGTTGATGAAAAACCGGACCTGATTTTAATTGATTTGGGCCTGCCGGATATCGACGGCCAAACTCTGGTAGCCTTTATCAAACGTGTCCCCGAATTAGAAAACGTCCCCATAGTTGCGGTAACCGCCTGGCCAGAAGACACCGCCAGAGAAATGGCCCAGGCTTACGGTTGCGACGGCTTTATTTCCAAGCCGATTAACACTCGCACTTTCCCCGACCAGATTGCCGAATATATCAGAAACGCCTGACCTTTTCCAACTTTAGACTCAGCCAGACAATTCCCTGATACCCCGCTACCAACTAACTCAGGGAATAATTTTTTATTTGTCAGAAAGCGTTCGTCAGTATGATTTTTAATCAGCCTGCCGCCGGCATAGACTTGCTTCCGGCCAGCGCCTTTTCGATTGAAGAGCTAACCGATGCCTACAACCACACCAGAGTAGATTACCTGGTGCCTATGCCTATGAATGTCAAAAAACTGCGCGAATACGTGGAAGTGTACGACGTTGATATGGATGCCTCGGCGGTGGCCATTGACGGCAATGAAATTTTGGGGCTGGCTATGCTGGGCGTTAGAGAACGGCGAGCCTGGATTACCCGGTTAGGGGTTATTCAAAGAAACCGCCGCCAGGGTACCGGGCAAACCCTGGTTACGCACCTTGTTCAGCAGGCCCGCCAAAAAAATGCCCATTATATTGTCATCGAGGTTATCAAAAACAACACGCCGGCCCACAACCTTTTTTCAAAAAACGGCTTTCGGGAGACGCGCAAGCTGCTGGTTTTGCGTCGCCCGCCGGGTCCGCCCAAACCGGGCATAGCTGCTCCAGAAGCACAAATTGAGGCTATTGGCTACAATGGCGCAGTTGAACTACTGGGCCGCCGCACCACAACCCCATCCTGGATTGACGAGAAAGAGTCGCTGATTAATGCCGGTAATCTGGAAGCTTTTTACGCCACCCTGGAAGATGGCAGCGAAGGCTGGCTGGTTTACCAAAACACTGTGTTTCAACTGGGCCGGCTGGTGATGCAAACAGAAAAAGGCAACCCCAGCCAGGTGGCGCGCGCCCTGTTATACCACCTGCATCTTGCTCACTCGGCCCAGGATACCAAAACTGAAAATCTGCCCAAAAACGACCCCCACTGGCCCGTGTTCAAAGAAATGGGCTACCTTGAAATGTTTGTTCGCAACGAGATGGTGCTGCCGCTCAAATAGGCGCCCTGATTTTTGTTTCGCCATACCGGGTTTCAGACTCAATATTTTCTATTTCCAGCCCTCTAATCAACTTCATCAGCCGAACGTTATCGCTTAAAACCCAGCCGGTAAAATAACTAATGTCCAACGCCCGCGCCCTGTCGGCCAGCACTTTTAGCAGCGCTTTGCCCACCCCGTTGCGCTGAAAATCATCCCTCACTACAATGGCTACCTCGGCCTCGGTCTGGCTGGCTGAAGCTCTGGCAAAGCGGGCCACCCCTACCGCATGTTCCAGGCCATCATCCTCAATAATTGTGGCTACCACCGCGCACTGCAATTGGGGGTTCAAATCAGATAGAGCTTTGGCCTCTTGCCACACCCGCTCTTCGGGCAGCCGGCTGGTATACAGCCTAAAGCGCAACCGCTTGCTTTCCGCCGAAAGGCGATGAAACAAATCAACCAGCAACCCGGCATCTTCTTTTTGCACCAAACGCAAATCAATCTTCTGCCCGGAGCGGGTCATTAATGTGCCTAACTTACCCATTTTCCAACCTTTCCACCCAACATTTTAGTTTGACTCGCCAATCGGCAAAATTTATCCGACCCACATGACGCACCCATCAATCCGTGCTATACTCAGACCACAAGTCGATAACCAACCTAATTCTGCGGAGAAATTCATGGAATGCAAAATTCTGGGTAACACTGGCCTTAACGTGTCCCGCCTCTGTTTAGGCACGATGACGATGGGTTGGACTTCTGACAAAAAAGACTCTTTTGCCGTAATGGATTACGCCCTGAATCAGGGTATTAATTTTTTTGACACCGCCGATGTGTACTCTTTTTGGGCCGAAGACAACGACGGCGGCGTGGCCGAAAGCTGGCTTGGCGAGTGGCTAACATCTCGCCGGGCACGCCATAAGGTAATTGTTGCCACCAAGGCGCGGGGCCGTATGTGGGAAGGCCCCGACGGCGAAGGCTTGAGCCGCGCCCACCTGCTGCGCGCCGTGGAAGATAGCCTGCGCCGCCTGCAAATTGAAACCATCGATCTGTACCAGAGCCACTGGCCCGACGAAGAGACCCCCCTGGAAGAAACCTTTCGCGCTTTTGAAGACATGATCCAGCAGGGCAAAGTTCGCTATATTGGCTGCTCCAACCACTCGGCTGTTCAACTTGAGGAAACGCTGGATTTGTGCGCCGCCCACAACCTGCCCCGTTACGAGTCGCTGCAACCCCACTACAACCTGGTTCACCGTCAGGAGTACGAGGCGGAATTAATGGACTTGTGCCGCCGGAATAATTTGGGCGTCATCCCTTACAGCCCGCTGGCCGGGGGATTCCTAACCGGCAAATACAAACGCGGCGGCGAATCGCCCGCCACTGGCCGCGGCCACGGCAACGACCGCATGGCCCCCTATATGAACAACAAGGGTTTTACCATTGTTGAAACCCTGGCCCAAATTGGGCAACAGCACCATGCCACCCCGGCCCAGGCAGCCATCGCCTGGATTCTGGCCAACCCCACCGTTACCTCGGCCATTATTGGGGCCAATACGGTTGACCAACTGTCCGAAACCATTAAAGCTATCAATATTCAACTTTCGCCCGCAGAAAAAGCGCAACTCGACAACCTGCCCAGCCCAACCTGAAATACAGAGCGTTCAGAATTTTGAGTTCAGAGTTCAGCGTTCAGAGTTCTTGCCGGAGGCAACTCTGAACCCTGAACTGATAAACCGGCAGACTAAAAACACCTGATTACCGATTACTAATAACTGATTACTGCGTATATATATATAGGAGTCCCCCGTCATGGAATTTACCCGCACCGATATTGATTTTGCCCGCCAGCTAGACGCCCAGGATGAGCTGGCCGCCTTCCGCAGCGAGTTTGTCATTGACGACCCCAACTTAATTTATCTGGATGGCAACTCATTGGGCCGACTGCCCAAACGCACCATAACACATATGCGGCAAGCCATTGAGCAGCAGTGGGGCAACCGGCTCATCCGCATTTGGAACGAAGGCTGGGTAGATACCCCCGCCGAATTGGGCGCTAAAATTGCCCGGCTCATCGGCGCCCAACCCGATGAAGTGCTTGTGACCGAGGCTACTTCCATCAACCTGTTCAAGCTGGCTGTGGCCGCCTTGCGCGCCCGCCCCAACCGCACCAAAATTGTCAGCGATGTTTTCAATTTTCCCTCAGATTTATACATCTTGCAGGGCATTATCGACCTGCTGGGCAACCGCCACCGGCTGGAACTCATCCCTTCTGAAGATACTATCACCATCTCGCCCCAGGCCGTCAGCGCCGCCATTGATGAGGATACGGCGCTGGTCAGCCTGACGCATGTAGCCTTTAAAAGCGCCTTTATGTATGACCTGGCTGCCGTAACCCGGCAGGCTCACCAGGCCGGCGCGCTCACCCTGTGGGATTTAAGCCACTCCGCCGGCGCAGTGCCGGTTGACCTGAACGGGGCCAACGTGGATTTGGCCGTTGGCTGCACCTACAAATATCTCAATGGCGGCCCCGGCGCGCCCGCCTTTTTGTATGTCCGCAAAGATTTGCAAAATCAACTGATGCAGCCAATGTGGGGCTGGTTTGCCGCCGAAAACCCCTTTGCTTTTGATCTTGATTACACGCCCGCCCAGGGTATTGCCCGTTACCGGGTCGGCACGCCGCCCATGCTGTCGATGAAGGCCATCGAGCCGGCAATTGATATTTTGCTGGAGGCCGGCATGGAGCGCCTTCGCGCCAAAAGTTTGCGTCAAACCGAATACCTCATCTTTTTGGCCGAGCAGTGGTTAACGCCGCTGGGCTTCACCATTGGGACACCCCGCCAACCCCAAATACGCGGCTCGCACGTGTCGCTGCGCCATCCCGAAGGCTACCGCATCAACCGCGCCCTCATCGAGTCTGCCCCACCCGCCGTTACCGTTATTCCCGACTTCCGTGAGCCGGATAATATTAGGCTGGGCATTGCGCCGCTTTATAACACCTTTACCCAAATTCATCAAGCCCTCGACCGCCTGCGCATTATTGTTGAAGAAGGCATTTACCAAAAATTCTCAACCCGGCGGCTGGCAGTAACCTAAAACCCTATCCCAAAATATAGAACGCTCCCGTAACCAAAAACAAAATTGACGAAATCTAACTTTTGTGTCACAATTTCGGCTACAGATAGCGCGTCAGGCCGACTCTATTTCACCAACCTCGCTCAATTTGCTCTCTAACGTCCCGTTAAGATTTTCTTAATTTTTCCGGGATACACTGTTTTTAATACAACGGTGTGCTTGTGGCCTGCACCATCCAACCAATGGATTGCTGCGATGCTGAAAGAAAACGCCAAAATTTTATATATTGACGACGACCTGAATAACGGCCATTTGATGAAACGCGTCCTCGAAGCCGATGGCTATATGGTCTCGCTGGCCCCCAATGGCTCCATGGGCCTGGCCGCCGCCAACCGAGAACAACCCGATTTGATTCTGCTTGACATTTACATGCCCGACCTCAACGGCCACGAAGTAGCCCGTCGCCTGCGCCGCATGAAAAACACCAAAAACACCCCAATTCTGGTTATCAGCGCCAGCCCCAACTCCGATGACAAACGTCTGAGTCTGGAGGCCGGCTGCAACGGCTATATCTCCAAACCCATTGATGTTGACCTGATTTCCAGTCAGGTAGCCGAATATTTGTAAACCTCTTTTGAGCCTTGTTATTTGTACCCCATCTATCCCCGCCATATAAGGTTCCTTTCCGGGCGTCACCTCAATTGTCTTCCTAAACAAAATATGGTTCGGTTTTAGTTCTGGCGTATTTTCCGTGTTCATTCGGCTATTTTAGCCATTGGCGCAAAGCTCGCCCACTTGCAGTTCTTGTAAATTTCTGCCCAGTTTTTCAATCGCCCCTAAACGTTTTCATTGTGAGGTTTAAAATTTTCGTATAGCACCTTGACATCCCCTGCTAACTGAGATATAATAAATTATGTCAATCGCACAAATGAGCGTATCAGATTCCGAGAGGTGAAATTATGGCAGATTCCCAAATGCCGCTTTTTCCGCAGCGAGGCGCAAAGGGACAATATGGCCCCCCTGTTTCACAAATTAAATCGCTAGACTCCAATTCGTCGCTGGCGGTGACCGCCAGCGCGTATCACGACTATATGGTTCGTCAGGGTTTTTCAGAGCACACAATTAAAGCCTTCTCTGGCGACTTGCGGCTGCTGCAAAAATATTTTAGCGGTGGTATTGTCATTAGCAAACTGGGTACCAAAGAGCTAAATGATTTCCTTACCTGGCTGCTCCACTACCGAGGCGTGCCTTGCAGCCCCAAATCTTACGCCCGGCGCGTCACCACTTTGAAAAACTTTTTTGGCTGGCTGGCCAGCATCAAAGTTGTGCCCTACGACCCTGCCGCAGCCATTGTTCACAATCGAGCCAAAGCCCCACTGCCCCAGTACCTCAACGACGATGAAGTTGAGAAACTACTCGATGCCGCCGAAGAGAAACTGAACGGCCCCAAACCCGACCCTCGCCCCTACCTGCTGGTCCACCTGATTTTGCAGACCGGCATGAAAAAGTCTGAATGTGTGGGCATTGCGCTGCGCGATATTGACCGCTCCGGGCCGGAGCCGAGTATGTTGATTCGCTACAGTAACCCCCGCATGCAACACAAAGAACGCAAACTGGCCTTTGCCAAAGAACTTTTGCCGGTGCTGGACGATTACATCGAAAAATATCAGCCCAAAGAAAATTTATTTGAGTGTACGCCCCGCAATTTAGAATATGTGCTGGCCGATGTATCAGAGCAGGCCGGGTTGCCGCAGCAGGTTTCGTTTGAAATGCTGCGCTGGACCTGCGCCGTGCGCGATTTCAGAGATGGCATGGATCATGACCATCTGCGCAAAAAAATGGGGCTATCAAAAATCACCTGGCGAGAAACCTCGGAGAAGCTGGCTAAACTGGCCGAACCTGGTTTGTAGCCTGCCTGTTAAAACCACAAGAAAACGCCCTGGATATGGCCGGGGCGTTTTTTTATTTGCCCCCAGAGTGTTTGTCTATTCACCTGCTTTGGTTTACCATTTCTTTATCAGGCTGTTGGTGATACAAATTTTTCTGTAGGTTCCCCGCCTTGAGGTTACTATGACCATTATTATGTTAATTTTTACGATGGCCCTGTTTTTTGGGGCTGCCGGCACGCCTGTTGCCAGAAAGTTTGCCCTGAAAATGGGCTTTATCGCCATCCCCAAAGCCGACCGCGCCCACACCGAACCCACCGCCCTGATGGGCGGCCTGGCTATTTATGCCGCAGCTATTAGCGCATTGGTGCTGATATTAATTGCGGCCTGGCTGGTCGGCAATATTTTTAGAATTGGGGAACTGGTGACAATTATCATCGGCGGAACGATGATGGCGGCGATTGGTTTGTGGGACGACCGGCGCGCCCTGCCGGCCTGGGTTAAACTTGCGGCGCAAATTGGGCCGGTGGTCATTGTATTTTTGGCCGGGGTGCAGGCCAATTTACCCATTCTGATTACCCAACAATGGGATGTTTGGATTAATTTTTTGGTAACGACCTGCTGGATTTTATACATTACCAATGCGGTCAACTATCTGGATAACGCCGATGGCATTGCCATTATGACCAGCGCCACCACCGGCGCCATTTTTTTGTTAATTGCCATTCTCAACGGGCAACAGCTTGTTTCGATGCTGGCGGCGGCGGTGTTAGGGGCCAGTTTGGGCTTTGCCCGTTACAATTTGCCGTTGCCTAAAAGCACCATTTTTATGGGCGACTCCGGCTCGCTGTTTTTGGGGTTTCTTTTGGCCATTCTGGGAATCAAAATTCGCATTCCGGGTAATGTGCCGCAAATTACCTGGCTGGTGCCTATTATTGTGTTGGGATTGCCTGTTTTTGATACGGCCATGGTCTTTATCTCCAGAACGCGGCGAGGCGTCTCGTTTTTTAGAGGCGGCGTTGACCACACCACTCATCGCCTGGCCCGGCTGGGTTTGGACCGCCTGTCGGTAGCCCTGGCGGTCAGTTTAATTTGTGGCGCGCTGGGGCTGGTTGCTATTTTTATCACGCAGGCGTCGCTTACCGAAGCCTATCTGGTTTTTGCAACCCTGTTGGGCATTGCGCTGTATGCCCTATGGCAGCTAGAGTTCAAGGCAACGCTTCAATTGAGGACCGGTCGAGAGCCGGCCTCGCCTGAAACTGAGCTGCCCGACTCCGGAAAATCGCCTTATATTTGGCCTCTTGAATAGCCAATAACAAAAAAACCCGCCGGTTGGCGGGCGCCGATTTTGGCCTGGCTCTGTTTTTCATCAATGGATGGCAGGCGAACCATTTTCAAGCGCAGGCAGGGCAATGGTAAAAATGCTGCCGCTGTTCACTTCGCTTTCGGCCCAAACCTGGCCGCCGTGCTGCTCAACAATGGTTTTTACTATCGACAGCCCCAACCCGGTACCGGGCACCTCATCTAGCTCGGCTCGCGCCCGGTAAAATTTTTCAAAGACGCGCGGCAAATCCTTGGCCCGAATACCCGGCCCGTTATCCACCACCGAAACCAGGGCCTGACTGCCATTCTGATTGAGCCTGACCTGCACTTTTCCGCCGGGGGGGGTGTACTTGATGGCGTTATCCAGCAGATTACCGACCGCCCTTGAGAGCAGCACCGAATTTCCCTCGATCATCAACTCTTCCTGGGGTTTGTTTAACACCACTTCAATCTCTTTTGACTCGGCCAACGGCGACATAGTCTCGATGCTGGTTTGCACAACTTCATCCAGGTGAAGCTGCTCGCGGGTTAATTCCTCCAGTTGTTCCAGGCGACTCAACTCCAGCAAATCTTCCAGCAATGATTTCATTAAATTGGCGGCGCGGGTAATTCCTACCAAATCTTCTTCCTGGCGCGGCGTAACCGGCCCATCCATTTTAACCAGTTCAATATACCCTTTAACGGTAGCCAGCGGCGTTCGCAAATCGTGGGTGAAAGCGGTCACAAAATCTCGCTTCATCTGGTCCAGGGCTTTAAAGGCGCTAATATCTCGCAGCACGGTCACTCGACCTACATCTTCAATTTGGGTTACGGTGCCCCACATCGTGCGCCCGTCGGGCAGCGAGACTTCGCCGGCCGCCGGCGAGTCGGGCGAGATAAGTTTGATTAAATGCTCGTTGTCGGTAAATCCGGCCAGCAGCTTACCTTCTACCGGCTGGCCGTTCACGTTTAAAATTTCCTGGGCGGCGGGGTTGAGCAGCAAAATTTTGTTATCAGGGGTAGTTACCAACACCGCGTCCTGGGTGCTGTTAATAATGGCCGAGAGTTTGATGCGTTCCTGCTCGGTTTGTTTGAAAAGCTGGGCATTTTCCAGGGCAATGGCTGCCTGCCCGGCAATGGCGTTGAGCAGCGCCAGGTCTGAGGGTTTGAATTGATTGGGTTCATCGTGAACCAGGGTGAGCACGCCAATAACCCGCTGCCGGCGGCGCAGCGGCGTGGCAATTACCGAGCGCACATCGTAGGGTTGGTTATCGTACACCACCCAGCGATTATCTTTGTAGGTGTCAAAAATCACATCGCCGGCGCCGTGGTTCAGCACCCAGCCGGCAAAACCTTCGGTTAAAACCGTACCCACAATTCTGTCGGCAGATTCGCTGCTGATATCCTCTTGCTGCAAAATAAAGGCCGACACCCGATTTTGATGGTCAAACAGCATAATACTGCCGGTAGTGGCATTGAGATGAGCCACGGTTAAGTTAAGCACCCGGCGCAACATTTTGTCGGGGTCCAGGTCTCTATTCAGTTCATCGCTAATGCGATTAAGCAGGCTAAGTTGTTCTTGCATACGCTACCGGTGTATTGGGACTATTATCCTATTCCCAATTATAGCACACTTTAAATAACGCACAATATTAAGAAAATTTCTAATCCGGGAAGTTACGCAAGTTTGCCGGCCAGTTTTTGCACATTGGCCCACTCTTCGGGCGTATTCATATTGATAAAAGAATAGAAATGGGGGTCAAATTGAGCCACTTCAGCTCGCGTAACGTAGCGCACCGATACCTCATCAAAAAAGCCGATGATTCGCAACCGGTTTGTTTGTAACCTTGGTTCAATAGCGGGCAAACAGTTTTTGCTGTAGACAGCGTGCATTGTTTCGGGCTGGGGCGGCTCGATGAGGGGCGCAACCACATCGGCGCTGGGGGCCAGCTTGATTAAATATTGCAGCAGTTCGACATTCAAAAAGGGCATATCGCAGGCAACCACCAAAACGTGATGGTGCTGCGCCGCGTAAATGGCGCTGTAAATTCCGCCCAGCGCGGCTTTGTTGGGATAAATGTCGGTTACGGTTGACAGGCCGAACTTTTGGTATTTTTCCGGCGAGTTAGTGCTGATGAACACATCATCACTGAGCGCCCGCACTTTGGCCAGCACCCGTTCTACCACCGGCTGACGGCCTACTTTTAAAAAAGCTTTGTCTTGCCCCATCCGTTTGCTTTCGCCGCCGGCTAATACGGCCACGCTAATCAAAACCTGCCTCCTCAAACAAAAATCCTTAAAAAGCCAAAAAGCTCGCGCCGTAAATGAACGCGAGCTTATTATTTTCTTAAACTCAAGCATAAAACAGCCCCTATTGGCAAAAATGGCAAGCTGCTGTTTTAGCGACTCATTAAAAAGTCAACGGGAATCCGGCGCCAACCGGTAATTTAGGCGTTGTTGGCCGATAGATAATTGACCGCTTCGCCGACGGTAGTAATTTTTTGAGCTTCTTCGTCGGAAATTTCGCCGCCAAACTCTTCCTCAAACGCCATAATCAGCTCAACCAAATCCAGCGAGTCAGCCTCCAGGTCGTCTCTAAAGCTGGCTTCCATAGTGATGTCGTCTTCGTCGGCGCCGAGTTGCTCGATAATAATCTCCTTCACTTTTTCAAACACTTCATCTTTGGTCATTGATGCTTGTCTCCTTCGTGTTTTTTTTGCTAAAAATTAAGCACAGCGCATTTTACCAACGCCTGCCCAAACTGTCAATCTAATCTATTTGGGTGTGGCCAAAGTGAGTTGGAGGGGGAAATTGGGGGGACCTACCCCCCAAGCCCCCCGGCGCTTTTCTACTCATTTTAGTCACGCCCAATCTATTTAACAGGGTGTGTCTCACCTTTTGGGAGGGTGGGGGTATCCCCCCAATTCCGCCTTGTGCTCCCCAAAAATTCTGGGCGCACTCTATTTAACACGCTTTGTTAAGATTAGTTACGAAAATTGGCAAAATAAAACGGTCCAGCCACAGGCCAGGCCGTTTCATTATCAGGCAAGTTGTAATTTCACAATCGTTCAATGGCAATAGCGGTTCCGCCGCCGGTGCCGTGACACAGCGAGGCCAGCCCCAGTTTGCCGCCGGTTTGCTCCAGCCCGTTGAGCAGCGTCACAATTATGCGCGCGCCGGTGCAGCCAATGGGATGGCCCAGGGCAATTGCGCCGCCGTAAATATTTAGTTTTTCGTAGGGCACGCCCAACACCTTGTTGAACAGCACGCTGTTGACGGCAAAAGCCTCGTTGTTTTCAACCAGGTCAAAATCCTCAATAGTTTTGCCCAGCTTGTCGAGCAGTTTTTTAACCGCCGGCAGCGGAGCCTCGGCAAAGCGCCAGCTTTCGCCGGCCGCCACGGCTCCGCCCAAAATTTTGGCGATGGGTTTGAGATGGCGCTTTTCAACGGCGGCTTCGCTGGCAACCAGCAGCGCCGCCGCCCCGTCGCTAATCTGGCTGGAGTTGCCGGCGGTGAGCAGGCCATCTTTGGAAAATGCCGGGGGCAGTTTGGCCAAACCTTCGGGCGTGGTATCAGGTCGAATGCCCTCGTCGGCATCCAGCACAATAGTTTCTTTACGGCTTTTAACTTCTATGGGCGCAATCTCGCGCTTAAAGATTCCCTTTTCTGTGGCTTCGGCGGCGCGCTTGTGCGAGTGATAGGCCACATCATCCAGCTCATGGCGGGTAATTTCGTAATCGGCGGCCAGTCGTTCGGTTTCGTTGCCCATACCATCGCCGGTAATGGGGTCGGTCAAACCATCATGCAGCAAAACATCTTGCAACTGCTCCGGCGCGCCCATTAAAAATTTGTAGCCCCACCGCGCCCGGTGAGATAAAAAGAAGCCGGCCTGAGACATCGACTCGGCGCCGCCGGCCAGTATCAAATCGGCCTCGCCGGCTTTGATGGTAGTGGCCGCGTTCATCACCGTCATCATGGCCGATGAGCAAACCATGTCAATGGCGTAGCCGTCAACCTCTTGGGGAACGCCGGCCCTAATTGCCGCCTGGCGCGGAATCAACTGGCCGTGCCCGGCCCGCAGCACGTTACCCAAAATATACAGGTCTAAATCATTGCCGGCAACCCCGGCCCGGTCAAGCGCGGCTTTCATGGCGCGCGCGCCCAGGTCGGCGGGCGAAAAATCTTTCAGAACGCCGCCAAAGCGGCCAATCGGCGTTCTGGCGGCTGATACAATATAAGCATCTCGCATGATGTTGCCTCCATCTCAGTGCTGGTTGATTTTGTATTTTCACCTCAAGGCCGTAATTATGCAATTTGGGCCATTAGCAATAGATATCAATGGTTTGACTCAGACAGGTGGAGTGAGTACACTCCCAACATCATTTGCTCAGTGAAAGCCGCGCGCAACTATGCTGGAAAAACGAAAATCCGACCATATTCGCATTAACCTTGAGGAGGATGTCGGCTTTAAGGGGCTGACTACCGGCCTGGAGAACTACCGCTTTTTGCACCAGGCTTTGCCGGAAATTGACCTGCATCAGGTTGACACCTCGGTAACAGTTTTTGGCAAAAAGCTCAAAGCGCCCATCCTCATCTCCTCGATGACCGGCGGCACCGAGCAAGCCCGGGCCATTAACCGCACCCTGGCCCAGGCCGCCGAGGCCAGAGGCATTGCGATGGGGTTGGGCAGCCAGCGGGCCGCTATCGAAGACCCCTCGCTGGCCCCTACTTTTCAGGTGCGAGAGCTGGCCCCCACCACCGTTTTGCTGGCTAATTTGGGGGCGGTGCAGCTAAATTACGGCTACACCATTGAGCACTGCCGGCGCGCCGTTGATATGCTTGGGGCCGACGCCCTGATTTTGCACTTCAACGCCCTGCAAGAAGCCGTGCAGCCCGAAGGCGACACTCGCTTTAGCGGGTTGCTCAACAAAATTGAAGCGGTGTGCCGCGCCCTGCCCGTACCGGTAATTGCCAAAGAGGTAGGCTGGGGCTTTTCAGACGATACCGTCCGCCGGCTGGTAGAGGCCGGCGTGTCGGCCATTGACGTGGCCGGCGCCGGCGGCACCAGTTGGAGCCAGGTAGAAATGTACCGGGCCGCCACCGAAGCGCAGCGCCGGGTGGCGGGCACGTTTGTCAGTTGGGGCATCCCCACCAGCGAAGCCGTGCTGGCAGCCAAACGAGCCGCGCCCAATATCTCCATTTTTGCCAGCGGCGGGTTGCGCAACGGGCTGGATATTGCCAAATGTATTGCGCTGGGCGCAACCCTGGGCGGTATGGCCGGCCCCTTTCTAAAAGCCGCCGTCGAATCGCTGGAAGCCGTGCTGGATGAAATTAAAATTGCCCAAACCGAGTTGCAGATAGCGATGTTTGGCATCGGCGTTAGCTCAATTGACAGGCTGCAAAATACCGACCGTTTGATAAAAGCGCAAGGATAATCCATACGGTCAAATGAAAGATTTTTTACGTCTGCATCTTTGGAAAGTTAGCCTGGCGCTGGGGTTGATGGTTTTTGTGGTTATCCTCTGGCCCAGGTTGGGCAACTCTAACCCGGAGCCACAATCTACGGCCAAAATTTCTAAAACCAGCCCGCAGCCTTCACCCACCGCCATTTCCGGCCAGGCAACCGGCGCGCCCGGCCTGCGGCCCAGCCCCACCGCCAGCCCTGTGCCCCCTACCCCAACCCCTACGCCCGTTCCCGTTTATCACGTAGTACAGGCGGGCGAAGTGCCGCTGGAAATTGCCCGGCAGTACAATATTTCTGTCGACACGCTGCTGAACGTCAACCAGATTAGCGACCCCACCCGGCTGCAAATAGGGCAGCAATTGCTCATTCCGGTAACGGCCACGCCGCCGCCAACCGCCACAGCCACCCCCCGCGAGTCGCCCACGCCCACGCCGGAGCCGCTATACCACACCGTGCAATCGGGCGACACGCTGCTGGCCCTGGCCAGAGAATATGATACCAGCGTTGAAGCGATAATGCTGGTGAATGAACTGACTAACCCCAACTCGCTGCGAGTGGGCCAAAGCTTGCAAATTCCGCCGGAGAATCTCAAGTTTGACTCGCCGTTGGTCATTCACGTGATAGAAAGCGGCGATACCTTTAGTTACCTCTCTTTCTTTTACGGCTCAACCATCGAAGATATTTTAGCGGCCAACCCCGGTCTGGAACCTACCTCGCTGCAAATTGGGCAAAAGGTTATCATTCCGGTTACATCGCCGCCTGTAAACCCGGCGGCCAACCCCGGCCTGCCTCAGATAACCTCGCCCGGCCCTGTGGCGCCGGGATTGGCCGGCCTGCAACAGCAAATGGTCAACTTAATCAACGCCCAGCGACAGGCTTATGGCCTGTCTCCCTACCAAACCGACGCGCAATTAGAGAAACTGGCCCTGGCCCACGCCCAGGATATGGTGACTCGCGGCTATTTTGCCCACACCACCCCCGAAGGCATTACCCTGGATGACCGCTTTGAGCAGCAGGGCGTTGAAGCCAACTGGAATGGCGAAAATATTCAGCGCAATACCAAACCATTTGAAGAAACAGCCTCGTATGCGCTTAATTGGTTTATGAACAGCGCCCCCCATCGGGCCAATATATTGCACGACCGTTTTAATCGCGTTGGGGTGGGCGTGGTTGAAGAACCGCCGGGATGGTACACCTTTGTTCTGGTTTTTGCCGAACGATAGCCCAACCCCTCTAAAAATAGCGCCGCAGGCTAGGGGGCCTGTCCTGCCCGTCCTGGCCGGGCCAGGGAGTGAAATCGAAGGAGTGTCCCCCCATCTTTTTCATATCCCCGGCGCTGTGGTACAGCTTCGGTATCACTCTTTTGAAACAAAAACGCCTTGCCCAAACTCTCCGGCAAGGCGTTTTTGCCAGCTATGGTCAGGTTACTCTGCAAAAATTTCAAGAACCGGCTGCCCGTCCCAATTTTCGGGGATAGGAACCTTCAGGGCGTGCAGTACGGTGGCGGCAGTATCGTAGGTGTTGATGTAGCTGACCAGGGTAACACCCTCTGGCACCCCCGGCCCCACGGCCAGCCAGGGAATTGTCCGGTCTTCGGGCGAGTCGTCGCCGTGGTTAAAACCGTGGCCGCCGTGGTCGGCGGTAATAATCAGCAAGGTATTATCCAGATAATTTTCATTTTCAAGGGTTGCCACCACCTCGCCAATCAGCCCATCAACAAAGCCAATCGCATATAGCTGGTTGGGCGACATCCAGCCGTAGGCGTGCCCTACCCTGTCCACATCGGGAAAATGGATGAACATAACATCAGGAAGCTCCTCTTCAATTATTTTAACTGCCGCGTCCTTGACCTCCGTATCGTGCGCATCGGCGCAAAAAATCTCGTCAACCGAATTCTCCAAAACCAGATAACTCAGCTTTTCTTTGCCCACCACCATGCCCGTGCTCAAACCGGCATCGTGGGCCGCATTAAATAACGTGGGGCCGGTCATACCCGGCCAGCCGATGTAGGGTTGGCCCCAAAGAATGCCGTGCTTCTCTGGGAGCATGCCGCTGACCATTGAAGCGTGGCTGGGCAGCGTTACGCTAATTTTAATCGTTTGGGCGCTGGGAGAATAAGCGCCCCTGGCAATCAATTTGTCCAGGTTGGGGGTATCGGCTAAAAACAGCGCGTCGGGGCGCAACCCGTCAACGCTAATCACAACCACATACTTAATGCCTGCCTCCACGGTTATGGTTGGAGTCGAAATCAAGCTGATATCTGATACAATGAGTGGCGTGGGCGATGGAAGCGGCATTGGAGTGGGCGTACTGCGATTAAGCCAAACCGGGACAAAGGTTGGCGCCGGGGTGATGGTGACATCGGGCGCAGGGTAAACGCCGGGCATAAAAAAATTTAATGAAGCAATATTAGTGCAGCCTAAAACAAAAATGGCCAGTACCGCTAAAAGGGCAACAAACTTTTGATATTGCTGCCGGGTAACTGGCCCAGAGTCTTGCCACCGAGGGTTTGGCGGCAACGAGGATTTTAATTCAAAGTGTGGCGGTGGTTTGGTTGACATGTCACAATGATCTCCTTTGACCGTTATTATTAAATTATCTATTGAGTCCTTGTAATCCCCAATGATGAACCAATAATAATGTGACACCCTTTATTTGGTAAGTGACATTTGACCCATACAATCTGTGACAAATGTCACTAATTTTAACTTTTTCTTAACAATAGCAGGCCGGTTGGCTATTTTTTTGACCCAAAACAGCGCGCCTGCCCTACAATTGGCAATTATAAACATCAAGAGTAAAATAGCCTTTGTATATCCTCGGCAGCCTCAATTACCCATGATGCGGTAAATTTTTAAGCGATAATTTTGTCAAAAAGAAAAGTCTGTAAGGAGCAAAACTATGGCAACATCCAAAAATGCGCTTGGCGCGCGCGCCAGGTTTAATACAGGCAGTGGCGAAGCCTATATCTATCGCCTGGATAAACTGGAAAAGGACGGCCTGGGCAACATTTCCCGCCTGCCTTTTTCTATTAAAATTCTGCTGGAGGCCGTACTGCGAGAGGTAGACGGCTTCACCGTAACCGAAGAAGACGCGCAAAAGCTGGCCGCCTGGAACGCCAAGGCCCCGGCCGACGACGAAATCCCCTTCAAACCGGCCCGCGTCATTTTGCAGGATTTCACCGGCGTGCCCGCCGTGGTCGATTTGGCCGCCATGCGCTCGGCCATGGCCCGGCTGGGCGGCGACCCGCAAAAAATCAACCCGGTGGTGCCGGTCAACCTGGTCATCGACCACTCGGTGCAGGTGGACGTGTTTGGGCAAACCATCGCTTTAATGCGCAACGCCGAAATTGAATTTGAGCGCAACCGCGAGCGGTACGAATTTTTGCGCTGGGGCCAACGGGCGTTCGACAACTTTAGCGTGGTGCCGCCCGCCAGCGGCATCGTCCACCAGGTAAACCTGGAATACATCGCCAAAGGTGTCTGGACTCGCCCCGAAGATGGTGGGGTTGTGGCCTATCCCGACACGCTGGTTGGCACCGACAGCCACACCACCATGATTAACGGCCTGGGTATTGTGGGCTGGGGCGTCGGCGGCATCGAGGCCGAAGCCGTGATGCTGGGCCAGCCCATCTATATGCTGGTGCCGGAAGTGGTCGGCTTCAAACTAACCGGCCAGCTACAGGAAGGCGTCACCGCTACCGACCTGACCCTGACCGTGGTGCAGATGCTCCGCAAGAAAGGCGTGGTTGGCAAGTTTGTAGAATTTTACGGCCCCGGCCTGAGCAAAATGACCCTGCCCGACCGGGCCACCATCGCCAACATGGCCCCGGAATACGGCGCGACGATGGGCTTTTTCCCCATGGATGACGAGTCGCTCAACTACCTGCGCCGCACCGGCCGGCCAGCAGAGTTGGTGCAACTGGTTGAGCGTTACGTAAAAGAGCAGGGCCTGTTCCGCACCAACAGCACCCCCGACCCCGACTTTACCGACACCCTGGAGCTTGACCTGGGCGATGTGGTGCCCAGCCTGGCCGGACCAAAACGCCCGCAAGACCGGGTGCCGCTCAACGAGATGAAAAAATCATTCCAGACGGCGCTAACCAACCCGGTTGGGCCGCAGGGCTTTGGCCTGAAGAGTGACGACCTGAAACGCACCGGCACTATTCCCGCTAACGGCACGCCCGGCGGCAAAATTAGCCACGGCGCGGTAGTTATTGCGGCCATTACCTCGTGCACCAACACCAGCAACCCCTCGGTGATGCTGGGCGCGGGCATTCTGGCCAAAAAGGCGGTAGAGCGCGGCCTGAAGGTGCCGCCCTATGTAAAAACCAGCATGGCCCCCGGCTCTAAGGTTGTGACCGATTACCTGAACGAGGCCGGGCTGACCCCCTACCTGGAGCAGCTTGGCTTCCATACCGTGGGCTACGGCTGCACCACCTGCATTGGCAACAGCGGCCCCCTGCCCCAACCGGTTGTCGAGGCCATCACCACCGGCGATTTGGTGGTCTCCGGCGTGCTCAGCGGCAACCGCAACTTTGAAGGGCGCATTCACCCCTACGTTAAGGCCAACTATCTGGCCTCGCCGCCGCTGGTGGTGGCTTACGCCCTGGCCGGCACCACCGATATTGACCTGACTCACGAGCCGCTGGGCGCCGGCAAAGACGGCCAGCCCGTTTACCTGAAAGATATCTGGCCGACTCATCAGGAAATTGCCGCCCAATACGACAAAGCCCTGAACCCCCAAACCTTCCATAAAGAGTATGGCGGCATTGAGCAGAGCAACGAAAAGTGGAACGCCATCCCCGTGCCGGAGGGGGCGCTGTACCAGTGGGATGAGGCGTCAACCTATATTCAGGAGCCGCCTTTCTTCATCGACATGCGGCCCGAGGTTGACCCCATTCAACCCATCACCGGGGCCAGGGTGCTGGTTAAGGTGGGCGACTCGGTCACAACCGACCACATCTCGCCCGCCGGCTCTATTCCCTCGGATATGCCCGCCGGCAAATATCTGCTGGAGCGGGGAGTCGAAAAACACCAGTTCAACTCCTTTGGCTCTCGCCGGGGCAACGACCGGGTGATGACTCGCGGCACTTTTGGCAACATCCGCC
>CAZAPG010000074.1:0-23742 GCA_964486935.1 uncultured Caldilineaceae bacterium | reverse complement strand
ACCAACAGTTTGGACGAGCTTTATGTCTTTAGCAAACTAGCACCAATGGTTATTAGTTTCATTGAACATTCTCCTATGAAACCCTCCGGTTTCATCTGGTGCGTATGGCGAGGAAAGGTAGATGAGGGGGAACTACCCCCCAAAACCCCCCGCGCCATAGGCGGCTCCTTGGGTTGGTAAAATTTCCAAAAGCTTATTTAACAGCGAGCACTGGCCATGAATTTTGTCGCTTAATCGTCATTTTCGTAATCATCAGAGTGGTGGTCATCACCGTTTTCTTCACCATCTTCATGCTCCCGGTGCTCGTCGTCCTCCCGGCCATGCTGGTCGGTCTCAGCGCTATCGCCGGCATTTTGGTCATCGCCTGAATCTGTGGCAGACGGCAGGGTTGCTTCGTTTTCGGCCATTTGCTGTTGTGCCGCTTCCAACTGTTTTTGGGTCGATTGCAATGTCTGTTGAAGTTGTTCTTCTTGCCGCTGGAACTCCGCCTGTTTGGCCGCCAGAGCCGCCTGATGATTGGCTGCCTCTGTTTCAATATCTTTCTCAAGCTGCAAATACGCGGCTTGCCCTGTTTCTACCTCGGTTTGGGCCTGCTCAAGCTGGCGTTGCAATGTGACCAGTTGGGCGCTCAGTTGAGTCAGTTCTAGCTGATAAGCGCGTTGTTGCTGCTCAAACAATTGCTGCCTGTCTGAAATTTGGGCCTGGATGGCCTCAAAGCGGGCCTGGGCTGCCGTATTCAGTTGAGTTTGCTGATATTCAAGTTGAAAAGCCTGGGCTGTGGCCTCGATATTGACCCTGGGGTTCAGCAGATGAATTGGGCTGGCCTGGCTCAGGCCGGCAAAGGTTGACAGGCTCAACAGGATTAACACAAAAATGGTCAGCAAAATTATCAGCATCGAATTGTGTTTCACGATTTCTCCTCTGAAAATAGCCCCGCTTGCGCGACTCCCTCCCCCGATATCGGGGGGGGAGTCGCCGAAGGCGGCGGGTGGGGGTGGGTTGGATTTTCATTCCTCGTTGCTGCCGAACTGTTGAACGCCTCAGATAACATCATTTAGGGTTCTATTGCAAGGCAATTTGACCCAACTCGGACTGGACGGCTTCCAGTTGAGTTTGCAGGCCGGCCATACGCCCGGCGTGCTGGTCGCCCAGTTGCTGAAGCTGGATTTGATAAGAGGCCTGCCGCTCGTGTTTAATGGCTTCCAGCCGGGCGATGTCGGTTTGTATCTGCTGCTTTTGGGCCTGCAAAGCATCCAGTTGAGCCTGGGCTGCCTCAATTTGAGCGGTCAGCATTTCCAACCGGGATTGAGCTTCGATTTGCTGCTGCTGCAAGTCGGTATCTAATTGCCCCAGTTGGGCCAGGTAGTCAGCTTCCTGAACGGCCAGCGTGGCTTTAAGCGGCGCGATATCGCGGTCAATAGAAATAACCACCGCCGGCTGGGTCGCTTCAGAAGAGGGAAACAGGCTAAAAGCGCCCACCAACAAGATTAATAAGAACAATAATCCAACACTTAGTAATGCGGCCAAATATTTCATCGCCTGGTGACTCTCCCATAAAACGGCTAAATACTATCAGACTCATTCAGACCGGTGGTAAACATAAATGTAAAATTGCCGATACGAATTTTATCATTCTGGCTCAGGCGGGTGGGCTGTTTAATAGCCACGCCATTAACGTAAGTGCCATTAGTGCTGTCCTGGTCGCTGATGATAAATGCGTTATCGGCAAATGTAAGCTGGCAGTGGTAGCGCGACACCCGTTTATCGAGAACTCGCATGGTGTTGTCTCTGGCCCGGCCAATTCTAAAGGATGCGTTGGGCAGTGGAAAGGTTTGACCGGTAGACCCTGGCGCCAGCAATACCAGGCTCGCCCGGGAACACTCTTGAAATACGCGCAATTCTTCTTCATTGTCTGCAATATATCTTTTCATTGATTTCACCTTTCTTTTCAGGTAGCGGGGGTTGTATTCAACCTTCGGCTCGGCCACTTTAATTACAGTTTAAGCCAGGGCCATGAAAAAGGGGTGAAGTATTTATGATAAATTTTTCATAAAAAGAGGGGATCAGGAAGAGGGAGGCGTTAGCGGCAGCCAAATGTGGAAGGTGCTGCCCTGCCCCACGGCGCTGGTTACTTCAATGTGGCCGCCGTGGGCCTGGGCCAGCCACTGAGCAATTGACAACCCTAACCCCGCCCCACTACTGCTATTAGAGGTGGCGCGCGAGCGGGCTTTATCAACACGATAGAAACGGTCAAACAGGTGGGGCAAATGTTCCGGGGGGATGCCGGGGCCGGTATCGCTAATAGTTACGCAAATTTTATCGCCGGCCACCGCTGCCGACACCCGAACCTGCCCGCCCGGGTTAGAGTACTTAATAGCGTTGTCAATCAAATTCATAAACAGGCGGCTCAATTTGGCCGCGTCGGCCCTGATGGGCAGCGAGTCCGGGACATCGAGGTTGAGGGCCACATTTTGTTTGATGGCCCAGGGCATTAAATTGGCAGCTTCGGTGGTGAGCAAGTTAGCCAGATTAAACGGCTCAACTTCCAGCGGATACTGATAATTGTCGGCGCGAGCCAGCAGAAAAAGCTCCTGCACCAGGGCCGAAAGGCGGTCGGCTGTCTGGTTGACCATTTCCAGCGTGTCCCGGTATTCTGCGGCGCTACGCGGGCGATTGAGCGCCACTTCCACATCGCCCTTCAAAATAGTCAGCGGGGTGCGCATCTCGTGCGACGCATCGGCAATAAAGCGTTTTTGCCGCTCGAAGGCATCCTCCAGCCGGGATAACATCTGGTTAAATGTCGAAGCCAGCCGCCCAACCTCATCATTGGGCAGTTTGAGATTAAGCCGCTGGTGCAGGTCGTCGGCGCTAATTTGCTGAACGGTGCGGGTAATCCGGTCGATGGGCGTCAGGGCGCTGGAAGCCAAAAACCAGCCGCCCGCGCTGGCCGCCAGCAGGGTAAAGGGGATGACCACCACCAGCAAAAAGACAAGCTGGCGCTGTACCTCTTGAAAATGGCGGTAACTCTCGGCTACCTGAAGCACGCCCGAACCCTGATGCTCAATAGAAAAAGGCACGGTGTACAACCGAATGGGGGTGTCGTCGGCCAGGCGGGCGTATTCCAGGTGGGCCTGGTTTAAGCCGGTCAGGTCTGCTTCAAATTCGGCTCCCTCAAAGTAGCCGGGGTCCAGCAGGGGCCGGCCATCAGCGGCTAAAATGCGCCAGAACACGCCTTCTTCGGGCCGGTAGGATAACTCTATCTCGCTTTTGCCGCCCGGCTGGCGCTCATCATCATCTTCTTCGCGCTCTGCTTCAAAATGGAGATTTCCCAGAATTTCGCCAACTTCTCGCTGCAGGTGATTATCTACCGTAGCCAGCAGGCTGCGAGTCAATCCAACATAAACCACCACGCTGAAAATTGCCAGGATAAAGAAAAGAATAGCCGTGTACCACAGGGTCAGGCGTAACCGAATGTTCATTCCACATCGTCGATTTTGTAGCCTACGCCGCGCACGGTATGGATGAGGTGGGAGTCGCCCTGAAGTTCCAGCTTTTGGCGCAAATGGCCCACGTACACATCAACCACGTTAGATGCGCCGTAATAGTCGTATCCCCAAATGTTTTCCCTGATCATGGTGCGGCTGAGGGGGCGGCCCGGATGGCGCAGCAAATATTCCAGCAGGGCGTACTCTTTAGCGGTTAACTCAATTTCGCGGTGGCCGCGTTTGGCCACATGGGTCACAGTGTCCAGCTCCAGGTCGGCCAGCCTGAGCACGGTTTCGGGCGTGGCGGCGGCTGCACTCCGGCGGGTCAACGCCCGAATACGCGCCAGCAGTTCTTTAAAGGCGAAGGGTTTGGGCAAATAATCATCCGCCCCGGAATCCAGGCCGGTTACGCGGTCGTCTACCTCGTCGCGGGCGGTCAGCATCAAAATGGGGGTTGACACGCCCCGCTGGCGCAGAATCCGGCTCACCTCAAAACCGGTTAAGCCGGGCAGCATCACATCGAGCAGAATCAGGTCGTAACGGGTTCCGGCCACCCAATCCAGCGCTGCGGGGCCGTCGGCCACCATATCAACCGCGTAACTTTCTTCTTCCAGCCCCTTCTTTAAAAAACGGGCAATCCGTTCCTCATCTTCCACAACCAAAATACGCATGAGTTTATCCGTCAAAAGCATAACAGGAACAGACGCTACCCGCCTGCCCCTGCCTTAATGATGACACATTAGGGATGAATAGCATAAGCCAGCAGGGTATCGCTTTTGCCTTTGACCCGCAGCGCGCGAGACTCAACCCGGCTGGGGGGATGAGTCAAGGCTTGATAGGTATCTGCCGAAAGCAAAATCTCTCCCCGCCCGGCCGATGACTCCAGCCGTTTGGCCGTGTTGGCGGCGTCGCCGATGATATCATATTTGCGGGTAGTATCAGACCCCATCAACCCCTCAATTACTTCGCCGGTGTGCAGGCCAACGCCAACCGCCAGATTGTAGGGAGTTAACAGGGGTTTTAGCGTTTTTTGTAAATCCAGGGCCGCGCCCAATGCCGCCTCTGGCGTTGCAAAGCGGGTCATAATTTCATCGGCGGTGAAGTTGGGTTTATGCCCCTGATGCCGGGTAATGACGGCCTCGGCGGCATTGTAAAATTGATTGAGCATTTGCACCACCCGCCGGGGGTCGGCCTGCTCTGACCAGGCCGTAAAGCCGCGAATGTCCATAAACAGAATGGTTTTTTCAACCCGCTGTAACTGAAGCGCCTGAGGGTTATGAATGGCATCCTCAATCAGTTCCGAGGCCAAACTCCATTCAGAATATTTTTTGAGCTGTTGGGCCAGGTAACGCAAAAAACGAGCATACCCGTTTCTCTGGGCTTCGGCCAGCCCTAACAAGGCTCCAAAAAATAACGCGCCGTAAAAAATAAATTTATGGCCCGATGAGGTCATATACTCTTGCCAGGCCTGCCAGGTTAGCTGCGAGGGCAATTCTAAATGCAGCTCAATAATCAAATACATGGCCGGAAACAGCAAAATTTTGCCAACGTTCAGCAGCAACGTGATAACAATTTGCCATATCGCCCGGTGTTGGGTAACAACCTGCAAGGCGTTCAAGAGACCCATCAGTAAACTAAAGGCGCCAAATAACCAGTGGTAGGGTTCGGCAAAAAATCCAAGCCCATCAATGACCATATCCAGCGGCGCATACAGCGAAAAGGCCAGCAAATTGCCAAACAACCTTACCTGCCAGCTATCTTTCTGGCTTGTGCCCAGAAACCAGGCCTGGACACAGGCGGCCGCAAACAACACGTAATGGGCCGGCTCGCTTAAATAATCCAGCCAGCCAACGGTAGAGATACCTCGAATGGCATCAAGAATGGGAAACAGGGCGCTGGTGCTGACAAACTCCTGAACAATTCTGGTTAGCTGGCTGCCTTGAATACGCTCTTCCAGAGAAAGATTCCGATTGACCAGTGTCTGAGATATTGACAATTGGGTCGCCATTGCGGTTAACTCCTGTTAAAGTACCCGGATCAACCAACAGTGTCAAGCAAAATCTGTGGTTCATCTCAACTTATAAAATAAGCGCCGATTGTGAAGTTTTGGTGAATGTTTTGTGAAAGTTTTTTCATCCACCCTTCATCTTAGCAGCAACAAAAAGTTTCCGGTAGTGACATTTGTTGCAACTTACCAAGAGCAATGTCACTCCACAAAGTTTTAAATGCCTATAATAACAGTTTTAACCCCGATTAATAATAAACTTAGCTACCCCAATAATGGCAGCTAACTCAGGGCTATTGATAGTAGCTTTGTTTCGGGGTACTATCAAACCTGTTTGAGAAAACAGTTACCAAATTACCGACAGGAGGAGTATTCTACAAAATGTATCGAAAATTTTTACTATTACTGTTTATCTTAGTTTTTGCAGCGCCGGCGGCGTTGGCCGCTCCGGCTGCCCAGGAGCAGGGCGCTGAATATGTGGTTCAGGCCGACGACTGGTTGAGCAAACTGGCCGAAAAATTCTACGGCGACCCGCTGGCCTACCCGGCCATTGTTGAGGCCACCAACCAGAAAGCCGCCGTTGATAGCAACTTTGCCACAATTGACAACCCCGATGTGATTGAAATCGGCCAAAAGCTGTTCATCCCCACCGCGCAAGAGGCCTCGACCATTCTGGGCGGGCAGGTTCCCTTTCTCAGCGGCGATTTGACCATTTACTCTGGCCGCAGCGAAAGTTTGGTCGGCCCCCTGATTGACCAGTTTGAACAGGAAACCGGGCTGAACGTGGAAGTTCGCTACGGCGACACCGCCGAAATGGCCGCCACCATTCTGGAAGAGGGCGCCAACAGCCCCGCCGATGTTTACTACGGGCAAGATGCCGGCGCTCTGGGCGCGCTGGCCAAAGCCGGACGCTTTGCCCCACTGCCGGAAGATATTCTGAACCAGGTAGAGCCGCGCTTCCGTTCGCCCGAAGGGTTGTGGGTTGGCGCTTCTGGCCGCGCCCGCACCGTGGTTTACAACCCCAATAACGTATCCGAAGCCGACCTGCCCGACGATATCTTTGGCTTCTGCGACCCTAAATGGCGGGGACGCCTGGGCTGGGCGCCCACCAATGGCTCTTTTCAGGCCTTTGTTACCGCGCTGCGGGTTGTAGAGGGTGAAGAACGCGCCCGCGAGTGGTTATCTTGCATTCAGGCCAACGAGCCGGTCGTCTTTCCCAATAATGCAGCCCAGGTTGAAGCCGCCGCCGCCGGCGAAATTGACGCCGGATTTGTCAACCATTATTACCTGTTCCGCTTTTTGGCCGAAGACCCCAACTACCCGGCCCGCAACTACCACTTCCGCTCCGGCGATGTGGGGGCAATGATTAACGTGGCCGGCGTCGGAATTGTCAACACCGCCGACAACCCCGAAGCCGCCCAGGCTTTTGTTCGCTTTTTGCTGCGCGAAAGCTCTCAGCAGTATTTCAACACCGAAACCAACGAATACCCTCTCTCGGCTGATATTCCGCTCAACCCCCTGCTGACTCCCCTGAGCAGTCTCGACACGCCGGACATCGACCTGAGCAACCTGGACGATTTAGAAGGTACGTTACTTTTACTGCAAGAATTGGGGATTTTGTAACAAGTGACATTTGTCAGGGAATATTCGGGTCAAATGTCACTTACCAACCGGAAGCAAACTCTCTATACTATGGGCAAATCTAATACATAAGGGCTTCCTCAGAACAGTAGGGGCGCAAACATTGCGCCCCTACTGTGTTTAAGGAGCAATTATTAACCACGGTTAAAAATATAATTATCTCTCAGTATAAGCAGGCTTAACACAGGTCTATTGATTATCGCTCGACTCGCCGGTAAGATTAGCCCTGTGCCAAAATGCACTATCAAACCGGAGAACAGGACAGCTTTTTATGACTGTAACCAACCCCAAACTGTCAAACATTGCCCTTTCCGTTCAGGCCACCTGGAGCCGCCGCCGAACAACTTACCATGCCCCTGTACTTTTATGGTTTGCCGCGCTTACAGTGGCTGTGCTGGCCGCCCTGCCTTTGGGGTATCTGGTTATCAGGGCAGCCGGCGCCGGTTTTGATAAAGTAGCAGATATTCTATTACGCAGCCGCACCCACGAAATTTTCATAAACAGCGCCGGGTTGGCGGTCGCCGTTACTGCGCTTTCAATTATCATCGGGGTAACGCTGGCCTGGCTCACGGTTCGCACCGATTTGCCGGGGCGCAAGGTTTGGGCCGTGCTGACAGTTTTGCCGCTGGTTATTCCCTCTTACGTGGGGGCGTTTACATTAATATCGGCGCTGGGGCCACAGGGGTTGTTGCAAAGCTGGCTTGAACCCCTGGGCGTCGAACGGTTGCCTTCCATTTACGGCTTTCCCGGCGCGCTGCTGGCGCTCACCCTGTTCACCTACCCCTACATTTTATTGAGCGCGCGCGCGGCGCTGTACGGGTTGGACCCCAGCCTGGAAGAGGCCGCCCGCAGCCTGGGCCGCAGTCCGGTTAGGGTTTTCCGAGAAATTACCCTGCCTCATCTCAAACCTTCGATTCTGGCCGGGTCGCTATTGGTGGCGCTTTATACCCTTAGCGATTTTGGCGCGGTAGCCATGCTGCGCTACGATACTTTTACCCGCGCTATCTACATGCAATATCGGGCCTCGTTTGACCGGAGCGTGGCGGCGGTGCTGGCCCTGTTGCTGGTGCTGCTGACCCTGGTCATTCTGGTTATGGAACACAGAATGCGTGGCCGGGCGCGCTACTATCGCAGCAGCTCCGGCACGGTGCGACCGGCCGCAATTGTCAAACTGGGGCGTTGGCGCTGGCCCGCTCTGGCCTTTTGCGGACTCATCACTCTGCTGGGGGTGGTAACACCGCTGCTGGTTGTCGGTTTCTGGCTGGCGCGCGGCCTTTCGGCTGGAGAAGCCATTAATTTCCGGCCAGAGGTTGTGTTCAACTCGGTGGTTGCTTCTGGCCTGGCCGGGCTTGTGGCAATGGTTGCGGCCATTCCGGTGGTGGTGCTGGCCGTCCGGTTTCCGGGCCGGGTCAGCCGCTGGCTGGAAAAAAGCGCCTATGTCGGCTATGCCTTGCCCGGTATTGTGATTGCCCTCTCGCTGGTATTTTTTGGGGCCAATTACGCCCTCTTTCTCTACCAAACTATTTTTCTGCTAATTTTTGCTTACGTGGTACGCTTTTTACCCCAGGCTGTGGGCAGCACGCGGGCGTCGCTGCTGCAAGTCAGCCCCCGGCTAGAAGAAGCCGCCCGCAATCTGGGTCGCACGCCGTTGCAAACCCTCTCTTCAATTACGGTGCCGCTCATTCGGCCAGGTCTGGTTACGGGGCTGGCGCTGGTCTTTTTAACTGCCATGAAAGAGCTACCCGCCACGCTGCTGCTGGGGCCTACCGGCTTTCAAACAATGGCCACTCAAATCTGGAGTACCACCACCGAAGCCTTTTTTGCCCAGGCTTCGGCGCCGGCCCTGCTGCTGGTCGCCATTTCTGCGGCGGCGGTTTGGATGATTCTATCCCAAGAGGAAAAGAAAACGGCCCGGTGAACAAAGTAGCCATTCGCTGCCAGGGGCTTTCAAAAAAGTTTGGCCAGGTTCAGGCTGTTGATGGCGTGAACCTGGCCGTTCACGAGGGCAAATTTTTGGCTTTGCTGGGGCCAAGCGGCTGCGGCAAAACCACCACCCTCCGGCTGATAGCCGGCTTTGAGCCGCCCGATGCCGGCGAAATTGAAATTGGCGGCAAGCCGGTGAGCGGGCCGGGCGTCTTTACCCCGCCGGAGCAACGCAGCGTCGGTATGGTCTTTCAGGAATATGCCCTGTTTCCCCACATGAGCGTGGCCGATAACGTGGCCTACGGCCTTGCCAAAAATACCAACAAAAAAGAGCGCGTTCAAGAGGCGCTCAATCTGGTTGGCCTGGTTGAGACAGGCCAGCGGATGCCCTACGAATTATCGGGCGGGCAGCAGCAACGGATTGCCCTGGCCCGCGCCCTGGCTCCGCAGCCTCAGCTTATTTTGCTCGACGAGCCGTTTTCTAACCTGGACGCCGGGCTGCGGGCGCAGGTTCGCAGCGAGGTTCGGCAAATTTTGCGACATGCCCAGGCCACCGTTATTTTTGTAACCCACGACCAGGAAGAGGCGCTCAGTTTAGCCGATGAAGTAGCGGTGATGATTGACGGGCGCATTGTTCAAACCGACGCGCCCCAAAAACTTTATCGCCGGCCCATTAACCGGCAGGTGGCCACATTTTTGGGAACAGCCAACTTTTTACCCGGCGACTCCCGCGATGGCCAGGTAACGTGCGAGTTGGGCCGGCTGCCCGCCTCTGGCATTCATGCCGGGCCGGTAGAAGTAATGCTGCGGCCAGAAGATTTACTGCTTGTTCCCAACCGGTCTGGCGCTGCCGAAGTTATTGACCGCGAATATTTTGGGCACGACCAGCTAATCAAGGTTAAATTAGCCTCGGGAACGCGGCTACAAAGCCGGCTGCTCGGCTCCGAAGGAGAATTTACGCCCGGCCAGCGCGTCGATTTGAAAGTGCGAGATAAGGTGGTGGTTTATCCGGCCTAGCGCAAAATTGCAACGGATGGTTTGAGTAAATGGGTTTCAGCAATTAACAAATATTTAACATCTGGCCCCGCTTAAAAGGGGCTTTTTGTTTGTTAGCTGTGGTATAATTTAACTAACCGAAGGCCGACGCTGTTGAGCATCTCCAAATAATTTTAAGGATAGCGAGTATGTTAAAACCAACCCAGTCGCCATCGCTACCCTCTGCCGGTTCAAACAAAACTTTAAGCGACTCGCCAGAGCCAACATCCGGGCCAGATGGCTCGGATGGGTCAACCACCCCTCCAACTATTACCCATTCTCTCCCAAGAGCCGTCACCCCCCAGCCAGTGCCGGAAGGCGCAAATTTAAATCATCCTGCCCTTTATTTTAACCAGGAGCTGGGCTGGATTGACTTTAACTGGCGGGTGCTTTATCAGGCCCTGGATGAGCGCAACCCGCTGCTGGAGCGCGTCCGTTTTGTGGCCATTACCGCCAGCAACCTGGACGAATTTATTCAAAAGCGGGTTGGCGGCCTGAAACGGCAAGAAGCAGCCGGCGTGCGTAAACTTTCGCCCGATGGCCGCACCCCCGGCGAACAACTGGCCCTTATCAAAGAAGCCACCCTGCTAATGCACCAAACTATGACCGAAACGTGGGAAAAAACGTTAAAACCGGCGCTCCAGCAGCAGGCCAACATTGTTATTTGCAATTACGCCGACCTGACCCCCGTCCAAAAAAAATCTTTGCACCACTATTTCCAAACCCAAATTTACCCCATCTTGACTCCGCTGACCGTTGACCCCGGCCATCCTTTCCCCTTTATTTCTAATCTGAGCCTTTCGCTGGCCATTATTCTGCAACACCCTCGGCGGGAAACCACCCATTTTGCCCGCCTGAAAGTGCCCACCTCGCTCAAACGCTGGCTGCCGTTAAATAACGACCAACCCAATGGGCCGCAACATTTTTTGCCGGTAGAACAACTCATTGCCCACCACATCAACGAGTTATTTCCCGGCATGAAAATTCTCAGGGTCTATCCCTTTCGTATTACCCGCAACGCCGACCTGCGCCGCGACGAAGAGGAGGCCGAAGACCTGCTGGCTATGATATCCGAAGAACTACGCGAACGCCGCTTCGCGCCGCTGGTTCGGTTAGAAGTGGCCAGGGCCATGCCAGAACACGACCGGCAGCTTCTATTAAGAGAACTGGAGCTTGGCCCCGATGACGTGTATGAAGTAGACGGCTTGCTAGATTTAACCGCCTGCTTTCAAATTGCCGATTTGCCCCTGCCCCAATTTAAATATTCGCGCTGGGAGCCGGTAGTCCCCGCCCGGCTGCATCTGGATGAAAAAAATCAAGAAAGCAAAACTATCTTCTCTATCATCCGGCAGGGAGATTTATTGGTGCATCATCCCTATGACTCCTTTACGGTCAGCGTGCAGCGATTAATTGAAGAAGCAGCGGTTGACAGGCAAGTACTGGCTATCAAACAAACGCTGTACCGCACCTCAGACGAGTCGCCCATTGTAGAAGCCCTGATGCAGGCCGCCGAACGAGGCAAACAGGTAGCGGTTTTAATTGAAGTAAAAGCCCGTTTTGACGAGGCCAACAACATCGAGTGGGCCAGAATGATGGAAAACTCTGGCATTCACGTGGCTTACGGGCTGGTTGGGCTAAAAACGCATACCAAAGCCACGCTGGTTGTGCGCCAAGAAGAGGAGGGGTTACGTACTTACTGCCACATTGGCACCGGCAACTATCACCCCAAAACCGCCCGGCTTTACACCGATTTGGGCCTGTTGACCTGCCATCCAGTACTGGGCCGAGATTTGGTCAACCTGTTTCATTACCTCACCGGCTATGCGCCGGCGCAGCGTTACCAAAAAGTAATGGTAGCGCCGCGCAATATGCGCAAAATGTTTAACCACTTAATACAGCAAGAAATCGACCTGCAACAAAAGCACGGTAATGGCCGTATCATTGCCAAAATGAACGGGCTGGATGACATCCCCATAATTAAAAAACTCTACCAGGCTTCGCAAGCCGGCGTTCAAATAGATTTAATTGTGCGTGGACACAGCCGGCTGCGGCCCGGCTTGAAAGGATACAGCGATAATATCCGCATTATCAGCATTTTGGGCCGCTTTTTAGAGCACGACCGCATTTTTTATTTTCATAATAATGGTTCCCCGCTCGCCTACATTGGCAGCGCCGATTGGCGCGGTCGAAATCTTAACGAAAGAGTAGAGTTAATTACGCCCATTGAAGAAACTACGCTGCAACAGCAAACCATTCAAACCCTCCACATAGCCCTCAACGATAATCGCCTGGCCTGGGAGCTGGATGCCGAGGGCAACTATACGCTACGGCAACCTGGCCCTGGCGAGGAGGAATATAACTTTCACAAAACCTTAATGAAACAGGCGCTCCAGCGGAGCAGGAATACTATCTGAGGTTATTTAGCTACGCCTCCACAAATCCTGGTATTAAAATTTTAATTTAAAGCAAGGTAGGGGCGAGGCAACTCGAATTGATGTTTTGAGCGCATAAAACCTGCTTTTCCAGTTGCCTCCCTCTACATACAAAAAGGCTGGCCGGGGTAAACTAACCCTTTTGCCAGCCTTTTTAAGGCGTAGCTACTGCTATTAATTGGCACATGTGTCTCCAGGTTTTTGGGCAGATAGCGACTCCTGCGCCTGGGTAATCAGACATTCCAGATTGTTAGTAGCCAACAGAGAAAAAGAAATGCCCAGTTGGGCTAGCTCATCGTAACCCAAATTACGAAAAGAACGAGTGCAGGCTGTCCGCGCCATGGCATCATAAATTGCGCCAAAATTGTTAGCGTGGGGGTTCTGTTGAAGCACAAATCGGGTAAATTCAAGGGCGGTTCTGGTAACCAAACCATCACTCCTACGTAAATAGTTGCTTGATTACCCCAACGATACACTCTGGGTCACGTACCACATCCTACCCTCTACGTTACGTGGTGCGTGATTTTCATTACCTGTGCCCTTGGGGTATTGGGTATTGTTGCTGTTCCTTTGGGTCTGTCGCACTCCTCCGCAGTAAATGCAACCACCGGCGGCTGATTACTGAATAGTACCACAGTACCAATTATACAACAGGTCACAGCAAAGAAATCTTAAAACACTTAAAAGCGATATATTTGTTAAGGTTTCCAGGCCAAAATCTATTTACAACTCTTTTTAGGTATGGTAGATTGGTCCTATACAACATATTGCGTAGCTCAAAGGTTCAACTACTACATCTAGGAGAATAAAATGAAAAAAGACAACAAATTCACCACCAGAACCCACCTGGAAGAACGAAACTGGCTGGTCAACCTGGGCAACGGCAACCTGATTGAGGGAGTCAAAATTTTAATTGAGCGCGCCAAAGGAGAACGGTCGGGCCAAAAACATTACAAGCGCAAAAAATAAACCTGCCGTCTCATCAATACCCCAGGGCCAGCCGAAACGGCTGGTCTTTTTATTATTACCGGCCTCAAGCACTGCCCCAATTCTTCAAACGAAATTCAACACAATCCAAACTTTGCCGCCATATATTTCAACGTTTAGATAGGCTAGAATAAAACCAGAAATCCCAAAGGAGTTTAGGCAATGGACTGGTTGTTAAAATTTATCGTAATTTGGTTGAGTTTTGATATTATTGTTCTGGCTACCGTGTGGTATGCCGTTGCTACCATCAAACCACGTTTCCCCGGCTGGTGGCAGCGCGTCATTGTGGCCGATGACCCCGAGTACATGGCCATTGACAGAAAATTTCGCTATTAATTGCTGGAACTTGTAGTGTGGTCAAGAAATTTGTTCTGCCGGTATTGGTTACAATAATGGTTTACAAATTACTGGTTACCATTCCAGTGGCCCAAGCGCAGGCAGACGTGCAGTTAATGCAAATATTTATCTTGCTGACCCCCACCCAAAGCGCCATGTTAAATTTAAGTCAACTGCAAAACATAATCAAAAATAACGGTGGGCATGTTACCCATACCTTTCCGTACCAGGCGGTCATTGCCAGCGTTCCGGTTGGAGTTGTTCAACAACTTGCTGACTTGCCGGCTGTTGCAAAGGTTTTAACCGGCCCTGTAGAACTTTCGGAAATGGACCTTTACGGCCCCAATGCGCGCAGCTATGCCGGCGTGTGGAACAGTTTGGTTGCCCCTCAGCCCCAGAAAATGGATAACCAGCCGGGCGCGCTTGACCACCACAACGACGAACACAATGACGCCTTTTTAGCTCCCGATTTACCAGCCGGCGACCAACCGGGCATCGCCGCCGCCGGCTCGGTGACGCCCGGCTACTACCAAACCAGCGAGTTTATGGCCGGCTCGGTGGCCGTGGGCATTGTTCTGGTGGAAAGCACCGGCGCTATCGACCCCTCAACCGAAAATTGGACCGCCGATGAAAAGCAACTGGTCTTTAATGAAATTGTCGCCGCCCTCAACTGGTGGGCTAAACAAAACCCTGCCGCCAACCTCAGCTTTGTGTACGACGACCACTTTTCCACGCCGCTGCCAACCGGCGTAGAGCCTATTACCCGCCCCTACGCTCACCAGCAGTACTGGATTGGCGATGCGATGGCAGCCCTGGGCTACAACAATGCTTCATCATACTTTACCAAAGTTAGAGATTACAACAACGCCATTCGAGCCGCCTACCAAACTGACTGGGCCTTTACCATTTTTGTGGTAGATAGCTCAACCGACGCCGACAACCGCTTTAGCGACGGGTACTTTGCCTATGCTTATCTGGGCGGGCCATTTACCGTAATGACCTACGGCAACAACGGCTACGGCCCCCACAATATGGATGCCGTGGCCGCGCACGAAATAGGTCACATCTTTTTAGCCCTCGACCAGTACTCCAGCGCCTACCAGCCCTGCACGCGCCACTCTGGCTACCTGCACGTTGAAAACCAGAATAGCCAGTACGGGGGCTGCGCGCTCAACACCACCAGCATTATGCGCGGACAAATTTACCCCTACACTGCCGGCGTCATCGACCCATACGCCGCCGGGCAAATTGGCTGGCGCGATAGCGACGGCGATAATATTATCGACCCGCTCGATACGGCCCTGCCTGTTACCATCAACACATTCAGCCAGGAAGACAACCGGGTGAGTGTTAGCGGCACCGCCAGCATTATGCCTTACCCATCACCCAGCCGGGCCAGCGTTACCATCAACAAACTTGCCAATGTTCAATATCGGTTAGATGGGAGCAACTGGCAACCGGCTACCGCTACCGATGGCGATTTTGACTCAACTACCGAAAGCTACCAATTTGAGGTTATCATCCCAACCCCTGGTCAGCACATTCTGGAAATTGCCGCCTTCGACTCTGCCGGCAATATGTCAGATACGTTTGCCACGCAAAGTATCAATATTTTTGACCCCGTTGATGGCGGGCTGAACACCGAATTTGACCCATCCAGCCAAACGCTGACCGCCAACGGCGCAGTTACCACAATTAGCGGCGTGGCCTATCATCTGCAAAATGGAAAGGTTGCAAAAGTTGAGTACCGCACCAACGGCGGCTCCTGGCAGGCAGCCAGCGCCCAGGATGGCCTGTTTGATAGCAGCTACGAGCCATTCATTTTGTCTGTTAATACCCAAGAGCTTGGAGCCGGCACACACCTGGTTGAAGCTCGCGCCACCGACGCCGACGGCAATACCGAGGTTAATGTTGCCAGCCGTCAAATTGAGGTAACTGATAGCCAGCCATCTGTGCTGTATGTCCCAATTGTAATAAGGAATATGTGAGAATTAATAGATTGGAAGGAAGTATGATGATAAATTCAGACAGCCTGGATAAAAACTTGATGTTAGTTGAGGCAAGTTTACAAATGGAGTGGATGACACAACTAACGGAGGGGGTTACTAAAAAGTCAACCATTCATGACCAAATGCTGCAAATTTGCCTGGACGCCATATACCACCAAATGCAAACAACCCTAAACAGCATGATGCAAAATTTAAGTGGGTTAGAAAAATCTCTGGCCGATGAGCAGTTAGTTCACCTGGTTACAGTACAAAAACAGGCTAACAAACTACATCGGTTAATGGATGGGTTGCGCTATATTGTAGATGACCCCGTTGCAAAATAGTTGTTAAGGATTTTACAAAATGAACACGCCCGTATCCATTTTATTGGTTGATGACCAACCCGATTTACTAAATAACCTTAGCCTGGCGCTAGAAGCCGCCGGATACAATACCTTAACCGCGCGGGATGGCGCTGAAGCCCTGGATACCCTGCAACACCAACCGGTCGATTTAATTTTATCAGATATTGAAATGCCCGGAATGAACGGGTACCAACTGTACCAATGGGTGCGGGAAAATCCCAAGTGGGTAAGTATTCCATTTTTATTTCTAACCGCTCACCTGCCAGATAACAACATCTGCCTGGGCCACGAAATCAACAGAGACAGCTACCTGACCAAACCTATCAGAACCGGCCACCTCATTTCCATCATCCAAACCAAGTTACAACCAATTCACGCTCAATTTCAAACAGCAGCTTTAGATTAACGCGCCCCCGACCCTCAGAAAATGGAATATTTCCAAATTGAATGCCCCCGGAACCTGGCATCCTCGCATCCGGGGGCATTTACTTTGCAGCTCAACCCCAAAAGCAAACGGGGACGCTCAGTTGAGCGTCCCCGCATTATTTTTTGTTGACTTCTACACCCTACGGCAAATAAAGCACCTGCCCCACAAAAATCTGGTTAGGGTTGAATAAACCGTTGGCCGCAGCCAGCGCATCGGCGGTGGTGCCGTAACGTTGGGCAATCGAGAACAGCGTTTCGCCGGGGGATACCGTGTGGGTTCCCGCCAGGCCAGGGTTGGTATAATAGGTCTCCGGCTGCGGCGCGTAATACTCATTGTTGTTGGGCATTTGCGGCTGGTACCCTTGTTGATACGGCTGCTCGTAATAACCGCCCGCCGGCGGAGGAGGCGGCGGGCCGGCATAACCCGGCCCCGGAATAACAAGCTGCTGCCCCAACTGAATAATATAGGGATAGGGAATCCCGTTAGCCCCGGCAATGGCATCAACCGAAGTGCCATATTGCAGCGCAATTCGGTACAGCGTTTCGCCAGGCCCAACCAGGTGGTAGTTTTCGCCTCCGGTGGGAGCGTAGGGCTGTTGATACGCGGGCTGCTGGTAAACCGGCTGCTGATAGGTGGGTTGCTGGTAAACTGGCTGCTGATATTGCGGCGCAGGCACATCTCCACTGGGAATGGTCAACGTTTGGCCGGCATAAATAAAATCGCTCGGCAGGCCATTGGCATAAACAATAGCCTGTACCGTTGTGCCGTAGCGCGTGGCAATGCTAAACAAAGTATCGCCAGATTGGACAGTATAGCTACCATCGCCATAACCGGCGGTGTAACCCGGGTCGGTTTGGCTGGCAGGAGGATTGGCCGCAACCGGCCCGCCAACCGGCAAGTCGTTTGAGGTGTTGGCATCCACCACAATAGATTCCTGTGGCCCGGCAATCTGGTCGGCCGATGCCTCTTCACCTGCGGCCGGCGCAATACTTTCCGCAGATACCGATGAAGCGGTCTCGGCCCCGCTGCTGACCACCGGCGCGCCCGTTTGTTCGGTTGATTGGGCAACTTCAGCCGCCGGCTCAACCGGCTCCACGGCTACAACCTGTTCTTCGGCGGTAGTGGGCTGGGTGGTATCCTCTTGAACGGCAATTACAGTAGGAATTGCCGTGGCATCGGTAACAAGTTCTGTTTCGGCGCCAAGGGGAGCCAGGGTCGGGGGCACATCTGAAACCGGACCGGGGTCTGCCAAATCATCGCTATTCCGGCTAAGCTCGCAGCCGGCTAAAACTACTGCCAAAATTAGCAGCACGAGCCAGTAATATGTCTTCGGCAATCTTGCCATAATTGGTCTCCTCCATGCACTGTTGCGATAAGCTCAGTAAGTAGACATAATACCTGATTACGTTACATAATATCATAGGTGTAATTTTACGTCAAGTTATGCAAATTTTCTGCCCTCTTTTACTTGCATCCCATTTTGGTCTGATATATGATCCTGGGCATTATGCCGCTTTTAACTTCTGCGCCAGGGCCGCCCATCCAACTTCGGCTGGCCCGCGACCTGACCCGCGCCATCAAACGAGGCCATCCCTGGGTTTATGCCGACGCCCTGCAACAGCGCCCCAAAGCTCCTGCCGGCGCGCGCGCCGTACTGCTCGATAAAAAACAGGGGCGCAAAATTGCCCTGGGCTTTTACGATGCCGGCAGCCCCCTGGCCTTTAGAGTTTGCACAACCAACCCCAGCGAACTGCTTGACGATGCCTGGGCGCAAAAGCAAATGCTGCGCGCCATGCGCCTGCGCCAACTGTTATTTGACTCCCAAACGACCGGCTTCCGGCTGTTCAACGGTGAGGGCGACGGCCTGCCCGGCCTCATTTGCGATGTGTACGGCAACACCGCCGTGCTGCAACTGGATGGCGCCGGGCCGGGCGGTTTTTGGGACATTTTTGGCGTGGCCCGTTGGCTGGCAAACAGGCTGCCGCTGAAGGCAGTCTATCAAAGAAGCCAGTCAAGAAACATTCACCAGAGCCGGCCCTTGCTGGGCGACGCGCCCGCTGCGCCCATTCCATTTCTTGAAAATGGCGTCCGCTTCACCGCCGATGTGGTCAACGGCCAAAAAACCGGCTTTTTTCTGGACCAGCGCGAGAATCGCCGGCAGATAAGAGGGGTATCGGCAGGCCGGCAGGTATTAAATTTATTTGGTTACACGGGTGGCTTTTCGGTATATGCCGGGTTGGGGGGCGCGGCCCGCGTAACAACGGTAGACCTGGCCGCTCCGGCGCTTGAGGCCGCCGGCCATCACTGGCAGCTTAACGGGTTGCCGCCGGCGGCGCACCAAACCGCCCAGGCCGATGCCTTTGCCTATCTGGAGCAGGCAGCCAAAACCGGGCAAACCTGGGAGCTGGTGGTGGTTGACCCGCCTTCGTTTGCCTCCTCTAAAGAAGTGGTTGCCAAAGCCATTGCGGCTTATCAAAATCTGATTGCCGCCGCTGCAACCGTTACTTCCGGCGACGGCCTGCTGGCGGCGGCCTCATGCTCCAGCCATGTAGACCTGCCCATGTTTCTGGCCGCCTGCGAAGAGGGCATCTCCAGGGCGCGCCGCCGGGCCACGCTGCTGCGGGTTAGCGGCCAGCCGCCGGACCACCCCACGCCCCTGCCCTTCTCTGAATTTAGATACTTAAAATTTGCGCTGTTGCGCGTCGAATAATTTTTTTGCCAGCGCCACATGCGCGGCAAAATAAAACAGGGCGACATGCGCCGCCCTGCTATTTTTGGCCTGTATCTTTCCTATTCGGCTGAGGGCTTGCCATCCAGCCGCGCTGCCGCCTCCATCAATTGGTGGATGCGGGGAATCATATCCGCCGGGTTGGGGTGAATGCCTTCGTTGACCAGCTCGCTTTCGTAAAGCTGCTCAATCAGAGGATTAATCAGCGGGTCATCTCCATTGGCCGCCAGCCGCGCCGACAGATTTTGGATGAGCGTATTTTTGCGGTTGATTTCCAGAATCTTTTTGGGAACCTGATAATCTTTGCCCAGCAGCCGCTGCACCCGGTACATATTGGCATTGATTGCATCGGCGGGGTTGACCAGCCGGCAGGGGCTGCCGGTTAAAATTTTGCTTTCCCGCACATCTTCTATGCGCTCGCCCAGCACTGCTTTGAAGCGGGCCATAAGGGCCTCAAACTCATCTTTTGAGATGGACTCTTCGGCTTTGGCCTCTTCTTCTTCGGACTTGTCAATTTGGGGCAAGTTCAGGTCGGCGTCGTCAACGTTTTTCAGCGGCTTGCCGTTGTACTCGGTTAACCCGATGAGCATGAAGCTGTCCAGCGGGTCGGTCAGATAGAGCACTTCAATATCATGCTTTTTGAAATAATCCAGGTGCGGGCTGCGGGAGACAATGTTGTAGTCGTCGCCCAAAATGTAGTAAATTTCGGTCTGGTCGGGCTTTATGCGGCTAACGTATTGCGCCAGCGAGACCAAATCACCGGCATCTTTGCTCTGGCTGGATTGGAAGCGGAGCAGGTCGGTAAATCTTTCCTTGCTGTCGGGGTCGGTGGCCAGCCCCTCTTTAATAAAGCTGCCAAACTCTTGCCAAAAAGTGCCATATTTATCGGCATTCTCGTCGGCCAGTTCGCTCAGTTGGCCGGCGACGCGTCGCACCAGGGTGCTTTTGATTTTTTCGATGATGGGGGTAGCCTGCACCAGCTCGCGCGACACGTTGAGGGGAATATCCTCAGAATCGACCACGCCCTCGATAAAGCGCAAATAGTTGGGCAGCAGCTCTTTAAAGTGTTCTTTAATCAGCACCTTGCGCGAGTAAAGCTTGAGGCCAAAATCATCTTTGCCGCCAAACAGCTTGTAATCTTTTTTGGAGGGCACAAAGAGCAAGGCGTAAAACTGCACCGGCGCGTCGGCCGAGGTGTGGACGCGCAGCAACGGGTCGCCAAAATCCAGGGTAAACTGGCGATAGAAGGATTTGTATTTTTCCTCATCTACCTCACGCGCCGATTGCCGCCAGATAGCGGTTTGCTCGTTAATCTGGTTCCATTCCGTTTGAGGCTCTTGGTTCTCCTCGGCGGGCTTCTCTTCTTTGAGATAGATGGGGAACGCCACAAAATCCGAGTGGGTTTTGACAATCTGCCGCAGGCGGTAGTTTTTGGCAAACTCTTTGGCCTCGTCTTTGAGTTTGATTTCGATGGCGGTGCCGCGTTCGGCTTTATCGGCCGGGGCTACGGTGTAAGTTCCCTGGCCTTTAGAGGTCCAGACCACCGCTTCGGCTTCGGGCCGAAAAGAGCGCGAGGTCACTTTTACTTCATCGGCCACCATAAAGACCGAGTAGAAGCCTACGCCAAACTGGCCAATTACATCGGTGGTTACAATGCCCTGGCCCTGTTTGCCCGATTCTTGCATGGCTTTGAGAAATTCTCTGGCCCCGGAATGGGCAATTGTGCCCAGGCTGTCGACAATTTCTGCCTGGGTCATGCCAATGCCGGTATCGCGGATGGTGAGGGTGTTGGCCTTTTCGTTGGCTTCAAGCCAGATGCCCAGTTCGGCATCCTCATTGAGCACGTTGCGGTTGGTCAGCATTTCAAACTTGAGGCGATTGAGCGCATCGGAGGCGTTGGAGAGCAGTTCTCGCAAAAATATCTCTTTGTTTGAGTAGAGCGAATGAACCAGAATGTCGAGAAGTTGCTGGATTTCGGCTTTAAATTCAACCTGGGTTGCGCCGGGTTCTTTAGCGGTTTCTGCTTTTTTTGCGGCCATACGTTCTTTACCTCTCTTTTTGTTAGCTACTCCAGACCTCAAAGGTTTTTGAAACCTTTGAGGTCTTCATTGGGCCAGAAACAGCGTGTTTCTTAGAAGTTTGGTTGACGCATCAGGCTTCGGTAAATTCGCCTTCAACCACATCTTCGCCTTCGGCTGAACCTTTGGCCCCGGCGCTGCTGCCGTTACCGTTGGCTTGCGGCTGGGCCTGCTGCTGGTAGGCCGCCTGGCCTAACTGTCCAAGGGCCTGCTGCAAGGCTTCGCTGGCGTAGACAATTTGGCCTTTGTCGTCGCCTTCCAGGGCTTTCTTTACGTCGGCCACCTTGTTTTCCACTTGAGATTTCAGGTCAGGGTCAGCCTTGTCGCCCAGTTCGCGCAGCGATTTTTCGGCCTGGTAAACCAGGTTGTCGGCCAGGTTGCGGGCTTCAATCATCGCTTTGCGTTCGCGGTCGGCTTCGGCGTTTTGCTCAGATTCTCTAATCATCCGGTCAATTTCGCTCTGGTTCAGGTTGGTGCTGGCGGTAATGGTAATTTTCTGCTCTTTGCCGGTCGCTTTGTCTTTGGCGCTCACGTTCAAGATACCGTTAGCGTCAATATCAAAGGCGACCTCAATCTGCGGAATGCCGCGCGGCGCAGGCGGAATGCCCTCGAGCCGGAACTTGCCCAGCGTCATGTTATCGGCGGCCATGGCCCGCTCACCCTGCAACACGTGGATGTCTACCGCCGTCTGGTTGTCGTCGGCGGTGCTGAAGATTTCGCTCTTCTTGGTTGGGATGGTGGTGTTGCGTTCAATCAACTTCGTCATCACGCCGCCCATAGTTTCGACCCCCAGGCTCAACGGCGTCACGTCGAGCAGCAGCACGTCTTTCACGTCGCCGGCCAGCACGCCCGCCTGAATAGCCGCGCCAATGGCTACAACTTCGTCGGGGTTAACGCCTTTGTGTGGCTCTTTGCCGCCGGTCAGTTTTTTGACCAATTCCTGAACCATCGGCATGCGGGTCGAACCGCCCACCAGCACAACCTCGTCAATCTGGCTGGGCGACACGCCGGCGTCTTTCAACGCCTGGTCAAACGGAGCTTTGACTCGCTCCAGCAGGTCTTCGGTAATCTGCTCAAATTTGCTGCGAGACAATCTTAACTGCAAATGTTTGGGGCCGCCGGCATCGGCGGTGATGAAAGGCAGGTTGATTTCGGTTTCCATCACGGTCGATAGCTCGATTTTGGCCTTTTCAGCCGCTTCTTTGAGCCGTTGCAAAGCCTGTTTATCTTTGCTCAGGTCAATACCCTGCTCTTTCTTAAATTCGGCCACAATCCAATCGACAATACGCTGGTCCCAGTCGTCGCCGCCCAGGTGGGTATCGCCGCTGGTAGATTTCACCTCGATAACGCCCTCGCCCACTTCCAGCAGGCTCACGTCAAAGGTGCCGCCGCCCAGGTCGAACACCAGAATGGTCTCGTCTTCTTTTTTGTCCAGCCCGTAAGCCAGGGCCGCCGCCGTCGGCTCGTTGATGATGCGGCGCACGTTGAGGCCGGCAATTTTACCGGCATCTTTGGTGGCCTGGCGCTGGCTGTCGTTAAAGTAGGCCGGCACGGTAATAACGGCTTCGGTTACAGACTCGCCCAGGTAGGCTTCGGCATCGGTTTTGAGCTTTTGCAGCACCATCGCCGAAATCTCTTGGGGCGTGTAGGTTTTGTTCATCACCGGAATCCGCACGCGGGCATCGTTGCTGGGGCCTTTTTCTATCTGATACGAGAGCATTTTCCGCTCGGTTTCGGTTTCGTCGTAATTGTGGCCAATCAACCGCTTAACCGAGTAGATGGTGTTATCAGAGTTGGTTACGGCCTGCCGTTTGGCGGTTTGGCCGACAAGTCGCTCCTGGTTTTTATTAAAGGCGACCACGCTGGGCGTAGTGCGCCCGCCTTCGGCATTGGGGATGACCACCGGGTCGCCCGCTTCCATAACCGCGACAACGCTGTTAGTTGTTCCCAAATCAATTCCTATAATCTTAGCCATTTTTAATCACTCCTTTCAATGTGCCTTGTTGGTCTGGCTGATTGGTAATTGGTAACTGGAGATTAGGGGATTAAAAGTTGGTTTGCGATAATCTCTAATTACCAATCACTAATTGCCCGATAACGCCCAAATTATCTGTTAGAGCAGACACGCCCAGTATATAAAGTGAGTGTTAGAATTGCGCTAGAGAAGTGTAAGATTAACGTTAATTTGTAAGTAACTACTCAGCCTGCGATATCCGCCCCGAGCTAAAGCTCAGGGCTAATAGCTAAAGTATGCTCAAAGTGTACTGATTTCCAGCCGACTTGAGTCGGCTTTGGCTACTTAGCCTGGGGTT
>CAZAPG010000073.1:0-25053 GCA_964486935.1 uncultured Caldilineaceae bacterium | reverse complement strand
CCTCGAGCTTAAGCTCAAGGCTGAAAACCCAAGGACGCTCAAGCGCCCTCCCCAACCCCAACCAGGACGCTTCAGCGTCCTTCAGCCCTCAGCCGGGTGATTTATCGCCCGGCTACTACTACACGCTACACCCGCCGCCGGCCCGTCATCAACGCCTGCAACAGACTGTTGAACAGCTCCCGCAACGCCGCCCGCCGATCCTGCTCCGCCGCGATTTTGGCATCTGCCGCTTGCAGGATGTGGGCGATTTGGTGTTGTTCGGGGAGAGGTGGTAATGGACAAGGTATAATTTTTACTAGCCTCCCACTCAAGTTCTTTTGATTAGCTCCGTGCCCTAAATTTCTAATCGCCTCATATCTAAAGACGAATAGATGATAGAGGAAATCTGTCATGACATCCCCATTAGGAGTTATGGCTGCACAAGCCTGGTTGATTGTGGCATCAATTCCTAAAATTGCTACACGCCCCCTTGTCACACCCTGCCCATACATTGCCATTAACAATGTGCCTTTTGGGAAAAGACGAGCAGAGGAGTTTTTGAGACCCAACTCTGTTATTTTTTCTTCGGCACTCATAATGGGTTTATATGCAATTTCACCTGTTTTCACCCAGGGAATATCTCCATTCCAATATTCCGATTTCTTCCGTGAGGGTGTTCCACCACTTTGAATTTCAGCAATTTCTCCCAACTGCACCACCTCCCAATGCTCCGGCACTTCTCCGATTTCGGTCTCTTTGGTGGGAGCCGGTTCCGGGCCGGGACCGTAGGTGAACAACCGCCGCATCAGCGACCGCTTGACCTCTTGCGCCGCCGCGATGAGGTCATCCTGGGCGGCAATGGCCTGCTGCACCGTGTTGAGCACGTGGGCAATCCGGCGCTGCTCATCGAGGGGCGGGAGGGGGATGGGGTAGTTTTCTACAACAGACTTGGGGATGCGTTGGCGGCCCGTAGTGCCTTCCATTTTTCCCGCAATATCCACTCGCACATAGGGTAATTTTAGGAAGTGAAACAAAAACATCTGGTCAAGTTTATCTAGTTTCGCTTTTAATGGATAAACCTCTGTGGTTGCGTAGGCAAAATCTAAAGGAAGTCCCCCGACTATTCCTTGCTTGCCATTTTCAAAAGAGGGAGTGATTTTGGCGAGTAAAATATCACCCTTTTCACAATAAGTCCCACTGCTAACTCTTGTCTTGGGTTCATAATCTTTGATAAATGTACCATTATCTGGTACTAACTCCATCGGAATAAATGGAATAACATCATAGTTGGTCAAGTTCAAGTTTCGAGGCTTTTTGGAAAAATTGACGGCCTCGGTTAGCCGCACCACGTTCCACTCGGCGGGGAGGTCGCCCAGTTCGGTGGGTTTGAAGCCCTCTCCCCCCAACCCCCTCTCCCGATTCGGGAGAGGGGGAGTCGCGGAGCGACGGGGGTGAGGGCCACTCTGTTTTTCGCTCATTCATTGTCCTCCGGTTCCGGGGCCAGGGGGTCGTCAATAGCGTGGAGCACCGCCTCGGCCACAAAAATGCGGTTGCGGGCCTGGCCGGTCACTTCGCGCAACAGGCCGGTCTCTTGTAAGTGGCTTACGTATTTGCTGGCGGTGGCAAAGCTAACCCCCAACTCGGCTTCCACCTGTTGAATGGTCAGGACCGGATGCGCAAAGAGCAAATCTATCATTTGCAATTGTTTGGCGTTGGCCCTGGCGGCTTGAAACTGTTGGCGATATTGTTCACGGAGGCGCTGTAAACGTCCGGCCCGCACCACGGCATCGTGGGCCTGGCTGGCCACTCCCCGCAAAAAGAAGATAAGCCATTCTTGCCAGGCCCCCTGCTGACTCACTTTCAGCAATAAATCGTAGTAGGTTTGGCGGTTCGCTTCAAAATAAACGCTCAAGTAAAGTAAGGGGCTGGGCAGTAATTTCCACTCAACCAACAGCAGAACAATCAGTAAGCGGCCAACGCGCCCATTACCATCCAAAAAAGGATGAATGGCCTCAAATTGATAATGAATCAGCCCCAGCCGGATCAAAGGCGGTAAAGCTGAAGGGGCATAGAGAAATTTCTCAAAAGCATCCAGAGCCGCTTTCATTTCGGGCACGGGCGGCGGCACATAAGGGGCGGTGTTGAGGTTGGAACCAGGCGGGCCAATCCAGTTGGGGCTGCGCCGGAACTCGCCGGGCGTTTGATACTCACCTCGGACCCCTTTCATCAAAGTCTCGTGGATTTCTCGCATCAAACGCAGACTGAGTGGCAGGCTCCCGATTCGCTCCAGGCCATACTCCAACGCCCGAACATAGTTATAGACCTCGCGCACGTCAGGCACAGAGTTTTCAAAAAGGGGTAGCTGGATGGCCTCATAAGCATACAGGTCGGAGAGAGAAGCTTGCGTTCCCTCGATGCGGGATGACAGCACCGCCTCACGCCGGGAGAAGGGGAGTATCAATAGATGGGGGTTGAATAGGGTGCGACCCAAACCGGCCAATTCCCCTAACGCCCGGTCAGCATCGGACAGGGCAGCCACCAAATCAGGCGTCCAAACTATCTCCGGGGGTAACGGGTTGGGGAGAAAGGCATAGTAAGCTGTAGGCGTTTTAATAACCTTACCGGCTGGGCTATGGCGAAATAAGTCGGGGTTCATAACAATGGTTCTTATTTAACGGAACTAAAATAAGGCACGCAGCTATTTTAATTCTACCTAAAAATTAAAATAAGCCAACACTGGTAGACCCTCACCTCGTTTGAACTCAGCCGCCATTGTTCCTCCAGTCGGCAAAGCCTAACTCGCTCAACACCGCGTCCAGTTCGCGGTCGGCCTCGCGGCGCTGCTCCTCGGCCTCGGCCAGCAGCACCAGGGCCTCTTCCAGGGGCAGGGCCGGCTCCTGCTCGTCGGTGGCAACGTAGCGACTGGGGCTGAGGTTGTAATCGTTGCGGGTCACTTCCTCGGTGGTGACAATGGCGCTCACTTTATCTTCGGCCTGCCAGGTGGCGTACAGGTCAAAGATTTGTTTGATGTGCCGGTCCGCCAGGTAATTCTTGGGTTTGCCCTTGTCAAACAGCTTGCTGGCGTTAATCAGCAAAATCTGGCCGGGGTGGGGCTTGGCCCGGTTCAGCACCAAAATGATGCCGGGGGCGCTGGTGTTGTAAAACAGGTTCTCCGGCAGCAGAATCACCGCTTCCACCAGGTCGGCCTCAACCACCTTTTGGCGGGCATCCCGTTCTTTGTTGCTGCCCTGGTTGCCGCTGCCCCGGCTGACCGCGCCGGTGTCCAACACCACGGCCAGCTTGCCGTTGTCGGTGGTTTGGGCCAGCATATGCTGAATCCAGCCCCAGTCGGCGCTGCTGCCGGGCGGCGCGCCGTGGTTGAAGCGGTCATAGGTATCGTTATCGTAAATCTCCGGGCCAAACTTCTGGTTCCACATCGGGTTGGCCGTCACCTTGTCAAAGCGCAGCAGAGCGCCCCCGTCATCCACAAAGCGAGGGGCGACCATCGTATCGCCCCGCCGAATGTCGGCCTCCATATCGTGGATAAAGGCGTTCATCTTGGCCATGGCGTAGGTGTCGGCGTTAATCTCCTGCCCAAATAGTTGCAGCGGGCGGGGGATGTCGCCCGGCCTGAGCTTGCCGGGGGCCACGCCTTTGGCTTCGGCCATCTTCTCCCGCAGCCGTAGCTGGGCTTTTATCAGCAGCCCGCCGCTGCCACAGGCCGGGTCAAAAATTTTATCGCTTTCGGCGGGGTCAAGGATGTGGGCCATTAGCACCCCAACCTCGCGGGGGGTGAAGAACTCGCCCGCGCTCTGGCCGCCGCCTTCGGCAAACTTCCGCAGCAGGTACTCATAGGCCCGGCCCAAAATGTCCGGCTCAACATCCCTCAGCCCCAACCGCTGCCGGTTGAGGATTTCCATCAGCCGGGCCAGGACTTCGTCTTCCACAATCCGCTGGCCGCCTTCGGTGGCGTTAAAGTCGCGCCGGTCAATGACGCCTTGCAGTTTGGCGTTTTCCTTGCCAATAGCCAGCATCGCATCGGTGAGCCGCTGCCCCAACTGCACCGGAGATTTGCGGATTTCGGCCCAGGTGTATTCCTGGGGGATAAAAAAGCGTACCAGGCTGCGGTCGGTTTGGGCAAACAGCCGGGCTTCTTCCAGGCTGCCAAAGTTGAGCGCGTCAACCAGACGATGAAGTTCATCCTCAAACACGTCGCACAGCCGTTTGTAGAACAGCAGGGGCAAAATGTAATCTTTAAACTTGGGGGCGTCGAGCGGGCCGCGAATGGCGCAGGCGGCCTCCCACAGCCAGTTCTCAAGGGTAGTGATGTCCATCAGGTCTCCTCCGTTGGGCGCAATTGTAGCACAGACCTGGTAGTGTGACCAGTCAATTATAACAACTGTTGGTTATTACCGCGCCGGTACCATAGGCAGCCAGGCAAAAACCATTAACCGGTTTTGTTGTTTAAGTTGCGCCCAATTTATGGTAAAATGGAAAGCGAATTTGAGATTTTAACCAACGCGCCCAACCCAGTGGGCCGGATTGTCCCGGCAGTACCGGAGGACATTATGAACAAGCTCTCCCTGAACACCCTGCTAATTGATGACAATGAACAGGACTATGCCCGCACCCGCGATTTGCTGACCCAGTTGGAAAACTGGCGAGTCAAACTGGAGTGGGTTTCAAGCTACGAAGCGGCGCTGGCCAAAATGGAGCGCGTTGCCTACGATGTTTGCCTGCTCAACTGCAAACTAAACAACCCCGAAGGGCTGGAATTTTTACAGCGAGCCACGCAAAACGGCTTTGCCACCCCCCTGATTTTACTGGCCGACTCCGGCGACAGCCAGACCGCCCAGCAGGCGCTCCAGGCCGGGGCCACAGATTACCTGATAAAAGGGCAATTCGACGCGCCGCTGCTGGAGCGCTCGCTGCGCTACGCCGTTAACACCCGGCAGCTAAAAGAAAGCTATCAAACCCGCCTGCAAGAAAAAACCGCCGAAAATGAGCGTCTGCGGCAGCAGTTCGCCCACCTCAAGCGCCAAACCGAATCGCTCAAAGATAGCGAGCAGCAGTATCGCCTCTTTTTTGATATTGACATTTACGGCGTGGAAGTGCTCAATGAAACCGGCCACATTATCGACTGCAACCCCACCCATCTGCAACTGCTGGGCTACCGCCGGGAAGATATGGTGGGCAAACCCATCACCCACTTTACCACCGAGGCCAGCGCCAGAGCCTTTGAAAAAACCCTGCTTGACTTAAAAACGCAGGGCTATGCCGAAGGCGAACGAGAATTAATTTGCCAGGACGGCTCAACCGTGCTGGTCTGGAGCCGCTCGCAGGTTGTTCACAACCGGTCGGGCGGCCGGATTGTCACCTTTAGCCGGGATATCACCGAACGGATGAAAGCCGTCCGGCAAATCAGCACCCTGGCCCGCGCCCTGGAGCAAAGCCCGGTGGCGCTGATGATTACCGATACCGGCGGCGCCATCGAGTACGCCAATTTTGAATTTACCGAACTAACCGGTTACAGCTACGAAGAGGTGATTGGCAAAAACTTGCAAAGCCTGCAACTAAGCCAGGAGCAGCCGGAAAATTACCGGGATATGCTTAACGCCATTGCCGCCGGCAACGAGTGGCAGGGCGAACTGCGCCACCGCCGCAGCGATGGCGAAACCTACTGGACCGCTGCCACCGCGGCCCCCATGTTCGACTCGAAGGGCGCGCTGACCCATTTTATTGTGCTGCAAGAAGATATCACCCCCCGCAAGCTGGAAGAGCAGGAAGCCCTCCGCTCGCAGCGCCGCATTGGCGCTTTGATGACCGAGCAAATAGGCGAGTTAACCGGCGAAAACGAGGCGTTACAGCGCGAAATTGAGCATCGCAAACAGGTAGAGGCCCGGCTGGAAGCCCAATACAAGGGCATCCCCGTCCCCACCTACACCTGGCAAATTACCGACGACGATGATTTTGTACTCATCGACTATAACAACGCCGCCCTTGAAGAGAGCGACGGGCGCATTGCCCAGTTCAAAAACCAGCGCGCCGGCGATATCTTCAAAAATCGGCCCCAGGTGCTGGGCGATTTTTTGCGCTGCTCGCTTGAAAAAAGCATCGTGCGGCGCGAAGCCCCTTACAAAAAAGTAACCACCGGCGAAACACGTCACTTTGTAACCACTTACAATTACGTCTCGCCCAATCTCATTCTGGTTCACATTCAGGATATCACCGAGTACAAACAGCTAGAAGAGGAGTGGAGTCGCTGCCGGGAACAACTCGATGCCCTGGCCATTGCCAACGATGTTGAGCTAACCCGCGTAAAAGAAACAATGCGCCAGGAGATGACTCGCCGCGAAAAGGTGGAACTGGCCCTGCGCGAAGCCGAAGAGCGCGTAAAAGAAGTAGCCAGCAACATCGACGAGCGATTGCGCGAGCAGTATCGCAGCATTCCCATCCCTACCTATACCTGGCAAATGATTGGCGGAGAGTTCATCCTGGTCGATTTTAATAACGCCGCAGCCGAAAGCATGGGCCGCATTGTTGATTTTTTTGGCAAGCCCGCCAGCGAAATTTTCAAAAACAGGCCCCAGGTGCTGGGCGATTTTACCCAATGTTACCAGGAAAAAAGAACGGTGGTGCGCGAAGCCCCTTACAAATTAATCACCACCGGCGAGACTCGCTATTTTGTAACCACCTATAATTACGTGCCGCCCAACCTGGTGGTCGACCACATTCAGGATATCACCGAGCAGAAAAAAATGGAAAGCGAGCTGGAAGAGTACCGCCAGCGTTTTGGTTTGCTCACTGCTGCCAACGGCAATGCCGGCGAGTCGCCCTGGCAGCCAGAAGGCGACGCCGGCGAACCGGCCTCGCCGGATACAACCGACCTGACCCGCCAAAATGAGGAACTGGCGCAGGCCCTGGCCCAGCATGAACGCGCCGAAGAATCGCTGCGGCAAAGCCGGGTGCGGCTGCGGGCGCAATACAACGGCATCCCCATCCCCACCTACACCTGGCAGCGCGTGGGCGCCGATTTTGTGCTGACCGATTACAACAACGCCGCCGAAAAAATTACCCAGGGCCGCATTGTCGATTTTATGGGCAAACCTGCCAGCGAGGTGTTCAAAGAGAGGCCAGAAGTGCTGGCCGATTTTTCAACCTGCTTTACCGAGAACAAGACCGTCCGGCGCGAGTCGCACTACCAGTTGGTTACTGCCGATGAAACCAAATATTATGTAACCACCTACAACTTTGTGTCGCCCAATCTGGTGATTGTTTATATTGAAGATATTACCGAATACAAACTCATTGAAAACAACCTGCGGCAAGGCGAAGAGCAAATAGACCTGATTTGCCGCTACTCGCCCCAAAACGCGCTCACCTTTGTGAACGACGCCTACTGCTGGTACTATAACCACAGCCGCGACGACTTAATGGGTCGCCAATTGCCCTTTGTGCTGGCCGAAGATTTGCAGGACGTGAAAATGCACTTTGCCTCGCTGCGGCCCGATAGCCCGGCAGGCACCATCGAGCTGCGCGTGCAAAAGAGCCAAAGCGATATTCGCTGGCAGCAATGGATTAACTGGGCCATTTTTGATAAACACGACCGCCTGATTGAAATCCGGTCGATGGGCCGGGATATTACCCGCCGCAAAAAGGAAAAGGGATGACCACAACCGACGACAAAAAAATCATTTTCTCTCTGATTGGGGTGGGCAAAGTTGTCCCCCCCAACCGGCAAGTTATCAAAGATATTTCGCTCTCTTTTTTTTATGGGGCCAAAATTGGGGTGCTGGGGCTGAACGGGGCCGGCAAAAGCACCGTGCTGCGCATTATAGCCGGGGTTGATACCAGCTTTACCGGCGAGCGCATCATCTCGCCCGGCTACACCATTGGCTACCTGGAGCAGGAGCCGCTGGTTGACAGCGCCAAAACTGTGCGCCAGGTAGTGCAAGAAGGCGCGCAAGAGGTGTTTGACCTGCTGGCCGAGTTTGAAGAAATCAACAACAAATTTGCCGGGCCGCTGGAGCCGGATGAGATGGACGCGCTGCTGGAGCGCCAGGGCGAGGTGCAAGAAAAGCTGGACGCCCTCAACGCCTGGGATATTGACAGCCGGCTTGACCTGGCCATGGATGCCCTGCGCTGCCCGCCCGGCGACACGCCGGTGTCGGTTATTTCCGGCGGCGAGCGGCGGCGGGTGGCCCTGTGCCGCCTGCTGCTGCAAGAGCCGGACATTTTGCTGCTCGACGAACCCACCAACCACCTCGACGCCGAAAGCGTGGCCTGGCTGGAGCGTCACCTGCAAAATTACCAGGGCACCGTGATTGCCGTAACCCACGACCGCTACTTTTTGGATAACGTGGCCGGCTGGATTTTAGAGCTGGACCGCGGCCACGGCATCCCCTGGCAGGGCAACTACTCATCCTGGCTGCAACAAAAACAGCAGCGCCTGGCCCGCGAGGAAAAGCAGGAGTCGCTGCGCCAAAGAACCCTCCAGCGAGAACTGGAGTGGATTAATATGACCCCCAAAGCGCGGCAGGTCAAAAGCAAAGCCCGTATCTCGGCCTATGAAAGCCTGCTGAACCAGAGCGTCGAAAAAGCCGAGCGCAACCTGGAAATTTACATTCCGCCGGGGCCGCGCCTGGGCGATGTGGTGGTGCGGGCCGAAAATGTAACTAAAGGTTTTGGCGACAAGCTGCTCTACCAGAATTTAAACTTTGACCTGCCGCCCGGCGGCATTGTAGGCGTCATCGGGCCAAACGGGGCCGGCAAAACCACCCTGTTCCGCATGATTGTGGGCCAGGAGCAGCCCGACTCCGGCGCGCTGACCATTGGCAGCACGGTCAAACCGGCCTACGTAGACCAGAGCCGCGACACGCTTGACCCCGAAAAAACCGTATGGCAAGAAATTTCTGGCGGGCAGGAGCAGTTGGAACTGGGCAACCGCAGCTTCAACTCGCGGGCCTATGTGGCCCGCTTCAACTTTACCGGCAGCGACCAGCAAAAAAAAGTGGGCGACCTGTCGGGCGGCGAGCGCAACCGGGTGCATCTGGCCAAAATACTCAAATCCGAGGCCAACCTGCTGCTGCTCGATGAGCCAACCAACGACCTGGACGTGAACACGCTGCGGGCGCTGGAAGAAGGGCTGGAAAGCTTTGCCGGCTGCGCCGTCATCATCTCGCACGACCGCTGGTTTTTAGACCGCGTTGCCACCCATATTCTGGCCTTTGAGGGCGACAGCCAGGCCGTGTGGCATATTGGCAATTACAGCGACTACGAGACGGCCCGCCGCGAGCGCCTTGGCAAAGCCGCCGACCGTCCGCACCGCATTACTTACCGCAAACTGACGCGGGCATAGCCAATAGCCTCAACAACGGGCGCTATCGGCTGAAAAACCGGCTTAGATATTTGTGACATTTGTCGCAAACAATGGGGTCAAATGGCACTTGCCTATTATCAACCATCCCCCTATATTTAGCTTTAGCCCTGCACAAATTCATTCATACCAGACCGGATTTATCTACAGGTGTCCCCCCGGTCTTACGTTACAATCAAACTTCAAGGAGACATAAATGTCAGCGCAGATTATTGATGGAAAAGAAATTGCCGCCACCATTCGCGGCGAAATCAAGGCCGACGTAGAGGCCATGCAGTCAAAATATGGCAAAGTGCCCGGCCTGGCTGCCGTGCTGGTGGGCAGCCGCAAGGATTCGCAAACCTACGTGCGCATGAAAAAGAAAGCCTGCGCCGAGGTGGGCATTACCTCATTTGGACACGATTTACCCGAAGACATCAGCCAGCCAGAGCTGCTTAAAATCGTCAAAGACCTCAACGCCAACCCCGACGTGCACGGTATTCTGGTTCAGCTCCCTTTGCCCGACCACATTGATGACGAAGAAATTTTAGGGGCCATTAGCCTGGAAAAAGATGTGGACGGCTTTCACCCGCTGAATATTGGCCGCCTCTCGATGAAGCGGCGCGACCCATTGTTTGTACCTTGCACGCCCAAAGGCTGTATTGAATTGCTGGACCGCACGAGCGTGTCAATTGAGGGTAAACGGGCGGTGGTGCTGGGCCGCAGCAATATTGTTGGCCTGCCGGTGGCAATGCTGCTGTTGCACCGCAACGCCACGTTGACTATTTGCCACTCTCGCACCAAAGATTTGCCCGGCGTGGTGCGCGAAGCCGATATTCTGATTGCTGCCGTAGGCCGGGCCGAGATGGTGCGCGGCGATTGGCTCAAGCCCGGCGCAGTCGTTATCGACGTGGGCGTTAACGCGGTCGATGACCCGACCAGCGACAAGGGCTACAAGTTAGTGGGCGACGTGGCTTTTAATGAGGCCAGAGAAGTGGCCGGGGCTATTACGCCCGTTCCCGGCGGCGTTGGCCCAATGACCATTGCCATGCTGCTGCGCAACACCACCGATAGCGCCAAACGCGCGGTAGGCATGGCCTAAATTGCAAACCCCTTAACCGGTATGTCAAAAAAAGTAACCCCGCAACTGCCGCGGGGTTTTTTAATTTTGGGGCTATAGTAGGGTGTCTTTAGATTAAATTTTGTGATACAATGAGGGGCAACCCATCTACACGCTCGCCTATATCCATCATCAATCAGTTTCTTCGCCAATAATCATCAGCCGCCGTTTTCATATGGGGCCGGTATAGCAACCGCACCCCAACCATATTTTGCCATCAAACTGAGCAAACTGCGTTACTGAAATGCATCAACAACTCAGATATTTAGTTTATTTGTTAAATCAAAAACTTACCAGGAGGCAAAATTATGAAGTATCTACCTATTAGCAAACTGCCGGTGATGGAGGAAAATGAAGCCACCGGTGAAGTCGCCGAAATCTTTGATGAAATCCGCATGATGATGAGCGTACCTTCGGTTGGCGTAGCTGACCGGGCGGCAGCCAGTTCCCCGGCCACTTTAATTAGCGGCACACGCTTAATGTTTGATTTTATACAACGGGCTACCCTGCCACAGCCCTTGTTATTTATGATTCATTATGCCATCTCTGTTTCCAGAAATTGCCAATTTTGTAGCGCCAGTTTCAAACACGCCTGCCGCTCGGTGGGGGTTGACGAAGAGATGCTGGACGCGCTGGTCAACGACCTGGATGCGGTCAACCCCAAACGAGCGCAGGAAATTATCAAATTTGCCGTAAAGTGCGCGTTAGAGCCACAGCAGCTACTTGAGGCCGACTACGACCGGGTGCGTGACCAGGGCGTCACCGATGAAGAGCTGGTTGAGATTATTGGCTGGGCGGCCATTGCCATGTACAACGACACCATGTCTGATACGCTGAAGCTAACCGACCCGGAAAAGCAGCAGATAGTAGAAGCGTAAAATGAAAATCGCGCACCACGTACCACGCGCCAGGTAACGTGGAACGTGGCCGCAAGCGTCCTGTTATCGTAGCCAACCGCCTATTTATAGAGAAGAAAGGACAAGCCAATGAATTACGTACCTATCAGCAAATTAATGCTTGTAGATGAACAAGAAGCCGCCGGAGAAACCGGGGAAATCTTTGATGCCGTCCGCCGCCAAATGGGGACCCCCAACGTCGGCCCGGTCTTTCAGGTTATGGCCCTTTCTCCAGCCACCCTGGCCAGCGGTTGGTCGCTTTCTAGCAATTTTTTAGAGCGGGCTACATTACCCCCCTCTTTGCTTTTTATGATACATTACACCATCTCCTCGGCCCGGAATTGTCAATATTGCTCTGCCGGATTCAAATTCGCTTGCCGTTCAGTTGGCGTTGATGAAGAGATGCTGGAGGCGCTGATTAATGACCTGGATACGGTTAATCCCAAGCGGGTGCAAAAGATTATTAAATTTGCCGTAAAATGCGCCATCGCTCCGCAGGAGCTAACCGAGGCCGATTATGACCAGGTACGCGACCAGGGCGTCACCGATGAAGAGCTGGTCGAGATTATCGGCTGGGTCGCTATCGTTATGTATAATGATACTGTTTCCGATTCGATGAAATTAGGCGATCCAACCACCCAACAATATATCAAGGCTTGAGCAAAATATTGTACATAACGCGCAATTTTTCAAAAAAACAGAAGCCGAACCGCCTCAATAGGATGATGACAATACCCACAGGGCACAGCTGATGAAAACCCGGAATGTTAAAGCGCGTTTTGACACCCTACCAATTGGGGCGGCAACGAGAATGAAAATTTAACCCACCCCCACCCGTCGCTAACGCGACTCCCTCCCCCTAACAGGGGGAGGGTTGCGCGCAAGCGGGGGGTCTATTTTCAGAGGAGAATAATTAATGAAATACCTGCCTATCAGCAAAATCCCTCTGGTAGAAGAGGAGAACGCAACAGGTGAAGTTGCAGAAACCTACAACAAAATTCGCAGCTTTATGGGCACTCCCACTGTCAGCCCGGCAGATATGGCCAGGGCCAATTCCCCGGTGGTCCTCGCGCTGGTGTTCAATATGGTTGAAACCTTTATGCAGCAGACTATCCTGCCGCCGCCCTTACTATTCATGATCCATTACACCATCTCAACCACCAAAAAATGCGCTTGTTGCAGCGCCGGTTTCAAATCTGCGTGTCGCTCGGTAGGCATTGATGAAATGATGCTGGAGGCGCTGGTTAACGACCTGGACTCAGTAACGCCCCGGCGGACTCAAGAGATTATCCGCTTCGCCGTCAAATGCGCGCTGGAGCCACTCACGCTAACCGAGGCCGATTACAATAGAGTGCGAGACTACGGCATCAGCGAGCAAGAATTGGTAGAAATTATCTTCTGGGCCTCCATCGCAATGGCCGGCGACACCTTTGCCGACGCAGCCAAGCTGGATGACCCGGAACGCCAGCAAATAATTGAGGATTAAGCCAACCATGGCCGCAAACGATAAACAGAACCAGGCCGGCGAACAGGAAGCCTGGCAGGTGCAGGTGGCCCGCTTTGCCCTGCTATCAGAGGTGGTGTTGCTGATTGCCAAAACCCCCGACCTTGACCGGTTGCTGACCCAGGCCATCAACAAACTCAAATGGGTCATTGATTTTGAACGCTGCACCCTGGCCCTGCTTGATGATGACGGCCAAACCTACCACCTGCAAACCCTGCTGGAAACCCGCCGTAACGTGGCCCGCCTTTCCAAAGAAGGCATCCCGCTGGCCGAGGGACTGGTCGGCGAGGTGATGCTCCGCCGCCAGATGCGGTTAATCAAAGATATGCCCGCTGCTATCAACAACCTGGCTGCTGTGGTAGACCCGGCCCTGGCGGATGGATCGCTAAAGACGGTTTTATCGCTGCCGCTGCAAGCCTATGGCAAAATATTGGGGGCCATTACTTTTTGCGCCACCAGAGTTGATGGCTACACCGATGGCGACATCAAGGTAGCCACCTCGTTTGCCACCCACCTGGCCCTGGCTATTGACCGCTGGCAGCAAACCCGGCAATTACAGCAAGCCAACCAGGAGTTGGCTCGCCTGGCCTCCTTTCCCGAACTGAATCCGGGGCCAATTGTTGAAGTCGATGAAACCTGTCACATTTATTATCTCAACCCCGCCGCCCGGCATGTATTCCCCGATATTGACCAGACCGGAGCGAGTCATCCCCTATTTAATGATTTAACCACCATTGCCAACTTTCTGGTTGAATCTGGCGGCGACTCGCTAACCGACGAGATTAAGCTGGGCGAAGTCTGGTACCAGCGGGTCTTTCATGTGGTGGCCCAGCATCAACGCATTCGGATTTATATCTCTGATATCACCGAGCGCAAGCAGGCCGAAGAAGCCCTGCGGGCCATTACCGAGGGCACGGCCTCAGTAACCGGCGGCGACTTTTTCCGGTCGCTGGTTCGTCATTTGGCCGAAGTTTTGCAAGTGCGCTGCGCCTTTGTAACCGAAGTGGCCGATGAGCAGGCAAGCCGGGTGCGAACACTGGCCTTTTTGGAAAACAGCAAATTCAGCGACAATTTTGAATATGAGCTGCATGGCACTCCCTGCCGGGAGGTTATTGACGGCTCAATTTGCTATTATCCTGAAAACCTGGCCCAATTATTTCCCAAAGAAGCAGGGCAAGAGTCTTATCTGGGGATTCCTCTGTCCGGCTCGGCCGGTCACATTCTGGGTCATCTGGCGGTGATGGATGACAAACCGATGCCGCGTGACTCGCGCAACACCTCAATTTTGCAGATATTTGCGGCCAGGGCCGGAGCCGAACTGGAGCGGCAGCGCGCTCAAGCGGCCATCCAGCAGCAGAACGAATATCTGGCCGCGCTGCACGATACTTCGCTGGGCTTAATTAGCCGGCTTGATTTGAATGAATTGCTCTCGGCGTTGATTACGCGGGCCGGACAACTGCTCGGTACAGCGCACGGTTATATCTACCTGGTTACGCCCGACGGCTCAGAAATTGAACGAAAAGTAGGCGTGGGAGTCTTTAGTGAATCTATCGGCTTGCGTTTAAAGCCGGGCGAAGGGTTGGCCGGCGCTGTCTGGCAAAGCGGCCAGCCGCTGATTATTGATGATTATGATGTGTGGGCAGACCGTTCCACTAAATTTGGTTATGAACTTATCCGCGCCATTGTGGGCGTGCCGCTTACCCAAAGTACGGGCACAGGCAAATCAGACGCCGAGGTGGTGGGAGTCATCGGCATTGCCTACAGCCGCGAGTCGCGGCAAAAATTTGGCAAAGAAGAGGTTGAGTTGCTAAACCGTTTTGCCCAACTGGCCTCTATTGCTCTGGACAATGCCCGCCTGTTTGAAAAAACCCAGCAGGCCAACCGCGAGCTATCGCAAGCCCTGGAAAACCTCAAAACCACCCAAAGCCAACTGGTCGAGGCCGAAAAAATGGCGGCGCTGGGCGGGCTGGTGGCCGGCATTGCCCACGAAATCAACACTCCGGTTGGGGTGGGCGTTACTGCGGCCTCATTGCTAGAAGATAAAACCACTGCCATCCACAAACTATATCAGAGCGGCCAGATGAAGCGCTCTGATTTGGAAAAATACCTCGATATGGCTGAACAAAGCAGCCAGATGTTGTTGAAAAATCTCAACCGCGCCGCCGAGTTGATTCAAAGCTTTAAGCAGGTGGCCGTTGACCAATCCAGCGAGGAGCGCCGTGAATTTCCGGTAAAACACTATTTAGAGGAAATTTTGCTCAGCCTGCGCCCCAAACTCAAGCGCACCAACCATTCTATTGAAATTGAAGGCGATGAGAGCCTCTCTATTGACAGCTACCCCGGCGTTTTCTCGCAAATTGTCACCAACCTGGTGATGAACTCGCTGGTGCATGCCTATGAGCCGGATGAAGCGGGTCAACTGACTTTTACCTTCAAACAAAATGGAATGCGCCTGATTTTTCAATACAGCGATGATGGACGAGGTATCCCCAAAGAAAATCTGGGTAAAATTTTTGACCCCTTCTTTACCACCAAACGGGGGCAGGGCGGCAGCGGCCTCGGGTTGCATATTATTTATAACCTGGTTACGCAAAAGCTGAACGGCGCCATCCGCTGCGAGAGTGAGGTTGGAAAGGGCACAACCTTTGTTATTCAGTTACCCCTGGATTAAATGAATTTGATGAATTTATTAATTTTTTATCCGTGTAATCCGTAAATCTATGGCCCCACTGAATTTTAGGAGCGCCTGGTTCATGCCTCATTCACTTACCGGGTTGTCTCGTGATTGGATATAAATTTATGGCCGATGATGCCCCAAACCGTCTTGTAGCCGGTGATACTGACGAATTGACTTTTGCCGAGGAAACAACATCCTCCGGCGAGCCGGAAGATACGCCGTGGAAAATTATGCTTGTTGACGATGAAGATGAAATCCATCGTATTACCCAGGTGGCCCTGGCTAATTTCACCTTCGAGGGCAAAGGGCTAACCTTTATCAGGGCCACCTCGGCCCGGCAGGCTCAAGAACTTATTCGGGCGCACCCCAATACGGCGCTTATTTTGCTGGATGTGGTTATGGAAACAGACGACGCCGGTTTGCGCGTCGTTAAATATATTCGCGACAAGCTGAATAACCACCTGGTGCGAATTGTATTGCGTACCGGGCAACCGGGGCACGCGCCGGAAGACAAGGTTGTGGTTGACTACGATATTAACGATTACAAAGCCAAAACCGAATTGACCAACCAAAAGCTGTTCACCACAGTAGTGGCCGCCTTGAGAGCGTTTCGCCATCTAAACATCATCCAAAACCAGCAGCGAGAAAACATCCGCCTTTACGCCCAATTAGAGGAGTATAATCGCACCCTGGAACAAAAAGTTATTGAGCGAACTAACCAGCTACTCAAAGCTTACCGCGAGGCGGAAGAGGCGCGCGAGAGAGAAGCCCGGTTGCAACAGCAAGTGCATAAACTTCAAATTGAGGTAGACAAAGTTCGGCAGGCGCGCCAGGTAAGCCAAATAACCGGCACTAACTATTTCAAACAACTCCGGGAAAAGGCGCAAGATTTGCGCGACATGCTGGAAGAGGCTAATGAGAGGAGCGGCAATGTCTAAAATTATTTCAATTCACTCCTTTCGGGGGGGAACGGGAAAATCTAATACCATTGCCAACGTAGCCGCGTTGATGGCCCTGGATGGGCAGCGGGTAGGCGTAATTGACACCGATATCCAATCGCCCGGTATTCATATTCTGTTTGGTCTGGCCGGGCAGCAGATAAAACATTCGCTCAACGATTATTTGTGGGGCCGGGGAACTATTGAAGAAGCGGTTTATGACGTCACCCCAAACCTGGGAGGTGATGTAAAAGGTAAACTCTTTCTTATTCCCTGTAGCATTCAGGCCGATGAAATTGTAACCGTATTGCGCCAGGGCTACGATGTAAGCTTGCTGACCAGCGGCTTTCGCCAATTGATTAAAGCCCTGGCCCTGGATATACTGATGATTGACACGCACCCCGGCCTGAATGAAGAGACGCTTTTCTCTATTGCCATCTCTCATACTCTGGCCATCCTGATGCGACCCGACCAGCAAGATTACGAAGGAACCGGGGTGACGGTCGAGGTAGCTCGCTCGCTGGATGTGCCCAACATGGTACTTATTGTCAACAAAACCCCGGCCAGCCTGGACCCCAAAGAGGTTAAAGCCGGCGTAGAGCAAATCTACAACTGCCCGGTAGCCGCCGTTCTGCCCCACACCGACGAAATGATGGACCTGGCCAGTAAAGCTATTTTTGCTTTGCGCTATCCCAACCACCCCCTGACCAATTTGTACAAACAGGTGGCAGCCAGTTTGATGACGTAGGTCTGGCAGCGGCTTTAGTCAAAGGAGCCATACGATGAAAATGTTCAGTGTTAGGAGTTTAGGGTTCAGAGTTTAGAATTACGGGCTTAGGCTCAACTCTGAATTCTGAACTGATAAACTGGAAAACTATTTTTCAGGAGGCCCTCATTATGGATAACATATCTGCCAAACAGGGCTGGCTGCGAATTCTGGCCGTTTTTGCCCACCCGGATGATGAGGTGTTTTGCGCCGGGGGAACGCTGGCCCAATATGCCGCCGGCGGCGCCGAGACGATGGTGGTTTCCGCCACCCGGGGCGAGGCCGGACAAATACGGGATGCCGCTGTTGCCACTCGCCGCACGTTGGGGCAGGCCCGCCAACGGGAGCTGCATAATTCCTGCCGGCAACTGAGCGTTCACCACGCAATCTGCCTTGATTATGGCGACGGAACCTTAAAAAGCCAGAACCCCGGCCCGCTCACCGAACACGTTACCCGCCTCATCCGCGAGTTTCGGCCGGATGTGGTGATTACCTTTGGGCCAGACGGCGCTTACGGCCACCCCGACCATATTGTTATTGGCGATGTTACCACCCGGGCCTTCAGGCTGGCCGGCGACCCCGGCCAATACCCTGAGCAGTTGGCCGGCGACCTGTTGCCCCACACCCCGGCCCGGCTTTATTACAGCTACTTTCCGCGCAGCCGCCAGCTTCTTTCGGAGCGATTGGCGCAGTGGCTGGTCAAGCTGAATAAACGGTTTCACGGTTCGGTGGATTTTGCCCACGCCCTGCTGCTCTTTTCCGAAGAGTCAACCATGCTGGGCTATAGCAGCGATTATTTTGAGCTGGCCTGGTTTCCCAAAGGCTTTTATGTGGTTGAGCAGGGCGAACCGGCCACCAAACTATACTTGATTTTGTCGGGTTGGGCCGAAGTTATGCACGAGGATGAAGCCGGAAACCTGGAAACGCTGGCCCGCATTGGGCCGGGCGCATTCTTTGGCGAGGAAGGGCTGGCTTATCACCAGCCGCGCAATGCTCATGTAGTCGCCATAGAGAATATCACCTGCCTGGTTTTTGCCCCCGAGGAACCGAGCAACTTTGCCGGTCGTGGCGCAGAGGCAGAATTAACCGACGCCCCCATCGGCGAGTGGGCCGGTCAGCAGGATTACGGCAAAGCCACCACCTGCATTGATGTGTCAGACTATGTGGGGCAGAAAGTAGCAGCAATGGCCGCCCATCGCACCCAATTTTCGCTTGACCCCGGCCTATTTCCGCTGGAGATGTTTCGTGATTTATTTGGACAAGAATATTTTGTGCGGGTCTATCCGCCGCCAGAACTGGAGACCAGCCTGTTCACCATGTCGGATGTTCTCTATAGCCGCCGGTTACAAAAACAGAAAAAATAAATGAGCCATCTATCCCGGTGCCCACAGTTACACAGAGATAGCGCAGAGCTTCGCAGAGAAAACTCAGTGTATTTTTGCGTATCCTTCGTGGCCTCTGTGTTCCAGGTGATGGGAAGGACATAAATAATGAACAGTATCGAACAATCTTTGGCGGCAACCACCAATTACCGCCCGGAATTAATAGAGACGGCCTTTGCCGCCTTTCGGCAAGCCTACCCCGCCTATGAAGCTACGCGCGCGCTGGATGATTTGCGCGCCCGCGAGTACGCCCGCCTGGATAACCTGGGGCAAATTTATCTGGACTACACCGGCGGCGGTCTTTACGCCGACTCGCAACTGCGCGAGCATATGGCGTTGTTGCAAAGCAACGTTTTTGGCAACCCGCACTCCAACAATCCAACCTCGCTGGCCATGACCCGTCTGGTTGAACAGGCCAGAGCTTACGTGTTTGAGTTTTTCAACGCTTCGCCGGATGAGTATGTGGTTATTTTTACGCCCAACGCCAGCGCCGCGCTCAAACTGGTGGGCGAGTCTTATCCTTTTGCTCCCGGCGGGCGTTACGCCCCGACCTTTGACAACCATAACTCGGTCAACGGCATCCGCGAGTTTGCCAGGGCCAAAGGGGCTACGGTTACATATGTCCCCTTAACCCTCCCGGACATGCGGATTGACACGGCCAAACTTGCCCAATATCTCAACCAGGCTCAAGCGGGTCAACATAACTTGCTGGCCTATCCGGCCCAGTCAAATTTTTCCGGGGTGCAGCATCCCCTGGAACTGATTGAACAGGCCAGGGAAAAGGGGTGGGATGTACTGCTGGATTGCGCCGCCTTTGCTCCCACCAATCGCCTGGATTTGAGCCGCTGGCAGCCCGACTTTGTGCCGCTCTCCTTTTACAAAATTTTTGGATATCCGACCGGCGCAGGTTGTCTGATTGCCCGTAAAAACGCGCTGGCAAAACTGCGCCGCCCCTGGTTTGCCGGCGGCACCATCACCATTACCTCGGTGCAGGGCGAAGGCTGGCATTACCTGGTGGATGGCGAGGCCGGTTTTGAGGATGGCACAGTTAATTATCTCAACCTGCCGGCGGTAGAAATTGGCTTGCGCCATATCGCCTCTATCGGCATCGAGACCATTCACCAGCGCGTCGCCTGCCTGACCGGCTGGCTGCTGGACAATATGCAAACGCTGCGGCACAGTAACGGCGCGCCGTTAATTCAAATTTACGGCCCCACCTCAATGAAGCGGCGCGGCGGAACCATTGCCTTTAACATGTTTGACCCGCAGGGAAACCCCTTTGATTTCCGCCGGGTTGAAAATATAGCCAATCAAGCCAGCATCTCGCTGCGAACCGGCTGCTTTTGCAACCCCGGCGCCGGCGAAACGGCCCACCACATCACCAGAGAAGAGATGGCCCAATGTTTTATTAATCAAAAACCAATGTCTTTTGATGAATTTTTTAACTTTATTCAAAGCCAGGGGGGTAAATACCCCAGCACCATCCGTATTTCGGTAGGGCTGGCCACAAACTTTGCCGATGTGTATCGCTTTATGGCTTTTGCCGAGGGGTTTGCAGACAAAAGCGCGGCGGAGGTTGGAATTGGCGTAGTGGACCACAGAAGTATCCGCGATACGGCCTAGCGCATCAACGTGGCTGATGATTTGAATACCTCTTACGAGGGGAAGAGAAATATATATGGCCAATTATGATCTCGTTGTTATTGGTTCCGGCCCTGCCGGAGAAAAAGGCGCGGCGCAAGCCGCCTACTTTGGCAAGCGGGTTGCGCTGGTTGAACGCGCGCCAGAACTGGGCGGCTCAGCCATCAACACCGGCACCATTCCCTCAAAAACTCTGCGCGAAACCGCGCTCTATTTTTCCGGGTTACGCCAGCGCGGGCTATACGGCATTGACTATTCGCTCAAAGAGGGGCTGACGGTTCAGGATTTTATGCACCGGGAGCAGGTGGTTGTCGATAGGCAGCGGCAGCTCATCAAAGAAAACCTGGAACGGCACAATATTGAAGTAGTGCAGGGTAATGGCCGCATTGTTGACCCGCATACGGTGCAGGTGCAAACGCGCGGCGGCGCAACCCGCAACCTCAACACGCAATTCATTCTCATCGCCACCGGGTCGGCCCCATTCCATCCCCCTGATATACCATTTGACGATGAGTTGATTTACGACTCGGACACAATTTTGAACATGAAATTCATCCCAAAAACTATGGCGGTTATTGGCGGCGGCGTGATTGGCTGCGAGTACGCCTCAATCTTTACCGCGCTGGGTGTACAGGTCACGCTGGTAGAATCGCGCAATCGCCTGCTGCCCTTCATTGACCACGAAATTGCGGCGCAACTGCAAACGCAACTGAGCGCGCTGGGGTTGCGCTTTATTTTTAATGACCGGGCGGCCAGGGTTGAGACTCATCAGAATCAGGTCCAACTCTGGCTAAAAAGTGGAGAGCGGCTGGCAGGCGATATCGCCCTGTTTGCGGCCGGGCGACAAAGCAATATTCAGGGCCTGGGGTTAGAGAATGTGGGGGTGGCCGTGGGTGAACGGGGGCTGATTCGCGTCAACGACCATTATCAGACCAGCGTGTCCAATATCTACGCCGCCGGCGATGTGGTGGGCTTTCCGGCGCTGGCCTCCACTTCAATGGAGCAGGCCCGCGTGGCGATGGTGCACGCCTTCAATCTGCACTATAAAGAGAAGGTCTCGTCTGTGCTGCCCTACGCTATTTACACCGTTCCTGAAATCTCGATGGCCGGGTTAACCGAAGATGAATGTGTCAACAAAAAAATTCCCTACCTGGCAGGGCGAGCCTACTACGACCATAACCCCCGCGGGCAAATTATTGGGGAGATGAACGGCATGTTGAAGCTAATTTTTTCGCCGGCCGACAAAAAGGTGCTGGGCGTCCATCACATCGGCGAGCTATCGGCGGAGTTGGTGCATATTGGCGCTCACGCCATTGCCAACGGCCACACCATCGACGAGTTCATCCGGGCAGTTTACAACTATCCAACCCTGGCCGATGCCTATAAATATGCCGCCTATGACGGGTTGGGGCAGTGGGAACGCTGGCAGGAGCAGGCGAGCAGCCACGCTAATGAAGGTCATTATCAAAATGTATAAAATGGAGGTGATATTGGACCAAGATTCTCGATAGAATTGACAGCTAAAAATTGGATAGAAATGGTTTCCATAGCTCAAAGAGGAGTCTAATATCATGAGCACTAAAGCGGGTGTAGGGGTGAGTCACCATCGCAATCCACGGGTGGCAGGCCAGGAGGCAGTTGAGCAAGCCCTTCGGGGTGGCGGTATTGACAGGCCCGATTTTGTTCTTATGTTTGCCACAGTGGCTTACAACCAGCCGACCCTGATTCAGACGGTGTACCAGGCGGCGGGAGGTGCGCCGTTGTGCGGCTGCTCATCGGAAGGTACCATTGTTGGCGGAGAATCGGACGAATCAAATTTTTCTGTGGCCGTGATGACCGTTAGTTCCGACGAACTTCGGTTTAATAATGGCCTTGCCACCGGCCTCAAAGAGGATTCCGCCGGCGTGGGACGCGCGATAGCCAATAAGGTCCAACCTGTTTTAAATTCAGACGCTCTGGCAATGTTTGTGTTTCCCGACAGTTTGACCGTTAACTTTGAGAATTTTCGAATTGGTCTTGAGGAGCAATTAAACCTGGATCAATTTTTACCCCTGGTGGGCGGAACAGCCGGTGACAGTTGGGAATTCAAGCATACCTACCAATATTGCAACGATCAAGTTGTTTCCGATGGGGTGGCCTGGGGTTTACTTTCTGGCTCCGCTCATATGGCTACTGCTGTAAATCATGGTTGTATCTCAATGGGCATTGAACATAAATTGACTCGAACCAAAGGGAACACAATTTATGAAATTGATCATAGGCCGGCCCTTGACGTTATCAGAGATTATTTAAGTGATGACGAGTTAGTTGACTGGGGCACCGCGCTGCTGAATTTCCCATTTGGATTTGAAACAACCGGCGGGATGGCCGAAGAGTACGATCCGTATCTGATTCGAGGGATGATGACCAAGAATGACGAAACAGGCGAGATTACCATCCCCACAGAGGCCGCTGAAGGAACCAGCGTCTGGATGACGAGGCGGGACTACGAGAAGGTTACGGTTGGCGTTGAGCGACTGGCCAGCCAAATTAAGTCTCAGCTTGGCGATAACCCAGCCAAGCTGGTATTTCATTTTGATTGCGCCGGACGGGGCAAAATGTTTTTCCGTGACCAACAAAAGGTGCAGTTGTTAAATATGTTGCGCCAGCGCATCGGTCCTGATGCGCCCTGGCTGGGGTTTTATACCTACGGTGAAATTGGGCCGGTGAGGGCCGGCAATTATTTTCATAACTTCACGGCGGTGGTTGCAGCGGTCTATTAGGGCAATCTATATTGCCAAAGATAGGGTCACAAATGGCAGAATTAAGCCCTCAACAAGAGTACTTTCAAGAGCGGCTAGCAAAACTTGAACAAGAAAATCATTATCTATCTGACCAGGTCAAACGCCTGGTCAAGACTGAAAATGAGTTGTATCGGGTTCAAGAGCGGCTTGATCGCCAACTCAGGCTTTATCGCCAACTTACCGAGATTGGCAAGCAGTTTAATGCCTCTTTTGAGTTGAACGAGATTCTGCAAATTGCCATCCAATTTATTCTTTACGAACTCAATTTTGAACGCTGCCTGATTCTTTTTCGTTCGGCCGAGGGAAACGTCTTTCACGTTGAGGGTATGGATGGCTACTATGATGAAGATGAAATTCAGATCATAAAAGCGGTGAGTCTGGCGGTTGATGCGCCGGCCCTCGCTCCAATATGGGCCGGCGCGCCGCAGGTAATCTGCCCCCAGGGATGCGCGCAGGAAGCGTTAGTAGCCTTGGGCCGTAGCTTTAGTATGGATGAATATATCGTTTTGCCTTTAGGCGGAGAACCTAAACAACCACTGGGCCTATTAGTAGCAGGCAACACCGTAGAGATGGCCCAATTTCAAACCCGGATTGAGCCGGATAGTGAAGTAATACTGGGCCTGATCAATCTGGCCGGTCAGGCCACCACCGCTATCAATAATGTAAACTTCTATGCAGCCCTCCGTGAAAACGAAAAGAAATATCGCACCTTGTTTGAGGACTCCCGCGACGCCATCTTTATTACCACCCCCACCGGCCAAATTCTCGACGCTAACCAGGCAATGTTAGAACTGTTTGGATACACCAACACCGAGATGATGGCCTTGAATGCCGTGGAGCATTATGCCGACCCATCTGACCGGGCCAGGTTTCGCCAGGTCGTTGAACCGACTGGTTCCGTGAGAAATTTTGAAGTAAAATTCCGCCGCAAAGATGGAACGCAGATGGATTGCCTGATGACGGCGACGGTACAACGAGCCGAAGATGGCCGGATTTTGACCTACCAGGGGCTTATCCGAGACATCACCGAACAAAAACGGGCGCAGCAGTTATTAGCCGAATATAGTCGTACCCTGGAACGAGAGGTAGCTGAACGCACCCGTGAACTCTCGCAGACTCTCGAAAATCTTAAAAATACCCAGCATCAACTGGTCGAAGCTGAAAAAATGGCCGCTTTGGGGGGACTGGTGGCCGGCGTGGCTCACGAAATCAATACCCCGGTGGGTATTGGCGTCACTGCTGCTTCATTGCTGGAAGATAAAACTGCCGCCTTTCGCCAGACCTACCAAAGCGGCCAGATGAAACGTGCCGATTTGGAAAAGTACCTAGACACCGCCGGGCAGAGTAGCGGAATGATTCTGCGCAACCTGAACCGCGCCGCCGAACTGATACAAAGTTTCAAGCAGGTCGCGGTTGACCAATCCAGCGAAGAGCGGCGCAGTTTTGCCGTTAAAGCCTACCTGGAAGAGGTTTTGCTCAGCTTGCGGCCCAAGCTGAAAAAGACCCAACATTCCATCGTCATCAACGGCGATGACAGCCTGACCCTGGACAGCTACCCCGGCGTCTTCTCGCAGATTGTCACTAACCTGGTGATGAACTCGCTGGTGCACGCCTACGGGCCGGAGGAGGCCGGCCAGCTTACATTTTATTTCAAGCGGGCGAATGGCCGCTTTAGTTTTGAATACAGCGATGATGGCCGGGGTATCCCTAAAGAGAGTCTGAGCAAAATCTTTGAGCCTTTCTACACCACCAAACGCGGGCAAGGCGGCAGCGGGTTGGGGTTGCACATTATTTACAATTTGGTCACGCAAAAGCTGGGTGGTACTATTCGCTGTGAAAGTGAGGCAGGCCAGGGGACGCGCTTTGTAATTGAGATGCCGATTTTGTAGAAATTAACAGCTTTCGAGTTTCAGGTTTCAAGTTTCGAGTTTTGGTCTTCGAGTTACCGAATTGCTGACTACTAACCATTGGTGCTAGTTTGCTAAAGACATAAAGCTCGTCCAAACTGTTGG
>CAZAPG010000072.1:0-25110 GCA_964486935.1 uncultured Caldilineaceae bacterium | reverse complement strand
GCCGGGCCGGGCCGGCCAGCCGCTGCATCCAATCAAGCGCCAACTGAGCCGAAAAGGGCATGGTCCGGGTGAGTTCATTTTGCAGGCGGGTAATGGCAGCCCCAATCAGGCGGCTCAGTTGCGGGTCGTACATGTTAGCCATTGGCTGTAGCTGCAACTTCCACCTGTCCAAAAATGTGCCGCAAAATTTTCATGGTGTTGTTCGACATGGCGCAGCCGGGCGAGACGAGACAGCGTATTTGTTTGTAACCGGAAACGCGCAGCGGGTCAGTATCGTTGCCAATTTGTACGGCAAAACGTTCTACATCTTCATCGGTGGCGTCAATAATGTGAACCTCATCAAAATCAAACAATTTGCGCCCGGCCAGCCAGTTGATGCTCAGATTATCTTGGTGTGGTTGCCTGCCTACCTCCATCTGGCGATTGAGCACGGCGATGATTTTGCCTTTGCAGCGGATAACCTCCCGGCTTTGGCTGCAAATTCGGCAGCCGCAGTAGGTAATTTCCGCCTCCAGCCACGAAGGGTCGATGGTGTGCGTGGTGTAGCGCGCCAGACAATAGGGACACAACATCTCGGCGACTCGCCGGCCAAACATGCCGGTGGTGCTCCGGGAAATATCCTGCAAAAGCTGGATGATGACCGGTTGGGGTTCGTAAAGCCGCCGGGCCAGCAGCGGATGCAACAGGGTAACTGTTTTGCCGCCCAGCGCCACCATACCGGGGTAAGCATTGGCCAGGTTGACCAGCAAATCAATGATAGATTGCAGGTAAGCGCTGCTTTTTTCAATCCCGGCCTGCTCGTAATAAACGGCCTGCCCCTGCTTGCCTTGCGCCTCGCTTCTGATTTTACCTTTGATTTTAAAGGCGCCGGGCGCCAGTTGCTGAATTATAGCCAGGGCCAGCGACTCGACCTGCTCGTGATTATCTGCCGGCCTGGTTTTGGGGGTGGGCGTCACAATAATCCGCGTGCCGGTGTTTAAGTTGGTGAGCGGGTCTTTAGACACCTCTATTTTTAGAGCGTAAGCCTGGTATGTGCCAATAATGTAGGCGTTGTGGTTGGCATTGCCGGGCACAAACGACCATCCGTGCGCCTGGGCTAAAGCTTGCCAGCCTTTATATTTTGTCCGAGCCAGGGCATAGCGGTATGAAAGTATACCCACGCCCGCTAAAATCAACAACGGGGTAAAAAATGCAGCAATGGATAAAGAGTCCATACGGCTTACCCCTGGCTTTCTACACCCAGCCGCGCCAAAATCTGTTGGGCCTGTTGCAGATGCCGGGCGCGCTCCGGGTTATCGGCGGGCAGGCGTTGCCCAATTTCATGGTGAGCTAACGCCTCATCATAGGGCAGGGCCAGTTGTTGGGCCGCCGCCAGGCTTTTGGCCCACAGTTTTTGCGCTTTGTTTTTTCGACCCGCCAGCCAGTGGTAGACGCCTTGCCACAAATACAACCGGGGCCGGCCAATTGGAAAAACACGGGCATAGCCGCCCAGGGCTTTGCAGGCTTGCTGCGCAGCCTGTTTGGCCGGCAAGTTATCGGGCTGGGCCGCCCACAAAGCCAGGCAGGTTTCGGCGGTGGCGGCATAGCCCGGCAACGACAGGTACGAGGTAGGCATGGTTTGTTTGCTCAGGGCCAGCGCCTGTTGGGCGGCCTGCCGGGCCGGTTCCAGCTGGGCGCGGCGCAGGTGAACCAGAGCCAGCAACCCGTTGAGGTCAATTCTGAGGGCTTCATCAACAATATGGCTATCCTGGGCCAGCAAGTTTTTAATCTCTTCCAAACAATTGCCCGCCTCGGACAAGTCATTCCGGGCCAGCAGGCAGTAAACCTTGCCGCGCAGCGCCCAGGCCTGGTTATGGATATCATTGCGGCGGCGGGCCACATCATAAAAGTTGTCAGATAGCTCTGCGCTCCGGGCAAAATTGCCCTGAAAATAATGAACAATGGCCAGGTTGCCCACGCCGTCGCCCCAGCGAGAGCGGTCGCCCACCAACTCGGCGGTCTCGATGACCTGCCCTAATAGCTGCGATGATTTGACCCAATTGCCCACGCCGGCATAGTACATGCCGGTTCCCAGCGATACCCACATTTTGGCCGAAAGGTCATCAATATATTGGGCGGCTTCCAGCGCCCGGTGGCAGTAATGTTCGGCAATACCATGCAGCGGAATAAAGCCGATAATGGCCCCGACCGAGGTGTACCCCCGCGCCAGTTCCGGCGAGGGGCCGGCAGCCTCGGCCAGATTCAGCGAGCGAAAAGCGGCATACAGCGAGAGCAGCGTTTCGTTGGCAAAATAATACACGGCTGTCAACCCTTCGTAGGCGCTGGCGGCTTCCAACAGGGTGGCGCGTCTGGCCGACAGACGCCCGGCGCGCCAGCCCGGCCATAGCCGGTACAGCACCTGCTGAAAAATTTGGCCCAGCAAATCGACCGCCAGCGTTCCTTTTCCGGCAGGCAGAGGGTGTTTGAGCAGCTTTAAGCCGCGCTCAAGGTGGCTGCGGCCTTCGGCCAGTTTGGCCCAATTTACGTAGGCTTCGCCCAGTTTTAATTCCCAACGCGCCTGGCGCAACCGGGAAGGGGCGTCAACCGCCCCATCGGCTTGAGATTTTTTGTATTGCTCTTGCCCCAGGGTGAGGGCCTGGGTAAAAAATCGAACGGCTTCTTCGTTAGCAAAGTTACGTAGCGCTTCCTCCCCGGCCTTTTCCAGGTAGTCCATACTTTTATCAGGTACCTCGGCTGCCTGCCAGTGAAAGGCCAGCAGCGAGAAGTATTGCGACAGGTCGTCGGTGTGGTGTTGCTCGTACCACTCGGCTACGGCTTTGTGTAGCTCTCGCCGCTGGGAAAAGAGCATCATATTATAAGCTACTTCCTGGGTGATAGTCTGTTTGAAAATGTAGGCCGGTACGGGTTCCGGTTCCTGTAATTGGGTGATTTCCAGCCGGTTCAACCGGCCCAAATAGTCAACCAGCCGGGATTTATCGGCCTGAATGGGGTGAATGGCGTGCAGGGTGGTATATTCAAAGGCGCGGCCAATAACGCTGGCCACTTTGAGCGTAAGCTGCTGGGCCGGGGTCAGGCGGTCGATACGGCTGGTAATAACACCCTGCACCGTATCGGGCAGGCGCAGGCTGTGCAGGTCGCCGGCTTCTGGGGCAAGCTGACATGTACCCTGGCTGACAGTAATCAGGCCCGACTCATGCAGGGCGCGCACCAGCTCCTCGATAAAAAACGGGTTGCCATGCGCCTTGGCGTGAATGCGTTCGGCCAGCGCGGCGGGCAGTTGCTCTACGCCCAGGCGCTGGCAAATTAGCGCTTCGGTTTCTTCCGGGGTAAAAGGTTCCAGCGATATTTTTTTGGCATTGGCCAGTTGCTGAAGTTGCAGATACTCATCGGGCTGCGGGTCGGTGGGGGGGCGGGTAGCAATAACCAGCAGCAGGGGCTTGACCCGTTGGGCCACCAACAGCGTTAACCCCCACGAGGCCGAGTCGAACCATTGGGCGTCTTCCAAAACCAGCATGTAAAGCGCGCCGGTGGCCACACCGTTTTGGGCGGCTTGCTGCAACAAACTAATCAAAAGCTCGTGGGTATTGTCGGCCCGCACCTTGCCCGACATCTGGCCGGTGATGTCGTTATCGGGCCAATCAAAATGCAATACCGCATCAAGCAGGGGGGCTAGCCGCACCCAGGCTGTGGCATTTTTGGGGTTTGAGTCTGGCGGCAACGGCGCTGTTTGCTCTGTTGCCGGGGCCGGGATAATGCCACTTTTCAAAATGGTGAGTACATGCTGACGTCTGAGAACGGGGTCGTTGGCCAGTTCATCTAATTTCAATAATTGCTTGAATACAGGCCGCCAGGCGTGATATGGCGTAGAGCGGTCGATGGCGCTGCCTGCGCCAATGAGCCGGGCCATGCCTAAAGATTGAGTCTGGTGTAGCAGGTCTTCTACCAGCCGAGATTTGCCGATGCCGGCTTCGCCCTCGATAACAATGATGCGGCTATCCTGGCTGCGCAGCAGAGCCTGAATCTGTTCGGCCAGCAGGGTTTGCTGCCCGGTTCGGCCAACCAGCGAAGTTTGCAGCAGTTGGGGCGTAACGGTCATGCGCTCATCGCCGCAGGGGCGATAAACAGGAATGGGGTTGGCTTTGCCTTTAACCATAATGGGTTCCAGCGCTTCAAAGTGGGGTACATCGCCCACCTCGCCAGAGCCGTCCAGGTCAACGCCCAGCCGCAGTTCTAGCGCCGCCGAAGCCTGCACCTCGCGGTAAGTGGCGGCATCGCACAAAATATTGCTGCCGGCAGCCTGCATCAGGCGCGCCGACAGGTTGACCACATCGCCAATCATGGTGTACTCGCGCCGTTCCGGGCTGCCCACCGAGCCGCAAAATACCCGGCCTGTGGTCACGCCAATAGAACTGTGAACCTTCATTTGGCGCAACGCTTCTTGCATGTCCAGGGCGGCCTGCACGCCCCGGGCCGCGTCGTCCTCGTGGGCCAGGGGCGGCAGGCCCATAGCGGCTATGAGCGTAACGCCCTTATCGTCAACACTGAGTTTGTTGACCGTGCCCTCGTAGCGATACAGGGCGGTTTGCAGGGCGCGCATAATAGCCTGAGCTTGCTCTAGCGGCATGGTGTAATCCAAATCGGGCAGGTTGACAAAGATAACCGTTACCCGGCGCAATTCCCCCAGCCAGCCGGCCTGCCCGGCCGATAAACGCGCCAGAATGGTATCGGGGATATAGGCCCGCAGCCCGGTTTCGGATTGTTGGGGCAAGGCAATGACCGGGGCTGTTGTGGGGCGTGGGGGCGGATCGAGCAAGTTTTCAAGACGCACGCCCTCTGTTTTGTGGGCCGACCCGTTGTGGGCCGGGTCTGTTAGCGGCAGCCCCTGGCCTGTTTCCTGCACCAGAGTCCATGCCTCTGGCGAAAGGATGATGTCGCCGGCCTGGGCATATTTTCCGGCAGTTCCTACTTGCAGCAGCGGCGCGCCGGTAACTAAAAACTCCCAGTGACCATCGCCGCCGCCCAAATGCATAGTCAGCACCTGGCCTGCGCCCAGAGCCAGTTTCAGCGATAGTTGCACATCTTCGGCAGCCGGATAATTGTTGAGAGTTTTCTGGATTTCCAGACTGCACTGCGCTGCCAGCCGGGTTACCAGCGATAATTGCGCCGGGTCGGGCTGTCCGGCTGAGTTTGTGGCCGGCCACAAGGCAATCAGGGCGTCGCCGGCAAACTTTACCACATCGCCGCCATAGCTGTTGATATAGTTGATGAGTCGGCTAAAATAGGCGTTGAGCAGTTGGGTTAACTCTTCCGCGCCGGCGGGGCCGCGTTGGGCCAGCCGCTCGGTGAGGGCGGTAAAACCGGAGATATCGGCAAACAGAACAGCGGCAGGAAAACGTTCGGCCAGGGGAGCGTCGATAGGTGTTGAGTCAATCGCCAGCCGGCGGGTAATCAGCGCCGGCACATAGCTGGCCATGGTTTGAATCAGTTCAGACACAACCGGTATCCTCTGTTGGGGAGATTCCCAACCGATAACAGCGTAGTAGCTGACTTTTGATAAAGTCAGTTGTGTCCGTATTATAGGAGACTCAAGGCACTAAGTCAATGCGTTGGCAGAGTGGTACGCTGTTGCGGAAAGCCGGGCGCGTGTAGCAGGCTGCCCGGCGCAACCAGACGGGTTTGCAGCAGAAATTCGCCAAGTTCGGCCAGCGCTACCGGGATGCCGCTTTTCATAAAGCCGCGCAGAATTTTGCGGTAGCGCGGATCTGGCCCCGCCAGCATCCGACCCAGGGCTTTGGGCCGCAGATGAAACATGGCTTCGGTGATTTTAACGGCGCAAAATAGCTGCCAGGGGGCCAGATGCGGGGTATTGATAACCTGATTGCGGTATGTCCAGCGCGATTGGTCTGGCTCGATGATTTGGTCCGGGCTGATAGTTCGGCCTGTTTGCGTCCAAAAGTGAGGGGTAATGTAGCAGGCGTTAATCAGGTCGGCGTCCAGTTCAAACACGCCGCAAAAGGTGCGCCACAGGGTTGACCAGTTTTCATCCTCCAGCCCGTAAATGATGTTGACAAAGCTGACAATATTGTGCCGGCGCAGCAGCCGCACGGCCTGCTTGCTGATTTCAACCGGGTTGTTTTTGCGCACTTTGGCAATGGTGGCGTCGTCCAGAGTTTCAATACCCATAATGATGTTATCCACGCCGGCCTGTTTGTATAGAGGCAGCAGGTCGGCATCGCGCACCACATCGGCGGCGGTCATATTGAGGTTGAGCGACAGACCAAGCTGCCGGTTGATTAGCTCTTGCAGCACCTGTTTGGCGATTTCCCGGTCGGCGGCAAAATTTTCGTCGGCCAGCCACACAAAGCCAACCTGGTACTGACGCACCAGCTTTTCCAACTCGTCCACAAATGCCTGCGGCGAGCGATGCCGCCAGCGCCGCCAAAAGCTCCACTGGCCGCAGTAGATGCAGCGCAAGGTGCAGCCCCGGCTAAACTGCATACCGGCGGCCCGGCCAAAACCAAACAGATGGTAGGCGTCCCAGTCAACCAGTTCCCAGCCGGGCCGAAACTGGTCCAGGTTGGCAATGGGGGGGCGGGGCGGGTTGGTGCGGATTATCTCGCCATCGCGCCAGGTAATGCCCTTGACCTCTGCCAGCGGGCGGTTCTGCCATAGCGCCTCGGCCAGTTCCACGGCGGTGGCTTCGCCTTCGCCGTGCACAATCATGTCGATGGCGGGGTTGTCTCTGAGAATGGTTTTGGCGGCATACGAAGCGTAAACGCCGCCGTAAAAAAAGCGGGTGTGAGGTAAATACTGTTTGAGGACTCGCGCCGTTTGCATGGCTACCGGATGGGCCGCGGTAGAACCGGTGTGCCCCAGCAGCAAGCAGTCGGGAGGGTTTTGAGCCAGCTCACGCGCCAGTTGATGGTCATCCCGGCCCAACACGTCGTTATCAATGAGTCGCACCTTGTGGCCGGCATCGAGTAGCGGGCCGCCGATAAAAACCAACCCCAGCGGTATCTGATAACCCAGGCCAAAACGGTTTGCTAAAAACCGCCGCCGGGGCGTTAAAAGAACAATGTTAAGCCCCATGTTGCCACCTCTCTGATAAACCCCGTTTTTGAAATATCAAACTTTCAGTAATTTTTGAAAGTTTGATATAAACCAGTATATCCGATTATTGTAATTCCGTCAACCCCTGCAAGGTTAAGTTTTGGCAACAAAAAAGTCCACAGATAGGGTGAATTCACCCTATCTGTGGACCGGATATTGATGAGAAATTTGGGGAATTTAAATTATTTACCCAACCGCTGTTTGAATTCTTCGGTGAGGGCAGGGACGTACTCAAACAAATCGCCGACAATGCCGTAGTGGGCGTATTTGAAAATGGGGGCTTCCGCATCTTTATTAATAACGACAATCAGCTTGGCGGTTTTCATGCCGGCAAGGTGCTGAATAGCGCCGGAGATGCCGCAGGCAATATACAAATCGGGCTGCACGGTTTTGCCGGTTTGCCCCACCTGATGGGCGTAGGGAATCCAGCCGGCATCTACGGCGGCGCGGCTGGCCCCCATAGCGCCGCCCAGGGCGTCGGCCAGGGCCTTGACTGGTTTAAAACCTTCGGGGCCGGCCACGCCGCGCCCGCCGGAAACAATAATTTTGGCGTCGGTCAGGCTGACCTGCCCGGCGGTTTCTTCAAAACCTTCTACCTTGGTGGCGATGTCGTCTTCGGCCAGTACGGCCTCAACATTAGCAATATCGCTGCTGCGGCCGGTGTCCGGCTCCAGGGTGGGGAAGACCCGGCGGCGAATGGTAGCCATCTGCGGGCGGGCCTGGCCAAACGTGACTTTGGCCAGCACATTGCCGATGAGCGCCGGCCGGGTAGCAACCAGCCGGCCATCTTCAACGGCCAGCTCGGTGCAATCTGAGGCCAGGCCAACCCCCAATTTGGCAGCCACATAGGCGGCCAGTTCCAGCCCGGCGTTGCTGGCGCCCATGAGCAGAGCCGCCGGTTGCTGCTCCTGGGCCAGTTTGGTAATAACGGCAGCGTAAGGCTCCAGCCGAAAGGTTTTGAGGGTGGCATCATCGGCTACAAGGGCGCTGTCGGCGCCGTAGTGAATGGCTTGTTGGGCCAATTCTGATACGCCGGCTCCCAAAACCAGGGCCGCCACCTGTCCCCCCAACTGATTGGCGATGCTGCGGGCCGCACCTACGGTTTCCCAGGCAATGGGGTCAACTGCTCCGTTTGATTGGTCAATCCAGACAAATACGTTGTTTGACATTGTTTTCTCCTCTGAAACCCTCCGGTTTCATCTGGTGCGTATGGCGAGGAAAGGTAGATGAGGGGGGAACTACCCCCCAAAACCCCCCGTGCCATAGGCGGCTCCTAAATCACCTTTTCCGCTTCCAGCCGGTCGGCCAAAATTTTGGCGGCCTCCTGGGGCGAACCTTCGATGATTTCGACTCTGGCCTCGCGCACGGGCGGCAGGGTGACTTGGGGCCAGCGGGCTTGCGAGCCGGCGCTGCCTACCTGGTCGGCGGCCAGCCCCAAATCCGACAGGCCCCAGGTGGGGATGGTGGCTTTGGCGGCTTTGCGAATGCCAATGAAGCTGGGGTAGCGCGGCTCGTTTATTTCTTTGACAACGGTGACGACGGCGGGCAGTTTGCTGCGTACATTTTCTCGACCGCCCTCCAGCAGGCGCGCTGCCTTGAGCGTTTGGGCCGAGGGGTCAACCTCTAATTTGGCCACGTATGAAATCTGGGGGAGGTTGAGCAGGGCGGCCACCTGTACGGCGGTGGCGGCGCTGTTGCCGTCGATGGCGGAGCGCCCGCCAATAATCATGTCGAACGAGCCAATTTTGTTGATGGCGGCCACCAGAATGCGGGCTGTCACCAGGGTGTCGCTATTGTCCATGGCCGGGTCGGAAACCAGAACAGCTTCGTCGGCGCCCATGGCCAGCCCGGTTTTGAGGGCCTCCATCGCTTCGGGCTTGCCCAGGCAGAGCACAGTTACCTGGCCGCCGTGCGCTTCTTTTAGCTGAATGGCGGTTTCCAGGGTGTACTCATCCCACGGGTTTACAATGCGGGGACTGCCTTCTTCCATGAGCTTTAGGCCGTCAACGGTTTTTGAGAGTTGAGCCGTATCGGGCACTTGTTTGATGAGTGCGATGATGTTCATGGAGGTTTTTCCTTTTGTGTTTGTGTAGACTTTTTGTAAAGATGCGGGTTGTTTTAACGGACACTGGTTGCGGAAACGTCTTTACGCAACACGCAATACGGACTGATAATTGGCATTTGGAAAAACAGGATGGGTTTACCCCTCCGCCTGCCACACCTCCGGGTCGTAGGCGGGCATTTCGCAGCGCATGGGTTTATCCTGGCGATGGCCCAGCACGTAGGCGGCCTGCATCAGTTGGTGAATTTGAGATGTGCCTTCGTAAATAACGGCGCTCTTACTGTTGCGCAGGTGGCGCTCAACGTCGTATTCGTCGGAGTAGCCATAAGCGCCGTGAATTTGCACGGCATCGCTGGCGGTGGCAAAGGCGGAGTCGGTGCAGAACCACTTGGCCAGGCTGGTCTCGCGGGTATTGCGGATGCCTTTGTTTTTGAGCCAGCCGACTTTACGCACCATTAGCTCGCCCAAATCAATACGCTGCTGCATTTGGGCAATCAATTGCTGGACAAGCTGGTATTCGGCAATGGGTTTGCCAAAGGTTTTGCGTTCTTTGGCGTATCTCACCGAGGCTTCCAGGCAGTATTTCATCAGGCCAACGGCTCCGGCGGCTACGGTGTAGCGAGCGTTATCCAGGCAGGTCATGGCAATTTTAAAGCCCTCGCCTTCGTGGCCCAGGCGATGGCTGGCCGGCACGGGGACGTTGCTCATATTTATCCAGCCGGTGTTGCTGGCCCGCACGCCCATTTTGCCTTCGATGGTGCCGGTAGTCAACCCTTCCCAGCCGCGCTCTAAAATAAAGGCGGTGATGCCCCGATGCTCTTTATCCGGGTCGGTTTTGGCAAATACCAGAAAACGGTCGGCTACATCGGCCAGGGTAATCCACATTTTTTCGCCGTTTAAAATGTAATAATCGCCCTCTTTGCGGGCGCGGCTGCTCAGGCCGGCCACATCGGAGCCGGCGCCCGGTTCGGTCAGGCCAAAGCAGGCAATGTTTTGACCGGCGGCCAGGGGCGGCAGAAAGCGCTCTTTTTGCTCGTCGGTGCCCCATTGAAAAATGGGCAGGGCGTGGAGGCCCAGGTGAACGGCGACCGTCTCGCGCACCGAGGAGTCGGCCCACTCCAACCCCTCAGACACAATGCCCAGCGAGATAAAGTCCATGCCGGCCCCGCCGTAGCGCACCGGCAAACAAACGCCCAAAAAGCCCTGAGCGGCCATTTTGGGCAGCAGTTCACGCGGAAAGGTGTGGTTACGGTCGTGCTCTTTGATGATGGGTAAGATTTCTTTGCGGGAAAAATCATACACCATCTTTTCAATCATTTTGTGCTCTTCATTGAGTTCAAAGTCCATAGCGACCCTCTTGATTGGTTTCTGGATTTTTCAGAAAAAAGTTGCGAGAAGAAATGCTTCACATCTATAACGAAGGTAAGAAGTTCTGTTACATATTGTGTGGAATTTTAAAAAACATGCAAACCTGGGGGCCAGATACGGCTTTGTGGTTTTTTTTAATGAAAGGCCAAAATGACCAGCCCGGCAAAGGCAATGGCGTGAACGATTTCGGTAATGCCCAATTTCATCAAACTGAGAGACTTTTTGTCTTGCCACTGCCAGGCTCCATACAGCGCTTTAACCAGCGCCGGAAGTAGAGCCAGCGGGGTTAGTTGCGGGGCCTGGTTAAGCGTCACCAGAAGAATTATCACGGTTAAGGCGGCGGTGTGGTAGGCCAGACAGGCTTTTGCTTTTGCCAGCCGCTGACCGGGGTGGGCCGGGGCCGGCAGGCGGGGCTGCTGGCGCACCTTCAGTTTGATGTAAAAAACCGTGCCGCCAAAGTAAAGGGCGTTAATCAACCACAACATGGCTGCGGTGCGGTCAAGCTGGCCGCCGGCGGCGTAATAAGCCATCGGCGCGCCCAGAGCAAGGCCAAAAATACCGGTTAGCTCGCCGCCGGTGCTCATTTCTTTGCGCCGGAAGACCAGCCACAAATTAAAACTTACCAGCAGGATTCCTAGCCCGCCCATAATAGCCAGCCACCACAATTGATAGATGACAATGAGCCAGAGGCCGGCGATAGCTGCGATGCCGCCATATATCGCCACCCAGCGCCAAAGATAGGCCCGGTCGGTGCGGCTTCGGTTGCGGGTTTTTACCAGCGTGGCCAGCGGATGTCGCAGCAGAAAAAAGCCAAAAGCCGCGACAAGCAGGCTGATTACTCGCCAGTGCCAGGCCGGGGCAATTATGATGCCCAGCAACAGCGGCACAATTAACATGGCCCAGGCTCCGTGTTCTTTTGGTAAGGGTGGTTTGATAGGCATGGTTGGTTTCTTGACAATTTGTTAGAATTTTGTTTTGATGATTGGAATCCTACCAGCCTTTTATCTTTAAGGCAGTGACTTTTGTCACAAATAATTGGGTTATTGACCAAGTTTTTTAAGGAGCCGGGTGTCGATTATTGGCGCAACCGGGGTGGATTGTGTATACTGGTATTTGTTAGGGCATCGGCCTGGTTAAGTTTGAGTTATTTTTGGGGGGGTATCTATGGGAGGCGCAGTGCCAATCAGACGAACAGTTTTACTTTTCTTGCGGGCATTAATTATTGGAATTTTGATTAACCTGGGCATACAAATATTTTCTTCTTCTGACACTTTATCTGACAACACATTTCCCCGGCAAACTCAACAACAGCAGCTACAGCAGACCCCCGCTAAATTAAAAGCCCGTTTTTTACCATAACGCGGACAAGCCGCAGCCAAACAGGAGCACAGAGTTTCGCAGAGTTTTCACAGAGACCCACGGAGAGATTTGAAAATTTCTCTGTGAATCTCTGTGAATTCTCCGTGATTCTCTGCGTAACTTTCTATATCACCGAATTTACCGCCGGCAAATTACTGCTCTACCAGCGCCCACCAGGGTTTCTGTTCCAGGGGCAGAGGGACTCCTTTAAGGGCAATAAGATGAGGGTCTTCACCCAGCGAGCGCATTTTTTGCCATGTAAAGTATTGCTCAAGGGTTGATTGGGGGTAAATGTGGCTCATAGCCTGGTACCAGTTGGCCGCGGTAAGGCCAAAGCGGGTATCATCTTCCAGCCGCTTCTGGTAGTGCCAGTATTCAAAGGCTAAAAAGTGCCAGGTCCAGCTATAGTCCAGGTCATCATAAGAGGAGATGCGGTCCCAGCCGTATTCGCGGGCCATGGCTGTCATGTCCACATAGTAGCCCGACTGGTTGGGTTTTTCAACGCCGCCCTGTTCCGGGGCAATTTCGGTGCGGGCGCGGGCGCTGTAATTCCACGGGTTGGCCGTAAGGGGCCGGCCACAATTGCCGGCCTGGTCAACGCAGCGCAGGTAGATGCGCCAGTAAGTTTCTCCGCTGTAATCCTCGCGCACAATTTCGTGCATCAACTGGTCGTTCAGGTAGTAATCAAATAAAGTGTCAACGGCCCGGCCACTTTTGTGCCAACTGGCGTATTGCGAGGTTTCGGTGTAAGCGCCCACATCGCGCGAGGCGTCGGAAAGCTGGCGTAAAAAATCGTAGCCCACTTCATTGCGCATGCGCGTTCGCCAGGCTCTAAAGGAGTCATCCACGGTATCGGCCAGCCAGGGCGTACCGGTCTCGATATCGTTTTGCCGAATGAGGTTGTAGGGTTCCCCGTCCGGGTTGTCGTTAACGGCCAGTTGCTCGGTGTACAGGGGCGACTCGCCGGCATCGGCCAGGGTAGCCAGCGGCTGGCCAAATTCAACGGCCTGGCCGTGCCAGCTTAAGCGGCCCTGAATGGTTACAACCGGGGTTAGCTGGCGCGGCAGGCGGTGCTCGTCGGTAGGAGAGTTGAGGGTTAAGATTTCGCCATCCCAGCGGTGAAATACGCCGGCCAGCGCGTCGCCGGCAGAGTTCCAGGCGGGGCCATCGGTGCGGCCCAGCCAGGTAATTTGCCGGATGGGGCCATCGTTGGCCGGCAAGGCCGACAGACTGAGGGTGAAGATTTCCCGGTCGCCCAGGGTGTTTTGCACAAAGGCCAGCGTGTCGCCCTGGGGATGCCAGGCGGGCCACTCTTCGGCGGCAGGGCTGTTGGTCAATCGGGTCAGGTTGCCGCTGTCAACTTTTAGCAAGTACAAATCTTTGCTACCCTCGCGCCAGCTAGAAAAGGCAATGATGGGCTGGGTGGGGTGGTAAGCCGGGGCAAAGTCGCCGGCGGGCGAGTTGGATGTAAGATTTACGGGCGACTCGCTGCCATCGAGGGGCGCTTGCCAGAGGTCAAGATTTTCGGCCTGGTACGACTCGTAGGCCAGTAGCTGGCCGTTGGGGTGCCAGGTCGGGGCGCCATCGTAGTGGGGCGAGCTGGTCAGCCGGGTTTCCTGGCCGCTGAGCAGGTCGATGACATACACATCCCAGTTGTTGTTGCGGCGCGAGGCAAAGGCGATTTTTGTGCCGTCGGGGCTGTAAGCCGGGTCGGAATCTTCAAACGTATCGTTGGTAAGCTGGCGCAGGTTAGAGCCGTCGGGCGCGATGGCGTAAATATCCCACTGGCCCTGGCGATAGCCGGCAAGGGCAATATGTTCGCCGGTGGGGGGAGTCTGCCCCAGGGCAGCCGGGGGAGTTAGCAAAAAGAGGCCAATGAGCCAGGGGATAGTAAGATAATGTGTTTTCATGATTTTCTTTTGAAAATAGTTATTGAAGCGTAACTACTCAGCCATCATGTCAGTTGCTTCGAGGAGCGCAGCGACGAGAAATCTCCCGGCGAACAGTCTGTAACAACGATGTGTGGAGATTTCTCGCTCCCGCCGGTTGCTCGAAATGACATGCCTGAGCAGATACGTTGAAGCGTAAAAGTACGCTTTTGCACCCCAAATTTTCATGATTGGCGGCCCGCTCAGGCAGGCGTGTCTTTTATGAAATGTTCATCATCGAGCGGCGCAGCAAAAACCAGGCCGCTAAAAACAGGGCTGCGCCAATGGCGGTCAGTTGGAGCAGCAAATCTGGGGCCAGGGCGCTGCCGCGCAGCATGATATCGCGCAGCAGCAAAATACCGTAAGTGGCCGGAATGGCCCAGGAAATGGTTCTGACCGGCTGCCAGAGGGTGTCCAGCCCTAAAATGAAGCCGCTAAAAAACACGCTGGTCAGCAGCACAATCATTGAATATTGCACCGCCTGAATATCGGTGCTGGATAGCAGCGAGATAACAAAGCCAATGCCCAGCGAGGTAAACAGCAGGGCGGCAATAACCAGCGCCACGCCCCAGGCCGAGCCAAGCAGAGGCACGCGCATGCCAAACATTGTTAACGCCAGCAAAATTGTAGCCAGCACGCCGCCAAATAAAATGTAACTAATGTATTTGCCCAGCAGCGTTTCCAGCGCGGATAGGGGCGATACGTTGAACAGTTCCATACTCCCCAGGCGTCGTTCCCTTACAATAGAGAGGGCGGCAAAGGTTACGGTTAAATGTTGCAGCAGCAGCACAATAACCGAGGGTGCAAAAAAGTCGGTGATACCGGTTTTGATGGTGGCAATGCTCTGGGCTTCGCTGCTGAAGGGGGTGATGAGCACTCTGGGGTCGATATCCAAAAATTCTCTGAGCCGGGCGTCAATTTGGCTCAAATCATGCTCTAGTTTGGTGAGGGTTCTGAGTTTGGCCAGGTAATTATTGGCCCGCTCTTCCAGCGCCTCCAGTTCCAGCGCCTCTATTTCCAAATCGCTCAATTCATTGGTATTGCGCATAATGTCGGCCAGGGTGGGCTGGTCTGCGGCGGCGGGTTCATCATTATAGCCAAGCTCCTGCTTGATGCCATCAATCAGCAAAATGCTGTCGCCGGCGCTCAGTTCCAGTTCATCAATGTTGCGGTCTAATTGTTGCAGGTACTGGCGAGCGGTTTCGCTATCGCACCTTTCTTCAGCTTCGGGTTGGCCAAGGGCGGCGGCGCAGCGCTCCAGCAGCTCGCGCAGGGCGGCGGCGCTGATTTGGGCAGCTTCCAGGCGGGTGCGCGCCTGGGCAATGTTGGTTTGACCCTCGGTGGTGATGTAGCGGAGCACGCGGCGGTTCAGCGCGTCGATATAGACGCGGGAAAAAACGTTGACGTAATCGACTTGAAAGGGGTCAATTTCGTGGTGATATAATTGAAAGGCCGCCTGCCGGTTATTGAGAATGGTGTTGTAGGCGTTGGTTGGAACCACGGTAATCAAATCGACTTCCTGCCGGCGCAGTTGCTCTTTGGCGGCTTCCAGGTCGTTGGTGATGCCGGCAAAAATCAATTGCTTGCCAAACGATGGGGCGTCTTGCTCGATGCGTTGGGCCAGGGCGCTGTCTTTTTGGTCTACCACAAACAGGGTGCGCAGGGCGCGCGGCTCGTTGCGGTAGCCAATGCCAAAAAAGAGCAGAATTAAAAAGGGGCCAAGCACCAGCGTTAGCACCAGCAAGGGTTGTCGTAAAACTTCAACAATTTCTTTGCGTAAAAAGGCCGAGGCGCGAATCAGAAACCGGGCGACAGCATCGACCGGCTGGTTAAAGTCTTTAAAGGAGTTGAGGGCCTGCTTGAGCGTTTGAAAAATATTACTCATGGGCCGACACGTCCTTGACCAGCTCTACAAAAACATCGTCAAAGGGCGGCAGGTATTCTTCGATTGATTCGGTGGTGACATACTCTTTTTGACACCACTCCAGTAGCGCGGGGATGGCGGTGCGGGCCGTATCGACCACCAACCGCAGGCCGGTGCTGTTTTCAAGGCGATTAATTTTACCGGTTACACAGGGCAGCGACCGCAGCCGCTGCAAATCTTTGTGAGTGAGCCGCTCTTTTGTATGCAACTCAACCACCTCGCCGCCAAAGGCCCGCCGGCGCAGGCCGCCGGGGGTTTCTACCATCAGCAGTTGGCCGTTGGCCATCACCCCCACCATGTCGCAGTAGGCGGCCTCGCCTACGTATTGGGTGGTTACAAACAGGGTGCGCCCTTGCGCTTGCAGCTCTTTGAAGTGGTCCCAAAAAACGCGGCGCAGCACCGGGTCGATGCCGGCGGTTGGCTCGTCTAAAAAAATTAGTTCCGGGTTGTGAATCAGGGTGGCGGCCAGGCTGAGGCGTCGCTGCATACCGCCAGACAGGTTGCGGGCCAGCTTGCTTTTATGCTCGCTTAATTTTACAAACTCCAGCAGCTCGTTCAGGCGTTGCTGGCGCTCAAAGCGCAGGCCGTAAATTGAGGCGGCAAAGTTCATATTTTCCCAAACGGTTAGCTCCGGGTAAAGGGCAAATTGCTGGGGCATGTAGCCTATTTTTTCTCGCAGGCGCTGAGAAAATTGCATGGGGGGGTGTCCCAGCACGGTAATCTGGCCGGTGTTGGGTTTGTAAATACCGGCCAGCAGCCGAACGGTGGTGGTTTTGCCCGACCCGCTGGGGCCAATGAAGCCCAAAATTTTGCCCCTGGGCACCTCGAAGCTGATGTTTTGAACCCCCACCGCTTTGCCAAATGATTTGGTTAAACCTGCGGCGCTGATGGCAACATTATTTTGCATGGTTACTGGCCGGTAATTTCTGTTGCGACCCGGTTGATAAATTGCTGCGAGGCCGAAACCCCCTGGCGTAGCTGCTCGATGTAGGCGGCCAGCTCGGTGTCGCGGACTTCGATGACCACCGGAAAATCAAGGTCAATCGGCACGCTGGTAGAAACAGCCAACGTCCGGTCAATAACCACCGGCACGGTCACGTCGATGGGGACTTCCACCTCTACCGGCACGTCAATATCTACCGGAATTTCCAACCCCGCCTGAAGCGGGTCAATCATAATAGTGGTTTGAATTTGCTCTTTAATTGGAACCGTTAATTGAATGGGAACTTCGATGGTTTCGTTGATGGGAATTTCGGCCGCAACCGGCAACTCCTCGCTGATGTCCACATTAAATTCTATGGTTGCCTCTTGCAGTTTAGCCAACTCGCCCTCAACCCGGGTTAGGGCGTCGCTAACCGCCGGTTGATTTTCTTTAACCAGCGTAACGGCTTGCTGCCTGACGCTCAACAACTGCTGAATAAGATACCAGTTTAACCCCAGCGAGACAAAAACCAAAATAAAAAGAATCAGGATGATGAATTTTAGGGCTACCGGTGAAATCTCTCGGGTAAAAAAATTTTTCGACTCGTGGGCAGGCATATTTTTCTCCTATAAGGCAGAAGCCATCACGATTGGCGGCGTTCAGCGCCGCAGTTGTGGCAAAAATTAGAGTCGCTCCGCAGCGGCGTACCGCATTGGTGGCAAAAGCCGGCGGCAGGCCGGGGCGGGCCGCTTTTTGGGGATGGTTTCTGGCGGCGTTCGGGAGCGCGTTTGGGCTGGCGGGTGGGCGGGCGGCGCGCCGGCGCAACCGGCAACTGGCGATTAGTCCACCACCAGTAGCCGCCAATAATCACCAGCACAGCCATGCCCGCCCCAATCAGAAGATACCCCAAATTTTGATTGCCGCCAGCCGAGGCCGCCGCCGGCGCAGGGGCTATATCGGCGGCGTGCTCGGCTGTCAGGTTCAAAAGTTGGGCCGAGGTGGCTTCGGTGTTGCGGCTGTACGTGGCCGATACAGTTAACAAGTCGCCGGCGGCCAGCCCGGCCAGCTCGATGGTGTTGTATTTCAGGCCGGCATTATCGGTAAAGCTGCGGCTGGGGACAGGCGTCAGCGAGAAATCGGCGGCCTCCAGTGGCTCTTGCACCTGAACCGTAACCACTTCGATGGCGTAGGGGGCGGTAAACTCAAAATCAATTTCCCGGCGGTTGCCCTGCCTGGACAGGGCTTGCGGGTCGTAATATTCTAATTGAATGGCGCGGGCGTTGGCCGGAAAGGTCAAAATTGTGGCCTCACCTTGTTGTTGCAACTGAATGGTGGCCGGGTCTACCGAAAAAAGCGAGCCGTTTTGCTCAACGGCCACAGCGTTCATCGCGTCGATGTGCCCCGGCAGTTGAAAAGTCAACTGCGCCGGCAGAGGCGTGCCGGCGCTCAACTCTCCCCGATAAATCACCAGCACATCGGGCCGGTCGTACTCCGGCCACAATTCAACCGACATGCTGGCAAACGACGGCCCATCAGTTTGGGCTTTAACCACCGGCAGCGCAAACAGAAAGACCAGCAGCCAGGCCATCTGTAAATGTTTAATTAGTGAAAACACGCATCGAATCCTTGAGCTAATAAATTTACCCCCGATTGTACCGGAAAAAATATTCCGCGCAAAAGCGGGCCAATGCAACCCCAATATCCCATTGAATCCCGGCATGGTTGGTGCTATAGTGAGTTTGTACCTTAAAAACTGGAACCGGCACGCCAGCCGCCTTATCATGGATAAATTAGACCGTCGCAGCGCCACCCCCCAACTTTACTCAAAAGCCTGGCTGGAGCAGGCCAGAGCGCAGTTGGCCGATAGCGGAGGGGCAGCCCCCAACAAAAAAGCGCCCCGCCCGGCTATCTGGCTGATTGTGGGGTTGGTTTTTTTGCAGGCAGTTACCCTGGCAGCGGCTTTCACCGTGGCCGTTTCTGGCCGGCCGGTCACGCCCAATTCTGTTGACGCGCTGGATGTCTCCTCGGCGGTGGAGCAGCCGCTCTTTTTTACCGACCCGCCCCCGCCGCCCAGCCCCACCCCACCGCCCCCCGACATTTTTGAGCGACACAGCGCGCCGCCGGTTGCTGCGCCGGTTTTGGCGCCAGATGCCGCCGTAACGCTGCGCGGCGTGGAAATTACCCAGGGCATCCAGGTTTTTCAAGAGCCGCAAGACCCCCGCTGCCACCCCGATTACAATCATCCCAACAATATTTTTTGCAACAACTCCATCCCCCTGGTGGCCGGGCGACACACCCTGCTGCGGGTCTACCTGGCCTGCAACGGAACCTGCCCCGCCACCGAAACCACTGTGCGCCTGCGGGCGCTCAAAGGGGGGCGGGAATACGCCAGTTTGGCTCGCTCACTTCCGGTTGAAACGCTGCAACGGGTCAGCCACCTCAGCGCCATCGACCTTCGGCTGAATCTGGGCAACTCCGTTAATTTTGAATTTTTCCCCCCGCCCGACTGGATGTTGGGCCAGATTACCTTTGAACTGACCGCCGCGCCGCAGAGCCAGAGTCAACGCCCGCCCGCTGTAGCCTCGCTGGCGGCAAATTTTGCCATCCGCAAACCGCTGCGCGTGGCCTATCTGCCCATCGAGTATGCCGGCCTGCGCCCGCCCGACCCTATCGACGTGGATTACTGGCTGCTGCGTATGTACCCGGTGCCCGGTGTTGAGTATTATCGCCTGCCCATGCCCGATTTGGAATGGCAGGGCGATGTTGGCAAAAGCGAACTGCTGCGCAAACTGCTGTACACCTACTGGTTTTACGCCCAGTACCACCCCACCGAAGCCCGCCCCGACCAGCTTTTTGGCTGGCTGCCGCAAGAGTTGTACAACGGCGGCGCGTCGGACCCGTTTTGGTGCCCCAACTGCGCCGGGCCGCACTCCAGCCGGGTGGCCTTTGGCGGGCTGCGGCCAGAGCAGGATATCGGCGGGCCGCGCATTTTGGCCCATGAAATTGCCCACAACTTGGGGGCGCAGCACGCCTGGTCGCCCACCCAGCAAGAAGACGCCGGCTGTTTCAGAGCCGCCGGCGTTGATATTCAGGTAGACCCGCAGTGGCCCTATGCTCAAACGCCCCACATTCAAGAAGTCGGCATCGACCTGTACAGCAACCCGCCTATTATCCACCCGCCCCTGGTGTATGATATGATGGCCTACTGCACCCAACCCTGGATATCGCCCCATACCTATCGCAAAATTTTTGATAGCCCCTTTTTGCAACCCAACGCCGCCGACCTGCTCACTTATCCCGATTTTACGCCCAGGGTTGAAGCCACTGGCAACGGCACCCTGCTGGTGAGCGGCGTTGTTTACCCCGATGGCACTGTTTCCAAACCGGAAGTTATCCGGCTGGAAGGGGCTGCTTTTGGCGACTCGTTTACCCCGCCGCTGGAGTTCAAACCGCCCGCCGGCGATGACTATTGCCTGAAGGTGCAGGCTGCCGGCGACTCGCTGCTGGCCGAACACTGCTTCGACGTGGGCTTTGTCGATTTGGAAACCGGCCAGCCCACCGAACCCAGCCCCTACTTCTTCACCCTGCCGGAGGTAGACGCCGACAAAGTTGAAAAAATCAGCCTCACCCGCAACCGGGTGGCGGTTGTTATTGTCACCCCCAGCAACAACCCGCCGCAGGTCAGCGTTATCTACCCCAACGGCGGCGAGGTGCTGGACGGCGCGCAAACCATCACCTGGAACGCCCACGATGAAGATGGCGACTCGCTGCGGTTTGACCTGCTCTACAGCGTCGATGGCGGCCAAAGCTGGCTGCCGCTGGCCGTGCGGCTGGCCGATACCGGCTACACTTTCCACACCGGCCAGCTATTGCCCGGCCAGAACGCGCTCATTCGGGTGATTGCCGGCGACGGCTTTAACACGGCGGTTGATGAGTCTGACGCGCCATTTACCATTCAGGGGCCGCCGCCCAATAGCATCAGCCTGATTGGCCCGGCCGCGGTCAAATCCGGCCAAACGTTTGAAATATCGGTAGTAGCCAACAATGTCGCCGAACCGGGCCTGTTTGGGGTGCAATTTGAGTTAGCGTTTGACCCCGGCCAGGTTCAGGCGCAGGCCGTTCACCCCCACTCGGCGCTGGAGTTGGTGGTTGATGACACTATCGACAATGATGCCGGGCGGGTCACGTTCATTGCCAGCCGCAAGGGGCGGGTCGACAACCTGACCGGCCAGATAACGCTGGCGACCCTTACCCTCACCGCCACCGGCCAGGGACAGGTTAATTTTGATTTGTACGATGTTGCGGCGGGCGCGCGCGGCGGCATCCCCGTGACCATCTCGCAGGTGCGCGGCCTCTCGCTGCAAGTCGTCGAATAACCCCCAAACATTGTGGTCTAAGTTGATACCCCCCTACATTTTGGGTTGGGTCTGTCCCAAATTTTGGGAACAGACAGGGGGGCGCGGGGGGTATCCCCCCGAATCCCCCCGGTTTGCCCCAAATTCCTAAAATTTGGGACGCACCCTTTTGGGTTCAGCTAATTGACAAATAGGGATTTTTAAGTTAATATAGCTTTCAAATAGAACATCTATTCTCACTATTTATTTATAGGAGGACAAAATGTACCAAAAGGTGACAATAGTGGGTAACTTAGGTAGTGATCCAGAAATGCGATATACGCCGTCTGGGCAGGCAGTAACCAATTTTAGCGTGGCCACCAACCGCCGCTGGACCAACAGCGATGGCCAGATGCAGGAAGAAACGGTCTGGTTTCGGGTGTCAACCTGGGGTAAACTGGCCGAAGTTTGCAACCAGTATCTGGCTAAAGGGCGGCAGGTGTTTATCGAAGGCCGCCTCACCGCCGACCGGGAATCTGGCGGGCCGAGGGTGTGGCAAGACCAAAGCGGCAACTGGCGCGCCAGCTACGAGCTAACCGCCCTGGAAGTTAAATTTTTAGGGACGCGCGGCGGCGATGGCGGCGGCAGTTTTGATAGCGGCAGTAGCGGCAGCGGCCCAACCGGCGACCCTGGCATGACCGAAGATGAAATCCCCTTTTAATTCTCTTGACAACTGATGAACTGTAAGGCACCATGAAACCGCCCTGTTTGGGCGGTTTTTTTGTAACCTCAGCAAGGAGATTAGCATGACCCAACCGACCAGCCCGCAGCCAACGCGGCTTAATGTGGAACTTCCCGCCAATTTAGAAGAAACTTACGCCAATCTGGCCCTCATCAGCCATTCGGCCTCTGAGATTATTTTAGATTTTGCCCGCGCCATGCCCAACAAACCCAAAGCCCGTATTCACAGCCGGGTGGTGATGACCCCCATGAACGCCAAACTGCTGTTGCGGGCGCTCACCGAAAATCTGGGCAAGTATGAAGAAAAATATGGCGAAATTGCCATCCCCGAAAATGTTGTGCTTGACCCTAATCGGGGCTTTATTAAATAAACTCAAGGAGCTATGCGTGCAACAACTACAATCAATTATTGATACCATCAACCAGGCGCTTGAGGCTAAAAGCGCCGTGCGCGACCGCACCTTGCAGCGGTCGCGGGAGTTGATTCGTTACTGCGCCAACTCCATTCGGGCCACCCACCGTAATGATGATGCCGAAGCGCAGGCGTTGCTACAAACCGCCCGCGAAGCCGCCGCCGAAATGATTGCCGAAGCCCAACAATATCCCGACCTGTATCACGCCGGTTACACCCAGGACGCCCTTAAAGAGCTGGCCGAAGCGCACATTACCCGCGCTATTATTTTAGAGCAACCCCTGCCCACCCCCGAAGAATTGAGCGTTGAATACCCGGCCTATCTAAACGGCCTGGCCGAAGCCGCCGGCGAGCTGCGCCGCTTTGCGCTTGATGCCATGCGCCGGGGCGATGTGCCGCTGGCCGAAAAATTGCTGGGCCAGATGGATGATATTTACAGCGTGCTGGTCACGGTTGATTTCCCCGATGCCATTACCTCCGGCTTGCGCCGCACTACCGATATTGTTCGCAGCATTTTAGAGCGCACCCGCGGCGATGTCACCACCGCTGTGCGCCAGGAGGCCATGAAGTTGGCCTTAAAGCAGTTTGAACAGCGTGTCGGCATGGGCGATTAACAACAGGCAATCCCTGCCAGTGAGCAACATGTCAAAAATTAGCGGCAACCCGGCCCATAATTTGCCCGTTATCCGCGCCAGCGAGCTGGCCTCGTACAGTTTTTGCCGGCGGGCGTGGTGGTTGGGCGTGGTAAAAAAAATCCCATCGGGGCGGCAAAAAATTCTGACGCGTGGCCGGCAGATGCATCTGCGGCATGAGCGTATGGTTCGCCGCGCAGTTCGCTGGCGGCAGGCCGGGCGGTTTTTGGTCGGTATGGGGGGATTATCTTTGCTGCTTGGGTTGCTGTGGTTGTGGTTAAATAGCGGTTAAAATGTTGGGGCTTACCGTTTTTGCCGCCATTTTAATTTTGTTGGGCTGGCTGTTGCTGCGCCGGGCCAAAACATTGCAGCACCAAACCGGTCTGCCCACCGGCCGGCTGGTTTATGCCGACACGCATGGCTGGCGTCGCACGGTTGAGCCGCTCTACTCGGCGAGCTACGGTTTAATTGGCAAGCCGGATTACGTGGTAGAAACAGCCGGCGGATTGATTCCGGTTGAGGTTAAATCCAGCGTGGCGCCCGAAATCCCCTATCTGGGGCATATTTTGCAACTGGCCGCTTATTGTTTGCTGATTGAGGAGTCGACCGGCCAAACTCCGCCGCACGGCCTGCTCAAATATGCCGATGCCTTGTATGAAGTTGATTTTACCCGCGAACTGCGTGAGGAGTTACTCAATACGCTGGCCGATATGCGCCGGGACAGGCTGGCCGACAACGTATCGCGTAGCCATAGTCAACCCGGCAAATGCGCGGCTTGTGGCTTTAAAGGGGTTTGTGACGAGGCGCTGGCCTGAAGCTATCCTTCTGGGGTGGCTTCAGGGGCAGATTCTAGAGGTAGCGGCGTTTCCTGGGCCGGTTGGCCGGTGGCGGTTGCCGTGGGTGAAGGGAGTGCGGCGGGGTTGTCAATCTTTTCCCAAATTTGGTCGACGACCTGGCCTTCGGCGCCCATTAACCCTTTGTTTTGGCCGTTAACAATTACCTCTACGCCTCCGCCGTTGCCGGCCCTGATGGCCACGCGCCGTTCGCCCTGCCAACTATGGGCGGTATCAGGCTGAAGGATGCCCTCGAACACTTTAGCGTCATCGGCCAAAATTTGCACCCACGAGGCCTGTCGAATGACCAGCTCTACGTTGACGCCGGTAAATACAACCGGGGTGGGCGTTGGCGTTGGCGGCAGCGGGGTGGGCGTATTGGTAGGCAGCGGCGTAACCGTGGGCAGTAATAAGGCCGAGTCTTGAGAAATTCCGGTGGCTCTGGGGGTTTTGGTGGGGGTGGCCGTGGCAATGGGCTGAATTATCGACCCGTATGCCAGATAGCCTCCGGCTCCGACGACCACAAAGGCTAAAAGGAAACCAATAATCAATTCCCAATTGACGTATCGCCGGGAGGTCATCGACAGGTTCATAAACTCGATGCCGTTGGGGGTCAGCCGTTGACCTTTAACCGGCACAATGCCGTTGCCATCGTACAGGGTCAGGGCCTCGATGGGGTTTAGGCCCAGGTAGTTAGCATAATTGCGAATTAAGCCTCGGGCTACTACCGGTGATGGAAAGGCATCAAAATTGTTTGCCTCAAGCGCTTCTAAAAGGTGCTGCCGGATGTGGATAGAATTGGCCACATCCCGCAAAGATAGATTTTTTTCCTCGCGCGCTGCTTTGAGCATGTCGCCCAATTGGGTCACAATGCTTCTCCCTTTAAGCAAGCACAACAAGCCGGCTTTTTAATGGCCAGCGTTGCGCGTGTTCCTTCCTTCTGCAATTTGCCCAACCTGCAACAAATTGCAGCGTATTATCATACACCGGGGCGTCTAAGAGTCAAGTTTTTTAGTTGTGCGCATTTGTGAGAAGTTGCGCAATCTTACAACTTATGATAGTATTTTTCTGCATATTCAGGCGGTTAGCAAAAAGGTATTATTCAAATCCATCTTTCCATGTAGACTATTATCATCTTGAGCTAATCTAACCGATCATCTGCACTTTATCATAAAACCACTCCATCAAATCCCCAACTAATAGAGTACGATTCTTTTGAGTAAATTTTACTCAAAATTAGTCGCCAGAGTCCCCTCGTTACATTTAATTTATCTGATAACATGATAATTAGTTGTTGTTATCGGGTGAGTCAGGGTTACTTTTTGGGTGAAGGTGATCCTGGCTGCGGATGCGTTGATTCTTGTCAGGCTAAATTGTTATCTGGGAGGATAATTCTTTATGAAATTCTCATTGAAGTATAACCGCTTGAGAAATTTCCAGCGCTGGTCTAATCTAATCATTCTTTTAGTGTTCATTACTGTTGTA
>CAZAPG010000071.1:0-25627 GCA_964486935.1 uncultured Caldilineaceae bacterium | reverse complement strand
GAGATTAGCATTTTCCCGCCGGGCAGATAAGTCAATTTTCAAAAAAACAGTAGCGAGCAAAGTTGCTCGCTACTGTTTTTTGTTACAAAAGTGAACCGCTAAAAATCTGCTGAGAAACAAGCTGTTTCAGACCCAATGAAGACCTCAAAGGTTTCAAAAACCTTTGAGGTCTGGGTCTGGGTGGTGATTAGACAATCTCCAGCTCTTTCAGTTTCTTCTCCGGCACAATGCCTTTAACCCAGCCGCGTTTTTCGTAATATTCGGCCAGCATATCATCGAGTTCACAAATGTGGCCTTCGGAGCCGGGCATGGTGCTGGGTTCTTCAAGGAAGCGTTTGGGCAGGTAGTCGGAGCCTTCTTTGAAGCCGGCCAGGTTGTTGTAGTAGCGCTCCAGGTTGTAAATGCGCTCGCCGCACTTCATCAGTTCTTCCACGCTGTAGTTGAGGCCGGTAACGCCGTTGAATTGGGCGGTGTACTCTTCCATACCTTCGGCAAAGGCAGAGAATTTGCACAGGTCCAGCGAGTCGGATACGGCGTGCACGTCCTGGAAAATTTTGGTCAACTCGCCTTTGCCTTTCCAGGCCAGCGGGTCAACTTTAAGCGAGCCAAAAGGCATCACGCCCAGCTCGGCGGCGGGGGTGTAGGCCCGCAGGTGGCAGGCGCCCCGGTTGCTGGTGGCGTAGGCAATGCCCATCCCTTTCAGGCCGCGCGGGTCGTAGGCGGGGATGGATTGGCCCTTAACCGACATCGAGATTTCGGGATGACCCCACAGTTTGGCCGCAGCAGCGGGACCTTCGGCCAGCTTGTCGCCCACACCTTCGCGCATGGCAATTTTGCGGGCTATTTCAACCATGCCCTGGGTGTCGCCCCAGTCCAGCTTGCCGTCGCCGTTGGTGTAGCCGCGCTGGCTGGCTTCCATGTAAAGCGCCAGCGCCTGACCAATTTCAATGGCGTCGAAGCCCAGGTCGTTGGCCAGGTCGATGATGTAGGCGACTGCGCCCACGTCATCATTGCCGCAGTTGGCCCCCAACGACCAGGCCGGCTCATATTCCACGCTCTCCATATGAACTTTGAAGGGGCCTTCTTTTACTTCGACTTCTTTTTTGCAGGCTACCGGGCAGGCGTGGCAGGTGGGGTCGTTAACCAGTATATGTTCTTTGACATACTCGCCGGAGATTTTTTCGGCTTTGTCGGCCCCAAAAGCGGTAAACTGAGAATTTTTGGCAGGCAATGCGCCGATGCTGTCGGTGATGTTCATGAGCACGTTGGTGCCGTACACGCTCAGGCCGCCCTTGCGCGGCGAGGTAATGTTTTCTTCGGCCATGATGGTTGACAGGGCGTGTTTGCGGGCTTCTCTATCGGCTTCTTTGTTGGCCGGTTTGGGTTTATTCTTTTTATCGCCCTTAATCACAATGGCTTTCAGGTTTTTGCTGCCGCCCACCGCGCCGGTGCCGCCGCGCCCGGCAGCGCGGTCATCAACGTTAATCCAGCAGGCAAACTTAACCAGATTTTCGCCGGCGGGGCCAATGGCCATCCCGTCGCACTCTTCGCCGTGGCGCTGGCGCAGTACCTTCAAAGTTTCGTGAACGCCTTTGCCCCACAGGTCAGAGGCGTCGTGCAGCGTTACTTTGCCGTTTTCCACAAAGGCGTAAACCGGCTTGTCGGCTTTGCCTTTAAAAACCAGGCCGTCAAAACCGGCCCATTTCAACTTGGCCGCGGTCCAGCCGCCCATATGGCTATCGGTTACAGTACCGGTGAGCGGCGATTTGGTGACAACGGCCAGCCGGCCGCTCATATTCACATCGGTGCCGGTGAGCGGGCCAAGCATCACGCACAAAATATTATCGGGCGAGAGGGCATCTACCTGCGGGCCGTTTTCAAATACATATTTGACCCCCAGGCCGCGCGCGCCAATGTATTTGCGGGCGTCATCCTCGGCAATGGGTTTGTACTCTACTTTTTTGCTGCCCAGGTCTACCCAGGCAACTTTATTAGCATATCCTCCAAACATTTGAACCTCCGTGTTTTGGTTTACAATAAAATGTTACTCAACTCCGTTGTTAGTATTATGTAACGACCGCGCCTCCTTTCCAGGATAAGCAGTATCAAAAAGAAACGGCGCTGTGTTTATTGAACATAGCGCCGTCATCTGCCTGTTGCGCTCGTAACTGCCGGCTCAACACAGGCTATGGAGTTAAAATTATGCAAATTTTTTATCAAACCTAACCTCTGAAATTGCGTGCTCCATGCGTCATACAATTAATATAATTGGCTTACCTGGGCCAGAGTAGTACCAAATGTCATGATTAGGTTGTGACATTTGTCACATTAAAATTGAAGCGTCTGTGGTAAAACAAGAAATCAATCAGCCGCCAATCTGGCCCATGGTGCGGTTTTCCGGGTAGAGGCCGTATTGCAGCAGCCCGCCGGCAGGTTTGGCCAGAATTGCCTGCCGAAAGAGCGCCACCAAATCCCGCTGCGAGCCGCCGCGCAGGGCCGGGCGCAAATCCACTTCTTGCTCAGATAGCAGGCACAGACGCAAAAAACCATCGGCGGTCAGGCGCATACGGCTGCAACTATCGCAGTAGGGGTGGCTAATGGGGCTGATAAAGCCGACGGTTCCCTGCGCGCCGGCCAGCCGGTATAGGCGCGCTTCGCCCACAATATCGCCATTATTAAGGGGAGTTAGCGGGCCAAGCTCGGCCTCGATGCGGCCTATCGACTCGGCGGTGGAGACGTAATTATCCAGGGCAATTTCCGCCGGGCCGCCAACGGGCATCAGTTCAATTAAGCGCACGTGCCAATTATGCCGGAGCGTAAGTTTAGCCAACGCCACAACATCCTGGTGATTGTAGTGGCGCGTGACCACCATATTTAACTTGAGGGGGGTCAACCCGGCTTGCTCGGCGGCCAGCAGCCCGGCCCAGGCTTTTTTTAGCGAATTTCGCCGCATGATGCGGGTCAGCCGGCTTTCGTGCAGGCTATCCAGGTGAATATTGACCCGCTGCAAGCCGGCCCTGGCCAAAGGTTGGGCCAGGGTGGGCAAGCGCAGCCCATTGGTGGTCATTACCAATTCTTGAATTTGGGGGATGGCAGCAACACGTTTGATAATGTCTGCCACATCGTGGCGCAGGGTTGGTTCGCCGCCGGTAAAACGGATTTTATTAAAACCCACTTCGGCGGCGGCCTGAACGGCGCGTTCAATTTCGGCGGGGGTTAACAGGGTTTGGCCGGGGGCAAAAGTAACATCCTCTGCCGGCATGCAGTAAACGCAGCGCAAATTGCAGCGGTCGGTAATCGAGACGCGCAGATAGTTAATCTCGCGGCCATAGCTATCTTTCATGCGGATATCCCCTTTGGTTGGCGTTTGACAACTTCACTATAGCGGCTAAACAGGGCTGATACCAGTAACGAATGTAATTTATCAGGGTGATGAATGTCATATTTTATCAATTAAACTATAAAAATTGCCTGCGTGTTTATCCTGTGCTAGACTCTGAACGGCCTTTAGGTTGGCATCTCATCAACATTTGTGTTTAACGGAACACGGAAAACGCGACGTAGTTGGTGAGCATTTCAGATGTTTGTCTATTTTCCCAGAAAACTCCAGGCAAACAGGGAGGAAAATTTTGGAAATCAGGAAAATCGTTCTCATTCAACCGGGCCGGGAGGGCAGAATTTTTGGCAAAGCGCCCGCCGCTCCCTACACGCTTATGCGCCTGGCCTCGCTGGTTCCTGATGAGATTGATGTGGAAATTTGGCACCACGACTGGGAGCCAATAGAACCCAAACTCCGCGCGCTGGGCAAAAACGATGTGGTGGGCATTACCGCCAAAACCCTGGAAATTGAGCAGGCCCGGCACTTTACCGATATTGCTCGCCAGGCCGGCGTGCCCTATGTTATCATTGGCGGCAATCACGTAACGTTGATGCCGGAAGATGTGACCCCCTGGGCCGACGTAATTGTCACCGGCGAGGCTTACTACACCTGGCCCAAATTAATTGAAGATATTCAAAACGACACGGTCAAACCCCACTACAACGATACCGAATGGGCCGACTTGACCGGCGTGGCCCCACTCAGCGACCGGGTCATCAACATGGTTGATGAGCGCCGCCGCTACTGGACGCCAATGATGGAAATTACGCGAGGCTGCCCGCGCAACTGCTCATTTTGCACGGCCATCCGGGTTAGCGGGCAAAAAATGCGCTTCCGCCCGATTGAGGAAGTAGTCGAAGAGATTGAGCGCCGCCAGATTGACCGCTTCTTTTTAACCGACGACAACTTTGGCCTGGCCTTCATCATCGACCCGGAATATACCGAAAAGCTGTTTTTGGCCCTGGAAAAATTACCGCTGCGCGGCTGGACCACCCAGGCCGAAATGGCCGTTTACAAATACCCGGAACTGCTCAAGCTGGCCAAACGCGCCCATATGGACAAGCTGTTCATCGGTTTTGAGTCGGTCAACCCCGATAACCGGCGCGAGCTGGGCGGCAAGAGCAAAGGCCACACCAAACAGTACGAGGAGTCAATTAAAGCCATTCAAAATGTTGGTATCGGCGTGGTGGGGCTGTTTGTCTTTGGCTTTGATAACGACACGCCCCAGGTTATGTGGGATACCTGGGAATTTGGCAAAAATGTGGGGCTTGACAGCATGAGCACCACCGTGTTAACCCCCTACCCCGGCACGCCCTTCCGCGAGCAACTGATTAAAGAAAACCGGCTCATGCCCGATAAAAGCTGGCGTTATTATGATACCGCCCACGTTACCTACTACCCCAAGCAGATGACCGTGGAAGAGTTTGAGCGGGAATATGATAAAATCTGCCGGGCCATCTATTCCCCGTTCAGGATTGCCCAAAGAGGCGTACGCGCCTTGCTGCGCCATCCGGTGCGACGCATTCCGGCCAAGGCGTTTGGCAGCTTCAGCACCGATTACGGCTATCGGCGCACCTTTGCCTGGCGGCACGCCTTTTCCTAAATCTGTTCCACCTGTCCAATAAAAAAGCCCTCATCAAAGCGATGGGGGCTTTTTTGGATTGTGGATAAAATAACTTTCCCGCTTATTTCCAGGTAAAGGTGCGGTGCTCGCTTTCCGGGCTGATGGCCGTGCCGGAGCCATCCTCGTTCAGGCGCTCTATCTGCACGTACCATTCGTATTTGTTTTCCGGCGGGTCAACCTTGCCAAACAGCGAGAGAGGAACCGTCCACTCCGGTTCTTTAAGGTTGGTGCCGGCGTAAGTTACCTGGCCGTTGAAATTGTAAACCATTCGCACCGCGTATTGCTCATCGGCGGCCAGTTCCACGGGCTGCCAGCGCAACACAATGGTATTGCCGCCAATAAATTGAAAGCCATCCTCCGGTTCTATCAGCGCCGGGGCGTTGTATTTCATGGCCGGCGTGGGAGAGACTTCGGGGGTGGGGCTTTCTGCGGGCGTGGGAGAAGCAGCCGGCGGGGGCGAGGTAGGCGTAGCGGTCGGCACAGGTGTGTCGGTAGGAATTGGCGTATCGGTTGGCGGTTGGGTTGGCGGTACCGGAGTTGCCGTTTCTGTAGGCGCGGGGGTGTTGGTAGCAGGCAAGAGCGTAGGCGTGCTGGTTGGCGGCAGGGTAGCGGTAGCCGTAGACGGCGCGGCGGCAGCCGCCTGGGTAGCTGCCAGCGCTTCCTCTTCGGCAATCAGCGCCGCCTGCGTGGCTTCGGCATCTACTGTTTCAAGCCCCAATCCGGCCAGTATTTGGTTTCGAGTGTCCTCTTGCAGAGAGAACAAACTGGCTCCGCCAACGCAAATAATACACAGGGCCAGCACCACCAGCCCGCCGCCAACCGCAAACGAGAGAATTGCGGGCCGGTTGACGCCGTCGCTGGGCATAGGCGGCGGGGGCGGCATATCGACTGCTTTGTGACCCGGTTCAACCGATTTTGACCGGGCCGGCGCAGGAGCGGGTTCAACGGCCGGTTGCGGCGTTGGGGGCGAATCTGGCGGCGGCGCTTCATCAGCCGGTTGGGTCTCGGGTTCGGGGGGAGAAAAGGGTTCCGGTTCTTTGGTAATGGGTATAGGCGGCTGCTCCGGCTCTTTACCCGGCATTGTTACCGGCACAGGTTCCGAACCCCTGCGGCGCACAGGTTTGGGCGGTATCCGGGGCTTCTTATCGTCAACCGGCTTTGGGGTTGGTTTGGACTCGCTTCTGCCGGCTGACCGGGGAAACGGGTCGGTTGATTTGCGTCCGGGCATGTCGGCCTGTTCCGGGCCGGTCTGACCGCCAGGGGGCGGAAATGGCTGGGCCGGAAATGGCGCGGACGGGCGCGGCGGGCCGCCCTGTTCTGGCGGTCTGGATGGCGGCGGGGGCGGCGAAAACGGCGGAGCGCCCCGCAACGGTGGCCCGCCTTCGGGGTTAGAAGGCGGGGGAGCAGCCGGCGCGGGCCGGGCAGGAAATGGCTGGCCCGGTCCAGGTTTGGGAGGGCTAACCATTGTTTCGTCACCCTCCGGCATTTTATGGGGCGCATCGCCCTGCGGAGCCGGGGCAGGCGGCGGGGGCGCAGAGCTTTTGGATTGCATCGGTTTAACGGGCAAACCGCTTCCGCTCTTTTCGGCCAGTTTTACAGCCTGCCGAATATCTCGCGGCTCCATTCCACCGGCATCGGCTCCCGGAAAAAGATAATCGCCCACAGAGTCTGGCCGGGCAACCAGCCAGCCTACCAGCGCTCGATGCGCCTCCAGGTCAAGTTCAACCGTTTTAGGCTGTCCCCCTGTAGACACGCTGAGGCTGGGGTTTTTACCGGCCAAATGCAAATCTGGCAAGCGCAGGGCGGCCACCTGTTCCGGCTCCAGCCCAACGTACTCTACCAGTATGTACAACGTTTTGCTAAGGACCTCTTCTTTTGATTGCTGGTCTTCCATAAGTACGCATCACCAACCTAAAAAATATCTACCGCTATGGCATTGACCCGTTTCAAAGTTCCCAATTTGCAAGGGGTCAACTCTGGTTCATGTCGATTCTACTAATTTTACAACTTAAGAGCAAACTGGCTTTTTCGTTTCGATTTGTGGCTTACAGTAGTCGAGGTATAATGGCGCAGAATTTACGGCTCAGTCGATGTATGTTATTTGCTAACTATCCTGAAATTACCCAAAACTATTTTATTCTCTGCTTTTTGGTAAGTTTGGGCGCTCTGCAATGGGTTGCGGCCCGCAACCGCAACAATATGTTGAGCCTTTTTGGCCCTTGGGGTTTTGGCCGGGTGGGAGTAATGGCCGGCGCAGCTTTGATTTTGAGCGGCTTTGGCTGGTTTTTTGCCTGCACGCCCGGCCTGTTTGAGACCGGACTGGCCGGCGGAGAGCTTTCTACCCTGTTTGCCGCCGGAGGCTTAAGCGCGTTACTGCTTACCCGTTTGATGGCCGCCCTGTGGCAAAAAATAAACCGCAATTAATACCCCACGGAGAACCACAAATATGACTTCGGACGGCGTTTCTCGCCTGAAGGAAGTGGCCGGCCTCTTTGTCAGGTTGGGAATTACCGCGTTTGGCGGCCCGGCGGCTCATATCTCTATGATGCACGATGAGGCGGTTAAACGCAAGAAATGGCTCGACGAGCAGCATTTTTTAGACCTGTTAGGCGCAACCAATCTAATCCCCGGCCCCAACTCTACCGAAATGGCTATCCACATTGGGTATGTGCGGGCCGGCTGGCGCGGCCTGATTGTGGCCGGCGCCTGCTTTATTGTACCGGCCATGCTCATGGTGCTGGCCCTGGCCTGGAGTTACGTTCAATTTAGCGCCACCCCCACGGCTAACTGGCTGCTCTACGGCGTCAAACCGGTGGTCATGGCAGTGATTATTCAGGCGTTGTGGAGCCTGGGCCAAAAAGCCCTTAAAAACGTTTTGACTGCCTTGATTGGAGCGGCTGCCCTGGCGCTCTATCTTTTTAATATCGACATTTTGGTGTTGATGATAGCCGGCGGGTTGCTGGTGATGGCGCTGCAAAACCTGCGGCGATGGCAGCAAGTCAACCCGACCGCCGCGCCCCCGCTTTTATTTGGCCTGAATTTTGTGACCATTGATGCCGCGCCATTTAGTTTATGGCAACTCTTTTTAATTTTTCTCAAAATTGGGTCGGTGCTTTATGGCAGCGGTTATGTGCTGCTGGCCTTTTTGCAAACCGATTTAGTGACCCGGCTGGGCTGGCTCACCGAACAGCAACTCATCGACGCGGTGGCGGTGGGGCAGCTAACGCCCGGCCCGGTTTTTACAACGGCCACCTTTATTGGCTACCTGTTGGGGGGCGTACCGGGCGCAATTGTGGCCACAGTGGGGATTTTTCTGCCGTCGTTTATTTTTGTCGCCATCAGCAACCCCATTATCCCTCGCCTGAGAAGATCGCCCCGGGCCGGCGCTTTTTTGGATGGCGTCAATGCGGCCTCGCTGGGGCTGATGGCCGCCGTTACCTGGCAACTTGGCTACGCCTCGCTGGTTGACCCGCTAACCGTCGCCCTGGCGCTTATTGCCGCCACGCTGCTGTTTTGGTTCAAGGTAAACTCTACCTGGCTAATTTTTGGCGGCGCCATTGCCGGGCTGCTGGCCCACTGGAGCGGATGGGTTGGCATTTAGGCCGATTGGCGATTTGCTGCCCGGCCCGTCAACCCAACCATAGTTGCCCAACCCCTCTGAGGTTAAAGCCCAACCCCAAACCCGTCGATTGGCAGATTAAATGTATCCATTGTTTTACTACACTGAAACCTGTTCAACAGTTCAGATGGAGAGGTTAACAATGGATACCCTAACAATTTCGCTCATTGCCGGAACGGTTTCGAGTTTAATATTTGTGGGCAGTCACGTTCCCACGTTGGTAAAAGCGTACCGCACCAAAGATGTCCACTCATACAGCTGCGCGCATTTGGTTTTGGTCAACCTGGGGAATATTATTTATTGGCTGTATGTCATCAGTTTGCCCGTTGGGCCTGTTTGGATATTGCACAGCTGCTATACCATTTTTAGCGGCCTGTTTTTAATTATGTATCTGCGGCTCCAGGTAAAAAAAAAACGGGGCGCAAAGCGCCGGATAGACCGCTCAAAAAGAGAGCAGCCCTAAATCTCTGGCGCGGGCTACCGCCTGGGTTCTATTGTGAACCTCGAGTTTGCCATAAATTTGGGCGGTGTAATATTTAACCGTTCCGGCAGAAATAATCAATTGTTCGGCAATTTGCTGGTTGGTTAATCCCTGGCTGACAAGCTGGAGCACTTCCAGTTCACGCGGCGTCAAAGGTTCTACCAGAGGTTGGGCAACCTGCCGGGCTTCAGCGCTATCTGCGGCGCCAGATATTTCCGTTATTGTTGTGTCCCGACTTAATATCTCAACCACCAGCTCATCTAAAGAGCGGTTTTGAACGCGCGCCCGGCTTGCAGCCATTTGGACCGGAGACAAGGTTGCTTCAAGCCGGGCAAGCAGGCCGGCGGCTCGCTCCTTAAAGGGTTGCCACGTAGCCGGATGGCGCACAATAAAGGTCAACAGCTCCAATGCCCTGGTTTTTTTGGACTCGCCGGCCTCGCTTTCTTTAATCAACAGAGCAGCAAAATGATAAAGGGCAATGGTCAACGTTGGCAATTGCCCCACCTGCGAGGCTATTTTCAAGGCTTCGAGCAAATATTGACGGCAGGTCTGCAACTCTTCCCGGCCGCAGGCCGCTTCGCCCAGCGCGCACAGGTTGTAGGTGGCAAAAACCGGGCTGCCCACCTCTCTGGCAATGGTTAAACCTTCGCGGGCGTAATTCTGGGCGTGGGCGTAATCCTGCTGCTCATTGGCAATTTGGGCCAGATACCACAATCGGCTGGCCGTTTGGTGGCGATGGCCAATATCCCGGCAAAGGCTCAGGCTTTTTTCAAAATAATCCATCGCCTCGGAGAGCCTGGCCCCGCCCATGGCCCAGCCCACCGAACCGATGCCCCCCAGCGCCAGGGCTATACCAAGCTGGTCGCCAATTTCCTGAAAAATTGCCAACCCTTCTCGATAATGAGCCTCTGACTCGGCGTACTCGCCCAGGCAAATGGTGGTCCAGCCCAGCACGTCAAGGGCATACGCCCGCCAATCGGCCCGGCCCAGTTTGCGGCTGAGCGATAGACTCTCCTCGGCCAATTTTTTGCCGTTGGCGTAGCGACCAAAGCTGCCGGCAATTTGTGCCAGTTTGTGCAACGCATCGGCGGCGGCGTTCAGGTCGCCCAACTGCCGACAAATAGCCAGGCTTTGGTTCAAATAGCCTTCGGCTGCCGACTCGTTGCCCTGCCAGCCGGCAATCTGGCCCAGCAAGTTAAGCACAAACGCCTCTTCTTGCGGCTGGCCGCCCGCCTTGCGGATTGTATCAAGATTTTCTTCAAGCAGCCGGCGGGCCGATTCGTAACTGCCCAGAAAGTAGTAAAAAGCGCCCTGCCGGGCCAATAGTTTGCGCAGAATAGAGTCAAAGGCGGGATTGTTTCTCAGGCCATCCACCTGCTGCAACCGGGCCGCCGTATGCGAGAAAATCTCTGCGCCTTCCTGGTAACGGCTGCGAATCTGGAAAAAATTATAGAAGCCGTCAAGGGTCTGCTCCAGGGCCTCCAGATTGTGCTGGGCAATGGCCCAATCCCAGGCGCGGCGGATGTTATCAATTTCCCGGCCAATCTCGTTTAGCGCCTGCTGAAGCCGGGGGCCAACCAGTTTTTGCTGGCGCGCTTTCAAAAACTTAAGGTAATAACTGCTGTGTCGCTCGTGCGCCGATGCGCCCTCTTGCCAGCTTGCCGCCAGCTTTTCACCGGCAAACTGGCGCAGCAGTTCATGCAGGTGATACCGGCCGGTATCGGTCAGGCTCAACAGCGATTTTTCCACCAGCGTCGCCAGATTCAGCAGCGATGCCTGGGCCACAAAGGCCGCTGCCGGCGGGTCGAAACTGCCTTTAAAAACAGATAGCCGCATGAGCGTTTCCCGCTCTTCATCGGCCAAAAGCTGCCAGGTGTGTTCAAAAATTACGCGGATACTGCGATGGCGTTCTGGCATATTGCGCAAGCGGGTACTGAATATATCCAAACTGCGCTCAATCTCCTGCACAATCTCGCGGGTAGATAATATTTTTAGCCAGACAGCCGCCAACTCAATAGCCAGCGGCATCCCCTCGACAAGCTGGCAAATTTTCACCACATGAGCCTGTTCGGCAGGCAGAGAAAATTCTACCCTGGCCCGGCTGGCAATTTGAACAAAAAGGCGGACGGCATCGTACTTTTCAAGCGAGGTAACGGTTTGGGGTTCTCCGCCGTCGCCGGCAAGCGGCGGAAACGACAACCCCCGGATGGGATGATACCAGGCTTCTTGCAAATCTAAAGCCTGGCGCGATGTTATCAAAATTTTCACCTCTGGCGCGGCGGCCATTATTTCGGCAATGAGTCCGGCGCTATCATCCAGCAGATGTTCCAGGTTATCTAAAATTAACAGCATTTTCTTTTGGCGCAGGTAATTGAGCAGTTGTTGCTGAGGCGGCACGCTGCTGTAAAAGGCAAAGGTGGCCGCTTCGGCAATGGCCGATACCAGACCGCTGGCCGAGTTTACGGCCCCAAGCGGCACAAACAGAATGCCGTGGCTAAAAAAATCATCGGCCAGGTTAGAGTCAATAAAGGCGCGCGCTACCTGAACCGCCAGGCGCGTTTTGCCAATGCCCCCCGGCCCCACCAGGGTCAACAACCGGCAATCACGGTCGGTCAGGCGGCGGATAACATCGGCCAGCTCGCTTTCGCGCCCCACAAAAGGGGTAGTTTCCGGCGGCAAATTAAAAACAGGTGCGGCAACGGCATCAACTTGAGACAACAGAACGCCCTTTCTTGACTTCTACCTGGTTGTATCGCGGTTGGGTCTGATTCAAGTATAGCACTGCCGGGAAATTAAGTAAATCAATACGCCTGTAAGCCGGCCCCAACCCAACCCCAAACCAAACCCTAAACCTATATTTTGGCAGATAAAATTACCCCAAAATTTTAGTAAACTGGTCTCGAAAGTCAATTTGGCGCAAACCAGCGCGCAACAGTGGAGGTCAACATGAACACTTATCAAAAACTGATTAGCTGGTCGGCCTTTTTTACCTTTCTTCTGACCATTTTGGCAATGGTAGGCGTTGCGCTGGCCGGCTAACGCCATTGGCAACGCGCCAGATAATAGCAAATAAAATTAATCTAACCAGCAAAATTGAGGAGTCAACCCAAATGTTAAGCATGGAAAAAGTAGTTGATACACAGCTCACCGATACCCAAATTCAACAATTTGCAGCCAGCCTGCGCGGCCGGTTGATTCGCCCCGGCGACGCCGGGTACGATGAAGCCCGCGCCGTATGGAACGGAATGATTGACCGCTATCCGGCGCTGATTGCCCGCTGCGCCAATGTGTCTGACGTTGTTACAGCGGTCAATTTTGCCCGCGAGCATAATCTAAAAGTGTCCGTGCGCGGCGGCGGCCACAACGTAGCCGGCCACGCCACCAACGATGGCGGCCTGGTGATTGATTTGGGGCCAATGAACTACGTTCATGTTGACCCCCAGGCCCGGGCGGCTCGCGCCGGCGGCGGCGCAACCATTGGCAATTTGGATGAAGCCACCCAAAAACACGGCCTGGTTACGCCGATGGGCGTTGTATCGGCCACGGGAATTGCCGGGTTAACCCTGGGCGGCGGTTTGGGCTGGCTGCGCAACAAATACGGCCTGAGCTGCGACAACCTGATATCGGCGCAGGTAGTTACCGCCGCTGGCCGCGTTATCACGGCCAGCGCCAGCGAAAACAGCGACCTCTTTTGGGGCATTAAAGGCGGCGGCGGCAACTTTGGCATTGTTACCGAGTTTGAGTACCGGCTCTATCCGCTGGGGCCGGAAGTGGCCTTTACCTTTGTGTTTCACAATGGCGAAGGCGACAACATGAAAAAAGCCATTCAATTTTACCGCGACTACTCAGCCGCCGCGCCCGATGAAATAAGCACTCTGCTGGCTACCGGCATTATTCCGCCCCACGGCGAGGCTTTTCCCAAGGAAATTCAGGGCAAACCCTTTGTTCTGTTTGGCGCAATGTACGCCGGCCCGGCCCAGGAAGGCGAAAGAGTGATGCAGCCCTTGCGCAACTTTGGCCAGCCGCTTGCCGACTTTAGCGGCATTATGCCCTACGTGGAAGCGCAAAAAGTTTTTGATGCCGATTATCCCAACGGAATGCGCTACTACTGGAAGTCGCTCAACCTGAGCCGGCTGGATGATGAAGTTATCGACCGCTTTGTAAAGCACGCCCGCCGGCAACCCTCTGTTTTTAGCACCGTTGACCTGTGGTACATTGGCGGCGCGGTAAAACAGGTTGACAGCCAGGAAAGCGCCTTTTATGGCCGGCAGGCAGCCTTCTTGCTTAGCCCGGAGGCCAACTGGGAAAAACCCGAAGATGACGAAGCCAACATCGCCTGGCTGCGCGAGTTTGTGGCCGACATGCAGGAATTTTCGGATGGCAGCCGCTATCTCAATTTTCCCGGCTTTCAGGAAGAGGGCGACAAAATGATGCGTCAGGCCTTTGGCCCCAAATACCAGCGACTGGTGGCCCTTAAAAACAAATACGACCCCACCAACTTCTTTAGCCTGAACCAGAACATCAAACCAGGCGTTTAACGGCAGCAAAAAATCAATAAAATTAATAGACGCCCGCCCAACTCGCGGGCGTCTATTTTGTTTCCTCATTTACCGCCCCTATAATAAACCCCAAACCCAACTCAGGTGAGTAAAAATGGAATATCGCGCATTAGGCAGAACCGGCGTTAAAGTTTCGCCCCTTTGTTTGGGCACGGCCAACTTTGCCCATCCCACCCCCATCGACGAGGCCGCCAACATCGTCAATCGCGCTCTGGAGGCCGGCATCAATTTTATCGACACAGCCAACAGCTACGCCAACGGCGAGTCGGAGCGATTTATTGGCCAGATATTGGCCCAAAACGGGCAGAGAGAGCAGGTCATTTTAGCTACCAAAGCCCACTACCCCACCGGCCCCGGCCCCAACCAGCAGGGCAACTCCAGATTGCATATCATTAAAGCCTGCGAAGACTCGCTGCGGCGGCTGCAAACCGATTACATTGACCTGTACCAGATGCATCGCCCCTCGCCCGACATCCCGGCAGACGAGACGCTGGGCGCGTTGACGGATTTGGTGCGGCAGGGGAAAATTCGCTACATTGGCTGCTCCACCCATCCGACCTGGCAGGTAATGGAAGCGCTGATGGTCAGTGAGTTAAAAGGGTGCGCTCGCTACATTTCGGAGCAGCCACCCTACAATTTGCTGGACCGGCGCATTGAAAACGAACTAATCCCCATGTGCCAGGCTCACGGGTTGGCGGTCATCCCCTGGACGCCGCTGGCCCAGGGGGTTCTGACCGGCCGCTACGCAGATGCCCAAAACTTCCCAGCCGACTCGCGGGCCGCGCTGCGCGGCGGCATCTATGCCGAACGAGTCACGGCCAAAGGCATTGAAGTTGGCAATCAATTTGTGGCCCTGGCCCAAAAATTTGGCATCCCGCCGGCTCAACTGGCTGTTTTGTGGGTTAAAGAGCAACCCGGCATTACCGCCCCCATCATTGGCCCCAGAACGGTGCAGCATTTAGAGCAGTTGCTGCCGGTATTAGATATGACCCTTGACGAGTCGATCCGGGCCGCCTGCGACGAGCTTGTGCCGCCCGGCAGCGCCGTGGTCAATTTTCATAATTCCGCGCCGTGGATGAAAATGCAGATCTTGTAAGCCGGCGTCGCCTGGGATTCAAATCCCAGGCTAAGACAGGTGAAAGTCGGTTAAAACCGACTCAAAAGCCCAATTTTAAGCGAATTCAGGGCGCTTGAGCGTCCTTTCACCTGTTTCAACCCGGCGTTTTAACGCTGGGCCAACCGGCGGCGGAGTAGTTACCTTTTGTCTTTGTTTCTTCGTTGCAAAAAGCGCCTTAAAGGAACAGCAAATGAAAAGGTTAATCGTTGGTATTTCGGGGGCCAGCGGCGTAATTTATGGCATCCGGCTGCTGGAGGTGCTGCGCAGCGTAAAGAATGTTGAAACTCATCTGGTGATGAGCAACGCCGCCAAGCGAACCATTCTGCTGGAAACTGACTACGCAGTTGACCAGGTTGAAGCCCTGGCCGACACCCTTTATAGTTTTAATAATGTGGCCGCCGCCATCTCCTCTGGCTCTTACAAAACAATGGGCATGGTAGTTATACCCTGCGCCATTAAAACGTTATCCGGCATTGCCAATTGCTACAGCGATAATCTGCTGCTGCGCGCCGCCGATGTGACCCTAAAAGACCGGCGCAGGTTGGTGCTGGCGCTGCGAGAAACGCCGCTGCATTTGGGGCATATTCGCCTGATGGCCCAGGCAACCGAGATGGGCGCCATCATCATGCCGCCGATGCCGGCTTTTTACCATCGCCCCCAAACCCTCGAAGATATCATCAACCAAACCGTCAACCGGGTGCTGGATTTGTTTGAAATTGAATTAGACCAAGATTTATTTCAACGCTGGCAAGGAGCCTCTTACGGCCCGGCAGCCAGGCAAGACGATTAATCCACCTGCCAAAGTTTAAAAGGCAACCGGTTTTAGAATTGGGTTAGATTGTTAAAAATTAGTACCGATTGACCCCCTTTTACCGTAGAATTACGGATAGAAATCCCTGGTTGAAATGTTATAATACTATGATATCTATTGCCAGGTCGTAAAATATTATGTTTACTTGCTAGAGGGTGCGCTCCAAATTTTTATCTGCGCAAAATTAACCTGTCGATTTTGAAACAGGAAAGAGATATATGTTTACAGAAAAAATGCAGCATCAATCTGTTCAGCCGGCAGTGGCAAAGTGTCCCACCGGTATCCAAGGTTTTGATGAGATTACGAATGGCGGCTTGCCCCAGGGGCGTCCAACCCTGATTTATGGCGGGCCTGGCTGTGGCAAAACCATTTTTGGCGTGGAATTTCTGGCTCACGGCGCAACGCTTTACAATGAGCCGGGTGTTCTGATAAGTTTTGGGGAAACCGAGGCGGAAATCCAAGAAAACTTTACCGTTTTTGGGCTTGATTTGCCAGCCTTGACCAAAAACAAGCAGTTGGTTATTGACCACATTGACCTTGAAGCCGCAGATTTTGTAGAGATAGGCCAATACAATCTGGATGGTTTGTTTGTGCGCCTTGAGCAGGCCATCAACTCGATTGGCGCTAAACGGGTAGTGCTCGATACAATTGAAGCGCTCTTTGCCAACCTGCTTAACCAGGCTATGTTGCGGGCCGAATTTCAACGGCTGTTTCGCTGGCTCAAACAAAAAAATGTAACCGCCATTGTAACCGGCGAGCGAGCAGCAGATAGTTTTATGACCCGTCACGGACTGGAAGAATACCTTTCTGACTGTGTCATCCTGCTAGACCACCGGGTTACCGACCAGCGGTCAACCCGGCGCTTGCGGGTTATCAAATATCGCGGCTCGGCCCATGGCACCGATGAATACCCCTTTTTAATTGGCGAAGCGGGGTTTTATATTCTGCCAATCACATCGGTCAATCTTGAGCACCAGGTATCTACCGGGCGCGTTTCAACCGGAATTGCCGGGTTAGATGACATGCTTGGAGGCGGCTACTATCGCGGCAGCACCATTCTGGTTTCCGGCGCCGCCGGAACCGGCAAAAGCAGTGTGGCTGCCAACTTTGCCCACGCCTTCTGCCGGCAAGGCGAACGGTGTGTCTACTTTACCTTTGAGGAGTCAACCGGCCAAATCATCAGAAATATGCGCTCAATTGGGCTTGATTTGGCCCCATGGGTAGAGCAGGGGCTACTGCAAATTTACTCGGTGCGCCCCACGGCCTACGGCCTGGAGGCCCATCTGGTAACTATGTACCGCCTGATAACTCAATTTGACCCCGAAGCTATAATTATCGACCCCATTACCAGTTTATTGAATATTGGCCTCAGATACGAGGTCAAAGCAACCCTGGTGCGGCTGATTGATTTTTTGAAAGCCCGGCAAAAAACCTCGCTGCTAACCAGCCTGACCGATGGCGATCAAGAACTGGAACAAACGGATGTGGACGTTTCTTCGCTGGCCGATACCTGGCTGATTCTGAACACTCTGGAAAGCAGCGGCGAGCGCAACCGGGTAATGTATATCATTAAATCGCGCGGTATGGCCCACTCTAATCAGGTTCGCGAATTTCATCTGACGGATACCGGCGTAAAGCTGATAGAGCCATATATTGGCCCGGAGGGCGTGTTAACCGGCGCGGCGCGACATTCGCAAGAAGCCCGCGAAAAAGCCGAACTTTTATCCCTTCGGCATGAGATTGAGCAAAAGCAGCGCGCACTCGAATACAAACGCCAGCTTCTGGAGGCTAAAGTTGCCAGTTTGCAAGCCGAATATGAAATTGAGAGAGAAGAGTTGAGCAAATTTATTGCCCAACAAAAAGCCCGGCTAGATACGCTGGTCAAAGACAGAGAGGAAATTGCTATACTCCGTCAGGCGTCTTCAAATACTGATAAACTTCGGGAGGAATCCGCCGATGGCGACCACCAACAGACCGGGAGCAGTTGACCAACAATCCTGGAAATTTCGCTTATTTGTAATGGGCAATACTGCCAATTCTACCAGAGCGGTTGCTAATTTGCGCCAAATTTGCGAGGCGCACCTGGCCGGCCAATACCAGCTCGAAGTGATTGACCTGCAAACCCGGCCCGAAACGGCCAGAGAAAACCAGGTATTGGTGGTGCCCACCCTCATCCGCGAATCGCCGCCACCAAAGATAAAAATAATTGGAGACTTATCGCCGCCTGAAAAAGTTTTGGCTGCTCTTGGGCTTGACTCCTCTTTGCTTTAAAAAATTAGGGAGATTCATCCACCCGCAAATTTGTGATTTAGTTAGCGCCACAAGGGTTTTAACCCCCTGCCCCCTCCCACAACGCGGGAAACAATTGCTCCCTCGCCCGGCATAAGAGGGTTGAGGTGAGGGCCAAGCAATAGCAACTTGCTTAACTTAATCACATCGACTTGCTACCTGTCGCCTAAAAAGATGGCGAAAAAAAATTAAACCAACCCGGAGCATGCCGGTAATTTAGCTTATGAACAAAGATCACGAACATCAGACCAGAACCATTGAGGTGCTGTTAATTGAAGATAGTCTGGGCGACGCCCGACTGCTGGAAGAATTGCTGGCCCAGGCCGGGCCGGTTAGCCCGGTTTGCCGGCTAACCCGGGTCGAACGGCTATCAGCGGGATTATCGCATCTTGAAAATTCGGAAACCGATATAGTTTTGCTGGATTTAGGGCTGCCCGACAGCCAGGGCTTTGAAACATTTACCACCCTTTACGCCCACGCCCCCGCTATTCCCGTCATCTTGCTATCGGGCGTTGAGGACGAAGCGCTGGCCCTTAAAGCAGTACAGGCCGGCGCGCAGGATTATCTGGTTAAAGATAAAATTGATGGGCATTTGCTGGTCAAATCCATTCACTACGCCCTGGAGCGACACCGTTTCAGGCAAGAACTGGCCGCCGGCGAAGCCCGCTTTCGGGCAATGATCGAGCGAAACATAGATGGCATTCTGGTTTTAGATAATCAAAGTATTATCCGTTACGCCAACCCGGCGGCTGTGGCAATGTTTGGGCAGAATGCCACAGATTTAATCGGCCAACCCTTTGGCTTCCCGGCATCGCTGCAACACAGATTAGAGCTTGATGTTATTGCCGGCGATGGCAGCACGTCTATTGTAGAAATGGAAGTAGCGGAAACAGAATGGGCCGGCCAGGCCAGCTACCTGGCCTCTTTACGTGATGTTACCGAACGCAAGCGGGTGACAGCCGCGCTCGAAAAACGAACCCATGACCTGACCGAGCGGGTGAAAGAGTTAAACTGCCTTTTTGCCATCGCCTCGATAGCCCACCAACGCGATTTATCCTTAACAGAAGCGCTTCAGCAAATCGTCGAGGCAATTCCGCCGGGCTGGCAATATCCCAAAATTGCCTGCGCTCAACTATCTCTTAGCAGGCAAATATTTCAAACCGGCAATTTCAAACAGACCGAATGGGAGCTAACCCACAACATTATGATAAACGGCCAGAAAGCGGGCGCCGTTTCAGTTTGCTACCTGAAAGCGCCGCCGGCAAGCCAGAAAGAGCCATTTCTAAAAGAAGAGAAAGCGCTAATCCAGGTAATTGCCGGGCAGGTGGCAACCATTGTCGAACGGATTCAGGCGGAAGAGACCGTGCGCGAAAGTGAAAAACTCTATCGCCTGCTGGCCGAAAATTCAACCGATTTGATTTCTATGCATGATGTGCGAGGGGTTTATCAATATGTTTCGCCGGCCTGCCGCACCTTGCTGGGCTATGAACCCAAAGAACTCATTGGCCGCAATGTTTATGAATTTTTTCACTACGACGACCTGGTTAACCTGCGCCAATCCAGCCTAACCAATCAGGCGCACCCCACCGCTCACACCTATAGCTACCGCATTCGCCGCAAAGATGGCCGCTATATCTGGTTTGAAACAACCAGCAAAGCCCTTGGCAGCGGACAGGCCGGCGGCGGTATCATCGCCATTTCGCGGGATATTACCGAACGCAAACAGGCCGACAAAGCCCTGCAAGAAAGCGAGGTTTTCAATCGGGCCGTATTGAGTTCGCTGACGGCTCACATTGCCGTACTGGATGAAACCGGCAAAATTATTGCCGTCAACGAAGCCTGGGAGCAGTTTGCGCGTCAAAATGGAGACCCATCATTAAACGCCACCGGGGTTGGCGTAAATTATTTAGACGTTTGCCAGCGCGCCACCAGAGAGGCCAGAAAAATGGCCCTGGAGGCTTCAACCGGAATTCAGGCCGTTTTGAGCGGGTCGCTAACCACCTTTACGCTTGAATACCCCTGCCATTCTAAAACCGAAAAGCGCTGGTATACAATGAGAGTAACGCCCCTCAGCGGGCAGCGCGGGGCTGTAGTTGCTCATCACAACATTACCGAGCGCAAACTGGCCGAGGAAGCCGTGCGTCAAAACGAAGCCAGGCTGCGGGCCATTGTCACCAATCTGCCCGTTATCTTTTACGCCATCAATCAAGATGGCATATTCACCCTGTTTGAAGGCAAGGGGCTGGCTTCAATTGGCTTTGAAGCGGGTCAAGTTGTCGGCCAATCCATATTTCAGGTGTACGCCGACGCCCCGGAGATGCTCAATACCGTTCGCGCTGCTCTGGCCGGCCAGGCAACAAAATGGGTGGGAACCCTGGCCGGGCGCACGTTCGAGGCGTTTATGACCCCGGTTTGGAATGAAACCAAACAGGTTAGCGGCCTTACCGCCATCGCCATTGATGTGACCCAGCGCGAACAGACCCAAATTGCCCTGCAACGCCAACTAAACGAACTTACCGTTCTGCACGCGATTGCCACCGTTGGCGCTCAACACGCCGGCGAGGATGAACTGATTGAACAGGCTACCCAAATTATTGGCCAGAGCCTTTACCCCGATAATTTTGGCATTGGCCTGGTCGACAAGGCGCAGGGAGTGTGGCGGCCCCACCCATCGTATCGGGGCCTGAGCCAAAAGGTCAAACAGGCCAGCTACCCGCTGGGAAAAGGCATTACCGGCACAGTGGCCGCCACCGGCCGGCCCTGGCGGGTGAGCGATGTGCGCCAGGAGCCGGCCTATATTGACCTGCAAACCGGAATGCGCTCCAAGTTGTGCGTCCCGCTTACCGTTGTCGGAGAGGTAATCGGCGTTATCAATGCCGAGCGGGCCGAGGTTGACGCCTTTAGCCAGGCCGACGAACAATTGTTAATCACCGTTGCCCACCAGTTAGCCACCGCCATCGACCGGGGACGCCTGTTTGAAGCAACCCGCCGCCGGGCCGACAGGCTGGAAGCAATCAACAAAGTAGCGGCGGCGCTGCGCCCGGCCTATACCCGCAGCCAAATGCTGCCGGTTATTCTTGACCAACTGTTTGAGCTGCTGGCCGTAGATAGCGCAATTCTGGCCATAGTTGATGTGGCGACAGATGAATTAATTATTGAAGCCAGCCGGGGCGAGGCAACCGAACCCACAGGCCAGCGCAGGCCCATCAGCCAGGGAGTCACGGAAATAATTTTAACCTCTGGCCGCCCCTACGTAACCGCCGACCCGCACAGCGACCCGCGCCTCGAGTGGCCCGCGCCGGTTGAGCCGGGTTTAGCCGTAGCCGGCCTGCCCCTGCTGGCCGAGAAACAGGCTATCGGCGTTATCTGGGTTGGTCGCCAAACGCCGTTTGGCAAAGAAGACCTCCAGTTGCTCACTGCCATCGCCGATATGGCCGCCAATGCGCTGCACAGAACCACGCTGTACGAGCAAACCCAACGTCACCTGGAGCGGATGGTGGCGTTACGCAACATAGACCAGGCTATCTCCACCAGCCTGGATTTGACGGTTATTCTTGAGGTTATTCTGACCCAGGTTAGAGAGCAATTACAGGTGGACGCAGCCGATGTGTTAATATTTAACGTTCAGGAACAGGCGTTAGAATATCGGGCCGGGCAGGGCTTTCACACCGACGCCATCAAACAAATTCTGTTACCCCTGGGAAAAGGTTACGCCGGACGAGTAGCGCTTGAAAAGCGAAACGCCCGAATTGCCAATTTGCAGATAGTTGACGATTTCAAACGTTCCGACCTGGCTACTCAGGAAAAATTTATTGCCTACTTTGCCGTTCCGCTTGTCGTCAAAGACCGTTTAGAAGGCGTTCTGGAAATATTTCATCGAGCGCCTCTGTTTCCCAACTCTGAGTGGGTAGATTTTTTAGAAGCAATCGCCGGCCAGTCTGCCATTGCCATTGAAAACGTGCATCTGTTTCAAGAAACGCGCCGTTTGCTCCGGCAAACGCAAGACCATGCCCGGCAGATTCGCCAAATTGTAGATACTGTTCCCGAAGGCGTGTTACTTTTAGATGCCCGGCGACGCCTCATTCTGGCTAACCCAACCGCTCAGGAATATCTAATTCCACTTACCCAAGCCTCCGTAGGAGATATTTTGACTCATCTGGCCGGACACCCCCTGACAGAACTACTTAAGCTTGCCACAAACAATTTGCCCCAGGAGTTGGAAATTTCGGAACCTTCCCGCCAAATTTTCGAGTTCCGGGCGCAGGCCATCGAAACCGGCCCGGAGAGGGGCGGCTGGCTCATTATCATTCGAGACATCACCCGGGAGCGAGAGGTTCAACAGCGCATTCACCAGCAAGAACGGTTGGCCGCCGTCGGCCAACTGGCAGCCGGCATTGCCCACGATTTTAACAATATTTTGACCAGCGTGATCGGCTTTGCAGAGCTGGCCCGCTTTAGCCCGGCAACCGTCGAACCCCTGGATGATGTTCTTGACCGAATCATTGGGCAGGGACACCGGGCGGCCCATCTTATTCGCCAAATTTTAGATTTCAGCCGCCAATCTGTGGCCGAACGACACCCGCTGGACCTGACCCCGTTAATCAGGGAAACGGTCAAGCTGCTGGAGCGCACCATCCCGGAAAACATTCACATCGAGGTTGATATCGCATCGAGCCACAGGGCCTACGTCATCAATGGCAACTCTACCCAAATTCAACAAGTTTTAACCAATCTGGCGGTCAATGCCAGAGACGCCATGCCCGGCGGCGGGACATTGCAAATTCATTTGTCTGCTCAAACAATATCAACGCCCCCGCTTGAACCCGGCGAGTGGCTGGTTTTAACCGTTTCTGATACCGGCGAGGGCATTGCCCCTGACAATATTCCCCATATTTTTGAGCCTTTTTTTACCACCAAGGCAGTGGGCAAAGGCACGGGCCTGGGGTTAGCCCAGGTATATGGCATTATTAAACAGCACGGCGGAGATATTGACGTATCGAGCCAGGTGAAACAGGGGACAACCTTTACTATTTATCTGCCCTTTTCGACCAATTTTACACAGGCATCCGGCCTGTCAATCAACCCAGATACGCCCCAGGGGCAAGGTGAGTTAATTTTGCTGGTAGAAGACGATCAAGCTGTACGCAATGTAACCCAGGCCATCTTAGAGGCGTTAAAGTATAAGGTTATCACCGCCACCAACGGGCAGGAAGCGTTGGTTTTATATAACCAACATCGGGATAAAGTTGCCCTGGTGCTAACCGATTTAGCCATGCCAGAAATGGACGGATTAAGCCTGGCTCAAAGATTACGAGAACAAAATCCAGAGGTAGCCATCATCGCAATGACCGGTTATCCCCAGGAAACCGAAACCAAAGAATTACTGGCCCAGGGGATTATCGCCTGGTTACAAAAACCCTTGAGCGTAAAAACGTTAGCCCAAACTGTGCGGCAGGCGCTATCATAACTAACCACCTATTTTCAGGGGGATTAAAAAAGCCGGGCAAATCCCGGCTTTTTAAAGGAGGAGAGAAGAAATATTGCTGGCTCTATTGGTTTGTGGTTTTTGGACAGTGTGGGGCCTGCCGCCTTTTGTTGAACTGTTTGGCAGCAGGCCCCCACCGATTTACGGTCATCAGTATAACGGCAATTACGCATTTAGACTCAACGCATCTAACACGTCAACTTGCCGCCCAAGCTACGTTAACCCTACGCTCAACTCAGACCGGGCGCATCTTTGACTCCCCAACTTTTTCAGGTAAGATAAACCCCTTGATTTTGCGCCACAAAGGATACACACAACGACATGACCGTCAACATTACCCGCCAATTTTTAGACAGACACCAACCTTCTGAAACGGTTATTGTTTTAATAACTTCAATTCTGGTAGGGATTGGAACGGGTTTGGGGGCTATTGCCTTTATCTGGTTCATTGAGCAGTTTCAAAGGCTTTTTCTTGAACTCATTTATAACCAGTTGGCCGTTTGGCTGGGGCTTGCCGCCATTATCATCATCCCCGCTCTGGGAGGACTAATCGCCGGCCCGCTCATAAACAAATTCGCCCGCGAGGCCAAAGGGCACGGCGTGCCAGAAGTTATGCAGGCCATTGCCCTGCGCGGTGGCCGAATTCGCCCGCCGGTGGTCATCATCAAGGCGCTGGCTTCGGCGGCCTGTATTGGCAGCGGCGGTTCAGCCGGCCGCGAAGGCCCAATTGTCCAGATTGGCTCGGCTATTGGCTCGGTGGTGGGGCAACTGTTCCATTTATCCACCGAGCGCATTCGCAATCTGGTGGCTTGCGGCGCGGCAGCCGGCATTGCCGCCGTATTTAACGCGCCCATCGCCGGCACTATTTTTGCCATGGAGGTTATTTTAGCCGGAGAATTTACCACGGTTTACTTTGGCAACGTGGTGGTTTGCGCGGTCACGGCCAGTATTGTCAGCCGCCAGTTTTTGGGCGACAACCCCGCCTTTGCCGTCCCTGCCTATGAGTTGGTTAGCCCCTGGGAACTACCCCTTTACGCGCTGTTGGGCCTGCTGTGCGCGCTGGGGGCCTGGCTATTTGTTACCATTCTCTACTGGTTTGAAGACCGTTTTGACAACTGGGGATTTGTCGAGTGGCTCAAACCCGCCGCGGGGGGGGTATTGCTGGGTATCCTGGCGCTGGCATTGCCCGACGTGCTAGGCTCCGGGCTGGGGTTTATTGAGCAGGCCATTAACGGCAACCTGGTGTGGAGCACTATGGCCATCCTGGTATTCGCCAAAATAGTGGCAACCAGCTTCACCTTAGGCTCCGGCAATTCTGGCGGCGTTTTTGCGCCATCTTTATTTATTGGGGCCATGCTGGGCGGCACGTTTGGCTCGCTGGCCCACGCGGTTTTTCCGCAAATTACCGCGCCCTACGGCGCCTACGCCCTGGTGGGTATGGCCGCCCTGTTTGCCGCCGCCACTCATGCCCCCATTACCGCCATCATCATTGTTTTTGAAATGTCGGGCGATTACCGGCTCATTTTGCCCCTGATGTTTGCCACCGTTATCAGCACCTTTATTTCCGAGCGGCTGCGCCGGGAAAATATCTACACGCTCAAATTGATTCGCCGGGGTATTCAATTGCGCTCCGGCCGCGATGTTGACGTGATGCAAAGCGTTACCGTAAGCGAGGTGATGCGCACAGACCTCGACACCGTCTCGCCCAATTTAACGTTGAGTGAACTGGTCGACGTTTTTAGCCGCTCGCGCCGTCACGGGTTGCTGGTGCTAAACAAGCAGGGGAATTTGTGGGGAATTGTAACCGTAACCGACGCCGACCGCGCTTTGGCCGAAAATATGCCCCGCAAAACCACTGTGGCCGAAATTGGCACGCCCCGCTCGCAGCTTTTGGTGGCTCACCCCGATGAAACCATCAACGAGGCGCTGGTGCGGATGGGGCCGCGGGGTTTGGGCCAACTGCCGGTTGTTGCCAGAGGCCAGCCCGACCATTTGCTGGGCCTGATTCGCCGGGCCGATATTGTGCGCGCCTACAACCTGGCCCTCTCGCGCCGGGCCAAATTGCAGCACCACGCCCAACGTATGCAACTGCGTAATTTGGACGGCACGGAATTTGTTGATTTGACCCTGCAACCGGGCGATAGCGCCGTTGGCAAAAATGTGCAGCAGTTGGCCGCCTCCCTGCCCGACGAGTGCATACTCATCTCCATCCGGCGCGACGACCGCGTGCTCATCCCTCACGGCGATACGGTGTTTCAGCCGG
>CAZAPG010000070.1:0-27723 GCA_964486935.1 uncultured Caldilineaceae bacterium | reverse complement strand
CAAAATGGCCTGTACAACCTGACCGGGGCATCCGGCGCGTGCGCGTTGGACAACGGCCAAATCAAGCTGACCGTCACCGAGAACGGCGGCGAGTGTAAAGTCACCAATACCCGCAAGCAAAAAGAAATCACCTTTGTGAAGGTGGTTGAGGGCGGCAGCGCCCAGCCGGGCGATTGGAGCTTTGATGTCGCTGATGGCCCGCAGGATATTGCCCACAATGGGCAGGCCACCCTCGATACGGGGAGCTACATCGTTACGGAAAATGGCGATCCGACCTACGCGCCGGTTGAAGCCTCTGGGGCCTGTAGCCTGAATGAAAACGACGAGATAGTGCTGACCGTTGCCGACGAGGGAGCCGATACCTGCACCGTTACCAACAAAAAGCAAAAACCCACGGCCATTGGCCTGGTTGACTTCTCGGCGCAGGCCGGCGGCGAGGGCGTTACCCTGAGCTGGACAACCGGCACAGAAACCGACAACGCCGGCTTCAATATCTACCGGGCTACCGCCGAAGATGGCCCGTACACCCAAATCAACTCGGCCTTGATTGCCGCGCAAGGCGACGGCGTATCCGGGGCCAGCTACCAGTATGTCGATACCGATGTGGAAGCGGGCGCGACCTACTTTTACAAACTGGAAGACGTAGACCTGTATGGCGAAACCAACTCGCACGGCCCTGTCTCGGCCACAACGCCATCCGGCGAATAGTCGATTGAGGTTTAACTAAAAAAGGCCGGAGCGCAATTGCTCCGGCCTTTTTGTTTGGATTGGCTCGGGTGCGTCCCAAATTTTGGGACGCACCCGATTGGCTCTAACCATTTTTTAAGGATGTTCTAACTGGTTTATAATTGTAAATCTTTATGAAACAGATAAGATAAAGTTGTCAACCCGGTTTTGCCGGTGATTGCTGACAGAACGAGGGGGCTTAGTAATGACCCATACCAGTAATATGGCCATTGATGAGTTTGTGGCCCGAACGCGCCAGCTAACAGGCCAACAGGTTAATGAGCGTTCTCCCTGGAATACTATCGTTACCGCCGACGCCATTCGGCATTTTGCTTATGGCATTAGCGATGATAACCCGCTGTGGCTCGATGCGGATTATGCTGCTAAAAGTCAATATGGCTGCCAAATTGCGCCCCCCGCCTTTTTAACTTCGGTGTTATACCCTATTTTGCACGGCGCGCCGCTGAATGTGCCTATGCTCAATTTGATTGGCGAGCTGGAATATCAGTGGTTTCAGCCCATTTTAAAAGGGGACAGGTTGAGCGCCGCCGCTAAACAGCTTGATGTTTTTGAATCAAAAGACCGGGCTGGCCGCCGCGCAGTTTATATCGTGGCTGAAACCAGCTACTGGAATCAAAACCAAACCCTGGTTGGCAAGGCAACCGGCACATTGGTGCGGGTTGACACGGAAGATAGCAAATTGCTGGTCGACCGTTCTATTTATCAATATAGTCCAAAAGAGTTGGCAGCTATCGAGCAGGCTTTAAAACAGGAAACCCGGACGGGTCAAAAAAAACTGTTTGGGGCAGATGTGCAAATCGGCCAACAACTTCCCCCTATAGTGCGCGGCCCACTCACTATTGGCGATATGATTGGCTGGCAGGCCGCAATTGGCCCTGCCTACAGGGCCGGGGCGCTGGGCTATTTAGATGGGCTTAAAGCGCCCCATACGATGGTTAAGCACCCGGTAACCGGCTGGGCAGTCAAAAACTCGCAGCAGCACGAAGATTTTTTGCTGGCCTCGCAACGGGGTATGCCGGCCCCGTTTGATAATGGCGTTATGCGTTTTGCCTGGCTATCGCCGCTACTGACCAATTGGATGGGCGACGCCGGCGCATTAACGAGGCTATCGGCGCAAATTATAGCCCCCAATCTTTACGGAGATACTACCTGGTACAGCGGCGCAGTATCCGGCAAAATTGAAACCGGGCGCGGGGTGATAGTCAAAATAAAAATTGCGGGCGTTAATCAACTGGGGGTCACGACAACTACCGGTAGCGCCGATGTATTGCTGCCGGCGTGCAAGCCGGTTCGACCCGCCAGCCGCCGCAAAACGGACAGCGCAGCCTCTGCCCCAACCGAGCCTGAAGCTGTTCACCATTTGATTGAAGCTCAGGCCCGGCAAACCCCCGAGGCCATTAGCCTGATATTTGAGGGCCAGCACCTAACTTACCGGCAGCTCAACCGGCAGGCCAACCAGCTAGCCCGTTACCTTCAGTCGCTCAAGGTGGGGCCGGGTACACCGGTGGGGGTCTGCCTGACCCGTTCGGCCGAGTTGGCGGTGGCTATACTGGCTGTTTTGAAGGCGGGCGGTTGTTACGTGCCGCTGGACCCGGAGTATCCGCCGGAACGTCTGGTCTTTATGCTAACCGATGCCCAATTGCCAATACTTCTGACCCAAACAGATGTGTTGCCCAACCTGCCCCCGCACCCGGCTACCGTTATTTGCCTGGACTCAAGCCAGGGGCTTTATGCGGGTCAGCAAACCGATAATTTAAATATCAAGGTGACACCCAACCAGTGGGCCTATATTATTTATACCTCTGGCTCAACTCATCAACCCAAAGGGGCAGCCGTGCCCCACGGCAGCCTGGCCCGATATATTCAGGCCATACAAAAGGCGCTGGCAATTTCAGAGGATGATGTGTACCTGCACACGGCCTCTTTTTCCTTTTCTGCTTCCGTTCGACAGATGTTTTTGCCGCTTTTTGCAGGCGCTGCGCTGCTTATAACCAATGTTGAACAGCAGCAGGACCCCGTGGCTTTATTTGAACTGATAAAGCGCAGCGGCGCAACCGTGTGGGATACCGTGCCTTCTGTGTGGCGTTACGCCATTGACACCCTCTCTCAAATTGATGAGGCCCGCCGGCGCAAACTGCTTGATAACCGTTTGAGATTAATTTTAACAACCGGCGAAGCGTTGCCCTGGAGTGTTCCGCAGCGCTGGCAATCTTTGGTAACGCAGCCGCCCCAATTCATCAACCTTTACTCGCAATCTGAAACCGCCGGCACCGTTTGTTACTACCCGCTTCCCCGGCAAATTGATGGCGAAACAGGCGTTGTGCCGCTGGGCCAGCCAGTTGATTATACAGCAGTTTACCTGCTCGACGAGCAGTTGAAGCCGGTAGCGCAAGGCGCTGTGGGCGAAATTTGCGTAGGCGGGCCTCGGCTGGCGGCGGGGTACATCAACCACCCAGAACTAACGGCAGAGCGATTTGTGGCCGGCCCTTTTGTTGATGCGCCGGCGGCGCGTCTGTACAAAACCAGAGACCTGGGGCGTTATCTGCCCGATGGCAACCTTGAGTATGTTGGCCGGCTCGATAATCAGGTGAAGGTTCGCGGCTTCCGCGTTTGGCCGGCAGAAATTGAAATGACCCTGCGCCAGCATCACCTGGTTAAAGAGGTGGTGGTGCTGGGCCGCCAGGACTCCGCCGGCGAAACGCAAATTGTGGCTTATATTACATCTGTTCCGGGCGAGTCGGTAATTTCGGTTGGAGAGTTGCGCCATTTTCTCAGCACAAAAGTGCCTGCCTATATGCTGCCCTCCGCTTTTGTGTTTTTAGAGCAATTTCCGCTGACGCCCAACGGCAAAATCGACCGGCGCGCTTTACCCCCGCCAGATAGAGCCGTATCCGCTGTAGACGCAGCAGAGTCGGTCAGGCCGCGCAATCCCACCGAAAAAATTATCGCCGAAGTTTGGGCCGATATTCTGGATTTAGAACAGGTTGATATTCACGCTGATTTTTTTGAAAGCGGGGGACATTCCCTCAAAGGAGCGCAGCTGGTGGCCCGGCTGCATGAAATTTTCAGGGTTGATTTGTCTTTGCGGCAGCTTTTTGAAAACCCCACCATCGCTGCCCTGGCCGCTGCTATTGAAGAATTCCAAAACGCCCCTGCTGTTGCCGATGACGATGACAAACCCGACCTTGATGATGCGCTGCGGATGCTGGGAGAATTCTAGCCACTATGGCCACGGTAAATTCATTGCAGATAGGCGTTGTGTACTGGACTCCAGTTGATGGGCTGGCCGGGCAAACCACCCGAATTTTTGAAAGTTTAGGCCATCGGGTAATACATATCCCCTTTAATGCCCCGTTACCGCAAAAGCTGGATGTTGTGTTTGCCTTTGGCCCTTTTGACAGCTTGGCGCCGTTGGGTAAACAGCTTGTTGCCTGCAACCCTGGCCAGCGGCCCGCGTTTGTGTGGTGGTTATCGGAGCAATTTCCAAACCCGGCGCTGCCAGAGTGGCTACGCTACCGGGGCGGCCTGTTACGCTCGCAGGTAGAAAGGTGGGCCTACCAGCCCTCAAATCAGGGGCAGTGGCAGCCGCTCCCGTGGTTGCGCTGGGTAACTTCAAAAGCGTATCGGTTCAGGTATTATGGGGATGTCCATTGGCTGCAACGGCAGGGGGTCTTGAGCCTGCTTATCACCGGGTCGGCCTGGATTGGCGATTTTTTGCGGGCCAGGGGTTTTGACCCTTGTGTGCCTCCCCCCAGCTACCACCCCGATTGGGGTGAAGACCTGCAACTGGAGCGCGATATCCCAGTAGTGTGGCTTGGCAAAATTGCAACCAGCCGCCGCTGGCGGCTGTTAAACCGCGTGCGGGCCGACCTGGCCGTTCGCGGGGTTGAAATGCTGGTTATTGATGGGGTAGAGCGCCCTTATATTTTTGGCCGGGAGCGCACCGAACTGCTGAATCGCACCAAAATTATGCTCAACTTATTGCGCGAGCCGTGGGACAACAACGCCATGCGTTTTACCCTGGCCACCCACAACAAAGCCCTGGTAGTAACAGAACCAACGCTGCCCCACACGGCTTACCAACCCGGCCGGCATATTGTAGCATCGCCCGTGGAACAACTGGCCGATACCATTTGTTATTATCTGGCTCACCAGGAAGAGCGCAACCAAATTGTCGAACAGGCTTTTCGATTTATCAGGCAATACACTCGCGAAGAGATTTTTGCTCAAATTCTTGAACGAGCGATAGCAAACCGCACAAAATTATTTTGATACCAGGAGATACCCTGATGGAAAAGGTGATTCTGTTTGGCAATGGCTCGGTGGCGCAGGTGCTTTACGTTGAGCTTATGCGCGACCTGCAATATGAGGTGGCAGGATTCGCGGTAGACCCCGATTACATCAATGAAGAATTGTTGTTTGGCCGGCCAGTGATTCCGTTTGGAGAGGTCCACTCTGTTTTTCCGCCGCAGCAATACAAAATGATGATTGCGGTGGGCTATGCCAGAGTGAACAAATTACGCGCCGAAAGATTTTACCAGGCCAAAGAAATGGGCTACCGGCTTATCAGCTACCTTAGCCCCAGAGCTTCTCTTTGGCCGGATTTGAAAACCGGTGAAAATTGTAAAATTTGGGCCAATACCCTCATTCAACCCTTTGCCCAACTTGGAGATAATGTGTTCATTGGCGGCGGCTGTACCATTGGCCACCATGTAGTGATAAAAGATCACTGTTTTTTGGCCGGCGGGGTAATTATTGGGGGAAGCGTCACCATCGAACCATACAGCTTTATTGGAACCGGGGCAATTATCAGAAATAGAATTACAATTGCTCGCGAGTCGGTGGTTGGCGCCGGCTCTGTAATTTTGGCCGACACCCAGGAAAAAGGGGTCTACATGGCCCGACCCGCCGAACAGTTACCCATCTCCAGTGATCAATTACCATTAAAGTGATGTTGGCGTTGCTCTAAAAGTAAAAATAATAGCCGCGCCTATCCACAAGGTTGCCGCAAAAATAACCCCAAGGCAGAATTTGGCAACCTTGCGCCGGCCAGGGTGTCGAATATAGTCATTGAGAACCTGGCGTAGCCCGTTGCTGCCGTGGGTAAGGCCAAAGGCCAGCAGCAGCAAGTCAAAGAAGCGCCAGAAAAAGCCCCAAACCGGGTCGGCCCAGCGGGCGGCGATAACGTCGTAGTCGATGGCGGTTGCGCCGCCGGGAATAATAAATTGCATGTAAATTAAATGAAAAACGGCCAACCCCAATAGAATTACGCCCGACCCGCGCATAAACAGCCAGGCGTACCGTTCAAACAGATTTCTCGACGGGACTTTTTCGATTTGTGGCGTTATCATCGCATATTCTCCGTTACGGTAAAAAGGCGTCCATCAAAATTAACAGCGCGCCAGGGATAAACGTCAGCAGAAAAATTATGGCTGCGGCGCCGGCTATTGGCTTATTGTATCGGCGCAGGGCCGGCCAGAAATCCAGTAAAACAGTCCGCGCGCCGTTGATGGCGTGAAACAGTACGCTGAAGAAAAGAAAGACATGCAGCAATTGCGCCGGCGGCTGCCGGAACAGGGTTATAAGCCAGTTAAACGGTTCCGGCCCGAAGCCCATCAGCCCAATGTGTAAGACATGCAGGCTTAAAAAAATGAACATGCCAACGCCGGTCATGCGGTGGAGCAGCCAGAGCAGTTGCTCTTCTTTATCTGAATGGGGGCAACTTTGGATGATGATATTCAAAATGTTCATGACAACTTGGGGCTGAAAAAATCCTCCCGTAGAGAGTCTCTCTGCGGGAGGATGCGATTTTGAGCAACGGGTAAAAGTTTGGGCGACACGTTAGATAGTGGGTTCTATGCCCATGAGCGTGGCTTTAATCAGGTCGCCATTCATGCTGGCGATGAAATCCATGCTGATTTGTTTAGGGCAAACCGCCTCGCACTCGCCAATGTTGGTGCAGGAGCCAAATAGCTCTTCATCCATTTGGGCCACCATGTTGACCACCCGCTGGTAGCGTTCGGTTTGGCCCTGGGGCAGCGAGTTGAGATGGGCAATTTTGGCCGAGGTAAAGAGCATGGCCGAGGCATTGGGGCAGGCGGCCACGCAAGCGCCGCAGCCAATGCAGGCGGCGGCATCCATGGCCCGGTCTGCCGCTTTTTTGGGAATGGGGATGGCGTTGGCATCGGGGGCGCTGCCGGTGGAAACCGACACGTAGCCGCCGGCCTGAATAATGCGGTCAAAGGCGCTGCGGTCAACCACCAAATCTTTCACAATGGGAAAGGCTTTGGCTCGCCAGGGTTCAATGATGATGGTTTCGCCATCGTTGAAGTTACGCATATGAAGCTGGCAGGCGGTAATGGCCACGGCTTTTTCCCGGTCTTGCCCGTGGGCTACGCCGTTAATCATCAGGCTGCACGTGCCGCAAATGCCCTCGCGGCAGTCGTGGTCAAAGGCTACGGGGTCCTCGTTTTGGACAATCAGCTTTTCGTTGAGCAGGTCCAGCATTTCCAAAAACGATGAGTCCGGGCTGACTTCGTCAATTTCGTAATCTACCAAACGCCCTTGCGCGTTACTGTTTTTCTGTCGCCAGATTTTTAGGTGTAATTTCATGCGATTTACTCCTGGATTGAAGGTCGGGCATTGACTGTTTGTAAGGTTGCGATGTTCAAATGGTAATTGATAATTAGTAATTGGTAATTTTTTAATTATCTATTTACCAATTACTAATTACTTATTTATAACTCCGCTGGGTCAGGGCTACGTACTCAAACTCAAGCGGTTCTTTGTTGAGTACAGGCTCGTTTTCATCGCCCATGTATTGCCAGGCCGAGACAAATGAGAAGTTTTCGTCATCGCGCAGGGCTTCGCCTTCTTCAGTTTGACTTTCCTCGCGGAAGTGTCCGCCGCACGATTCGCTGCGTTGCAGGGCGTCGATACACATCAGTTCGGCCAATTCCATAAAGTCGGCCACGCGCCCGGCTTTTTCCAGAGTCTGGTTCAGCTCGCCATTTTCGCCGGGAACGTTGATGTTATTCCAGAATTCTTCTCTGATTTCGGGAATTTTTTGCAGCGCGGTTTTTAGCCCGGCTTCGTTGCGGGCCATACCGCAGTAATCCCACAAAACTTTGCCCAGCTCGCGGTGCAGTTCGTCAACGGTGCGTTTACCCCGAATGTTGAGCAGACGGTTGGCGCGCCCGGCGACGGCGGCTTCGGTCTCTTTAAAGGCATCGTGGCCGGTGTCAACCGGCTTTAGTTGGGCCTGGGCCAGGTAGTTGCCTATGGTATGAGGCACAATAAAGTAGCCATCGGCCAGCCCTTGCATGAGCGCGCTGGCGCCCAGGCGGTTGGCCCCGTGGTCGGAGAAGTTGGCCTCGCCAATAACAAACAGGCCGGGGATGGTGCTCATCAGGTTGTAATCAACCCACAGGCCGCCCATGGTGTAATGCAGGGCCGGATAAATACGCATGGGCGATTGGTAGGGGTCTTCGCCGGTAATGGTGCGATACATATCGAACAGGTTGCCGTAGCGGTCTTGAATAACATCCTTGCCCAGGCGATTGATGGCGTCGGCAAAATCCAGATAAACGCCGTTTTTCAACTCGCCCACGCCCTGCCCATTGTCAACCACTTCTTTGGCGTTGCGCGAGGCCACATCGCGCGGCACCAGGTTGCCAAAGCTGGGGTATTTTTCTTCCAGGTAGTAGTAGCGCTCTTTTTCCGGAATCTGGTTGGCCGGACGTGTTTCGTTGGGGTCGCGGGGCACCCAGATGCGGCCGTCGTTGCGCAGCGACTCGCTCATGAGGGTCAGTTTTGATTGGTGCTCGCCGGCGGGCGGGATGCAGGTGGGGTGAATTTGGGTGAAGCAGGGGTTGGCCAGAAAGGCCCCCCGCTTGTAGGCGCGCCAAATAGCGGTGGTGTTGCAGCCTTTGGCGTTGGTTGAAAGGTAAAAGGCGTTGCTGTAGCCGCCGGTGGCCAGCACCACGGCATCGGCCAGATGAGATTGGATTTTACCCGTCACCATATCGCGGGTAATAATGCCCCGCGCCCGGCCATCGATGACGACCAAATCCAGCATTTCGGTGCGGGGAAACATTTTGACTTTTCCGGCGTGTATCTGTCGCTCAAGGGCCTGGTACGCGCCCAAAAGTAACTGCTGGCCGGTTTGTCCCCTGGCGTAAAAGGTGCGCGATACCTGCGCCCCGCCAAACGAGCGGTTGTCGAGCATGCCGCCGTATTCGCGGGCAAAGGGGACGCCCTGGGCCACGCACTGGTCGATGATGTTGTTGCTGATTTGGGCCAGCCGGTACACGTTGGCCTCGCGAGAGCGATAGTCGCCGCCTTTGACGGTGTCGTAAAAGAGGCGGAAGATGCTGTCGCCATCGTTGCGGTAGTTTTTGGCGGCGTTGATGCCGCCCTGGGCAGCTACGCTGTGCGCCCGGCGCGGGCTGTCCTGGTAGCAGAAACATTGAATGTTGTAGCCCAGCTCGCCCATGGTGGCCGCTGCCGAGGCGCCGGCCAGGCCGGAGCCAACTATAATAATGTTGTACTTGCGCTTGTTGGCCGGGTTGACCAGTTTCATATCAAACAGGCGTTTATCCCATTTGTCTTGAATGGGGCCATCGGGAACTTGAGGGTCTAGCGTTCCCTCTTTGAATTGAATGGCGCTGATATCGATGACAGGTTGGGTTGTGGTTGTCATGACAAAATCCTTTTTTAGCTAACTATGCCAAACATGACCGCCAGCGGGACAATAATAAAGCCCACCGGCACAATAATAGAGATGGCCCAGGCCAAAGCGCGGATGGCCTGGGTGTAAGTTTTGTTGTTGAGGCCCAGCGTTTGAAACATGCTCCATGTGCCGTGGTACAGGTGCAGCGCCAAAAAGACCATAGCGATGATATAAAGAATGGCCGGCACATATCCGTATGACTGAAAACCGACCACCAGATTGTGGTAGGCGTCATCCCACACAAAATCGGGGTGAATACCAGGAATGCCCCAGGTAAAGTGCATGAGGTGAAAGATGATGAACAGCAAAATGGCCGTGCCGCCGTAAATCATGGTTTTGGTGGCGGCGTTATCGCGCAGTTTTGTGTGTTTGATGTATTTAGTGGTGCGGGTGGCTAAATTGCGGTTGTTAAGCGAGTAAGCCGACCAGACGTGCAGAACAATTGACCCAATCAGGGCCAGCCGGGCCACCCACAGCAGATGAGAGTGACCAAAAATAGGGGAGCCAAATTCGCGCAGGCCCTCGGCGTATTCGTTAAAATAGGCCGGCCCGCCAAAAACCTTCAGGTTGCCGTACATGTGAAAGGTAACGAAACCAATCCAGATAACGCCGGTAACGGCCATGATAACTTTTTTGCCAATAGTGCTGCGGTGAAGGGCCAGCACGCTCAGGCTGGTGGCGCTCATGAAGAAACCTCCTTGTCCATTCTTCATTGGGTATGCTATTAATTGTGGAATTTTTTACAAGCTCACGGTACGAAGATTATACACCCTTTTAACCTGAGCGCAAGGATTTTTAGACGGGGTTACAGCAAAATAGAGCCGCCGGGCGGTAGAATTTGAATATTTACCTGCGGGGCCAGTTGCGAGGCGTGGCGGGCAAAGGTATGGGGCGGCTCTTTTAGAAAAGCGGGGTCAAGCCAGTCAAACCCCAGGGGGTGCAGCGTGCCCCAGTGAATGGGAATGGCCAGCGACGGGGTGAGCATTTGCAGCGCCAGGGCGGCCCGATACGGGTCTAAATGGCCCGGCCCCAGGGTTGGCCCCCAGCCCCACACCGGCAGCAGCGCGATATCTAATTGGTCTGCCAGGCCGGCCATTTCGGGAAAAAGGTCGGTATCGCCGGCAAAGTAGATGGTTTGAGAGCCATGGATGATAAAGCCCAGGCTATCGCTGGCCGGGCCAAAGCGAAAGCGCGCGCCATTGTGCAGGGCGTAGGTGGCGGTAATCGTCACCTGGCCCAGCGATAATGATTGGTCAACCGGCAATTCTCTGACATGCTTAAAGCCTCGGCGGCGAAGCATTTGGGCGGCGCCGGGCGGTACAATTAGCTGAGTAGTATCATCCAGCAGTTTGAGCGAGGGCAGGTCCAGATGGTCCCAATGCAGGTGAGAGATGAGTACGGCATCCAGGTTTTGATACCAGCTTTCCCGAATGGCTGTCTGGCGGCGGCGCAGGTGCCAAATGCGGCTGCGTAGAACAGGGTCGGTGAGCAGGCGCAGGCCGTCAATTTCAATCAGGATGGTGGCGTGTCCAATATAGGTAAGGTGCAGCGATTTGGGCGCGGGTGTCTGCTGAATTTGTGGTTTCATCATAACCGTCCAGAGCGTAAAATAGAGATAATTAACCATAAGGCCAAAATGCTCATTATGGCAAAGCTGATAATGATAATCCAGGTAAAGAAGTTCCAGGGCCAGGTCAGGTTGAAGGTGGGAATGAGCAAAGCCAACGCTATTATTAACGCAGATAATAATAAACCCAATATTAAACGGTTGGCAATATGGTCCAGCCGAACTGTGGTGCGCTCTACGGCGGGCTGATTGATTTGTATAGTAAGCTCCCCCCGTTCCGCCTGGTGCAGCAGGCGCGAGAGATGGTTGGGCAGGTTGCCTGTCAGGTCGAGCCAGCCTGTCAGGCTGCGCAGTACGCCCGGCCCCCATTCCGAGGGCAGCCACAGGCGGCGCAAAAAACGGGCCACGTGCGGCTTTGACACGGCAAAAATATCAAAGTCGGGGTCAAGCCGGCGGCCTACCCCTTCCATAATAGCAAATGTTTTAACCAGCAGCCACAAATCGCTGGGTAGTTGCAGGCGATGGCGGTAAATAATGGGCTGTATCTCTTCCAGCAGTTCGCGGGTAGAAATGTCTTTTAGCGGCAGATTGTGATATTTGAGCAGGATGCGTTGAAGGTCGCGCTGCAAGGCGGTGTGGTCCAAATGGCCGCCGGCAATGCCCATCCGCACCAACTGTTCTACAATGCCTTCGGCGTCTAGCTGCACGGCCACAATGTACAGCCGCACCAGGTTGCTCCGGTCGGTGGAGGTGAGGCGTCCCACGGTGCCAAAATCCATCAGGCCGATAACTCCGCCCGGCATGACCACCATATTGCCGGGGTGCGGGTCGGCGTGAAAAAAGCCATCTTCCAGCACCTCTTTGATGATGAGCCGGGCGCAGTACAGGGCCAGTTGGTGGCGGTCGTAGCCGGCGGCGTCCAGCGCCTCGATATTGTCAATTTTTATGCCGGCGATGCGCTCTTGCGCCAGCACGCGGCGGGTGGTGAATTGCCAGTATACCCGGGGCACATACAGGTGCGACTCGTTGGCAAAGTTGGCTTTGAAGCGGTCGGCGTTGCGCCCTTCGCGGCGATAGTCCAGTTCGGCCCGCAGCGAGTAGGCAAACTCTTCGGCCAGGTCAACCAGGTTGTAGTAGTCGCCCAGCGCCGTGCGCTCCTGGGCCAGGCGGGCCAGGTCGTACAGAATATCCAGGTCGTTGTCAATCACCTGCTCAATATCCGGGCGCTGAACTTTAACCACAACTTTGTGGCCGTTGGGCAGGGTAGCGGCATGTACCTGGGCCAGCGAGGCGGCGGCAATGGGGGTGGGGTCAAAAAAGGTAAAGAGATTATCAAGGGTGGCGTCAAGCTCGGTTTCGATAATCGCTTTTATTTTTTCCCACGGTGCGGGGGGCACTTCATCCTGCAATTTGCTCAACTCGGTAATAAATTCCGGGGGGAGCAGGTCGGGCCGGGTGCTGAGTATCTGGCCCAGTTTGACAAAGGTTGGCCCCAATTCTTCCAGGGCCAGGCGGACATGCTGGGCCGGGGTCACTTCGCCGGGGGGTTCCGATGTTTGCCGCCGGAAGCGGCGGGGCATGTTCAGGTAGGGGCGCAGGTTTAGTTGCGTAACCAGGGCTTCAAAGCCGTGGCGGGTGAGAACCTCAACAATTTGCCGGTAGCGTCTAAGATGGCGGGGGCGCAGGGCCATTATTCCTCTGGCAGGCGTTTGGCGGCGCGGCGCGTTTGCCACAGTATCCGCGTAAAGTTTTGCGCATGACGGATGGGGTTAATATGGCTGGACTCTCCGGCGTAGATGGTGCGGATAGGAGTCCAGGCCAGTTTGAAGCCGCGCCGCACGCAGGTGGTAATCATCTCTACTTCAAACTCAAAGCCCTGTTCCCGGCTGGTCAAAATAATTTCTATCAACCGGCGGCTGATGAGGCGATAGCCCGATTGGTTATCGGGGATGCGCTGGCCGACAGCCCAGGAGTAGGTGAGGCCGCCCAGCCAGTTGGCCAGCCGGCGCAGGGGCGGCATTTGGTTAAAATCTCGCCGGCCAATAATCAGGTCGGCCTGGGTGGCCTGGTACAGTTGCAAAAATTGGGGAATTTCCGCCGGGTCGTGCTGGCCATCGGCATCCAGGGTGATCACCGCCTGATAGGCGCGCTTGATGGCCCAGCGAAACCCCGCTTGCAGCGCCGCGCCTTTACCCTGGTTAGGAGTTTGTTTGAGCACCATCGCCCCGGCGCTTTCTGCTTTTTGGGCGGTATCGTCTTGCGAGCCGTCATCTACCACCAGCACCGGCAGGTAACGGCAGGCGTTTGCAACTACGCCGGCAATCCGGCCGGCCTCGTTGTAGGCGGGGATGAGGGCCAGCACGTTGGCGCCGTTGTTCTTGTTATTTGCCACCATTAACATCTTTCTTTGGAGCTACTCCAGATCTCAAAGGTTTCAAAAACCTTTGAGGTCTTCATTAATTTTGATTTTACAGCAGCGGCGAGGCCAATCTGGCAATCGAGTCGCGCAGCCGCACAAAAACGTTGCGCTCCAGGTACGCTTCCAGGGTCCATTCGCTGCAATGCTGCAAATCGTTCAAAAAATCCTGCTCCAGCTCGGTTGCCTTTTGCTCGTCAAAAATTACGGCGATGGCTTCGTAGTTAAGGTTGAAACTGCGAATATCCATATTGGCGGTGCCAATAGTACAAACCGCATTATCAATGTTGAGCGTTTTGGGATGAAAATAACCTTTTTGGTACAGAAAAATTTTTACGCCGGCCCGGGCCATATCGGCAAAGTAAGTGTTGGCGGCCCAATAAGGGATGGTGTAGGTTGTCCCCCTGGGGGTACACATTATTTTTACCTCGACGCCCGCCAGCGATACGGCTTTGATGGCTTCGGCAACAGTTTCATCGGGAATAAAAAAGGGGGATTGGATATAGACCTTTTTTTGGGCAGACATAATCATGAAAAAATAGAGTTGCCGGATAGCGCCCCATTGCGAGTCTGGGCCGGCGGTGGTGATTTGAATAGGGAGAAAGTTGCTGACTTCCTGGCCCACCCGCGGAAAATAGTTCGGCCCGGATATTTTTTCCTGGGTGGTATTGTACCAGCTAATAGCAAAGATGGCTTGCAGGGCCAGCGCGGCTTCGCCCCGAATGCGCAGGTGGGTGTCGCGCCAGCAATCAAAATAGCGCCCGCCATCGAGCTGGTCATTATCTAAATTGAGGCCGCCAATGTAGCCAATTTTTCCATCGATAATGACTATTTTGCGGTGGCTGCGGTGGTTAATGGTGTGCAGCGTGGTCAATTTTCTGTATTCCAGATAGGGCAAAATTTGAACGCCGGCCTGGGTTAGTTCATTCAGGTAGCTATAGCTCATTTTGCCGCCCACAGCATCGTACAAGCAGCGAACTTCAACGCCGGCCCTGGCCCGCTCAATCAGGATATCTTTGACCTGATGGGTAAATTCGTCTTCGGTCCAAATGTAATATTCCATGTGGATGGAGTGTTGGGCGCATTGCAAATCTTGCAGTAAGCGGGGGTATTTTTCTGAAGCGTCTTGCAAAATTTCCGGCTCGTTGCAGCCGGTTAGCAATGAGCTGGCGTTTCGGTGGCCTAACTCCAGCAGCTTTTTTTTGTGCGAGGCCGGTTTTTCGCCGGCCAGCCGGTGAATATACTCATCGTGGCGGGCGGTAATATGGGCCAGGTCCCGGCTCAGGTCGATGCCGGCGCCCTGCTTGACCAACTGGTTTTGTTTGCTGAAAACCTTTAAGTTGCGGCCAAAAAAAATGTAAATCAGCACCCCAAAGATGGGCAGAATAATAAACAGAAACAGCCAGGCAAATGTGGATTGCGGGCTGCGATTATCTAAAATAATAAATCCGGCCACAGCAAGGGTGTAAATGGCAAAAAAGGCCAGGATGATAACAATCAACAGGCTCAAAGTAAACCTTACCAGTGGCTGGATTTATCATACACAAAGGCGCTCAACAGGCCCGACACAATGCTGATGATTAACGCCGCAAAAAAGGTGGTCCAAAAACCACTAACAGTAAACATACCGGGCAGCAGCCAGGCCGTAAGCGACAGCATCAGCGCATTGATGACCAGGGTAAACAGCCCCAGGGTTAGAATAATCAGCGGGCAGGTGAGCAGGAAGATAACGGGCCGGATGATGGCGTTGACCAATCCAAACACCGCCGAAATAATGAACAGGTTTACCCAATAATTGCCGTGAATTTGAACCCCCGGCATCAACCAGGCGGTAAAAGCAATAGCCACGGCCAGAATAATCCATCTGATAATTAAGTAACGCATTGAATCCTCCCAAAAATTTATTGCCTTGCTGAAATAATAGTTGATTCATATAAAAACACAAGGTTTGACATCGCGCTGATTTTTCGGTAAAACTCTGCTCTGGAAATTGTTCCCTGTCATTTCATTACCCCACCCGGAGCTAAACTTATGATGCCTCCCGGCCACGTGGCTGTTACCTGGGGCGTTGCTCAAACGCTGCAAAAAAATAAATCCCGCCCGGCTCATGTAGATTATCGCCTGCTGGCGGCCTGCTCGCTGCTGCCGGATTTTATCGACAAGCCGCTGGCTATTTTAATTTTTACCGACGCCCATACCAGCCAGCTTGTGGCCCACAGCCTGCTGCTGAATCTCGCCGTGCTGCTGGCGGCGCTGCTCTTTTGGCGCAGCGGGTTGCCGTATGTGCTGGCCTTTAACGCCCACCTGCTGCTGGATAGAATGTGGAACCACACCGAATCTTTCTGGTGGCCGCTTTTTGGCTGGAATGTTTTTTGGGAATACAAACCCATGAACACGCCGCAGGAGATGGTCAACGTTTACCTGGATATTGTTACGCGCTACCCGCAGGTGTGGGTGGTAGAAGTTTTGGCCGTGGCCTATCTGGGCTGGTTTGTGTACCGGCACAAATTGTACCGATGGCTGGAGCTATGGCAATTTATCAGAACCGGTCGGGTTGGGCGGCTTGCGCGGCGGCCTCGTTCAGGCGCGGGCCAAATTCTGCCCACACAAATTGTTTAACCCCCTCCCGGCCGGTCAACCGCAGCCAGAAGGGGCCGCCGGCCGGTTCCAGCGCCATTTCAAAATGAAAAAAGGGACAGCAGTCTCGTTCGTGGGCTATAAAGCAAGCCGCCTGGAGAAAAGTATCGGTGTTGTTGGGCAGGCGGAATGCATATCCATTTGGCAGTTCGCGCACGGCTTCAACCTGCTCAAACAGCTGTTGCGTAGTGGCCATGTGCTGCTCTCGATGCTCGCGGTCAATGGCGGTAAAATTACAGGCTATTGGAATTGGGTCGGTTGGCATTGGTTTGTCTCCTGATTATAGTGGGTTAGATCATCCGCATAATCTCGATGGCCGTGCGGCGCAGGTAGTTCCAGGTGGCAAACAAGGTACTGACCAGGGCGGCCAAAATCATCAGGGTGAGCATGGCCGGCGTTACCAGTGTGTCAAAAGCGGGCACGGTGGGCGTCTCGCTGCTGAAAGCGTTGGAGTAGCGGAAGACGTAACCCAGCAGCACCCCGGCCACAATGCCGGTTAAGGTGGCGCTGAGGGTCATTATCAGCGCCTCGCTCAGGAACATGCCAAACAGGTGGCGGTTCGAGTCGCCAATGGCCTTGAGCATAAAAATCTCGGCCCGGCGGGTGTACACCGAAATATACGTCACTACAAATACCCCAAAAATGGCCAAAATAAAGCTGATGCTGGTCAGCACCACAATCACCACCCGAATCTGCTCGGCGTTGGCCTGCGCCGTCTCGATATCCTCCGGCGTGGAGCGGGCGCTTACCTGCTCGGTCAGGCCGTACTGCTTGCGGATATCGGCGGCAACCTGGGCAATGGCTGCCTTGCCAACATCTTCCGGCAAACCGATAATTCCCGGTCGCAGGTTAGGCGCGGCCATCAATCGTTCAAAAACCGGGTAGGCAGGGTCGTAGGGGCCGGTCAGCGGGTCGCGGGTCAGCTCCCGAAAGGCGGTTTCGTTGAGAAACAGGTCGGTGCGGCCATCTTCGGCCCAGGTGCGTTTGGAGGTAAAGCCGTCAAAGCCGGAGAAGCGCCCCAGCACGCCTACAATGCGCACCACCCGCTCGTGGTCCAGCCCTTCTCCTTTCAGGCGCAGGGTGTCGCCCACACCGCGCTCAAAAAATTCGGATAGCCCCTGGCTCACAATCACGGCGTCAGGGTCGGCCTGTATCTGGGCAAAGCTATCCGGCCCGCCGGCAATCCACTCGATGCCCTCGGTGTAGGTGATGTCGGCCAGACTCCCATCCAGCCCGTAGACCCGCGCGCCCACGTTACGCAGGCCAACTGCATCTTTGATTTGGGTGTCGAACCGGTAGGTGACGGCCACGTTGGGGCCAAGCGCCCCGTCGGCCCGCAGTTCGGCCAGCAGTTCCCGCGTAAAGCGATTTTTGACCTCTGCCGGTGTTTCATCTTCGCGGGGTGGGCCGGGGCCGTTGCGCTGCTGCACCTGTACCGCGCCAGATTTGCGTAGAACCAGCGGCGCGCCGTTGCGTAACCGCACATCGGTGGTGGTGTTGGCCGTTTCAATGGCTAAAGTTGTGGCAAAAAAGGTGGGCAGGGTGGCGCTAATCACAATCATCAGGCTAATGAGCGTGTTGCGGTTTGAGCCTCGGCTAACGTTGCGCCGGGCAAAGTAGCCCACCCTGGCGGCTACCAGGCTAATCAGGCCAATGAGCAGCCGTTCCATGGGTAGCGTGATGGGAAAAAAGAGCAGCGAGGTGCCGACAATCAGCAGCAGCAGCGAGCCAAAAATGAGCGAGGCTTGCAGCCACAGCACGCCAAAGGTAAAGGCCAGCGGAAACACAAAAAAGATGAGCGCCGGGTAAAACAGGGTGATTACCCCGCCGCGAAAAATTTTAAAATTGACCCGCCGCTCGCGGAGTTTGGCCAGGTCATCCAGGCCTAACCCTTCGGCCACGCCGGGGTTAATGGCGTACATAATTTTGGTGCCGGCGGCGCGGCGAGCCGGGGCGTAGGCGCTGATAATCAGCACCACCGTGGCCGTGGCAATCGACAGCAGCATTGCCTGGGGCGAAACCAGCGGAATATCGGCCACCGGCACGCCGGCCTGCTCGGCTATGAGCGGCACAATAACCGTGTTGGTCAGGGCTTGCCCGCCAATAGACCCCAGCCCAATACCCACCACGCCCAGCGCAGCCACCTCCACCGCCACCAGCGAGAACAGATAGCGGCGCGGCGCGCCCAAAATGCGAAACAGAGCCAAATCGCGGGTTTGCTCGCGCACGTTGGTCATCACCATGGTGCGGACCAGCAGCCCCACCACACTCAGCGAGAGCAGCCCGTAAATAGAAACCAGCGCCTGAAAAAAGATGAAGGCTTCAAAGGTATTGCTCAGGGTGGTGGCGCGGGGCAGGCTGTAGCTGTACGACTCGCCAAGTTCGGCCTGAATTTTTTCGGCCAGGCGGCGGGCTTCAAAGGCGGCGGCCTGCGGGTCGTTATTGCTGTAAATGCCCTCATCAAAGGCCACCACAATGCGCTCGGCCTGGCCGGGCAGCCTCAGCCATTGTTGGGTGTAATTCAAATTGACCAGCACGCCGTCGTTATCCTCGCGCCCGGTGACGCCCCGTTGCAGGGCCACGCCGCTCACGGTCAGCGTGGTTCTGGCCCGGCGGGTGCTCACCTCCGAGGCGCTCTCGACGCCCTTTTGGCGGGGGATGGGCAGAGCGTAGCTGATGTCAAAGGTAGCGCCGGGGGCCAGGCCAAAGGTATCGGCGGTTTCTTGCAGCACCACGGCGTAACCCGGCTCCAGATTGATGGTGCCGCTGACCACCTCAAAGTTGCCCAGGTCGTCAATTTGGGGGTCAAGAGCAATAAATTGGGCGCTGCCATGCGTTCCCCCCCCATCTTCCCCCTCAGCGGGAGGGGCTGAGGGCGAGTTATCCCCTGTAGCAACCGAAAGATTGCCGGGCGCGGGGGCAAACTCGGCGCCGGTGCTGGCCACGGCGGGCGAATCATCGACAGTCGCTATCTGGTCGGTCCGCGCTACATCCACATCCACCACGCCCTGAATGCGGGGCACAATGCGTTTGGCGTTGGGCACAATTGTTTGCACCGTGGCGATGAGATGCTCATCCATGAGCAGGTTGGGTTCAATTTCGGTTTTGGTGATTACCAGGTCATAATCGCCGGCGCTGTTGCTGATGGTGGCCAGGTAGAAACGCTCGTAGGTGTCAACCGTGGCGTTAAGGGCCACCAGCGCGCCCACGCCCACAATCAGGGCCAGGAGCATGAGAATGGTTCTGATTTTGCGCCGGCTGAGGCTTTTGAGCACGTATTTTAGAGTCACGCCTGAAATTGTACCGAAGTTGTAACAAATGACAAAGTGATGGGGCAGTGAAATTCATAACACACTTTGCCGACTTGTGATTTTGTGTTAAACTTGGCGTAGCGGTAATTGGTTATTAGCAAATCGTAATCACCAATTACCAATCACCAATTACTAAATACCAACCATGCCCACTTGTAGAGATTGCCACGGCACCGGCCAACGCCAGATAAAAATAGAAATAACCACCCGCTGCCCCGACTGCGACGGTACTAAACTGCTGCCCGATGGAACCGATTGCACCCGTTGTAATCAATGGGGCGAAATTGGCGCCGGCAAATTCAATGTTGAGAAGAAACTTTGCACCACCTGCATGGGCAGCGGCAAAGTTTCCGAAGGCTCATTGACCGTCTGGTTTTTGGTGCGGGTAGTGCCTGCCTCGTTGCTTTTGCTGGGCGTTGGAGGCGCGCTCATCTGGCTTTCCTGGTCATTTTTGGGGCTGGTCTGGTTGACGACGCTATTAATTGTGCTGGTTTTTGGCCTGTGGGGCGGGTTGATGTACTACTTCATCGGCCAGATGCCGGGCATTGGCGAAATTTCTCCCACCAACTGGTTTTTAATGCGAGTTACCCCCACCACGCTGATCTCCGCAGCCATTGGTGGCGCTGCGGTTTGGAGCGCCTGGGTCTACACCCAAAGTATGCCGTTGGCCGTATTGCTGGGTTTGGGTGCGGCTATTATCTGGGGTGTGTTGATGGCCTATTTTATCCTCAATCTGCCGGAGTAATCCTCCTCCTGTGACTTGCCATCCCCATCTCTCTGTAAACAATCAGAGTTGTGAAACGTGATGCGTAAAAAATTTTCACGTTTTACGCAACATGCAACACGTCTCCACACCTTCACCCCATTTCTGATTATTCTTATGCTTCTCCTTCTCCCCGCCTGCACCCTAACCCCCACCCCGGCCAACCCGCCCCCCGACCGGCTCTACGTTTTCGACGTCAGCAACCTGCACCTGAATCACTATGAGCATTGCACCGCCCTGACGGGCAAGGCCGATGGCTGCGACGAAAACACCCCGCCACCGCCCGGCCTGTCGCACCAGGATTTGCTGCGCCATTACGACACCCTGATTTTTTTGACCACCTTGCAGGGGCTGGTCAACCGCCACCGGCCCCGTCTCTATCTAAACCACGATCACCAGCGGCTCGACACGCCGGGCGTGGATGCCTTCTGGCTGCAAAAATATCAGGAACCCGGCCAACCTTACGGCTGGCTGGCCAACACCCAAATTATCGAACTGCCCTCGCTTGAGGCGGTGCTGGATACCTTTGCCGGCGACGCGCCTGGGCTGGTGCTGTGGGACCCGGCGGTGCCGGCCACGCTCAATGTTGCCACCACCATCGCCGGGGTGGAAAATTTGGCCGTGCTGCGGGCCGGCAGCCAGCTTGCGCCGCAGATAACCAGCCGGCTCGAGGTTAAAAAATCGCTGGTGGGCATGTTTGTGCCGGGGGCCGGCACCCTGCCCGGCAGCCACACCCCCGCCACCGGCTCGCCCAAGGCCGACGCTTACCTGTGGGCCAAAGAAAAATACCTGGATACCGGTCAAGCCAACCCCCGCTTTCTGGCCTATTTTTTGGACGGCTGGCCCGCCACTCGCTACAGCCAGGGGCAGATGACTCGCGGCGGGGTGTACGCCCTGGAGCGCGACTACGTGGTGCAGCAGCGCGGCTTTGCGTTTGACCTGTCGCCCTGGCCCGACGAGTCCCCGCTGGATGACCCCACCCAACCCCCCGGCGCCGATTTGGCCGCGTTGCAAGCAATTGCGCAAGCCGCCGAAGCGCGGGCTAACGGACAACTCATAAAAGTATGGGGTTTCATCCCCTGGTACGAGAAATATTCCACCGAAGTTGGCGGCCAATATTTGCCCACCGAGGGCGAGTGGGAAAGCACCTGGCTCTTTTCCCGGTATGGGGCCTACCTGCAGGGCGGCGGCGGCGATGTGTTTGGGGTGGCGATGGCTAACGTGTCGGTCCATCAGTTTGGCCCGCGCCCGGCCCTCCGCCCAATGCCCGCGCCCCCCACCGAAGCCGAACTGATAGACCGGGGCTTATTGACCCCGCAGGGGCAAGTTGCGCCCGGCCGCACTTTTGTAACCTTTTACGCCGGCGACTATGATTTGGCCCATCCGGTGCAGGTGCTCATGGCCAACTACGCCACCCGGCCCTGGCTGGATGAGCGCCGGGGCCAGGTTCCGCTGGGTTGGGGGTTTAATCCCGCCTTGGTAGAGGATATCCCGGCCATGATGACTTATCTCTATGCCACCCAAACCCCGCAAGATTATTTTGTGGCGGCCAACAGCGGCGCGGGCTATCTGAACCCCGACGGCCTCGGCGAGGTGGCGTTGCTGCGCTGGCTGTGGCGCACTTATCAATTTTACAGCAGTTATGGCTACAACCTGCAGGGTTTCTTGCTCAACGGCCACGGAGCGCATCTCTCGCAGCGGCGGCTTGACGCCTTTACCCTGCTGGCTCCGGTCGGCATCCTCTCGCCCGATTACCAGACCGACGAACCCTGGCCCCGGCTTCAGCGCGACACGCCGGTGCTGGGCCTGCCTTCGGAAACGCTGGCCGGCACGCCCGATGTGGCCGCCGAGGCCATTCACACCGTTTACAAACGCACCGTACTGGAGGAAGGCCGCCCGCCCTTTCTGGCCATCCGCTCTTCATTTCAATCCAGCACCTTTTTGTGGGGCGTGCGCGACCGCCTGCACGCGCACCAGGCTGAAGGGCAGATTACGGGGCAAAATGGTCAAATTTTGACCCCCAATTACACCGTGGTTGACCCCTACACCTTCTTTTTTTTGTTGAAACGCTGGCTAAAACAGAACCCATAGGAAAGACCAATGCCCGATTCTACCACTTTTGGAATTTATTTAATGGCTGCCTTCATTTTGGCCGTAACCCCCGGCCCCGGCATTTTTTACGTGCTGACCCGCAGCATCAAAGGCGGGCGCGGCGAAGGCGTCGCTTCAACCTTTGGCACTGCCGTGGGCGGGCTGTTTCACATCATTGCGGCGGCGCTGGGGTTGTCGGCTATTCTGGCTACATCGGCGGTGGCCTTTGGCCTGGTTAAATACGCCGGGGCGGCCTATCTGGTATATTTGGGGATTCATACCTTGCTAAAAAAAGAGGAGGCGATTATAGTGGCGGCAATTCCCACCGCAAATAACCGTCATGCGTTCCGGCAAGGTGTTATTACCGAGGCGCTTAACCCCAAAACAGCCCTGTTTTTTCTGGCCTTCATCCCTCAGTTTATCGACCCTGCCGGGCCGGTGGTGGGGCAATTTATTTTTCTGGGCAGCATTTCGGTGCTGTTGAATAGCGCCGCCGATTTGGTGGTAGCCTTTTTGGCCGGGCCTCTGGGCAAATGGCTAATGGAAACCCCCAGGTTGAGATTGGGCCAGCGGCTTTTCTCCGGCTGCGCGCTGATTGCTCTGGGCACTTATGTGGCCTTTGCCGATGATAAATAAGCGCAGGACGTTTCGCTTCAGGGTTTGAAACTTTTATAATTAGAGCTTACACAGTTGAGCAGGTGAACGGCGTAAATTCCAATCAATTGCCCGGTAAATACTTTGGGTTTAAGATTATGACAAAACAGTACAAATTAATTAGCCTGGTATGTTTAATGCTGCTTACCGGATTGGCCTGCAATTCCAGCGATTTGCTTAACATGGCGGTAATCCCCACGTCAACCCCCACCTTTGTGCTGGCTCGATTTGCCACGGCCACCGATACCCCGCCCGCCGATACCGCCGCCATCCCTACCCAGGAGCCAACCAGCACGCCGGAACCATCGCCAACCCCAACCGAAGTTGTGGCCGAAGCCGAGGCCACGGAAGAACCGGCACAATCAACGTTTGACTCCCCGGTAGCCACCCCCACCCCGGCAGACACGCCCACGCCGGCAGCTTCGCCTCCGCCCACCGTACCGCCTCCACCCCCAACCGATACGCCCACAGCTACGCCGCCGCCTACGCCGGCCCCGCTGGCCGGGCGCATCGCCTTTCCGGTGGATAATGGCGGGGGCCGCTACGATGTTTGGGTGGTGGAACTACCCGATGGCGAGCCGTTTCAGGTGCAGACCGGCGCGCGCCAGCCCAATTTTTCCAACGATGGCCGCCTGCTGGTCAACCTGCAAGATAGCCCCCAGGGCGATAGCATCGGGTTGATTGACGCCAGTTACGCCTGGCAGGGAGTCATTAACAACTCGCCCGATGACAGCTATCCTTTTTGGAATCCCGCCGGCACTATTTATGCCTATTCTAACCCTAAATTACTGATAGACCCGGCCACCGGCGGGCCGTTATCGCACCTATTTATTCCCTGCTCGCTGCAAATTCCCTCGCTGGAAAATAATGAAAAGTGCCGCGACATTCCCGGCAAGGGTAAAGTGGTTATTGGCGAAGCGCCGGTGTGGACTGATGATGACCGCATTGCCTTCTGGTCGTTTCAGGGAGATGATGGCATTTATGTGGTCAGCGGCGCATCGGCGCTGTGGGAGGCGGGCGGCGTTGGGGCCAGGCAACTGCTGGTTACAGGCAATGGCCGGCCTTCTGATACCGATGGCTTTCAGGTGTTCTTTTCGGCGGGGAGTCTTGACGGCAACTGGGAGGCCTATGCCATAGATTTGGATGGCAACAACCTGGTCAATCTGTCGAATGCGCCCAATTTTCAGGATGGGCTGCCGGCCGTATCGCCGGGTGGAAGCTGGGTGGCCTTTGTTTCGGACAGGGATGGCAAGTGGGGCATTTGGGCCATGCCCCGCAGCGGCGGCGAACCAACTAAACTGGTCGATATTTCAAAAATCAATACCAACCCCAGCCCCTGGGGTGAAGGCGACCGGGTCTGGATGAATGAGCGCATCAGCTGGGGGCCGTGATGATGGCCGCAGACTGCCAACCTCATTAATTATTTCTTCAGGTCAATCAGTTGGTAGGCATGTTCGGTGGCGGCGCGCCCTTTTACGGCCAGTTGGCCCAAATCTTTTACGGTTACATGGCTTTGTACGTTGTTGTAGGCAGCCTGGCTGAGTAAAATTTGCCCGCCATCGGCGTTCTCTTCCAATCGCTTGGCCAGGTTGATGGTATCGCCAATGGCGGTGTAATTCATTTGTTGGGGAGTGCCAATGTTGCCCACCACCGCTTGCCCCAAATGGATACCAATGCCAAAGCTGAGTCTTTCCTGATGGGTAGCTTGGACATTATATTGGGCAATTGCCTGCTGCATGGTTAGGGCGGCTTTTACCGCACGTAAGGTACAATCGGGCTGGGGCAGGGGGGCGTTGAAAATGGCCATTACCGCATCGCCCATAAATTTATCCAGCGTGCCTTCCTGCTCCATAATGGCGTTGACAGCCAAAGCCAGGTATTGATTGAGAGTCTCAACCAATTTTTCCGGCGGCAGCTTTTCGCTAAAGCCGGTAAAGCCCCGAATGTCGGCAAACAATACGCTAATTTGCTGGCGTTTGCCGCCCAGGGCCAAATCTTCTTCTCCGTTGACCAGCCGTTCAACCACCGCCGGGCTAACGTATCGCTGAAACATATTGCGGATGGCCCATTTTTCCTCATCCATAGTGCGTTCTTTATTTCTAAAAAACCAGGCCTTGGTAATAGCCACCGCCGCCTGTCGTCCCAGAATTGAGAGCACATGCCGGTGCATTTCTTCAAATATGCCTGGCTGCCGGCTATAGGCGCTCAACGTTCCCATCGGGTTGCCCGCATCGTTCAGGGGAACAACCAGCAGCGCTCGCATGTTGGGGATTTGCGGCTGTAAGGGTTGGGTAGCCACCGAGATATCGGGCAGGTAAACGGGCTGCCCGCTGGCAATAGAGTGCGCGGTAATTTTTTCTATGCCCAAACTGGGATGCACAAGTTTGGTGCGATTTTCCGGGGAAAAGACAACCGGCAGTAATTGTTGTTTGTCATCAGAGAGAAAGTGTATAACGCAGCCGTCGGCCTCGGGGATGAGGTCTAGCACGGTTTGGGCAACAAGATTCAGTACGGAGTCGATATCTAAATTATTTAGCAGGCGCAGGCCGGTATCGTGCAAAACTTCCAGGGCTTCAAGGTGCTGGGCTATAACCTGCGATAATTTTTGATTAAGGTGGAGCGAGGCTTCAAGCTCTCGGCGCTGTCGTTCCAGGGTGTCGTATTGAGATTTTATGCGCAGCATCGAGCGCGCCCGCGCCCGCAGTTCTGTGCTGTTGACCGGCTTTGAGAGAAAATCATCGGCCCCGGCCTCGATGCCTCTGGCCATATCTTGCTTATCGTTTAGGGCTGTTACCAAAATAATGGGGATATGCCGCCACTGCGGATGCGCTTTGAGATGCCGGCACACTTCAAAACCATCCATGCCGGGCATCATCACATCGAGCAAAATCAGGTCTGGCAAAAGTTCGGCTACTTTGTCCAGCGCCTCGTATCCATTTTGGGCAAAGCCAATTTGATAACCCTGGCTATCCAAAAAGTCGTGCAAAACTTCACGCACCAAAGCGTCGTCATCAACAATCAGGATAGTGGCTGGCCATTGCTCTAAAGGCTCATTTGGGTTCATAACGGCTCTTATCGGGCTAATCTACCGGAGTATTTATGGCCGGCGGCACAATAATCTCGACGATTAATCCGGTCTCATCTTCGCGATTGTAGGCCTGGCAATCGCCGCCCACGCTCCACACCAGCGAGGCTACCATTGACAACCCTAATCCCATCCCCGGCACCTGCCCGGAGAAATGCTTTTCTACCTGGTAGTAGGGAGTCCACATTTTGGCAAGTTGCTGCGGGGGCAGGGTTAAACCATCATCTTTTACCTGTATTTTAAGCCCATTTGAGATTTTGGTGATTTTAATTTCCAGGTTGGGCGACTTATTGGGATGAAATTTTTGAGAGTTTTTGAGCAACTCCCACAGAATCAATTCTGTCGCCTGGCGGGGGATAGAAAGATAAACATGGCTCAGGGCCTCTAATTTTTCCCGGTTGGGGATATTGACCGATTGAAGCTCTAGCGAGGTTTCTATCTGGTCGATAATTTGGGGGATGTCGGCCAGGCTGCAAAGCGTTTGGGTGGATTTTGTGGTGGTAAATGTATTGAGATATTGAAAAATACTGCCAATTTCCTGGTGCAGCCGAATGGCGCTGCTATCGGCCATTGATAACATAAATTGCCGGTCGGAATCAGACAGGTCCGAGCGTTCTTCATTGAGCAGTTTTAAGGCGTTGATGAGTTTAGCCAGCGGCGTTCTGAGTTTGTGGCTTACCTGGTCGTGAAAGGTCCACATCATTTTTTGGGCGTTGACTCTGGCGGTAATATCGTGTAGCCTGACCAGATATTTTTCATTGTCGCGGGAGCTCATTTCAATGAGGTCTACCTGCAACCAAAAACTGCCGGTTGTTGGGGTTTCTGGCCGCACCAGGTAGCAGGGTGTTTGGATAGCAGGCTGGTTAGGCCAGCCAATCCAGGCGGTTTTAGGCTCGCAAACGTAATCTTTTTGAGCCAATTCTAAAAAAGGCTGGTTGATTTTTGTTGACTCGTTTTCGGTCAGGTTTAAAAATATGCGGGCCTGGGGATTGGCATATAAGATAAGGCCGGCGGCGTTAAGCATAAGGTAGCCATCTTCGGCCTGCTCTACCACCCATTTAAACTTGTTGCGCTCTATTAATAAGCGCCGGTAGCGGTTAAGGCGAATCACCGTTTGCACCCGCAGTTGCAGTTCTGCGCTGTCGAACGGTTTTGAGATAAAGTCATCGGCGCCGGCCTCGATTCCGGCCAGGCGCGACTCCCGGTCATCCAGGGCGGTTATCATAATAATCGGCACTTCTGCCAGCAGGGGGTCGCTTCGCAGCCGCTGGCATACCTCAAAGCCGTCCATTTCCGGCATCATAATATCCAGCAGAATCAGGTCGGGGGTTAGTTCGACGGCCAGGGTTAGGGCTTCGGCGCCGTTACGGGCAAAGGCTAATTCATGCCCCTGGGCAACCAGCAGCCCTTCCAAAGTAGCTCTGATTAGTTCCTCATCATCTACAATTAGGATGGTGCTTTTATCGGTCACAATTCAAAATTCTTTTCTGCTTATGCAAGCTGAGTTTGGATTGTTGCAATCAGTTGGTCAAAATCCAGGGGTTTGCTAACATAAGCATTGGCGCCGGCTTCCAGGCAGCGTTCTTTATCGCCGGCCATGGCCAGGGCAGTTAAAACAATAATTGGGGTGTCGGTTAGCTCTGTCTCTGTTCTGATACGTCGGGTTGCTTCCAGGCCATCAACCTGGGGCATTTGAATATCCATTAGGATAACATCGGGTT
>CAZAPG010000069.1:0-28279 GCA_964486935.1 uncultured Caldilineaceae bacterium | reverse complement strand
GCGCCACTCTCCCGGCCCGTTACAAACTCCGGGGCCGCACCGAAAAATACCTGCTGCGGCGGGCCACGCGCAAAATTTTGCCGGAGGCCACCCGCGCCCGCCGAAAAAAGGGGCTGGCCTCGCCCTATGCCCGCTGGCTGCAAGCCGCCCGCCTGCCCGATTGGGCCGAAACCGCCCTCTCGCCCAACTCGCTCCGGCAGGCGGGTTTTTTTGACCCCCAGGCCGTTGCCCAACTGCGGCGGGCGCATCAGGCGGGTCAACCTAATTTGGGGCCGTTACTGATGGGCGTCTTGAGCACCCAGCTTTGGCACAACTGTTTTATCAATGAATAATGAGAAATTAGAAATTAGACATGAAAAATTAAAAGAAAAAAAGTTGTTATCATCGTTCGCTGCGGTCAACTTGTCCCGCCTCACGCCTCAGGCCTCGGGCAATACGCACTACGCGCTACGTACCACGTACCACGCCTTGCGCACTACCTGCCATTACTTATTACGTATCGGGGATACGGAACAAATCATTCTATTGATAATTGCTCTGGGTTTTGCCCTGCGGCTCTACACCCTGGGCAGCGAGAGCCTGTGGTACGATGAACTGCTGCAACTGGATATTGCCCAGGGGCCGTTAGAGACGATCTTTCCCCGGCTGCGCGGCCACTCGGCGGTGCCGCTGGATTATCTGATTGCTCACGTGTGGATGTTGCTGGGCCGCGGCGATGGCTGGGTCAGGCTGCCGGCGGTCGTTGTTGGCACGCTGACGCTGCCGGTCATGTATCAATTTGGCCGGCGGCTGCTGGGCCGCCGCGAGGGGCTGCTGGTGATGGCTCTGCTGGCGCTGGCCCCCTTTCACGTGCGCTACAGCCAGGAGGTGCGCCCCTACGCGCTGGTGGTGCTGGGCGTAACGCTGGCCGGATACGGCTTTTGGCGATTTTGGCAAACCGGGCGCTGGCGTTATTTTGCCCCGCTGCAAGCCGGCGTGTTGATTTTTTTGCTGGCCCACATTTTTGCCGCCGTCATTATCATCCCCCTGTTTATTTTTTTGGCCGTTATTTTTATAACCGGGCCGGGCCGGGCGCGGGCCGCGCGTTTGTGTGGCGCGTTGGCGCTATCGGGGTTGGCGCCGCTGGCGATTTTTTGGTGGATGGGTTGGGGCGACGTGCTGTTTTATACCTCGGCCAGCTTTGGCGAGGCGCTGGTGCAGCCCGATAAATTTACGGCCAATATGTCGGACCAGCCCAAACCCGTTACCGGCCCCGATGTCGATTGGCCGTTTATTCGGGCCATGATTCTGGCCCCGTTTGTCGGCCAGGAGTCGCTGCCGGCGCTGCTCTATTTTTATGGACTTACCGGGCTGGGCGGCTTTTATCTGCTGGCTCGCAAAAAATACCGGCTGCTCTTTCTGTTGGTTTTGTGGCTGCTGCTGCCGCCGGTGATTATTACCATTTTTCTGATTTATCGGGATACCTTTTTTGCCTCACGCTACATTATCTCAATTTTTCCGGCCAGCTTGGCCTTATTGAGCGCCGGCATTCTGGCCGGGCCGCGCTGGCTAAAACAACGGGGACAGGCCCGTTTGTCGGTGGGGCTGCTGGCGGTATTGCTGGCGTTGGCGCTGTTTAATTTTGGGGTTGGGTTGAGCCGCTATTACCGCCAGCAAGATAAAGAGCAATGGCGTCTGGTGGCCGAGTTTGTGGCGGCCAATGCCGGCCCCAATGATGCGGTTATTGCCTTTCGGGCCGAGCCAACCATGAACTGGTATTATCCCCGGGCCTGGACCGCGCCCAATTACTACCAAAATCTGGCATCGGTGCAGCAGGCCGTGGCCGGCAGCGAGCGAAGCTGGGTAATTTTGAGCATCTTCTCGTCCGGGGCCGATGCCAAAATAAAAGCCTGGCTGAGCGAACAGCAGGCGGTCCGCTTTGTGCTAGACCCGGTGATTCACGTTTACTATCTGGGCCACAATATTCCGCATGACCAACTTTTGGCCGAGATTCAAAATTTCGCCTTGCCGGTTGACCACGCCCTGTACGCCAGCCTGGCCCGCGAGAATCGCCGCCGGCCCGAAGTGGCCCGCCAGTATTACCATCTGGCCATTCAACACGCCCCTTCGCGGCAAGTCAAGGCAGAGTACCAGGCCGCACTGGACGCCTTGAGATAAGAAAGCCTACCTAAACCGTTTCAGGTGAATATTCCAGCCGTCAATCACCCGCGCTTCGGGTTGGGCCGCATCCAGGCGCAGGCCGAACACGCGGGCCATCGCCCGCAAGGCATCCTGGGCCGCGTGAACCTGCCGCCCGGCCCGGACTGCGGCCACAATTTCTTTGGCTAACCTGTTCATGGTTGAAATTGCGCCCGGCGTGTCCAAATCGTGGTTTAGCGCGTCGGTAAAGGCTGCCTGCGCCGGGCCAGGGTCAAGCGGCGGAGCAGATTGGCCTGCGGCGGCGGTAACAGCCTGGTTGAGCGTACCGGCAATTTGGGCGGCCTGGGCCAGCTCGGCCTCGTTGTGGCTCCAGGCCAGGCGGTAGTGATGCATTGCCATGTAAAGGCGCAGCGTATCGGGCGGCCAGCTTTTCAGCAGGTCGCGCACCATAACCAGGTTGCCCAACGATTTACTCATTTTTTCTCCCTGGTGGCGCACCATCGCGGTATGCATCCAAAAGCGCACAAAGGGTTTTTGGCCGGTAACAGGCTCTACCTGGGCAATCTCGCTTTCGTGGTGGGGAAAGATGAGGTCGGAGCCGCCGGAGTGAACGTCGATGGTGTTGCCCAGCAATTTGGTGGCCATAGTAGAACATTCGATGTGCCAGCCGGGGCGGCCCTGCCCCCAGGGGCTATCCCAGGCCGGTTCGCCGGGCGCGTGCGCCTGCCACAGCACAAAATCCAGCGGATCGCGTTTGCGCGGGTCGTCGGGGTTGTTGCCGCGCTCGTTGGCGATGGGCAGCATTTCCTGATGCGGAATTTTGGAAAGCTGGCCGTAATCTGACCAGTCGTTCACGGCAAAGTAAACGCTGCCGTTTGACTGGTAAGCCACGCCGGCTTTGAGCAATTGTTGCACAATGGCAATAATATCCTCAATCACATCGGTGGCGCGGGGAAAGTGTTCCGGCGGTCGAACGTTGAGGGTTTGCAGGTCTTGAATAAAATGGGCTGTCCAGCGGTTGCCCAATGTCTGCCAATCCTCGTTTACTTCTTTGGCCTTGCGTAAAATATCGTCGTCGATATCGGTGACGTTTTGCACGTACTTAACAGCCTGCCCCTGTGACTCCAAAAACCGAATCAGGATATCGGCGGCGGTGTAGGTAAAGGCGTGGCCCAAATGGGTGGTATCGTAAGGGGTAATGCCGCACACATACATGGTAACCGCCTCTCCGGCGGGTTTTAGGGTTTCCATGCTTTTAGACAGGGTGTTGTAAAGTTTCATTAAATTTCTCCTGGCAATGTTTATAACAAAAAAGAGCTATCTAAAGATAGCCCTTGCGCGTCTGATTTACAAATTTGGCTAATCGGGCGGGGCTTCTGCCGGCGAAGAGTCATCAATTAAGCCATCACGGACAGCTTGTACCGCCGCCTGAATGCGATTTTTGACATGTAGTTTTTCCAGGATGTTGCGCAGGTGGATTTTAACCGTATTTTCGGTAATATGCAGGGTTCCGGCAATTTCTTTGTTGGTTGCGCCGGTCACTACCTGCTCCAACACTTCAATTTCGCGGGGGGTTAATTCATCTACCGCGCCGGAGTCGTCATCCTGCTTAGATTCCGGCTGGCGGAACTCTTGCAGAATTTTAGAGGCCATTGTGCCAGAAATGGGCGCTTCACCTTCGCGGATGCCATCGAGCATGTTGTAAAGTTCGTACGGTTCTAAATTTTTTAGCAAATAACCTTTGGCTCCGTTTTTAATGGCCTGAAACAGGTCTTCGTCATCATCGGATACGGTCAGCATCACAATATCAACATTGGGCATTTCTTGTTTTAATACCTTGATGGTTTCAAGGCCGCCTCTGTTGGGCATATTGACATCCATCAAAACAATTTCGGGTTTGGTTTGCCGGGCCATTTTAACCGCCTCGATGCCATCGCCGGCTTCGCCCACCACGGTAATATCATTGCGCGAGGATAGCAGCGAGGCAATGCCCTTGCGAAAGAGAACGTGGTCATCAACCAGCAAAATACGTAAAGGTTTCATAACTTTCTCACACTTCAGATGTCATTGGCATCCAGATAATAACCCTGACCCCCTCGCCCGGCGTTGTGTCAACCTCTAACCGGCCTCCCGCGCTGACGGCTCGCTCGCGCATAATTTGCAGGCCAAAGCCCGATTCGCCGGTTTTGTCAATCTGTTCCGAGTCAAAGCCCTGGCCGCTATCTTCTACACTGATGCGCAGCCGGTTATTCTCTTGTCTAAAACGAATCAAGGCTTTGTTAACCCCGGAGTGTTTGCGAACGTTTATCAACGCTTCCTGAATAACCCGAATAATTTGGGTCGCCACATCTACTGGAAATTCAAGCTGCGACTCCTCCATCTCTATGGCCAGCTCAATTTCCAGGTCGTAATATCTTTTGTATTTCTCAACATAATTACGGAGCGTGCCTAAAAAACCCAACCCCCGCGAAGCCGTGGCTCTGAGATTAAATATTTCTTCTCTAACATCGGTGTAGACATCACCGACCACCTGCTTCAGCTCTTGCAGTTTGGCCTGGGCATCGTTTATTAACCCTTTGGATAAAAGCTGGTCGGCGGCCGCAGTTTGTAAATTCATATATCCCAGCGCCTGGGCCACGTTATCGTGCAGCTCGCGGGCCAGCCGGCTACGCTCCTCTAACACGGCCATATGGCGGGCCTGTTGGTACAGGCGGTCATCTTCTAACAAAACCAGCGTACGGGCAACCGCTATCAGCGTGTTCAGGTCAAAGGGTTCAAGCTCAACCTCGCTTTGCAGCGCCTGAGATTGCAAAAACTGGTCGGTGACATCAATGATCAGCCCCAAAATATTGGCCGGTAACTTATTTTGGATGGGCGCAAAGGCCAGATTGTAGTAAAAAGTAGAATTGCCGCCTTTTAGCCCAAACGCCTCTTTGGTAACAACCACCCCGGTCAGGGCTTGCTTTAACAGCGGCAAAAAATTATCCTTAACTTCGTTATTAAGGTCAAACAGGGTTAGCCCCGGCTTGATGCGCTTGATATTTGAGGTGTGCTGGCTAATCAGTCTGGCCCAGGTGAGATTACACTGGTACAGGGTTAGCTCTTTGGTAAAAACTACAAAGCCTATCCGCATCTGGTCAAACAATATTTTTGGCAGATTGAACCACTCATCCGAGGCCAATTTGGCGACAGGTTCACTCTGGACGCTCACATTCGCTTTTCTCCTGATGACCAAATACCCCCAAGCTGATACGGCCTGTTTCGGGATGGAGTATACAGGAGTTAGGGGGGCATGTCAACAAACTATTTAACCCGGCTGGCGCTTGCCTTTCTTCTAATGGAGTATAAAATGAGCCGGTCAATAGAGCCTTTCTGCCAAAGTAAACCTTAGCAACAGGATAAAATAATGACCACACCCAAAAATTTTCATATGACCCCCGCCGAGTTCCGCCGCTACGGGCGGGCCGTCATCGACTGGATTGCCGATTACTACGAGCGCGTTGAGTCTCTGCCGGTGCTGTCTCAGGTGGAGCCGGGGCAGCTACAGGCGGCCCTGCCCGCCGAACCCCCCGCCCAGGGCGAGCCGTTTGAAGCGATGCTCAAAGATGTTGAAGATTTGATTTTGCCGGGCGTCACCCACTGGCAATCGCCTAACTTTTTTGCTTTTTTCCCGGCCAACGCTTCCGGCCCGGCTATTTTGGGCGATTTGCTATCGGCGGGGTTGGGGGTGCAGGGCATGCTGTGGGCCACCAGCCCGGCCTGCACCGAACTGGAAACCGTGGTGATGGATTGGCTGGTCGACATGCTGGCCCTGCCGGACTTTTTCAAATCAACCAGCAGCGGCGGCGGAGTCATTCAGGATTCGGCCTCCAGCGCCTCGCTGTGCGCTATTTTGGCCGCCCGCGAGCAGGCCACCAACTATGCCGGCAACGAGCGTGGGGTGAGCAACGGGCTGGTGGCCTATGCTTCTACTCAAACCCACTCGTCGATTGAAAAAGGCATTAAAATTGCCGGAATTGGCCGCCAAAACCTGCGGGCCATTGCTGTAGACGAGAAATTTGCCATGCGCCCCGACTCTCTGGCGGCCCAAATTGAGCAGGATCGCGCCGCCGGGCTAACGCCCTTTTTTGTGTGCGCCACGGTTGGCACCACCTCGTCCAGCGCTATGGACCCGCTGCGCGAAATCGGCCAGATTTGCCGCGAATACGGCCTGTGGCTGCACGTCGACGCGGCCATGTATGGCGCCGCCGCTATTTGCCCGGAGTTTCGCCACATTAACGATGGGGTGGAACTGGCCCACAGCTACACCTTTAACCCCCACAAATGGATGTTTACCAATTTTGATTGCAACGCCTTTTTTGTAGCCAACCGGCAGGCGCTCATCAATGCGTTGACCATTATGCCGGAGTACCTCCGTAATCAGGCCAGCGCAACCGGCCAGGTGTTCGACTACCGCGATTGGCAGGTACCGCTGGGCCGGCGTTTTCGGGCGCTCAAGCTCTGGTTTGTCATTCGGCATTATGGGCTGGAAGGGTTGCAGTATCACATTCGTCGCCATGTGGAAATTGCCCAGGCGTTTGCCGGTTGGGTGCGCCACAGCCGCCGGTTTGAGCTGGCGGTGGAGCCGGAATTAAATCTGGTTTGTTTTCGACATACCGGCGGCGACGCGGTCAATCAGGCTATTATGGACCGCCTCAACCGGAGCGGCAAACTCTACCTGACTCACACCCGGCTCAACGACAGGCTGACCCTGCGCCTGTGTGCCGGCCAGACTCACACCGGCTATCGTCACGTGGAGCAAGCCTGGCAGCAAATTCAGTCGGTCGCAACCGAGGTAGCGGGTTAAAGCTTCTCTTTACCTGTTGCCCGTTTGAGCCAATCCAGCGGCAGTAAAAAATAGGCCAGCCACGCCATTTTTGAGCGGGCCAGGCGGGGGTGGTCCAGCGCCATTTCTTGCAGGTTGGGCAGCAGGGCCAGGCGCAGGGCTTGCATAACCTCTCTGGGGCGACCTTCGGCAAAATGAAGCGCCTTAAACAGATAAAGGCCCGCCGGCTCCGGGTTGAGGTGCGAGGTGTTGACCAGATTGAGCGAGTTGACCCAGCGTTGAAATTTGGCCGACACTCGCCGGCGCTGGGCCGCTACCAGCGCGTCGTCAATGGCCGCCGGAAAATATTTTTGCAGCAGCGCCAGCGCCGGATAGGTAAAGCGGGCGTCGGTGTCGTTCAACAGCGCCGGGCTGCCCAGGTGCGGGGCCAGCCGGGCCAGGTCTACCAGATGAATGAGCCGGCCCCGGCCCTGCCATAAATGGTAGGTGCAGTGCGCCAGCAGATGCAGCCACAACGCCTCGGGGCCGGGTAATATGGCCGGTTGCCCCAGTAGCGCGCCGTTGGTTGCGCCGGCCCACATCAAATCTGTCAAATCCAGGGTGGGGCCGCCAAACGTTTCGCGGCAGCGCAAATGGATTTCCAGCGGGCGGGGGTTGTCGGGGTGCTCGCAGCTTTTTGAAACAACCTGCCGGTTATGAGGTTGGCTGAACTCGATGTGTTTCCAGTGGGTGATATCGCGCTCATAGCCCAACTGCCCCAACAGGCGGGCGGCAGGGGCCAAATCATCGGGCCGGATGAGCAGGTCCAAATCGGCCATTGGTCGCCGGGCCGGGTCGGTGTAGTATGTTGCCGTTAAAATTGAGCCTTTGAGCGGCATGAGCGGCACGTTGTTTTGAGCAAACAGCGCCAAAATTTCCTGCAACTCGGCCCGCATTTTGGCCACGCGCTGCCGGTTGAAATTGTATTGCCCGGCCAACCACTGCCGCATGGCCTCATCGAGCCAGCCCGCGTTTTGGAGCCTGGCGTGCAGCAAGGGAGCCACGCCATGCACCCGGCAAGCCAGTTGAAAGGTCTGCCACATATCCGGCGACCAGCCGGGGTCAGCCGGTTGATTCTGGGTGAGCCAGCGGGCCAGCGTGTCGCAAATTTGGGTCATTTCCATTTTATTCAAACAAATTCTCCAGCAAATCCAGGGCGGCTTCGATATCGTCTCCGTAATAGAGCCGGTAAACCTCTCCGTTGAACAGATTCTCGACGTAGGGCGGGTGATGAGGCAGCTTCATCTCCAGGCCGGTGCGAGCCGCATCCCACAAGGGGCGCGCCTGGGCCGGGTCAAGGCGCGCCAGCCGGCTCTGGACGTTGGGCACGCGCTCAACCAGCACCACCGGGCCGGGGCTGGCCCAGGGCGTGGTGCTGCCGGGTCTAATTTGCTCTAAATTGACTTCCAGCTTCATTTCGCCATTGGTTTGCAGCACCGGTTGGTAAGCGGCCAGTTCGGGGAAAAGCTGCCGGGCATCGGGCAGCAGATGGAACGACCAGGGCGCGCCCCACCAGCGATGGCGCGCCGTGTCCAGCCAGACCACATCTTCGGCCAGGGCGCTAAAGCGGCTTCTGGCGCCGGCATAGGCCAGGGTGGTTTTGCCGCCGCCGCTCCGGGCGCGCAGCAACACGGCCCGCCCGTTTTTTGCCAGCGCCGCCCCATGCACGCCCATTAACCCCTTGAACTCCAACATCAGAAAAAAAGCCAGCTCAAGAAAATGCCAGCGAAAATAACTGGGGTTGGCCAGCGTTGCCGCCGAAAAGTAGCCAAAGGCCGCGCCGCGCGCCAAATCTGCCGCCAATGTCGAATCGCGCCCGGCGCTCTGGTACATCAGCGGCCCTTCCATCCGAAAGACCGGCTCGCCCGGCGGGCCGTTGTTCAGGGCGTGCTCAAACAGGTGAAAGGTAAAATCCGGCCTGTCGACCTGCCCGGCAGAACCAAACCGGCCAAACGATGTTTTGGCGGCCTCGATGATAGCCGGGCTGTTGCTGACCACTTGCAGGCTGAAATCCATCGGTTTGAAACAGGCTTTGAGTTTCGAGTTTTTGGGTTTTGGCGTTGTTTGTTTATTGCTCATTGTTCGTTGCTCATTTCAAGGTAGATGTGTTCAAAATTGCGGGTTGTCACCGGCAAACTATAGCGCTGCTCAACCATCTGACGCGCCTGGCGGCGCAGGTCGGCATAGGCTGACTCATTGCCCAGCACGTCGATGACCTGCCCGGCCAGCACATCGACCCAGCAGTGGGCGGGCCGGCAGGCAACCTCTTGGGCGACGCCCACCGGCGTGCCTATTACCGGCAACCCGCAAGCCATTGCTTCCAGCACGGCCATTCCCTGCGATTCGTGGCGCGATGTTTGCAGGTACAGGTGCGCCTGCCGGTAGCGCGACGGCATTTGCAGGTAGGGAACGTGTCCGTGCCAGATGATATTTTGATGCAAGTTGAGCTGGTGAGCCAGTTGGGTTAGCGCCTGTTGGTCCGGCCCCTGGCCCATCAGATGAAGCCGAAGGTGAGGCATCTCTTTTTTTAACTGGGCGGCGACCCGCAGCAGCAGGGCTTGATTTTTGACCGGCAGCAATGAGGCGGCCTGGATAATAGCCGGCGAGCTTGAAAGCTGGGGCGGTGGGGAGCCTGGGTAAAAAAGTTGGCAATCTACGCCTAACGGGGCCAGCCGCAGCCTGTCTGCCGGCACGGCGTGGGCGCGGCACAGGTTTAACTGGTACAGCGAGCCGGCCGTTACCCGCGTAGCGCGGCGCAAGGCAAAGCGCGTGGTCAGCCGTCGAACCAGAAACCGCTGCGCCCCATAGCCAATGTTGGGCAGGCGCGTCAACTCTCCGCCGCCAAGGCTGACCACCAGAGGCCGGCGGATTTTTTGCGCGGCCAGTGCGGCGGCAAAGCCGGCCTCGTCGGCCCAAAAGGCGTGCAGCGCATCGAAGGGGGTTTGCCGGTGCTGTTGCGCAATCGCCCGGCCGGTTTGCAGCCAGCTCTTGAGCGAGGCCAGGCCAAATTTTTGGCCGGCCCCCACAGCGTGATGCGTCAAGTTGTCAAACCGGTAGACGCCCTTGGCCGGGTAACGCTGGCTAAAAACGTGAACCTCGCGCAATTGCGCCAGCGCGCGGCTCAAATTGAGCAGGGCCGGAATGGCCCAATCATTGGCGTGGGCGCTGAAGCCGGGGGTGACAAGGGCAATTCTCATCGGCGCTGCCGCTCTACTTTGAACAGGGTGTAGGGCGGAAAGCGGCCCGCCTGAACCAGCATCGAATGCTCCGCCAGCCGGCGATAATTACGCTGGGGCAGCTTGGCTCGCCACTGGGTTTCGATATTGCCAACATCGAGCAGCAGGTAGAGGGGGGCGTGGCTTTGGAGCAGCCCATCCAGGGCCGCTTCATCCAGATGAAATAGCTCCAGAGTATTCAGCCGGGTGTAATGCTGAAAGGTCAGCGTCAGGCCAAAGGTAACCAGGGTGGCCTCCGGCGGCAGGGTTTGCTCGACCTGCCGGGCAATGGTTTTGCCGTAATTTTGCGCCGATAGAAAATTGTTGAGCATTGGGTAACTCCAGGCCAGCATCCCCAGCAGCGAGAGGGCAATTATTAAGTGGGCCAGGGCCAGTAGCCGGCCACGCAGGCGGTTCAGAATGCCGGCCAGGCCGTAGCCGGTTAGCAGCGCCAGCGGCAGATAAAGCGTCAGCCCAAAGCGAAGGTTCTGGTAGGGGATGCCTCCCAAAAACAGATAAACCGGCCCGGCCCAGCCCGCCAGCAAAATCAACGCGGCCCACTGCCGGGTTTGAGCCAGCCGCCAGATGGCCCACAGCCCGGCCAGCCCCAGCAGCGGAAAAATATAGGCCGGGTGTCCGGCTGGCTGGGCATAATAGACGCCCACCGGCAGCGGGTATGAAAAATGGCCGTCGATGTTTTCAAACTGGCGGCTCAAAAAATTGGCGGGATGCCAGCCCACCAGCCAGCTATGGGCCAGATTGCCCGGCCCGCTCAGGGTGAGCCACAGTTGGGGGGTCAAAATTAACCCGCCGCCGGCAATGACGGGCAACGGCGTCCACCAGCGAAGCCGGCGGCGAGACAGGCCAAACAGGACGTAACCGGCCAGCGCCGGAACCGCCAGCAGATAAACCCAGCGGCTGATAATGGCCAGCCCCAGGGATGCCCCGGCCAGCAACAACCACCATGTTGACCTGCCCGGCTGCCCGGCTTTGAGCGCGCTCCAGGCTGCCAGCGCAGCCCAGAAGAGGGCCGGCATGTCGGCCATAATCACCACCGACGACAGGATAGGTTGTCCGGCCACGGCGATGATTAGCCCGGCCAATATGCCGGCGCTGCGGCTGCCTGGCTCATTGGGCCACAGCTCTTTGCAAATTAGATAGGCCAGCGGCGGCAGCAGCGAGCCGCACAGCAGCGCGGCCAGTTGTCCGGCCAGCGGTTGTTGTCCTGTGACCGGCGTGAACAGCGCCATCAACAGCGGGTAGCCGTTGGGCCAGAAAAAATCGGCGGGTGGGGGTTGTGCCTGGGGCAGGCGGTCAACAATGGCCAGCGCCTGCCGGTAATAGGCGTAGGGGTCTTGCCCATAGAGGCCGTCAAATTGCCAGTACACAATGGCCGCCACCCTGAGAATCAGGGCGATTAAAAAAAGAGTCAGCGGTGGTTTCATTGTAGAGAATGTGTCACTCGATAGCGGTACAGCCAGTATAGCACAGAATCGGCAACCAGCAGGGCTGCTGCTACGCCCGCCGCGCCCCAAATGGGGATGAGCCAGTAGCACAACCCCAGGTTAAGGGCAATGCCCAGCCCCATGAGCCGGTTGACCAGCCGTTCCTGGCCCTGAGCGTATAAATAAACAATAAACAGGCTGTTTTGCAAAGCCGGGATTAACCCCAGGGTTAAAATTTGCAGCGTTGCTGTGGCCGGACCGAAAGCGGCCCCGTAAGTGAGCGTTAGAATCGGTTGGGCCAGCAGCAAAGCGCCTGCCGCGCCGGCCAATCCGTAGGCCAGCAGACCGAGCCTGGCCCGCCTGACTGTTTTCTGCAGCCGCTCGCGCCCGCCGGCATCGGCCATCAGGGCGGCCAGGGCGGGCAGCATGGCCGCGTAAAATGCGCCGGGCAGTTGCTTGCCGGTCTCCACAAAGCGATTGGCGGCGGCGTACCAGCCCAGGGCCTGGTCGCCCTGCAAATAGGCCAGCAGCAAAACATTGGCCCGCAGTTGCAGCGCGGCCAAAAATCCGGCCAGGGCAAAAGGCCAGGCTTTAACAATCAGGCGTTTGATAAAGGCTCTATCCAGGCCGCCGGGGCGGGCAGGAGTCAGCCGGCGGTAAAAAATGAAGGCCAGCAGACATTGGAAACTCTGGCTCAGGCCGTGCCAGGCGATGATGGTAAAGAGAGGTTGTTGCCGCAGCAGTAACAACAGCGTACCCAAAAAGAGCGCCGCCTGCCCCAACAGCGTTAGCCACAAAATAGGGGTCATCACCTGATGCGCCTTGAAAACGGCGGTAAAGGAGCTGTAAACCAGCCCGCTGTAGAAAAAAATCAGCCCCCAGCGCAGGGCAGCGGCCACCTGCGGGTCTTGATTGGTAGCCAGATAGGGGGCAAAAACCAAAATGAGCAGCGCGCCCGGCATACTTAGCAGCACTTTGGCGGCCAGCGAGTTGACCAGGTAGCGGTGCGTTTGCGGCAGGCGGGCGGCCACATCTCTGGTTAAAACGGTGCTCAGGCCAAATTCGGTAAAGAGTAACAGGCTGAGCAGCCAGGACATAACCAGATTATATTGCCCAAAGCCGGTATCGCCCAGGCCGCGCCCCAGGGCCGCCGCCATTAAAAAGCCAATGAGTGCCCCAGTAATATTGACCAGTAAAAGAATGCCGGTGTTTTGTCCAACCTTTAGCAAAATTTGTCGCATGGCCAGGGATGAAGGCAAAGTTAGAGCCACAGCTTATCCAAAGTTTCTAAAAACGCCAATCCGACCGGCGCAAGTGCAAATTTAAATCCAATGGGATAGAGTGCGCGTATAACCTAAAAAAGTTTGAGTATTGACTGTCTTTAAAGAGATTGTTATAATCTTGTCAGCTTCCTCTCAAAGAACCCCTGATAAGTCCCTTATTACTGTTGACTTTATTTTCAAAAGGACAAGCCCCTGATAATGAGTCAATTTAATCAGGCCGCATCACAATTTGAAGAAATTTTAAAGCCAATTTTATATGCCGACATTTTTGACTATCCCTTGACTTTTGAGGAAGTTTACAAATTTTTAGAGGTGGAAACCAACCCGGCGGAAGTGCAGAAATTGCTCGACGATGCGCTTGAGCAAAAAATTATTACGCTCCAGGATGGCTTCTACAGTTTGGCCGGCCGGGCGCACCTGTCTGCCCGGCGACAGAAACGCTTTCAGGCCTCGGAAAAGCTGTGGCCGGGGGCTATCCACTATGGGCGCTGGATTGCCAGCCTGCCCTTTGTGCGGCTGGTGGCCGTGACCGGTTCGCTGGCGGTCAACAACCCCCGCGATGGGGTTGACGATATTGATTATCTGGTTGTGACCCAACGAGGGCGGCTGTGGTTGTGCCGGGCTATGATTATTATGCTGGTAAAATATTGCCATCGCCAGGGCGTCCACCTGTGCCCCAACTACCTTATCACCGAAAATGTGCTCAGTTTTGATGACGACTTTTTCACCGCGCGCGAAATGCTGCAAATGAAGCCCATTTACGGCAAAAAACATTATTTAAAAATGCAACAAATTAACGCCTGGATTGCCGATTATTTTCCCCAGGGCGCGCCCAATTTAGACAAACTCAACGACCGGTTGCCATCCGGGCGGGCGGCCTTTAAGCAAGCCGGCGAATTTGTGTTACGGGGGGGGCTGGGCGACCTTTTGGAAAGGTGGTTACAAAAGATACAGATTACAAAACATACCCGCCGCGCCGCCCAATACGGCGCTCGGGATAAAGTTATCTTTACCGCCGATATTTGCAAAGGACACTACAACAGCCATAACAACAAAACGATGGATGCATACCGGCAGCGGATAGAGCAGTACGCCAACGGCAATCTGTTAACCCGTAACGGCAAGATAAAAAATGATGCGTGAGGCTCTTGACTTATGACTGAGGTTCTTTTTGGACAATCCTATTACCTGCGCTTTGACCCCAAACTGTGGGAAGGAATGCAGCCCTATCCGCCGTTGGGCAGCCTGTACGCCGCCGCCTACACTCGCCAAAAAGGGTACAACGTGGCCCTGTTCGACGCGATGCTGGCCGAGTCGGAAGCGGAGTGGGAAGCTGCGCTCGACCGCTACCGGCCCACTTACGCCGTGCTGTACGAGGACAGCTTTAACTACCTGAGCAAAATGTGCCTGCTGCGTATGCGCCAGGCAGCCTTTAAAATGGCCCAGGCCGCCAAAGCGCGCGGCTGCACGGTTATTGTCTCCGGCTCTGACGCCACCGACCACCTGGAAAAATATTTTGCCCACGGCGTAGATTATGCCCTGATTGGCGAGGGCGAAGTCTCGCTGGGCGAATTGTTGGACCATCTATCGGGCCGGGCCGATACCTCCCTGCCCGAAATTTTGGGGCTGGCCTGGCCGGAGAAGAATGGTATTGTGCGGACGATTGAGCGCCCCTTTGAGCGCAACCTGGACCGCTTTCCTTTTCCCGCCTGGGATTTGGTAGACATTGCCCGCTACCAGAAAATCTGGTACGAGCGGCACGGCTACTACTCTATGAATATGGTGACGACGCGGGGCTGCCCCTATCGCTGCAACTGGTGCGCCAAGCCCATTTACGGGCGTCGCTACAACAGCCGCAGCCCGGAAAATGTGGTGGCCGAACTGAAATGGCTCAAGGAAAATTTCGGGCCGGACCACATCTGGTTTGCCGATGACATTTTTGGGCTGAAACCGGGCTGGATTGAGCAATTTAGCCGCCTGGCCATTGAGCAGGAGGCGCGGGTACCGTTTAAATGCTTGCAGCGGGTCGATTTGATTACCGAAGAGGTGGCCCAGGCCTTGCAGCAGGCCGGCTGCAAAACGGTGTGGATGGGGGCCGAATCCGGTTCTCAAAAAGTGCTCGACGCGATGGACAAGGACGCCAATGTTGAGCAAATTTACAGCGCCGCCGACCGGCTGCACCGGGCCGGAATTGACGTTTGTTTCTTTTTGCAATTTGGCTACCCCGGCGAAGGCTGGGATGATATTCAAAAAACCCTGCAAATGGTCCGCGACTGCGCCCCGGACGATATCGGTATTTCGGTTTCCTACCCGCTGCCCGGCACCAAATTTTATGAAAACGTAAAGTTGCAACTGGGCGACAAAACCAACTGGATCGACTCCGACGACCTGGCGATGCTCTATCGCGGCCCCTTTACGCAAGAGTTTTATCGGGCGCTGCATCATCGGGTGCACCAGGAGTTCAGGGCCAGAAAAGCCTGGCGCAGCGTGTCGGCAGCGTTGAAAAACCCGGCAACCCTGCGCCCGGTTCACTTCAAGCAGACCCTTTCTATTCCCCTGAATCTGGCCCGATTGGTCAAATCAACCCGGCGATTGCGCCAACTGGCCCGGGTTTCAAATGAGCCGGTCTCGTTAGAGTTGCAGTCGGCCTAATTATTGGTGGAGATTTATAAACAAATGCCATCCTGGACGTTTTACGCTATCGGTACGGCTGTGATCCTGGCCAGCGCCGATTTTTTTGTAAAGCTGGCCGCCGGAAAACTTTCTAACAATGTGGCCTTGCTGCTGTTTGGAGCCAGCACCTTTACCATTGCCCTGGTCTGGATATTATGGGAGCGCAGCCATGGAATTACCCAGTACGCCCAAACCTCGGGCTTGCTGATTGGGGTAGCGGTGGGCGTGGCCTTTACCTTTGTCACCCTGGGGTTGTATATTACCTTTGGCGCGGGCGCGCCCATTTCGCTGGCCTCGCCCTTTATCCGGTTGGGCGGGCTGATTATGGCCAGTATTGCCGGCGTGGCGCTGCTGGGCGAGCCGCTCAACTGGCAATACGTCATTGGCGTGATTTTGGCAATTAGCGGCATGTATTTGATTGTGACCAGATAAGGTTTTTGATTGAGCGGATAAATAATGGACATTCTTCTTTCGCACGGCTACTTTATTGCCGAAGACGAACACGAACAAAAAATCATGAAGCCCTACCCCACCCTGGGCCTGCTGTACATTTCCTCTCATCTTAAAGCCAAAGGCTTTGCCGTAGAGCTGTATGACAGCACCTTTGAGAACCTGGCCAATTTTGAAGCCTATTTGCAGCAAACCCGGCCCGGCCTGGTGGGCCTGTATTGCAATTTGATGACCAAGCAAAATGTGCTCAAAATGGTCCGGCTGTGCAGGCAGGCGGGGGCCAGGGTAATTGTGGGCGGGCCAGAGCCGCCCCACTATGCCGCCGAGTACCTGGATTTTGGAGCCGATGTGGTGGTTGTTGGCGAGGGCGAAGTAACGCTGGAAGAATTGATTCCCGCCCTGGCTCAATCCGGCCCCCACCGGCTGGAGTCGATTGCCGGCATTGTCTTTCGCAACGAGGCCGGGCAGGTTGTCAAAACACCGCCGCGCCCCCAAATTGCCAACCTCTCGGCGCAGCCCTGGCCCGACCGGGACGCCATCCCCATGCAAAAATATCTTGACACCTGGAAAACGCATCATGGCCTCAGCTCGGTGTCGCTGATTACGGCGCGAGGCTGCCCTTACACCTGCGCCTGGTGCAGCCACTCCGTTTTTGGCGAAACGCACCGCCGCCGCTCGCCGGAGGAGGTGGCCGAAGAAGTCGCCTGGATAAAAGAGCAGTACAACCCCGACCAGCTTTGGTACGCCGACGATGTCTTTACCATTCACCCCCGCTGGTTTTTGCAATACGCCGACGCCTTGAAGCAGCGCCGCCTTAAAATCCCGTTCGAGTGTATTAGCCGGGCCGACCGCCTGAACGACAAAATTATTGACGCCCTGGCCGGGCTGGGCTGCTACCGGCTGTGGATTGGGGCCGAAAGCGGCTCGCAGCGCATTCTCGACGCAATGCAGCGCAAAACCAACATTGCCGACGTGCAGGCCAAAACCAAAATGCTCCAGGCCAGAGGCATCAGCGTGGGGATGTTCATTATGCTGGGCTACGACGGCGAGGATATCGGCGATATTGAAGCTACGGCAGACCACCTGAAAAAATCCAGCCCCGATATATTTCTGACCACGGTGGCCTACCCCATCAAAGGGACCAAATATTACGGAGCCGTGGAAAATCAAATTGTTTCGCATCTGGATTGGGCCGCTCGCACCGACCGCGATTTGAAGGTGGCCGGGCGCTACTCCAAACGCTTTTATGACCACGCCACCCGCTGGCTGACCAACGAGGTGAATCTGCACAAGCTGCGCCAATCCGGCTCAAAAAATGTGGCGCGGATGGGCAAAATGTTCATCAACGCCCAACGGGGTCGTTTGGGGATGTGGTTGAGCCGGCGCGAGCGAGAAGGGGGTAATCCGCAGGCCGGGAGCGGTCGCGGCTGGCCGGCCCCGGAGCGGGCCGCCGATGCCTGGTAACCCCATAAACCTTTATGAGCCAAATAAAACGTTATTTAGGGCTTGCCCTAAAAATTGTCCTGGTCGCTGTAATTTCTTTTTTGTTGCTGGAATTTTTGTTGCTGATTTTTAATGATGTGCTTTTTCGCAACTCTTTTTACATTTACGATCCTGATCTGGGCTTCAAAGTACGGCCCCATTTTCGCTGGGGGGAGAATATTACCAACGAGTTTGGCTTCAACGACCACGATTATCCCCACCAACGCCAACCCGGAACCTATCGTATTTTAATTCTCAGCGACTCATTCAACTGGGCCGGCGGTCTGGAAGGAAACTACACCGCAATTTTAGAGCGCAAATTTGCCGCCGAATTTGGTGAAGGCCGGGTAGAGGTTATCACGGCCGGTTATTCTGCCACCCACACCGGCGAGCAGTTGGAACTGTTAAAAAAGTACGGCCTGCAATACAATCCGGATTTGGTCGTGCTGGGTTTTTTTGTGGGCAACGATTTCATAGATGCCAATCCCTATCGGCGGCGTATTGCTGTAGCCGGTACGACCATAGACATTGACACCCGCACCGACCGGGAAATAACCCTGTTTGGCCAGTTGCTCATTCCGCAAAGTCGCTTGTACCTTTTTATTAAAGAGCGGTGGGCTACCTATAAATATTTGCAAACGCACCAAACAATACAGGCAGACCCGTTAAAGCCGCCAATGCTGGAGCAATCAACAGCTACGCCGGAGGTTACAGATGGCCAGGCGTATACCGCTGCTTATTTGCAGCTTGAACTGACCCGGATGCAGATGTCAAATTGGGCCTACGCGCCAGAATTTCAACAAAATGAGGCTTATATCTTTAGCAGACTGCTGGAGATGCGGGATTTGTTAGCCGGCAAAAACATTGATTTTATGGTTGCGGCTTATCCCGATGAATATCAGGTTGTTCCGGCCTTACGCCAGGCCGTGGCCAAAAAATTTAATTTTGAAACTTATGACTATCAATGGGACCGGCCCCAGGGTTTGCTGTGGCAGTTTTGCACCGATAACAACATTGAATATTATGATTTACTCCCTGCATTTAAGGCCGCTTACAAGTCTGGCCAGCGCCTTTACCTGCCCAGCGACTCCCACTGGAACGAGGCCGGTAACAGGTTAGCCGCCCAATTATTGTACGATGAATTGGTCTGGAAGGTCCGCGAACACTTAAATTGACAGCCACAAAGCCTGATGCTTTTGATGCCTTTGCCGAGGCTTATGATGATGATTTCACCCGCTCAATGCTGGCTCGACTCCTGCGACCTCGCGTTTGGCAACGGCTGGCCCAACATTTTAGCCCCGGCCAGCATGTGCTGGAACTGGCCTGCGGCACCGGCGAAGATGCCGTCTGGCTGGCCCGGCGGGGCATCCGCGTAACCGCCACCGATGGTTCGGCGCAAATGGTAGCCGCAGCCACAGCCAAGGCCAGGGCCGCCGGCGTGTCAGATAAGGTTCAGACTGCTCAGGTGTCGCTGCAAGAAATTACCAATTATCAATACCCAAAGGACACTTCGTTACCAATTATCAATTACCAATTTGACGGCGTCTTCTCTAACTTTGGCGGGCTGAATACCATCAACACCTGGCGCGCCCTGGCCGAGAGCCTGTCAAAACTTGTCAAACCGGGCGACAAGCTGATTTTGACGCCAATGGGGCCGTTTTGCCCGTGGGAAATACTGTGGCATCTGGCTCACGGTCAGCCGGGAGTCGCCCTGCGGCGTTTTGGCCGGAGCGCGACTGCCAAAATTGGCGAGTCGGAAATTCCCATCTGGTATCCTTCGGCGCGGCGGCTGCGGGCCGATTTTGCGCCCTGGTTCAAACCGGTGGGGATTGAAAGCCTGGGGCTGTGGCTGCCGCCCAGTTACCTGGGCCATCTGGTTGAGCGCTGGCCGGGGTTGTTTACCCGGCTCAACCGGCTGGAAGCCGCTACCGCCCGCCTTACCGGCGGCTGGGGCGACCATTACCTGATTATTTTTGAGCGAGTGCAGCCGTAGAGCGTGGCTTTTTATGTTCCACGTGTCATCTGTCAATTACAGAATTTTAGCGAGAGTTTGAGGTTTACCCTATGCTCATTTTATACAACCCCATCAGCACCAACCCCGGCAAAACCGTGCTGCCGATGTCGCTGCTGGCGCTGGGGGCCGTGCTGGAAGATCGTTATCCGTATGAAATTGTCGATGGCAATTTGATGTCAGACCACGCCAACCGGCTGGTTGAAATTGTCAAACAGAAAAAGGCCACCGCGCTGGGCATGACGGTGATGCCCGGCCCGCAGCTTAACCACGCCGTGCCGCTGGTTAAAAAAATCAAGCAGGCGCTGCCCGATTTGCCCATTATTTGGGGCGGTTATTTTCCCACGCAGCATCACCAGGCCATTCTGGAATCGGGTTATGTGGATTATGCCGCGCGCGGCCAGGGCGAACTGACCCTGCTGGAGTTGCTTGACGCGCTGGGCAACGGGGGCGATTTGTCGGCCATTAACGGCCTCTCTTACCGCCAGGGCGACCGGATTATTAACAACCCGCCCCGCGCCCTGACGCCCGTTGAAAAATTCCCTGTCTACCCCTATCACCGAGTTGAGGTGGACAAATATGTGCAAAACAACTATGTGGGGACGCGCGCGCTGGACCAGAACTCTAGCTTTGGTTGCCCCTTTGCCTGCAACTTTTGCGCCATTGTCAGCATGACCAATCGCGGCTGGCTGCCGGAGCCGCCGGAGCGCATGGCCGATACGCTGAAAATGTTGCGCGACCGGTACGGCGTCAACGCGGTGCAGTATCACGATATGGATTTTTTCATCTCTGAGCGGCGCGTGGCCGAGTTTTGCGACCGCATCAAGAATTTTGGGATGAACTGGTGGGCGCTGGGCCGCATCGACGAGTTGTACCGCTACAAAGATTCCACCTGGCGGCTGATGAAGCAGAGCGGCCTGAAAATGATTTTCTGCGGGGCCGAAAGCGGCTCCGACGAGATGCTGGAGCGGATGAACAAGGGCGGCCAGGCCTCAACCAGATTGACGCTGGAGCTGGCGGTCAAAATGAAGGAGTACGGCATTGTGCCGGAATATTCCTTTGTGCTGGGCAATCCGCCGGAGCCGGAAAAGGATATTGAAGTAACTTTTAACTTTATCCGCAAGCTCAAGCAGCTTAACCCGGCCACCGAGCTGATTTTGTACACCTACACCCCGGTGCCAATGGATGCCGGCGGCGGCGATATTTACCAGCGGGCGGTAGAGGCCGGCTTCAAATTTCCGCAAACGCTGGATGAGTGGGTGCAGTATCCCTGGAATGAATTTGCCCTGCGCCGCCGCCCCAAAACGCCCTGGCTGGATAACGGCGTTTACAACAAAGTGCGCAATTTTGAGCGCGTCATCAACGCTTACTACCCCACCATTACCGATACCAAACTGACCGGCCTGCGGCGGGCCGCTTTAAAAACATTGGGCGGCTGGCGTTACCACACCAAATTTTATGACTATCCGCTGGAACTGCGCGCCCTGCAAAAACTGTTTACTTACCAGCGCCCGGAAACCACGGGATTTTAACACGTAGAGCGCAGAACGTGGGACGTGGCGTACCGGCATACGTCCCACGTTCCATGTTCCACGTCTACCATTCACAATGAAAATTCCGTTTATCAGGTATTTTCGGCGCAAACGCCCCCCCACACCTGTTGACATTCTGGCCGGCTACGCGGCCTGGGCCAAAAATTACCCCCCCACCGCGCACAATCCGTTGATGACGCTTGAGCAAGAAGCGATGCTCGGCCTGCTGCCCGATGACCTCACGGGCCTGGTTTGCCTGGATTTGGCCTGCGGCAGCGGGCGGTACATGCTGCTGATGGGGCAGCGCCGCGCCGGGCAGCTTGTCGGCGCAGATTACTCGCCCGACATGCTGGCCCAGGCGGCCAGTTACCAATCACCAGTTACCAATTACCGCCTGACCCGCGCTCCCTTTTTCCCCCTGCCATTTGCCGGTGAAACGTTTGACCTTATCACCTGCGGCCTGGCTGTCGGCCACGAGCAAAATCTGGAGCGGCTGCTGGCAGAAGCGGGGCGCGCGCTTCGCTCCGGCGGCGCGCTGCTCTATTCTGATTTTCACCCGTTTGGAACGCTGGCCGGCTGGCAGCGTACATTTATCCACCACGGCACAACCTACAGCCTGCAACATTACCCGCACCTGTACAGCCGCCACCAGCAAGCCTGCCGGCAGGCGGGCCTTACAATTGAGGCCATCCGCGAGCCGCTGCTGGGCGAGCATGGCCCGCCGGAGTATCGCCACTTTCCGGCCGTATTGGTCATCAAAGCGGTAAAGGGGTAACGGGTTTCGGGTTTTGGATTGCATGTTGCTAACATCACGCCTCACCCATTACGTCTCGCGTTTCACCTTCCGCTCCTCCCTCTATTTTACCAATGTCACCATCCTCAACGCCGCCGGGCCGGCCGGCCATTCGCTGCGCGTGGAGGGCGAACGGGTGACGGCCATCGACGCGCCCCCGCGCCGCAGCGATGTGATTGTTGACGGCCGGGGGGGATTGCTCATCCCCGGCCTGATTAATGCCCACGACCACCTGGAACTGAACACCTTCAAACGCCTGAAATACCGGGAGCGATATAGCCACTCGTTGCAATGGATTGAGGATATCGAAGCCCGCTTTAACAGCGACCCCAACCTGACGGAACCCCGCCAACAACCTCTGGCCGACCGGCTGCTGGTCGGCCTGCTAAAAAATTTACTCAGCGGGGTTACAACCGTTTGCCATCACAACCCGCTGCATCGCCCGCTGCGCCGGGAACAGTGTATTCGCATAGTTAGAAACTATAACTTTTGCCACTCCCTCTTCAGGGGGGAGAGTCCCCAGGCCAGCTACCAACAAACCCCGGCAGACCACCCCTGGATTATCCACCTGGCTGAAGGGGTTGACCAGACCGCCGCCGAAGAATTTGACCGGCTCGACCGGATGGGGCTGGTGCGGCCAAATACGGTGCCGGTACACGGCGTCGGCCTGACGGGTCGCCAGCGGCAAACCCTGCTGGCGCGGGGCGGCGGGCTAATCTGGTGTCCGGGATCGAACCTGTTTATGTTTGGACAAACCGCGCAGGTGAGGGATTTGGCCCGGGCCGGCAAACTGGCTCTGGGCAGCGATTCGCGCCTGAGCGGCGAGTTTGATTTACTGGCCGAATTGCGGGTGGCAGAGGAAACAGGCCAGCTTTCGGCGCAAGACCTTTTTAGAGCCGTAACGGTTGGCGCAGCGCGGGTGTTGCGGCTGCCTAACGATGGCCGGGGGCAGCTTGTGGTTGGCGGCCTGGCCGATTTGGCGCTGCTGCCTGCCCCAACCGGCGCCGATGTTTTTGCCCACCTTTTCAATGCAAATCGGGCTGCCCTGGAGTTGGTGATGGTTGGCGGCCGGCCGCGGGTTGGTTCGCCGCGCATGCAGCCGCTGTTTGCGGCCACAAAAACCAAATTCGCCCCAATTTGGGTTGACCGCGTTGAAAAGCTAATGGCAAGTAAAATTGTGCGGCGTTTGAAGAAGGCGTCGGCGCAAGAGCCGGGGGTTTGGGCGGGCTAACGGGGGATGGCTACCAGCCGTTGAAACCAGGCGGCAATATGGGCAATGGTTATGGGCTGAAGGGAAGGATTTTTGGACCGGCGAATATTCTCCTCGGCCACCTCGAGGCAAAAGCGGATGACTTCATCTTTAGGCAGATATTCTGGAATTGGATAGCCCCGGTTCTCTAAAAAGTAAATGGTAGCTAAAAAGGCGGTTCGCTTGGCGCCATCCAAAAAGGGGTGACTCTTAATCAACGAATGAAATAAGGCGGCGGCCTTTTCAAAATCATCGGGATAAAGCTCTTCTCCGGCAAACGTACTAAAAGGGCGGGCAACAGCCGCATGGAGCATTGTCCCATCGCGCAACCCTTCTAAACCGCCGCTTTCTTGGATGACAATTTCGTGGATGCGATAAATCTGAACCAATAACTCTGCAATTGTATTGGCGTAACCTTCACCTTCGGCCATCAAAGTTGCGCTAATTCTTCAAAAAGGGCGCGGTTATTGGCAATGACCCGCCGGGCAAAGGCTTCACCATCGGACCAGACTTGTTCGGCCGCAGCAGATGACACCTTATTTTCATCCCATTCGCGCAAAAGTTCCTGTACTAAACGAATAACCACGGTTTCCAGCCGTTGTGGCGAGATGCCTCGTTCTTGAACCTGTTCAACCAATTCATCTGGCAATTCAATGGTTAAGGTTGCCATAGCTTACTCCTTTTAAGCAGGGTGCGGTTATTATACTGCCCGCTGAAGCGAGCATCAAATTTGTGGCGCTTTGCCCTTGACCGCGCCGGCCAGGCTGAAAAGGGCCAACAGCACCAACCAGCCGCTATACAGGCGCGGATAGGCAAGAAGCGCCCACCAACCCGGCTCAAAGCCGGGGCCGCCGATGCGAAGCGGAATCAAGTAACCGGCCATAGCGACTGCCGAAAAAATTCTGGTAGTAAACGGCAAATTGTCCCACTTTATCACCAGCCAGCCCAGGGGAACAAGCACCAGCGTGTGGTGGTACTGCTCGCCCAGCGGGGCAAAAATAACGCCCCAGGCCAGCAGGTAGAGCAGCGCCGGCAAGGGGTTGCGCCGGTTGATAACAAAGGCCGCCGCCAGCGTAGCCGCTGCCAGCAGCCAGAACAGCCCGTGGGCCAGCCAGGGCAGGTTGACCACCGGGGCCGGACTCCAGAAGTCATTAAAAATAAATAGCCGGCACAACAAACTGCGCGTGGTTTGGTAGGCTGTGGCGCAGACCTGCGGCGCGGCGGTGGTTTGCAGCAGCAGGGCCAGGTATGCCTGCCAGGCGGCCAGGGGGAAGATGGTTAGCGTTAACGCAACCACGCTGGCAACAATGCCCCCCGCCCAGCCGATGTAGCGCCGGCGCTGCTGCCAGGCCAGCATAGGCAACAGCGGCCAGCCGCTTGTTTTTAACAGCAGGGCCAGGGCCAGGGCCGCGCCGCCGGCGGCATCATATCGTCGCTGCCAGGCGGCCAGCGCCGCCGTGAGCAGCAGAAACATTAAAAGATAGGCTTGCCCCAGCCTGATATTTTCGATGGCCGGCTGAAAGAGCATGCCCAGCGAAAGCAACCAGGCCACCCCAGCCGGCTGGGGCGGCCTGGCAAATGTAAACACAAGCAGCAGCAACCCGGCCCAGAGCATGAGGGCGTTGAGGGCGGTCCAGATGATTCTGGCTTGCTGGATGATGAAGAAGCTGAGCGGCCAGAACATCAGGGCGGTGGTGGGCGGGTTGGCGTTGTAAATATCGCTGACTTGCCGGCGGCTGGCGGCCTCGACCAGGGGCCTGAAAAATTGCGGTTGGTAGACGGCGGCAGAAAATTGATGGTTTTGGACCAGTTTGGCCGCGGTGTAGTAGGCCGCAAAGCCGTGAGTCAACTGCGCGCCGGCGGGGTAAAGCACTTGCCCGGTAAACCACAGAGTTACAATGGGTAGGATAAGCCAGGTTGCCAGCCGCTGCATGCGGTTATCTTACGGCCCCCGGCCCAATTTGGCAATTAGTCCATTTGCGGTTGAGCGGTTTAATTTTTGCCGCAAGAATTTACCGCCTCAACCGCGCCGCAGCTTACAGAGTTGGTTTCGGGCTGGTGCGGGTCTGGATGAGTTTCTGGTTGCGGCCCGACAAAAGTTGAAACACTGTCGGGCACCGGTTCGGTCTCGGTGGAGGGGCCGGATTTGCTGTATTTGGCGTCGATAAAGTTTCTGATATCGGCCAGGGCTTTGCCCTCGCGGGTTAATTGCATCACATCGCGGGTAATGTCGATACATACCCCGCAGAAGGCGGCGTGGTTATCAAACTCAACGGCCTGGCCCGACGGTTTGAGGTAACACTCTAAATTGTTTTTGTGGCCCAGCGAATTGCAGCCGCAGTAACAGGGGATATACTCCAACTGTTGGGGGTAGGCGACGGCAAAACGGTAAGCCTCTTGCGCTTCGGGCGAGGCGCTTTGCGCAAAATCCGGCATGTCGGCCAGGGGCGCCAGTTGCAATTCTGTTAATTTGATGCGCCCGGAACTACCCGCACAGCCGCTTAAAATAATTGCTCCGCTCAGCAAAAGTAACAGCCGGATTATTTTGTTGTTTATTGCCCGGCGATAAACGCCGGGTTGATTTTTGCGATTCATTTGTATCCCTCGGTTGGCTCAAATTTGTCTTGCTTGTTATTTACTAGACATTGTCGGAAATAAGCAAGCATGTCATTTCGAGCGAAGAATGAGCGAGAAATCCCTGAAAAGTGGGCTTGCCAAGCAACTCTGTAGGGATTTCTCATTCCGCTTTGCTCCATTCGAAATGACATGAAACGACCATGGTTTATTTCCGATAAATTCTACTATAGGCGGCAAGTTTGAAGTTACGGCGAAGGTTTTATGAAGATTGTGTAAAGATTGCCTGTATGCAAAAATTGTGATTAAGCAAACTTTAAAGATGTGGGGTAGAATAAAATGTGACCGAGCCTACGGCGCAGCGCCGAGAATGAAAATTTGGAACACTGAGAACGCAAAGATGACACAGAGCGACACAAAGTTTTTTAATATTTCTCTGTGTGGCTTTGTGAGGTCTCCGGGTAACTCTGCGTAATTTTATTTTCAGAGGAGCAGGCCGATGTCTGGCGCTAAAATTCTGCTGATTGATGATGAAGAAAGCATAATCAATTTAGTGACGGCCTACCTGCGCCCGGAAGGGTATCAGGTTTACACCGCTATGGATGGCCCCGCCGGTTTAAGGGCGGCCCGCAGCTACAAGCCAGACCTGATTGTGCTGGATGTGATGCTGCCCGGTATGGATGGAATTGAATTGCTGACCCAACTTCGCCGCGAGTCGGAGGTGTATGTTATTATGTTGACGGCTAAATCTGAAGAAACGGATAAAATTGTGGGACTATCGGTGGGGGCCGATGATTATTTGACCAAACCCTTTAGCCCGCGTGAACTGGTGGCCCGAATTAAGGCGGCCTTGCGCCGCTATGGCCGGCGCGGAGAGGCGCCGGACAGCCAGGTGTTGACTTTTAAACATTTGCGGCTTGACGCCGACGCCCGGCAGGTTTGGAAAGATGACCGGCCGGTAGAGTTGACCGCTATAGAATTTGACTTGCTGCTGGCGCTGGCCGAACACCGGGGCCGGGTATTAAGCCGCGAGCAGTTGCTGGAGCGGGTGTGGGGCCACGATTTTTACGGCGAAGAGCGGGTGGTTGACGTTCATCTGGGCCACATTCGCAAGAAAATTGAAACCGACCCGGCCCGGCCCGATTTGATTGTAACCGTGCGCGGCGTGGGCTATCGCTTTGAGGATGAATTGCCGTGAACTGGCTCTACCGCCTTAAAAATAGTTTAACCTGGAAGTTGATGGCCTCGTATATGGTGGTGGTTGTGGTGGGGGTTGTCACCCTGACCGTGGCCGCCGAATCGGCCATCCCAACCGCCTTTAACCGGCATATGCTGGACATGCAGCAGATGATGGGTCGCCAGATTGGGGAACATATGGCCGCCGGCCTGTTTACCAGTTTTCGGGCCGCCGTAACCGAGGCGCTCTTATTTTCGGCTGTAACCGGGTTGGCCAGCGCCATTCTGGTTAGCCTGTTTGTTTCCCGGCGGGTGGTCACGCCTATCCGCCAGATGATGCAGGCCAGCCATCACATTGCCGCCGGCCATTATCACGAACGGGTGCAGGTTGTGAGCGGCGATGAGTTGGGGCAACTGGCCGGCAGCTTTAATCAAATGGCCTTTAGCCTGGAGCAAACCGAAACCATGCGGCGCGAGCTGATAGCCAATGTAACGCACGAATTGCGAACGCCGCTGGCAACCATTAAGGGGTATATGGAGGGTTTGCTGGATGGCGTTTTGCCCGCCGAACCGGGCACATACCAGCAGGTGTACCGCGAAGCCGACCGGCTGCAACGGCTGGTTAACGACCTGCAAGAGTTGAGCCGGGTAGAGGCCGGGGCCTTTAAACTTAACCGCAAGGCCGTGGTTATGGCCGACCTTATCCGGCAGGTGGCCGGCCGGTTGAGACCCCAGTTTGAGGAGAAGGGGGTTGGGCTGGAGCTAAATTTGCCCGAAAGAGTGCCGCCGGTTATGGCCGACGAAGACCGGGTGCAGCAAATTTTGTTAAATTTGGTAGGCAACGCCTTGCAGTACACGCCGGCCGGGGGCGCGGTCAATATTACCGCCGAAACCGGCGCGGCGGAAATCAGGGTGCTGATTCAGGATAACGGCGCCGGCATTCCCGCCGAACATTTGCCCCACCTGTTTACTCGTTTCTATCGGGTTGACAAATCGCGCAGCCGGGCCGGGGGCGGCAGCGGTATTGGCCTGACCATCGCCCGGCATCTGGTCGAAGCGCACGGCGGCCGCATTTGGGCCGGCAGTGAGGGGGTCAATCGCGGCAGCACGTTTGGTTTCTCATTGCCGCTGGGCTGATAAGGATAACTGACTCCTGCGGGGCGGTCAAAAAGAGATGCCCGGAAAAAAACGGGATAATCTATAACAAACCACTGGCGCGTGACGAAAAACTGCCGTATAATAGAGCAGAAAATCGCCGAAAAAATTCTGGATAATCCCCCGCAGGCAACAGAAAACAGAAAAAATTCCAGATAACCCCCAAAGATAGAGATTTATCCAGAAGCGCATCAACCTAATTCGATATCACAAAAAATAAGTCCGAAAAAAATCAATC
>CAZAPG010000068.1:0-28289 GCA_964486935.1 uncultured Caldilineaceae bacterium | reverse complement strand
CAATATTATGGTTGCGGCCCAACACAAGGGCGGGCAATTTCTGTTCAACACCGAGGTGGTCGAAATCAGAAAAGACAAGGGCCGGGTGCAGGGCGTTACCCTGAAGGATGGCAGCAAAATCGACGCGCCGGTGGTGGTCAACGTGGCCGGGCCGCACTCTTACATTATCAACCAGATGGCCGGGGTTGAGGAGAGCATGAACATCAAAACCCGCCCGCTGCGCCACGAGGTGCATCACGTGCCTTCGCCCAAAAGCTTCAATTTCGAGACCAACGGCAAGCACACCTCCGACGGCGACAACTCCATTTACTTCCGCCCGGAGGCCGGCAACACCATTCTGGTGGGCAGCGAAGACCCGGAATGTGACCCGCAAATCTGGGTGGACGACCCCGATGAGTTTGACCGCAACGTGAGCGACGCCCAGTGGAAGGCCCAGGTTTACCGGCTGGCCAAACGCATCCCCGACCTGCAAATTCCCAACCAGCCGCGCGGCATTGTTGACCTGTATGATGTCTCCACCGACTGGCTGCCCATTTACGACAAGTCGGACCTGGGCGGCTTTTACATGGCCATTGGCACCAGCGGCCACGAGTTCAAAAACGCGCCGCCCGTTGGTTACATGATGTCGGAATTGATTGACCGGGTGGAAAACGGCCAGGCGCATGATGTTGACCCCGTAAAATACAAGGCCGTCTACACCGGCAACCAGCTAAATATCGGCTTCTACTCGCGCAATCGCAAAATTAACCCGGAAAGTAGTTTCTCGGTGAATGGGTGACTATTTTGGCAGAGGGTGAACGTGATGGATTTCCGTGCCATCCTTCACCCCTGTCAAAACTGACAATTTAACAGCTTCGGGGTACACTCAATATACGACAAATTTATTGCGATTAAGGATGAGTGCGCTATGGGAAAGACAATGACCGCCATAGAGTTGACCGGGGTTGTTGATGAACATCATCAACTCAAGTTAGACGTGCCTTTGCCTATTGCCGGGCCGATTTCGGTCAAAGTAATTGTTTTGTACACCACCCCTGAAGCGTTTGATGAAACAGAATGGTTGAGCGCGGCGGCCAGTAATCCGGCCTTTGAATTCTTGAATGACCCTGACGAAGACATTTATACTTTAGCTGACGGCAAACCCGTTGAATATGAAGCATAAGGTCGTTCTCGTTCCCTTCCCGTTTGATGACCTGTCCGGTACCAAAGTCCGTCCGGCCGTATGTTTGACCGACCCCGTTGGGGCGCATCGGCATGTGGTGCTGGCTTTCATTACCAGCACAATTCCAACAGACTTGCTGCCCACCGATTTGGTGATTGACTCAAACGATGAAGGCTTTGCCGCAACCGGCTTGCGCGTTTCATCAACATTGCAGCTACACCGGCTCATGACTGCCACCACATCGTTCCTGCGCCGCGAACTCGGCCAATTATCCCCTAAATTGCAGGAACAAGTCAGAGACCGACTCAAGAAGTTGTTTACGTTACAATAGTTTGCAGTCCCACTGAAAATTTAACGGAGGTATCATTATGAGTTCATTGCCGAAACATGCCAATGTCGTCATTATCGGCGCGGGTATTGTGGGCAACAGCCTGGTTTACCATCTGGCCGAGTTGGGCTGGAAAGATATGGTTATTCTGGATAAAGGGCCGCTGCCCAACCCCGGCGGCTCAACCGGTCACGCCTCAAACTTTATTTTCCCCGTTGACCACTCCAAAGAGATGACCAAATTAACCCAGGACAGCGTAGCCACCTACAAAAAGCTGGGCGTTTTCACCCAGAGCGGCGGCATCGAGGTGGCCCGCACCAAAGAACGGCTGCAGGAAATTACCCGCCGGGTCACCTCCGCCAAATCCTGGGGCGAGCCGGGCGAGGTCATCTCCACCGCCCGCATCAAGGAAATGGTGCCCTACATCAATGAGAAGCTGGTTCTGGGCGGCTTTTACAGCCCCACCGCCGGCGTGGTTGACCCGCTGCGGGCGGGCACGCTGATGCGCGAGCGGGCGCAGCAATTGAACGCCCTCAGCATCTTTGCCAACATCGAGGTCATGGGCATCGACGTGCAAAAAGGGCGCGTGGCCGGCGTGCAGACCAATCAGGGTTACATTCAGACCGACTACGTGGTGATTGCCTGCGGTGTCTGGAGTCCGCGCATCGCCCGCATGGCCGGGGCCTCTATCCCGCTGACCCCCGCCGTGCACCAGTTTATCACCGTTGGCCCCGTTCCGCTGTTTGAGAAAACCAAAGGCGAAATTGAGTACCCCATCGTCCGCGATGTGGACGTGAATATGTACGAGCGCCAGAACGGCAGCGATATGGAGGTTGGCTCCTACGCCCACCGCCCCATCCTGCACGACCCCGACGACATCCCCTCTAATGAGGAGGCCACGCTCACCCCCACCGAACTGCCCTTTACCGCTGATGATTTCGACGAAAGCATGGAAAACGCCCTGGAGTTAATGCCCGACGTGCTGGCCCGCGAAGATGTCGGTATCCGCCATTCCATCAATGGCCTGCTGTCGCTGACGCCCGACGGCGCGCCCATCATTGGCGAAACACCCGAAGTGCGCGGCCTGTGGTCCATCGCCGCCATCTGGATTAAAGAAGCGCCCGGTTTTGGCCGGGCCGTAGCCGAGTGGATGACTCACGGCACGCCGGAAATCGACGTGACCGCCTCGGATATTGCCCGCTTTTACGACCACACCCGCACCAATAGCCACATCCACGCCCGCACTTCCGAAGCCTTCAATAAAATGTACGGCATCGTTCACCCTGCCGAGCAATATGAATCATCCCGCAATGTGCGCCTCAGCCCCTTCTACGCTCGCGAGAAAGCGCTGGACGCGGTCTTTTTTGAAACCGTCGGCTGGGAACGGCCGATGTGGTATGAGGCCAACAAGACCCTGCTGGATGAGTACGGCGAGCGGGTGATGCCCCGCCCCGCCGAGTGGGACTCGCGCTGGTGGTCGCCCATTATCAACGCCGAACACCTGGCCATGCGCGATAGGGTGGGCATGGTCGATTTGACCGCCTTTTCCATTTTCGACCTGACCGGCCCCGGCGTGCTCGATTACATTCAGCATCTGACCGTCAACCAGATGGACGTGGCGGTAGGGCGGGCCGTTTACACCCCGCTGCTGACCGCCCACGGCGGCTTCAAAGCTGACCTGACCATTATGCGCCTGGGCGATGAGCATTTCCGGGTGATTACCGGCGGCGGTTACGGCAATGTCGATAAAAAATGGTTCAAAGACCACCTGCCCGCCGATGGCTCCGTGCAATTTCAGGACCAGACCTCGGCCATTTGCACAGTGGGGTTGTGGGGGCCGCATGCCCGCGCTGTGCTGCAAAGCGTCACCGGGGATGACGTCTCGAATGAGGCGTTTCCCTATGGCGCGGTCAAAGAGATAGCCATTGGCCCGGTCAGGGCGCTGGCCTTCCGCATCTCTTACGTGGGTGAACTGGGCTGGGAAATTTACACCTCGATGGAACAGGGCGGCCGCCTGTGGGATAGTTTGTGGGAGGCCGGCCAGCCGCACGGCCTGGTTCCGGTGGGGATTGGCGTTTACGGCACCACCGCCCGGCTGGAAAAAGGCTATCGCGCCTTTGGCATGGAACTGGAGTCAGAATACAACCCGGTTGAAGCCGGACTGTCCCGGCCAAAAGTGAAAAAGGCCGATTTCATTGGCAAGGAAGCCTACCTGAAGGCCCGCGAGGAAGAACCGGCGGCCATTCTCTGCACCTTGACAGTGGATGACAACACCTCGGCCTCCGGCCAGCCGCGCTATATGCTGGGCCGCGAACCGATTTTGACCCCCAACGGCGACCCCATTGTTGACCGCAAGGGGCGCCGCTCGTATGTGACCAGCGCCGGCTCCGGGCCATCGGTTGGCAAGCACCTGCTGCTGGCCTACCTGCCGCCCGAATATGCCAGCGAGGGGACTCAACTAAAGGTGGAATACCTGGGCGAGCAGTACCCCGTTTCGGTTGCCGTAGCCGGCAGCACCCCCCTGTTTGACCCGGACAATGAGCGGATGAAGGGGTAGAGATGAACATACTCGCTTGCGTAAAACGTGTACCGGCGACCGGCGCAAAGATTACGCTGACTGCCGACGAACAGGAAATCGAAACCCGCCACCTGGGTTTTGCGGTTAGCCCGCACGAGGAGTGCGCCGTGGAAGAGGCCATCCGGCAGGTGGAGGCGCACGGCGGCGCATCAACCGTGCTGACGCTGGGGCCGGAGGAGTCGGTGGAGCAGTTGCGCTTTGCGCTGGCCCAGGGCATCAATCAGGCCATTCTGCTGGAAACCGACGGCAGCGACTGGGACCCCGTGGCCACCGCCCGCGCCATTGTGGCGGCGATTCAGGCCCGGCCAGACAATTTCGACCTGCTGCTTTTTGGCAACGAGTCCGCCGACTCCGGCGGTTATCAGGTTGGTATTCGCGTAGCGCACGCGCTGGATTTGCCGTGCGTCACCGGCATCAAGGCGCTGGAAATCAAAAACGGCGCGGCCATTGCCAAACGGGAAGCCGGCGGCGGCTGGGAGATTTTCGAGGTTGCCCTGCCCGCTGTCTTTACCGTAAAAGAAGGCATCAACCTGCCGCGCTACCCCTCGCTGCCGGGGCGGCTGCGGGCCAAAAAAGCCGCCATCGAGCGCGTTCAGCCGCAGCAGCAGCCCGGCGGTCCGGAAAAGATACGGCTCAAGGTTCCGGCGGAGCAGCATCGCGGCGCTGAAATTTTGGGCAAAGGGCCGGAGGCCGCGCCCAAAGTGGTCGAGATTCTGCAAAAGATAGGGGTGGTGTAGCATGATTCTGGGACTGATTGAACACGACCGGGGCGCGCTGCACAAAGCCTCGCTGGAAATGTTGACGCTGGCCCGTGGTTTGGCCGCCGAATTAAACCTGCCGCTGGAAGCTGTCATTATTGGCGAAGATGGTCACGGCCTGGCCGCAGGGTTGCAGGCGTATGGCGTGTCGAAAGCGCACCTGGTCAAACATGAGCGGCTGGATGACTACGCCCCGGAAGCCTGGGCGCAAAGCCTCATCCAGTTGATGGCCTCGGAACAGGCGGAGGCGGTGCTGGCCCCCGGCACCGACCGGGGCAACGAGGTCATGGCCCACGTGGCCGCCAAAAGCAATTTATCGCTGGCCGCCAACTGCACCCAGCTTCAGCCGGGCGAGACGTACACCCTGACCCGCGTGCGCTGGGGCGGCAGCCTGCTGGAAGAGGCCCGGCTCGAGGGCCGGCCCAAATTACTGACGGTGGCCCAGCATGTCATCGCGGCAGAAGAGTCTCCGGCGGCGGCGCTGGCGCTCAATCCGGTCACGCCCGCGCTCGGCGACAAGGATTTCAGGGTCAAAATCACCGGCCGCGTTGAGGCCGCCCGCGACAGAGTTTCGCTGACCGACGCCCGGGTGGTGGTCAGTGGCGGGCGCGGTGTGGGCAGTTCCGCCGGCTTTGAGAGCCTGGATGAGCTGGCCGCGCTGGTCGGTGGCGCGGTGGGCTGCTCCCGCGCCGTCACCAACGAGGGCTGGCGCTCGCACGCCGACCAGGTGGGCCAGACCGGGGCGCGGGTTGCGCCGGATGTCTACTTTGCCTGCGGTATCAGCGGCGCGATTCAACACTTTGTGGGCTGCAAAGGCTCCAAAAATATCATCGCCATCAACACCGACCCCGAAGCGCCCATCCTGGCCAAAGCTCACTACGCCGTCATCGGCGACCTGCATCAGGTGGTGCCGGCCATCAGCGAGGAAATCAGGAAGTTGAAAAAGGGGAAATAGCAATAACAATAACTCACGACAAGGACCGCGCTAGAATATGCCAGTTGTACTACGAATACTGGGATATCGGTTCTGGTTTTATCAGGCTGACCTCGACGAACCGCCCCATATCCACGTTGGCAAAGAGGGTAAAGAGGCCAAATATTGGCTTGCTCCCATTACCTTAGCAAAAGCAGGCAGATTTCGCAATCACGAGCTTAACGAGATTGAAAGAATCCTGGTAAAATATCAAGATGATATTTTGCAGGTGTGGCAACAGGAGCAACAGAAACGTGATAACCACTAAAGTCAAAATTAAAACCGGCGATAATAATATTTCTATTGTACCGGTCGTGGTTCCAAATCTTGATGAAGTGAGAGAGTTTGCGGCCCGGTTGCATACTGAAGGAAAAGCCTGGCAGGGTGAGGCATTTGGGTGGCAAGCAGAATACAACCCGGAGCATCCTGAGCCTCCGCTTGACTCGAAAATGACCTTCACGCCGGCAGATTTTTGGATTGGCGAAAGCGGTATCTGGTTTTTCTCTCTGATGTGGGAGCACGGTGGTGGCGCGGAGCCGGTAGAGTTTTTAGATGATAGAAATGTTGTAGAATCTGTTACGCTGTAGGGTACTGGAATGCGGACCAAAGCCAGGCTCGTCATCATCGGCGCCGGCATTGTGGGGTGCAGCGCGGCCTACCACCTGACCCAACTGGGCTGGAAAGATATTGTGGTCATCGACCAGGGGCCGCTGTATGAAACCGGCGGCTCCACCTCGCACGCGCCTGGCATTATTTTTGAAATCAACGGCTCGCGGGCTATGTGCAAAATGGCCCAATACACCGTTGACCTCCTGTTTGACCTGGAATTTGAAGGCGAAAAAATCTGGTATCCCGTCGGAGCCATCGAAGTGGCCGCCTCCGAGGCGCGCATGCGGGAGTTGTGGCGGCGGCACGGCTTTGCCACGGCCTACGACCTGGAAACCCACATCCTCTCCCCCGCAGAGGTACAGGCCAAAGTTCCGCTCATCGACCCCGGCGTTTTGAAAGGCGGCCTGCATATTCCCGGTGATGGCGACGCCAAAGCCTGGCAAGCCGCCGGCGCGCTGGCCCAAAAAGCCATTGCCAGTGGCGGCGCGGAATTTTACGGCAACACCCTGGCCACCGACATCGAACTGAAAAACGGGCGCGTTCACGCCGTTATCACCGACCAGGGGCGCATCGACTGCGAGCAGGTGCTGCTCTGCACCAACATCTGGGGTTCGGTGCTGGCCGATAAAGTGGGCGTTACCCTGCCGATGATGGCCTGCGCCCACCATTACGCCATCACCGAACCGCTGCCGGAGCTGGCCGCTGAAACCGAGTGGATATCGCTGCCGTGCGTGCGCCATCAGGATCGCTCCATGTATTTTCGGCAGTGGGAGCGGGGCTGGTGCACCGGCTCCTACCGCCACGAGCCGCGCCTGGTCAGCCCGCACGCCGTGGGCAAGGATGCCTATCACACCTGGCGCGATGATGATTTTGCCGTCGCCATTGATGACGCGGCGCAACTGTACCCCACCCTGCGGGGCAAAGAGTATGTCACCAAAATCAACGGGATGTTTGTGTTTTCCATTGACGGCTTTCCGATGATGGGGCCATCCCATGTGCCCGGTTTCTGGACGGCGGTGGGGATTTGGGTGACGCACGCGGGCGGGGCCGGCAAAACCATCGCCGAGTGGCTGACGTACGGCAGCACCGAATGGGACACCCGCGAGATGAACATTGCCCGTTTTCACGATTACCAGCTCACCCAACGCTATATTCAGACTCGCGCCGCCCAAAATTACCGCGAAGTGTACGATATTGTCCACCCGCTGCAACAGATGGAAGCGCCGCGCCAGGTGCGGCTGGCCCCGTTCCATGTCCGGTTGCAGGGGCAGCAGGGACACTTTTTCAACGCCTCCGGTTGGGAAGCGGCCCAGTGGTACGAGGCCAACGCCCGGCTGCTGGAAAAATATGATGACCACATTCCGGCCCGTTCCGGCTGGGAAGCCATGAACTGGTCCCGGATTCAGGGCGCGGAGCATCTGGCCGCGCGCGAAGGGGCCGGCCTGTTCAACCTGGCCAACTTCACCAAAATAGAGGTGGATGGCCCCGGCGCGACTCAATTTCTCAACCGACTGGCCGCCAACGATATTGACAAACCGGCGGGCAAGGTGATTTATACCGCCCTGCTTAACCACGCCGGCGGCATCAAGGCCGATTTGACCATCACCCGGCTGGCCGAACAGCGCTACTGGGTGCTGACCGGCGCGGGCGGCGGCCCCCAGGATTTGGCCTGGATTCGCCGGCACGCGCCCGGCGACGGCTCCGTGACTATCCGCGACGTGACGCCGCACTACACTGCCGTGGGGCTGTGGGGGCCACAGGCCCGGCAGATTCTGGCGCAAGTTACCGCCGGGGATGTCTCAAGCGAGACCTTTCCCTACTTTTCGGCCAGGGCGCTGCAAATTGATACCATTCCGGCCTACGCCCTGCGCGTCTCCTACGCCGGAGAGCTGGGCTGGGAAATCTACTGTTCCAGCGAGCAGGGCTTGCGACTGTGGGATGTGCTGTGGGAGGCGGGGCAGCCTTACGGACTCATCGCCGCCGGGGGCGGGGCCTTTGGCTCGTTGCGGCTGGAAAAGGGCTATCGCCTGTGGGGGGCCGACATCCACCCCGAATACAACCCCTATGAAGCCGGACTGGGGTGGGCGGTCAAACTGAGCAAGGGCGATTTTATTGGCCGCGAGGCGCTGTTGAAAATCAAGGAGGCGGGCATCCGTCAAAAATTGTGCTGCCTGACCTTTGACGACCCGCAGGCCGTGGCTCTGGGCAAAGAGCCAATTCTGGCCAACGGCCGGAAAGTGGGGCAGGTCACCAGTGCCGATTACGGCTACAGCGTGGGCAAATTCATCATTTACGGTTACTTACCGCTGGAGCATGCCCGGGAAGGCACGCGCCTTGAGGTGCAATATTTCGACCGGCGCTATGCGGCCACCGTTACCCGCGAGCCGCTGTTTGACCCTGCCGGTGAGCGGCTGAAAGGTTGATGAGCAGCAGCCCGGGGCCATCACCGTTCTTTAACATCCCGTTTCGCCGGCTGCGGAATCCGTGGCCGCCGCTGGAAATCATTTCGGCGGAGCAGGTGGAGCAGCTTCATCAGGCCTCGATGCGGATTCTGGAGGAGGTCGGCCTTGATTTTCTGGATGACGAGGCGCTTGACCTGTGGCAGCAGGCCGGGGCCAGGGTAGACCACGCCGCCCGCCATGTGTGGCCGGAGCGGGGGCTGGTGCTGGAACTGGTAGCCAGAGCGCCGGCCCAATTTGCCTGGCGGGCGCGCAACCCGGAGCGCGATATTGTTATCGGTAGCAATCACATCGCTTTTGCGCCCGGCGGGGGCACGGTTTATGCCAGCAACCTTGATATTGGCCGCCGGCCCGGCACACTGGCCGATTTTCATAATCTGCTCAAGCTGGTGCAACTGAGCAATGTGCTGCATCTTACCGGCGAGCAGTTGATTGCCCCGCAGGATGTGCCGGTTCCGGTGCGCCACTTGCGGCGCTCGCATGCCATTTTTACCCTTACGGATAAAGCGGCGATGGGGGCCACGCATGGCCGGGTAGTTGCTGCCGACGTGTTGAATATGGCCCGGCTGGTTTTTGGCGATGCCTTTGAAGGCGAGCCGGTGATTGGCGGCGTGATTAACGTAAACAGCCCGCTCCGTTTTGATACGGATATGATCGGCGGTTTGATTACCTTTGCCCGGGCCGGACAGGTGGTCATCATCACCCCCTTTATTCTGGCCGGGGCGATGAGTCCTATTACGCTGGCCTCGGCGCTGGCGCAGCAAAACGCGGAGACGCTGGCGGGCATTGCCCTGGCGCAACTGGTCAGGCCCGGCGCGCCGGTGCTGTATGGCGGCTTTACCACCAATGTTGATATGAAAAGCGGCAGTCCCGCTTTTGGTACGCCGGAGGGGGCCTGGGCGCTGCTGGCCGGGGCGCAGTTGGCCCGGCGCTACGGCCTGCCCTATCGCGGCAGCGGCAGTTTGAACACCTCCAAAGTAGCCGATGCCCAGGCTGTGACTGAAACGCTGTGGACGCTCTGGCCGGCGGTAATGGCCCATACCAACTTTGTGCTGCATTCGGTGGGTTGGCTGGAGGGCGGATTGACCGCCTCGTATGAAAAATTTGTAATTGACCAGGTAAATCTGGCAACGTTTGCCCGCTTTTTGCAAGGAATTGACCTTAACCAACCCCCTGGAAGTCACTCGCTATTTTGGGGTGATGATGACAGTTGGGTGAAAGAAGGAGATAAAAGCACACTTCAACGGGCGTATAAACTTTGGCGCTCCTGGTTAGCTCAATTTGAGCCGCCGGCTCTTGAAGCGGCGGTTGCAGAAGCCCTAAAAGAATACGTTGCGCGCCGTGAAGCGGAGTTACTAAATGGCTAATGTATATTCTGTCGATTGATAAAGGAGAAAACAAAAGCATTTGGCATAACCATGAACTTATGGTATGATTAAGCCCGACGAAACATAATCTGTTTTGCCAAATATTTAACATCATCTGTAACCTCTTTGTAAATACTGTTGTCTGCTTCGCGAAATGGGATACCACTGTTTAAAGTACCCCCCAACAACAAAGAGATACTAACTACCTCATCTACAATACTTCCACTATCACAGCCTGAATCAGTGTAATAACTATTTAGAAGCAGAAATCAATCGGTAATTGCCATAAAAATACACCCCGCTATCAAATTGTAGCGGCGGTTTTTTACTTGCAACTCCCAGTCTCCTTGTGTTTGCGGTTCCTCAACATTGCCGGGTTTTCGGTTAATGTTTGTTAAATAGTTTCTGGCGACACTGTATCAAAAAATACTATGTCTAAAACCCCAAGTCTAATATAAAACAGATGTAAATAGCCGGTAAGTGACTTTTGTCACAAATATTGCGGATAAATGTCGTGGCCGCCAATTTTTTAACAGACTACTCAATCAGGCAAATATTGCTAACCTGAATTCTATCGCAACATTATCTTTTTTATATGTTGCTGCTACCCCAACCCCCATGAATTAAGGAGGTGATCATTTACAACATAAATTCTCAAATAATTTTAATTACGTAAACTTTTTTTCAGTACTGGTAATTCTGAATATAACTCAAATATTGGCCTATTATAAAAGGAGGAAAAAGTGGAAAAAAGGGTTAAAGAGATTAGAGAACAGATGGGGGAAGCGCATTCATATCTGCCCACTGTTTTTGATAGACTAAGAGAGGGTCGCATCTCCCGGCGAGAATTTTTGAGGACAGCAACCTTGCTTGGGGTGTCGGTAAGCGCGGCAACCATTGCGGCTCAGTGTGGCGCGCCGGCCCAGCCGCAAAGTAGCGGTGGCGCCGAGTCTGGAGGCGGGGAGTCAAGCCAGGCCGAAGAAGCCGCGCCCGCCGCTGAAGAGTCAACCGCCGAAGAAGCCGCCCCAGCCGCTGGCGGCATTAAGCGCGGCGGTGTATTAAGAGTCGGCACTCAAGTGCCGGCGGTAGACCACCCGGCCCGCTTCTCGTGGGTTTATGATGCTAACCAGTTTCGTCATGTGTTTGAATATTTAACCGAAACCGATAAAGATAACATTACCCACCCCTATATGTTGGAAAGCTGGCAAGCCAACGATGACCTGACCGAATGGACTCTAAAACTGCGCCAGGGCATTAAATGGACCAACGGCGATGAATTTGTGGCCGACCACGTTAGATTTAACTTTGCCGAATGGCTTAACCCCGATGTTGGCTCCTCGATTTTGGGGCTATGGGAAGGCTTTTTGACTCTTGATGGCGTGGAAGTGGTTGATGATTACACGGTTAAACTCAATCTGGATGGTCCGCTACTGGCAGTGCCGGAAAACCTGTTCCACTACCCGGCCCAAATTATGCATCCCAGCTTCGATGGCGATATTACCTCTGGGAAAAACCCCAGCACCGGCCCCTATACCTTAGAAGAGTATAAAGTTGGCGAGCGGGTAAGGGTAGTAAGCCGGGTAGCTAACGGCGACGAAGGTTACTGGCAAATGGGCGAAGATGGCAAACCCTTGCCCTACCTGGATGCCATTGAATGGATTGACCTGGGCGATGACCAAACCGCCTCGGTAGCTGCCATTCAAAGCGGGCAGATTCATAATATTTACGACCCGCGAGTTGACACCTTCCTGGCGCTGCGTAATGATGACAACGTCAAGGTCCAGTCGGTTGGGTCTGCCGCTACCCGCGTGCTCCGGTTCCGCGTTGATTTGGAACCCTGGACCGACCCGCGCGTACGTAATGCCGTAAAAATGTGCCAGGACCGCGAGAAAATTTTGGACCAGGCCTATTTTGGCGAAGGTTTGGTAGGTATGGACACGCACGTGTCACCCGTTCACCCCGAGTTTGCGCCAATGGATACGCCTTCGTATGACCCCGAAGGGGCCAAGGCTCTGCTGGCCGAAGCCGGCCAGGAAGGACTGGAACTGGCAATTTCGGTTGGAACCGGCTGGACCGACATTGTGGCCTACGCCGAAACCTTGCAGGAAGATGCCAAAGCCGCCGGCATTAACATAACCCTGGATACCATGCCCAACTCGGCTTACTGGGACCTGTGGACAGAAACGCCGGTAGGTATTACCACCTGGGCGCACCGTCCTCTGGCAGTAATGGTGTTGCCCCTGGCCTACATTGCCGACTCAGAAGGAGTTCCGGTTCCCTGGAACGAAAGCCGCTGGGTAGACGAAGAATTTTCGGAACTGCTACAAAAGGCGCAGGGTACGCTCGATGTGGAAGCCCGGCGAGCCATCATGGCCGACCTGCAAAGAATTCAGCAAGAACGCGGCTCTGTCGGTATTGCCTACTTCCAAAATTTCTGGGCAGTCTCTAACCCTGGCTTCCAGGGCATCCAACCCCACCCCACCCAATACAATCTCTGGCGTGAAGTTTGGTACGACCCGGACCAGGACCCGTTTGCTTAATTAGCTTTACTCAGGATTGGAGGTCAGAAAGTGATAAGGTTTTTCTGACCTCCAATCCCCATACCTGTTTAGCTCCACCGCTCTAATTGATTAACCAGTTTGTATTCAATTTAATAGACCTTCATTGTTGAAGTAACTGCGGCAAGCAGTAGAAAGGGTAAAAAATTATGGCAAAATTCCTCATTCGACGCGCCATTTTTCTGGTTCTTACCCTCTTTTTGGTTTCGGTAGCTGTGTTTGCCATTTCTGAGCTGGCCCCGGGCAATATTGCGGTTAACACCCTGGGTAATACAATCACCCCTGCCCAAGAAGCATCGTTTAATGCCCAAAATGGTTTGGACCAGCCGGCCATTACCCGTTATATTCGCTGGATGATAGGCAGCGACTGGCAGGCTGAAAATTTGATTGGCCGGCAGGTCGTTAGAATTTACGATGCCAATAACGACCGGTATAGCTGGTGGGCTGTGGCCGAAAACGGCACGCTTTACCAAAATTACACCCCCGATGGCGAAACTATGATTCGAGTTGAGCGCCAGCCCGACGGCTCAACCAAAGAAATTGTAACCAGCGATGATGTTTGGAAACCTAATGAAGAAGGATTGTTGGTATATTGGGGTGTTGACCGCAGCGACCACGCGGCCATGTGGGTAAGAGGCGATGACCAGCAAACCTGGACGCTGACCAAAGCCACCTGGACCAGCGAGAAAGGCGCGCCACGCCAGTATATTCCCTTGCAGCGGGGGTTGCTGCGCGGAGACCCCGGCGTTTCATTTAAAGACCGCCGCCCCGTATCAGAAGTGCTGGGGCGTCGCCTGATGAACACCCTGTTTTTGGCCGGTATCGCTTTTATTATTGTGATGCCCATTGCCCTGCTGTTGGGCCTGGTGGCCGGCCTTAACGAAGGCAGGTTGATTGACCGCATCTTTTCTGTAAGCAGCCTGGTGGCAACCGCCACCCCAGAGTTTGCCAGCGGCGTTTTCCTGATATTGATATTTGCCACCTGGTTGGGCTGGTTTCCCGGCGCGGTGGTTGCTACCGACGACCGGGCCATTTTTGAAAACCCGCAAATGCTAATTTTGCCGGTGTTGACCCTTACCCTGATTGAACTGGGGTACGTTCTGCGCATTACCCGCGCCAGTATGGTTGAGGTCATGAGAACCAATTATATTCGCACGGCGATACTCAAAGGGCTGCCGCAAAAGCGGATCATCTTTAAGCACGCGCTGCGTAATGCCCTGATGGCCCCGATTACCATTATCACCCTGCATATCAACTGGTTAATTGGCGGTATTGTGGTGGTAGAAGTTTTATTTGGCTTCCCCGGGATGGGCCGTTACGTGTTAGATGCAGCCTTATTTAAAGATGTGTTTGCCATCGAGGCGGCGGCTATGGTCTTGGTGGTCGTTGCTGTTGGGAGTCAGCTAATTGCCGATATCATTTACACCTACCTCAACCCAAGAATTCGATATTCATAAAATTGGAAAAGGAGAGACAATATGGCCATAGCTGAAGGTATCACCGGCCCGGTTGCTACGCCTGCTCCTTCGCGTTGGAAAAGAGCAAAAGAGAGCCTGAGAATCTTTGTCGCTTCCAAAGTTGCGGTTGCCGGTTTCTTTTTGGTAGCATTTTGGGTGATTGTGGCTATTTTTGCCGATGATTGCACCTTTAGGCCCTCTTTGTGGATTGGTTGTTTGACCGGCCAAAGAGAAGTTTATAGCGAAACAACCCCCTGGCTGGCCCGCTACTCGCCGCTGGAACAGTTCCGTGGCGAAAACCTGCAGGGGCCATCGGCGACCCATTGGCTGGGCACCGACCGCCAGGGCCGAGACCTGTGGGCCAGGTTAGCCCACGGCTCGCGCATTATTTTGTTGCTGGCTCCATTTTCAATTTTAATAGCCCTGGTTGTGGGGGGAACTTTGGGGGTGATTGCCGGCTACTACGGCGGCCTGACTGATGAAATTACCATGCGGCTGTTAGACGCTTTAATGGCCTTTCCCCAAATTTTGCTTTATCTGGTTATTATTGCCGCGCTCGGCCCTTCAATTACCAATATTATTATTGCCATCACTATTGCCGGCGCGCCCGGTATTGCCCGGCTGGTCCGCAGTTTAACTCTGGACATCAAAACCCGGGATTTTGTGGCCGCCGCCGAAACGAGGGGCGAAAGTCCGTGGTACATCATGTTTGTAGAAATTCTGCCCAACGCCCGTGGCCCCATCATCATTGATGTGATGTTGCGGATTGGCTACGCCGTATTTGCCATTGGAACCCTTGGCTTTTTGGGGTTGGGGCTGCCGCCCCCATCACCCGATTGGGGCAGCCTGGTAAACCTGGGGCGCTCCTTTATCCAGGCCGGTCATCCCTGGGATGCCTTGTGGGCCTCGCTGGCCATTGCCATGCTGGTTGTGGGTTTGAACCTGATGGCCGATGGCTTGAACGAAGAAACCCAACGCTATCGTTAGGGGTTGTCTGTTCTTACAAGGACTCGCCTGTAAATAACTTTGTGATTTTAAACGGGTAATTAGTAACGAAGTGCCCTTTGGGTAGCGGACATTGGATAATTACCACCTACTAATTACCAATTACAATATAACAAGAGGGGGACCAGTTTATGACCCAAGTATCTGGCAAAATGGACCAGCCCGTTATTAAAGTAGAAAATTTAGGTATAGCTTACGAGACACGCAAAGGCGATGTTCATGCCGTTAAGGATGTCACCTTTGAAATTCGCCGGGGCGAGACCGTTGGCATTGTGGGCGAATCTGGCTGCGGCAAAAGCACTTTGGCCTACGGGATGGTCAACTATCTGGGCCGAAACGGAAAAATTTCAAAAGGCGATATTATTTTTCAGGGGCAGTCATTGGTTGGCCGCTCTCCCGAAGAATTGCGCCAGTTGCGGGGCAACCAGATTTCTATGGTTTACCAGGACCCGATGACCTCGTTGAACCCCGTTTTGCGAATTGGCGAGCAAATGACCGAAGTTCTGACCGTGCATCGCGGCATGTCAGATAGAGAAGCCCGCGAGCGCTGCGCCAGTATGCTGGCCAGGGTTAACATGCCCGACCCCGAAAAAGTGTTGGAACGTTACCCCCACCAGATTTCTGGAGGACAGCAACAGCGGGTGGTTATTGCTATGGCCATGCTCAATAACCCGGCCCTGTTAATTATGGATGAGCCAACCACCGCCCTGGATGTTACCGTTGAAGCCGCCGTTTTAGACCTGGTCAATGAACTGCGGCGAGATTTTGATACCGCTATTTTGCTAATTAGCCACAACATGGGCGTCATTGCCCGCGTTAGCGACCGGGTAGGCGTAATGTATGCCGGCGAACTGGTGGAAATGGCTGCCGTGGAAGAGATTTTTTCCAATCCTCGCCACCCCTACACCCAGGGCTTAATTCGCTGCCTGCCAAAATTAGGGCGCAGTAAAGAAAGCAGCGTCCTGTTCCCCATTCGGGGTCGCGTGCCAGACCCGGCCAACCTGCCGCCGGGTTGCCTGTACGAACCCCGCTGCGATTACGCCCGCGAGGCTTGTCGCCAGGAGCGGCCGGACCTGCGCCATTTGAATCCACACCATACCACCCGCTGCCTCTTTTCAGAAGAGATTGACCCGGCCGAGTGGACGCCTCCGCCAGATATGGTGCCGGCAGTTGAAGCGCCGGATAATAACGACAAACTGGCCGACACCATTTTAACTGTTCACAATTTGCAAACCTATTATCGCCACCCCAACTCGTCGGCCTTGAGCATGATTGGCCTGGGCGAGAAAGAATATGTAAAAGCCGTTGATGGGGTAAGCTTTGAAGTTTTCAAAGGCAAAACGCTGGGAGTTGTGGGCGAGTCTGGCTGCGGCAAAAGCACCCTGATTAAAACCATCATCGGGCTGGAATCTAAAACCGGGGGCGAGGCCGAATTTATGAGCTTTGACATTGGCGACAAGGTCAATAAGCGAGACTTGACGCTGATTAGAGAACTGCAAATGGTTTTTCAAAATCCGGATTCAACCATGAACCCCACCTACACCGTGGGCAAACAGATTGAGCGCCCTCTGCGTCGCTTTAAAACCGTACCCAAAGATAAAATTAGAGAAGAAGTAGTGCGTTTGTTACGGGCAGTGAAACTTGACGAATATTATTATGACCGCCTGCCCCGCCAGCTTAGTGGCGGCGAAAAGCAACGGGTTGGCATTGCCCGCGCCCTGGCCGGCCGGCCAGATTTGGTGCTGTGCGACGAGCCGGTATCGGCTCTGGATGTGTCGGTGCAGGCGGCGGTGGTTAACCTGCTGCTGGAAATTCAACAAGAATTTGAGACTACCATGATGTTTATTGCCCACGATTTGAGCGTTGTTCGCTTTTTGTCAGATTACATCGCGGTGATGTATTTGGGGCAAATTGTTGAAATTGGCCCCGCCGAGGCCATTTATCAGCCGCCCTACCATCCTTACACCGAAGCCTTGCTTTCGGCGGTGCCAATTCCCGACCCTACCGCCGAGCAAAAACGGATTCGTTTGGATGGTACCGTGCCCAGCCCCCTAAACCCGCCCAGTGGCTGTCGCTTTCATACCCGTTGTCCGCGCCGGGAAATGCTGCCCGATGGCGGCAAAATTTGTGAAACCGACATCCCCCCCTGGCGTCATACCACCAGCGACGGGCACAGGATATTTTGTCACATTCCTCTGGAAGAACTAGAAAAAATTGAGCCGGTCATCCATGCCCCGGCCTCTGCATAGGAGTGAATAAATGCTAGTAAAAAATTACATGACCCGCCACCCGATTATGATTGAGCCAAACAAACGAATCTTTGAAGCCCAAAAGATTATGGTTGAAAACCATATTCGCCATTTGCCGGTGGCCGGGGATGGCAAACGGCTGTTAGGTCTGATAACCCGGCAGCGGATGCAGGTTCCGCCAGAAAAATTGAGTAGCCTGGAAGTATGGGAAATTACCCGCTATCTGGCTGAATTGACCGTTGAAAAGGTAATGGTCAAAGGCAATGATCTGCGCACCATCAATGCCGACGCCACCCTGGAAGAAGCCGCCGACCTGATGATTCGCCACAAAATTGGCGGCCTGCCTGTTATTGAGGATGATATGGTAGTGGGCGTCATTACCGAAACAGACCTGCTAATAGAGCTGCAAAATCTGTTGGGAGCCAACGAGCCGGGCTGGCGCGTGACCATGCGAGTGCCAGATAGACGCGGCGAGTCTAACAAGCTGAGTAGCGCCATTTCGACCAGCGGCTGGGGCGTTATGTCGTGGGGAAGCGCCCGCTCGCCTAAACAGCCCGACCATTGGGATATTGTGATTAAAGTGCGCGGCTGCCAAAAAGATGAATTGCAAGCTGTGCTGAGCAAACTGGAAGGCCAGGAAATTATTGATTTGCGCGAAGCTAAAGTGTATACTAGCTGAAGCTGACCTGTTTGATTAATTTAAATTAGATAAACCAGCCACTTGCCAGGGGTATTATCTGAACAAGTGGCTATTTTTGTTATCACCGGAGGTGATTATGCTCATTGAAGTTGGCTCACCGGCCAGTTTGCCGCTGGGCCTGGTAAAATTTAACAACGGCCAGGTGTGTTTGCTGGGGCTAACGGCGCAGCATCCCCCGGTGCAGCTTTTTGCCCAGGCTCACCCAAAACTGCAAATAACCGGCGCGCGGGCCGACGTGGCTCACCCCCACGCGGGGCGCTTTTTGCAGCATAACCGGTTGCCCCAACAGGCCGAGGTAGAAATCGAACTCTCGATACCGGCCCTGGCCGGCCTGGGTTCCGATACACTGCTGGGGTTGAGCATGGCCAGGGCGCTCTCGTGGGTGCATAACCTGCCCGATGACCGGCGAACCACCCCCAAATTTGCGCAGGCGCTTGGCCTGTCTGTCCAACAGGCGCTTGAAATTTACAGCTTTGATACCGGCGGCCTGCTGCTCATCGACACCCAGCCCCAGGCCGGGAGTCAATTACCCCCCCTGCTCCGCCGGGCCGAAATAAGCCACAAAGAAAAAGAGGCCTGGGCCTTTGTGTTTTATCTGCCCAATATCCCCGCCGGAACCCCGCCAACCCTGGAGGCCGACCGCATGGCTAACCTGCTGCAGGCCGCGCCCCATTTAAGCGCTGAAACCGGCGCGCTGGTTAATGACCAACTCTGGCCCGCCGTTGAAAATAATAAATTTGAATCCTTTGGCCGCAGTTTGCACCGGCTTCATCAATTAAATTTGCAGGCGCTGGAAAAAGCGGGCGCGCCGCTAACTCACTCGGCAGAAGAGGCGGCCATTTTAGAGGTGATGCAGGCCAACGGCGCCATCGCCTGGGGCCAAAATCTAACCGGCTTACTATTCTATGGCCTCACTCACGGCGCCCGGCCCAGCCAGATTCTACGCCAGAAACTGCGCCAGCAGGTGGGCTTTTTTGGGGGAATTATTATGGCCACCATCACCGCCAACGCCGGCGCCGCCGAGGCTGTCAAACAAGAAAACCTGGCCGATAATAAAATGACTCCGCTGCGTATAAAGCCACTGAAATGAGGCAACACTATTTTGAATGTCGAGATTTGCTATCTGCTGCTGTTGCCGCTGCGGTCAAGGCCGCCGGGTGGAAAGCCGGCCCCATCGCCGGCCCAAAAAGATACGCCCTACTTTTTTGATGTTGATATTGAGTTTGTCTGGGTTGAAGAGTTTCAGCTTACCGCCAAAGATACCCCTGTTCATATTCGCTGTCAGGTACTCGACGGGCAGGTGTGGCTGGCCGAGTGCCGCTATGCCTTTAACGACATCCTGAGCGAAACCGCGCCGGGCCGCAACCGGGCCATTCAAACCGAACTGAAAGAGCAACTCCAGGCCAGAACAGGCTACACCGGCGCTTTTACCGAAACCTACACCGCCCTGCTGCTAACCCGGCTCAACTCAAGCCCCGATGAATTTATTGACCGCCACGCCGGCCTCCTTGTTCGCTGGTTGCGTTCGCTCGACAAGCCCTTTACCAAAGCCGAAGCCGCCGAAATTCTGGCCTCGCGCACCCGCTACTCAGAACGAGATATGATTGTGATAGACCGCGAAGGCGCGATTATTATTGCCGAAAAGGGCGACTTTCAATTTGACCTGGAGTTGCTAAAAATTGGCAATTACCAGCTCCTCCGCTACCGCCTGCTGGACCGGACCATTGAAAAACATTTGCAGCAATTGCACCAATATGTCAATCGCAAACTCCCGGCCTGGCTGCCTTCAAAATACAAAACGCTGCGCCAAATTGTCACCCAGCGATTATCGCTGGCGCTTGATTTTGAAAAAATCGACCAGTCGCTGCTGCTCATCGGCGATTGGTACTCGGCCCAGGTTTACCGGCTGGTTGTTGAGCAGTTATTTCTGGCCGAGTGGAAAAGCATCGTTCAATCCAAAATTGATAGCCTGATTGCCATGAACGACATCGTTTATCAGGAACTGGCCTTTTCCTGGCGGCGATTTTTGGATTTTGTTCAGTTCGCGGGCTGGCTAATTCTGCTGGTCGGCTACTTCATTTTATTTTTTATGAATTTGGGGTAATTCATGAAAACACTCGATTTCATTCACCAGCTAACCTGGGCAGACCTGCCGGAGCCGGTGCGCAACCAGGCCCGGCGCTGCCTGCTCGATACCATTGGCGTGGCCATTGGCGGGCGGCAAACCGATTTGTCGAGCATAATTTACAATTTTGCGGCGGCTGCCTGCGGCGGCCAGGAGGCGCGCCTGTGGCTGGATGGCCGGCAGGTCTCGCTGCCCGGCGCGGCCCTGGCCCACGGCATGACCATCGACGCCCTGGATATTCACGATACCTGCCGCGCCGTTAAAGGGCACGCCGGCGCGGCCCTGATTCCGGCGGCGCTGGCCTCGATAGGCCACGGTAACGGCGCGCCCGTTTCCGGGGCAGAACTGCTGGCCACCCTGGTTGTTGGTTACGAGGTTGCCATCCGCGCCGGCAAGTCCCTGCACGCCACCGCCTGCGATTATCACACCTCCGGGGCCTGGAACGCGCTGGGCTGCGCGGCCATCATTGCCCGCCGTTTGGGGTTGAGCGGTGAGCAAACTCGCCACGCCCTGGGCATTGCCGAATACCACGGCCCGCGCTCCCAGATGATGCGCTGCATAGATTACCCCACCATGCTCAAAGATGGCTCCGGCTGGGGGGCCATGGCCGGGGTCAGCGCCGCCCTGCTGGCCGCCAGCGGCTTTACCGGCGCGCCCGCCCTCACCCTTGAGTCTGCCGAAGCGAGCCATTTTTGGCTTGACCTGGGGCAGCAATGGGCCACGCTGGAGCAGGTCTTTAAACCCTACGCCGTTTGTTACTGGGCGCAGGCGGCCATTGCTGGGGCGCTAACCTTGCAGCAGGCGCACAACCTGCCGGCGGCAGGTATTCAAAAAATTAAAGTGTACGCCTTTCACGAGGCTACCCGTTTGGCCAGCCGCCGCCCCCAAACCACCGAAGAGGCCCAGTACAGCCTGCCCTTTCCAATAGCCTCGGCGCTGGTTCACCACCGGCTGGGCCTTGCCGAGCTAAACGGCGCGGCCCTGAACGACGCGCGGGTATTAAACCTGGCCCAACGGGTAGAACTGCTGGAAGATGAGTCCTTTAATGCCCGTTTTCCCGCCGAGCGCCTCTCGCGGGTGGTCATTGAAATGAACAATGGCGACACCTTTGACTCCGGTGAAATGCGGCCCCGCTGGGACTCGTTGGCGCCGCCCGCCGATGACGAACTGCTGGAAAAATTTCGCTGGCTGGCCGGCGATTGCCTGCCCCCGGCCCGCGCCGAAGCCCTGGCAGAGCAGCTCTGGCATTGCGCCGAGCTGCCCGATGCCACGTCAATTTTAGAATTGCTGGCCCCGGCGGTTTGAGTAGATTTTTTAAAAGAATGCGTATGATTAACCTCAACTATCTGTTCCTGGTTCTTTTTACCCTTGCTGCCTGCCAACCTGCTGGCGACGCCATACTGCCAACTCCTTCACCCTCGCCACAGCCCGATATCGCCGCAACCGAACAGCCCCCCGGCAGCGCGGGCCAACTGGCCTACATTGGCAGCGATGGCAATGTTTATGTAACCACCGCCGACCGCGCCACAACCACAGCCATTACCACCGATGCCACCGCGCCCTGGGAAGGGCCGGGCCTCTCTTACCAGCGCATTGCCTGGTCGCCGCAGGGGCAACTGGCTTACGCCGCCGTGACCCGCAGCGGTAACAACGCTACCAGCACCCTGTACGTTACCCAAACGCCCGGCCAGCCGGCGCAGGTAGTTGGCCGCAGCGATGACCATTTTGTCATTTACATCTACTGGTCGCCGGCAACCTGCCCCGGCCGACCGGCCTGCCGGCAACTGGCCTACTTAATTGAAGAAACCGAAGAGATTGCCCTGCGACTGGTTAAAAAGGAAGGCGCGCGGGTTGAAAACCGGGCTATTGGCTTTGGCTGGCCTTTTTATTTTTCATGGGCCGCAGATGGCGAGTCGATTTTGTGGCACACCGGTACGGGCCAACCCGATAACCCGGCGTTGCTGGGTCACTATCACCTTGCCCGCGATGAACTGGAGCCGTTGCCGCACTCCCCGACCAACTTTATGGCTCCGGCCTGGTCGCCGCAGGGGGATGTCTGGCTGGGCGCGCTGGCAACGCCAGAAGCGGGGCAGTTGCAGCTATTGGGCGGCGATTCGCCATTGACCGTGGCCGACGCCCCCGACGGAGGAACCGCCTTTGTCTGGTCGCCGCAGGGAGACCGGGTGGCCTATGCCGTGCGCGGGCGCGCCAACCAGCCCTTCTTCGACCCGATTCACATTTTCGACCTGGAGACCGGGCAATCAACCCAACTGACCGATAGAGGTTTGCGGGTGCTGGCCTTTTTTTGGGACCCGTCCGGCCAGCGCCTGGGTTATTTGACCCGGCTCTCGCTGCCCGAAAATGTTGAGTGGATGCAGTGGCGAGTCTATAATCTGTCAACCGGCGCCGACCGGGGCTTTAAGGCGTTTAATCCATCGCTGCAAATGCGGTTTGTTATGGGCAGTTTTAACCAATACGCCCAAAGCCACCGTTTCTGGTCGCCGGACGGGCGCTATCTGGTGTACGCCAGCCGCAACGACCTGACCCGCGAAGAGCAGGTCTGGCTCATTGACACCTGGAGCGAAGATGGCGCCAACGCCATTTTTGTTGACCGGGGCACAATGGGTTTTTGGTCGTGGCAGTAGTAGCTATCTACACAACTACGGGCATGGCGGGGCCGGCTTCACTCTCTCCTGGGGCTGCGCCGCTGAGGTGGCGAGGCTGGCGATGGATTATTTGGCTCGTTGAGTGTTTGGCCCCGTTTATGTTATACTGTGACGACCAGGGCGCAAGGCCTTGCGTCTTTACAATATATAGCGACTTGTTTTGAACATGGGCTTTCATCCTCTGGGGTGAGGAGAAATCCAACGATTGGGTTGAGGTACGAGACCCAATCTGCCGATTAAGTCCATATGGCAAAGGAGAAGTGTAATGACACAACCCACCGCTGAGACCGGCCAGGAAACAGGCAAGCAAGCAAAAGAGGCGCTCACCTGCCCGCTGTGCGAGTCTCCGCTTATCGGCGAGGCCATCGAGGCCGGCAAGTGCCAGTGTTGCGGCTATCGCTTTGAAGCGGAGGATTTGAAGAAAGAGGACGCATCTTCCTAGAGAAAACCTGCTATGGCCCAACTCATCTTTTTGACTCACCTGGCGGCCACGCTGTTTTTGGTGGGGGTTATCTGGTTTGCGCAACTGGTTCACTACCCGCTGTTTGAGCGGGTGGGGCGGGCGGAGTTTGCCGCCTACGAGTCGGCCCACACCCGGCTAACGGTGCGGCTGGTGGCCCCGGCCATGCTGGTCGAGGCCGGCGCGTCGCTGCTGCTGTTATTCTGGCGACCCGCCACCGTGCCGGCCTGGCAGGTCTGGCTGGGGGCGGGGCTGGTGCTGCTCATCTGGCTCTCAACGGCTTTGTGGCAGGTGCCGCAGCACAACCGGCTTAAAATTGGCTTCGACGCGCAGGCTCATCGTTTTCTGCTGGCCTCAAACTGGCTGCGCACCGCAGCCTGGAGTTTGCGCGGCCTGCTGGCGCTGGGGATGGTGGCGGCTCTGCTGCGGGTTGTCTAATTGTATGGCCGTTGATTTTTCCTCAGAAAATAATGGCGGCGGAGGGCCAATGTACACTTTGACACTCCGGGTTTTCATTGTCGTTGCATTTTTATTACCGCCGCCGCAGATAAACCCAAAACAACAGCGCGCCCAGCCCGGTGAGCAGGCCGGCGGCTAAAAACAGGCTGGTATAGCCCTGCCAGGCAATCATGTAGCCGCCGCTTAAGGCCACAACGGCAAACGAGAAGCCGGCGGCCATCTCGCCCGCGCCCGACATGGTTGCCCGCCAGCGGGCGGGAATTTGCTCCATGGTGTAGATGGCAAAGGCGGGGTAGCGCACCGAGGTGAGGGCCACCACGCTCATAAAGCCAAGGCCCGCTGCCAGCCAGTGAGGCGTAAGGGCCAGCGGCAGCATGCCCAGCGCCGAACCCAGCGAAGCCCAGACCACCATCTGCCCGTTGCCCTGGCGGGCAGCCAGCAGCGGCGCAACCAGCACCGCCGGCACCGCCAGCAGCCGGGCCAGCGCAACCAGCAGCCCAATTTGTACGGTCGACGCGCCCAGCACGGTATCCAGATAAATATTAAAAAAGGTAAGGCCGGCGGCCATGCTTGTTACCTGCAAAGCTCTGACCAGGGCCATTAATGCCACCAGCCCCAAAATGGCCGCGCCGGTTTGAAAGAGCGCGGACACACCCGGCGTCTCAGGCAGCGCCGGGTCGGCGGCGTCGGGTTCCCGGGTTGCCGACAGAACCAAAATAGCCGGCACAACCAAAACAGCGGCCAAACCCAGGGTGAAGCGGTAGGGGCCAGGGTGCTGTAGCGTCACCTCCAGCAAGCCGGCAAACGCCCCCGGCAAAATTCCGCCAATCATGCTGCCGGCGAATCCGGCCAGCGACCAGATAGCCATATGCAGTGAAAAGACGCGGTTTTGTTCGGCGGCGGTGCGGGTAATAGCCATTAAAAAAGGGACCGCATTGACAAAATAAAGAGCCAGCCCCACATAGACCAGCACAAAGGCTGCCAGCAGCCAGCCGGTCTGCCAGGCCGGCGGCCCAAATTCGGCCAGCACCAGCAGCGCGGCCCCTGAAAACATAAAAGTAACGCCGGCAATCATAGCCCGGCGGCTGCCCCAGCGACTGCCCACCATGCCGGCGGGCAAGCCCAAACCGGCAAAGGTTAACAACCCCGCCGAGTTAATAACGCCGATAAACTCCGGCCCGTAACCCAGGCGCAGCAGGTACAGGTTGAACAGCACAGAATAGAGACCGCCGTCGATGGTAAAGCCCACCAGGGCAATGCTGGCCAGAAACAGGCGGACATTTCGGTTGAGCAAACGAATTGAAACCAAGTAAGCACTGGTCATTTAGAAACGGGGCACCGACACCTGAAAAATCTGGTTGGCCGGAAGATTGTTAAATTCCAGCCGCCGGCCGTTGGGCAGCACCAGCTCCAGTCTGGCTACCTGTTGGGCCTGTCCCAGCCCCAGGTGAAAGCGAGGGTCTTCTGAGGCCAGGTAACTGCTGCCGCAGCGCAACTCTCGCGCCAGAGTGCGGCCATCGGGCAGGGTGGCAGACAACCTGGCGCCGGGCGCAAAATTATCCAGGGCCACAGTTAGCCAGTTGCCGTTAGCGCCATTATTTTGCAGCAAAACCAGCGGCCCGCCAATGGTTACAATGGCGACATCCATATCGCCGTCGTTGTCATAATCGGCGGCGGCCATGCCCCGGGCCAGCAGCGGGCCGATATCCTCGGCGCCCACCAGCCGGCTGTAATCTCTAAAGGTGCTATCGCCCCGGTTGTGATAAAAGCGGAGCATCTCCCGGTCGGCCTGCAAATCGGTGACGGGTACTTTGCCTTGCGCGGTCATCAAATCCAGATGGCTGTCTAAATCAAGGTCAAACCAGCTAACCCCCCAGCCGGTCTGGTTTTGGCCAAAGCCCTGCAAGCCCATGCGAAAGGTTGAATACTCGAATTCCAGGTTGCCGTTGGTCATCGCCTGGTTTTTGTACAGGGCGTTGTACTCCCTGTCAAAATTGGTCACAACCAGGTCAAACCAGCCGTCGCCATTGTAGTCGCCGCTGCTCACGCCCATGCCGCTGCCCCGGTCGTCAATGCCCATTTGTTGCGAGTTTTCCATAAAAGCGCCGTTGCCGTTGTTTACATAGAGCCGGTTGGGGTGGCCATCGTTGGCTACGTACAGGTCCAAATCGCCGTCAAGGTCAACGTCGGTAAAAATTGCGCCCAATCCCCGCTCCTGGTGAATTAGCCCGGCCTGTTGGGCGACATCCTCAAAGGTGCCGTCGCCTTTATTGCGGTAGAGGTGGTCGGACAGGCCCAGGTAATCTTGTGGAAACAGGCCAATCGGTTCGGGCACAGTTTTTTCCAGGTCAATATAGCTGGCTACATACAGGTCAACCAGGCCGTCGCCGTCGTAATCGCCCATGGCGGCGGCGCTACTCCACTCCGGCGCGGCGATGCCAAACTGCTCGGCGGCTTCTATAAAAGCGTTGTTGCCCTGGTTGAGCAGCAGCCTGTTTGGGCCATCGGCGGTGATATAAATATCAACGCGGCCATCCTGGTTAATATCGCCGGCAATGCAGCCGTTGCCGCGCAAAGCCAAATCGGCCCCGCTGCCGGCGCTGACATCCTCAAAGGTGCCATCACCCCGGTTACGGAACAGGGCATTGCGAGGCAGCCCGCCCATACTTTCCCACAATTCAACCTCGTGCAAGGCGTGGCTGTTGACCACATACAGGTCGAGCCAGCCGTTGTTATCAAAATCCAGCCAGCACAGGCCGCCGCCCATCATGGCTGCCGGGTCTTCCGCAATCGACTCTTTGAATGCCCCATGCTGAAAGTTCAGGCCGGCTTCTGCGGCTACGTTACGCAGAGTGGGGATGGCGGGTGTGGGCTGCGGGGTAGGGCTGAGGGGAGGGGGCGTGGGTGTCACCGTGACAAAGCGCACAGCAGGCGTGGGGGGGGGCGGTGTTTGAGCCGCGTTGCAGGCGGCGGTTAGGATAATGAGTAATGTGATGATTAGAAGAATAAAAAAGTTATTATTCATAATGTCTCCTCTCAAACCCCGAACGAAAGACCAATGTCTGACATTTAGCCATGATTCGTCCTTCGTCTTTCGTCAGTTATTGAATACAAGTGCTCAAGCTAATGGTCGTAAATCTGAACTATGGAAAGATAATCTGAATTATTCGTCCTGTCAATACCTCGCTAAGGTAGACGCTGCCATCGGGCAGGGGCAGCACGGCAGCGGGAAAGTTGAGGTTGTCGATGGCGGTTGTGAGCGCGCCATCTGGTTGAAGCCGGCTGAGCCGGCCGGTGCGGGGCTGGTAACCTTCGCCGGTAAAACAGGAGGCGCCGGGGGCAAAGCGGGCAAACTCCAGCACCCACACAGCGCCATCCGGCCCCTGGGCCACGTCGATGGGCATATTCAGCCCGTCAACAACGGTGCGCTGGTTGCGCTGTTCATCAATGGCAACCAATTGGCCGCCGCCCTGGGGAAAGGGGCAGCCGCCGGTCAAAGTTACGTAATATTCCCGGCCAACGCGGGTGAGGCCGGTGGGTACGGCCTCGATGGTGACGCGGTCGCTGCCGGCAGATGGGTTGGGTAGCGGGGCAAAGCGATGAATGAAGCGGGTAGTGCCATTGGGGTTTTCTTTGGCTACGCCGTTGCCGCTGGCATCGGTAACTACGGGCACGCCATTGGGGTCAAAGGTGATATCGAAGGGGTTGGTCAGAAAAACATTGTTGAGCCGCTGCATGGCCGGGGTCAAATCATCTATTGAGAGCGGCGCATCGGGAATTTTCAGCCCGTTTTGCTGCTGCTCTGGCGAGAGGGGCAGCGTCCATAAATGGCCCTGACTAAAATTGCCCAGGTAAATTGTGTCGCCGGTGGGCGAGAGGGCTATTGCGTTGACTCCGGCCAAATCGCCCGCATCGCGGCTGCTGGGCAGGCCGGAGATGAGCCGCCCTACCTGCCCCTGGGGCGTAACCAGGCTGACGCCGGCGCTGTTATCTTTTTGGCCGGAGCCGGCTTCGGCTACCAGCAGGCTGCCGTTGGGCAGAAGGGCTAATCCAATTGGCCCGATGAGTCTCTGGGCCACTACCCGAATTTGGGGTTGGGGGAGTGGGGTGGGGGAAGCAGCCGGGGCCGGGTGGGTTGCGCCGGTTGAGCATGCGGCCAGTAACAGGGTAACAGAGAGCAGAAGGTGGATAAATAGGGCCAAACGGCAAATTTGAAAATTCATACACTCAATTGACATGTTGACAAAAACAGGGCCGACCACGATGCTGGTCGGCCCTGGCTATGTTAGTGAAGCGTTGTTACGGTTTATTCAAAAAACAGGTTATAGTTTTCGAGTTCATCGTTGGCCTTTTGGGCGGCTTCGTCGAGGGCCTCT
>CAZAPG010000067.1:24176-28813 GCA_964486935.1 uncultured Caldilineaceae bacterium | reverse complement strand
TTTCCCCCTGTCTATGGCTGACTTCACCCTCTAAACTAGCACCAATGGTTAATAGAACGTTTGGCTAATTTGGGCCGGTGTTATGGGGTTAATTGTGGCTGACAAGTTGGGTGGCCATGGGGAGGTGGCCAATCAAATCTCCGGCGACAACAGCCATTGGCCCCAAACTTTCCCTGGCCAGCTCGCCGGCCAGGCCGTGCAGGTAAGCCCCGGCCACGGCGGCCTCAAAGGGAGCCAGCCTCTGGGCGCGCAGCCCAACAATGGCCCCGGCCAACACATCGCCGGAGCCGGCCTTGGCCAGCGCCGGGTTGGCAAAGGGCATTACCACGGTGCGGCCATGGGGCGCGGCAATAATGGTGTGCGCCCCTTTTAGCAAAACTACCTGTTCCCACTTTTTAGCCATTTCAACGGCCAGTTCCAACCGATGGGCTTGCACGTCTGCCGTAGTCGTGCCCATCAGCCGGGCCATCTCACCGGGGTGCGGGGTGAGGATACCATCGGGCGGGAGAAGTTGCCACCAGCCTTCTCCCTGTTTGGCTAAAATATTAAGGGCGTCGGCATCCAGTACCAGCGGCGGCAGCGAGTCTTTACCGGCCAGCAAGTCCTTTAAAAAAAGGGTGGTTGAGTCGGTCAACCCCAGCCCCGGCCCAATGAGCAGCGCGGTAGCCCGGTCAAATTCTTCTTTTAGCTGCGGTACGGCGCTGGGCGCAACAAAACCATTGTTGTGGGCCAGGGGCAGGTAGGTGGCCTCGGTTAGACGGGCAGCAATGATAGGGTGAACGGCTTCGGGGGGAGCCAGCGTTACCAAACCCGCCCCAATACGGGTGGCGGCCTGGCCGGCCAAAATTGCTGCGCCGGTGTAATTTTTTGAGCCGGCTACAATCAATACTGTACCAAAGGTGCCTTTGTGCGCCCCTGCCGGTCGAGGGGGAAGCATACCGGCTATTTTGGGGCCGGTGGCCATTTCCAGGGTCACATCCCCGTGGTAGTAGTCGGCGGTAATACCGATATCGGCTACAATTAGCTGGCCCACCACATCGGGGCCAGAGACGAGAATATGCCCTAGTTTAACAGCGGCCAGAGTCACCGTCAGGTCGGCGGGCAGGGTGTAGGGGTCAGCCTGGCCGGTATCGCTATTCAAACCAGAAGGCACATCGAGGGCCACAACTACCGGGCCAATTTCAGCATCGGTCATGGGGTAGGCCGGCTCAATTAGCGCCCCGGTCTGAGCCTGGGCCGAGCGGCGAGCTGTCACTACGGCTCTGGTCTGGCCCAGCAATTCGGCCAGGCTGCCTTCAATCGGGCGAGACACGCCGGTTCCCAGCAGCGCATCAACAATAATGGCCGACTCGTTTAGCAGTTGGGCCAATCGCTGCTGGCCGCTGCTATCCTGGCTCATCACTCTTTCAACGCCGGTGGCATTCAGTAAGGCCCAATTTTTATCGCCTTCGGTGTTGCGTTTCCAAACGCACACGGTAACAATGGCCCCCATTTGAGCCAGGTATCTGGCTGCAACCAGGCCATCGCCGCCATTGTTGCCCGGCCCCACCAAAATTAGCACCCGCGCACCGACAATATCAAATTGACTTTCAATGGCCTGGGCTACAGCGTGTCCGGCATTTTCCATCATTTGTTCGTAGTTCAGGCCGGCGGCATCGGCAGCCTTTTCTGCTGCCCGCATTTGTTGGGTGGAAACAATATACAAGGCTGGCTCCTTTGAGCTATTTAACGGTGATCATCTCGCAAAATGATATAGAGCATCAGGCTAAGGGCGCTACCCAGCAGCACCCCCGACAGGCTATACCAGATGGCATTGCCGGTTGATACCTGAGCCTGGATGGGTGGGGAGGATGGGTTCTGGACGTTTGAGTCGCCTCTATCGGATTCGGTTTGCTTTTGCTCGCGTCGCCTTTCAAGGTAATCGGCTGCCTGACCGGCTAAAAAGCGCATCAGGTACGGCCAGGCCAAACGTAACAAGGTAGTGTACATCAATTCTCCTCGAAAATAATGGTGGCGGAGTGTCAACGTACATATTGACACTCCGGGATTTTATGCTTGTTGCCGGCGAAGGCACAGAGACGGTCGAACTCTCCGGCTATTGCGGCGGCAAGGTTAAATTTTTCGACAGAATCAATCTGAGCCTAATCGTCGCTTAATCCATAAAATAAGCGCCAGGGCCACGGCAAAGGCGGCCCCAAAGGCTGCCCCCGCGGCCGGACCAAACACGGAGTTTACTTCGCCGTCAACGCGTCCGGCAATGAGCAAAATAACGCCGCTGTTGTTGCCGGTGCGCACATTGCGGGCTATCACCACTCCGCTGCCGCTCTGGTCCATAGAGACATCGCCGCGAGACAGCACGGCTCTGGTCATAGTTTGGTCCAGCGATACATCGCCTCTGGCCAGCACAGCGCCGCAGGTAGAGGCTGTCAGGTTGGCGGTTTCGGTTTCGGCCAGCACCAGGCCGCTCTGTACCAGCGAGAGGGTATTGGCTTTGGTTTGAACGACGCCCCCCTGACGAACAGTAACCGTATTACCGCGCACCGTTTGGGCGCCGGCCTGTCGAATTTCCACGGTATCGGCTTCAACCGAGTTGACGCCGGCCTGCGAAACAAAAACGGTGTTGGCCCGAACATCGCCGGCGCTGCCGTAACGGAGTGAAACGTTATCGGCTTGAATATTATTAACATCCTGACCTTTCACAGAAATTTCGCTGTTTTGGGCAGGCGTAGCGTCTGTGTCGCTCATGTTTTTTCTCCTGATTTCATTCTAAAATCCAGCGGTCAATCGCCCGTTCATAATCAATCAACTCCGATGTGTCGAACCAGAGCGCAATTTCGGCAGCGCCGTTTTCGGGGCTATCGGAGCCGTGCACCAGGTTGCGGCCCACCATCAGCCCCAAATCGCCCCGAATAGAGCCGGGCGTAGCCTCAACCGGTTTGGTAGCGCCAATGGTATTGCGGGCAATCTGGATGGCGTCGGGGCCTTCCAGGGCCATGACCACCACCGGCGCGGAGGTGATGTATTGAATCAGGGGTTCAAAAAATGGTTTACCCTGGTGAATGGCGTAATGTTTGCGGGCCAACTGGTCAGATACCCGCATCATTTTCATACCGGCAATTTTCAGGCCGCGCTGCTCAAAACGGGTGATAATGGGGCCAATCAAGGCGCGTTCTACGCCATCGGGTTTGATGATAATGAGTGTGCGTTCCAAGGGTTGTCTCCTTTTGCAAGTAGTGATAATCGCCTAGCAGCATAACAGAGTTGAGGCTTGTTGACAAATTTTCTTTTGAAGCAAAAAGGCCGGGGGTGTCCCGGCCTTTTATTGAGGCTAACAGTTTATTATTATCCCGACAACTTTTCCAGCGCCGCCCGGTAAGCTTCGAGCGCGCTTTGCAGGCGTCCATCTTTCATCATTGCATCGCCCATTACCTGATACAGCATAAAGTTAGAGGGGTAGGATTTGACGGCTTGTTGCATGTCTTCAATAATTTTGTCTAAATGAATGCCGCTGGTTACAAGGCTGTCGTACACGCGCACGGCTTCTTCAATATTGCCTTTATCACGGGCGGCCTGGGCTAGTTTAAGGCGTTCATCGGCATTGTCGGGAAGCTCATCTTCTTTGGCCCTGGCCGCCGGAGGGGCCGGCTCCTCCGGGCGAGAAACTGCCTGGGCTACCGGTTGGGGGGCTGGGGCTGCTACCGCCGTTGGCCGGGGTTCATCTTCGCTCTCTCTAAGTTTTTTCAGCCAGTCGGGCATTTCATCAGCCGCCGGAGCCGGTTCTTGTTTGGGCGCGGGCGCTGCCGGGGTTTCGGCAATAGGCGCGGGTTCTGGAATGGGCAAGGCTTCTTCTTCAATAACCTCTTCCTCTTCCACCTCACTCAACCAGGCCGGCAACTCTTTTTCTGGGGGGGCGGCTTCAACTTCGGCAACGGGTTCTGCGGCGGCTACCGGCTCGGCAGAGGATACTTCAATATCGGCCAGGTCAAAATCAAGCTCCGATGCCTCTTCTTTTACTTCTTGCAGCCACTCTGGTAAACCTTCATCAACCAGAACTTCCTCTTCGGGGCTGGGTTCCGAAGGCTCAAACACTTCATCTTCAGCTTTTACTTCGCTCAACCATTCGGGCAGCTCCTCATCAGAAACAACGTCATCAATCGAGACCATATCCTCGTCAAACAATGGATGGTCCACATCATCGGTTTGAACTTCCTGCAACCATTCCGGCAGATCCTCATCGCCTGCTGCCTCTTCATCTATCACCGAGGGCGCTTTTGCGGTAACAGCCGCCACAGGCTCAGATTCCTCTTCTTCCTGAACTTCTTTTAGCCAATCGGGCAGCTCTTCCTCGTCAATCTCTGCAATGGGCGCTGCCGGCTTTTCAGCTATTGGAGCCGGGATAAGGGGTTCCTCTTCCTCCTCATCTTCCTGAACCTCGCGCAGCCAGTCGGGCAAATCTCTCTCGTCAATTGCTTCATCCAGATTTGGCTCTTCATCGCCGCTCAACCAGGCCGGCAAATCATCCTCAACCACCATCCTGTCTTCTTCTTCCATTTCAGCGGCCACAACGGGTTCAGCAACCGGCGGCTCTTCCTCTTCCTCCACGTCTTGCAGCCAATCCGGCAAATCATCCTCAACCA
>CAZAPG010000067.1:23642-24076 GCA_964486935.1 uncultured Caldilineaceae bacterium | reverse complement strand
CCATCTTGTCTTCGTCTTCAGCCATCCCGACCGGTTGCGGCGCGGCGGCTTCTATTTCGCCAGCCTCCTCTTCCTCCACGTCTTGCAGCCAGTCCGGCAAATCATCCTCAACCACCATCTTGTCTTCGTCTTCAGCCATCCCGACCGGTTGCGGCGCGGCGGCTTCTATGTCGCCAGCCTCCTCTTCCTCCACGTCCCGTAACCAGGCCGGCAGGTCTTCCTCCAACTCGTCCGGTTCACTTGCAGCCACGGGTTCAGGCGCAGCGGCCTCGGAGACGGGTTGCGGGGCCATGGGAGCTTCTTCTATAGCCTCGGCCCCCACGCGACGGCGAATCAGTTCGTCGTCAGATGTCGAAATCATCCAATCTCGAGCTGATACTCCCTCGGCGCCTTCGGGTCGTTCCTCCGGCACCGCGTTCAAATCTATCCCCTCT
>CAZAPG010000067.1:0-23542 GCA_964486935.1 uncultured Caldilineaceae bacterium | reverse complement strand
GCCAGCAGCCGCTCCAGGTCCGACATACCCGCAAACGGGTCGTCAGCTTGCTCTTTTTCAGGTTGTGGAGCCGGAACCGCAGCGGCATCCTGCGTCTCTTCTCCTTCGCCGCCCACGCGACGGCGAATCAGTTCGTCGTCAGACGTCGAAATCATCCAATCTCGAGTTGACATTCCCTCGGCGCCTTCGGGTCGTTCCTCCGGCACCGCGTTCAAATCTATCCCCTCTTCGGCCAGCAGCCGCTCCAGGTCCGACATACCCGCAAACGGGTCGTCAGCTTGCTCTTCCTTTGGCTCTTCTTTTTTGACCCCCCCCTTACCGGCTCTAATATCCTTTAACCAATCAGGAGTATTATCATCGCTTAGGGAAGAACCGCCCTTATCGGACGTCACCATCTTCATCCAATCCGGGGTAGGACCATCCACCGGTGACTCGATTTCGTTCTCCGAAGGGTTATTTTCAGGAGGCAAATCTGAATTACTCATTCTTTACACACTCGCGCTGGAGATTAAATTGGAGAAAATTCTTCTACCGTCTAAGAGATGGATTTGCGAATTTTCTCCGTTAAACTATTACCGGGCACGTAGCTTTTGACACGCTCATAACAGACCCAAAAAGCCAATCCCCCGATACATTTTTATACCTGGCAGCTTTGATTTACCACAGGGAGGTAAGTTAGACGAACTGATTAACCGTAAGTAAATTTTTATTTACATTAACGGTGTTATAACCATTATGCCATAGAAAAACAAAAAAAACAACACGACATAATAAGTTTTACCCGCGGAAGCTATAGTCAAATTTGGCTATGATTGATTTTGCGAAAATGGAGATATAGTCAATAAACTGAAGATAACTTTTCTCAGTGATTGACCGCCTGGGGCTAAAGCCGCCAGGCTAATATAGGTGAAAGCCGATTAAAACCGGCTCATAAAGCTTATTTGAGCCTGCTTTAGCGGGCTTTCACCTGATGTAGCCGGGCGTTTTAATGCTCGGCGAACGCCGATGGTTTAGTGCAGAGCTACCGCAACTGGCACACACGCCATTGAAACCTTAGCGCCCTCACAAGCATCCGGTCTATGTCAGCGATAGAGCGAATTGCCAGAGAAGCGATACAACTCTGGTTGACCCTGTCACAAGCCTCCGAGTCTTCAAGCGGTCATTGACCATTCTTCCGCAGTATCGCCTTCTCGCCCCGTTTAGTGCCCTCACGAGCATCCGGTCTGTTTAATCCCAGGAGGCAAAAATGAGTTTTAAAAATTCTATTCAGGATTACCGGTCTTAGTGCCCTCACGAGCATCCGGTCTGTTTAATCATCCGGGAGCAGCTTAACGCCCTTGATCGGCAGATCGAGAAGGCGTCTTAGTGCCCTCACGAGCATCCGGTCTGTTTAATCCGGGCAGAATTACAAGCATTCTACCAGCAACTGTTGCCAAAGTCTTAGTGCCCTCACGAGCATCCGGTCTGTTTAATCCAAATGTTTTGAGTGCGTCCCGGCTATAGAAATCGGGTCTTAGTGCCCTCACGAGCATCCGGTCTGTTTAATCGCGGCTGGTTGGCGCGTGCAGGTGTGGTTACAGTCACGGAAGTGTCTTAGTGCCCTCACGAGCATCCGGTCTGTTTAATCGCGAATGATTAGGTGGGAGGAAGTCGTTGACGGCGAGATTGTGTCTTAGTGCCCTCACGAGCATCCGGTCTGTTTAATCAGTATACGGAAACGGCGATCTTTCGTTTCAACAGAATCGTGTCTTAGTGCCCTCACGAGCATCCGGTCTGTTTAATCTCCGCACGTCATTGAGGTGTACGGGAACGATCTTTCGTTTCAGGGTCTTAGTGCCCTCACGAGCATCCGGTCTGTTTAATCCTGGCGTGACAGCCCCGCGCCGAAACCATCGCCTACCTGGTCTTAGTGCCCTCACGAGCATCCGGTCTGTTTAATCTTCTTTGCCTCGCTGGTACAGTGCGATGCTAATACACGCCCTGTCTTAGTGCCCTCACGAGCATCCGGTCTGTTTAATCCACGATGAACGGTTGGAACATATCGTCCTGGCTGGCCGATTGGTCTTAGTGCCCTCACGAGCATCCGGTCTGTTTAATCAGGCAGTTATATTCAGAAGTCTGGCTGGTGGTCTACCCAGTAGTCTTAGTGCCCTCACGAGCATCCGGTCTGTTTAATCATAACATCGCCCGAGCGGCCATTTTTAAACTGGGCCGTCTTAGTGCCCTCACGAGCATCCGGTCTGTTTAATCCTGATGAATGTTTATCGGAAGCCCCTCCTCAAAAAATTGAATTCGTCTTAGTGCCCTCACGAGCATCCGGTCTGTTTAATCTCTCAAAAAGAGACGAGTTAAACCGTGAAGAGGCGGAGTACTGGTCTTAGTGCCCTCACGAGCATCCGGTCTGTTTAATCCACCGCAGGCGGCATTAAAATTGGGGAATGGCTCCTGTCCAAGGTCTTAGTGCCCTCACGAGCATCCGGTCTGTTTAATCGTGGACTTTTTGGTTGTAGTAATGACTCTATAAGGTCTTAGTGCCCTCACGAGCATCCGGTCTGTTTAATCTAAACCTGTTGTTGTTTGTGTTTCTCTCAATGCGGACGAGACCAAGGTCTTAGTGCCCTCACGAGCATCCGGTCTGTTTAATCTACCGGGTGTGAATAGCACCTTTTACCAGGTGAAAAAGAACCCGCAGGTCTTAGTGCCCTCACGAGCATCCGGTCTGTTTAATCCCGGGGCCAACCTGTACAGGGCCAACCTGTCCTGGGGTCTTAGTGCCCTCACGAGCATCCGGTCTGTTTAATCCTTGTGTGTGGCTTGCGCCCTGGAATTGGTTCGGCAAAAGCCAGTCTTAGTGCCCTCACGAGCATCCGGTCTGTTTAATCGGCTGTTCAAGCCTTTTTACAATCCGAAGCTGAAGCGTGTCTTAGTGCCCTCACGAGCATCCGGTCTGTTTAATCGAACCCACCGACACAACGGTTGCGGAAGAAGAGCCAACGGGGTCTTAGTGCCCTCACGAGCATCCGGTCTGTTTAATCCGCCGCCATCGCAGCGCCTATCTAATCGCCCTGAGTCTTAGTGCCCTCACGAGCATCCGGTCTGTTTAATCCGTATGTGGTGGGAGTTCAAAGATTGGTGGCTATATTCGTCTTAGTGCCCTCACGAGCATCCGGTCTGTTTAATCCGGGCGTCGTAATGGAGTTCATTAAGGGCGGCCTCTTCGGCCGTCTTAGTGCCCTCACGAGCATCCGGTCTGTTTAATCAGGTCGTTCTTGGACAGCGTCAAAGACAAGCTCGCAGCGATAGGTCTTAGTGCCCTCACGAGCATCCGGTCTGTTTAATCGCTAAGTGGGGTAACTTACAAAAAGTGGATGTCGGAAGAATACCCGTCTTAGTGCCCTCACGAGCATCCGGTCTGTTTAATCTCTTTGTCCTTTTTGTTTTTTTGTTGGTTCTGGTCGGCTGCAGTCAGGTCTTAGTGCCCTCACGAGCATCCGGTCTGTTTAATCTCAATGTGTTCAACGCTGGTGGTTTCCAGGAGATCGGTCTTAGTGCCCTCACGAGCATCCGGTCTGTTTAATCCTACAGTTGGAATGAAGGCCAACCTGGCCTGAAAATCCTCTGGAGTCTTAGTGCCCTCACGAGCATCCGGTCTGTTTAATCTTGACAGGCGCACACCCAGTAAATATCGGGTTGCTGGCGGACCCGGTCTTAGTGCCCTCACGAGCATCCGGTCTGTTTAATCAACTACCATCACTAACACCTGGGGTGTTCTGTATGCCTTTGTCTTAGTGCCCTCACGAGCATCCGGTCTGTTTAATCCTATGTTTAATTTACTGTCTTTTGTATTACCGGATAACGACAATGTCTTAGTGCCCTCACGAGCATCCGGTCTGTTTAATCCTGCAGTAAAGTCAATAACGGTCACGCATTTGACGGTGGATTGTTGTGTCTTAGTGCCCTCACGAGCATCCGGTCTGTTTAATCCCCACCCTCCCCCCTAATTTCTATAAACATTTTGAAGTTTGGTTCGTTTTGCCATATTTTTTTCGCCTCCTGCCATAATTTGATATAAATCTTCCATTTCCGGGCATCGCCGCCGGCCTGAAAACGGCGGGGATGCCCGGATTCTACCGTTGTAAAAAATGACCCTCACCCCCAGGCCGGCCGGTGGGGCGCCGGCTGGCCGGTTGTGTTCCCCCGGCGGGTCAGGGGGGATGTCGCCTTTTTGGATTCCGGCGACTTGCCGCCCCGTCCGGCTTGTTTCTGCCATTTTGGGGTGAATCGAGCCGCGCCGCCGGTTGTTATGTCAAAAAATATCCCCTAATTCCCCCTCAAAATCCGGGCATGGCGGGGGGGTATGCGGCTTCCAGAGATGCTCGGATTTTTTGAAGATGGCATCATTATACCACAACCACCGCCTCTTCGGATAATACCTCGGGGCCGCTGGTAACTTCTACCCCGCGCAGGCACTGATTGCACATGGGGTAGTAACGCACCCGGTCTAACCGGGGCTTGATAACTTTGTTGACCGCTTTTTTCATGCGGGCCAGGTTGGCCCGGGTCAGCAGACATTCAAAAACGCTGTACTGCACCGGCGCGCCAAAGTTTTTTAGGGTGTTGTGCAGTTTGGCGCGACGCTTGTTGTTGCTAATGTCGTACACTACCAAAATAAATTGTTTTGCCATTTGCCATTCCCGGTTGTTTTGTGCTCCTCATTCATCGCCAATGCCACAAACCAATCCAAAAGTAACTGCTCAGGCGTGTCATTTCGAGCGACGAAGGAGCGAGAAATCCACCCAAGCCGCTGTTTGCAACCGACCGGGTAGCTCTGCACTGAACCGTGATTGGGCCAACCAGCCTCCGCCGAGCGTTAAAACGCCCGGCTAAGAGAGGTGGAAGCCCGCTGAAGCAGGCTATTGAGCCGTTTTTAAGCGGCTTTCACTTGAGGTAGCCGGGGGCTTTAAGCCCTCGGCGGACGCCACAGTTTAATGCGGCGTTACCACCGACCGTCTGGGGGGGATTTCTCGGCTTTCAGCCTCGAAATGACATGATGGCTGAGTAGTTACATCCAAAATTGTAAATCTAAAATTACGTCAATAGATGATAAACGGTTCATACTCACTGCTTTCGCCCATAATCAGTTTGGCCAGCTGGCGGGCCTGAAGCTCAAATATTTTCTGGTAGCTCAGGGCGCGGCCGGCCAAAGGATGAATGACGGCGGTATTCAGGCGGCGGGTGTACTGTTCAAAAAAGATGCGCCGGCCCCGGGCCGTTAAATAAACGCCCTGGCTGTTACCCCTGGCCGGTTCAAAATCTGCGGCCGAGAGCATGCGCTTGTTTACCAGGGTCAGCGCCAGCGAGTCGACAATAATAGGCCGGAACTCTTCCATTAAATCCAGGGCCAGGGCGGGCCGGCCATAGGCGGCCAGGCCGTGAAAATAGCCGCAGTAAGGGTCAAGCCCCACAATTTCCAGCGCGCTCATCAGGTTGGCGGTCAACAGGCTGTAGCCCAGGCTCAACAGGGCGTTAACCGGGTCTTTGGGCGGGCGGCGGCTGCGGCTGTCAAAGGGCAGGCGCCGGTTGACAGCCTGCCGGAAGATGCTAAAGTAGGCTTTGGCGGCGCGGCCTTCCAGCCCCATCAATTCCGATTTAAGATTTCCGGCATCATCCCTTCTTCCGCCGCCCGGCTGGCTCCCCGTCGCTCCGGTTTCGCCGGCCAGCGCACCGGCGGTTTTAACGCAGGCCAGCAGGCGCTCAAGCTGGCCGGGCGGCGGCTCAACGCCGCTGCGAATTATGCGGCGGGCCATGGTGCGGCTGTTGCGCAGCTTGCCGGCCACAATGGCCGCGCTCAGGCGCAGGCAAAAGTCGTCATCTTCGGCCAGGTCATATTGACGCCGCCGCAGCGGCAGGTTTTTGCCGGTCGGCGGGGTTAGCCGGCCGCGCAGCTTGCCCTGCCGGTTCAGCAAAAACAGGCCAATACCCTCATCCAGCAGGGTGAGCATGGCCGGGGTGGTGGCGCCGGCCCAGCCCACCAGCACCACCTCGCTGACCCGCACCAGCGGCGTAACCAGCAGGGTTTGCCCCTCTTTATCAACTACGCGCAGCCGGCGGTGCTCTTTTTCCAGGCGCGCGCCCGGTTCGGTAATGTATAGAGTGGCCATTACCTATTCATACCCCTCCGGCCCGTAACGATAAAACAGCTCCCAATCCACCTCATCGCGCACGGTAATGCGCGCCCCCTCCCGCTCAAAATAAAACTCGTCGCCCTTGAACACGCAGCCCAAATATTCAAAACCCTGGTCAAAGGTGGTGATGGTGGTTTTGCTTGGCTCCAGGTATAACAGCAGCGTGGCCAGCGTGGTCTCGACCCATTTTAAGGCTAACTCGGCCTGCTCGCGGCTGCGGCACAACACCACAAAATCATCGGCGTATCTAATGTACACCCAATTGCGGCGCTGCCGGTCAATGGCAGGATCATAATAGCCAAATTTGGGCAACGCGCCGGTCATCACCAAATCCAGATAATGCAGATAGATGTTGGAGAGCAGCGGCGAGACAATAGCGCCCAGCGGCGTGCCGGTTGCCCAGGCCGAATCGGGCCGGCCCACAATCAGCCATTCTCTAAACAGTCGCAACAGCGGTTCGTCATCAATGGTTTCTTGCAAAAAGCGATAGAGCAGGTGGTGGTCCAGGCTGTGAAAAAATTCGTCAATATCGGCATCCAGCACCCAGCGCCGGCCAGAGTCGCGCGCCCTGACCACCGCGGCTACCGCCTGCTGCACCGAGCGGCGCGGGCGATAGGCAAAGCTGCAATCCAAAAAGACAGGCTCGTAAATATCGTCCAGCACCCGCAGCGCGGCGCGCTGCAATACTTTGTCGCGCACGGTCAGGTTGCCCAGCAGCCGGGGCGAACCGTCTCGTTTGGGGATGGTAAAGCGCACCAGCGGCGCGGGCCGGTACAGGTTGGCCCGCACCTCCCGGCGCAGGTCAATCAGGTTGGCCTCCCAATAGCGGCCAAACTCCTCCAGCGTTATCCCGTCGATGCCGGGGCCGCTATCATTTTTAACCACTTCGTCCCAGGCGTCTATTAAATTATCCAGCGCGGTAATCTGGTCAAAAAGCCGGCCCATCACTCAAGCCTCGCTTAACAGCGGTTCAAAGCTAAAAATAATGGGGAACAGGTCGCCTTCGGGCTGGCCCTGCTCGTTATAGCGGGCGCCTACAAACTCCAAATCCTGGTCGCGGCTGAGGCAGGCCAGCACCATGCCCAGCGTCATGCTGCGGAAGCCGGTGGTAAAATCGGCAATTATCTCGCGGGGAGCAAGGCCCAGCCGGGCGGCCTGAGCCAGCACGCGCTGAAGCTGGTCGTATGTTTTGCTCAACACCAGCGCGTCGTCATCCAGGGCAATAGTGTAAGCCTGGCCGTAATAAAATTTGCATTTACCAAGCCCCCTGGCGCGCAGATAGGCCGCCAACAGCGGCGCATAAGGCGATGACCCCGGCGTGTCGTGGCCCCGGGTAGCCAGCAGCCAGCAATGTTCCAGGCGGCTGGCGTGGCTTAAAATGGCCTCGATGGTGGGGCGCAGGTTAGACTCCTCAAGTTGCAGCGCCTCAAAATTATGGGCCTCAACCGCCTGGGCGCGCTCCTGCGCCGAGAGCCTGGCCGCGGCGGCGCCCGGTTTGGGGGTGTAGAGGGGCACAAAGCCAATAAACCCCCGGCGGGCGTACCGGCGCGACTCCTCGGCAGAGCGAATGGTGCACGGCGATTGAATAGCCACCTCGATGCCGGGCGGCTTGCGCCAATATAAAATCAAAACAATGACCCCAATCAGGGCAGTCAAAATAAACAGCCAGGGTAAAAATGCCAGACCGCTGGTGACAAACCACTCGGTAATGGCGGCAAAAATCAAGCCAATTAACACGCCAAAAAGCCCGGTCAACAGGCGTTGCAGGCGCAAAAAACGCTGTATACGTGGTGATAGCATGGGCTTACTCCTCCAACCGGCGGCGCTGGAGCATCAGTTGCCCATTAGCGCGGCCAGACTGCCGCCCAGCATGGTCATCACCAAAAAGGCCACGCAGGCAAAAACCGGCAAAATAATAAACGACGCCACAAACGAACCAAGCGTAAAGCCCAGCCCAAATTTAAAACCATCGCCAATGGTTACGGTAATTTTGTTATTCATTAATGGGTTCTCCTTTTTTTTAACTTTTGCAATTTTTGCCGTTAGTTTCAAACCGGCAGCGCCAGGGCGCTATCGGGGTCTCGCCTGGCCCAGCCCGGCAGTGGTTAAGTAGCCTACTCCGCTATAAAAGGAAAAGGCGGCCAGCAGGTGCAGCAGGCTCAACCAGTAGCCATCCCGGTGCAGCGACTCAAACGTAACCTGGCCGGTAAAGCCAATCTGCATGCCGCCCTGCTTGTAGGGCACGCCCCGGGTGCGCAGTTGATAGCGGTTTACCACAATGGTTTCGGCGGCAATGTAGCGCACCTCCGGGTGCAGGGCAATTGGGGCAAAGCTCTGCCAGCAGTTCAGCAAGCTGCCAAAAACCATATCCGGCAGGGGCAGCGGAATATTTCGCCCCTCCCGCTTAAAGGTTGTGGGCGAGACAAACTCTAACTCTATTTTAGGATTAAGCCGTTTTTTGTGACCCAATAAATAGGGCGCGGCCAAATCCTGATAACTTAGCTGCCCGGCCCAGCCGTGTACCGCCCCATCAAGCGTGGCCCCGGTTATGGTGAAGGTATGGCCGGCCAATTCTATTTGTGGGGGCGGGGTAACGGCCAGGGCTTGCAATTGCTCGCTCACCGCGGCGGTAAGGCCGGTAAAGCGCAGCCAGCCACTTTGCCCGGCCTCAACAAAGAGCGAACCTTTTTGGCGCGTGCCAATGAGCAGGTTGGAGACAGTATAGGGTTTCAGGTCGTTGCCCTGGTGCAGGCTTTGGGCCAGGGCAGCGTCGCGGGCTTCAACCAGGCTTAAAAACAGCGCCTGCCCGGCTCGGCCCAGCGTGGCCGGCAGGGTGGCATTGGTGGGTGATTGCAGGGTTAAGACTAAGCTGGTTAACATAAATAACTCTTTATCGCCCTACCGCTTCTTTCTGGCCTCATCGCGCAAGGCTTGCAGGTTCATAATCTCGGCAATCTCGTATTTTGGCGGCAGGCTGCCTGCTACGGGGCGGGTACGGACCATCGGCAAAAAATATCCGCAGCGCCCGTGCAGTTCCGCCAGCACAACGGCAGCGGCAAAATTAAGGCTGGGCGGCAGAATGGCCAGCGGCTCCTGCTGCAATTCGGTGGGGCTTAGGCCCAAATCATCAATTAAAGCCGCGACCTGGTTGGCAAAAGGTTGGTTTACGTCAAACTGCGGCATCCGTTCAATCAGCCGGCTGATACTCCGGCCAGTCAAAGCCTCAATTTTAAGGCGCTGCTCACCAGAAAGAGGGTGAGAAAGGTTAATGAGGATCATTTAGACTCTTTTGCCTCCTGAGATTGATTTGTGTACAAATGTTCGCTATGAAGCCCCCACTCAACGGCAATTTTCTTTAGTTCGCTCAGGACATCATTAGCGGCTTCCATTACATCTTCCGAGGATTTGGGGTTACGCCGAAAGCCCGAGTGAAGAACATCGTTGCGTAAATTTGCCAACTGAAAAGGCGATTGCCACAATCTATGCAACTGTTTTCGCCGCCTCCGAGGCATCTCCGTTTGCCATTGGGCCAGGTATTTTGACTCTCTGTTTGCGGCTTTATCTTTGCCCCCGTTTAACAAAAATTCCATCTCTTCGCGGTTTGCCTTATCTTCAGCATCCAGATTAAAGTGATAGGATAATAGTGAAACAACCCACTCTCGGGCCAACGACAGCGCGTGAACAATCTGCCCTCGACTATGATACCAGTTTATCATTTCAAGCTGGCAAATTAGAGTTGCTCTGGCATCTGCCAGACCGGATTGCCCAAAACGACTGTAACTTGTGGTTAAATTATCCGACAACAGCGCAAAAGGTGGGGGCAGGTCTTGCCTGACCGGAGTCAAGTTTTGTGAAAGCGTAGCCGCTGCTTCACTGACTTCCTTGGGTCTGAGCAAATGGAGACCGGTGGCAATTTGCTCTACGGATTTTGATAGCGGTTCCAAAGCGGGATTGTTAATCTTATTCAGAGCCACGGCTAATGCCGAAGCATTGCCAGTAGTTGCAAATTGGTTTGTGGCAATCGTCCAATCTAAAAGTGTTACAAAGGGGGTCAGGTCAAAAACGGGGCTTTCGTTCAATTCCTTATCTCTGGCTTCAAAGGCTCCATAATAAACGCAGCGTACTTCAACATTTCGCGCTAATCGTAAAAAAGCCACGGCCAAAAAGCTCAGGAATGGCAAAGAGCGAAACCCGTTGGTAATATCCACCACCAATTCATCGCCCTGATTCACTTGCGCGGTCAAAGCGTCAAAAATTTTCCACAGGTCTGTTTCACTATGACCGTCTGGAATAGGCAGATCAATCGGAATGGAAAAGTTGCTGATTTCGTCCGCCAACGCTTCAAAATGAGTCTCGCGCGCCAAATCGGTGACGACAATCAGGGTGGTTTCCGGCCTGCAAAAATAGGTGATTGCTGCCGGACAGTAACGAGTTGTATATTTCTGATCGCGCAGTACATAGGTTGTTTCTTTGTAGTCGGCTATACCGAGAAACGTAAGAAGTTTCAATTTTTTCGCTCCTTCATCTCCATTAGCACCCAACCCAGGGGCACACTGGGCCGCTGGTGGATACGGCCCGATTTATCCTTAACCACGCGCACCGTTGTGCGTCGCGATTTTGGGAAAATATCCCCTATTTTATGTTCCCCTTTGGCTAAATTGTAGTTGTCAATTAAGTACGCCATAAAGCGTTCATCTTGTTGTATACGGCTGCCAAAGGTTTTGTCGCCCCAGCCGGTGCCCCACCCTACCTGCAGCAAACAATTGTTGGCGGCCAACCGGGCGTTAAGCAACTGTTGGTAAAAGCCGGCGGCCTGCTCCGCCCCGGGCCGATTATTGAACCAGTCCAACTCCGCCTTGACCCGGTCGGCGGTGTGGCGTTGGATAAGTTGTGGCAGTTGCTCTAACCAGGCTGAATTCCCGCCTAACTTCAACCGGTTCTTTTTGGCCCATTGATTAAAAAGCGCCGAATCAATTTTTAGACTTAAATGAAAAGGGGTATCCGGTTGGATGGCTTCAAGTTCTACCGGCGCGGCCAGGCTGCCTCTGGTAACTACCTGAACATTAATAATGAGTAATTTATCTTTACCTGCCGGGGCGCTATCGGCTACGTGGAGCGCGCGCAACAGGTCGTGATTAGGGTCTGGCCCCATAATTTTTTGCTCTATGCGCCGCCCGGCAAACTTGCGGTTTCGTTCTAATTCGCTGGTATTGGGTTTAAGGCCCATTTCTCGCCAGCCATGCCAGGCCAAAGCCGTGCGAATAGCCCCTTTAAGAGATGAGCCAGGCAAATACACTTCATCGGTAGCCGTTTTAATCTGCTCCTGTAATTCAGCGCCTGCGCCGGTGGCTCGCGGTTTGCCCGCCAAGCTATAACGGAAAAAGGGACTATCGGCTCGAAAGTCTCCCGACTTTAAAAGTTGGGCCGGTGGCGTTCGGGCCAGGGTTGCGGCAATTGCGGGGTCATCAGCCAACTGCGCCTCAAGCAAAGCATCTTCGTTGATCCGCCAGGTTCTATTTCCGTAAACGGCATAATCGTAATCTTTTAGCAGCCGCGCTCCGGAGCCAATGTGGAGTGGAGTCAGGGGCGTTACCGTGACATCAAACACAATGTAATCAGAGTTCATAAAGCGCCTCCAAATGCAACGGGGTAGGCCAGGCCATAACGCCAGACCTCGTGAGGAAACTCATCACTGCCCGGCGGGGGTAAAAAGTGAGGTTTTTGGTAAATCGGCTTCACATCGGTAATGTTGCCCCAGGGGCCGGGGCCAACGGCGCGCAATACGCTGCCTTCGGCAATCATCCACAATCGCCGCCGGCGCTGGGCGCTGGTCTGCATCGACCCCAACCAACCGCCAACTGAAACTAACTCGTAGGCTACCTGATTATCGTTTAAGGCATTTAAAGCTTCAGGGGTATGTGGATGATACCGGCTCAGGGTTATAAACAAATCGCCGTCTTTTGGGGCTGGCCACTGCCGGACTTCTTTATTTTGCCAGGTGAAATGTCCATAACCAACTGCCCGTTCGCCGCCCATGCCGCCGTCCGCCATTAAATCAAGTAGCTGGGCAATTTCAGGCTGCCAGCTTTTATCTTGCCAGGTAACGCCAAACCATAAACCACAACCGGAACTAAAACCTAACCGGCCGGTATGAAAAATGTTAGAGGCATTGCGTAGACGGTCTACCGTAACTCGCGGCACTTTCTCCGCGTGCCACACTTTAAGATAGCGGAAGGCTTCAACCGGTCGTTGTCGCTTGTTGGCTTTTTGCATAGCGGCCGGCAAACCATTTATCTCTTCGGTGGTAAGCCACAATGATTTACCTTGCAAGTATAGCCCTTGCGTTGCGGGTTCGGTGTCATCTTCAGGCGGCAGCCAGGCATCCAAATTTTCGCCGGTTATGACCCGCTCAAACAGCTTTTCAGAAATATACTTAATACGTTTAAGCTCTTTTAAGCGCCGCTCTTTAATTTCATCGGAAATATTTAAATGAGAGAGCGGCGGCGGCGGATAAAAGCGAATCTCGCCGGCCACCGGAAAAGCCGAGGTCAGTAAAAAAGGCGCTGGCGCTTCTACCAAAGACTCATCAGACAACCGCCGGGGAAAGGCCAGAGGTAATCGTTTCGGGTCTAGACCCGCCTCAACCTGTGTAACTATCAACGCCGCAAACAGGGTGTCAGCCGGTAAATGAGAGCCGGTTTCTTCCTGGCCGATACCACGCCGCCCCAGATGAAGCTTGCCTTTAAAGTTTAGATGATAGAGGGTTAACTCAGGCATAGCTAAATATCCTTTCGATATCTGGATGCCGAAGCTGTTAATTGTTTAACATGGCATTGTTGATTTTGCTTTGCAAGGTTTCTAAATCGGTTGTTAGGGCAGCTAAATCGGCATACTCGCCGACCACCTTGGATTTTTTGTACTCTTTGTGCGACTTAACCGATATCTCAATAGCTTGCAAGACGACCCGGCCAGAGCCGCGAGACCCCAAACCGCCCAGGTAATCATCCTCTAGCAATTGCAAACCGGTAATGACCGTATTGAAACGGCGCAAATCGGCGGCCCGGTCAAAACCATCGCCGTGGTAAACGCTGTAGACCATCTCTGCTTTGCCAAACACGGCCCCGGCCGGAACACGCTCCATCTGCCGTGGATTGGCCGCCGACGTCACCCGGTCAATGGCCACTTCGGTTTTTACTTCGGTGTATGGCAGGTCGGTGCGGATTTCATTGAGCGCCTTGGCGCTGGCCTGGGTCAGATGAACATCTCGCACAATCAGGCGGGTCGGCGAAGAGAACTCTTTTTCACCGGGCAGGCCAAAAATATGGCAGATATCGCACTCATTGTACTCGGCCTCGGTTTTGCAGGTGTGGATCGTGACGCCGCCAATGGGGTTGTTTTGAACCGCGCCCGTGTATTTTTCACTCAAAGAACGAATTTTGCCTCGCAAAGAGGAACCGGGGATATAAGGGTAATTTGTCAGTGGGTCACGAATAACCGTTTTATCCACGCCGCCAATACTGATCCCTTCGTCAGAGCCGCCAATGTGTAACCCGGTTTTCGCAATGATGTCAAAAGTTAAAAAAATGCGCCCCTGTAATTGAATAAATCTGTCCATTATTCTGCTCCTTTCTATACTCGACCACCGTGGGCACGGTGGTAGGCCAGAATGGCTTCAAAAAAATCAACAAAGCGGGTAAAGTTGTCGCTATTACCCTGAACGTGGTCAATGGCCGGTGATAAAACCGATACCAGGTTTTCTACACCTTTACCGCGTTCTTTTTCTGCGCGGTAAGCCATTTTTGGTTTGAGCAAAATTAAACTTCGATTGGCGCGGGTTGGATTTGTTTTCCAATCCCCCTCAATGCGCCGCACCTCGCCAAAAATGGCCCGAATTTGGCTGGTAGTTAATTTCTGCCCAGCCAGAGCTTCTCCAATTCTATCGGCCCACGTGACCATAGTCTTTGCCCCGTCAGGATCGGTAATGATTGTCTTTATCTCATCCCGATTAGGCGTAGGAAAGTTAGACATTTATTTGATCTCCTTTCTCAATTATCTGTATCTTTTCTTATCAACAACTCGGCCCAGCGAGCCGCCAGGCCAATCCACTCGATATTGGTGAAGTTTTCCAGCCTGAGCCGGTCGTAGATATCCATTATCTGTTCCCCGGCAGTTTTGTTATCGCGCCCTATTCGCCGGGCCAGGCGAGTCAGGCTGTAGGCGCTGAGCCACTGCCCGCGCCCCCAATACATTTGCGCTTGCCCGGCGCGACCTTTGGCACCTGCGTTTCTGGCGCGCTCCTGCTGGTCCTTTTCATATTGGGCGTAAAATTGAATCAAGAGCCGGATTAAGCTTTTTGGTGTGCCCTTTTGGGCTTCATCGGATGATTGCACCAATCCAACTAATGTTTGATGCATAGCCTTAATTTCAGCATAACGCGGCCAGGGGATGGTCTGTTGCAGAAAATTTAAGGCGTTTTTTCGGGAGCCGTCGGGCCGGGTGCTCTTGGCGGCTTGTTCGGCGCGGTGAGCTTCATCGGCGGCCTGGTATAATGGGTATTTGGCTGTGACCAGCGCCAGCCCGCCGCTCAGGTGAACACCGGCATGTCCGGCGGCATATCGCTTTAAGTCGGCGCTGATGGTTTCTGCCAGCGCCGGCAACAGATGCCAGGCCCCCACAAAAAACAGGTCGTCGCCGCCGGAGTAAATGGAGTAGATCAAATTTTCATTCTGCTGCCGGTTAATAGTTTCGGCAATATGTTCAACCCAGCCCTCAAAAAACAGACTCACGCTGAAACTCAAAGCCGCAATTCTGGCCAGATTGGCCTGCTCGCCCAGGCCGGTGCTGAAAATTTGTCCCAAATTATCTACATCCATCCGCAGCACACCAAGCCGTTTGATGCCCCTGGCCTGGCGGGCCATGGCTTCAAAGGGCTTTACCGGCAGGTCTTTAGGATTAAATTTCTGGGGCAGGTCATCAACTTTATCCTTTAGTTTGTGGTACTCCGCTTCTGTGAGGAGCGGCGTAACATTTACCAAAAAACGACGCCCTACGGCCTGATTGGCTTTGGGCTGAAGCTGGTTGATAGCATCATCTGTTAGGGCCATCACTTCTCTATATGCGGCCGTGGGATTGACCGGCAGCAGGCGTTCACTCAGGGTAATCTGGTAGCCAAAATGCCGGCAAATGGTGCGCCAATCACCCGCCGGGTCATCCTGATTCGGCAAACTGCTGCGCCCGACCGTTTCCAGGCACAGATAGCGGGCCTCGCGCAAATCTTTACCTAACTCTTCAAAGCCAACGCAAGGGGGACATTTGCGAATTTCTGGCTCATCGGTCTCGATGACGGTCGTGGCAGGATGCTCGCAATTACAGACCACACACAGTTTTTCCAAATTGCCGCCGTGCTCCAGAGGCTTGAAAAGCCGGTCGGCCATATCTGAGCCAAGTTCCGAAAAGCGACGCTGTTTTTGGGCTTGCAGTTTTTTGGTCAGCGCCTTCCAGCGATCAGAGAGCGCGTCGCCCTTGAAGTGGTCAACCAAAAGCGGCTCCTGGGCTACAGCCAGATATAAATCGCCCTGGTGATGGTGCAGCAAAATACGGCTGATATCCTTTTGAGCCTGCTCAATAATCTGCCGGCCTGAAAACGGCGCCAGCAGGTAAAAGTGACCGCCCCCGGCATAAATAACATTGGTCAACGGCATGCCGATTTCCTGTAGAATGTAACGGGTCACAATATCGGTGAGCAGTTGTAAATACATCGAGCGTCCCCGCAGCGCGCTGGCCGCGCCCCGAGACGTGATGGTGTAGATAAAGTTCTGCACCCCGGAGATATCGCCCCCAACCAGCAGCGCAACCTCTCCCCCGGCCATATCATCCTGATAGTGGTTAACCAGGCAGGCGGCCAGGGCCGCGGTGATACGACTCTGATTGTATAAACTAATATCGGCTCTGCCATCGTATCTGGCTGCCGGAATGGCCCAGCAATATCGTTCCAGCAGTTTCAGCAGGCTATTCAGGTAGGCTTCCTTATTTTCAACCTTATCGTGGACAGCCTTTAAGGCTGTAGCTTGAGCAAAAAAACCGGGGCTGCTGCCTGAACCGTGCCATAGAGATTGATAGGCAGTCCGAACATCTGCCTGATTGGCGGCTTCCTGCGGAAAAATTGTATCTTCGTTAATCCGCAACGCATGTAGAGGCAAATAAGCCGGCACCGGTGGCTGCAATGCTTCAGCCAGCCTCAGATTGCAGAAGATACTCAATAACTGGCCAGAAGGCTGACCCGTTACCTCAGGCTCTGTTCCTACCGCTAGACGCGCAGCCAAATTAATGATTTGTTCCAGATGTCTTTGGCCGGCAATTTCCGGCGGTGAGGCTTGTTGCCACTGTTGGGGAATAATAGCCGGCCAGAAGTTATCACCATCTATACCGGCGCGCCGGGCAAAGCGGCCAATCGGGTAAAGCAACCCGGCCAGGGCGGCTATAAAAACATTATCTTTCATACAACCTCCTTTGCGCTTTGGGTAAGGTTGGCGCTATGGGTAGTTTATGATATTTAATGGCAGGACACACCACCTGTGATGAGGATAAAGCCTCACCCTTTTTGGTGATTGTGGTTGCCTACTCCTCAAAATATGGGCCGAACAGTTCTCGCAGGTGGTGGTAACGGAGTGATTGGCGCTCTGGCCAGGCGTTGCGGCAGAGTTCGAAGATTTTTTTGCGGTAGGTATTAACCGTGTTGAGGCTGATGACCATCCGGTCGGCCACTTCCTGCGGCGAGAGGCCGGCGGCAAACAATTTGAGGGTTTGCAGTTCGCGCTGGGTGAGGGCCTCAGCCACCTGCCGGCAGCTTTGGCGATGCTTTTCATTGAGCCAGCCCAGCAGTTGGCGCGAGCTTTGGGGCAGGGGTTGGCTTAGCTCGCGCAAAATGGGAAACTGCGTGCCCAGCGGCGCCAGCGGCACCTGGATTAATTGCACCCCATCCTGAGGCCGGGCGTGCATCAGCAGCCCCTCATCGGCTTCGTATTGGGTATGAACGGGGCTGTAGAGATGCCATAGCCTGTCGCGGGGAGTGAAGTGAAGTAACGCCAGCGAGGTCAGCAGCAGGGCCATCATCCGCCGCCCGCCGCTAACGCAAATATGCAGGTGATAGCGCTCGCTTTTGAGGGTCAAAATAAGGTCGCGCAGCATTTCCCAGGCTGCGGCAGCATCGGCTTCGCTGCGAATATCCGGCAGCCGCTCCGGCCCATCGCGGATGGGCAAGGGGCGCAGGCGGCAGGGGCGATTGGCGTGGGCGTAGTAGTCGTTGACAAATTCAACCGACAGCCGGGCCAGCGCCCGGTTCACCCGGCTGCCTTCGGCTGACAGGTAGAGGACGATAACCTCGCGAATGGTTTCGCCGCGCGCCAGCAGCGCATCGAGGGCAAAGGTTACCAACTGGGGTTGTCCTCCCAGGGTTGCCATCATCACGCTGCCTTGCTGCTGGTCCATTCAACAATCTCTTTAATGGGATGGTACGGGTTAAGCGACCGGCCTGGCTAAATTGCCGGTATTTTCTGTATGATAAAATGAATAGTGACTTAAGACAATTTTACCTGCCTGTGTTTGCCAATTTACCCCAAAAGAGGGTTTCAGAACCTGCCAACTCTCTCTCAATGTCTCGCAGATAACTTTCGCCCTTGTTCGGCAGCTAGATTGTTGTCCAACTCTCACCCCGTTTGGTGATGTTTTTCATTTGGCTTGTGGTAAACTAAATGAAAATGTTTCGAGTTCAGGGTTCCGGGTGAGGAGCAAGCAACTATGAACCATCACAACCTGCGCCGCTTTCCGGCCATCTTAATCGGCGGGCCGCCCCAGGCCGGTAAATCGGTGTTGGCCTACAGCCTCAAAGAAGCCTTGAGCCGGGCCGGAGTTGACCATTACCTGCTGCGGGCCGCGCCCGACGGCGAGGGCGACTGGTTTCAGACCGCCCGACCCGAGGTGGCCCAGGCCCGGCGCCGCAAGGGGCACTATACCTCAACCTGGGTAGCCCGGATGCGCCGCGATCTTGCCGCCCGGCCACTGCCCTTTCTGGTTGATGTGGGCGGTCGCCCCGGCCCCGCCGATGAAGCCATTTTTGACCAGTGCACCCACGCCATTTTGCTGGTTAAAGATGACGCCTCGGAGGCCGGCTGGCAGAGGCTAATGGATCAACACAACATCCCCGTCATGGCCGTGCTCACCTCGGCCCCGGCCGGAGAAGAGGTTTTGCTGGCCGAGCGGCCTCTTGTTCGCGGCGTCATCACCGGCCTGCAGCGCAGCGGCCCGCCGGCGTCGGGGCCGGTGTTCAGGGCGTTGCTGGCGCGGGTCAGCGCCCTGTTTAGCTACAGCCCCGATGAACTGTTCAATATCCACCAGCAGCAGGCCCCCACCGATCTTGTGGTTCACCTGCCGCGCCTGCACCAGCGCCTCAAACCGGGGCAAGCCTATAACTGGCAGCCGCAAGATTTGCCCCAAATTTTTGACTACCTGCCCGCAGACGACTCGCTGGCGCTGTACGGGCGCGGCCCGGCCTGGCTGTATGCGGTGGTGGCCCAGTTCATCAAACCCCACCCCTTCTACCAGTTTGATGCCCGGCGGGGCTGGGTTGAACCGGCGCGCATCAGGCCGGCCCAGGCCGCCTCGCGCCCGGTTGCGGTGGTGGTCAAATCAACCACGCAGGTGCACCTGGAAATTATGCTGCCGGAAAAATATCTGGACTACGAACCCGAACTGGCCCTGCCTGTGCCGCCTGGCTCCCGGCAGCGCGGCCTGATACTATCCGGGCAACTCCCTATCTGGCTCTATACCGGGCTGGTTGACTTTTACAGCCCAACAGCGCAGTGGGTGGCCATTTATTATCCTCAGCAAAATCAGGCTGTGGTGGTGACTGCTCAGGCTACGGCTCCCTACCGGGTAGGGCAACCAATCCAGCCCGCCCTATAAAATTTTTGACGCCGGCCGCTTGCCCCTAACATATCCCAAAAAGAAAGATACGTTCTACTATTTTTCTTTCGATATCTGCCACCCGTCTCTCGCCCCTGGTCATCGCCCGGATTGTTTGCAGACAAGATGTGTGGTATTGTATACTCGCGTGAACAGGCAACAGGGCCACTCCCCTTAACCGAATCTGTTCATTGCAGGAGGCCGTCACGTGGCAACCGTAGCTCTGGCCGACACTCATAGCCGGAACCAGTTTTTTCAACAAAGAATCACCCTCAACCTGCGCTACTGGCAGGAGTGGACCGAAACCAAACTGGCCGACATTACCGCTTTTGAGCAGGAGCGAGAGCGGATTGTCAATGCTATTGCCTTTGGCCTGGCCCTGGATGATACCTGGGGATTGCTGTATGAGCTGATTATCAACGTAACGCCGGTGATGGAACGGCGGGGCCACTGGGAAGTCTGGAATTCTGTCCTGACCCGCGCGGTAAAAGTCGCCCACAGAACCAAAAACCAGAAGCACGAGGTCACTTTGTCGGCCTTGCTGGCCCGCCTATCCTTCCAGCAGGGCCGCTTTCAAGAGTCTGTCTGCACCTACCGGCGCGCTATTTGGTTAGCTCGACAAATTGGCGATGAATTCAACGAAGCGCGAGCCTGCTCTAACCTGGGCTACTATTTTGCCGAACGAGGGCAGTGGTGGCGGTCGGAGGTTTTGTGCTGCCACGCGCTGGTTCTGTTTGAGCGGCTCAACAGCGACCACGGCCGGGCGCACACCGAAAATCATTTAGGCGTATTATATACCAGGCTGCACCGCTGGGAGTTGGCGCAACTCCATTTGGAGCGAGCCTGCGCTATCTGGAAGGCGATGGGGGACCAGCACGGGTTACTGCGAGGTTTTACCAATCTAAGCACCCTGTTTGTTGATTCAGAACGCCCGGCGCAAGCCCGGCGCTATCTAAAAAAAGCCCTCGATTTAGCCCAATCTACCCGCGATGAAGCAACTGCCGGCACCGTTTATCTTAATACCGGTCTGGCAAATATTCTGACCGGAGAGTTTACAGACGCAGAAACCCACCTTCGCCAGGCAGAGAAAATCTTTCGAGACTATGCAAATGTAGCCGCGTTAGCCCGGGTTTGGGACAGCCTGGGCGCAGTCCATTTTCATCAGGAAAAATATACAGAAGCCATTGCCTATCTGGAACAGTCGCTGGAGATATGGCGTAATTTAAAGAATACTGAAGACGAAATTAACACCCTGCTGGATTTGGTTGAATACAATCTGGCTCAAAAAAAGCACAAACAGGCCACAATCCGCTTAAATGAGCTGACGCGTCTGGTAGGGCCGGATTGTGAAAATGAATTTTATCATCACCATCAGCCTCGTTTTCGCGACCTCCGTCGCAGCCTGAGGGATCAAACTGCGACAGAGGAAGACGCGTTTTAATTAACAGCCCCCGCCGGAACTGCCGCCATTGGGACAGGCGTACGCTGCCGGCGTTACCGGCAACCCCAGCGAGTCGGCCACAACCCCGGCCAATCCGCCGACGGCGGCTAACAGGGCCAGTCCAACCACTACTTTGATAATCCATTGCTTCAACATCTCAATGTACCTCCGTACGGGCTAGAGGCTCATCGAGTGTGGGGACCCCACCGCCGGGGCGGCACGCGCGCGTTCCCCAATGAGCAACGTTTGATTAAATTGTTAAGGCTCGAACCGTACCCCCAGCATAGCCGATTTCTGCGGCTAATGGCTCACCGGCTTCAGGGGCTTTTGCTCACCACTTTGTGTGAGGTTGATATCGTTTCAACCATCAATAAAAAAACCGGCGTCCGTTTACCGCCGGACGCCGGTTAAATCCATTGACTATCTTGATGCGAACAAGGTGACTCTCAAGTTGGCTGCAACCCCGCAATTTTCTTTGGAACCGCTCCACAATCCAGTCTGGCCCTGCGCCGCTACAGGTAATATTGGGTTTTGCAGGTGGTTTCTTTTGAGGGTTTACCCTGAGGCTACAAATAAGGCCGGTCTATAGTGACCGGCCTGAAGCTATACAAACGATTCTGCCCCGGCCGGCAACGACGCTCCCTTAGGGTGCGGTTTTTTTAAGTGTCGGGTTATCCGTATTGCGGCATAGACTATGAAGTTATGTTGTTTAGCCTTTAAGAAAAACGTGCTATAATATTTATTGTTTCCGGCCTGGTTCAATAAAATTATTTCTGAGCGCAAATTCATCGCGCCTCGACATCCCGGGGTGGGGCGGGCAAGGGGTTGCGTTTTTTACATTTTACGGATAGAGACTATGCTTGCAAACGTGGAATAATGAATGAATTATTGGCTTCACCTGCGGCGCTGTGGCGACAACGCCTGCAACGCCTCCGCTCGCATACATCCGGCCTGGTTCTGTTTGCTGCCGGTATATTCGCCGCGCTTGCCGCGCTCTTGCTTTACAATTTTTTATTTCCTGCCCCCCCTCAATTGACCACACGCGAGGTAAATGATTCAATTGCCCAGGTTCTTGCCTCGGCCACGCCTGCCCCGGCTTTTTCGGCGCGCGTTTATCAGGCAATCCGGCCATCCCTCGTTTTTATCCAAACCGAAGCCCCGGATACCAATGGCGAAATCGAACATGGCGTTGGCAGCGGTGTGGTGATTAATACCAACGGCGATATCCTCACCAGCCTGCATGTCGTGGCAAACGCCGCTCGCGTTCAGCTTATCTTTGCCAATGGCGCGGAGTCCGGCGCGCAGGTAATTTTCAGGCAGCCGGAAAATGATATTGCTGTTCTGCGCGCCAGCCAGCCTCCGGCGGAACTGGTACCCGCCATTCTGGGCAACCCCAACGCCATGCGTATTGGCGATGAAGCCTACGTGGTTGGCCATCCGCTTGGCCTCTACGGTTCGATGAGCGCAGGCGTTATCTCCGGTTTCAACCGCTCTTTCAAACCGGCCAACAGCAATGAAAGGCTGCAAGGCTTGATTCAAATTGATGCTGCCGTCAATCCCGGCAATTCAGGGGGGCCGCTGCTTAATCGCTACGGCCAGGTTGTTGGCATCGTCACCGGGCTGGCCAATCCAACCGAGCAGGATGTCTTTATTGGCATTGGTTTTGCCGTCCCCATAAATGTTGCCGGCGCCGCCGCCGGTTTGCCACCGTATTAAAAACCTTTCAAGGAGAACGCCAATGGAGCAATTCAAAAACCCCCGGGACAGACGGCCCATGGAACGCGTTTTATACGAAGTAAAGAAGATTATTGTGGGGCAAGACCATCTGCTAGAACGGCTGGTGGTGGCGCTGCTGGCGCGCGGGCATATTCTGGTCGAAGGGGTGCCGGGGCTGGCCAAAACAATGGCCATCAAAACACTGGCAGAAGCAATTGGCGGCGAGTTCAAACGCATTCAGTTTACGCCCGACCTTGTTCCCGCCGATTTGGTAGGCACCCGCATTTACAATCAAAAGACCGGCGAATTCAACACCTCGCTGGGGCCGGTCTTTACCAACCTGTTGTTGGCCGATGAAATCAACCGCGCCCCGGCCAAGGTGCAAAGCGCGCTGCTGGAAGTGATGCAAGAACGCCAGGTGACTATTGGACGCGAAACGTTTCAAGTGCCCAATCCGTTTTTGGTGCTGGCCACGCAGAATCCCATCGAAACCGAAGGCACTTATGCCCTGCCCGAAGCGCAGGTGGACCGCTTCATGCTCAAGGTGCTGGTCGGTTATCCCAGCACAACCGAAGAATTTGTTATTGTTGAACGGATGACAGGCATGTTGCAGGCCGTGCAGCGAGTGCTGACCACCGAGCAACTGCTGGGTTTGCAGCAGGAGGCCGATAAGGTATACATCGACCCGGCCCTTATTGAGTATGCCGTGCGGCTGGTGACCGCTACCCGCAAGCCCCAGGAGGTGGGGCTGAAAGAATTGGAGCACTACATTATGTTTGGCGCAAGCCCGCGCGCTTCAATCAACCTGATTTTGGCCGGGCGGGCGCTGGCTTTTGTGCGCGGGCGAGACTACGCGCTGCCCCAGGATGTGCGGGATATGGCGCTCGATGTGATGCGTCACCGCCTGGTTTTATCGTACGAGGCGCTCTCGGATAATATCAGCGCCAATGACCTGCTGGACCAGATACTCGACCGTATTTCCATGCCGGAGGTGCCGTTACATGAGCGCGCCCGCGCCCGCGTTAACGCCTGAGCGCATTCTGCTGCGTCTCGATTGGCAAGTTATCCGCCGGCTGGATGGCCTGCTCCAGGGCGATTACCGCAGCCTGTTTTATGGCTACGGCGTAGATTTTGCCGATTTGCGCGAATATCAGCCCGAAGATGATATTCGCTACATTGATTGGAATGTCACCGCCCGGATGAATACGCCCTACATCCGCCAATACGTGGAAGATAGAGA
>CAZAPG010000066.1:0-29455 GCA_964486935.1 uncultured Caldilineaceae bacterium | reverse complement strand
TCCACCACCTCTTCTTGCAGCCCGTCGTACAAATCATCCCCCATCTGCTCGTACAGTTCCTCTAACGTCAGTTCACTCAAATCTAGCTCGTCTGCCATGACGCACTCCTTTTCCAAGGATTTAAATGTTGCCAATTTTACAAACAAGAAAATTGAATTGCAAAAATTCAGCTACGATACAACCGCCCCCACCACCTGCTGTCCATCTTCAATAACGGTGTTACGCAAAATGACGGCATCTTTAATCAACACGTCGGCCCCAATGCGACAATTTTGCTCAATATATACCCGTGGCCCTATCACGCAGCCAGGGCCGATAGTGACGCCTTCTTCGATGCGCAGAGGGGTGATTAAATGAGTATGCTGGCCCACGCTGCGGGGCGCAAGCTGGGGCGCATCGCCGCCGGTAGTCAGATAATGGCGATTGAGGGCCAGCAGGTCGTTGGCGTTGGTCAGTTGCAGGCGATGCCGGGTAAACGCGCCCGACACGCGCCCGCCCTGGTCAATTAACATTTGAATAGCGTCCTGCAATTCATACTCGCCCCGCGCCGATAATTTAATCTGCGGCAGGTAACTTAACAACTGCGTTGAGAAGACATACAGCGGCAGGCTGGCAATGTTTGAAGGCGCTTCCTGGAGCGAGGGTTTTTCGACAATTCGCACAATCCGGCCATTTTGCCACTCAACAACGCCCGTGCGGCTAACGGTAAACGGGTCTACTTCCATCAGGCTGAGGGTGGCCTGCGCGCGGCTGTTTTTATGAGTCGCCAGCAGTTCGCCAATGTGCTCCGGCGGGGTCAAATTATCACAGGCCGACAGAATGAACGTTTCCCGAATGTAGGGCGCGGCCAGACTGAGCGCGTTGGCCATGCCCAACCGCTGCGGCTGAATGACAAACTGAATCTCGACATCCAGCCCGGTTTGCCCCTTGAAATAGCGCCCCACCTCGCTATCTTCCCGGCTAACCACCAAAACAAAATCGCGGATACCGTTTTGCGCCATCGTTTCCATCACCCGCTCAACAATGGGCTTGCCCAAAATAGGCACCATAGCCTTGCTGCGGTTGAGGGTGATAGGGTGCAAGCGCGACCCCTTGCCGGCGGCCAAAATTACGCCTTGCATATCAATTGCTCCAGGGTATCAACCGGGCGTAGCCATCGGGCCGGCAAAAATGGATGCTGTAGCGCCCGGCCTCGCCGGGGTGGGCGGCGGGATAATGGCGATGAACGGCCTCGGCCACCGTCTCGCGGGCCGAGGGGTCAATCAGGGCAATGCAATTACCCCTAAAGCCGGCCCCGCTAAAACGCGCGCCGTACACGCCGGGCGTGTCGCGCAAAATTTGGTACAGGGTAATCAGTTGGGGGCTGCCGCACTGATAGTTTGTAATTGAACTCTGGCCAGACTCGGTCATGAGTTGGCCAAAGCGTGGCAATTGGCCGCTGCGCCAGGCCAGCAGGCCCCAGTCGACACGCTCCATTTCGCCAAAGTAATGGGCCGCCCGCTTGCGCAACAGCGCCGGCAGGCGATGCCCCTCGGCCTGGAAAATTTCCGGGGCCACGTGGCGCAGCCGGGGCGGAGCGTCGAGGGGCTGGCCGGCAAATTCAAGCAATTGCCGGGCGGCGGCCTGGCACTCGGCCACGCGGTTGTTGTAATCGGTGCCAACCAGCGCCTCGGTAACGCCGGAGTAGACCACCAGAATATCAAAATCTTCGGTTTGCAACGGTGTTGGAATTTTATCAATCTGCACCGATTGGCAGTCGATAGTAGTCAGGCAACCGGCCTGGCTAAATAAAATAACCGATTGGTCGAGGATGCCGTTGTTCAGGCCAATGTACCGGTTTTCGGTGTAGCGAACCAGGGCCACATTGGTTTCGGGCGACACGCTGAGTCCGTTGACCGCCTCCAGGGCCAGCAGGTAGGCAATGGTTACTGCCGCCGATGAGCTAAGGCCGCCAACCGGCATATCGCCGCCGATAACGCCGATAATGCCCTGTTCAATTTGGTACTGTTGCTGCAAAGCCAGCACCGCCCCCCGAATATAGTTGCCCCACTCGCGGGGCCGGTGGGGCGGCACCTGGTTTAACGAAAATGAAACGGGCGGGGCAAAGTTGAGGCTGTCAATTTGCACGGAACCGTTGGGCGCGGGGGCAAAGGCCATTAAAATAGATTGGTTGAGCGTCATGCCCGTAACCAGGCCAAGCTGGTGGTCAATATGCGCCCCCAGCGGGCAAATACGCAGCGGCGCTCGCACTACCTGAATGGCGGCAGGCTCTACCGAATAGTTATGCTGCAAATAGCTTGTTAATTTGTCAATCTGTTCAGCTTCCGGGGCGGCCACCCGAATGGGTGGTTGGGTGAGGGCTTGATGGGTTGTCATAAAAATCCTTGCTTAATTCCATAAAATGAGTCGCCATTATAGCCCGTTTTGGTCACAACATCAAGCGGCCTTGTGCTAAATAGAACAAGTTTTTCAGGAACGGGGGTTCAATGGTATAATCCCAAAGTTGAAGTGAGATAACGCATCTAAGGACTCTGTAGTGGCCCAACAGCAAACGCCCAAAATTGCCTCGCTCAAGCCCATAGTTTACCCGGATAAACGCCGGGTGATGTTAGAGATGGTGGTTGAGCATCTGCCCGCCATTTTTTCTAACGTGGCCTTTACCATGCCCGACATGCCGGCCCAGCCGCCGCCCAAACCCGAAGCCAACGCGCCCAGCCCCTACCCCAACCTGGAGTTGAGCATTCTTAACAGCCAGGGCCACGAGGTAGCTACATTGTTTATTGTAGAGCACAAAGAGGAACTCACCGCGCTAACGCTGCATTTACGCGCCCCGGATGCTAATGAGCAATACACCGCCAGAGCCACAATGACTTACCAAAATCAGGTACTGGATGTGGTCGAAACGCCCTTTACCCTGAACCAGGCCGGTTAACGCATGCAAGAATTTTTCCCGCAAATTCATTGGACCAATTTGCTGATCATCCCCGGCCTGCTCATTGGCTACACCGTGCATGAGCTGGGACACGCCTTTACCGCCTATTTTCTGGGCGACTACTCCCAGGTTGAGCGCGGAAAAATTACCCTCAATCCGCTGCGGCATATCTCCTGGTTTGGCTCGTTTGCCTTTATTTTGTTTGGCATCGGCTGGCCCAACCCCATGGAGGCCAACCCGCACAACTTTAAGCGCAAGCACCTGGCCATTTGCCTGATTGCGCTTTCGGGGCCGTTAGCCAGCTTTACCTTGAGCCTGGCCGGCCTGCTGCTAACGCTCACCCTGGCGGCGGCGCTGGTTTACGGCAGCGGCGCCTCCACCGACGAGGTTTTTCGGTTTCTGAATTTTCCGGTGATTGCCCGGCTGCCCGACTCGCTCAATTTGCAGGCCGTGGCCATGGCCTTTACCGGACACATTGCCCTGGCCAGTTTTTGGCTCACCTTTACCAGCCTGCTGCCCCTGCCCGGCCTGGATGGGTTTGCTATCATCATCAGCCTGATTGGCTATTTTAGAGAGCGCCGGCAAACCCAGCCAAAACCACCAGAAGTCCGGTCGCCGGTTGCCGCGCCGGCGCCGCCCAAAATGCGCCCCATCGACCGCTACCTGCGCCGCAACAACGTATCAGATATTCACTTTAAACTGAACGCAGAATATCACGAGGCCCAGGAGTACGATGACGCCATTGCCCGCTACCGGCAGGCTATTGCCGCCGACCAGCATTTTGGCCCGGCTTACGTTAATTTGGGGCTGGCCTATCTGGCCAAAGGCAAACGCCGCGAGGCCATCCACGCTTTTCGGGGGGCCGTGCAATACGCCGACGACCAAAAATCGCAAAGCGAGGCCTGGTACCAGCTTCACCAACTGAGCGAGGTTAGCCCCACCGACGAAGCCGCCGCCCAAAAAAGTATGGCCCAGATGGGCGCGTCGCCGTGGACCGATACCAAACCCCGCCCCAACTGGCTGGGCCTGAGCATTAGCAGCGTTTTGCTGCTGCTGGCCGGCCTCTTTTTTTACAGCTACCTGTACGCCGAACTGATAGAAATACTGTGACGGTTTTGGGTTTTGCAATGCAGAATTTCTCGGCTCCGGCGTAACTCCAAAATCGCAAGTTGTCAATGACCCTCAACAAACACGCTCCCCGGCTCATCCGCATAGTTTTGGCGCTGCTCATTGTTGGCTACGCCCTTTTTTTTTCCATTCAACTGCTGCTGCACTACTACTCGTTTGGCTCGCGCGCGCTAGACCTGGGCAATATGGGCCAGGCCATCTGGAACACGGCGCAGGGGCGCTGGTTTCACCAGACTAATCAGCCTGGCCTGACCAACCGCCTCAGCCTGCACGTCGAACCGATTCTCATCCCTATCTCGCTGCTGTACTATCTTTACAGCGGGCCGGAAATTCTGTTTATATTCCAAAGCATTATCGTGGCGCTGGGGGCCATCCCGGTTTTTGCGCTGGCCCGGCTCAAACTGGGCAGCGAGTGGCTGGCCCTGGTTTTTGCCCTGGTTTACCTCATGCTGCCGTCGCTCCAGGCCGCTACCCTGCTGGATTTCCACGCCGTTACGCTGGCCCCCACCTTTTTGCTGGCGGCCTTTTACTTTTTAGAGAGCCGCCAGCCGGGCCGCTTTGCCCTGTTTGCCGGCCTGGCCGCGGCCTGCAAAGAGGATATTACCCTGCTGGTTATGATGATGGGCTTTTATGCCTTCGCTATCAACCGCCAGTACCGGCTGGGGCTGGCGACCGTGGCCCTGTGCGGGCTGTGGGCCTTTCTGGCCGTGTTTGTTATTCCCCCATTTTTTGCCAGCACCGGCAACATCCACTGGAACCGCTACGACCATTTGGGCAGCAGCCCCACCGAGATTGTGCTGAACCTCTTCCGCCAGCCGCAGCTTTTTATTGACCACCTGCAGGCGGTCAACGCCCCGGAATATTTTCGACTCCTGCTGGCGCCGGCGGCTTATACCGCCCTGCTTAACCCGGCCACGCTGCTGCTGGCGCTGCCCTCGCTGGGTATTAACCTGCTTAGCAACTTTCCGCCGATGCAGGAAGTCAACAGCCTGATTTATGTGGCCCCGGTCATTCCGGCGCTCATCATCAGCAGTATTTACGGCGTGGCTAACCTCAAGCGATTGGGCAAGTGGACGGTTAAGCAAATAAGCGAATGGGCGAACGGACGAACAACGAAGGACGAAGGACGAAGGACGAAGGATGAAAATTTTCACCCATTCCCAAACGCGCACCACGCCCCACCCATCTTCAACGTCATCATCGCCGTCCTGCTGCTCACGGCCACGCTGCTCTACCACGCCGGCTACGGCTACCTGCCCGGCGGGGGTCAATATCGCGGCTGGGAAGAGATAACCGACCACCACCGCCGCGCCGAGAAGATATTTGCCCAAATTCCGCCGCAAGCCAAACTATCCGCCCAGGACCGGCTCAACCCGCACGTCAGCCGGCGAGAGACGCTCTACATTTTTGACCAGCTCAATGACGCCGACCACATTCTGCTGGATGTCACCCAGGACTCGTGGCCGCTGCATCCGGTAGAGCTGCGCCATCGGGTTGACCAGTTTTTGGCCGGCGAGTTCGGCATTGTTGACGCCTTTGACGGCTACCTGCTGCTGGCTAAAAATCGGCCCGACCTGCCCAAAGAGTTACCCGATGCCTTTTTTGATTTTGCCCGCGCGCCGGCATCCAACCCCAACACCTTTGCCCCGCAATTTCCCGCCAGCGTTACGTTTGATGACAAACTGCAACTGCTGGGCTACGACCTGCGCCTGGGCGGCCACGAGCAATTTTGGCCGGTCATCACCCTCTACTGGCGGGCCTTAGAGCCGCTAGAGCAGGACTACACCCTCCGCCCCTTTTTTATCAACCGCAACGGCCAGCTTATCAGCAACCCCGCCGAGCGCCCGCTGGTGGCCCCGCTCTGGTACCCCACCTCGCGCTGGCAGCCGGATGAAATTATTATAACTCGCACCCTGCCCCAAAATCTGGCCCCCCAACCCGGCGATGAATTCACCCTGGCCGTCGGCGTTACCCAAAAAGATTGGGCCGATACTGCCCAACGGCTGCTCATCACGCACAAAAACAACGCTCTGCCCACATTTGAAAACAATACCTGGGTTCGGCTGGGCAGCTTTGTGCGAACGGGTCGCAAAGAATATCAGCCCATCATCGCGCCAACCGCTGCGCCGCAGCACCCTGGCCAGGTTCAATTCTGGAATATTATCAATTTGATGGGGTACGACCTGCCCCAAACCACCCTGAAGCCGGGTGACGACCTGCCCTTCACCCTCTACTGGCAAAGCGCCGCCCCCATCACCGTTGATCTGACCACCTTTGCCCACCTGCGCGATAGCGCGGGCAACACCGTGGCCCAACTGGATTGGACACCCCAGGACGCGCTGGGCTACCTGCCCACCCTGGCCTGGCCGCCGGGCCAAACCATCGCCGACAGCCAGGCCATCCCCCTGCCCGCCGACGTGCCGGCCGGCCAATACCGGCTGGTCATCGGCTGGTACTACGCCCCAACAGGCGAACGGCTGCCGGTTACAGCGCCCCAACATGGCAGTCAACATGACAATGTGGCCGAAATTGGGCTAATAACCATTGAATAAAACCGCTGCCGCCTATTGAAAATCTTTGATAAACACGCCTTCCGTGTTATGATATCCTCACCTGTCCGAATAATTATATACTTTGATTATGCGAAATTTTTATAGCAAACTGTGAACAAATGACAAGCCTGATATCAGATGAAGTATTAAATTTGCTACAAAACTACATGGCTGCAAACTCCAACATACGCCTGGCCTATCTTTTCGGCTCACAAATAACCGGCAAAATTGGCCCTGTCAGCGACTATGATTTTGGCTTACTGGTGCGCTCACCTGGCTATGAACTCCGGGCCAGCATCGGCCATGACCTGGCTCAACTACTACATACAAACTGGGTGGATGTTGTTCTACTTAACCAGGCCCCTGTTGAGTTAGCCTACGCCATTATTGCCCAGGGGCAACTAATATATCAATACGATTTGTCTACCAGAGTAGAGGCTGAAGCCCAAATTCTGAGTCGATACGGTGATTACTTGCCTATCTTGCGCGCCCAACGCGGTGATATTTTAAGAGGAGGCCGGCATGAAGCCAGAATTCAGCGGTATCGAGCGGCGCTTAGACGAACTGAACGAACGCTTGAGTCGCTTAGAGCCGCTCAAAGACAAAAGCCCGGATGATTTTTTGCAGGACGCTTATCTGCGCGATATCGTGGAGCGGAATCTGGAAGTATCAGCACAATGTTGCATTGATATAGCAAATCGAATTATTACGTTAGAGGATGCCCTAAAACCCCAGGATTATTACGAAAGCATCCTTCGGTTAGGCGAATTGGGCGTGTTGCCAATGGATTTTGCTCAAGAACTGGCTCCTCTGGCCGGGTTTCGCAATATTCTTGTGCATAGATATTTAACCATTGACTGGAATGAGGTTTACAAGAGTCTGCAACAGATGAATATTTTGTATGAGTTTACAGACTTCATCAAGGCGTGGATGCGACAACGAAATTAGTCCAGCAAAACTTTCAGGGGCGCTTTGGCTACGCGCAAAGCTAGGTCATCCTGAGGGACATCGGTGACGACGACGGCCACCACGGCGTAGCGCGCGCTCACCGGCGGCGGCGAGGGGGTGGCGGTCGGCATAGGCGGGGCAATTTGGGTGGGGTCAAAAATTAGCCCCTCTTCCGACAGCGCGGCGGATGGTTGCCCGGCGGGGGGCGAGGCCGTGGCCGGAGCCAGCCCCACAAACCAACTGAGCGAGCGCTGCCCGGTTTCCTGCGGGGTGGCCTGCCCCACCAAACCGATAATTTGCGGGTCAACCTGAGGCAGCAGCGCCCGCACCGAGCGGGCCGTACCGGGGCCAAAGGCATGGCCGGGCGCAGCCGCGTCAATTGGCGAGAGGACCGGCTGGGGCAGGTCGCCCTCAAGCTCCAGCGCGCCAAGCACCCGGGCCAGATGCAGCGGGGTAACGGCCAAATCTTTGACCGTGCCGTTGTTGTTAAAATTGGGCAGACGCCCCGGCAGTGAAGGGATTTTGGGCAAGGGCCGGATTAATTGTAGCTGTCTGGCCGTAGCCAGATAGCCGGACTCGCCCAGCGGGGCCAGCAGTTGCGCAGGCGGAACCGATAGAGGATCAGCCGGAACGGTGGCCCCGGCCTCAAACAGACCAATCAGCCCGATAAGCCGGGCCAAATCGCCCACCGGAAAAAGTCCCTGCGTAGCCCGGTTCAGCAGCGGAGCGCGGGCATCCTGCCGCAGCAAGTCCCACCGGGCATCCAGGGTATTGGGGTTGTAGGTGGGGTGGCTGGACATCACCACGATACCGCCGCTTTGCAGGTCGAGCACCACCACGGCCCCTTCCTGGTCGCCCAAAGCCACATCGGCGGCTACCTGGGCCGGCAGGTCGATGGTGAGGGTAATATCTTGCCCTATCAGGGGCCGGTGCAGCAGGTCGTCCACAAATGCTGCCTCGGCTGTTCGGCCCGCCGTGCCGCGCAACATAGGGTCAAAGGCCGATTCGGTGCCGGCCACGCCGTGGCGCAGGCTGTAATAGCCGGTTACGGATGACAGGCTGGGGTAGGGGTAGTGCCGCCGGGCCAGGCCGTCTTCGTTGATAATGGTTTCGGCAATGGGGATGCCATTGCGGGTGAGCAGGCGGCCCCGGTCAATTCTTTGTTCGGCAATAACCAGCCGGGGGTTATCCTGACGCCCAACCAGAAACGGGGCCAGCGCCACCTGCCACAAAACCAACCCGCCGGCAACAATCAAGAAGCCGGTTAACAGGGCGCGGGCCAGGCGGAGGTAGGGGACAGCGTAGGGCGTATTGCGTAGCGCGTAATTTGCTGCGGGTACCAATCTCCAATCTCTATTCTCTCCTCGCTCCTCGCTCCTGGCTATAAACAGCAACAACCCCACCATCAAAAAACTGATTACCAGGCTGCTGCCGCCGTAACTGACAAATGGCAGGGTCACGCCTGTCAGCGGCAGCAGTTTGAGCGTGCCGGCGGTAATGACGAGCGTTTGCAGCCCCATAACCGTACCGATACCCACAGCCAGCAGTTGCTCAAACCCGCTGGCGGCCCGCAAGCCAATGTGAAAAGCCCGGCTTACCAGCAGCGCAAAGCCAACCAGCACGCCCAGCGCACCCAGCAGGCCGTACTCCTCGCCAATGGCGGCATAGACAAAATCGGTGTGGACCACCGGGATGGCGGTAGGCAGGCCCTGGCCCAATCCCTGCCCCAAAATTCCGCCGCTGGCAAAAGCCAGGAGCGATTGCACAATTTGAAAGGAGCGGCCCGCCGGGTCGAGCCAGGGATTCACAAAACCGTCCACCCGCAGCCGAACCACGTCGAACAGATAGTACCCCAATATTCCGGCCACTACCAGCAGCAGCGCCCCGGCCCACACATAACGCGACTGGCCGGTAACGGCATAAACCATCGCCAGAAAGGTGCCAAAAAAGAGCAGGGCCGCGCCCAAATCTCGCTGCCAGATGAGCAGGACAATGCTAAAGCCCCACATCAATAGCATTGGCCCCCAGTAAGAGGGGTGGGGAATGGGCAGCGGGCCAATATAGGCGCGGGCCTCGATAAGCTGGCGGCGGCGGTCGGCCATGTAGGCGGCTAAAAACATCACCAACAGCATTTTTAGCAGCTCCGAAGGCTGAAAAAACAAACCGCCGACCTGTAACCACAGCCGCGCCCCAAAGCCGCTGGGGTTGACTCCCAATACCAGGGTGCTGGCCAGCAGCAGCAGCCCGCCGATGAGCCAGGTATATTTGTAGCGACGCAGCCAGTTGAGATTTTTGGGAATCAGGTTGACGGCCAGCAGCAGGCCGGTGGCAATTACCAGCCAAAAAAGCTGCCGGGTGACAAAGTTGGGAGCCAGCCGCATAATCAGGGCCAGCCCCAACCCGCTTAAAAAATAGACCAGGGGCAATAACAGAGGATCGCCCAACGAGCGCCGCAAAAAATAGAGGGCGCCGCCGCTGCACAGCATCAATACCAGCAACGGCACAAAGGTAGCCGGGCTAAGGCTGCCATTAACCAGCCCAAGCTGAAGTAAGGCCAGCCCGGTAAAAAGCCAGGCCAGCCCGGTTAGCCGCCACGCTTCCGGCCGTTCAAATTTGTACGCCACTGCTTTCAACCCCTCATCTATTATAATTCAATAAACGGCGGGCGGCGGTCAGCGGTCTATTCATAATACTTGCCAATGAAGAGTTCCAGCTTTTGCCAGGTTTCGGCAGGAACATGGCGGCGCTCGCGGCGGCTGATAATGGCGGTTGCCAGGGCGTGATGGCTGGGCCAATCGGGCTGGCCGGCCAGTTTAGCCACGGCATTGCGAATGGCTGCTTTGGCAATAGTCACATTGGCGTTGAGGTTGGCAATAACCGCCTCAACTGTTACCGCCTCTTCCGACTCGTGCCACACGTCGTAGTCGGTAACGTGGGCCATGGTGGCGTAGGCAATTTCGGCCTCGCGGGCCAGAAAGGCTTCGGGGATGGTGGTCATACCGATAATATCGCAGCCCCACTTGCGGAACACATTGCTTTCGCCCCGCGTGCTAAAGCGCGGCCCTTCGATAATAACAAAATTGCCGCCTTTGTGAACCGTTGCGCCGGTTTCTTTGACGCTGTCGTACAGAATTTTCTCCAGCTCCGGCTCAAACGGGTCGGCCACGCTCATGTGAACAACGACCCCGCCCTTATAAAAGGTCAGGTCGCGGGTGCGGGTGCGGTCAAACAACTGGTCGGGGATAACAATGTGGCGCGGGGCGTAATCCTGGCGCAGGCTACCGCAGGCGTTGGCGGCAATAATATATTTGACGCCCAGTTTTTTGAAGCCCCAAATGTTGGCGTGGCTGTTCAACTCGGTGGGGCTAATGGAGTGATGCCGCCCGTGGCGGGGCAAAAACGCCACGCGCTGCCCATCCAGCGTACCTACAATGTAATTATCCGACGGGTCGCCAAAGGGGGTAGAGATAGATATTTCCTCAACGCCGGTCAGCCCCTCCATTTTGTAAAGGCCGCTGCCGCCAATGACACCAATTGTTACGTCGCTCATTCATTTATCTCCTGGTTGATTTGGTAAACAGACCACCCGACAGATTGGCAGCCTGTCTTACTTATCTAATTTTGGGATTAACTCGTCTATAAATGACTCGTTCAAAGCGGCAATAAAATGGGCCATCAGCCGGCCGGTGCGCTCAACATCTTTGGGGTGAACAACCTCTACCGGCGAATGCATGTAGCGGCTGGGCACGGAAATCAAAATAGTGGGCACGCCCTCGCGGCTAATCTCGATGGCGTAGGCATCGGTGCCGGCCCCGCTGGGCAGCATTTCGCTTTGATATTTCAATTCAAGTTCGCTGCAAATATCCAGCAATTTTTGGCGGATAACCGGGTGGTTGCCCGGCCCAACAGCAATCACCGGCCCTTTATCGAGCTTGACCTCAATTTCATCAACATCGGCAAAGGTTACATCAATCGCAATGGCTATATCGGGCCGAATGGCATAAGCCTGGGTGGTTGCGCCCACAAATTGGCCCCATTCTTCATCGGCGGTGGCTACGGCGTACACGTCCCACTGATGGCGCAGTTTGCCCAGCGTTTGCAAACAAACAAGCATGGCCGCCACCGAGGAGCGATTGTCCATGGCCTTGCCGCTCAGGAGTCCGCCTTGCAGCTCTTGCGGGGGGCGGTAGAATGAAACCAGATCGCCCACCTGTACCAGCCGGTTGACCTGCCGGGGCGGCAGCCCCACGTCGATGTGCATTTCATGCTGGTCAACGCCATTGCCGGAACGGTTGAGCGAGAGCAAATGGGGCGGCGTCGAACCAATGATGCCCGGCAGGTTGCGCCGGCCATGCACCATGACCTCTTGCCCCATCAGCACCCGGTCATCCAGGCCGCCAACCTGGCTAAAGCGCAAAAAGCCTTTGTCTATTTTGGTAACAACCGCGCCAATCTCGTCCAGGTGGGCGGCCAGCATTATTTTTCGGGGCGACTCCCGGTTTTGTTCGCCCTCTTTAATGCCGATGACGCTGCCCAGGCGGTCGCGCTCAACGCGGTCAACATAGGGCGTCAATTCGGCGGCAACAATTTCTTGAATGTTGTTGGGGCCGGTATAACCGGTCACGCCCACCGCTTGCGACAGGCGTTTAATAAGTTCTGTGGTTGGGTTTTTGGTATTGTTTTTGCTCATAGTTAGATGGCTCAAATAGGTTGCGGTCAGGCAGGCCACAACTATACCACAAATGGGGTGGCTTGTAAATTCAAATTTTCTAACTATTTTCATAGCATGTCTTTATGTATTTCAAAGGGCTTTCAGTTATGCTGTAGACATCATCAAATTTATTAAAGAAAGCGGACTTAAAATGAGCATGAGAAAAGTTAAAGCCAAAGCCCAAATTTTTACCCAGGTTCAATTTGTAGTTATTGCTGTTGCCGCTGTGTTAGGGTGGGCCATTGGGGCCTTCTCGCTGGGCGCAATTTAGCTCAATTTACTTCTAAAAACCCAAAGCCGCCCAAATTTAAGCGGCCCGCGATAAATTATTAACCTCTGTCTTTTCAGGTTGACACCCCGCCCAAGGCCGGGGTGTTTTTATTTGTCCAAAATATTCAATAAGCCCACTTTGCGCTATAATTGACTTTCCACAACCCACGCCTACCGGGAGAGCAATTTGTATGAGCAACATTCGCTACTCAGTTGTAGCCCCCTGCTGGAATGAAGAGGGCAATCTGCCCGAACTTTACCGCCGCATTAAAGAGGTGCTGGAGCAAACCGGCCAACCCTGGGAGCTGGTGCTGGTAAATGATGGCAGCGCCGACCGCACCCTGGAATTAATGCAAGAACTGCACGCCGCCGACCCGCGAGTTCACTACATTGATTTTGCCCGCAACTTTGGCCACCAAATTGCCGTAACCGCCGGCATGGACTACGCCCAGGGTGAGGCCGTTATTTTGATTGACTCCGATTTGCAGGACCCCCCCGAACTAATTTTGCGGATGATTGAAAAGTGGCAAGAAGGGTACGAAGTTGTGTACGCCGTGCGCAGCGCCCGCCAGGGTGAAACCTGGTTTAAGCTGTTTACCGCCAAATTGTTCTATCGCCTTATCAACTACCTGACCGATATCAACATTCCGCTGGATACCGGCGATTTCAGGCTAATGGACCGCAAAGTGGTTAAAAAGTTGCGGCAAATGAAAGAGCATCGCCGTTTTATTCGGGGGATGACCAGTTGGGTGGGCTTTAAACAAACCGGCGTGCATTATGTGCGAGAGGAGCGCTTTGCCGGTGAAACCAAATACCCGCTGCGGCGGATGGTCAAATTTGCCACCGATGCCATCACCGGCTTTAGCTACTTTCCGCTGCAACTTGCTACATTTTTGGGGTTTCTGATTGCCGTATTGAGCGCCCTGTTTATTTTGGTGGTTATTTTGGCCCGGCTCTCCGGCTATCAGGCTTTTGCCGGCCAGGCCACCACCCTGGTGATGGTGCTCTTTTTGGGGGCGGTGCAGTTGATATCGCTGGGGATTGTGGGCGAGTATCTGGGGCGTATTTACGACGAGGTAAGAGGCCGCCCGCTGTATATTGTCAACGAAGCAGTTGGGTTTGACACTCAAACCCGCGAGAACGCGTAAATGCTTTTACCGGGCCAAAAACCCGACGAATGTTTGTATCTGGCTCAATTACTGGTTAGTTAGTTTGTCTGCGGCCAGGAATCGATCCCAGATGTCTGCGTATAGTTTTTCACCTGCCGCGCTTAAAGGAAGCAAAAGCTCGGAATTCTTGAGCGCCTGGTTGGGAGGAAATATCACCGGGTCGGCCAATATTTCCGGCTGAATGTAGGCATTGGCGGCGTCGTTTGCCATTGGATAATAATTGCCATTGACAATCTGGGCGCTTATTTCAGGCCGCAGAATAAAATTAAGGAAAAGTTCAGCCGTGTATTTGTTAGGGCTATTAGCCGGAATTACAAAATTGTCGCCCCACAAAATAGCCCCCTCTTTGGGTAAGACATAAGAAATCGCCTCAGTCTCTTCCTGGGCCAGCCAGACATCCTCAGACCACCCCAGAGCCATTACAGCCTCGCCCTTAACCAGCAAGGGAGCCGTTGAATGCCACTCATCATTAAGCCAAATGACATTCTCCTTAAATGCCTGCAATCGACTCAAGGCAGCTTCCAGTTCTGCCGGTTCTTCTGAGTTTACAGAGTACCCTAATGATTTAAGCGCCGCGCCCAGAATGTACCGGGGCGTAGTTTCCCAGAGCGCTACTTGCCCGGCATACCGGGGGTCCCACATGTCGCTCCAACTGGTAATTGGTTCAGCCACCAGGTCGCTGCGAACAACCAGCCCGGTTGTGCCCCATGAATAGGGAATGGTATGTTTATTTTTAGGATCGTGGGCCAGGTCGCGAAAATTGGCCGATATATTTTTGAAGTTGGGGACGTTCTGGTAATCAATTTCGGCCAAAAGCCCTTCGTTAATCAGGGCTGGAATAAATTGGTTTTCCAACACCACTATATCATAAACCTGGTTGGCCCTCATATTTGCCACGGCATCTTCCTGGTACTCATAAGATACATACCTGATTTTAACGCCATATTCCTGGGTAAAGGCTTCAAAAACTTCGGCAATGCTATCATTGGACCAGTCGTAAAAAACAAGCTCTTCGGCTAACGGCGGTGGTTTGTCGCTGGGCGATAGAGCTGCGGCTGGCCCACACCCACTTAACGAGAACAATGCGGTGGCAATGACCACAGTAGTTATGATATGATTTAACATTGTGACCTCCATGTGTACCTTACTAATTGGTAACTTCTTTCAAATTTAATAGCTGATAAACCTGAATAGCTCTGGGTTGCCATTCAATCAACTGCGGCGCAAGAACCTTAAATTCAAATTGAGTCCGGGTCCGCTGAAAAATTTCGGCGCTCACCAGGGTTGTGTCCGGTTTTGCCGTCATTTCTAAAAGCGAAGCCAGATTAACTACTTGACTGCTAACCCTGTAATCTGTCCATAACTGGCTGCCAATTTTAGAAGTTACAGCCAGGCCGGCATGGATACCAATTTGTAGTTGAAAGGTAAAATCGTTGCGCGGCTGACACGTCTCTCGCCAGGCCAGGTTGGCAGCGCGCATTTCCAGGGCTGCCCGGATGGCCTGTTCGGTTTCGTTTTTGTGGGTTAGCTTTATGCCAAACAGGGCCACAAAGCCATCGCCAATAAATTTGTCAACAATGCCGCCGTATTTCTCAACAATTCTCAATAAAATCTGGAGTGCGTCATTTCTTAAATTGTAAACTTCCTCATCATCCGGCGGCTGGTTGGCAGAGGCCGAAGTAACTAAACCAACAAACATAACAGCTACCTCTCTCTGAAAATTAGAGGCGCTCTTGCTCGCTTCAGCCAAAGACACCATTCCTGCGGCGGGTTGCCGGGCTGGTTGAGGGTAAACAGCCAATTGCCTGCCACAGCGGCTGCAAAACTCATCACCCGCAGGGGCAACCTGCCCACAGTTTTGGCATTTCAGCCCTACCATCACGGCAGATTTCCGCATAATAAACTCCTATGTTCCTTTCAAATTGCGCAAAAAAACAAGATATGGTTTTGGCCGCTACGACTGGCTCATCAAGGCATTTACCGGCTCTAAACGTATTATGACACAAAAATATCATCGCCAACATGGGGGCTTACCCTACTTCTAACCAAAAAAGACCCCCACTTTGGGAGTCTTTTTTGTTAATAGCGGTTATGCGGTGCAATTATTCGTCAAGAAAAATCAAACCGTGTTTAAGAGCAAGTCGAATCAGAGCGGCCAAATCTTGAACATTGAGTTTGGTCATTAAACTGGCGCGATGTTTTTCGACGGTTTTAACACTCAGGTGCATTGTATCGGCAATGGCTTTATTGGTATAACCTTCGGCAACCAGTTTTAACACCTCGCGTTCGCGGGGCGAAAGTTGCTCAAAGCCGCTTTGTTCAAGCTTATCCCGGCCAACAATAAAATCACTCATCACCAGTTCGGAAATGGTAGGGCTGAGATACACCTCGCCCCGTTGAGCCGCTCGAACGGCAATAAGCAATTCTTCGGTTACAGCATGTTTAAGCAGATAACCTCTCACCCCGCTGCGTAACGCCTGCCGCACCAACGTTTCATCAGAGTGCATTGATAAAATCACCACATGAGTAGATAACCCTTGATGGCGTATTTGCTCTGCGGCCTGAATTCCATTGAGCCTGGGCATATTGATGTCCATCAACAACACATCGGGTTTGAGTTTTTGGGTTGAAATAATGGCTTCTTCACCATTCTCGGCCTCGGCCACAATTTCAATATCGCCTGTTTTTTCTAAAAGCGCCCGAATGCCCTGGCGCACCAGATGATGATCATCGGCCAGAATTACGCGGATCATCTTAATCTCCCTTCAGCGGGATATAAGCAATGAGCGAGGCGCCCCGGCCGGGCGCAGTTTCAATTTCAAGCCAACCATTTAACAACTCAAGCCGTTCTCGCATGCCAAGCAACCCAATTCCCTGGGGTTTCCCCTTCATCCCCAGGATAACATCTTTATCAAACCCGCGGCCATCGTCCTGCACCTTCAGCCTTACAGCATTATGGTTGACCTCTAATTTTACCAGAATCTGGCTGGCCTGAGCGTGCTTGGCTACATTGGTCAACGCTTCTTGAAGAAAGCGATACAGCGAAATTTTGGCCGTATCCGAGAGCGCCTTAATATCGGCGCCCTGGTAATTTACCGGCAACTTGGCCCACCCGGCAAACTCGCGGCACAAGCCTTCCAGGGTAGGGTTAAGGCCGGCGGCATCAAGCGCCGGCGGGCGCAGCGCTTTGGCCGTAGCCCTTAAGCGGTGCATGGTATCTTCGGTTAGAGTGATGGCTTCGGCAAGTTGCTCTTTGACTGATTCTGACCCGGCGGGTAAATCCATCTGGAGCAGGGTCAATCTCATTTTGAGGGCGACCAGCGCCTGACCGGCTTCATCGTGCAGTTCTTGCGACAAACGCTGCCGTTCCTCTTCTTGAGCCGAGATAACCTTGTTGGCAAGCTGGCGCAGTTGCTCTTGCCCCATGTCTATCCTTTCAAACAGCCGGGCGTTTTCAATGGCAATGGCCGCCGAACTGGCCAGGGCCTCCAACAATTCTATATCATGGTTGGTAAAAACGCCATCTCGTTTGTTGGTGGCCTCGATAACGCCAATCACTTCTTTTCTGGTTAGTAGCGGCACCGCCAGAATTGAGCGGGTGACAAGGCCGGTCAAGGCATCGACATGGCGATAAAAATGGGGGCTTTTTTGCGCCTCGGCAACCAGCACCGATTGGCCGGTTTCGGCCACCCGGCCGGCAATGCTGCTACCTAGCGGTACCTCCAGCCCCAACAGGGCATCGGCGCTGGGGCTGGCGGCGGCTACAAAAATCAGCTTGCTCTTGGTTTGATTATACAACAATATAGCGGTTCCTTCGGCCCCTACCAGCGCGTTGGCTTCGGCCATGGTATGGTTCAAAATAAATTCCAAATCCAGCACGGCGGTTAGGGTTTGACCGGCCTTGTTAAGAATAGCCAGTTCTCTGGCATGTCTTTGCGTTTGAGTATGCAGCCGGGCGTTCTGAATGGCAATGGCCGCCTGGTCGGCAAACGCCCTGAGCCGCTTTGACATAACCTCGGTATAAAAATGGGGCGTTTGGCTGGCCAGGTTCAGAAAACCGGTCACTTTTTGCTCCAGCAAAATGGGCACCCCCACATAAGATTGAACCCACTGCCAATCCAAAAAATCAAAGGGGGCGTGTTGCGTATGGCTAATAATGAGGGGTTGCCCCTGGCTGGCCATTTTATTTAAATGAGGAACCTGGTAAATCATGGCGAATAATTTCTGGGCAATTTCGGCAAACTCAACATCCGGCTCGCTTTCAACAGGATAGGGAGTGTTGCTTTCAACCAGAATCATATTGGCCGCATTGTGTTCAACCACCCGCCCCACATTAGCCAGAATTTGCGCCAGCACCTCTTCTAAATTCAGGGTGCTGTTAACCGCGGTGGCAATATCGCTTAACGCCTCGGCTTCCTGGCGGCGGCGAGCCTCGGCCTTAAAAAGCTGGTTTTGCATAATGGCTACGGTTAACAGGTTAGCCAGCTCTTCAGCAATATCAAGCTGCTCTGCTGGAAGGGCGTCGGGTTTGTCTGAGGCCAGGTTGAGGCTGCCAAGCAGCTCGCCCCGCGCCACAAAGGGGATGGTAATCATTGCCCGCAGGCCCTCGTCGATGAGCCATTTTTCCACCGTCGAGGGGTTTTTTCGGGCCTGAATGTCGGTTATAATCAAGGTTTTGCCCTGTTGCAGGTTGGCCATATTGCCAAAGGCAGCCAGAGAGACCTGTTTTCTGGTGGCAAAGTGGGAGCGGGGGTTTTTGCTGACGGTGTGTAAATCGGCCTGATTTGTTTCAAAGTTAAACAGGGCCACGCTGGCTTGCTGGCAGGGAATGAGTTGCAGGATATTGTGCAGCACGGCCCGGGCAATGGCCTCTTGTGATTGGGCAGTTAAAATGGCCTGGTCAATTTCGTGCAGCACGCGCAGCCGTTCGGTTTGGCGCTGCAACGATTGTTCGGCCTGCTTGCGAAAGGTAATATCCCGGTTAACCGCCACCACTCCGCTGGGGCTGCCGTCATCATCTTTAATAAAAGAGACCGAGGAGAATATGAATAAATCTGCCCCGGCTTTATTTTTTTGAATAACCTCGCCCTGCCAGGTTCCGGTTTCAAGAAATCGGGCGGTCACCAACTCGCGATCATCGGCCAAAAACTCGGTGGTAAGCAGTTCGTTGGTCGATTTGCCCATTGCCTCGCCTGACGGCCAGCCATAGATTACTTCGGCGGCGTAATTCCAGCTTTGAATGTTAAAATCCAGGTCGGTGGCAATAACGGCATCGGAAACGTTTTGTAACAGGTTGGCCTGATATTGCAGTTGGGCCTGGCTTTGGCGCAGCGCCTGCTCGGTTTGGCTGCGCTCATGAATTTCTGCCTGAAGCTGGGCATTGGCCGAAACCAATTCGGCGGTGCGTTCTTTAACCCTTTGCTCCAATTCGTCTCTGGCTTTTTGCAGGGCTAAATACATTTCTTTGCGCTCGGTCACATCTCGCCCCACCGATTGAAACTCAACAAACCGGCCCTGGGCATCGAGTATGGCGCGATTGCTCCATTGCACCCAGCGGACTTCGCCCTGTGGAGTTAACATGCGGTGTTCATAAGTTGAAACAATATTCAGGGGATTCATTGATTTCAGGCGGGCCGCCTCTTTTTGTCTGTCGGCGGCGGGTAGAGTTTCTAAAAAATTAGAGCCAATTAGCTCGTGGCGAGATTTGTTCAGAAAGCGGCAGTAGGAGCCGTTTACAAAGGTCAGCGTGCCATCGGGTAACCAACGCGAAACCATTTCTGCCTGGTCTTCGACAATGGCTTCGTAACGGGCCTGGCTTTGGCGCAAGGCATCTTCGATGGCCTGACGTTGGGCAATTTCTTGCTCAAGCTGCACATTTTGCGCCCGTAGTTTTGCCTGCAACTGTTGAATGGTTAAGTGGGTATCAATTCTGGCCGAGACTTCCCGGTAATCAAAGGGTTTGGTAATGTAATCGACCGCTCCCGCCTCAAACGCCTGGAGTTTGTCACTGGTTTGAGACAGGGCGGTCATAAAAATAACCGGGATATCTTTGGTATCGGCCCGGCTTTTCAGGCGGCGACAGGTTTCAAAACCATCCAGACCGGGCATCATGACATCTAAAAGAATGATATCGGGTTTGCTCTGCTGAACCTTTTCAAGGGCGCTCTCGCCGTTCAGAGCCATTGTCAGCTTAAAGCCTGCCTCTTCCAAATATTCAGACAACACTTCCAGGGTAATTGGCGTGTCATCTACAATCAGTATTGCGCCTTTTTCTTCTTTGCTAAAATTCATCAATCACCGGCCTCCCGGCAAGGTTACTACCCCCACCGATAAACCCTCAATATAACGTAACTACTCAGCCGGTGTCGCCTGGGATTCAAATCCCAGGCTAAGACAGGTGAAAGTCGGTTAAAACCGACTCGAAAGCCCAATTTTAAGCGAATTCAGGGCGCTTGAGCGTCCTTTTACCTGTTTCAGCCCGGCGTTTTAACGCTGGGCGAACCGGCGGCTGAGTAGTTACAATATAACTATATTTTAACACAGTCTCGCCTAACTGAAATAGGAAAACAGTTTTTTATCGACACGCCGGTTACAAGCCTAAAACGGGCTTCCGCCTGATGTCGTCCCCAAAATGGGGGTCTTTTTCAGGATAAGGTAGGGTATGACCCCATACCGCAACGCCCGTTGATATGCGATAATGATGAAAATATCAGAGCCAAAAGGACTTGTTACAGATGTCTTCGACTACCGCCCAAACTGCCACAACCATGGCGTCTCAGGTAATAAACAAACCGGATAAGTTGAAGTTTACACCAGAATCTCATTCATATAAAGAAGCAGCGCCGGCAACTCATCAAAAACAAATGGCCTCCCCCGACCTGCTGGAACAGATTTTGAATATCAGCCGGCGCATGGCGCAAACCCGCGCCCTTGAGCCGCTGCTTGATTATGTAATTACCGAAGCCATTAACCTGGTAGGCGCCGAGCGCGGCTACCTGGTGCTGGCCCAACCCGACGGGTCACCCAAAATTCAGATAAAACGGGGCCAGCCCGGAGAGCAGTTTACCGACGACGAAGACCGGATTAGCCAATCTGTTTTCAACAAAGTAGTTCAATCCGGGCAGCCTCTGATTTTGCGCGATGCGGTGAATGACCCAAATTTTGAAAGCGCCGACAGCGTTATCGGTTTGAAATTACGCTCAATTATGTGCGTTCCCCTCATATCTCGCGGCGAGGTGAGGGGCGCTATTTATGTTGAGAATCGCTCTATTACCAACCGCTTTAAAGAAGAAGACCTGCCCCCTTTAATTTTGTTTGCCAACCAGGCGGCTGTAGCCATTGAAAACGCCGCCCTTAACGATGAGCTTGAAGCCCGCGTTGTGGCCCGCACCAAAGAGCTGGAAAACAGTTGGGGCGACCTGGTTGAAGCAAACCGCCTGCGCACTGTTTGGCTGAGTAATGTCATTCACGACTTGCGCGCTCCCCTGGGAATTACAATGGCCTCATTATCATTTTTGCAAGAAGGCGGGCTGGGCGATTTAAATGAAAAACAACTTGAGTGGATTGGTAAATCCATGCAGGCTGTGCAGCATACGGCCAGATTAACCAAAGACCTGTTTGACCTTTTTACCCTGGAATCCGGGGGGGTCACTTTGAATTGGGAAATGGTAGGGCTTGAAAATTTTCTGCACAGCGTTTTTGAAATTGGCCTGGGGCTGCCCTGGCCAGCGCAAGTCAACCTGGAGCTGGATATTTCACCATCGCTGCCCTATATTTTTATCGACCCGCTCCGCATTCGCCAGGTGCTCATCAACCTTCTCACCAATGCCCAAAAATTTACCAGCCAGGGAACGGTAACACTGTACGCCCGCTACCTGGCAGAAGAGAAAAAGGTGTTGATTGGCGTAAAAGATACGGGCGAAGGCATTGCCGCCAACAAGCTAAACAGAATATTTGAACGTTTTCAGCAGCTTGACGATAACCCGGAGCGCCGCCGGCAGGGGTCGGGGCTTGGCCTGGCTATTTGCCGCGAGCTGGTAGAAATGCACGAAGGGCAAATTTGGGCGGAGAGTCGCCCCGGCGCAGGTTCTAGTTTTATGTTTACTTTGCCCCTCAACCCGCCGGCTAAATCTTAGAAATTTCAAAGGAACAGGTTATGAATCAACAAATAGCTCTGGGGTATGGTTTTGGGGCTACCACAACCGGCGGCGTAGACCCCAGATTAAAAACGCTGATACAAAAAAATGCAGAACTGCAAGTATTGCTAGAGTTAAGTCATTTTCTCACCTCAACCCTGGATATGGACGCCATACTCAATCTTATTATTAAAGTAGCAACCGAAGTAACCGATACCGAAGCTGCCTCGATTTTGCTTTTAGATGAAAAAACAGGTGAACTTCGCTTTGAAGCAGCAATGGGTGTCAACGCCGCCGAAATAATATCAACCGCCGTACCCCTTGAGCAGAGCATTGCCGGCTGGATTGTGCGCCACAATCAACCCCAAATTGTAAAAAACGTTTACAGAGACCCCCGCCACTACTCTAAAATAGACCGCCAAACCAAATTTATCACCAGGTCGCTGATGGGCGTCCCGCTAAAAGTCAAACATAAAACCATCGGCGTGCTCGAAGTATTAAACAAACGCAAAAACAACAGTTTTACCAAACACGATTTGAATATTTTAGAAGTGATAGCCGCTCAGGTAGCCGTAACCATCGACAACGCCCGGCTCTGTAATGATTTGCGCACCCAGGTGCAAAATCTTAAAGATACGCAGGCCCGATTGGTTCAAAGCGAAAAATTGGCCGCCGTGGGCGAACTGGTTGCCGGAGTAGCCCACGAGCTGAATAACCCTCTGACGGCCATTATCGGCTTTGCCGAAATTTTACAGCTTCAGGAACTAAACGATAAAAGCCAGCAAGACCTTAATAGAATTATCAAGCAGGCCGAACGCGCAGCCAACATTGTGCGCAGCCTGCTCAACTTTGCCCGCCCTCACCCCGCCGAGCAGAGGCCGGTGCAAATAAATGACGTTATTAAAAATACCATAGATTTATTTGGTTACGAGTTACGCACGCACAGCATTACCGTCAAAACCGATTTGTCTGTCGATTTGCCGGTTATTTTAGCCGACCCCCACCAACTCCAGCAGGTTTTTGTTAATCTCATTCAAAATGCCCGGCATGCCCTGGCCGCCGGCAACTATAACAAGCAGATAACAATTACTACCGGCGTTAAAGCTGCCTCAATTCCAAATCACCCCGAAGAGAAATCTTTTGGCCGGGCCAGGCAAAAAGACCTTATTGGCATTACCTTTCAAGATAACGGCCCCGGTATTCCGCCCGACCAGTTGACCCGTATTTTTGACCCATTTTTTACCACTAAAGAGCCGGGCGAAGGCACCGGCCTGGGGTTATCGGTTTGTCACGGCATTATCACCGAACATAATGGCCATATCTGGGCCGATAGCAACCGGGGCGAGGGGGCAACATTTTATATCGAACTACCCGTCAACGGCCCTAACAGGCCAACTCAAGTTGTGCCGCCCAAGATAATAGATTTACTTCATCCCAAACCCGTGGCCTTAAAAACCAATATCACGGCCCGCTTGCTAATTGTTGAGGATGAGTCAGACATTTTAACCTTGATGCTGCAAACTCTCCAGGAGCAGGGGTATCAGGTTGACGCCCTGAGCGACGGCTACGCGGCGTTGGCCTGTCTGACCCAAATACCCTACGACCTGATTTTGTGCGATATTCGCATGGCCGGCCTGAATGGGCTAGACCTTCATCGGCAGATTAGAGAAGTTCAGCCGGATATGGCGCAACGCTTTATGTTTATTACCGGCGATGTGGTCAGCCCGACCACGCGCCGCTTTCTCAATGATGCCGGCACGCCTTATCTGGACAAGCCCTTCAAACCCGAAGATTTGATCCAAAAGGTACAGCGCGCTCTGAGCCGGGGGTAACTTGAGGTAATTTGAGCTGTTATTAAATGCAAAATCTGATTTCAGATGGTTCCTGGGAGGAAAAATGAATAATCGCGCGTTGAGCATGATAGCCTTTATAAGCCTTGTGATAACACTACTGGGGTGTACCGCAGATGCGGCGCTGGTTCCCACCCCCACTCCGCCGGTTCTGGCTAATGAGCTAATTTTTTACGATTGGGAAGAAGATATGCCGCAATCTGTGTTAGATGCTTTTACCCGGGAATATGGGGTCAAAGTAACCTATCTTGCCTATGAAAACCAAAAAGAGGCCCTGGCCAATATCAGAGCCGGCCAAGTTTACGATGTGGTTGTTTTTGATAATGATAACATCCCAACGCTTTTGGCAGAGGGGCTACTGGCAGAAATTGACTACCGGCACGTGCCAAATTTCAAACACATCTCGCCCAATTTTAGGGATTTGGCCTACGACCCCGAAAACAAACACTCCGTGCCGTGGAACTGGGGCACCACCGGTCTGGTGGTCCGCAGCGACCTGCTAGAGCAGCCGGTTAACAGTTGGGCCAGTCTGTGGGACCCTCGCTACGCCGGCAAAATTGCCATCAGAAACGAACCAAGAGAAATTATTGCTGTGGCCCTTAAATCGCTGGGGTATTCAGTCAACACCACCAATGTTGACGAATTACGGGCGGCGCAGGCCCAGTTGCTAAAACTGAGCAAGCCTGTCACCATTATTGGGGCCGACGCCGAAGACGCGGTCGCTCCCCTGTTAAGCGGCCAAACCACTATCCTGGTAGGCTGGGTTGAAGATGTGCTGACTGCGCGAGAAGAAAATGATACCATTACCTATGTATTACCCCAGGATGGCGCGATGGTTTGGGGCGATAATTTTGTCATTCCGGCCAACAGCCCGCGCAAGTACACTGCCGAAGTTTTTATCAATTTTCTGATGCGCCCGGAAATAAATGCTCAAATTGTTAACGAAAATTCCTATGCCACCGCTAACGAAGGGGCGCGGCCCTTTATCGACCCTGAAATTTCAAACGACCCGGCGGTTTTTCCCGATAACAAAACCCTGGCCAATGCCGAGGTATATCTGCCTCTGGGGCCAGAAACCGAAATTTTATACGCCAAAATCTGGCAGGAATTTCTGGCTACCGTTCAATAAGAGGTTGTTATGCTGGCATCTTATCGACATGCGTTGAGATCAAAAAAATACATGCATCGCACCCACAGTTTACGCCGGCGTCTTTTTAATCTGTTAGGGATTATATTTCTGGTCACGCTGCTGCTGATTGGGGCCGGCGTTTACTACTTTATCTATCAAAATGAGCAAATTTTCTGGCAAAGCCGTCAGCAAGATGCGGCTAATAGCGCCGCCGAAATTGTCACCTCATTTATACAACGCACCGAAGATGGGGTGCGGCTGGTCGGGTCAATTGACCGCGCCGACCTCATAAAAAACCCTCAAATTATGTGGGCGGCCATCAAGCAAAACCCGGCGCTGTTAGAGCTGGTTCGGGTAGATGCCGAGGGCAATCTATTGCCGGGTAGTTATCAAGATGCCCCAATTTTAGCTAACTCATTCACCATTCCCCAATCCATCTGGTTTCTCGAGGCCCGGCAGGGCCGGTTTTATTTGAGCGGGGTTCAGATTTCTCCAGAAAGTGAGCCATACCTGATTATGGCAGCGCCCGCCTCGGATGGGGGGGTGATAGCTGCCCGGCTGCGAATGAATTTACTGTGGGACCTGGTTTCACACCTGGATTTTGGTGAAACCGGCCAATCTTACGTGGTCAATTCTCGGGGTGAAATTGTAGCCCACACCAACCCAAACGTGGCCCTAACCCGCACCAGTTTGCAGGGGCGGCCAGAAATAATGTTTCTGGAGCGGAACCCCAACCAGCAGTGGGCCGGTACTTATACAAACTTTCAGGGGGTTGTAGTAATTGGGGTGGCGGTTCCGGTGCCCGGCACAAGCTGGGTAGTCTTTACCGAGGTCTCCAAATCTGAGGCTTTTGCTACCAGCCGCACCGCCCTGTTTTTACTGGCTATTGGCCTGGCCTCGGTGGGGTTGCTGGTAATTTTAACCACCGGCCACTTTTTGAATACCCTGGTTTTGAAGCCCATTGAAAAACTACAGGCCGGCGCCTTTTATATTGGCCGGGGAGATTTTACCCACCGCATTGAGTTAAAAACAGAACGGCAAGATGAGATAACCCACGTAGCGGCGGCCTTCAATGAAATGGTCTACCACCTGCATGAACGCGATATGCAGATTGCCCGCCAAAATCAGGCTTTGCAACAAAGCGAAGAGCGCTTCCGGCTGGTGGTTACTTCTATTAGCGACCACATCTACATGTCAGAAATTAACGGCGACGGGCAGTATATTAACCACTATATTTCTCCCAACGTTGAAGAGCTGACCGGCTACCCGGCTGAACAATTTATGATTGACTGGAGTTTTTGGCCGTCGCAAGTTATCCACCCCAATGACAGGGCCGCTGCCCAGGCTCAAGCCCAAAAGCTGGCCCAGGGCGTAAACAGCCAGGTAGAATACCGGCTTATCCGGGCCGATGGCAACATCATTTGGGTGCGCGACAGCGGGCAGGTTAAACAACTGACGGAAAACCACAGCACGCTGATTTTTGGGGTGGTTAGCAATATTACCTACCTGAAGCACGCCGAAGCGGCCATTGCCCGCGCCAGAGACCGGGCCATAGAAGCCAACGAATTCAAAGCCGGGCTGCTGGCCAACGTTAGCCACGACCTGCGCACTCCCCTGGGCGCAATTTTGGGCTATAGCGAAATGATGAAAGAGGAGATGTATGGCCCGATTAATCAAAAACAGCGCGAGACTATACAAAAAATGATCAATAGCATCAACAACCTAACGGGGATGGTCAGCCAGTTGCTAGACCAGGCCAAGTTAGAAGCCAACACCTTAAGCCTGATAGAAGGCCCCTTTGACCCCAGAGAACTGGTTGAGAATATTCAGGCCACCATGCAAATTCTGGCCGATGCCAGGGGTCTTCAGCTATGTTGTCAGGTTGCCGTTGATGTGCCTGTTACCATTACCGGAGACGCGGAGCGGTTACAGCAAATTTTCAACAATCTGGTTGGCAATGCCATAAAATTTACCGAGGCCGGCCGGGTAAAGGTGAACGTATACCGGCCCGACGAAGCGCACTGGGCCATAGCAGTCAGCGATACCGGCCCGGGTATTCCCCAAGATGCCCATGCTTATATTTTTGAGGCTTTCAGACAGGTAGATGGTTCAGCCACCAGAAAATATGGCGGCTCCGGTTTGGGTCTGTCTATTGTAAAACAGTTAGCCGAACTTATGGGAGGCCAGGTTCAATTAACAAGTGAAGTTGGGTCTGGTTCTACCTTCACTGTTGTTTTACCATTAATTCCAATAAAGGTTCCCGCAAAATGAAAAACCCTTTAGCTCTTATCATAGAAGATGACGATGATTTGTCGATGATTTTTTCTGCCGCCCTGGAAGCAGCCGGATACGAGATTGAGATTATTAAAGATGGCAATCTTGCCGCCAGCCAGTTGGCCAAAGCCTTACCGGCAATTGTAGTGCTAGATTTGCACTTGCCTCATATTTCGGGCCGAGACCTTCTAAAACAAATCCGCTCCGACCCGCGGCTTAAAAAAACCCGGGTAATGCTAACTACAGCCGATGCCCTGATGGCCGAAAGTTTAAGAAGAGAGGCCGATTTGGTGTTGCTCAAACCAATCAGTTTTAGCCAGCTTCGCGAACTGGCCAGCCGCCTGCGGCCCCGCGAGGGTCTGAATGGGTTATAATGGCTGATTTTTTGCCATCAATCCCGTTTATTTACACGCGGTAAATGTTTGCTCCCTCAAAATATCCAGATGGTGCAGAATTACCTCTTCCCTTTCATCGGCAAATATCAACATATTCTGGATATTTCGTTCCCACAAATCCACAGTTAAATCGGGACTCCAGCGGTTTATTTCCATTTGCATAAATGGCCGCACCTGCTCGGCCTGTTTGATGATTTCTGCCTTAACCCGCTCCCTGGAAAGCTGGCCCACCTCATTTTCCGGCCGTCCGGCCAGGTTTTCAACGCCCAAATATTCGCGCGCCCGCTGCACAAAGCGGTATTTAATATAACAATCGCTGATGAAGGGTTTTTCCAAAATACGGGTGATACTATCGTGGGGGCTGTGCACATTGACCACCGTATTGAGGTCGTATTTAAATCCGCTGCCGGTGGTGCCAAAGCTGTCTTCGGCATCCCACACCATCATCCGCCATTTTCGTTCATTGCCAATCGCGCCGGGGTCAATACGTCGATAGACCACCCAGTTAGCGCCGGGCCAGTCGGTATTTTGAATATAAGCTTGCAGAAACATGTAGGAAAAGACATTTTCCATATCCACGTTCCACTCTAACATGCCGATATTATTGGGGTTGGAAAAATCGGCGCTGCCTATCCAGTTTTGTTGATCCAGCCAGGCCCCGTAGTTGCCCTCTTTTACCTCTTCGCGGCTGTACCACTGGCCCAATTCGTCCCACCCACTTTCTTTAACAATAACGTGCCAGTCGGCGTCTTTATGGGAGTACGACCGCAGAAATTGCAGGTCAATCCGCTCGGTAAGGTTGTAGAGGCCCCAAAACTGGCCGTTCAAATAGAGCAGCACCCATTTACCGTGGGCTACGGGTTGACCCATATCGCGGTGCAGATTGCGCGCTACCTGGTCGCTAATATAGGTGGCTGTTTCGTGCCTGTCGGCGCGGTCGGGGATGCCGCGATGGGTGAATGTATCCTGAAAACCGGCGCGCAGAACCAGTTTATCAAATTTGGTTACGGGCGTGTCTTCAAATAGGGGGTACTCCAGGTTGCCCGGCCCGCCGTAAGATTTGCTAAAGTAGAGGCGATAGGATTTTTTGGGGTTAAACAATCGAGAGAAGTTGCCGTGAATTCTGATTCCGGCGGGCACATTAAATTGAATCTGCCCGCCCGGCGCAAAGTACTCCACGTTCACCGGGCGCTCCCAATCCTTGCCTCGTTCTCTGGAGGCCGCGTGCAGGGCGTCAAACTGGCTCCAATCCGAAACCAGAGAGACCACGGGCAGGGTTGGGTCATAATCAACAATTATGTACGATTTGGTATAAACGTATCCAGCCGGCGCGCCATCGGCTTTAAATAGCTGCGCCCTGATAATTGTTGGGCTGCTAATAGTAATGGGACCGCTGTAGGCGGCGCTGGTTGCCGTAGGCAGCGCCCCATTGGTTGTGTAGCGAATGATTCCGCTGCCCAAACCGGTGAGCGTTAGTTGCACCGGCTGGCGGCTCACCACCGAATCCTGAGAAAAGACCAGCGTTTCGGCTGTTATCCCGCTTTGGGCCAATGCAGGGCCGGCGGTTGAGGTTAATAGGACCCCCAAACCGGCTGCCATTACCCCTACTAAAAAAAGTTGCCAGAAAATCTTCTTTGAGTTCAACATTTTATTTTCCTGTTTGGTAAATTTAGCAAACCATGAGCCTACGCGCATCAGGCTCACTCATAAAGAAAAGAACCCGGAAGGGGAAAGGGGGGGACGCCCCCCAAGCCCCCCGGCCTGCCGGCTGTTTTTTGACAGAATTGCCGGCTCATAAAGTTACTATACCCTATCTATTACCCACAAGTCATTGAGCCAACTTGCCTACGAATGAATTCGCAGGCTGGTAACTCAAGTCGGCTCAAAGCCGACTCAAAACAACCTTGTAGCGGACAAAATAGTGCGCTTCAGCGTACTTGAGCTACACCTGCACTTGCAGCG
>CAZAPG010000065.1:0-30243 GCA_964486935.1 uncultured Caldilineaceae bacterium | reverse complement strand
CCAAAAAACGAGTCTTCTCCGGTATTCAGCCGTCCGGCAACTTGCACATTGGCAACTATTTGGGAGCCATCAAAAATTGGGTGGCCGAGCAGCACAACTACCACAACGTTTTTTGCATTGTTGACCTGCACGCCCTGACCGTGCCGCAAGAGCCACAGGAACTGTACCGAAAGATTCGGGAAGTTGCCCTGTTATATCTGGCCTGTGGCATCAACCTGGAGCATTGCGCCGTTTTTGTTCAAAGCCACATCGCCGCCCACTCCGAACTGACCTGGCTGCTCAACTGCACCACTCCACTGGGCTGGCTGGAGCGGATGACTCAGTACAAAGATAAAGCCGCCAGGCAAGAGAGCGTCAGCACCGGCCTGCTGGATTACCCGGTACTGATGGCCGCCGATATTATTTTATACGACACCCATTACGTGCCCGTCGGCGAAGACCAGAAACAACACCTGGAAATCACCCGCGATATCGCCCAGCGTTTTAATAGCCTGTACGGCGAAACCTTTGTCATCCCCGAAGTGCTCATTCCCAAAGCCGGGGCGCGGGTAATGGGGCTAGACGACCCCACCGGCAAAATGAGCAAAACCGGCGACAAACAGGGCCACGCCCTGCACCTGCTAGACCCGCCCGACGTGCTGCGTAAATCTATTATGCGGGCCACCACCGACTCGCTCAACCGCATTGCCTTTGACCGGGACAACCAGCCCGGCGTTTACAACCTGCTCAACATTTATCAGGCCATTACCGGCCAGAGCGAGGATGAAATTATTGCCGAGTTTGAAGGCAAAGGTTATGGCAACCTCAAAAAGCGGGTTGCCGAGGTGGTCATCGCCACCCTCGAACCCATTCAAAAACGGTACTACGACATGGCCAAAGACCCGGCCTACATCGAGCAGGTGCTAACCGAAAGCGCCGACCGCATCCGCCCCATCGCCGAGCGCCGGCTGCGCGTGGCCCAAAAGAATATGGGGTTGAGAAAATAAATTTATGGAGTTTTTAGAGTTTTATGAGTTGGGTGAGTCTGATACATTGTTAACTTACCTCACGCTACAAACTCTCCGGGAATGAAAGGAAGATAAAATGAACGGAGTCCAGCGTATTGCCCAGGCCTTTTCCAAAGGCCGCCCGGCCTTTATGCCCTACAGCGTGTTGGGCTACCCCAACCGGCAGGCCAGCCTGGAGGTCATCACAGCCGTGGTTGAAGCCGGGGCCGACCTGCTGGAGTTGGGCATTCCCTTTTCCGACCCGCTGGCCGATGGCCCCACCATTCAGGCGGCTACCCAAAAATCGCTGGAGAACGGTACCACGGTGAAAGATTGCCTGGCTATGACCCGCGAGCTGCGCCGGCAGGGGGTCGACACGCCGGCCCTGCTGATGGGCTACATCAACCCCATGCTGGCCTACGGGTTAGAACAATTTGTGGCCGATGCCGCCGCGTCCGGCGTTGACGGCTTTATTGTGCCCGACCTGCCGCCCGAAGAGGCCGGAGAACTTGAGGCCCTATGCGACGCGCGCGGGCTGGCTCTGGTTTATTTACTGGCCCCCACCAGCACGCCGAACCGGATTAAGCTGGCCGCAGAAAAATCGCGGGGCTTCATTTATCTGGTTTCGCTGACGGGCGTTACCGGCGCGCGCAGCGATTTGCCGCCCGGCCTGGCCGAGTTTGTGGCTCGCGTGCGCCAGCAAACCGACACCCCGCTGGCGGTGGGCTTTGGTATTGGCAATGGAGAGCAGGCCCGCGCCGTGGCCCAACTGGCCGACGGCGTAATTGTCGGCAGCGCCCTGGTCAAACGGGCCGCCGAGTCTGTCGAGAGCGTCCGCGCCCTGGCTGATGAGTTGCGGGCGGCGCTGAGGTAAATAACAGGAGATTGCCGCGATGAACCATCAACAAAAATTACGCGACGACCAGTTTGAGTTGTATGATTTAACCGTAGTGGTGGAAAAAATTGAAGGCCACTGCACCTGCAACATGGCCGAGGGTGATAAATTCTATCTGCGCGGCGGCAAAATCTCGCTGCCGGAGGGGGCCGACTTTTGCCTGTACGCGCTGCAATCGGTTATCCCGCTGCTGCCGGCCAAGCAGCGCCCCAACCACCCCGCCGACTGGATGGAGACCGACTCTCGCGTGGTATGCCCCGACCCGGCCTGCCGCCTGATTATGCGCATCGACCGCGCCGGCAGCCGCGTGCTCAACCACAACGATGTCAGCCCTATTGCCTGGGAGTCAATTGAACGGGAAGAAACATAGCCCCAAATCAAAAGGGTCCTTCTGCTGCAAGAAGGACCCTTATTGAGTGTAGGGTGGCATGGGGTCTCCTTAATAAAATTTTGTGGGTGGCGGGTTCTCTGTTGAACCCTCGGCACAACCCAGCTCCCTTTGTTTGTGGTTGGCCCCGCCAGTTACTTGATTGGCCATACTATAGCAAAATCCGCCGTATAATAACAGTGACAAATGTCATCAAATGTAAATGACATCGACCGTTCAAAATCAGGAAGGCAATCATGTTAAGTCGAATTCAACAACTTGAAAAAATAGCCCGCCGTTTAGAACCCGACGCCAATGAGCGCGCCCGGCTGATAAGGCAGGTTGCCGCCTACGCCGACCGGTTCATCCGGGAAATTCCCACCGGCCCGGCCTACCGGCAAACCGATGGCAATGGGCGCGGCCTGTACGACTCGCCCATTTCAGAAGAAGGACTGGATATTGAGCCGGTTCTGGCCCTGTTGAGAGAGCAGGTGGACACGCCGGGGTTGAACCCAACCTCCGGGCGCTTTTTGGGGTATGTGCCCGGCGGCGCGCTGTACCACTCGGCGCTGGGCGACTTTTTGGCAGCGATTACCAACCGCTACGCCGGTATATTTTTCGCCTCGCCCGGAGCCGTGCGCATGGAAAATATGCTGCTCCGCTGGATGGCCGAAGTTGTCGGTTATCCGGCCGAGGCGGCGGGTAATTTAACCTCCGGGGGCAGTATTGCCAGCCTGATTGCGATTGTAACCGCCAGAGATGCCGCCGGCGTGCAGGCCGAAGCAGTTCCGCAGGCCGTGGTGTATGTTACCGGGCACGCACATCACGCCATAGACAAAGCCCTGCGGGTGGCCGGACTGGGCGCGTGCGTCAAACGGGTTATTCCCGTTGACTCGCGCTACCGCATGCGGGCCGATGCCCTGGCCCAAACCATCATTGCCGATAAACAAGCGGGCCTGCGCCCCTGGCTGGTGGTGGCTTCGGCGGGCACAACCAACACCGGCTCGGTTGACCCGCTGGCCGATATTGCCGACATTGCGGCGGCCAACCGGCTTTGGTATCATGTGGATGGCGCTTACGGCGCGTTTTACGTGTTGTGCGAGTTGGGCAGAAAAATACTGGCCGGCATGGAGCGGTCGGACTCGCTGGTAATGGACCCGCACAAAACCCTGTTTTTGCCCTATGGCTCCGGGGCCGTGCTGGTGAAAAATCGGCAGCAGATTTACGAGTCGCACCATTACGGGGCCGATTATATGCAGGATACGCTGGCCGCCCTGGAAGAAATTTCCCCGGCTGATGTTTCGCCCGAACTGACCAAACATTTCAAGGGGCTGCGGCTGTGGTTGCCGCTGAAGCTGGTCGGGGTGGCGCCGTTTCGGGCCGCGCTGGAAGAGAAAATGTTACTGGCCCGTTACTTTCATCAGAAAATCCAAACGATGGCGGGGTTTGAAGCCGGGCCGCCGCCTGATTTGGCCATCACTACCTATCGCTACCTGCCCAAACGGGGCAACGCCAACGAGTTTAACCAGCAACTCACCAAAGAGATTCAAAAGGATGGGCGCGTGTTTGTCAGCTCAACCATGCTCGATGGCAACTTTGTGCTGCGGCTGGCCGTGGGAGCCTATCGCACCCACCTGGCTGATATTGACCAGACCATTGAAATATTGACTCAAAAAGCGCGGTATCTGGAACAGAACTTGTAAGAAAGGGGACCATCATGGCCTACTATCTGGTAAAAGCCAAAGCGGATGAAGCGCAATTACCTGAACTAAAAGCGCGTCTGGACAGCGAAGAAATCCGGCAGATGCGCCCGTTTGGGCAGGCGTTGGATTACTCGCTGAAACACGCGCGGATTAATGAAGAGGGCTGGGCGGTGTGGGAGGAGGAGGATTACTGCCATCCGCCCCTGGCTATGGAGCGCGCCGCTGTGCTGGATACCTATTTTACCGATTTGAGCGTTGAAAAGGTAGAGCGGGGCAACGGCTGGCAACAGATTGACCAGCTGCCCAACCTGTGGGAAGTCAACCATATAAAATAGGTTGATGATTCAATTTCTAAAATAGGGCAGCACTTTGCTGCCCAGCAACTCGATGGCCGCGGCCACATCCGGCCCCAGCGGCGGGCCAAAGCTCAGGTGCTGCGCTCCGGCTTCTGCCAGCGGCTCCAGCCGGGCGATGAGCGCCTCCGGGCGGCCCGTTACTCCAATTTTCAGCATTCGCTCATCCACCAGGGCGCAGGCTTTATCCAAATTATTTTCGACCATCATGGCCTGCCGAATCGGGGCAAAATCCCCGGCGGTTAGCCCCAGCCGCTCCAAAATCAGCGGCCCCAGCGATGGCCCGTAATAGGCTACCTTTTCGGCCAGCGCGCGGCGGGCGGCGGCCTCATCCCGGGCCAGCGAAACCCACAGGCAGGCGGCAAAATCCAGCGGCGGCAATGTGCCGGCCCTGGCCCGCGCGCCCTCATCCAGATAGGGTTTGACGCCAAAATAATGCTCCGGCGGAAAGAGCAGCGGCAGCGTGCCGTCGGCCAGCTCTCCGGCCAGGCGCAACATGCCCGGCCCCATCGCGCCCAGGTAAATGGGGGTGACACGCGGGGCCTCAAAGCGCAAATAAGCCTCAGCCTGCCATTGCAAAAACTTGCCCTGTATTGATACCCGCTCACCGGCCAGCAACCCGCGAATGGCGCTGATGGTTTCCCGGATGGCGGCCAGCGCCGGGCCGCGCGACAGCCCCACCCATTCCAAAAAATCAGCCGCGCCGGCGGCCAGCCCCAAATTAAAACGATTGCCGGTCAGTTCATCCATTGTGGCGGCCAGCATAGCCATTTCCGCGGGATTGATGGTGTAGGGGTTCAAAATGCAGGTGCCAATTTCAATGCGCCGGGTGGCCGCGCCAATGGCCGGGAGGATGACCGGCGCGCTGCGCAAAAACAGGTCATTGCTAACCCAAAACTGGTCAAAGCCGGCTGCTTCGGCCAGTTGGGCCAGCCGGATATATTCCTTTACCGGCAAATCGTTATTCAGGCGCAGGCTAAAGCGCATTGCCGGCCCCAATTACGGCTTCGGCTTCAATTTCAACCAGGTAGGCGTCGCCCACCAAATTGGCCTGCACCAGGGTATTGGCCGGGCGGATGTGTCCAAAATAATCGCCATGCACGCGGGCGATGATTTCAACGTGGGCCAAATCTCGCGCGTAAATGCGGGTGCGGACGACATCGCGCATGGCTCCGCCCAGTTGTTGGATGGCTTTTTCTATTTTATCGAGGATGAAGCGGGTTTGCGCCGCCGGGTCGTTTGCCCCAACTATCTGGTTATTGGGGCCGGTGGCGGTAGTGCCGGAAACCAAAATGCGTTCGCCCACCCGCACGGCGCGGGCATAGCCGGCAATCTCTTCCCAACTGGTTCCGCTGCTAACCGAATCTCGGTGAAGTTGTGCGCTCATTGACTCCTCTGGCCTGGTTAAATTAAAATGTGGCGCAGACTTTATCACATCCGCAGCCCCTTGTCAAGCATTTTTTTGACGCTGCTTACATTTGGTGGTATATTACGGTATTGTATAAGCGGGTCAAAGAAGCCCCTCTGCTTTTGGTGTATGTCGGCAGAGGGTTTTTTAGTTTGTGAAAAGGTGAACCAGTAGTATGCGTATTGGGATAGACGCGCGCCTGGTATTTTACAATCGCGCCGGTATTGGTGAATATATCGTCCAACTTGTCGAAGCCCTGGCCAAGCTTGAACCCGAAGAGGATAAATTTGTACTCTTACAAAGCCGTAAAGACAAAACCTCCATTATTCATAGTAACGGATTTTACAGAAAATCATTGTGGACCCCCAGCCACAATCGTTTTGAACAATTGGCCCTGAGTTTTGAGATTTCCAGGCTGGGGCTGGATTTGCTGCACAGCCCGGATTTTATTCCCCCGTTTCGCCGCAATTGCCGGTCGGTTATCACCGTTCATGATTTGGCCTTTCTGTTGTACCCCCACTTTTTAACCAAAGAGAGCGCCCGCTACTACGGCCAAATTGACCAGGCCTGGCGCAAAACCGACCACATCATCGCCGTGTCAGAAGCCACCAAGCAAGATAGTATCCGTATGCTGGGCGTCCCGGAAAATAAAATTACCGTTATTCACGAGGCCGCTAACCCCATTTACCGCCAGCTCCCCCCCAACGAGGCGCAACAGCATGTCAAGCAAACCTACAAATTTGATAGGGATTACATTTTGTTTGTCAGCACTATCGAGCCGCGCAAAAATTTGCCGGGCCTGCTGCAAGCCTATCGCCGCCTGCGCGATGAGTACAAACGAGAGGAATTGCTGGTTTTGGCCGGGGCCAACGGCTGGCTGTGGGAAGAGGTGTACGAGACCGTTGGCCGGCTCAACCTGGAAGGCTCGGTACTGTTTTTGGGCCGGGTTCCTTCTAATGATCTGGTCTATTTGTATAATGCGGCGCGCCTGCTGGTCCACCCCTCTTTTTACGAAGGGTTTGGGCTGACTCCCCTCGAAGCGATGACCTGCGGCACGCCGGTTATTGTGTCTAACACCTCGGCCATTCCAGAGGTGGTTGGCGATGCCGCCGTAATGGTTGACCCCCACGATATCGACGGCCTGACCGTGGCCATGTGGCGCGTTCTCACCGAACCGGAACTGCGCGAGGATTTAATTTGCAAAGGGTTAAAAAGAGCCAAACAGTTCTCCTGGAAAAAGGCCGCCCAAAAAACGCTCGAAGTGTATCACAAGGTTGGCAAGGGTTAGTTGTAGTGTTGTAACAACATGCGAATTTTACTTTTAACGCCCCAACGCCCCTATCCGCCCCATCAGGGAACAACGCTTAGAAACTTTAATTTAATCAAAGAGTTAAGCAAGCGCCATACGGTTTGCCTGCTCACCTTTTTAGAGCCAGACCAAAACTCCGCCGAACCCGGCCCGCTGCCCCAGTTGTGCCAGTGGGTTGACACGCTGCCTGTGCCCCGGCGCTCCGGCCGCCAGCGGCTAAGGCAAATGCTCACCACCCGCCGGCCCGATATGAGCTGGCGGCTCTGGTCGCCCGATTTTAACCGGCAATTAGCCCGCCGCCTGAGCGAAGCGCCATTTGATGTGGTTTCTATTGAAGGTATTGAAATGGCCCCCTATCTGCCCACTATCGAGGCCGCCGCTCCCCGCTCCATGATCATTTACGACGCCCACAACGCCGAATGGATTTTGCAAAAGCGGGCCTTTGCTACCGATATTAAAAACCCCTGGCGCTGGGCGGCGGCAACCTACAGCCTGGTGCAGTGGCGCCGGCTGGTAGCCTACGAAGCCAATTTGATGTCGCGGGTCAACCACACCATCGCCATGTCTCACCCCGATAAAGTGGCCTTGCGGCAAATCAACCCCGGCGCCTCTATTACCGTTGTGCCTAACGGCGTAGATTTATCGGTGTATACCCGCTTTAAAGGCAAGCCCATTCCGCATGACCTGGTCTTTACCGGCAAAATGGATTTCAGGCCCAATATCGACGCCGTGTTGTGGTTTAGCCAGCAGGTGCTGCCGCTAATTCAGGCCCAGCGACCCGGCGTTACCTTTGCCATTGTGGGCCAGCGGCCTCACCCCCGGCTCGATGTGCTCCGCAGCCAGCCGGGCATCACCATTACCGGCTATGTGGATGACGTGCGCCCCTACATTGCCGGGGCCAAAGTATATGTGGCTCCGCTGCGCGTGGGCGGCGGAACGCGTTTAAAATTAATGGAGGCGATGGCCATGGGCAAGGCCATTGTCTCTACCAATTTAGGCGCCGAAGGCTTTCCGGTGGAAAATGGCAAAGAGCTGATTCTGGCCGACGAGCCGGAAACCTTTGCCCAACAGGTTCTCCACTTGCTGCGCAACTCGCCGCTGCGGGCCAACCTGGGGCGGGCCGGGCAGTCCTTTGCCCAGGCCAATTACAGTTGGGATGTGCTGGTTCCCCGCCTGGAGCGCATTTACGAGACCCCTTTGGTGCAGCAATAATTACCCCCACCCCATTACTTGGGGAGCTTGCCCAGTTGTGGTACAATTTTAAGGTGTGTTAGCCTCTATTTGTGCCGGTACGGACAAAGTAAAGAATTGGAGTTACAACGATAATGTTTAAATCCGTTTTTAGAACCATTTTTGGCGACCCCAACCTGAAAGAAATTAACAAACTGGAACCCCTGGTTGATGAAATAAACGCGCTTGAGCCGGACATGCAGGCCAAAAGCGATGAAGAAATAAAAGAGATGATGGCGCAATTCCGCGAGTCGTTGCGGCAGCAAACTGTCGAACCGCGAGCCGAAGTAGAGGCGCTGCGGACCCAGGTGGCTCAAGCCGCCGGCAAAGAGCGCCAGCGGCTTAAAATTCAGCTTGAGCAGCTAGAAAAACAACTGCTCCGGTTAGAAGATGACCTGCTCAAAGAGATTCAAACCCGGGTTTTTGCCGCCGTTCGAGAGGCCAGCCGCCGCACCATCGGCCTGCGCCACTACGATGTGCAGATGGTTGGCGGAGCCATTTTGCACGAAGGCAAAGTGGTTGAAATGCGCACCGGCGAGGGTAAAACCCTGGTGGCAACCACAGCCGTGGCGCTCAACGCCCTCATGGGCCGGGGCGCGCACGTCATTACCGTTAACGACTACCTGGCCAAGCGCGACTGCCAGTGGATGGGGCCAATTTACCACTTTTTGGGGCTGTCAATCAGCGTTATTCAAAACGCCGGCAACGGCGGCGTTGATAGCGCCTCGTTTCTGTTTGACCCCAACTACCGCAGCGATGACGACCGCTACGAGCATCTGCGCCCCATTACCCGCCAGCAAGCCTACCATTGCGATATTACCTACGGCACCAACAACGAGTTTGGCTTTGACTACCTGCGCGATAATATGGTGACTGATTTAAGCCGCGTTGCCCAGCGAGAGCTGCACTACGCCATTATCGACGAGGTGGACAACATCCTCATCGACGAGGCCCGCACCCCGCTGATTATCTCTGGCCAGGCCGAAGAGAGCAGCGAGCTGTACCAGCGCTTTGCCCAGTTGGTGCGCCCGCTCCGGCGCAGCAGCCCCGAAAGCGTTGATAACGAAGAGATGGAGCCGGACGGCGATTACGTAGTTGATGAAAAAGCCCGCATTGTTTACCTGACCGAAAGCGGCATCGAGAAGATAGAGCGAGCGCTGGGCGTTGAAAACCTGTACGAAGGCGAAAGCGCAGCCATGACCTCGTACCTGGATAACGCGCTGCGGGCGCACGCCCTGTTCAAACGCGATGTTGATTACGTAGTGCAAAACGGCGAGGTTATTATTGTTGACGAATTTACCGGGCGGCTGATGCATGGCCGGCGCTACAGCGAGGGACTGCACCAGGCCATCGAGGCCAAAGAAGGCGTTAACGTGCGCCACGAGAGCTTTACCTGGGCCACCATCACCTTTCAAAACTTCTTCCGTATGTACAACAAGCTGGCCGGTATGACCGGTACCGCCGAAACCGAAGCCGAAGAGTTTGCCGATATCTACAAACTTGACGTGACCGTTCTGCCCACCAACGTCGAGTATCGCGCTTTGCGGGGCGATTTAATTAAAGAAAGCCGCAAAGAAGATGGCGTGGAAGTTACCACCTACCGCAGCCAGGATAATAGCGAGTTTTACCACAAACGTGTTGACTACTCCGACGTGGTTTACAAAAACCCGCAGGCAAAATTTAAGGCCGTGGCCGAAGAGATAAAAGAGTTGCAAAACCAGGGACGCCCGGTGCTGGTGGGCACCATTGCCATTGAAACCTCAGAATATCTGTCTAAACTGCTGGAGCGGCAGGGCGTAAAGCACGAGGTTCTCAATGCCAAAAACCACGAGCGCGAGGCCGGCATCATTGCCCAGGCCGGACGCCCCGGCGCTGTTACCATTGCTACCAACATGGCCGGGCGCGGGGTAGATATTTTGCTGGGCGGCAACGCCGAAGGGCTGGCCCGCGATGAGCTGCGCCGCCAGGGCCTTGACCTGACCGAAGTAGAGCCGGCCGTATGGGATAAAACCTACAAAAAGTGGGCCAACATTGTGGCTCAAGACCGGCAAAAAATTAAAGAAATGGGGGGGCTGCACGTTGTTGGCACCGAGCGTCACGATGCCCGCCGCATTGATAACCAGCTTCGGGGCCGGGCCGGGCGGCAGGGCGACCCCGGCTCCAGCCGGTTTTTTGTATCGCTGCAAGATGATTTGATGCGCCGCTTTGGGGGTCAAAATGTGGCTAACCTGATGGAACGCTTTGGCGTAGAAGATGACATCCCCATCGAGGCCGGTATTGTCAGCAAGTCCATTGAAAATGCCCAAACCAAGGTAGAGGGCCACAACTTTGATATTCGCAAGCACCTGCTCAAGTATGATGATGTGATTAACCAGCAGCGCGAGGTGATGTACGCCGACCGCCGCCGTATTTTAAGCAGCCCCAACCTTAAAGAGAGCATTCAAACAATGGTGTTTGACCATTTGAGCGGGCTGGTTCGCAATTTTACGGCCAGCGAATACCCCGAGGAGTGGGATATGACCGCGCTACTCAATGCGGTTAGAATTATCTTGCCACTGCCGGCTACAATCACCTCCAGCACCTGGGCCAACCTTGCCCCGGAACAAATTGAAGAAGAAGTTTTGGAACTGGCCCGCAAAAATTACGAAGAAATGGAAGCATCTTTAGGGTCTGAACAGTTGCGCCTGGCCGAAAAACAGCTGATGCTGCAAGTGCTGGACACGCTGTGGGTGCGACATTTGACCGCGCTCGACTCATTGCGGCAGGGGATTGGGTTGCGGGCGGTAGGCCAGCAAGACCCGCTGGTGGCTTTTCAAAAAGATGCGTTTGAAATGTTTGGCCAGTTGCGGGAGTCGATAAAAGAGGAAGTAGTGCGCCGAATTTATCACCCCACTGTTATCAGAGAAGCGCCACGTCCCAAAAATATACAGGCCGTTCACCCCAGCGCCATGGCAGCGGGTCGGGCTGAAACGCCAGGGGCAACGCCCCAAACGCCAACGCCGGTGCGGGTTCAAAAAACGCCCGGCAGAAACGACCCTTGCTACTGCGGCAGCGGTAAAAAATACAAACATTGCCACATGAAGCTGGATATGGCCGGCGGTAATGGCGCTCAGGTTGCGGCTGGAGCCGGGGCCAAAGGCAAAAACAAACGGGCGCGGGCGCGCCGGCGTTGAGATGCTTGGGTCTCAAATCTTGTTGCAAATTCTTAATATTAATGATAAGATAAAAATCATCCTTCCCTCAAGGTGTTGAGGAAAGCCTCAATCGGGTTGAAGGAAATGGTTTCCAGCGTGCCACGCAAAATTTGCTCTCTGCGGGGGCGGAGCGGCAAATAATCTTGCCATAAAGTTTATTAAGGAGGGTACAGCCTTGACATCAAATGGAGATGATTTCACGGCCCGCCTGATGGATGACATGGACCCCATCCTGCTTGATTTTGTAAAAACAAAAGTCAACTCTTTTATTAAGTGGGACCTGGTTAGATTTTTTCATGAAAACCCCCACACGGCTGATACTGTTGACAATATTGCCAAATATGCCGGCCGAAACGTAACCGCGGTTGAACCGGAACTGGAAGAACTGGTAGATAGCGGCATTATGAAAAAATCACTCCTGGGTGAAACCCCCATATATTCACTGCAAACAGATGACGAAATGCAGGCCCTGGTCGACAGGTTTATATCAGCCTGCGAAGATAGACATTTTAGAGTTAAGGCCGTCTATCACATTATCAGAGGCATGCGCTAATGGATAGAGTAAAAACCGGTATTAGCGGCCTGGATGAAATGTTGGGCGGAGGTTTTTTAAAAGAATCGGCTAACCTGGTTGAGGGCGCGCCGGGAACCGGCAAAACCACGTTGGGGATGCAGTTTGTTTATAACGGCATTGTTCAACACAAGGAGCCGGGCTTAATTATTACCTTTGAAGAGTTTCCACAACAATATTACCACGATGCCGCCTCGTTTGGGTGGGATTTTAAGGCGCTGGAAAAAAAGGGCCAGCTCAGAATAGTCATGACCAGCCCGGAAGTTAGCCACCTGGATATTGAAAGTGTTGGCGGCCTCATTGAGAACCACGTTAATCAGTTGGGCGCCCGGCGGGTTGTCATTGATAGCATTAGCCACTTTGCCCGCTTAACTCAAGACCCCGTAGAGTTACGCAGCATAGAGTATAAATTTATTAATGCCCTCAAGCGCCAGCGGTTAACCTCTATATTAACCCGCGAAAGCCCGGTATTGTTGGGCGAGGCCATCGAAGGCCCGGATTCTGATATTGGTTTTGTGGTAGATTCTTACCTTATCCTCCGTTACGTTGAAATTGAATCGGCTATTCGTAAGGCGCTGTTGGTGTTAAAAATGCGGGGGAGTAATCACGCCAAAGATATTCGCCAGTACGATATTTTGCACAATGGCATCGAAGTGCAATCCAGGTTTGAAGGGCAAGAAGGTATTTTAAGCGGCAGCCCGCGCCGAATGGCAGAATCTTTTGTTGAAGCCTTTGTAAAACCACGCTAACCCATCTCAAAATATTATTAACCGAACTATAGAAATTGATTGAACTTGTCAACAGTGCATCAATTATTTACACATGGGCCGTTGTTTGCATTTTAGTGTTTTTTTTGTTTGCCATCGCCCGCTTTTACGAGCAAAAATCCGGGCGTCGCTCTTACTATCAATTTTTTATAATTCCAATAGGGCTATTTGCCATTGCCGCTCTTAAATATGCAATTCCGCCGGGGCGCAATATTATAGGCGATTTTTGGGGAGATGGTTTGCGTTTTATTGCCGGCCTTATTTTGGGAGTAGCCGGATTCCTTTTGCTAAAACTGATGATGGGGGGCCGTTCTTGACCATTGAAATATCATACCTGGGTATATTAGGAACGTTCTCCATTATATTTTTATTTTACATTCTGGCCCGGCTATCCGATAGATTGGGTTCGGTGCAGAAAATGCCGCCAATATATCGCTACTACTACCTTGCCTCAATTTTTGGGATAATTGGCTGCGCCACCCAACTGCTTGTTGCCAGGGCAAACTCTGCTTCCTTTTGGTGGACATCCCCCTGGTTTTTATTTGTTGCCTATCACCTGCCTTTGATTATTGGCGTTTCCCTGAGTTTGGTTATAACCTGGCGTTACTGGAGTTGGCTTATAACCGAACAATTGAAGTAACGCTCCCGCCGCGCCGGGTCAAAAATTTTGACGGAAATCTTTAAAATGTGCTAGACTCTTACTTTCTTACATACAACCAACTGGTTGACCCTTACGTTTATGTCGGTTGCAAGTAACCTCAATGAAAAAGTTATAAAATCGCGCGATTTCAGAACAATCCTGTTCAATATCCCTAAAATTGACCTGCATCGCCACCTTGAAGGCAGCTTGCGCCTGTCTACTCTGGCTGAAATTGCCCATCAACATGGCGTAGATTTGCCCAGCATGAGCCTGGAAGAACTGCGCCCTTACGTGCAGGTGGTTGATGACGCCCCTGATTTTTTAGGCTTTTTAGCCAAATTCAAACTGTTGCGCCGATTTTACTCAAGTCGCGAAACCGTTGAACGCATTGCCTACGAGGCCGTCGCCGACGCCGCCGCCGACAATGTGCGCTACCTTGAGCTGCGCTTTAGCCCCGTGGCCCTGGCCCTAACCCAGGGCTTTGATTTTGCCGATGTAGTAGATTGGGTGATTTTGGCTGTCGACAAAGCCCAAAAAGATTACGATATTCAGGTTCGCCTGATTGTGACCACCAACCGGCACGAGCCGCAATACGCCGCCCAGCTTACCGAAATTGCCGTGGCCCGCAAACACAAAGGCATTGTAGCCATGGACCTGGCCGGCGACGAGGTCAACTACCCCCAACTGGATAAATTTATTGAGCCGTTTCAATGGGCCATTCAGGAAGGGCTGCACATTACCGTGCACGCCGCCGAAGCCGGGCCGCCCAAAAACGCCAAAGATGCCGTTGAAATTTTAGGCGCAGAGCGAATTGGCCACGGCGTGCGCGTTAGAGAAGATATTGCCGTTATGGATTTCATTCGGCGGCGGCAAATTACCCTGGAGGTGTGTCCTACCAGTAATTTGCAAACCGGCATCATCCCCAGGTTGGGGCAGCACCCCCTGTTTCCCTTTTACAAAATTGGCATTCCCGTTACCATTAACACCGATGACCCCTCAATTTCAAACACCACCCTCACCGACGAATTTTTGGTAGTAACCGGCGGCGCCAGCGTTCCGTTTAAAGCCCTCTGCCATATGATTTTGAACGCCGCCAAAGCCTCGTTTTTGCCGGAGCCGGAAAAAGGCAGGCTGGTAGAATGGTTTCAAAACGCCCTTAGCAAATATGTGCCCGGCCCTTTTCCCGATTATCCCTGACACACAAATCCGAGGTGAGTTTTGCCCTCTCTTCAAAACCTTGAATACCACATTATTAACGATGGCCACTGCCGCGTAGATGGCGGCGGCGCGTTTGGGCTTGTCCCCCGCACAATTTGGGAGCGACTGCTCCCCCCCGACAGCCATAACACCATCCCGTTTGCCCTCAACTGCCTGCTTGTCCGCTCGGCGGGCAAAACCATTTTGGTAGATACCGGCTACGGCGCCAAACTAACCCCAAAAGAGCAGCAGCGGGTCTATTTGCAGCGCCCCAACGGCGATTTGGTGCAACAGTTAGCCCGCCTGGGCGTTGGGGTTGAAGATGTGGATATTGTGGTCAATACCCACCTGCACGCCGACCATTGCGGCGGAAATACCTGCTTTCAGGGCGACACGCTGGCCCCTACCTTTCCCAATGCCCGCTATTACGCGCAGCGCCTTGAATGGGCCGACGCCGTTACCCCCAACGAGCGCACCCGCGCCACCTATCGCCCGGAAAACTACCTGCCCCTGCAAGATACGGGTCAATTAAATTTAATCGACGGCAATACCCGCATTACCCCCCATGTGCATACGGCTGTTGCGCGGGGACACACCCGCGCCCATCAGGTGGTTATTTTAGAGTCAAATGGAGAAACCGCGCTATTTGTAGGCGATATGACCACCCTTTACTACCATTTTCAGCGCCTGGCCTGGGTAACAGCTTACGATGTTGAACCGCTGGAGTCGATTGAAACCAAACGCTACTGGCAGCAGTGGGCGGTAGAACGAAACGCGCTCATTATTTTTCAGCACGACACCCAAATAACCGCCGGGCGGGTGCGGCCCGATGGCCGCAATTTTAGGGTAGAGCCGGCATCGGTTGGTTAACTGCGTTCCCATTCTTTAATCGAGGCCTGAATGAGTCGTTTGATATCCGGGTCGGGCACTTCATCGGGGCTGGTGTAATAGCGCCCATTCACCTGAATTCTAATTCCCCCGCTCAAATCCGATGTAATTTCAACGGTATTGTCTTCGGCCAGCGGAGAGTAGCGCAGCCGGGCCTGAACAATATCGTTGATTTCTTCGGCCAAATTTAGGCCCGGCAGGTTAGATGGCGGCGGAGGGGGTTGGGCTACCCGGCCAAGTAATCCGCCCGGCTGGCTGCTAACAGGCGATTGCAAGGTGAGGCCCGGCAGCGGGGGTAAAGGGTCTACCTTGCTCTGACTGGGTAATGATTGGGGTTGATCTGTGGATTGGGCCGGCGGTTGGGGTGATGGGGCGCCGGCAGATGTGGCAATGGGCTGGGGAACGCCGGCAAGTTTGGGTTTGTAAACGGATTTCATCCCGGCTTCGGTAACAATAACGCCATTGGTAAAGGCCAGAAGGTGGGCGGTAAGTTTTAGCACGTACTGCCCAATTTTTTTGTCGGTGATATCGGCCAGTTTGGCGTAGCGCTGTCCGCCAATTTCTACAATTAGCTGCCCCGATTGCGGGTCGCGCAGCAGGCGGAGCAACTCGGCCGGCTCCGGTGAAGCCGGCGGGGCCGGCGCGGATACGGGGTTAGCGGAAGTAGAAGCGCCGCCGGCCAGCGTGGCCGGTTTTACCGGCTGGGCCGGTTCTGGTTTGACTTCTTCCGGCGGGGCTGCCTTTTCTGCGGGAGAATTCTGGTTAGTCAGGCTGGCTAAAATTCCCAAATCAAGGTCTATGGCGGGTTCCGGTGCATCGGCCACTTTATTAGCAGCCACGGGCGGGGTGTCCGGTTGCCGGGCAGTTGCCGGTTCGTTACTGGGGGTAATCATCTCATTGGCGGCGCGGCTGACTGAGTGCAGCCCAAGCTTCATTTTTGATTTTTTTTGACGCCGAAAGAACAATACAATAATAGCGGTCATTAGCAGCACTATTATTATCAGAACCACAGCAATTAACCCGAACAGCCCTGAATTGGAGAGATTGGTAATAAATTCTGTCATAACAACTTACTCACTAAAATTGGTTTTAAGTTTTTACCTTTCTTAAAAAAGCGGCGCTTTCTTCGGGGATGGAGGGGTTGATGTAAATACCGCTGCCCAGCTCAAAACCGGCGGTGCGGCTTAACCTGGGGACAATAGTGATGTACCAATGCAGATAGTCGTTGCTTATCTCTTTAACCGGCGCCGAGCGAATAATCAGGTTGTAGGCCGGGTCGCGCAAGCCAATGTAAAGCCGGCGCATAACATCTTGCAATAACTGGGCCAGATCGGCCAGTTCATCGGGTTGAGAGTACAAAAAGCTAACGCTGTGTTTGCGCGGAATAATCCAGGTGTGAAAGGGAGAGGGCGCGGCGTACAAAACAAACGCTACAAAATGGTTGCTAAGAGCCACCAGCCGTTCTTTGTTGTTTAACTCGTCTTCCAGCATTACGCAGTAGCCGCAGTTGCCGGTGTCATCAAAGTAGCGGCGGGCCTCATCAATTCTGTGCCGAATATTGTTGGGAACAACCGGCAGGCCAATAATCTGGCTGTGTGGATGCTTTAGCGATGCTCCGGCCCGTTCGCCGTGATTTTTAAAGTAAATCACCTGTTCAATCCGCGAATCTTTACGAATGTCCCAGCCCCGGTTGTAATAGGTTTGCAGTAAAAATTTTATCTCGGCGGGGGTCATCAAAGCCAGGGTGGTATTGTGCCGGGGGCTTTCGACGACAATTTCATGATGCCCCACCCCAGACAGGCTTCGGCACACGCCGTTAAAGGTGCGTACCAATTCGCCCTCTTTGGATAGGGCGGGATATTTGTTGTACACGGCTCTGGTTTGCCAGCCATTTGGGGCGGGAAAGCATTCAATTTCAAGGTCAAGCTCTTCGTTGCCGGGGCAAAAAGGGCAGCTTGGGTCGTACAGGGTTTGGGTATCGGTAGTGGCGTGAGATTGGGACTCAATATAATCATCGGGGCGGTTGGCGCGCTCGTGGGCAATAATTACCCATTCTTTAGTTACCATATTCTGTCGAAGTTCGGTCATAGATGTGCTATAGCTCAGGCTAAAAGCTAAGGCCGATTATCTAACAGCGCTAAAAACTCGCTAAGTATCATTGCGGTTGCCCCCCAAACTTTATAACCAAACACCTCAAAAAAGGGGACGCGTCGATGGCCGTGTTGTTCAAAATGCCACACTTCTGTTTTGCGAATAGCCGGATTAGCCAAAAGGTCAAGCGGCGTTTCTATTAATTCGGCCACCTCACGCGGGTCTGGCTTAAAATGTGGGCGCGTTGATTTGAAAGCTACAAACGGGTAAATACAAAAATTACTGGGCGGAATGTAGAGCGGGGATAATTTGCCAATTACCTTGATAGTTTCCGGCAACACGCCAAGCTCTTCGGCGGTTTCTCGCAGCGCCGTAGTTTGTAACGATTCGTTCCCCTCGCGCCGGCCGCCGGGCAGCGAAACTTGCCCGCTGTGAACTCCCGCATACTCGCGGCGTTGGGTTAAAGCAATGTGCAGCGTTTGTCTGCTCTCATTAACAAAATGGGGGTACAGCAAAATTAAAACAGCGGCTTCCCGGCAAAAATCTGGAATTTTCCAGCGGTCAACCTGGCCGTTCACCGGCTGGGGAGCCATTTCTATTTGACCGGTCAGGCCCGGCAATGGGCCAGATAATGCCTGTTGAATATTTTTGATAACCGTATTTGAGCCTTCCATTATTTATTATACCTGATGCCGATAGCCCCGTGGCCAGACGCTCTCCAATTATAACTAAATTTCTTAACAAAAGCGCCGGGCCACGTTAGCGGTTGGCCAGCATCTGAGCGGCTAACGCTCTGGCGCGTGTTTCAGCCGCTGCTTTAAATCGGGCCATATTTTCTCTGGCCACATCCGGGTTAGCCAGTTGTTGCAGCACAATATCGGCCAGTACTTCAACAAAAATATTGGGGTGGCTGTATTCAACCACCACCCGCATGGCCGTGCTGTTTTTACCAAGGGGAGTCAGGGTGATACTCCAAAGGCTATCAACATCTCCGGTGGTTTTGGTAATAAGCAGCGCGTCGGTTTGCTCTATTACCTCGCTTTTGCCGCTAAAACTGAGCTGGTTAATGGCGTAATGCCATTCATAGGTCATTCCGAGGCCACGCCCCTTTACATTATCAATTGTGCCGGCCACAGTGGCCCAGGCAGGAATCTGTTCAACATCCTGGAGGGTTTGCATTACAATTGATACTGGCGCTTGAATAATAATGTTTTGTTCAACAACCGGCATAAATTTTTCCCTTTGGTAGATTTAATGGGAGGGCGATGTTTACCAGCAAATAGCAGAAGTTAAACAGCGCCCCTGTTTCTTATTTTACAAGGGGCTTAACACTGTTTATTATAGCATAAAATGATAATTGATATAGAGATAAAGATGTGGCAAAAAATCATCTTTCAATACGGCTAACGCCACTCAGGGTGATTTTTCGCAGGGTGGTAACTTGGGTTATATTATGCTTAACAGCAAGTAAGTTGTTATCCAGGCTATGGTTGCGCCCAACCCCAGCCCAACCAGCACATCGCTAATATAGTGAATGCCAACAACTATTCTGGCAGCCGAGACGCTTAAGGTAAATATCATTAGCAACAACCCCAGCGGCGCCAAAAAAATAAGCGCGCTCACGGTCAGGCTCATCATCCGGGCCGCATGTCCAGAGGGAAAGCTGTACATATCGTAATGAAAAGTGACAAATTCGCCGGGTGGTTGTGGCCGCTGTCGCCGCACAATAAATTTAATGGCGGTAACGGTGGCCATGGTTAAAAATACCACAATAATCATAATCAGCGCACCTCGACGTAACAGGGCGTTGGTTCCAACCCAGCCGGCCAGATAAATTAGCCCCAGAGTTATAAATACATATGGCCCATCGCCCAAATGAGCAAAGATTTTGGCCCAGCGCCACCAATTTGAGCCAGACGAGATAGTAACCCGCCGGCTGTAAGATGCGTCAAAAGTTAATAATCGTTTCATTGCAAAATTTACGCGGTTTGCGCTTCTCGTTTTTCCAGGTAGGCTTTAATCATTTCGTACTGGCCAGGCTTGTCAACATCCATGCCCAACTCTGCATATTGGGTAACGACAACCTGCCCGTTAAGCCGGGCGCGTTCTGCGGCTCGCCGGCCGGCCTCGTGGACGCTCATCGTGCCCAGCAAAAACCTGATGATAAAGCCAAATCCAATTAAACGGGCCTGCTGCCAGTAATTTTTGCGAGAGCCGGTGAGCGACCGGGCCAACTCGGCATTACCGGCGGCAGCAGCAACATCCAGCAAAAAGGCGTCGCCGCCAGAGTAACGGCCACCCTTAAAAGGCACAAAAGTGCGTTTAGAGTTGGGAAATTGGCTCTCCATGGTTTCTTTTTTAACCACGGCGTAGTATATATCTGCCTCTTGCGACCCGCACTCGGCCACAAAACCCCGGATAATATCGCCTGTAACCAGCGGAATGTCAGACGACAGCAGCAGAATTTTTTGGGTTGTGGGGTTTAGCGTTTGCAGTTTATGTAACCCGGCAAAAATATTATCGACCAGCCCGCCGGCAGCCTCTACAAAATATAGCCGCTCATCCGGGTAGTTCAAATCCGAGGAGGCCAAACCCACTACAGCAATGCGTTTAATTAATTCACTATTGCGCAAGGCATCCAACACCCAGGCAATCATTGGTCGCCCTACCAGCGGAATAAGCGCCTTTTTCTGCACGCCGGTTAGCTGATAAAGCGGGTCGTTGGGCAAAAACTCTCCTCCCGCAGTAACAATTGCATCCATAATCCTCTTCTCCCTTGAAAATAACGGTGGCGGAGGGTCAAAATGCGCTTTGACCCTCCGGGTTTTTATTCCTCGTTGCCACCCCAAAGAGACTGTCGCCCTCCTCAGTAAATAGTGCCGCAGGCCAGAGGTTGGGAGCTTATTCTGCCCGCCCTGGCCGGGCCAGGAAGCGAAGCCGCAGGGGTGTCCCCAACTTTCCCTGGTTGTATGGCAAATACGTTTTTAGCATTGGTGGCATCTGGTGTTCTTGGGTTAATTTTTATCGGCCAAATAGCCCTGCTGGCGCAGCCAGGCTTCGGTGTGGCGCATGCCCTCATTAAAATCTACAAAGGGTTGCCAGCCCAATAAGGCACGGGCTTTTTGGTTACTAAAACTATTGCTGCTGCGTAAAGCTTTAACCGCAGCCCGGTTCAGGCTGGTGGTTTGACCCTTAAGCCGGGCTTTTAACTCGTTAAAAGTGGCAATTAGCCAGGCCAGCGGATAAGGTACCGATGGAAATGAGTCAATATTGAGCATACGGCCATAAGCGCCAAAAAAGTCGCGCCACGGAACCGGGGCGTCATCGGTCAGGTTGATGGCCTGGCCAATGGCGGCCTCAACTTTGGCGCACAAAATCAGGCCGTCTATCAGGTTGTCAATGTAAAGCGGCTTGCACAAGTGCCGGCCCCCATCTACCAAAACCATTTTGCCGGCCCGGATAATTTCTACCGGGCGAATGGTAAATTGTTTTGAGCCGGGGCCATACACCTGCGAAGCCCGCGCCGCAACCACCGGCAGCCGGTGGTTGTGATAGGCTTCAAAAACAACCGCCTCAGCCGCCACCTTTGAGTCGCTGTAAAGGTTGCCGCGCAAACGAGTGGGGGTTTGCTCGTCAATATTATGCTGCTGCGCCGACCCGTACACGGCGCAAGAGCTAACATGCACAAAACGCTCAATGCCGCCGGCAGCCAGCGCCGCGTTGACCATATTTTGAGTGCCGCCAACATTTACGGCCCACACCTGCTTTTTGGAGCCAAGTTCGCTAACCCAGGCGGCGGTGTGAAAGATTAGCTGGCAACCGGCCACGGCGGGCGGCAAAGATTCCGGCTGGGTGATATCGCCGGGCATAAGTTCAACGCCCCAATCGGCTAACTGTTGGCCCTGAGACAGGTTGCGAACCAGCGCCCTAACCTGCGCGCCCTCTTCAATGGCCAGCCGCCGGGCCAACTGGCCGCCAATAAAACCGGTGGCTCCGGTCACAAGCGCCTGCTTTCCCTTTAAGTTCATGATATGCGTTGCCGGGCTTTCTGCAAGTTACCCGAGGGTCTAAAAATAAAACGGCCCCGCCGCCTGCAAAGGGAGCGGGGCCGCGCCGTTTCTCTAGCGCCCCAGCGCGGCCAGCATTTCGGCAACGCTGGTAAATTTTACTCGCGGACGCCCTTGTTCTTTGCCGCGGGCTAGTTCAAGTTCATCCAGTTTTAGCCAGTCGGCATAAGAGAAGTAGTTGGGCTGACGCGCTCGCACCAGTTTTTCAATGGCAGCAGCCTGGGGCTGGGCGGGGTTCAAGGTTGACCCGCCGGCCAGGTCTTCTATCATACAGTTGACGGTTTCCAGCGCGTCGGGTTTGTTAGTACCGATAACGCCGGTGGGGCCGCGTTTAATCCAGCCGGCGGTGTAAAGGCCAGGGATAGGCTCCTGGGTTTCCGGGTCTAACACCCGCCCCTTTTGGTTTAAAATAACGCCCCACTTGTCGTTAAAAGGGACATCCGGCAGCGGCAGGCCCCGGTAGCCCACCGAGCGGAAAACCAGCCCGATTGGAATCTCCTCAAACTGGTCGGTGGGTTTGGGGCGCAGGGTGCCGGCGTCGGTGGCGTACAGTTCGTTTTTAACCAGACGCATAGCTGTAACCTGCCCGTTCTCATCGCCAATCAACTCCACCGGCGATACCAAAAAGCGCAAAACCAATTTGCGGCGCTTGCCGGCGGGCTGGCTGTGCGCATAACTTTGAATAATTTCCACCTTTTTTAGGGTGGCGCGGTCAGGGCTTTCTTCCAGTTGGGCTTTGCTAACGGGGTCAAGTTCGGCTTCTTGGGGGGGAACATAAATATCGGCCTCTTCCAGCTCGCCCAACTCTTTGATTTCCGGGTTGGTAAAAGCAGCCTGGGCCGGACCGCGCCGGCCCAAAATGTAAACTTCTCTGATGTTGCTCTGGCGCAGCGCCTCCAGAGCATAATCGGCAATGTCGGTTTGGGCTAATTCTCTGATTGACCGGCTTAAAATGCGGGCCACATCCATGGCTACGTTGCCAACGCCAACCACGGCGGCCCGTTCTTGGGTCAGGTCAAATTCGTAGTTTCTAAAATCGGGGTGGCCGTTGTACCAGGCTACAAATTCGGTGGCCGGGTGACTGCCGGCCAAATCTTCGCCGGGGATATTCATTTTACGGTCGGATTGGGCGCCGGTGGTAAAAATAATCTGGTGGTAGTGTTGGCGCAAATCTTTCAGGGTAATATCTTTGCCAAACTCAACATAGCCGTAAAAGCGAAAGTTAGGTTTGTTGGCGGTCCGGTCAAAAATTTTGGTAACGGTTTTTATTTTTTGGTGGTCGGGAGCCACGCCCAGCCGCACCAACCCGTAGGGCGTAGGCAGGCGGTCAAACATATCCACCTCTACCACCACATTTTGGGCAAAAAGGTGTTCGGCGGCGTAAAAGCCGGTTGGCCCCGACCCAACAATTGCCACACGCAGCGGATTAGATTCGGTCCCTGGTTGAGACATCAACTTCTCCTTGTAACGGTAATCTACAACAAAAGCGTACCTGAACCCAAACTGTGGCCAGGTACGCCAAAAAATTATTATTTACCTGCGGGATGAGTCCTCAATTTTCATCGGCCAGAATTTGGGTGCGTAGCGTGTCAGCCTCGCCCTCAAAGCGGTTGCGTTCCGCCTTTACAATATCTCCAATCGAGATGATGCCGATGAGCACCCCCTGCTCATCTACAATGGGCAGGTGGCGAATGCGTTTTTCGGTCATCGTATTGGCTACAGCCTTTAACTCGTCCTGCCGAATGCCGGTGATGACGTTTTTGGTCATCACCTCGCCCACCGGAATGGAGAACAGGTTCTCGTTTTTGGCGGCCAGCCGCACAATATCGCGCTCAGAAATAATGCCAATAGGTTTGTTCGACTCATTGACCACGACCAGCGCGCCAAAATTGTGTCTGGCTAAAATGGCCAGCGCATCTCTAATAGTTTTGTCGGGGCCGATAGTGATAACGCTGCCCCCTTTGGTAGCTAAAATATGTTGAATATTCATGGGCTTTTCCTCCTTGAAAAGCTGGTAAGCTCTCCAAATATAAAAAATTGTGATTAGGACAGCCCCTCACGGGACGACAACGAGGAATGAAAAACTGTAGTTTCACCTGCACTGCGCGCAGGCGCAAGTGTTCCCTCCGCAACAACTCTACCAACTTTATTTTCAAGGGAGTATAGGATTTTTGTAATGAATTGTCAACCAAAGATTGTAGCGCCAAAATAAAAACCGTGAAGCGCGCATTCCGGCGCTTCACGGTTTTATTTTCAGGATGACATCTCTCAAATGCTCAGATATTTTTCACCGCCATCGGGAAATACGGTTACTACGACGCTGTTGGCAGGTAGGGTTTTAGCCAGTTCGATGGCGGCCCAGGCCGCGGCCCCGGCAGAATAACCCACAAACAGCCCCTCTTCCCGGGCCAGCCGTTGCGCCATATCATGCGCGTCATCGGGGCGGGCCTTGATGATGCGGTCGGCAAAGTTGGCGTCGTAAATGCCGGGCACAATGCTGGTCTCCATATGTTTTAACCCTTCGATGATGGCCAGCTCGTCTTCCGGCTCTACGGCAATCACCTGAATGTCGGCATTGAACCCTTTCAGGCGGCGGCCAGTGCCCATGAGGGTGCCGCTGGTGCCAATGCCGGCCACAAAGTGCGTTACCAGCCCATCGGTTTGCTCCCAAATTTCCACGCCGGTGGTGTGAAAGTGCGACTGCCAGTTGACCGGGTTGTTGTACTGGTCGGGATAGAAATATTGGTGCGGGTTTTCCTGGGCCATTGCCTTAACGGTGCGAATGGAAAGGTCTATGCCTTCCAGGGGGTCGGTTAGAACCAGCTCTGCGCCGTAGGCTTTCAGAATCTTTTTGCGCTCATCGCTAACGTTGCCGGGCATGACCAGCTTTACTTTGTAGCCTTTGGCCGCGCCAATCATGGCCATGGCAATGCCGGTGTTGCCAGAGGTAGCGTCGATGATGGTTTTTTGGGGCGTAAGCAGGCCCCGGCGTTCGCCATCTTCTATCATAGCCAGCGCGGGCCGGGCTTTTACCGAGCCGCTGGCGTTGAACCACTCGGCTTTGGCCAGCACCACCACGTTCGAAGGCACGCCTGCGGCAGCCGCAATCCGGTGCAGCGGCAGCAGCGGCGTGTTGCCTATTTGCGAGATGATGCCGCTTTTATCCCACGGGCGGGTTTTTTGGGCGGAACGGGTTAAGAAAAAAGCGGAACTAATTTTTGGTTTGTTGATAGTTTGCAAGAGAGTCATCGGTTGTCCTCTTGATAGTTTGCCGGAACGCGCGGCTGCGCGCTCCAACAGGTTGATATTAAGCCGGTATAGGTTCGCCCCGGCCATTCACCCCAATTTCAGCATGTTGCAGGCTGGGCAGGCCGCAGAACTGCTGGTAGTCAATCAGTTCGGTTACGGTGGGGTGGTCGCCGCAAACCGGGCAGTCATGATTTTTGGCGACTTTCAACTCCCGGAACTCGGCGTCCAGCGCGTCGTACTGAAGCAACCGGCCTACCAGCGGGTCGCCCTCGCCCAAAATCAATTTGATGGCTTCAACGGCTTGCAGGCTGCCCACAATACCGGGCAGGACGCCCAGCACGCCGCCTTCGGCGCAGCTTGGCACCTCGCCGGGTGGGGGCGGGTCGGGGTAGAGGCAGCGGTAGCAAGGGCCGCCGTTGGCGGTGTCGTACACAGTCACCTGACCTTCAAAACGGAAGATGCTGGCATCGACCAGAGTTTTGCCCAGCATCACGCAGGCGTCGTTAACCAGGTAGCGGGTGGGGAAGTTATCGGAGCCGTTGAGCACAATATCGTACTGGCTGATGATATCAAAGGCGTTTTCGCTGGTAAGCTGGGTGCGGTGTCCAATCACTTTGACATCCGGGTTTAGTTGGGCAATGGTGCGGGCGGCAGATTCCACTTTGGGCTTGTCGACATCCTCCAGCCGGTGGATAATCTGGCGCTGCAAATTGCTGGTGTCAACCACATCAAAATCAATAATGCCGATGGTGCCCACCCCGGCGGCGGCCAGGTAGATGGCTGCCGGGCTGCCCAGGCCGCCGGCGCCAATCAGCAGCACTTTAGAGTCCATTAATTTAAGCTGACCTGCTTCGCCAACTTCTGGCATAATGGTGTGCCGGCTGTAGCGCTGGCGCTGCTCATCGGTCAGGCGGCGGGGTACGGTAAAGTTGTAGCCGGCGTTTTTCCAGCCGTTAAAACCGCCCGCCACGGAAACCACGTTGGTGTAGCCCATCGCCTCCAAATCGCGCGCGCCCAGCAGGCTGCGCACGCCACCGGCGCAGGTAATAGCCATAGGCTGGTTGCGGTCTGGCACGTGGGTTTCAATTTGCAGTTCCAAATAGCCGCGCGGAATGTGAATGGAATTTTTGATATGGCCCTGGTCCCATTCCCCCTGCTCGCGGATGTCAACCAGAACAACCTCGTGGTTTTCTAGCTGGTTACGCAGTTGGTGAACGTTAATTTCTTTGATTTCTTTTCTAAGTTTGTTGAGTAGTTGGTCGCTGGTAATATAGCTCATCATACCCCTCTCTTTATTGACCGCCGGCCATGGCCGGTACTATCGACACTTCGTCTTTGTCGGCTACCGCGGTTTCGCTGCCTTGCAGGGTGCGAATTTCCTCGCCGTTGACAAAGATGTTAACGTAGCGTTTGATTTGGCCGCTGTCGTCGCACAGGCGGGTTTTTACGCCCGGATACTGGGCTTCTAAATTATCAATTACTTCGATAATGTTAGCCCCGTTGGTTTGCACCTTGCTTTGATTGTTGGTGTAGCGCCGCAGCGGGCTGGGAATTCTAACTGTTGCCATTTTTTTATATTGTCTCCTTCAAACGGTGTTTCAATTACAAACAAAAAGGCTCATCGCCAAATGCCCGACGATGAGCCTAAAATACAGATAAAGTAAACAAACTTACCAGACGCTAAAAATATGGAAACGCTTTAGAGGGTTGCTGGCTACAGGCTGTACTAAGGAATCTCATCGTCGTACCAACACGGCGATGCGGGCCACCGTAGCCGCACCCTCTTTCTTAGAGAGCGGGGCTACCGCGCCCGCTTAATACATATGCAACACAATTTATTAGCGTTAATGAGTAAGCTTGTCATTATAAATTTGTTACTTCTGCTCTTTTGGCAAGTTTTCAGTAATGTAGACGCTTTACTAGCCGCCTATCTTACCTGCTTTAAGCTAATTGGTCAAATTGTGGTAAGTCTGTCCCAAATTTTGGGAACAGGCCGGGGGAGTTCGGGGGGATACCCCCCGCGCCCCCCGGCCTGTTCCAGATTTTACAGATTTGGGATAAACCCAATTGCGGTTCATTCAAACCAACTGATTTACCTTGGCCGCAATAATAAAATCGTTTTCATGCAGCCCATTGATTTTATGGGTGTAGAACAGTACCTTGCAATACCCCCAGCCAAAGGTAATTTCGGGGTGATGCCCTTCTTGCTCGGCCAGGTGGCCCACCTTTTGGGCAAAATCCATGGCCGAGATAAAATTGTTAAATTTAAACGCGCGCTCTATTTTGGTAGCGTTATCAATTAAATTCCAGCCCGGCACCTGAGGCAGGTAGGCTTCGGCCTCGGCGCGGGTGAGCGCGGGAATGCCCCCGCGACAGGGGGTGCAGGTTTTGGCTGCCAGACTCATCGGATATCTCCCTGGATAAAGTTTGCCCTTAAAAGAAGCCCAGCAGGGTGGGGTCTTCCATCATTTCAGGGTTCCACTGCTCCGGCAGCACTTCTACTTTAACATCCCGCCCGGCTGATTTTTCGGCGGTTTCTTTGACCTGCTGCACCAGCCACGGCCCATAGGGGCAAAAGGGGGTGGTCAGCAGCATTTTGACCTGCACCGGCGAGGTTTCCAATTCTACGCTTCTAATTAGCCCCAGCGTCACAACATCCAGGTGCAGTTCGGGGTCTAGCACGCCGCGCAGGGCTTCGCGCACGCTTTCTTCGGTGACTTCGCCGTTGGTCGGGGTGGTTTCTTGAGCCATGATTTCTCCTTTACTCAGCTACTTTTGCATGTGTCCTGAATACCGGGACAGCCTTTAATCTTCATCTTTGGGGGCAATGAAAATGTCGTCGCCTTCAATTTTTACCTGGTATAACGGCACCGGCGAGAAGGCCGGCATGGTTTGCTGCCCGGTCTTTACATTAAACCGCGCCCCGTGCCGGGGGCAGATAACGCAATCGCCATCCAGTTGGCCCTCAACCAGCGGGCCGCCATCGTGGGTGCAAACATCGGAGATGGCGTAAAATTCGCCCTCAATGTTGAACAGGCCCACATCTTCGTCGTTGTACTCTACCAACATTTTTTGGCCGGGGGCCAAATCTGATGTTTTTGCAACTTTAATAAACTCTGCCATTGGGTCATTCTCCTGATGGTGGAATTTTTGAGAAGTTTACCAGTCGTCATCGTCCGGGTTCCAGATTTCTTCGCTCAGGCCGTACAGCCCGGCTTTTAGCACTTTTAGCGAGAGCAGGGCGCATTTCAGGCGAGTTGGCCCAATTTCTATACCCAGTTGTTCCAGAATATCTTCTTTGCTAATTTTTTTGGCTTCTTCTACCGATTTGCCTTGCAGCATTTCGGTGAGCATGCTGGCGCTGGCCTGGCTAATGGCGCAGCCCCGGCCGCTAAAAGCCACCTGGTCTATCACCTCATCCTGGTTGACATGCAAATCAATGCGGATGACATCGCCGCAGAGCGGGTTGTTTTCCTCGTGGGTGTGGGTGGGTTGTTCCAGCCGGCCCTTGTTGCGCGGATTGCGGTAGTGGTCCAGAATGTTTTCTCTGTAAAAGTCGTCCATAATTTGTTACAGTCCAAACAGGTCAACTACTTTATCCAAACCCTCAACCAGCCGGTCAACATCCTGGGGCATGTTGTACACGTAAAAGCTGGCGCGGGTGGTGGCGCTCAGGCCAAATTTGTCGTGCAGGGGCATGGCGCAGTGATGACCCGCCCGTACGGCAATGCCTTCGCTATCCAGCACCGCAGATACATCGTGAGGGTGAATGGACCCCAGGGTAAAAGAGATGGCCCCGCCGCGAGTTTCCGGGTTCTGCGGGCCAAAGATGCGCAGCCCTTCCACCTGGTTGAGTTTTTCCAGGGCGTAGGCAACCAGCTCAATTTCGTGCTGGCGCACTTCTGGCATGCCCAGTTGATTCAGGTAATCAACAGCGTAGCCCAGGCCAATGGCTTCGGCAATGGCGGGCGTGCCGGCTTCAAACTTCCAGGGCAGTTCGTTCCAGTCTGACCCCTCAAACGTGACCTTTTTAATCATATCGCCGCCGGTGAGAAAGGGCGGCATATCGGCCAGAATTTCTTTGCGCGCCCACAGCACGCCAACGCCGGTTGGCCCCAGCATCTTGTGGCCGGAAAATACCAGAAAGTCGCAATCAAGCGCCTGCACATCGGTGGGCATGTGGGGCACAGATTGAGCGCCATCCAGCAGCACCAGTGCGCCCACGGCGTGGGCTTTTTGGATAATTTCGCCGGTGGGGGGGATGGTGCCCAGCACGTTGCTCATTTGGGTAACGGCTACCAGCTTAACTGCCGGGGTCAGCATGTCATCAAAGGCCGGCATGTCGAGATGACCCTGCTCGGTCACGGGGATGTATTTGACCGTGGCCCCGGTGCGGGCCGCCAACTGCTGCCAGGGAACCATGTTGGCGTGGTGTTCCATCTCGCTGGTGATGATGATGTCGCCCGCTTTGAGGTTAGCCAGCCCCCAGCTATAGGCCACCAGGTTGATGCTTTCGGTGGCGTTACGGGTAAAAATGACTTCGCGCCAGCTTTGGGCGTTGATGAAGCGGCCCACTTTTTTGCGGGCGTTCTCATAGGCTGCCGAGGCTTTTTCGCTAATCTGGTAGATGCCGCGATGCACATTGGCGTTATACTCGCGGTAGTAGGTGTTCATGGCCTCGATAACCACGTTGGGTTTTTGGGAACTGGCGGTGCTATCCAGATACACCAGCGGTTTGCCGTTGATGGTTTGCTGCAATATGGGAAAATCATTGCGGACAACCTGGGGATCAAACATAAGATTGCTCCAATTTACGGCGCGGGCCGGCTGGTATGTTGATACTGCTCAATGGCTTCTTTGAGCGTTTTGAGGCCCAGCGTGGCGCAGCGAACGCGGGTTAAAACGACATCTTTGCCCAATTTGTCAATCAGTTCATTATAGTCAAGGGCTTCTATTTGGGCAAGGGGTTTGCCCTGTACCATCTCCAGCAAAATAGAGGTTGCCCCCTGGCTAATGGTGCAGCCTTCGCCCTCAAACCAGATATCTTTGGCGACTTGCCCCTGGCCAACATTCAGATAAATGGTCACAACGTCGCCGCAGCCGGGGTTGCTGCCTTGCCACACAATATCGGCTTCAGGGTGGGCTTCCCGGTAACGGGGCGACTCGTAGTGTTCCAACAGGTTGTCGATGTACTGTTGTCGGTCCATATTGTGATTAAAAGGGGAGGATTGTCGCCCTCCCCCTGAATTGAATAAATTTTGAATTTTGGGGATTACTTCTCGATGGGAACGCCGACGGAGTTGCCCCACTCCGTCCAACTGCCATCAT
>CAZAPG010000064.1:21335-30515 GCA_964486935.1 uncultured Caldilineaceae bacterium | reverse complement strand
GATTTTAACCAGATTTGCCCAAACAACGGGCAATTGATTTGTACCTTGTACCGGCTGATTGTACGCCGGTACAAGGTGCAAAGTACAAGGTACAAGGGGAAAAAACAATGAACGCAAAAGAAAATCAAACCACCATACGACAATTCACCGTCTTAAAACGGGCTGTCATCTATGCCCGTGTCTCTACAGATGAACAGGCCGAAACCGGCACAAGTTTGGATAATCAGGTTGAGCAGTCTTTAGCGTATGCCCAGGCTAACAATTTATCTGTTGTGGATATCTTCAAAGAGGATTTTACCGGCAAAGTTTTGGACAGGCCGGAATTAAACAAAGTTAGGGCCATGCTCCGTAGCAGACAATTTGATTGTCTGATAGTTTACAAAACAAACCGGCTGGACAGGAGCGAGTGGGGGGTTAACCTTTTGATTTTGCTACAAGAGCTAAAAGAAGCCGGTGTTGAACTTCACTACAGCCGGGATAAAAGGCAAATTGATTTGACCAACCCCGTAGAAGCCCTTATGGAAAGTATCAAGGGTTGGCAGGCAGGTGAAGACCACCGGGAAACGGTTGAAAAACTCTATGAGGGTCGAGTGAACAAGGTCAAATCAGGCAGCGTAATGATAACGGGAGTCCCCCCCTTTGGCTACCGTAAAATCAAGGTGGGGAAAAAACACAAATTAGAGATTGACCCCATCGAGGCGGAAGTAGTAAAACTCATTTTTCATCTGTATGCCATCGAGGGGCTAACGATTTATGGAATTGCCCAACAATTAAATGAGATGGGCATAGAAACGCCGGCCCAACGAGGCCGAAGCAAACGCAAATCAGGCCCGGTTGCTACTGAATGGGTCCAGTCCACAATTTCCAATATGCTTAGGCGGGAAACCTACATAGGCACTTGGCGTTATGGCAAAACAAAAGTTATCAACGGGCAACAAAAGAGAATCAAGACGCATAATAGTGATTTAAAGGTGACTGTGCCGGCCATTATTGAGCCTAATATTTGGAAAGCAGCGCAAGTTAAACTTAGCGAAAATCAGGAAAAGGCAAAACGTAACAAAAAGTATGAGTACCTTTTATCGGGGCGCTGCACTTGCGGCAAATGTGGGCGCAAAATGGGTGGACGCAGCCGGAAGGAATACAAGGCAAAAAATCTAAAGAGTTACTTTTACTACTATTGTGCAGCACCCGATTGTGAGATGACCTATTTTAGAGCCAGACCGGTTGAAGATGCGGTTTGGAAATGGTTGGTAGACATCTTTATGGATGACGAGAAATTACAAAGCGGCATTAAAGAATACCTTGCGGCAATGAGCCAGCAAAACAACCCCATCGAGCGGGAGATTGAAATTGTCAACAATCTACTATCCCAACACAACATAGACTTGGATAATGCCCTTTTGGATTTGAAGGCCGCTAAAAGTCCACGCGCAAAAGCCAGAATTGCCGATGACATAGCCAGACTGGAAAAGCAGCTTGACGGTTTGGAACAACGCAAAAAGGATTTACAAAACCGGCTCAAAACAGTTAAACTTACCGATGAACAAATAATCTCCCTCAAAGAATTTGCGGCAAGCATACAAAAAGATTTAGCCACAATTCAAGGGGATTTTGAGAGCAGGCAGGAATTACTTGAACTGTTAGACCTACAAATCACGCTGGATATTGTGAATTATAAGAGACAAGGCTTTGTAACCTGCAAAATAGGACGCTCAGAAAACTTGCCTATTAGGTACATTTTGTTTTGACAAAACCCGACGGCTGTTGTATTATTTTCACATACTGTCTGTATACAATCTAAATACTGTCAGTACCGGTTAGCGGGCAGGTTTGCTCACCAGGGGTAGGGGTAAGGGCCGCCGCGCTAAACAACGCTCCCAACTTTTTACATCTACATTTTTCCTCTGGCATAAAAATTGCAAGGGTGCTCTCCAAATGACCACCACAATGGATAAATTAGAAAAATATCTTTCTGATAAAGGGCCGGTTGACGGGGCAGAGTCGCGCCTGTTGCGACAAATAGCTTACGACCGTCTGCGCGACGGCATTATCCACGCCGGCTTAAAACCGGGAGAACCATTGTCTGAAACCCGCATCTCCAAGGCGCTGGGTATCAGCCGAACCCCGGTGCGCGAAGCCTTGCAGCAACTTGCCAAAGAGGGTCTGGTGCAGGTAATTCCCGGTCGGGCCGTAACCGTAGCCGCCCCTTCGATGCAAGAGGTGCTGGACACCATCCACGTTAGAGAATTGTTAGAACCAGAGGTGGCCCGGCTGGCCGCCGAAGCAATGCCCGTATTGGAGCGAGACAAACTCAAACAAATTACCCTGAAAATGGAGCGCGCCGCCAAAGCAAGCGACCGGGTATCCTGGTCAAAATTTGATGTTCAGTGGCACGAAATGTTATGCACCTTCTGCCCCAACCACCTGCTGGGTGAACTGGTCGCTCAGGCCCGCAGCCGAATGCACCACCAGGGGTCTGACGAGCGGGTGTCGGACCAATATCTGATTGACGGGACCGAGGAGCACAAACAGGTTGTCGAGGCCATTTTGGCCGGAGATGGCGAAACCGCAGAACGCCTGATGCGCGAGCACATCAGAAGCGTCAGGGAAAATATGTTCAAAAGCCTGGTTAGATACTAAATCCATTTACGATTAAACGGACTCCATTAACCCAATCGTCAATAAGCGCCCGAGGGGCTATCTTACAACGTTTTTAGTTAAATCCCAAAATTTCCCGCATTACTAAGGACAACTCTTTTATGATGTATCCTTTACAGAGCAAAATGATTGAAAGCGAGTTGGTTGACATTGTTGGGCAAGATTACGTGTTGACCAGCGAAGCCGACCGCATCATCTACGGGGTAGATTATTTTTGGCTGCCCCGTATGCTGGTAGACCGCAAGCAAACCCCACCCTTGCCAGATTTTGTGGCGCTGCCAGGCAGCGTTGAGGAGCTGGCGGCAATTGTCAAACTGGCCAATGTTCACCAAATTCCGGTTATTCCCTGGGGCGGCGGCTCCGGCACGCAGGGGGGCATCATCCCGGTATACGGCGGTATCACCGTTGACTTAAAGCGGCTCAATCGCATAATTAAAATTGATGACCAATCCTACACCGTTACCGCTCAGGCCGGCATCAACGGCTACGAGCTGGAGTGTCAACTCATTGAGCAGGGCTTTACCCTGCCCCACTACCCCGCCTCGGTTCACTCGGCTACATTGGGTGGCTACCTGGCCGCTCGCGGCACCGGCACCATCTCCACCAAATATGGCAAAGCCGAAGATATGGTCCTGTCGGTGCAGGTGGTGCTGCCCAACGGCGATGTGATGCGGACTCTGCCCGTACCCAATCACGCCAGCGGCCCTGGCATATTGCAACTGTTTGTGGGCGCCGAGGGCAGCTACGGCATCATCACCGAAGCTACCATGCGGCTGGAAGAGCTACCCGAAGCGCGCCGCTTTCGCTCGTTTCTCTTTCCCAACCTGCGCGCCGGCATCGAAGCGGGCCGAAAAATTATGCTCAAACGGTTGCAACCACTGGTTATTCGGCTGTACGACGAACATTCAACAATTAAAACGGTTAAACGGGTGCTGGGCGCCAACGTAGACCAGGGCGCGTATATGGTGATTGGTTTTGATGGCCTGGCCGAGGTGGTTGACGTGCAGGAAAAGCTGGCCTTTGCCATTTGCCGCCAGTACGGCGGCCAAGATTTGGGCGAAGAGGCAGGCCGCCGCTGGTGGGAGCATCGCTATGATTTTTACTTCCCCCCTAAAACCCTCGACCTGCCCTGGATGTTTGGCACGCTCGACACTGTTACCACCTACGATAAAGTTGAACCCCTCTACTACGCCAAAAAGCAACGGCTCGAAGAAAAATACAAAGCCTGGGAGCTGTTTTACTACGCCCACCTGTCGCACTGGTTTGCCTGGGGCGCCATGATTTACGACCGCTTTATCATTGAAAACCCGCCCGCCGACCCCAACGAAGCCATCGCCCTGCACAACGCCGTTTGGGATGAGGCCATCAAAGTCAACCTGGAATATGGCGCGGTTCTCAACGAACATCACGGTGTGGGGCTAAAAATGGCCCGCCATATGCGCCGTCAATACGGTCCCGGCTACCAGGTGCTGGAAGGATTAAAACACGCGCTCGACCCGCATAATATCATGAACCCTGGCAAAATGGGCTTCAGCCCGGCCAAAGGGTAGAGGCAGAGCAACCAGTAAAGAGTAAATGGCAATAAATTACCAATCACCAACCGCCCATTGCCAACAATTAAAACAAGGTATTAAGGTTATGACCCGTTTAGCAACCTACACAAAAGAACTGTACGAACTCCGCTTCTCGCCTATGTGCAAACCTGCCGCCGAGGTAGCCAATGTCACCCTGCTGGAGAGCCACTCCACCCGCGCCCGCACCATGCTTATGTGGCGCATTGCCGAAGGCATCATCAACTGGAATGAACGTGAAGTAGAACTCATTTACCAATCCACCCTCGATAGTATCAGCGAAGCCTTTGATGTGTTCCATTACCCGGTTAGCCAGATGATGCTGGCTGCCCGCGCCGATATTTGGGACGCCGGCCTGGCCCCCCAACCGGTCAGGCAAGCCATTGAGGCCGCCCAAATTGAACCCGACCCCGCGCCAACCGGCGATACCCTGCTGCTGGCCGGCGAAATTGCCCAACTGGGCGACAGGTCGCTGCTGGACCCTATCCGGTCGGCCTTGCAACAAAGCGGCGTAACGGCTGCGGCATGGGTAACGCCCTCCGGCGCGCCGGCTTACGCGCTGGGCGCGTGGAATGTAGCCCAAACGCAGCTTCAGCAACTGGCAGCCGGCATTAAAGCCAGCGGCGCTAAAACCGTTATAGCCGACGGGCCGGAAACCGCCTGGGCGCTGTTAAGAATTTGTCCCGCGCTCAATATCGACCTGCCGGGCGGCGTGTCGATAAAACTGCTGTCTGAAGTGCTGGCGGCAAACAGTCAACCTGCCCGTAAAAATTTGGGCAAAGTATTTGTTCACGATAGCCGCGCCGCCTGCTTAATTGCCGATGAAATGGCCGGCAGTTTGGCTATTTTGCCCGGCTACACCGAAGACGAAACCCAATTTGGCAAAGGCAGCGTCTACGACGCGCCCCGCCAACTGCTCGATGCCCTGGGCGCGCAGCGCGTTTACAGCACCTGGACTCGCTCGCTGGCCAAAAGCAGCGGCGCCGACGACGGCCTGTGGCTAACCTACCCCAAACTGGCCGACGCTCTGGCCCGGCAGCGGCTGGATTATGCCCAACAGCTTGGCGCGCAACTGCTTGTCACCGACTCGCCGCTGGCGGCCTCATTTTTGGACCGGCACGCCATCGAGCGAGATATTACTGTAAAATTTTTGGCAGAATTGTTAAATTAGAAGGAGTTTGGCGATTACCCGGCAATTTTCTAATCGCCCAATCTCAAAAAAACAGTGACTCAACTGTTGCTAACCGGCCCGGTTACACAGTTACAAATTTAATCAACGCTGAAAATATTATTTTAAACAAGGAGGTTTGAACAATATGTTCCTTTCAATGCACAACTGGATGCGCGCCGAACCGATTGATGTTACTATCCGCCGGTTGGCCAAATGCGGCTACCAAAGTATTGAAATTGAGGGCGAACCCTCAAAATACGATACCAAAGAGGTTCGCAAACTGCTTAAAGAAAACAAGTTGTTCTGTTTTGGTTCCGTTTCGTTAATGTTTGCCGGGCGCGACCTGATTCACGCCGATGAAGCCGTGCGCGCCAGCACCGTCCAGTATCTCAAAGATTGCGTCACGATGGTTAAAGAGCTGGAAGGGCGCGAAATGACCATTGTGCCTTCGCAGGTGGGTAAAGTAACCCCTATGGCCAGCGAGGAAGAAGAATGGAACTGGGCCGTTGAAGGTCTCAAAGAAGTTTACGCCCACTCCGAAAAAGCGGGCGTGGTGCTGGGGCTGGAGCCGCTCAACCGCTTTGAAACCAACTTTCTCAACCGGCACGACCAGGCCGTTATGCTGGCCGAAGCGGTTGGCCCCAACTGCGGCGTTTGCCTCGATGCCTTCCACATCAACATTGAAGAAGCCGACCTGCACCAGGCCATTCTCAATACCGGCAAAAAACTTGTCGCCTTCCACGTAGCCGATAACAACCGCATGGCCTGCGGCCAGGGTGATTACGACTGGGTTCGCCTGGTGACCACCCTCAAAGCCGCCGGCTACGATAGCGCCCTGACGGTAGAGTTTGTGGCTCCGCTGGACCGCACCCCGGCCAACCCCTACAAAAACGCCGTGGCCGATGCCGAAGCCGAATTAACCCCCGAACAACTCAAATTCATCCAGGACCACGGCAGTGGCGTCCTTTCTGATGAATTTTACACCTGGCTGGTGCAGGTTTCCGCCGACACGCTGCTCGACGCCATGAAAAAAGTTGGCGCCGTTCCCAAATAAGTCGGGCAGGCCGGTTTTATACAATTTGCACCGGGGGCGTGCAGCCGCGCGTCCCTGCCAGAATTATTATCAAAAGAGACAATAAAAAAAACCGGGGTCAAAAAGCGCGCTTTTTGACTCCGGCAACTCTATTTTTACCGGAACTTGGCGCTTTTAATAAGCGCCAATCTTCAATGCCCACTCCCCAATCTCAGGGGGTTGCTTATGACCAAAACTGTTGCACTGATTGGCACATTAGACACAAAAGGCCCGGAAATAGCTTATCTGCGGGATCGCTGCCAGGATTTGGGGCTAAAAACCATCGTCATCGACTCTGGTATTTTGGGCGCCCCGTTAGACATTGAGCCGGATTACACCAGAGAAGTAGTAGCCCAGGCCGCCGGCAGCACCATCGACGATTTACGCAATGCCGGCAGCCGGGGCGCCGCCGTTCACGAGATGATGAAGGGCGTTCGCCAGGTTTTGCTGAACCTCTACAGCCAGGGCAACCTGGATGGCGCGGCCTGTTTGGGCGGCGCAGAAGGCGCGGTTATGGGCGCTTACGCCATGCAGGCCCTGCCCGTTGGCGTGCCCAAGCTGCTGGCAACGCCTATCGCCTCCGGCAAACGCCATTTTGGGCCGCTCATGGGGCTAAAAGATGTGATGGTCATCCATTCCATTATCGACATTCTGGGTCTCAACCCCATTAGCCGCACCATCTTTGATAACATGGCCGCCGCCCTAAAAGGCATGGCCGAGCACGGCCACGTTATCAACCTTGAAACCGGCCAGAAGTATGTCGCCATTACCATGCTGGGCAACACCACCAAAGCGGTTATGGCCGCCAAAGAGCGATTGGCCCAGGCCGGCATCGAAGCCATTATCTTTCACTCAAACGGCGTGGGCGGTCCGGCCATGGAAGAGCTGGCCCAAAAGGGCCTCTTCATCGGCGTGATAGATTTTACCACCGATGAACTGGCCGATGAGCTGGTCGGCGGTTTTCACAATGGCGGGCCAGACCGGCTGCGTCTGGTGGGCCGGCAGGGGTTGCCCCAGGTGGTTGTGCCCGGCTGCATCGACTTTACCGTGCATGGCCCGCCCGAAGCCGTGCCAGACCATCTCAAAGGGCGACCAATGTATACCCACAACCCCGTTTTCACCCTGGTTCGCACCCTCAAGCCAGAAATGGTAGAACTGGGCCGCCGCTTTGCCGAACGCTTGAACGAGGCCACCGGCCCGGTTAAAATTGCCTATCCAACCCAGGGCCTCTCTATCCCCAGCTACCCGCCGCAAAACAACCAGCCCGCCGGCGTTTTTTGGGACCCCCAGGCCGATGCCGCCTTTTTGCAAACCCTGCGCGCCAAATTAAAGTCTAACATTCCCATAGTGGAATATGAGCGACACGTCAACGACCCCAAATTTGGCGTGGAAAGTGCAGAACTGTTTTTAGATATGATCCAGTAAAATTGGAGATTGGGCATTGAAGATTGGAAAATAACCGATTAATAATGACCAAATTTTATCAATAGCGCAATAACTCAGGAGGTTTAAACGATGAGTAACAACGGCAAATTCAGGTCATACAACATCGCCGATTTGACGTATGTTGACATTCAAGAATATTTAAAAGAAAAAGACATCATTATGGTGCCAATGGCCAGCACCGAGCAGCACGGCCCCCACCTGCCCCTAAAAACCGATACTGTTACCGCCGAAGAAGTAGCTCGCCGTGTGGCCGACCAGATTGGGGTGCTCTATACCCCCTGCATCTGGATGGGCTACTCGCCCCAGCACATGCACCAGCCGGGCAAAGGACGCGGCACCATTACCGTGCGTCCCTCAACCCTGCTAAACGTTATGTACGATGTGGCCCGCAGCCTGATTCACCACGGCTTCAACCGGATTATTTTTGTCAACGGTCACGGCTCAAACGTAAAAGTGGTTGACCCGGTGCTGCGCAAACTGCGCTACGATACCGGCGCGCTCATTGGCTTTGTTAAGCCTTACATGGAAAATTATGTGGGCCTGATGAAAGGGCTAATGGAAAACCCGCCCGAAGAAACCCCCGGCTGGCACGCCAGCGAGTTGGAAACATCGCAAATGCTGGCCCACGATGTTGTCTCTGGCACCAACTACGTGCGGATGGAACGGGCCGAAAAAACCCTGGCCCACATCCCCGAATTTCTGCCCAAAAGCTTTGCCAAAAAAGATGGCATGCCCGATATTGAATTTGACGGTTACAAATACTTCCACTTCCCTATGGACCACCACGAATTTATTGAATCTGGCACCATTGGCAACCCGTTGCGCGCCACCGCCGAAAAAGGCGAAGAGGCCCTGCGCCGCTACGCCGACCACACCGCCCGCGGCATTCTGGAGTTAATGAAAGTGCCGGTTAACGTTCACGCCCGCGACTTTACCGAGCGGGTTAGCTGGTAACGCTACCCCAGGTTTGTAAGGCAATTAGGGCTACCAAACGTAGCCCTAATTTACTTTAAACCAATGCCATCCCACCAATAAATGCGAAATTTATAATTTAGGGTATAATAGCACCACTTTTAATCAAAAGGTGGTTTCATGTATGCCCTGTTAATTGCCCAAGACCCGGACGACATTGCGATTTTCTCAATAGTTTTGCAACGGGCGGGCCTGGCTGTCACCACGGCCAAAGAGTTAGAAAAGGCCATGCAAAACTGGGCCGAACGTCCAACCGATGTTGTGCTGTTGGCCTTGCCAGAGCCATCGCC
>CAZAPG010000064.1:0-21325 GCA_964486935.1 uncultured Caldilineaceae bacterium | reverse complement strand
AGACCAGATTAGCCGGGTGCGGTCAGAAACACTGGTGCCGCTGGTGCAGGCTGTGGCCTCTGCTGATGAAAACCTGCACTGCGAGTTGCTAAAAATGGGGGCCGATTTGGTCATCTCTCCGCCCATTAGCGCCAAATTACTCATTGCCCAAATAAGCGTTTTAATGCGACGCGCCGGCAGCGTACCTAACTTCAGCCTGCCCACTCTCACCGCCGAGAGCCTGTCATTAAACCCGGAAACCAGAACGGTTGAAGTAGAAGGCAAAACCACCCAGCGCCTCACCCATTTAGAATTTAGATTGCTCTACACCTTAATGATTAACCGGGGACAGGTTATCCCTACCGAAACCATAGTTGAGCGGGTGTGGGGCTATACCGGCCAGGGCGACCGCGACCTGATTCGCGGGCTGGTCAGCCGGCTCAGGGTAAAAATAGAGGCCGACCCGCGCAAACCCCAATATATTCTGACGATTCCGGGGGTTGGTTACTCATTTAAGGGGGGTGAAGAGTAACAACGCTGTTATGGTTGAGGTTGCGGTAAATGTCTCAAAATAATCTTCAGTTGCTGTTTAACGCTCTAAACGGTACCAACCAGATTTTAATTTTACCGCACAACGACCCCGACCCCGACGCCGTGGCCAGCGCTGTGGCTTTGCACTATTTATTAACCCAAACCTTAAAACTTACTACAACTCTGGCCTATTATGGCATTATTGGCCGGGCCGAAAACAAGGCGCTGGTAAACTACTTGGGCCACCCTTTTCAGCCTTTAGGCGCTATTCCTGCTCAACAACTTTCTCCTGTAGCCCTGGTTGACACCCAACCTGGCGCCGGTAACAACGCCCTGCCCGCCGAGTCTACCCTGGCAATTGTAGTAGACCACCCCCCCTGGCGCCAGGGCACCGCCCAGGCCGCCTTTCATGATATTCGCACAACCACCGGCGCAACCTCAACCATTCTGACCGAATATTTGCAGGCAGCAGGCATCGAGCCAGAGCAGCGTTTAGCCACGGCTCTTTTTTACGGTATCAAAACCGACACCATGGGCCTGAGCCGGGGAACCGGCCCCGCCGATGCCGCCGCTTACTTTTATCTGCAACCCCGCATCGATGAAGACGCCCTGATTGAAATTGAGCGCGCCCAACTGCCTGTTGGCTATTTTAAAAGTTTTGATACCGCCTTGCGCGCCGCCCGAATTTACAACCAGGTAATTGTGGCCTACATTGGCTCTATGACCTACCCCGACCTGGCTGCAGAAATGGCCGATATATTGCTGCGTTTGGAAGGGATTCAATGGGTTATATGCATGGGGATGTATAAAGAAAAACTCATTTTATCTGTGCGCACCCGCAATCACGAAGGCGGCGCAGGCCGGTTGGCCCAGGCAGTTGTAGGCAAACGGGGTGTAGCCGGCGGCCACGGAGTTATGGCCGGGGGGTATGTTCCCCTGCAAAACAAAACGCCAGGGCGATTGGCGGCCCACCTTAGCCGCAAAGCCTTACATTACCTCGATATTCCTCCAGATACAAAAGGCACGCGGCTAATTTAATTGCACGTTTTAGAAGTGCAAAAGTACACGTTTACACTTCTAAATCCGAAACAGATTTTGCAACCGTGTACTAAGTTGGTTTAGGAGGGTTTATGATCCGTATTTTGTATCGCCCTGCGGCAGGCGCAGTTCAAACCGGTCTATCATTATCTCAACTCAAGCCTGCCCTGCAAGATGCCCACGGGCTGTTATGGGTAGATTTTTGCAGCGAACCCCCGCAAAACTCCGAGCCAATCCTAAAAGACACCTTTGGCTTTCATCCACTGGCTATTGACGACGCTCTGGAAGAAACGCACGTGCCCAAAGTAGATGATTGGGGCGATTATCTCTACCTGGTGCTGGGAGCCATCACTTTTAACCGGCAAGCAGCCGAACCGCTCAATACAATTGAGTTGGATATATTTTTGGGTTCACACTATCTGGTAACACTACACGAAGAACCTGTCGCCGCTATTGATCAGGTTTGGGCTGCCTGCCATCAAAGCAAGCAGCATTACCTGGCCCGTGGCATTGGCTACCTGCTTTACAAACTTATCGACGAACTGGTTGAAAATTTTGTGCCGGCCGTCGAATCTATGGAAGAGATGATTGACTCCATCGAAGCCCAACTTTTTGACAACCCGGCCCCTACCGCCCTCGAAGAAATTTTCAGCCTTAAACAATCCCTGCTCCATGTGCGCCGGATTCTGCTGCCCCAGCGAGAAGTGCTCAACAAACTGGCCCGCGACCCGTACCGGGTAGTCAAAGAAAAAGACCGCGTCTTTTTTAGAGACGTGTACGACCACCTGGTCAGGCTCCACGACCTGACCGAAAATATGCGCGAATTGCTGGGCAGCGCCCTCAACACCTACCTGTCTGTTATCAACAACCGCATGAACGATGTTATGAAAACCCTGACTATCTTTACCGCCCTGTTTATGCCCCTCTCTTTTATTGTGGGCTTTTTTGGTATGAACTTCTTTCAACCTGTTTCCCCGCTAACCCTATGGACCGACCAGCCCGCATTTATTTTAACAATGGTAGCCATTATGCTTTTGCCCGTAGCTATGTATCTGTGGATACGCCGGCGCGGCTGGATGTAACAACGAGGCCAACTATGGAACCCACCCCTGTCTGGAAACTTCATCAAGGTAACAGCCCACTGGTTGCAGCGGCTATTCATAACGGCCACGCCGTTAGAGAAGAAGTAGCAGAGCTACTGGCCCTGACCCCGGCCGACCGGCTGCGCGAAGAAGACCCCTTTACCGATTATTGGACAACCATTACCGATACCCGCATTATTGGCCTCCGCTCGCGTTTTGAGGTAGACTTAAACCGCCCTCGTCAAAAGGCCGTTTACCTTGAACCCGAAGACGCCTGGGGTTTGCGCGTTTGGAAAGAGAAACCCTCGCCCCAGCTGATTGAACGCTCTCTGGCCCACTACGATGCCTTTTATACGGCGGTTTACCAATTTTTTAACCGGCTGAAAAATCGCTTTGGCCGTTTTATTGTGTTTGACCTGCACACCTACAACCACCGCCGGCAGGGACCGCGCGGCCCTATTGCCAACCCAGAACAAAACCCAGAGGTAAATGTTGGCACCGGCACCATGCGCCGAGACTACTGGGCGCCTGTGGTAGACCGATTTATAGGCGACCTGCGCGCTTTTAATTTTTTGGGGCGCCGCCTGGATGTGCGTGAAAACATTAAATTTAGGGGAGGGTACTTTCCACGCTGGACCCACCAAAATTTTCCCCAAAGCGGCTGCGTGCTGGCCATAGAAGTTAAAAAATTTTTTATGGACGAGTGGACCGGCCAACCCGACCCGGCCAACATGCAAGTCGAAGCCATTCACCGGGCCTTGCAATCAACCATTCCAGGCCTGCTCGAAGAATTACAAAACTATAAATAAGTTCGACCACCCTCAGCAACTTGCCAAAACAACTGCGCGCCGCCAGATTGAGCGTCTTATCAGGCAGATTTAAAATTTGATTGGAGGAGCATGTCAAACAACCGACTTAAAAAATTGCTCGAGGCGGTTGAGGGCGTCAAACATTTGTTAATTTTGCCCCATAACAACCCCGACCCCGACGCCATTGCCAGCGCGGTTGCGCTTAAATATTTATTAGAAAAAACCACAAATATAAAAAGTAGAATTGTTTACAAAGGCATTATTGGCCGGGCCGAAAATAAAGCCCTGGTACACTACTTAAACCGCCCCCTGCAACGCTTAAAAGGCGCAGATTTGGGTGTCAACCAGCCCATTGCGCTGGTTGACACCCAACCCGGCGCCGGCAATAACCCGTTGCCCGCTCAGGCCAAACCAACGCTGGTAATTGACCATCACCCCTTGCGCCAGGCAACAAACAAAGCCAACTTTTTTGATGTGCGGCCCAATGTAGGGTCAACCGCCAGTATCCTGACCGGATATCTTCAGGCGGCGGGGTTGCCCATTGAATCATCGCTGGCAACCGCCCTGTTCTATGGCATCAAAACCGATACAATGGGGCTGGAACGGGGCGTCAGTTCGCTTGACACCCACTCTTTTTGCCGGCTTTTGCCCCAGGTAGATATTGAAGCGATGTTTAAAATTGAACGCGCCCAGGTTCCCGCCGATTACTTTAAAAATTTTGTAACCGCCCTGCAAAACGCCTACCTATACGGCGAAGTTATCATTTCCTACATCGGCGCAATGAATTACCCGGATATGACCGCAGAAATGGCCGATATGCTGCTGCGTATGCAGGGCAGCCGCTGGGTTGTGTGTATAGGCGTATACCATGATAGCATGATACTTTCGGTGCGTACTTACAACCGGCGCGGGGCAGGTCAACTGGTGCAACAAATAGTTGGCGTGCGCGGCTCTGCCGGAGGGCACGGCGCAATGGCCGGCGGCCAAATATTGCTGCGCGGCGATAACCCGGCAGCGCTGGCTCAACAGCTTACCCAACAAATTTTGGCCTACTTGAATATCTCGCCAGACACAGACCCCACCTTACTTATTTAAAATCCAAGTAGCTAACTACCCAGACCTTTAGGGTTTTATCAGGTAATCTTCACCAGAAATCACATTCAATCCCAAAAACCTGGCTAGATAAAGCGATGTTGGAAACCCTAAAGGTCTTTCGCTGGCAAGGTGGCAACTTGAGTTATTTAAAGCTCAAACACAGAATGGAGAAGTATATGACTCATTTTGCCGTTGCCCCTTTGTTTCCTCGTTGAAAAAATGCAACGCCAATTTGCAGTTTGACACGCCATTTATAGCTTTTTTCCACATATTTTACACACCTTTACGACATAATTGGAGAGTGCTTTATTCTAAACTACTGATCCAAACAGGGAGACCCATGGGTATTAAAGAAGCATTTTGCCCGGAGTGCTCAAGCCGCCTCAAGTTAGGAAACCACCCCCGGCAAGGACAGCGAGTAGTCTGCTCAAGTTGCGAAACCAACCTGATTATAACCAATGTGAATCCGCTTGAGCTTGACTCGTTGACAACGGGAGGCCGCGCTAACCGTCCCAAAAAGAAAAACCGCGCCGTTGAAGCAACCTGCCCCGAATGCGACGCTTCAATAAAACTCAAACCGCACACTCCGGCAGGCTACCGTTTTTCATGTCACAAATGTCATATTCCGCTAGAGGTCATCAGCACTAATCCGCTGGAAGTTGATGTGGCTTTTACGGCCAACGTCAAATACAACTCCCGTTACAATCTTGATGAGTGACACAGCCTGTAACCTTAAGAAAGAGCAAACATAGCAATGCACAAACAACATTTTTTGGGAAAATTCTGGGGCAAAAAGTCCGAAGGTAATAACCCAAGTTTAACCGCCCCCGGCAACCAAAAATCAAATAGAGCTGTTTTATTACAAAACATTAAACAACAGACCAAAAATCTTATTATTTTAACGGTGGGCACAATCATTGCGGCTCTGGGCTACAGCCTGTTTCAGGTGCCCTATAATCTGGCCGCTGGCGGCATTGGGGGTATCAGCATCATTATTAATTATTTTACCGGCTGGCCCATTGGCACAATGGTTTTGATTATGAATATCCCGCTGTTGATTCTGGGGTATTTTTACCTGGGCCGCTGGACATTTGTTTTCCGCACCATGCTGGCGGTGTTTATCTTTTCGGTAGCCACCGACCTGTTTTTGGCCTATATGCCCGGCTGGCTGCCCAAATCTCCCCTGACCGACGACGTTTTACTGAGCGCGGTGTATGGCGGCCTGGTGGGCGGCGTTGGCGGCGGGCTTGTTTACCGGGCCGGCAGCACCATTGGCGGCACCGGCATTATTGGCCGAATTATTCAGCAAAAAACCGGCATCCCCCTGAGCCAAATTTACCTTTATACCGACGGCGTCATCGTACTTACCGCCGGAGCGGTGTTTGGCTGGGAAATTGCGCTGTACGCGCTGCTAACCCTGTTTTTGGGCGGCATCGCCTCCGACTACACTCTGGAAGGCCCCAGCAGCGTGCGCACGGCCACCATTATTACCAACCAGGGCAATGAACTATCGCAGGCCCTAATGGTTGGGTTGGGCCGGGGAGTCAGCCAATGGCAAATAACCGGCAGTTATACCGGCCAAAGCCACGCCATGCTAACCTGCACCATTTACCGCCCCCAGGTTAACGACCTCAAGCGAATTGTGGCCCAGGTAGACCCCAAGGCGTTTGTAACCATTGGGGTGGCCCATCAAGCCCTGGGCAGCGGTTTTATGCCGCTTAAATATTAAAACTGGACGGGAATAAATTTTACTGATAAGATAATAGTAATCTCAATTGAGCAGGAGGAGACAATCATGCCAGTCGGATTCTGTTTAGATTGTGATCACCAGATTGAGGTGGGTCGAGGCTCCAAAGTAGGGCAACACGTAAAATGCCCCTACTGCGAAGCCAAACTGGAGATAATCAATACCGACCCGCTCAAACTCGATTGGACTTACGACGGACCTATCACAAAATTCAACCCGTTCGATGAGGGGTCAAAACCACCGGCTACCCGTCCCAGATGGGCCTGATCATCTCCGCCTCACTACAATATAATACAAATTTAAGACCCGGAGCCTGCCGGGTCTATTTTTTAAATTACCACACGCTTGCTGTTGACGATTTATTGCTTTTGACAGTACACTTAGAGCAAAATAAGTTGAGGAGGAGCGGTTATGGCATCCACCATTGTTATTTTAGAAGGCGACCAAACCGGCCAGGAGCTACTGGAAGAAACGCTGCGCGTGTTAGACCCGGCCGTAACCGGCCTGGAATGTAACTTTGTTAGATTTGACCTCGGTTTGGAGAACCGGCGCAAAACCAAAAACCAGATTGTGCTGGAGGCCGCAGAAGCTATGAAAATTGCGGGGCTGGGCTTAAAGGCCGCCACCATCACCCCGGAAAAGGCCGGCGATGTGGGCAGCCCCAACGCCATTTTACGCGATGCGGTTGATGGCACGGTAATTGTGCGTACAGGCCGGCGCATCCCCGGCGTGCGCCCTTCGGCGGGGGCCTATGCGCCTATCTCGGTGGTGCGGATGGCTGTGGGCGATGCTTACGGGGCCAAAGAGCACCGCCAAGGCGAGGGGTTGGATGAAGTGGCCTATCGCACCGAAAAAATTACCCGCCGGCATTGCCGGGCCGTGGCCGAGTTTGCCTTTAGACATGCCGAAAAGATGAATGTGAAGGTGTTTGGCGGTCCCAAATTTACGGTTAGCCCCATTTACGAGGGCATGCTCAAAGAGGAAATGGACGCCGCCGCCCAACGTCACCCTAACGTGCGCTACGAGCCGCAACTCATCGACGCGACCTACGCCTTGCTGCTAACCAACGCCGGCGATGGGATGGTTATCCCCTCGCTTAACCGCGATGGCGACTGCCTGAGCGATTTTGTGTTGCAAATGTTTGGTTCTATTGCCGGAGCGGAATCTTTGCTGATTTCTTTTGACGAGGAATGGCAACCAAAAGTGGTTATGGCCGAAGCGCCCCACGGCACGGCGCCGGCCCTGCAAGGCAAAAATCTGGCCAACCCAACCGCTATGATTTTGGCCGGCGCAGCCCTGCTGCGTTATATGAAATCATCGCAAGCCAACAACGTGGCCCGCGCCATTTATGAGTCGGTGTTTGAGGCCATTTACGAGGGCAACCGCACCACCGATTTGGGCGGCACCAGCACCACCACCGAATTTACCAACGAGGTTATCAAACGTGTCCAGGCCAAGCTGGAAGTATGGCAGGCACTAGGCGCAGGAGATTAGGCTTGCAAACGCCAAATTACAATCTGTCAACATCGTGCGAGTAGCTCTCGCGGATGCCGGCCGGAGTTATTTCTATAAACTCGGCGTTGGCTTGCAGCTCTGCAATGGTGTTGGCCCCGCCGTAGCTCATGCCAGATTTCAGCCCGCCTACCAGTTGGTAGAGCAGTTCATCTACCTGGCCGCGATAGGGTACAACGGCTTCAACGCCTTCGGGCACTACCTTGTCCCAATCTTGCTGGCTTTCGGCGCTTTCATCGCCCCCCTCCTCTACGGCTTTACGGCCCATGGCCGCCCCCAGCGAGGCCATGCCGCGCACCACTTTAAATTTTTGCCCGTTGCGAATTACTGTAGCCCCCGGCGCTTCTTCGCAGCCGGCAAATAGGCTGCCAACCATCACGGTAGCCGCGCCGGCGGCCAGCGCCTTCACCATGTCGCCAGAAGTTTTGATGCCGCCGTCGGCAATAACAGGGAGGTTGCGCCCGCTCTGGGCAATGCCCTCTACGCTATCCATGATAGCCGTGAGTTGGGGCACGCCAAAGCCGGTCACAATTCGGGTGGTGCAAATTGACCCCGGCCCCACGCCAACTTTTATGGCGTCGGCGCCGGCCTCGGCCAGGTCTCGCGCCCCTTCTTTGGAGGCTACGTTGCCGGCCACAATTTGGGCTTGGGGAAAGTTTTGGCGCAAATTTTTAACCATGTTGATGCAGTGGTCGGCGTGGCCGTGGGCAATATCCAGCACCAGCAGGTCGGCCCCGGCTTCCAGCAACGCGCCGGCCCGCTCAATATCTTTGGGTTTAACGCCGATAGCCGCGCCCACCCGCAGCCGGCCCTTGCTATCTTTGGTGGCGCCGGGGTAGCGTTCATGCTTGACAATATCCTGAGCCGTAATCAACCCCACCAGCCGCCCGGCCTCGTCGATGACCGGCAGCTTTTCCAAACGGTGTTTATGCAGCAGCTCCCGCGCTTTATCGGGCGAAACCTGCGGCGAGACGCTGATAATCCGGTCGGGGCGGGTCATCACCGAACCAACCGAGTCGGTGTCGTTGGGGGCCAGCAAAATATCGCGCTGCGTAACCAGTCCAATCAACTCCTCGCCGCCATTGGTCACTACCAATCCGCCCACCTCGTGCAGTTGCATCAGCCGGCGCGCTTCGGCAATGGAGGCAGTTTGGGCAATTGAACGAGGCTGCTCAACCATAAAGCCCTCGGCCCGCTTAACCCGCCGCACCTGGCGCGCCTGAGCTTCGGTGCTCATAAAGCGGTGGATTATGCCAATACCTCCGGCCCGGGCCATGGCAATAGCCATAGCCGATTCGGTGACGGTGTCCATATTGGCGCTCACAATGGGAATACGCAAACGAATATCGGGGGTTAAACAGGTTGAGGTGTCCGCATCTTGCCGGGAGGCCAGCGGCGACCGTTTAGGGACCAGTAAAACATCATCAAAGGTTAAGCCTTTGGTGGGACGAATTTTCATCGCTCTGCTCTTTCGTTATGTTGGGTCAATACAGCGGGCTTCTATTTTACTCCACCTTAATTTATCCCGCAATCGGGGTGGTTGGCTCAATTACCGACTGCATGTTACAATGCAGGAGTAAGATTTACGATTTTGGATTTTGGATTTACGATTAAGGGATGGTTCACAAATTAGTTGACACTTTCATCTTGTTCGGACAAATGACGACGGACGATGGACGAAGGGGTGTTGGTAAAAAATTCGTCTTTCGTCGTTCGTCCTTCGTCAAAAGTGTAAAGTTAAATCTCGCGCTTTATGAACCACCCCACAATTAATATCTAATATTTAGGGAGAAATTATGACACTCGAACGCCAGATTATCTCGACATCCAATGCACCGGCGGCGGTGGGGCCTTACTCGCAGGCGGTGCGAGTGGATAATTTTGTTTTTACGGCGGGGCAAATTGGGCTATCGCCGGAAACGGGCAAAATAGTTGAGGGCGGCACCGAAGCCCAAACCCGCCAGGTGATGCAAAACCTGGCCAGCGTACTGGAAGCAGCCGGAACCGGCCTGGCTAACGTGATTAAAACCACCATCTTTGTCACCGACCTGGGCGAGTTTGCCGCCATTAATCAGGTTTATGGCAGCTTTTTTTCTAACCAGCCGCCGGCTCGCAGTACGGTACAGGTTGCCGCTTTACCGCTGGGCGCCAAAGTAGAAATTGAAGCAGTGGCCTTGCTACCCTAAGCGTAAAGTCTGCTCTTGATACTTTTTGATTTTTGTTTATAATCCAAGTATAATGTTTTCAAACTTCAAGCCCAAACATAAACCCTGGCTTAGAAGAAAAACCCATTTCTGGAGAAAGTAATTTTGGCCAGCTCAGAAGATGACCAGATCATGTCCATGGCTGAATTGTTAGCCCAAGAGGAAGACGCTATTCAGCAAATTCAGCCCGGAACAATTGTAAAAGGAATTGTTGCCAGTAAACGGCCTGGCGAAATTTTTGTCGATGTTGGCGCCAAGTACGAAGGTCTGATAGAGCCTAAAGACCTGGAAAACTTCAGCCAAGAAGAAATTGCCGCCATAAAAGTTGGGGATGAAATTCCCGTCTACGTAGTAAAAACCCAAACCGAAGACGACGACCATATTCTGCTCTCTCTTAGCCAGGCAAAAGCCGAAAAAGATTGGGACAAAGCCGAACGCCTTTACAAGGAAAAAGAGGTAATTGAGTGTGAGGTGATTGGCAACAACAAAGGCGGGCTAATTGTCAATTTTGGTCACGTGCGCGGCTTTGTGCCAGGCTCGCAACTGGCAAGCACCCAGTATGGCGGCTCTAGCAGAACCGAACGGTGGGACCAGCTTACCGGCAAAATGCTCAGGCTCAAAATTATCGAAGTGGACCGCAACCGCAATCGTCTGATTTTATCGGAGCGCGCGGCTGCCGATGAACTTCGCAAAGAACAGGCTAAAGAAAAAGCCAAATTACTAGACCAGCTTGCCGAAGGCGATGTTCGCCAGGGAACCGTAACCAGCCTGGCCGACTTTGGCGCCTTTGTAGATATTGGCGGCATCGATGGTTTGATTCACCTCTCTGAATTGGCCTGGACCCACGTTTCACACCCCAGCGAAATTTTACAGGTAGGCGACAAAGTTGACGTATATATTCTCAACATCGAGCACGACCAGCAGCGCGTTGCCCTGAGCCTGAAACGCCTGCAACCCGAACCCTGGAGCCAGGTGTTTGAATATTATCACATCGACCAGATTGTAGATGCCACCATTACCAAATTAACCAACTTTGGCGCATTTGCCCGCATTGATAACCGCATCGAAGGTTTAATCCACATCTCAGAAATTAGTGATAAAAATATTACGCACCCCCGCGAAGTTTTAGCCGAAGAACAAGACGTGAAGGTGCGTATTATTCATATTGACCCGGAACGCAAACGGATGGGGTTAAGCCTGAAGCAGGTAGAAGACCTGGAAAATTGGGCCGAGTATCAGGCTGACGCTGATGAAGAAGATACCCCCGGCTCCGCTGAAGAAGGGTCTGAAGAATAACATCAACATCAACCAATAAACCTTTATCTCTACATTTAAACAGCTTTTATTAAGATTTGCAGCCTTTAACCCGGTAAGGATTTATAAATGAGTGACAAATTTGATCGATTTACCAAGCGTGCTCGCAGGGTACTAACCCTGGCCCAGGAAGAAGCGCAGCGCCTAAACCACAACTATATTGGCACTGAGCATCTTTTACTTGGGTTGGTCAGAGAAGAAAATGGCGTGGCTGTTAGAGTTCTGCGCGACCTGGGGGTAGACCCCAAGCAAGTAAGAGAGCGAGTAGAGCGCACCGTTGGGCGAGGCCAACGAGCCATGTATGGTAAATTGAGCCTGACTCCCAGAACCAAACGAGTCATCGAGCTGGCCGTGGACGAAGCCCGCCGCCTGGGGCATCACTACATTGGCACCGAACACCTGCTGCTGGGTTTGGTAAGAGCCGGCGAGGGCGTTGCCGTAGACGTTTTGCGGGGCCTTGGCGTTGGGCTAGACAAGGTTCGCTCCCAAACAGCGCGGGTAATGATGGAAAGCTCTTCGCAATCATCCGGCCCCGCTACCAGGGAGTCATCCGGCAAAGGCACGCCTCTGGTTGACCAGCTAGGCACCGATTTAACCGCCCTGGCCGAACAGGGCAAACTGGACCCGGTAGTTGGGCGTCAAACAGAAATTGAGCGCGTTATCCAGATTTTATCGCGGCGCACCAAAAACAACCCGGCCCTCATTGGCGAACCCGGCGTGGGTAAAACCGCCATCGTTGAAGGGCTGGCCCAGCGCATTGTCAACCGCGAAGCCCCCGATACCCTGCTGGGCAAACGGGTAGTTATGCTGGATGTTGGCTCTTTGGTGGCCGGCACTATGTACCGGGGCCAGTTTGAAGAACGCCTTAAACGGGTGATTGAAGAAATCAAAGAATCTGGCGCCATTCTTTTTATTGACGAGTTGCATATGCTGGTTGGCGCCGGTTCGGCGGGCAGCTCCGTTGATGCAGCCAACATTTTAAAACCGGCGCTGGCTCGCGGAGAGTTGCAATGTATTGGCGCGACTACGCTGGATGAGTACCGCAAAAATATTGAAGGCGACGCCGCGCTGGAGCGCCGCTTCCAATCGGTTATGGTTGACGAGCCGTCCATTGATGAAACCATTGAAATTCTCAAGGGTATCCGCAGCCGCTACGAAGCTCACCACAACCTGGAAATTACCGACGAGGCCCTGGTGGCCGCCGCCAATCTGGCCGCCCGCTACGTAACCGATAGATTTATGCCCGATAAGGCCATTGACCTGATAGATGAAGCCGCCGCCAGAGTTCGCCTTTACAAAATACCCTTTGCCGCCGAGCAAGAACAACTGGCAGCCCGATTGCCCGACTCTGATGAAGTAGACGAGGCATCCGCCTTCTCAAAACGGCTCGAGGCCGTAACCCAATCTTCAGCCGAAGCAGATTTTGAAGGCGCGCTGGATGATATCGACTTAGATTTTGAAAATGTTACAGAAATGCCCAGCGTAACCGAAGAAGACATTGCCGAGGTTGTTTCCATGTGGACCGGCATCCCGGTGCGTCGCCTGGCTACCGAAGAAAAAGAGCGCCTGCTCCAAATGGAAGTCGCACTGCACGAGCGGGTAATCGGCCAAAACGAAGCCATTGACGCTATCTCTAAAGCGGTGCGACGCGCCCGCGCCGGCCTGAAAGACCCCAAACGCCCCATTGGCACCTTTATCTTTTTAGGGCCAACCGGCGTTGGTAAAACAGAACTGGCTAAAACCCTGGCCGAATTTCTGTTTGGCAGCGAAGAGGCGCTCATTAAGCTGGATATGAGCGAATTTATGGAACGCCACAACGTGGCCCGGCTGGTTGGCTCGCCGCCCGGATATGTTGGCTTTGAAGAAGGCGGCCAACTCACCGAAGCCGTGCGGCGCCGCCCCTACAGCGTCATTCTGTTTGACGAGATTGAAAAAGCCCACCCCGAAGCTTTCAACACCTTGTTGCAAATTATGGAAGATGGGCACCTGAGCGACGCCAAAGGCAAGCGCGTAGATTTTCGCAACACCATCCTGATTCTCACCTCTAACGTAGGGGCCGATTTAATCAAGCGCGAAAGTAGCCTGGGTTTTGCCGTTAAAAAAGGCGAGGACGAAACAGAAGAAAGCGCCTACCAAAAAATGCGCAAAAAGGTTATGGACGAGATGGAACGCACCTTCCGCCCGGAATTCCGTAACCGCCTCGACGGCATCATCATCTTCCGCGCCCTCTCTCGCAAAGAGATTGGCCAAATTGTGGCTTTGTTGATGAAGCATGTCGAAGAGCGATTAAAAGAGCACGAGATTACCCTGACTATCACCGACGCCGCCAAAGAAGTGCTGGCCGAAGAAGGATACGACCCCGATTTTGGAGCCAGGCCGCTGCGCCGCGTTATTCAGCATAGAATTGAAGACGCATTGTCTGAGGGTATTTTGGCGGGTATTTATAACCTGGGCGATAAAATTCAAGCCGATGCCAAAGACGGCGAGATTGTGTTCAACATCATCGAATCTGCCCAGGAAGCCGTTCCTCCAATGCCTGAAGTGGTTTAACTTTCAATCAGGTCAGATTAGTCAAAAGCCCTACGTTTTTGTAGGGCTTTTTTATGTCCAACTCAGGCTGCCAAACAGCCTGATAATAATCAAACAAATTTCTATGAGGTAAACTAATGAGTCACCCCCCAATTGCAGCCCAAATGTATACGGTCAGAGAGGCCGCCGCCCAAAATTTACCCAAAGCTTTAGAAAGAGTAGCCAAAATTGGCTACACCGGCGTAGAGTTGGCCGGGCTATTCAACCATACCCCGGCAGAAATTGCCCAAACCCTGCAAACGTTAAATCTTAAATGCGTCAGCGCCCATGTATCGCTGGCGGAGTTGAAAAATAATTTGACTCATCAAATAGAAACCTATCTGGAACTGGGCGCGGATTTTTTAATTTGCCCCTGGCTGCCGCCAGAAGCGCGCAGCGCCGAGGCTGACTACCGCGCTCTGGCCGCAGATTTAAATAAAATCGGCCAGCAGTGCCGGGCCAATGGCTTGCAGCTTTGCTACCACCACCATGAATTTGAATTTATCAAATTTAACAACAAATATGCCCTGAACATTTTACTTGAGCAAAGCGACCCGGCCAACCTTCAGCTTGAAGCCGATACCTACTGGATAAAATTTGGCGGCGAAGACCCGGCTGGTTACATCAAACAATGGTCAGGGCGGGTTCCCCTGATTCATCTTAAAGATATGTCCCCCACTGAGCCGCCCACCTTTGCCGAGGTAGGAACCGGCACGCTGAATTGGTTGAGCATTTTTGAGGCGGCTGAAACAAGCCAGACCCAATGGTATATTGTTGAACAAGATACCTGCCCCGGCAACCCGTTTGACAGTTTGACCCTGAGCCTGCAAAATCTACGCGCCCGGCTGGGTTAAAAGTCAACAAAAAAAGGGCCAGGTAAATATCCTGGCCCTTTTTGTTTTTGGTATGTTTATTTACCAAGTTGAGTTTGAATTAACTCTAGCAAGTGGCTAGAGCTAAAGGGTTTGGTTAAACAGGCATCGGCGCCCAATTGCAGGGCCTTGGCCGTTTCTTCTTCTTGCCCTACGGCTGTAACCATAATAATGGGGATGTTTTGTGTTTCGGGGTCATTTTTGGCGGCGAGCAAAAATTCAAAACCATCCATCAACGGCATCGAGATATCGCAGGTGACAACGCTTGGTTTCTGCTCTTTCAATAGCAACAACCCTTCCAAACCATCGGCGGCTTCCAGGGTGTTAAAATTGTTTTGCTCCAACATTCTGGCAATTAAACGGCGAATATGAACAGCATCATCAATGATAAGAACTGTTGCAGACACAATAGCTAATTCAGGCTTTGTTGAGCTTGATCAGTAGTGGGATGAATGGCAAAAATACGGTCCAGCATCGTCAGACGAAATACAATTTGCGCCTGGGGCTGGGCGCCGCTTAAAACAATATCCCCTTTTTTTTCTCGCGCCATCCGCAAACCAGATACTAACGCAGCCAAACCAGAACTATCTATAAAGGGGACATTCTGCAAGTCGATAATAATTTTATACTGCTCTTCCTCTAACGATTCTTGCAGGATGTCTTTAACTGCTGAACTGGCAGTTGCGTCCAGGCGACCACTCAGGCGAATTAAAACAATATTTTCGCCAAGTATTTGGCGAGATATCTCCATAACTGCACCTTTAGCTTGCGTTTAAGCTTTTCATCGCATCATCCACGCTATCGTGGATTTCAAATACGCGGTCAAACATCGTCAGTTCAAACAACAGCCGGGCCTGCGATTGGGGCGCGGCCAATTTAAGGTTTGAAGCTTCGCCGCCCAACGTTTTGAGGCCAGATACCAGGGCTGCCAGGCCAGAGCTATCTATAAACGGAACTTCATGCAGGTCGACAATTACCTGAGTGACCCCTTCTTCAACCAGGTTTCTGAAGGTCTGTTTGGCCTCCTCAGCCGAGCGAGCGTTTAATGCTCCATTTAAGGATACAACGCTGACATTTGGTGAAACTGATTTGCAAGAGATTTCCATAAATTCGCTCCCAATATTTTTATATCTCGTAAGCGAGCAATGATTACCGCCCTAAGAATAACGGTTTTATTGTAATCCTTAAATACCTTTGACGCAATTTAGCAGCAGTGATTGGGTGCGTCCCAAATTTTAGGAAATTGGGACACCTTCGGCAGGGGGGATACCCCCCGCGCCCCCTATCTGTTCCCAAAATTTGGGACAGACCCGCAGTGATTATTGTAAATTAAATATTGAAGTTATGAATGTGTCAAAAATTTTATCAGGTGCCAGTGATTGCCTGCGTCAGGTTTGCTTTCGTAAGAAACCACATCCATAATTTGCCTGACAATATGCAAACCGTACCCGCCCTCTGATAAATTGTGCGGGTCGGGCGTGGGTTCGGGCACAGAGTTGGGGTCAAAACTGGCGCCCTGGTCGTAAAAGTCTAGCTGCACGCCGTTGTTTAGCAGCGTAACGCGCCCGTTAATTTCACCTTTTTGACCGGCGTAGGCGTGTTTGATAATGTTGGTGCAAATTTCTGAAATAGCCAGTTCTATCAGGTAGATAAAATCATCTCCTCTGGAGCTAACGGGCAGTGCGGGTAACTCTCGGCAGGTGGCCGAAATTTCTTGCGAGATTTCGCTCAAGTACTCCATATCGGCCGGGTAGATGAAATCAACGGTTTTGACCACTGTAGAGATGTGTTGTGGCATTGACGCCTCGGAGTGGGGCAAAATTTTTACAACCAGCAAGGTGGCATCATCTTTGCTTGAGGCATTGCGCGAAAAGTTAAGCACTTCTGACTGGATATATTGCTGAAGTATTTCGGGCGCATCAACCGCCCTGGACTCAACAATGTAAACGAGTCGATTTAAACCAAACAAATCGTTATTAGGCGAGTGCGCTTCGGTAATACCATCGGTATAAAAAACCAGGGTATCGCTGGGTTGTAATTCAATTGTGTGCGAGTGGTTATCCTGAAAGCCAACAATGCCAATAGGCGGCGAGGTGGCTTTTAATTGTTTGACTTTTCCGGCCTCGGCCTGCCAGAGCAGGGTGGGGGTATGGCCGGCGCTGGCATAGGTAAGTTTGGCTTCAAAGGCGTCGATGATGGCGACAAATACGGTTACAAAGGCATCGGCCCGGCTTAAATCATGATGCAAAACGTTGTTGGCCTGTTTAATAATTTTATGGGGCGGTTCGCCGCGCATGGCCTCTACCCGCAGCATGGTGCGGGTAAGAGAGGTTAGCATGGCCGCCGGAATGCCTTTGCCCGACACGTCGCCAATCATCAGCACCAGGTGGCGGTCGTCAAGGGTTACAAAATCATAAAAATCGCCGCCCACTTCAGAGGCAGGGATAGAAGAAACGGCCATCGACAACCCACCCAATTGGGGAAGTTTGGGCGGCAGCATGCTTTCTTGAATTTCGGCGGCAATTTCCAGTTCCCGGCTTAATCGCTCTTGAGTAACAACTTTTTGATGGGCTAAAAAGTTTTTAATAATGGTGGCCAAATGCTGGGCTAAAGCCGTTAGCAATTTTACGTCGCCGGCGGTAAACGTGTTATTAACTTTATTAATCAGTCCAATAGCGGCCTGAACGTTTTCTTCGGTAAGGCCAATATGAATGGCCAGCATATTTTTTACAAGGGTAGGGGCTTGCGGCCAGAGTTGCCGGCAAGTCAAAACATCGTTACAAATAACAGCCCGATTGGCCTGCACCAGTTTGTTGAGCAGGGTGGGGGTGTAACTAGACTCATCGCTGTTGGGGCGGCAGGTTACGGTTGATAGCATCTGGTTTTGTTTGAACAGCACAAAGCCGTCTTCGGTGTCAACCACCTTTTTTATTTCCTGCAAAATTGAGCGAAGAGTCGCCATCAAATCAGTGGTAAGCGCCAGGTTTTTTGTAACCCGATAAATCAACTCTAGCTGGTCCCAGGCCCCGATCAGTTCATCGGTCATATTTTGCAGGGCCTGGTTATCAACCAGCCGGGCCACTATGTTTTGAGCGCCCCATTTCAGCAACGAGGCATCTTGCGCTCTGGCGTTAAGCGCCAAAATATATCCAAGGGTTTGACCACCTTGAATCAGCGGCGCGGCCAGAACAGGTTTTTGAGAATAGGTAAAGAAACTGGTTTCTTGCGGAGAGATTTGGTCTAAAATTTCTGGGGTAACAACAGGGTAGGCGCCGTTAGCGCTTGCCACTACCTCGCCTGTGGGTGAGAGTAGTATAAGCTTGCTACCGGTAGCCTGTTGCCATTGATTGGCAAAATCTTTAAATAAATTTAGCTGTTGGGGAATGAATACGTCAAGCATCAACAGGTTATTCTAACGCTTGGGGTTTGAGTTGGACGCGTTCTGATTACAAGACAGGGTTGATTGCGCGTCCATTATACCATAGTTTTGGGTGGCCTGAAGATTTAAAATTTGCAGACTCACACCGGGCAGATTTTATGATTATACCTAACTCTGCCTTTCGGTACAAAAAGATACCAATGTTGCGTCTCTCATTGCTTCGGTAAGCCTATAAATCTCTAATGTGCCTACCCATTTACCCGCTTTGCGTTCTGTTCTCACTCTCAGGCTATTGGGTTCAAACACAAGCGCAAGCAACCGTCTAAAAGCTATCGGCTTTTGTGCTGCCAATTGGGTGAGCCTGCCTGTAATATCTTGTTCCTTTAGCGCGTTAAGGGCTTCTTGCCATTGATCCAAAATTTCGGTCTTTTCAGCAATGCTGGATAACTCAACCATCAAACGTTGTTCCTGTTCTCTCAATTCATCCAGTTTCACGGCGGCCTCTTGATGGGTGAGTATACCCAAGCTTATGGCCTCAATCAACCGTTGCTTACCGGCTTGAACGCTGGCAAGTTCACCTTGTACGGCGGCCTCTATTGCTTCCTCGGTGATACTTTTGCCATACCGGGCGGCGGCGGCGTCCAATTCCGCATGAAAGTCAATTTGCTTCTGAATAAAATCGGCCAAAAATTCAATAATGGGCGACAAAATTAAATGTTCTGAGTAAGACTTGCTGGTAGCGCATCTTTGCGGCCCATATTTTCGGCGGTTCGCGCATTGGTATACAATCCGCCCCTTATTTGCGGCAACCATTGGGCCGCCACAATTGGCGCAAACCACAAAGCCCGTAAGCACATACCGCCCCCGCTTACCCATGTCCCTGTGGTTTCCGGCCCGGCTTTTGATTAGCTTCTGTACGCGGTTGAACTGGTCTATGCTAATAATTTGCAAATCGGGCCGGTGGCTTATCTTGTCGGTTACTTTGGTTTCAAAAATGCCGATGTACAACTTTTGATTAGCCAGCTTCCTTACCGTAGAGGGTGCAAATAAATTCCCTTTTTTGCCCCTGTAGCCCCGCTCATTTAGCTTTTTGGCCGCCGCGCCAATATTGCCCCCGGTGCTTTCCAGGGTGTCAAAAATGGCTTTGACTCTCTTTACTTCGCTTTCGTCTATGGCTAAATCACTGTCTTTGCCCTCATTCCGATAAACAATTTTATATCCAAGCCCAAGAGCGCCCCCAATAAATCGCCCCTGCTCGGCTTTGGCCTTCAAACTTCGCATTATTCGCTTCATGGTTCGCCGGCGTTCTTTTTTGGCAACAGACATTGTTATATCGGCCATAAAATCGTCGTCATCGTCGTTAAGGTCAACCCGGCTGGTATGGGTGAAGATGATAGCGTTGTACTCCATTATCACCTGCCGGATAGTGTTGTACACAACAGCATCTTCGGGCCGGGCCAGCCGGTCAAGGTCTTGCACAATAATAACCTGTATCTCGCCGGCGGCGATTCTGTCTAAAATTTTCATCATTTCCGGGCGGCCTGTCAGGGTTGTACCCGTGCCTATTTCCTTCACGTATTCCCAAGAAAAGCCGTTCTGTTCAGCAATTCTAATACCAACTTCACGGGCATTAACCCGGCTGTAGTTGTCTGCCTGCTTTTTAGTGCTGCCCCGGTCGTAAATAATGGCGTGTTTCATTTTTTACCTCTACTTTGCTATGATAGTTCACCCCCTGCCCCCATTACCGGGGCAGGGGGTGAAAGTTAGGCAAATACATACCGGGCCGGGCTATATCGGGCGTGTCTTTCAATCCGTCCAACATCTTCGGCCAGGGTGTAACGCAGGGTGACTTCCAGGCTGCTGTGGCCCATTTGTTTTTGGATATCCAACAAATCGGCCAAACCGCGCAGGGCGTAAACCGCAAATGAGTGACGCAGGTCATGCACCCGGAAACGGGGAATATCGGCCAGCTTGCAATACCTCAGCCGGGCGTGTTGGACTCCCTCGGCTTTGATAGGCCGCCAGATTTGTTGCCGCCAGTGGGTTACAAAGACGTTGTGACACTCCAGGGGAATGGGCAACGAGGCGCGGATATCCAGCCAATTTGATAACGCTTTAGCTACACGAGGATTGTTAAACACGGCTAGCCGGTCTTTGTCCCCTTTGGCCTGGCGAATTATGGCGGTTCGGCGGGGGAAGTCCAGGTCATTCAGCCGCAGGGCGCAAACTTCGCTAATTCTCATTCCGGTTTCCAGTAGCAGCAAAAACAGGGCTATATCCCTAACCCTAAGCCACTCAAACCACGCCGGGTAGTGATAGGCGGCAATGGCATTAAAGAATTTTTGCAGCCGGTCAACCGCTATGGCCTGGGGTAGTGGTTCATATTTGGCCGGGGCGTCAACCTGTTTAATGGGGTTGTGACTCAGCTTCCCGCGCCGCTCTAACCAGTTTAGCCAGCAACGAATATTGCGATATTGGTTGTGCAAGCTGGCCTTACCTAAACCCCTGGCTTTGCTGGCCGCCAAAAAGGTGTCTATATCATCGGCGGTTGGCGGCCAGCGTGTGCCTACATACTGGCGATAGTAACACAAGCTGCGCTCGTAACTTTCCCGTGTGTTTTGGGCCTTAATCTCTTTGGCCTTTAGAAAATCACTAACGGCCTGTTCAAAGCTATAACGGGTTAACAGGTTACGCAGCATTTTCTAACCTCAACGAGTACGAAAGAACCAAACCGGACCGGTTCGGGTGCGTGGCTTTTAGTTGACCGCCACCACGGGTTACGCCCTCAAAAAAAGCTGCGTCTACCTGCTTTCTCAATTTGGCCGACCGAGGCCGCCGTTTGAAGTTATGAATAACCTTTAGCTGGTCATACACGGCCCAAAAATCATTTTCGGCGTCGCCGGTGTTGGGCGCTGGTGGGGCGTTGTCTACCTCAAGTAGTTTTTCAAGGGCGCTTTTATAGCAAAATTTTTCACTGTCAATCGCCCTGCAAACCTGACCAATAAAGCTATCAAACCGCAGCGTGTAACCGCCGCCGTTCTCATCTTCCAGCCGATAAAAAAAAGTAACCATTTTTGAAAATCCTTTCTGCTCAATTAGAAATGATTTGTACTTGTACCCTTGTACCAGCGTACAACAAGGCCGGTACAAGGTACAAATCAATTGCCCGTTGTTTGGGCAAATCTGGTTAAAATC
>CAZAPG010000063.1:0-30970 GCA_964486935.1 uncultured Caldilineaceae bacterium | reverse complement strand
GCATAGTAGTATTCTTCCTCTTGCCAGTGTACCGCTATCTGCGCTTCGCTCACTTCCAAGGACTCAGCGCTCATAACACCACTCCCCTCTGAGTTGTAAATTTTCAAATTTTCTTTTGAAATCGTTTTGGCAATTGAGGCGATAGATTAGATAGAATCAGGCGACTTCCCGGCACCCCCAAGAATGGTTTGGGAAGTCGCCCGGTGAGGGAGAACCATGTAACTAGAGGCGGGTTTTTATTACCAGGCAATCCCTCCACTATAACCCTTATTTTACAGTAGCCCCCGGTTGGGTGTCATCACCTTTGCAGGGGGAATTAATATCACCCTGGCATGGGATATTGATATCCCCCGTGGGGGTGATATCCAAAATCGGCCTGGAAATATGCTTGCCAAAATTGAAAACTTGGCTATTATTGAAAAGGAATTTTGGCCTGATCAGGGTGATCTGCGGCTACAGGTGCAGCCATGACGGCTGATTCATCAGCAATCAATTTAAAATCCCCTACTTACAAACGCCACCTCCTGTTATTTTTGCTCATCTATCGCTGGCTTAGTTTGACGCCCTCTATCTGGTTGCTTCTATTCCCAGCCGACTCCGTCGCCCCCAGCGCTGGCGCGGTCTGGCTACTTGCCATTACAACCGGGTTTACTTTATTAATTACCTTATTTCACCACCTCAACCGGCCGGTGCTGGGGCATCCGCTATTTTTAGGGGTAGATTTGCTGTTTATTGCCATCTTGCTGGCTCGCAGTGGCGCGGCGTTGAGCTTTTATTCCTTTTACGCCCTCAGCCCGCTATTGGCCGGAGCTTTCTTCTTTCGGCGCAGGGGCTTGCTGCTGGCTGCCGCTATTTTTACCCTCTTTTATTTAACGGCGCTGTTTGTTACCGGCAACCTCAACATGGCTGCAACAGAACTGGGGGCGCTGTTTGCCCAATTAACCGGCCTGTGGCTGGTCCCATTTTTGTTTGAATACCCGCTTTCCATGTTAGCGCATCTGGTTCAAACCCACAGGGCGCTGGCAGAGCAGCACGACACCTTAAGCCGGTCTCTCAACCAGCTAACCGGCCAGCATCAACAGCTAGAAATGCTGCACGAACTTTCGCTTTTTTTGCAGGGCGCGCCCGATAGCCAATCTGTTCAAAATCGGCTGTTGAAGGCCGTTACCGCAGATTTGAATTTTTCACGCGCCATCATAGGGCTGCATAACCCCACTCGCCAGCGATTGGAAGATTGGCAAACGCTGCCGCCCTGGCCCGGTGGCGAAACCGGCCCCGTTCCAATGGCTTTAACGCCAGAAAACGGCCCGATTGCCCAAACCGCGCTCGACCGGCAACTGCGCCGCCACGCCAGCACTAAAGAAACGCCGCTGGCAAATGACGAGACCATGAACCTGTGGCTGGGCCATGAAAACTGGTTGATTTTGCCAATGGTCTGGCAAGAGCAAATTGTGGGGGTGTTACTGGTTGCCGTAAAAACCACCGGCCCGGTTGACACCACCGACGACCGCTGGCCCATTCTAACCGCGCTGGTTAGCCAGGCGGCTATGGCCCTGGGCACCCTCGACCGCACCCGCCGGCTGGCCGTTGAGCAAGAACGCAACCGCATAGCCCGCGATATTCACGATACCGTAGCCCAATCGCTGTTTGGCATTGCCTTTACCCTGGATGCCTGCATCAAGCTGCTGCCCAACCACGCCGAAATGGTGCGGCAAGAACTATCCGAGTTGCGCAGCGTGGCCGAGCGGGTGCGCCAGGAGGTGCGCCAATCCATTTTGGATATCTGGCCGTCGGGCCTCACCAAAGAAAAATTTCAAGCCGACCTGTGTAAATATGTGGCCCACACCGCCCCCGACCACGTTTTCAATATCGAGTTTAATATTGATGGCGATTTTGACGGCCTGCCCGCTGTCATCCGGCGCAGCCTGTACCGGGTGTCGCAAGAGGCGCTGGGCAACGCCGCCCGCCACGCCGGGGTCGATTCGGCCCGGCTGTACCTGTATATTGAACCCAACGAAGTGTACCTGAGCATCCGCGATAAAGGGCGCGGGTTTGACCCCAAGATGATGCTGGCCCGCGAACGCAACCGCGAGCGGTTTGGCTTACGGGGAATGCAAGAACGAATTGAGGCGCTACACGGAACCTGTAACATTTTGAGCCAGGCTAATCAGGGCACGCAGGTACTGGTGCAGATTCCGCTGAAAGAAAGGAACGGGCATGGCTGACGAGCGCATTCGCATTTTAATAGCCGACGACCACGCCGTGGTGCGGCGCGGGTTAGTAATGGTGCTGCGCCTGGAACCCGATTTTGAAGTGGTGGGCGAAGCCGAAAACGGAGTGGAGGCGGTTGAACTGGCCCAACAACTTCAGCCCGATTTGGTTTTGCTTGATTTAGTGATGCCGGAGATGGATGGAGAACAGGCCCTGCTGGTTTTGCGCCAGGTGGCCCCGGAGGTGCGGGTATTAATTTTAAGCGGAGTAGAATTGGATGACCGCGTACTGGATTTACTGGCCGCCGGGGTTGACGGCTATGTAATGAAGGATGTCGAGCCGGATATCTTAACGCAGGCTATCCGCACCGTGGCCCGCGGCGAAGCTTACCTGCACCCAACTCTGGCCCGCCGCGTGCTGGAGCGCACCGCCCGGCGCGTCTTGCCGCCGGTTCAGAAAATTCGGCTGACCCCCCGCGAGCAGGAAGTGCTGCGCCAAATGGCCACCCCCGCCACCTACCGCGAAATTGCCGAGCAGCTTTTTGTGAGCGAAGAGACCATTCGCAGCCATGCCAAGCACATCCTCAACAAGCTGCAACAGCCCAACCGCGCCCAGGCCGTGCTGGCCGCCGTTCGCGCCGGGTTGATTGACCTGCCGGATTGACCTCAATACTTTTTCTCACGTTTGCAACTGAGCGATAAGTTGGTTGAGCGCGGCCTTGCGCTCGGCCTTTTGTTTTTCGGCCCGCAGAATGGTTGGCTCTGCGGCGCGCACGGCGCATTGCGCTTCGGTTAGAGGGCAGCGCTCGCAGGTTTCATTGATGATGACGGCGGGGATTTTGGGGTCTTCTACAAAGCGAACAATCTGTTTCAAATCGGGCGTAATTCTAAACCCTATAACCACGCTGCTGCCCACCTGGGGCGATAGGGCCAGCGGCCGGGCAAAGCCAAAGGACAAAAAACGCTCGTCTGAATCAAGAAATTGCGACACCTGCACACCTACCAGCGGGGTTTTGACAAACTGCTCCGGCGAGTCCTGGGTTGCCATCTCTCTTAGCAGCCGCACCGATAACCAACGGCGGCAGTAATGCTCGTACAGGCCAATGCCGCTGGGCAGCAGCAGGCGGTCGCTCAAATTGAGCTGCTTGATTAACTGATAACCATCGTTGTTATCATGAAAACGCAGAAAATGAGGTTTAACGCCAAAAAATTGGGGTATCAACTCGCTAAGGCGGTACAGCAGCATCTCGGGGGTAACATCATGTTTTTCCAGCATCTCCAGCAGCCGGTAAGGGCTCCAGGTATCCAGTTGAAACAAATTTTGCAGGTCGGCCAGAATGGCAGCGCGAGGCATAATCAGCGCGCCGGCAAAGTAAGAGGCTTTGAAATCGTTAAGCACCTGCTGAAAAGAATCCACCTTATCGGGCGATGAGGTGTCGGACCGTTCCTTTATCTCCAAAAATTGGTATCCCAACTCGCGGGCCAGCAAAAATTTAAGCTGACTCTCATGCAGGGCCGCGTTAATCAACAACTTTGGTTTGGTTCCGCCAATAAACACCGAGCGATAGCTGGCGAGCTTGTCGTGCCTGGCCAGCCGCCGGTCATCAATTTGATAGCCAAATTCGTTTTGAATTAAGGCTTGCAGCGAGCTTAATTTTAGGGGCAATTCATTTTTTAGCCGGTACTGCTCCATAAACCCGGCGGCGGCATCTTCCAGTTCCTGAAAATAATTTTCATGAATTTCCTGATACGAGCGCAGCGCCGCCCGCAAAAAATGCTCCTCTTTCATATCATACTGACGTCCAATCTCTAAAATGGCGTGCAGCAGCGCGCTGGCTTTATCGGGCGCGCGGGTAAACAGGCTCACCAGATTGCCCACCTCTAACCCAAACTCTTCAAACGGAAAGTGCTGCATTAACGGCGAGGCCAGCATCGTCTCCAGATAAGTGAGCGATGGGTCCAGCTTGATAGAGACCAGGTCATCGTAATCCTTGCCCAGCACTTCGGCCATTTTTAAAATTTTGTCGGTTTTGGGGTATTTGCGCCCCTTCTCAATTTCGGTGACATACGAGGGCGACAGTTCGCAGCGGCCGGCAAATTCCGACAGGCTTAAATCGGCCTCGGTGCGGGCCTGTCGCACTTTTAAACCAAAAATAATGTTGATTAGATCAGTATTCACCAGCTTTTCCTATTGTTGAGTGATGTATCGCCAATTTGCCTCTTGACAAATTCAGCGTAATGTGATAAATTAGCGAAAATTCGCTAATAATTATTTATTCACCAAAATATGGTTTTTTTCAAATATCGGACCGGTTATGGTGAAGATTATAGCACAGAAGCTAAAGAGTGGGAATGGCCCAATCAACCGTGAAGCGGGCTGCGAATAAAACCATAAATTATTTAAACCAGGAGAGAAGCCATGGATAATCTAAAGCTGCAAATTAACCAACTGGAACAAAACTGGGCCACCAACCCGCGCTGGCAGGGCATCCGGCGCGACTATTCCGCCGCCGACGTGGTAAAATTGCGCGGCTCCGTACAAATTGAGCATACCCTGGCCCGGCTGGGCGCTGAAAGGCTGTGGAACCTGCTGCGCAGCACAGATTATGTTCACGCGTTGGGGGCCGTAACGGGCAACCAGGCCGTGCAAATGGTTAAAGCGGGGCTAAAAGCCATCTACCTGAGCGGCTGGCAGGTAGCCGCCGATGCCAACCTTTCCGGCCAAACCTACCCCGACCAGAGCCTCTATCCGGCCAACAGCGTCCCCCAGTTGGTCAAACGGCTCAATCAGGCCCTGCAACGCGCCGACCAGATTCACCACGCCGAAGGCAAAAACGGCATCTACTGGTTTGCCCCCATCGTAGCCGACGCCGAGGCCGGTTTTGGCGGCACGCTCAACGCCTTTGAATTGATGAAGGGGATGATTGAAGCCGGCGCAGCGGGTGTCCATTTTGAGGACCAACTGGCCTCCGAGAAAAAATGCGGCCATATGGGCGGCAAGGTGCTGGTGCCCACCGGCCACTTTATTAAACAACTCAACGCGGCGCGGCTGGCCGCCGACATGCTGGGCGTCCCCACCTTGCTCATTGCCCGCACCGACGCCGACAGCGCCAAACTCGTTACCGATAACATCGACCCCCGCGACCGGCGCTTCCTTACCGGCGAGCGCGCGCCCGAAGGCTTTTACCGCACTTGCGGCGGGCTGGAGCCGGCCATTGCCCGCGGCCTGGCTTACGCGCCCTACGCCGATTTAATCTGGTGCGAAACCTCCACGCCCGACCTGCATGAGGCCCGCGCCTTTGCCGAGGCTATCCACGCCCGATATCCGGGCAAAATGCTGGCCTACAACTGCTCTCCCTCCTTCAACTGGAAGCGCAACCTGGATGACGCCACCATTGCCAAATTTCAGCGCGAGTTGGGGGCGATGGGCTATAAATTCCAGTTTATCACCCTGGCCGGTTTCCACGCGCTCAATTACGGCATGTTTCAGTTGGCTCGCGGCTACGCGCAAGAGGGTATGCCGGCCTACGTTCGCTTACAAGAACAGGAATTTGCCGCAGAAGCCAACGGCTACACCGCCGTTAAACACCAGCGCGAGGTAGGCGCCGGTTATTTTGATATGGTCAAAGAGGTGATTTCCGGCGGCGACTCATCAACCGTGGCCCTGGCCGGGTCAACCGAAGCCGCGCAATTTAACGGCGCTCCCCAGGCCGTGGCGGTTTAATAATTGTTTGGATTTGACGCGCTCATGGGCTGTCGCAGGACCTGCTCGATGAGCGCGTCTTTTTTATGCCACAACTCGCTCACCCAGGCCTGAAATTGATGCCGAAAATCGGGGTCATCCAGATAATCGCCTTCCAGCAGGTGGGGCGGGATGGAACGTCGCTTGACATGCACCACAATGCGCGGCGTCTGGCCGGCCAAAAATTTCCAAAATGTGGGCGCGCCGGCGGGGTAAATAATGGTAATATCAAGCAGGCCATCAAACTGTTCGCCCATGGCCGATACCACATAGGCCACGCCCCCGGCTTTGGGCCGCAGCAGGTGGCGGTAGGGCGACTGTTGCCGGGCGTGTTTGGCGGGGGTAAAGCGGGTGCCTTCTAAAAAGTTGAGGATGGAAACCGGGGTGTCCTTAAATTTTTCAACCGCCTGGCGCGTGGTTTCCAAATCCTTGCCGCGCAGTTCCGGGCGTTTGGCCAGCACATCTTTAGAATAGCGCTTCATAAACGGAAAATCCAGCGCCCGGCAAGCCGTGCCAACAACCGGAACCCAGATGAGTTCCTGCTTTAGAAAAAATCGAGGAAACGGCGCCTGCCGATTCAACACCTTGAGCAGCACCAAAATATCCACCCACGATTGGTGGTTGCAGATAATCAGGTAGTGATTATCCCGGCTCACATCTTCCAGGCCGCGCACCTCCCAGCGAGTCTTTTGCGTGAGCCGGTAAATGGCGCTGTTGATATCCGTCCAGCCTGAAATCATGCCCAGCAACAGGCGCACGGTTGTTTTTTGCCAAAAGGCATTGGGCGCAATAAATTTAACCAGCGCCACCCCATGAAACAAAATGCCCAAAATAAGGGTATTGAAAATTATCAAAATAAAAGACAGGCTACCAACTACAACGGATGGCAATGAACGAAGCATAAACCGCAATAAATTAAGAATCCGCCCTGGCGGCCTCTTTTTGGGCCTCCTGTTCCATTAACTCGCGGCGCAAGATTTTGCCGACCATGGTTTTGGGCAACTCGTCTCTAAATTCCACGTATTTGGGGACTTTGAATTTGGCCAGCCCGGCCCGGCACCACTCGATGATTTCTTCGGCGGTGGCGGTTTCGCCTTCTTTAAGCACCACAAACACTTTGGCCCGCTGGTTGTTGCTATCTACCGGCACGCCGATGGCCGCCGCCTCCAGCACTTTGGAATTTTCGTACAGCCGCTCCTCAATATCGCGGGGATAAACGTTCAGCCCGCCCGCCGCCAGAATCATCTCTTTTTTGCGGTCAACCAGCTTAAAGTAACCATCCTGGCTCATTTCGGCCACATCGCCGGTGTGCAGCCAGGTTTTGCCATCGCCGTGCTGGCGCAGGGTGTTGGCTGTTTCGGTGGGCATGCCCCAGTAGCCCTTCATAACTTGCGGCCCGTGGATGCACAAAATACCCGGCTCGTTGGGGCCAAGCGCCTGCTCTTCTGTTTCCAAATCGACAATCTTCACATCGGTATCGGAAATGGGCAGGCCAATAGCGCCAATGCGCCCGCCGCTGCTCAACGGATTGGCCAGCGCCACCGGTGAGGATTCACTCAGGCCGTAACCCTCTACCAGCTTGCCGCCGGTAATCCGCTGAAATTCCTGCTGCACCTCAACCGGCAGCCCGGCTGCGCCGCTGATACAGGCTTTGATTGACTTCACATCAACTTTGCCCGATTTGACATCGGCGTGGTTGTTGATGGCCGTGTACAGCGTGGGCACGCCGGGCAACAGCGTGGGCCGGTGAATATTGATGGCGCTCAACAGGTGCTTAAAATCTCGCGGGTTGGGGATGATAATTTGGGTGTGGCCGTAAAACACCGACAGGTTCATGGAAACCGTCATCGAATAGCTGTGGGTTAGCGGTAAAGCCGTCATCATTACTTCGGTGGCTTCGCCGGCGGTAACGGGACTCAGCCAGGCGGCGGACTGCATGGCATTGGCCACCACGTTGCGATGCGTCAACTGCGCCCCTTTGGGCACGCCGGTGGTGCCGCCGGTGTACATCAACACGGCGGTATCTTCGGATGTGATATCCACCGGCTGAAGTTGCGCCGAAACCGGGGCCAGAAAATCCTGAAACCAGCTTGTGTTGGCCTCGCCGGAAATATCAACCCGGTGGCCATCTTTTTTTTCTTTGGCCAGGGTAAACAGGCTCTTAAGCAATCCGGGAAAATATTCTTTGATGTTGGTTACAATCACCTGCTTTAACGGGGTGTGCGCCCGAATTTGCGCAACATTTTTATAGAGCATACTCAACGCCACCGCAAAAGTTGTGCCAGAGTCGTTAAGCTGATGCTCAATTTCTCGCGCTACATACAGCGGATTGCACGGCACAACCACGCCGCCGGCCCGCAGAACGCCATAGTAGGCAATAACATACTGCGGGCAGTTGGGCAAATACAGCGCTACCCGGTCGCCTTTTTGCAGCCCGGCCTGTTGCAGCCCAACGGCAAAGCGGTCGGCCAGCGCGTCCAGCAGCCGGTAACTCATAGTGCTGTGCTGCTCGCCCAGCAGCGGCGCCATACCGCCAAAAATCAGGGCGGTTTTATCGGGGAATTTTTGAGCGGTTTGTCGCAAAAAATAATCCACCGGATAGGGCGGATAATCTATAGATGGGGGAACACCGGGGTCATAATGCTGATGCCATACTTTGGACTCCATTGGCCTTGGGTCTCCTCTGAAAATAAAATTGGTAAAGTTGTTGCGGAGTGAACACTTGCGCCTGCGCGCAGTGCAGGTGAAACTACGGTTTTTCATTCCTCGTTGCCGCCGAAGGCAAAAGGGCTGTCGCACGCCTTAATAATGAATTGTTGCTGCGCCCGTAGCTGGTAATTAGCAAGCGGTAATTGCCAATGTTTAGCTACTCATTACTCCAAAAACTAATTCAATTTTTCAAAAATACCGGCAGCGCCCATGCCGCCGCCAATACACATTGTAACCATGCCGTAACGACTGCCCCGGCGTTTCATCTCATACAGCAGTTGGGTGGTCAGCTTGGCGCCGGTTGCCCCCAGGGGATGGCCCAGGGCAATGGCCCCGCCGTTCACGTTGACTCGCTCCGGGTCCATCTCCAGCTCGCGCATAACGGCCAGGGCCTGGGCCGCAAAAGCCTCGTTTAGCTCAATCAGGTCAATATCCTCCAGCGACAGGCCGGCGTGCTTGAGCGCCTTGGGAATGGCCGCCACCGGGCCAATGCCCATAATCTCTGGCCGCACGCCGCCCACGGCAAAGCTGACAAACCGGGCCAGGGGTTTGACGCCCAAAGCCTCGGCCTTTTCACGCGACATAACCACCACTGCCGCCGCGCCGTCGCTCATTTGCGAAGCGTTGCCGGCTGTCACCGTGCCGTTCACTTTGAACACGGGTTTGAGTTTGGCCAGCACCTCTGGCGTGGAGCCGGGCCGGGGGCCTTCGTCGGTATCAAAAGTGATTTTCTTTTCAACCGGGCCGCCATTTTCAACAGTTACGCGCTCTACGGTTAGCGGCACAATTTCCTCTTTGAACTTGCCTTCGCTGATGGCGGCCAGGGCGCGCTGGTGAGAGCGGGCGCTAAACTCATCCTGCTCTGCCCGGCTGATACTGAATTCCTCGGCCACGTTCTCGGCGGTCAGCCCCATGCTGATATAAACTTCGGGCATATTTTCTACCAGCCAGGGGTTGGGCCTAAACTGCACGCCGGTCATCGGCACGGCGCTCATGCTTTCGGCGCCGCCGGCCACAATAATCTCGCCCATGCCGGTCATAATTTGCTGCGCGCCCAGGGCAATGGTTTGCAGACCGGATGAGCAAAAACGATTGATGGTTTGGGCTGTCACCGTATGGGGCAGCCCTGCTTGCAGGGCAATAATTCGCCCCATGTTCAACCCCTGCTGGCCTTCGGGCATGGCGCAGCCAATCATCACATCGTCAATTTCTGCCGGGTCCAGACCCTCCACGCGCCGCACGGCCTCGGCCACGGCTGCCGCGCCCATATCCTCCGGGCGATAATTTGCCAGCGTGCCTTTATTGGCTTTGCCCACAGCCGTTCTCACTGCGCTAACTATAACTGCTTCTTGCATAATGTTCAACCTCCTAACCGAATTTGGCCGGTTTTGCGCATTAAGCCTAGCCTATTATACCAGTTTATCTGTTGCGTCTGAACGCAGAAACCCGCGTCCGCCGGAGAGCCGGGTTGATGGCCTTGGGCCGGTATCCCCGTTAATTACGCAGCGGCTTGCCCTCTTTCAACATGTGCCACATACGGGCCTGCGATTTTTCGGTGGCGGCCAATTCTACAAAAGCCCGGCGTTCCAGGTCTAAAAAATATTGCTCGCTAACCCACTGCTCACCGCTCAAATTGCCGCCGGCAATGATGTGAGCCAGCCGGTTGCCAATGAGCGAGTCGTGCTGGCTGATATAGCCGGCCTGCTGCATGAGCCAGACACCTATTTTCAGCGCCGCTTCCAAATCCCGGCCTCCGGCGTAAAGCCGGGTTGGCGTCGGCGGCGTATAGCCGTGGGCCGCCAGACTCAGCACTTCCTGTTTGGCCTCGTAAAGAAGGTGGTCGCGGTTCATCACAATCCGGTCGGCGGGGACTAAAAAGCCCAGGTCGCGGCTTTCGGCGGCGCTGGCCCCCACTTTGGCCAGGCCAATGGTCTCGAATATCTGCTGGGCCAGCGGCAGCGGGTCGGCATGGTCAACCTGCATTCCGGCAGATAGAATGCGCCGCACCAGGGCTGTTACCCCACCCGCGGCCGGAACCAACCCCACGCCAGGCTCCACCAGCCCAATGTAACATTCGGCGTGGGCCACCACCCGCGAGGCGGCCAGCGCTACCTCGGCGCCGCCGCCCAGCGCCCGGCCATGAACGGCTGCCACCACCGGCCTGGGGCTGTAGCGAAAGGCCAGCAGCGCCCGCTGCACGGCCTGAACCATTTGCTCAAGCTGGTCGGTCGTGCCCTGTTGGGCGGTCATAGCAATTAGAAACAGGTTGGCCCCCACGCAAAAATTTTCGCCCTCGTTGCCAATAACCAGCCCGGCGTAGCTGTCATTCTGCGCCAACATGGTTTGGGCCTGCCCCATCATTTTGATGATATCTTCATCCAGGGCATTCATTTTTGAGTGGAACTCCAGCAGCAAGACGCCGTCGCCCATATCTAAAATGCTGGCGCTGTCGTTTCGCTCAAGCTCGCGGTTCTGGCTGCGCATGGTGTCAATGCTTATTTGTTTGGGGTGGGGCGACACATCGACATAGGCTTTGGCGGTCCAATCATAGTAGCCGGTCACGCGCCCATTCTCAACCCGGTAAAAGTTCTCGCAGCCGGCGGCCAGCATCTCTTTAACCCAGGGGGCAATGGTGTGGCCCGACTCCTCCATTTTGAGGACGGTTGGAGCCACCCCCAGGGCATCCCACAACTGAAAAGGGCCGGCCTCAAAGGCAAAGCCCCAGCGGATGGTATCGTCGATGCTTTTCAAATCGTGGGCAATTTCCGGGGCAACGTGGGCAACGTAGGCCAGCTCATAGCTAATGAGCGCCCAGATGTACTGCGCGCCCCGGTCGTTTTGCCACTGCTCGTCGAACAAGGCGTTCAGCCGGTCGCCTAATTTTTCAATTTTGCGCACCGCCCCCACCGAATCGAATTGCGCTTTTTCGGGCGAGCTGTAGTCAAAGCTGTCAAGGTTGAGGGTCAAAAAAACGCGATTGCCTTCGGCATCTTTGCTTTGTTTGTAAAAGCCCTGGCCAGATTTGTTGCCCAGCCAGCCGCGAGTCATCAACTCGTTTAACAGGTTATCCAATTTGGGCGCGTGGAGAATATCGCGGTATGGGTCGCGCGGGATGAGGTCGTGCAGGTTGTGGGCCACGTGGGCGGCAATGTCGATGCCTACCAGGTCGAGCAGGCGAAAGGTGGCGGTTTTGGGGCGTCCCAGCAGCGGGCCGGTCAGGTTGTCAACCTCTGCCACGGTGTAGCCGTGTTCAAGCGCATAGTTGGCGGCAAAGCAGTTGCCAATAGAGAAGAGCCGGTTGCCGATAAAGTTGGGGGTATCTTTGCAATAAACAACGCCTTTGCCCAGCGCATTTTCCATGAAAGCGGCCATGATTTTGACGACCTCGGGGGCGGTCTCGGCGGTAGGGATGAGTTCCAGCAGTTTGAGATAACGGGGCGGGTTGAAAAAATGGGTGCCCAAAAAGTGTCGCTTGAAATCAGAACTGCGGCCCTGGGCCAGCGAGGCAATGGGCAGGCCGGAGGTGTTGCTGGAAACGATGCTGCCCGGTTTGCGCGCTGCTTCGATACGGGCCATAAGCTGCTGCTTTGGCTCCAGCTTCTCAATGATGGCCTCCAGAATCCAGTCGGCGTCGGCCAGCCGGTCAAAATCATCTTCCAGGTTGCCCAAAGTGACCAGCCGTTGCGCGGCCTGGCCCATAAACGAGGCCGGCCTGGCCTTGCGCGCCCGCTCAAAGCCGGCCTGCACTATCCGGTTACGCACCGCCGGCTGGTCGAGGGTTAGCCCTTTGGCTTCTTCATCGGGGGTCAGGCTGTTGGGCGCAATATCCAGCAGCAGCACCGGGTAGCCGGCATTGGCTATGTGGGCCGCAATAGCCGCGCCCATGGTTCCCGCGCCGATGACGGCCACGCGGCTGATTTTTTGGGGCATAAGGGGACTCCTTTGAGGTTGGTAATTGGTAATTATCGCCGTGGTCATAATTCAGTTACCAATTACTATTTACTTTACCAACTGGCTGATGGCTTTGAATTTTGGCCCTTCGGCCACGCGTAACAGTTCAAACAGAGACATTTCGGTGCTAGTCAGGTTGGCGCCGGCTTCTTTCATGCGTTCCAGGCCAAGTTGCTTGTTTTCCAGCGTCCGGCTGGAGACGGCATCGGCCACTACCTGCACTTTGTAGCCCAAATCCAGCAAATCTCGCGTAGTTTGGTACACGCAAATATGGGTTTCAAGCCCGGCAATTAAAAATTGGTCCCGGTTAAGGGCCTTCAGTTGCTCCATAAAAGCTTGATTGCCGCAGCAGCTAAAGCTGACTTTGGCAACAGGCTGCGAGCTTTCCAGCAGCAGTTCGCGCAGTTGGGAGATGGTTTCACCCAGCTTCTCCGGCGCCTGCTCGCTCCAGAGAATGGGCAGATCCAGCACCTGCGCCCCTTTAATCATGCGCTCTACATTGGCAAAAAAGGACTCTTTGTTGTGCATCAACTGGGCCAGCCTGCCCTGCACATCAATAACTACCAGCGCGGCGTTGTTTGGATTTAACATAGGATTTCCTCATTGAAAGGTATTATCAGCTATTTTAACACCGACCTTGAGTGGAAACAAGTAATTTGTTTGCGTCCCGGTGAGTCAACTAACCACTGTTGACAGCCATCCGGCCTGAACGTACAATTTTTGCAACCCGCTTTAATAATAAGGACAATTCATGCCCCACCGATTTTTTATCCCGCCCAACTGGATAACCCCGCCCGACGTTACCCTGCAAGGCGAAGTTGCCCGGCAGATAAAAACCGTGTTACGCATGCAGCCCGGCGATGAAATTGTGGTACTGGATAACACCGGCAGCGAGTGGCAAGTCCAATTGACCAGGGTAGGCCAGCGCGAAGCGCGGGCGCAGGTCATTGAACAGCGGCCCGCAACCGGCGAACCGAACGTGCGGCTGACGCTCTACCAGGGCACGCTGAAGGGCCAAAAATTTGAGTGGGTGCTGCAAAAAGGCACCGAATTGGGCGTGGCCGCTTTTGTACCCACTCTTTGCCGGCGCTCGGTGGTGCGCAGCCCGGAGGTGTTGCTAAAAAAGTATAGCCGCTGGCGGCAAATTATCCGCGAAGCCGCCGAACAAAGCGGCCGGGGCAAATTGCCGCAACTGGCGCAACCTGTCACCCTGGCCAACGCCATTGCCCGCACTCAAGCCGCTGATTTGGTGATTATGCCCTGGGAAGAGGCCGGCGATGGGAGTCTAAAAAAAATTTTGGGCCAGGCTCCGGCTCATGATATCGCTCTGTTCATTGGGCCGGAAGGGGGTTTTGCCCCCGAAGAGGCCGCCGAAGCCAAACAGGCCGGGGCCAAACTGGTCACTCTGGGGCGGCGCATCCTGCGGGCCGAAACAGCGGGGCTGGCCGCCTGCGCTGCCATCTTTTTTGCGCTGAGCGAATGGGAGAGCCATTCTAACTAAATCCTAATTTACTTTATATTTTTTTCTTACCAATTGGTGATATATTTTATTTGGCCCTAAAAAAGCGTATTTCAATTATTATATTTCCAGCGTATTACGCGGCCGTTGGCCGTATCTTGAACAGGAGAGCAGATAGGGTCTGAGCAAAACTGCAAGTTGTAAATTTTATCGCGTTAGAAATCAGGTCGGCAATATCTTATGACAGCAGACCCGCACATCCTCTATATTGAGGACGAACACTCGATGCTTGAGCTGGCGCGCCAGGCGCTAAAAATATCGGGCTATAATCTGGTGGGCGCAACTTCCGGGCAGCAGGGATTGTCGATGATCAGGCAGCGCAAGCCCGACGTGCTGCTGCTTGATTTAATGATGCCTGACTTTAACGGCTGGGATGTGTACCGTAAACTAAAAAGCGATGAACAACTGGCCGATATTCCCGTCATTGTTATCACCGCCAAATCATCCCCGGCAAGCTCACGGGTCATCATCGACGACTTGCCGCCTGTTGAGGCGTTTATCACCAAACCGTTTGATGTGGAACGCCTGATTGAGTCGGTGCAGAATTATTTATAAGGTTGCCACGGGCCGGGGCGCAAACTGAAAGCGTGCCTGCACCACCGGTCTGAGTCGCCACCACAGATAGAGAATTTCAGCCACCATCCCCACACTCAAGGCCATTGCCGCTGCCGGCGCGCCGGGCATCTGCCACACTACCCCCGCGGCCAGCGTTACCGCAGTAGCCAATAAATTGACTCCCATGCCCCAATAAATATCGCCTGTGGCTTTAACCACCATCAACACCCCGCGTTGCCAGCTTTCAACCGCCTGCAAGGCCGGCAGCAGCAACCCCGCCGCCACGCCGGTAATCACAAACTCGGCCAGTTCAGGCGTAATACCGGTGACAGATAGCAAATAAAAAGTGATGAGCGGCGAAAAGCCCATCAGCGCCAGCCCCGCCGACGAACTGACAGCCACCTGCCGGCAAAAACGCCGCAGTTGCAGAAAATCCGCCGGATTTTTCAACTGGGCTACAATCACTTCGGGCAGGGCCATGCCAAAACTGCGAAAGAACAGCCACACGCTAAAAATTATGGGCCAGGCCGCCAAATTTTCTTCGGGGTGAAGCATGCGCGCCAGCGCGGCCCCAATCATCGGTTGGGCCAGCAACGTTAGCAGCGAGGTGGCCGCCAGCGGCAGATGATATTTGATAGTTTCTTTGTAAGTTAACGCCGGTTGGCCGGCAATATCCGGGCCAGACAAATGCGCGGCTACCACCGGGCGAGAAGCCAGGTAAGCATACGCCAACTCGCACAGCACGCCGGCCATCCAGGTGCAGGCCGCTACAATCACCCCCGGCAGGCTGGAAAAAACCACCAGCGCCAGCGCCGTTGCTCCGGCCGACACAATCCGCACCACCGTGCCGTAGCCCACTCGCCGGGTCTGGTCAAAGCGAATGAGCAACCCCTGATAAAACCGCCGCCAACCGATAGCCGCCGTCCAGAGAGTCATAATTTGTAGGCCGGGCTGGGCCGCCGCGGCAATATGGGCCGGAATGCCCATCAAACCGGGCACCAGCCAGTTGTAAACAGGGTCAACAAAAGCAATTGTCGCTGCCGTAATTGTCAGTACAATATTCAGGTACAGCACGTAACGCCGCAACAGCCGGTAAGCCTGCGCCGAGCCGGCCAGCGCGGTGCTGGTAGCCAATAACATAATCACCGGGCTTTCAATGGTTACGGCTAAACTGATAACAATGCCCGACGCGGCCAGCATGGTATTGGCCTCTGGCAGGCGGGCAATAGCGGCCTGAATAATTGGCCCCTGAGTCATCATCAAGGCCATACTGGCCGCCAGCGGCAGCCAAAACCAGAAAATTCTCTGTTGGGTTAGCAACTATAAACTCCTTGGCACAACTCAGTGATATATCCGCAGAAGTTCTTTTAACCGTAAATGATAAATGCGCTTTGTTACCAATTACTAATTACTCATTACCGGCTGTAAAGCGCCTTCTTTGGCACAGGACTTGTCTGAAAATAACAATGACAAACCAGCTAAAACCCGGCCAAAATCTTTTACTCAACAACCGCCTGTGGAGCCTGTGGCAGGTGCGCCCGCTGGAAGGGCCAAACCTGGAACTGGAAATCATCGGCGCGTCTCAGGCGGCGCAGGGGATGACCCGCCGCCTGAAAGCCGCGCAGTATGGCAGCGCGCTCTTTATTGAACGGCGGCAGGGTGATTACTGGCAGGCCGATTTGGAACAGGATTGGGTTCAAAACGAACGCGGCCCGGCCCTCAACTGCCGGCCTGCTACCGCCCTTGACCTGCTGGCCGCCCACACCCGTTACCCGACTCATGGCCGTTTGAAGAACAGGTTCAGTTGGTCGTTTTCGCGGGCGGCTAAATACAATCAATGCCCCCGCGCCTACTATTATCATTATTATGCTGCCTGGAACGGCTGGCAAACCGACGCGCCCGCTCCGGTGCGTCAAACTTACCTGCTAAAAAATTTAACCGACATCCCCCGTTGGGTGGGCGCGCTGGTTCACGAGTCAATAAAATTTGCCGTAGCTCGCCTCAAAGCCGGGCAGCCGGTGGCCGATAGGGATTTACTGGAGCAAATGCATCGCCGCGCCCAGGCCGATTTTGAGGACTCTAAAAGCGGGCGCTATGCGCGGCAACCTAACCAACTGACCGGCTTTCAGGAGCATTATTACCGCACCAACCCGCCGCAAGATATGTGGCAGGCGGCCTGGGCCAAAGCCGAACGCTGCCTGCGCGCGTTTTTAAACTCTCCGCTTTATGCCGACCTGCAACGCAGCCCCGCCGAGGCTTTTTTGAATGTTGAAGAGTTACGCGCTTTTACCATTGCCCAAACCAGGGTGTGGATTCAAATGGACCTGGCGCTGCGCCGGGAAAACGCTATTTATCTGTACGATTGGAAAACCGGCGAGGTAACTGACGAGCCGGCCATTTGGCAGCAGTTGGGGATTTACGGGCTGTATATTCGGCATACCTGGCCGGAGTGGTCGGCCCTGCCGCTTAAAGGAGTTGTTTTCAATCTGGCACGGAATCATTTGTTTGAGGTTGACCTGATTGACGAAGTATTGCGCAACGCCCGCGCCGCCACCGAAGCCAGTATTGCCGGCCTGCAAAATCTGCTGCTCGACCCTCAAACCAACCAGGCTGAGTTGCGGCGCTTTCCGATGATTGATGAGTTGAGCGTGTGCCGAAGTTGCCAGTTTCGGGCTTTGTGCGGGCGAGACAAGGGGTAGTTTACCGGCCCATCTCCTCCTCGTGGTTTAGCTCTCGTTTTAACATGGCCTCAACTGCATTGTTGGTTAGAATGGCAATAATGGAAAACGGCAGCAAAAAAGCCACGGCCGTAAAGAAAACCGAAATCACAGCCAGAATCACAATTACCGCCACAAGAGTCACAACCATGGCCGGATAGCGGGCCGAGATAACGGCGGCGTTTCGCAGCGCCAGCCTGAAACCAGGCTCTATCAGGCGGGGATACAACCCCAGGGTGATTAACTGCATAAATACCCAAAGAAACAGAATTGCCCCCAACAATATCTGGAGCATGCCGGCCCATTGCGCCTCAAATCCGCCGTAAAACCTGATATTCAGCCACAACCCAATCAACACCACCAAATTGATACCGCCCCAAATATAAGCCGGCTTTATGGTTTGTCGCCCGTAGCCAAAAAATTTACCAAAGCCAATGCCTTTCCCTTCGCCAATATCTTTGGCCGTATAAAATAAGGCAAAGGTTACAAATGGCCAGGGGATGATGAGGAGCGTCCCAAACAGCCAAATCAGGTTGAACACAATTACATACAGCAATTCGTCCCAGCTATCAATCATCGACTTTTTTACAACTTGCCAAATCATTGGGTTATCCTTTGCGCTTGGTTAGCCCGTAGAATTGTAACACGTTATATATTCATTACAAAAATAAGGGGCTATCAAGATGATAGCCCCAATATCTTTTTCTTAAACCCTTAAAAAACTCAGGGGGTTAGGGAAATAGTAACAACGGTACTAAACGGAGAGGTTGCGCTCAACACGGTTACATTGTTACTGCCGCTATTGCCAACGTACACTTTTTGAGTCGCCGGGTTGACATCAACACCCTGTGGATTATCTCCAACGGTAACGGTGGTTACGTAAGCCGGGGTTGAGCCATCTTGCAGCACCACCACCGAGTCTTTTCCGGCGTTAGTAATAAAGACGCGCCCGGTAGTAGTATCCACTGCAATGCCTTCTTCACCCAGGCCGCTACCGTTTGGCACGCTGATTTCGGCAATCCAGGGAGCGGCTGCCGGAGAAACCACCAGGGCCAGATAGCCATCGCGCTCTTCCAACACCCCCAGCGCTTCCAAGTCCAGCACCGATATTTGATTCTCCTGCAACACAAATACCTTTCCCTGTTGCGGGCACGGCACAAACACGTGGCCGGTGGTTTCGTTGACGGCTACGCTCCACAGGCTGCACGCCTGCGGCGGTTTTACGTGGGTGGGAATGTAAGTGCTTTGCAGCAAGCGGTCGCTGTTGCCGTCAAACACCACCAGTTCGCCCGTATCGCGGGTGGCCAGGTAGACCCGGTTGGTAGCAGAGCTGGTATCGATGCCATATGCGCCCTGAAAAGCCTTCTGCACCACCCAACCCAGGCGGTTTTCCGGCGGACCGGAATTACCCTCAAACACGGCCAGTTTATCAAAATAATTTGACACATAAGCCCGGCCATTTGCCGCATTGGCTGCCGTTTTAACCGGCGCTGCGCCGGCATAGCCCGTATCCGCCGTATTATGCGCAGACGTTTCGTTCACCTTAAAAGCCATGAAGCCAGGCCGCCAGAAATTAGCCCCATACTGGTGGGCTACAAAGACTTTGTTGTTAGCCACAACGCTGGCATCCAACACCGTTAAGCCGGTCGGGCCGTTGCCTACAGAAACGTTACGGGCAATTGTGTCGGTGGCGCCGTTGATGACGTATACAAAGTTATGCCGGGGGCTGGCTATGAAAATCTGGTTGGTATCCGGGTCAGCTTTAACATCGGATACATAAGACAATAGCGGCGGTGGGGGTGGTGGTGGAGGCGGCGGGGGTGGCGTTACGATTGGAAAACCTTTGAGAATAATGGGTAAATAGGTTGAAGTTGAACCGCTGCTTGCTCCCTCTATCCGGGTAAACTCAACGGAGATATTGTTACTGGTATCACACTCCGACGCGCCCGCGCCGGCTATTCGTACGGTGTTGGTCACGCCAATGGTGCCGGCGGGGAATGGATTAGCCACGCGCACTCTAAAATCTAAATTGCCGCCGCTACTCGGCGACAAAACAGGAATAGTATAGACATAAGTATTGGCGTTCACCTGGGTCCAGTAGGCCGGCCCAAGAAAGGTGGTATTGGCCGGTAAGGTTTCGGTGATGACCACATTGGTAGCCGGGCCGTTACCGGCGTTCCCAAAAGCCATTGTATAAGAGATAACATCACCGGGGGCGGCAGAGGTGGCCTGGGTTCCAAGCCCCTGGCCCTTTATCGCCTCTAACCAGGGCTGCGGGCCGAGCTGTTGTTCCAGGCGGGCGATAGTTTCGGCGGCAGCCGCACTGAGTATCTCGATATTATCATTTTTGATGACGTACAGGTCGGGAACATTGGTGGCAATGGGGGTTGTCAGCGTAAAACTGAGACTACCAGGGCTAAGCGTAACCACGTTGGTAATAGCCGTGGCCGTGGTAGAGGTGGCTACCTGCGCCCAAAAACCGGTATTGCTAACCTGGCCGCCATTCAGGGTAGCGATAGTGTGCGTGTAACTATTACCTGCGCCGGCGGTCCAGGTGCCGGCCGGCCCCTGGAAGGAGGTATTGGCCGGCAAAAATTCAGTCAAAAGCAGGTTGTTGGTGGGAGTTATCCCTGCGTTGGTCACGGTAATGGTGTAATCAATAAGCTGGCCCGGAATAGCGCAGGTTACGCCATCGTCTTTACTCAGTTGAAGTTGGGCTACCGACCCGCAAACCAGCGGGGTTTGCTCGTTAGACGTGTTATCCGGTAGATAGATTTCAGGCCCATTGCTGTTAGCAAAAGCGGTATTGACCGTCTGGGTAATGGCGCAGGAGAGATTCGGGTCAACGCGGGCGACAAACAGAACCACACTGCCGCCGCCACTGCCGCTCAGATTGCCCAGGCTGATTGTGTACACCCCGCCGCCTGCCGCCGTCCAGCCGGGGGTGCTGCGGGCCGCATCAAAGGTGGTGTTGGCCGGCAGAGTGTCGCTGAGGATAACGTTGGTGGCTAACTGGTTGCCTATATTGTTAACGCTAATAGTGTAGGTAATATAGTCGCCGGCTGCCACGTAGGGGCGCGGGTCGCCGGTTCCAACGCCATCATTTTTAACAACAACCAGGTTAACCCCGCACAAGACTTGCAGCGTCGCCGTATCGGAATTGTCGCTCAGGTTTGCCTCAAAGCCGCTGCCTGCAATGGAGACGGTATTGGTAATAAAGCTACTGCACGTGGCGCTACCGCTGAGAGAGGTGGTAAGAACAAACGTGCCGCCCATATGAGCCGGGAGCGCCCCCACCGTCCAGGAGATAGGGCCGCTGCCCGACCCGCTGCCGGGCAAGCCGCTGCTGTCAGCCACATACGTGGTAAAGGCCGGCAAAACATCGCTGATGACCACCCCCGTCGCCGCAGAGTCGCCGGTGTTGCTGTACTGGATGGTGTAGGTCACAGTCTGCCCCGGCACAACCCAGGCTGAAGCAGCCGTTTTGGTGATAACAAGGTTGGCCCCGGCAATAACCTGCGTGGTTTGAGTCGCCACATTATTACCCGAAACGGGATCAGATGCGCCGCCGCTGACTGTAACGCCGGCCGTGTTGGTAATAAGCCCCACCACTGTTGGCGTAACTACAAAACTTATGCTGGTGCTGGCATTTGCCGCCAAAAAACCCAGGTTGCAGGTGAGCGTTGGGGAGATATAAGAGCAGCCAGATGGAAAATTTCCGGTCAACACGCTGACCGGCAGGGTATCGGTAATTTGGAAGCTGGCGGCGGCAGCCGGACCGTTGTTAGTTACCACCAGGGTGTAGGTCAGGGGAGTCCCGACCACTACCGGGTCGGGAAAATCGGTTTTACTGATGGATAGCTCAGTGTTGCCTATTACCTGAGTTTGTTCCTCATCAATAACGGTCACAATATCGGACGAGCGAACTACGGCAATATTATTAATGGTGCCGGCTGCGGTAGTAGTTACCGCTACGGTGACAACAGCCCCGCTGCTGCTAACAGTTCCCAACGAGCACTGTACTTGATTGTTGGCTAACAGACTACAGCCAGGCGAGGCCGATTTAAATTGTACCGAGCCTGTTAACGGCAAAAGGTCATCCAGAATAACATTGTTGGCATTGCTTGAGCCGATATTGGAAATGACGATAGTGTAAGTGAGAGGCGTACCCACCGAAACCGGGTCTGGAAAGTCTGACTTGGTAAGGGTGAGGGTGGTAACAGCCATCGCAGAGATACCGCCATCCGGCGGAGCGTGACTGAGGGAAATGGGGATAATTTCACTACCGGTAAAGAGCATCACCTGTCCGCTGGGGCCGGCTAACTCAATAGCCCGTGGCAAGGTTTTTACCGCGCAGGCAGGGACAGCGGCCAAACTGTAATCCTGGTTGACTGTTCCGTTGCAAAAGAGGTCATCACCCCCAGGGCGCACATAAATGGACGTTTCGGCCTGGGCCGCGCCAATCAACCCAAACGCTAATAATAACCAGGCAAAAAAGGACACCAACAGTAACAACGCTAATTTTTTCACCAGGAGAATGTTCAACTTCTTTGTTTGAATATTCATAAAACCCTCTCCTAAAACAAAAAAGCTACAGCCATAGCCAGGTCAATCCCGGCTATAACTGTAGCCAGACACTAAAACAGTCAAACAATTCACTCCGTGCATCATCAATGATACCGATCAGGATGTTAAAAGAACGGATAACCTTTATAACAAACTATTAATCCCAAAATAGTGTAACAGGATTAATTATCTCTAACAAGTGACATTTATCACCAATAACTCAAGCAATTGTCATGCCAACCGCGTTATTCGGCCCAAATTAATAGAAGCTGAGTTCCGGCTAGTTTTTGAAGATGATTGGGAAATAGAATTGCGTTAATTTGGGAACGTAACTGACTTCTACCTGGGTGGTGGCCGGGCCGACAATTCCTCCTGAGCTTGTAGTGCCCGTCACAACTACAATGGTAGCATAGGTTCCGTAAGTTACAGGTTTGGTTGCCACCAGCGTCACCCCCACCGGCGAAGAGCTGGCCGAAATGGAGCCGGAGTCGGGGGGGGTAACGTTAAGCCAGGATACGCCGGGCGAGATAGTTGTGGTCCAGGTAATCGAGTCGGTGCTGAAGGTGGTAATTTGAACATTGCCAACAAGCGGCCCGCTCTGGTCGTCTATCAGAAAACTGGTTTGCGCCGGCGATGTTTGCAGGGTGAGCGATTGGAGAGCCAGTTTGGCATCAATCCGGCCATAGCCAAAATAAACATCTTTGCCGGGAGTGCCCAGGTCAACAGCGGTTGATTGAATAGTTTGACGCACAGCATTATGAGTCAAACTACCGGGATTCATTGACCACAACAATGCGGCCAAACCTGTAACGTAAGGGGTTGACATTGAAGTTCCGGTTTTATTACCGTATGAGCCAAATGCCCAGGTGCTGTAAATGTTTACTCCCGGCGCAGACACTTCAACATAATCGTGGTATTCTGAAAAAGAGGCCCAGTTATCGGTCGAGTCCGTAGCCCCTACGGCCATAGTTTCAGGGTAAGCTGCCGGGTACATAATAGGGTTTACACTGAAGCAGGGCCACCCTTGAGCGCAGTTGCCCGCCGCCGCAATAACCAATACGCCATTATTGTAAGCATTTTGAACGGCATTAGCCAGGGTAATGCTGTCTGCGCTTCCCCCCAGGCTAAGGTTGATGATTTTGGCCCCATTAGCTACTGCATAATCAATGCCGGCAGCCACCCCATCGTAAGTCCCATTGCCGGTAGAGTCCAAGACTTTAATCGGCATCAACCTGACATTGGGCGCCGTACCGGCCACCCCGGCACTGTTATTGGTACAAGCCCCAACAATTCCGGCCACATGAGAGCCGTGACTATTGTCGTCGTCGGGGTTGTTATTGCCGGCTACAAAATTCCAGCCGCCGGTAAGTTTACCAGCCCCTCCGGGAACCGTGCAGCTAAAATCGGGGTGATCCAAATCAATGCCGGTATCAACAATAGCTACAATAATAGAGCTACTACCCTGGGTAATATCCCAGGCGTCAGGAAGATTAATTTTAGGCATACCCCACTGACTGCCAAATGAGGGGTCATTAGGGGTATAAAATGCATAGGCAATGTAATTTGGCTCGGCATACTCCACATCGCCCCGCGCTTTGAGCCGGGCGATAAAGCCTTCTTCCTGGCCGGGGGGCGCCTGCACCCGCATCACTTTGCTGTAAGGGGATATTTCCAGGGCGCGCAGCCCTTCGGCTTCCAGAGAACGCTGGCCGTTGAGCGCGCCAACGTGGGGTTTGAATTTGACTAAAATCTCGCCCGGCACAAATTCGGGGGCGCCCGGAAAATCTTTAACCGGCCCCTGCGCCAAGGCGGGGAGCGTTATCAGTAACGCGCTTATCAGCAAGATGGTGGTCCAAAAAATGCGTCCAAATATTCGCATCCGGCTATTGTAATGCAGCCTGTTCAACTCAACTACCTTTATGCCCACAATAGGGCGGCCCATCAATTATTTTTGGTTGCGCTTCTTAATACATTTTATCATGGGCAACCCGGCCAAAACAAGATGACCAATTGCCCACTCGCCGCATACGCAATTATAGCAGAGGATAATATGAAGTTGGTGAAAAGCTTGTTAGAAATTAATAGGAATTTGGTTAGAAATGGTGAAATGCAAAATTTGCTAACTTACCCATAGAGTCAGCCTTTCATTCCAAAAGGATGCGCCAAAATTGGAGGAGTGGGCGATTTTTAAGGTAGGTTAATTGGGTTAGGGGCTGCCAGATAGCCCGCTGTGGGTTGTGGCGGGTTGAATGGTAGGCAGCGGCTCGCCGGCCAGCAGGGCGCGATAGATGGCGTCAATTTGTTCGCCGGCGGCTTGCCAGGCAAAGTGACGCATAACCCGCTGGCGCAGGTAGTAACCCAGCCTGGCCCGCTCGGCGGATGATAAATCCAGCGCCCGGTTGAGCGCCGCCGCCAACGCCTGGCTGCTGACCTCGCTGGCGTAGATGCCCCCATCGCCTAAAAATTCCCGGCTGACCGGGGTGTTAAACGCCACGGTGGGTAGCGCCATAGCCATATAATTGAGTATTTTGCCGCTGCCTTCGGTAGACGACAGCTTGGGCGCGGTGGCAATATCCCCCAGAGCCAGATAGCGCGGCGCGTCTTGATACAAAATTTTTCCGGTAAAAGTTACCTGCCGGGTTAAGCCTGATTTTGCCACTTTGTCTTGATACTGGTTTACATCGGGGTAGCCCATCAACAACAGGTGAAAATCGCTGCGAGTCTGGTTGAGTTGAATGAGCGCCTCGAGTAATTTGTCAATGCCCTGGTAGGGGGTCAACACGCCCAGATAGACGATGATTTTTTTATCGAGCGGCAGCCCCAGCGATTTTTTCAGCCGGCGTTTTTCATCATCAGAGAAGTTTTCCGCGCAGAATGTGTCGGCGTTGACGCAATCGGGGGTGGGGTAAATTTTGGCCGCCGGGACGCCATACTTTTCTACCAGCAGGCGGGCGGCGTGGGTGGAGCTGGTTAAAATCACATCGGCGGCGTGGTCAATGCGAGTTTCCAGCCAGCGCAAAATTTTATAGAAGGGGCTGCTGGGTTTCAAAAAGTTGTGGTCAATCATTTCCGCCGTCAGGCTGCCCTGAAAATCAAACACCAGCGGCGCGCCGGTCAGTTTGCTCAACACCCAGCCAATCAACCCGCCCTCATGCAGGTGAGCGTGAATAATATCGGGCTTGCGCCGCAGCGCGTACCCCAGGGCCATCAGCCCCAGCAGCACATCGAGATAAATTTTGTGCCGCGACGAGCCGACAATTACCCGGTAGTTAAAGGGCACGCCCCAGCAGCGCCGCACCGTAATGCCCTCAATATCGCGCCCGTTGGGATAGGCCAAAATGGTCAGGCGATGCCCCAACTTTTGCAGAATAGTCGCTTCTTCTAAAATGCGTACGTGCGCGCCATAATCTGCAAAAAACATGGTGGGAGAAAGGGTTAAAACATTGAGGCTTTTTTTAGAGGCGTTTGTTTCAGACAAATTTAATTTTCCTTCGCAACCGGGCCATTTTACTCTGGCGTTGGACAAAAGACAAATGCGGAAGATTTAGGCGCTTACGCCACAACATTGACGAAAAAACTGTCGATACCTTGAATTGAGCAACGTCGCAAGTTGCAAGTGGCAGGTGGTAGATTATTTACCTGCGGCTTTCAACCTGCTACCTAAACCGGCTTGCGAAATTAGCCCGAGCTTTTTGGCCCGGCTCAGGCGCTTTATTTGCAGTTCGCGTTGCAGAGCGGCCCGGCGGTCGGGTTGGGTTTCGGTGTAAACCAGGCGCACCGGCCGGCGCGTGCGGGTATATTTTGACCCCCGCCCGGCGTTGTGGTCTTTCAGGCGACGCTCAAGATTGGTGGTCCAGCCGGTGTAGAGGGTGCCGTCGGAGCACTCTACCATGTAAACCACGGCGGTCATCGTTTATTTTTTATCTTTGGGGGAGTCAGACGAGCGTTTGCGCAGCCGGCCAAAGCCAACCATTTGTTGGAGCAGGCCCGGCGTTTCAACCCTGGGCGAGGCCAGTTCCGGGTCTCGAAAGTCGCCCGTTTGATAATCTTTTAGCCAGTTGACGCGCTCGACGACGGCTTTATCTATGCGCTGGGCCAGAGTCTCGCGCGACTCGTCGCCGGCTGAAACCAGGGCGCGAAGCTGGCTCAATTCGGCAATGTACTGGTCAAGCCAGTGGATGAGGGTCTCTTTATTTTGCAGCCAGCCGCTGCTCATGGCGTCCGGGTCGCCCACCGCCCCAAACGAGGCCCGCTCAAAAACGCCGCCGGCCAGCTTGCGCAGCTCTCGCCATGATTTTTGGTGCGACAGCGTTTTAATCAGGGCGACGCCCAGCGCGGCGGGCAAATATTCTATGGCGGTAATCAGGCCGTCGTGCTCGGCGGCATCCAGAAAGAAAGGCTCGGCCCCCAGCAGCGATATCAAATTAGAAAGCAATTGAACCGCCTCTTCGTTGGCCGAGGGCGCCGGAGTGAGGCAATAAAGCCGCCCTTTGAACAGGTCGGCGCTGGCGTTTTGATAACCCGCGCCGGTTGCATGCGCAATGGGATTGCCCCCCACAAAGTGGGCGTGTTCGGGCAGCAATTCTGTGGCCCAATCCAGCACCGGGCGCTTGCTGCTGCATGTATCGGTAATGACCACATTTTGCTTAAGGTAGGGGGCAATCGCCTCCAGGGTGGCGCGGATGCCGCTAAGTGGAATCGCCAGGATAATCAGGTCGGCGGATTCGCAAGCGTTAATCAGGTTCCACTCAGATTTGTCAAACGCCCCCATTTTGGCGGCCTCTTTGGCGTAGGTCAGGTCTTTATCGTGCCCTATCAGCCGCAGCGAGTCCCCTTTTTGTTTAAGGGACAGCCCCAGCGAAGCGCCAATGACGCCGGTTCCAACTATGGTAATGGTAAAATCGCTCATAGTGCTTCCTCAATTCAAATTATCGGCCCATTGCAACGCTGCCAGCAATTGTTGCAGCTCTTGTGGCGACACGCCGGCCAGTTTATTTTGATGTTTTTCAATCAAACTGACCACCAGCGGGTCGCAATTGGCCTTTTTGGCCCAGGCCGCGCCAATGGCCGGATGGCGGGCATGGATAACAAAGGGACGCCGCCACCAACCAATTGTATCAAGCGCGGTAGCTGCCGCGTTGGTTGGCGCTCTGGATAGTTGGGCCAGGGCTGCCGGCCAGAATGCCTCAAACAGCACTATCAAGACCCGATGAATAATAGGCTGCCCCAGGCTTTTGGCCACATCGTGCAGCAGCGCCGCTTGCAGCAGGGCCGGCTGGTTATACCCGGCCTGTTTGAGCGCGCGGGCCACGGCCAGGGCGTGGCGCTGGTCGTTGGGCGGCATTTGGGCAAAGAGCCGCCGTTGGGCAGGCGTCGCCAAAATAGCGTTGACCAGCGCGGCGTCATAGGCCGGCAGGCTGCCCCGACGCGCGCCTCCGGCCCAGGCGGGTAAAGCGGCGCGCAGCGCGGCAAAAAACTGGTAAACTCGATACAGCGCGGGGTGCATGGGTTTTGACGGAGTCATTGGCGGTTAAAACCTTAAAAACAGCAGATTGGTTACGGCGCTGGCCGGCCCAAAAATAAGCCAGCTTAAAATGGGGACGCCCAAAAAAGGCAGCACAAAAAACGCGCCCAAAAAGATTAAAAAGCCGTAACGTTGCAGCCCTTCCAGTTGGTAGGCCAACTCGTAGGGGAGCAGCCCTTTGAGCACAAAAAAACCATCCAGCGGCGCAATGGGCACTAAATTAAAAAAGAACAGGGCAATGTTAATCCAGGCAAATTGAAACAGGATAAGAAATACGCTGTTGACCAGGGTCAGGCTATCAAAGGTGCGCAGGGCCGGCAGCGAGGCGTGCCACAGAATGGCGCATAAAAAGGCCAGAATCAGGTTTGAAATGGGGCCGGCTGCCGCCACAATCATGTGGCCGGTGCGCGGATTGGGCTGCAATCGGCTGGGGTTGATGGGCACGTAAGCCCAGCCCAGCCCCACAAAAATCATTAAAAATGAGCCAAGAAAATTTAGCTGGGCCAGCGGGTTGAGCGTGATGCGGCCATAGTAGCGGGGCGTCGAATCGCCCAGCCGGTCGGCGGTAATGGCGTGGGCCAGCTCGTGAATGGGAAAGGCTATCAGCAAAATCAGCAGGCGCGGGCCGTATTGAGCCAGGCGAGGATTGCCGCTGGTTGACAGCCAGATACCCAGCCCAATGCCGGCCAGGGCAATAAGATAAGCCAGCGGCGGTTGGGCCAGCGGCCTGAGGTTTTCCAGCCAGTTTGAGCCGCCACGCGGGGGTTCGTAATAATATTGTGATCTCATAGGTTTCAGTTTCCAGGGCGCCGCTCTGACGCCGGGGTGTCAGGCGCAAGGATGCCTGTACCCGACACGGGTGAAAATGAGGGGACACCCCTACCCAAAAGACGGGCACAGGCAAGCCCCCCGGCCTGCGGCGCATTTTTATAGGATAGTGGCGGGCATTATAACACGCGCCGGGGGGTTTGTGAAATCAAGGGCGACTCCTGTCCCTGTCAGGCTGTTACCTGCTTCTCATGTTCAAAATCGCCGCTGGTGGGCCAGCCCGGCCCATCAGGGCCAAACAGATGGGGGTAGCCGGCCTCAAACGCTTTGACCATTTGCTCGTAGGGCAGGTCGGCATACTGGCCGTGGTCGCGGATATATTCCATATGGCGGTGGCCGGCCACATCGTAGGGATGAAAAATGGAATCGCGCAGCCCGTCAAACTCCAGGGGTTTTACCCCAAATTTTTGGCACAAAGCCAGGTTGAAGGCGGGGGTCGCCTTAACCCATTTACCGTTCAGGTATAATTCGGTGTAGCCGTGATAAATAAACTCGTCGGTGCGCATCAGTTGGATGAGCCGCTCGGTGGCCAGGTGGTTGCGCACGTCGGCAAAACCCAGCCGGCTGGGGATACCCTGGGCGCGGGCCACCGCCGCCAGCAGCACCGATTTGTGAATGCAAAAGCCCTTTTTTTCCTTGAGCGGCCAGGTGGCTTTAAATCGCTCCGGCTCTAGCACAATCACATAAGGCGTGTAACGGATTGAGTCTCGCACGGCGTAGTACAGCTTAACGGCCCGGTCAATCTGAGAGCCGGCCTGCCCCACGGCCTGGCGCGCAAAATCAATAATTTCCGGCGCATCCGAGTTAACGAATTGGGCAGGTTGCAGGTAGACGTCTAAATTGTTGGGCATTTTTAAAACCTCGTGAATCTAATTTGGGCCGGCGCATTAACCGATAATTTTTACTCCGGCTTCTTTGAGCGCGTCGGTAACTAAGGCCATCAGGCGGGTGCGCAGGCGAGCGCCCCGGCCATAGGCAGCCTTGGCGGTAAAAGTCAACTGCACATTGGTTGAAATTGTTCCCTCTTCGCTTAAAAATTCGGGACGCTCAATCAAGTCGTTCAACTGTTCCTGGGCGGTATCGGCCGCCTGTTCCAGCACGGCCAGCGCCTTGGTTAAATCTTCGGTGGCTACGGTTACTTTGATGGTGGCTATGGAAAACTGGCCGCGAGACAGATTGCGGACCACCCGCACATCGCCGTTGGGTATTATGTACAGCTCGCCCGAATTAGAGCGAATGTGGGTGACGCGCATGTCAACCGCTTCAACCACGCCCACCACATCCAGCATTTCCACTTTATCACCCACGGAAAACTGGTTTTCAAAAATCAAAATGACGCCGGTTAAATAATCGCTGATGATGGGACGCGCGCCCAGGCCAAAGGCAGCCGAAAACAGCCCCAGGGTGGTTAAAATAGCGCCGCCCGACACTCCCAGCGAAAAAAGCACAATCACAATACTCACAATCCAGATAGCTACCTTAATGGCGCTGCCCACCAATGATTGCAAGGTGAGCAGGCGTCGTTCATCAAGGCGACGCCCGTTTAGACTGCGCGATTTGAGAAGTCTCAGCACCAGCCAGCCGCTAATTTTAGCTACCAGCCAGGTAATGCCCAAAATCAGCAGCAATCTAACCAGATTTTCTACAATTAAAGGGTCCAATGTTATGAATTTACTTAATTGTTGCAGCACTTTAAACTAATGCACTCTCCCGTCCTGAGTCTATTACAAATACGCAAGAGGATTTAACCCGCTCGGATACATCTCTGATAAAATTCAGGGGCAAATCACGGTCGTCAATTAGCGATAGCCCAAAGATATTCACATCGGCGCGAGGGGCGAGCCTCAGCGCCTCAATAAAGGTGGTACCGTTAAAAATGTGGAACTCGGTGGTTGAGGGTAATCGAGCCTGGTCGTTAAGGCGCTCTAAAAAGCTGCTGAGCCGGCGGCGGCTGGATTCTTGCGGGTCGGCAGTAATCAGATTGATTTTGCCTTCCCAGTTTAGCTGAAGATGCAGCGCCACCAAAATGGCCAGGTGCCAGTTGGGGGTTTTGTCTCTCAGCCACAGGTTAACATCTTTTTGCATACCAAAGGCCTGCCGGGGATGCTGGCGCAGCAAAATAGCGCCCATCTCGTGCTGAAGGGTCAGTTTAACCAGTTCATTTATGGCTTCATCGGGGTTTATTTTTGTGCGCCGGCGCTGGCGGGTTGTAGTTGCCCGCTTTTGGTACGAGTCTGAACCATTGGAACCAACGGTTAAAAAGAGCAGGTTGGGCCGAAAGGCGCCGCCTCGCAGGGTTTGCACCACCAGATTGGCTCCGTGTAAAAAGTTGCTATCCTCAAGTACCACCGAGTTAACCAGCAAATTTTGCTCTTTAAGCGGCAGCAACAATTCATCCAGGGCGGCTTTGTTTTCTTCTTTGTTTGCCGGGTTGTCTTCTATGGTAAAGGCAAAAATGCTGCCAGATGGAGAGATGATGTCTTTAATAAACAGCAACGACCCGGCCCAAAGTTTCGGGTCTTCGATGGGTACCAGCAAATCGGGCTTCCAGGAAATTTGGTGACGGGGGAATTTCTCGGCCAGCCGGGCCGTCCTTTCGGCCAGAATCATGAACATGCCACCTCTGATATCGCCCCAGTCGGCCTGAAG
>CAZAPG010000062.1:26011-32575 GCA_964486935.1 uncultured Caldilineaceae bacterium | reverse complement strand
ACTCCAGGGTAAACGTTTGGCCGTAGATGTCCTCGTCAAAGTCCAGAATATGGGCTTCCACGGTGCGGTCCTGCCCATCAAAGCTGGGGCGAATGCCCACGTTAGTGGCGCTGGGCAGGCGCTGGCCATTGCCGGCGGGTCGAATAAAAGTGGCATAAACGCCGTTGGCCGGAATCAATCGTTCCGGCGGCACAAAAAAGTTGGCCGTAGGAATGCCAAGGGTGCGGCCTCGCTGGGCGCCGCGAACGATGTGGCTGGTTAGCGATGGATAGCGCCCCAGCAGATAGGCAGCCTGCCGCACGTTGCCTTTTTGCAGTTGCTCTCGCACGCCGGTGCTGCTAACTACCTGACCATCCAGCAAAAAGGGGTTGATTTCGCACAGGGAATAGTTAAATTCGCGCCCCAGTTCTCTTAATTTATCAACGTTGCCTTCGCGGTTTTTGCCCAGCGCAAAATCGTGTCCTACGCAAAGTTGAACCACATTTAGCTTTTCGGCTGCCATTTTAACAAAATCATGGGCGGTAGTTTGGGCCAGTTGATGGGTAAAGGGGGTCAGGACAAGCACATCCAGCCCAAATTTTTCAAGCAGGGCGATGCGTTCTTCGGCGGTGGTCAAATAATCGTTGCTGTAGAGATGCGGGGCAAATACCGATTTTGGGCGCGGATGAAAAGCAATTGCGGCTGATTTGGCCCGATGTTTTTGGGCTTCGGTGTTGAGCTGGTGTATCAGCGCCTGATGGCCGCGATGCACGCCATCAAAGGTACCGATAGTCAAAACGGTTGGCTGGTCCAGTTGAGCTTGAGAAAGGTCTTGAAATATACGCATGGTTTATATTTGAAATACTTTTTTGGGCTGCCAGATATTTTGATTTGCCTCGGCCAACTGGAGGATTGCCAAAAAATTTCCGGCGGGTGAGTAGGCCCGGACAAAATTTTCTTTAGTTTTATCACAAAACGCTGATGGAGCAAATTCTGCGCGGGCAATCTGAATCTGGCGGCCATGCTGAACGCGCGCGGCTGCTGGCTCGTCCAGCACCACTTTAGGCAAGTGAGATACGGCGGCATCAATGGGGTGCAGGTATTTGCGCCAGCCCTGCTTGCCGGCCTCTTGCTCAAGCTTTTCCAGAGAAACGGCGTCATCCAGCGTCCAGGGGCCGTTGGCGGTGCGGGTCAACTTAATTAAATGCGCGCCGGTTTGGGCCGCCTGGCCAATATCGCGGGCCAGCGCCCGAATGTAAGCGCCGGCAGAGCAGCTAATAATAAGGGTTAAATCCGGGGGCGTCCAGCCAACCCACTCTATGGCGTGGATGGTAACCGGCCGGGGTTCAAGTTTTACGGTTTTTCCGGCGCGGGCCAGTTTATAAAGGGGCCGGCCCTCTTGTTTAAGGGCCGAGAAAAGCGGGGGAACTTGCTGAATTTCCCCCTCAAAGTGGGGCAATAGGCGGCGCAGTTGGCTTTCGGTTAAGGCCGACGCGTCGTGTTGGGCCACTATTTCACCATCGGCATCAAGGGTGTTGGTTGTAATGCCAAAGCGAATGGTGGCCCGATACTGTTTGCGGCCGGCCATTATATATTCAATTAAGCGGGTGGCCTGGCCCAAACAGACCAGCAGCACGCCGGTAGCCATGGGGTCTAACGTACCGGTGTGGCCTGCTTTGCGCTGCCCGCTTAATTTGCGAACCCGTTTGACAACATCGTGCGAGGTGAGACCTTGGGGTTTGTCAACAACCAGCAGCCCGGAAACAGCCGTTTGCTTAACCGACATCAATCTTCTGGCTCAGGGTCAGATAAATTTTGGTACGGATTGTCTGAGTCGCTGTGAATTTTATCAATCAACGCTTCAATGCGAGAGCCGCGTTCCAGCGACTTATCCAGCTTGAAACTTAGCTCTGGCATGTAGCGCAATTTGATGGTTTGCCTTAAGTTATGCCGCAGGTATCCGGCGGCGCTGGCTAACCCTTGCAGGGTGCTGGCTTCGTCGGCTTCGTCGCCCAGCACGGTTATGTATACCCTGGCGTGTCGCAAATCTGTGCTCACATCTACGCCGGTAACGGTTACAAAGCCCAGGCGAGGGTCTTTGGTATCGCGCTGAAGCAGTTGGCTAATTTCTTCGTGCAGCAGTTCGGCTACCTGCCGCTGGCGTCGAGAGGCCATAACTTAGTTGACTCGTTCCTTTACGTAGGCTTCAATAATGTCGCCTTCTTTGAAGTCGTCAAAACCCTCCACGCCGATGCCACATTCAAAACCGCTGGCTACCTCGCGCACATCTTCGGTAAAGCGTTTGAGCGAGGAGAATTTGCTATCGTGCAATACCTTGCCGTTGCGAATTACCCTGGCCAGCGCGTTGCGGGCCAGTTGGCCTTCGAGCACGTAAGAGCCGGCCACATTACCCCGCCGGGGAATTTTAAACACGGCTCTAACTTCGGCCTGGCCAATTACTTTATCGGCATATTCCGGCTCCAGCAATCCCTTTAGCGCCTTGTCAATATCGTCAATCAGTTTATAAATAACATCGTACATGCGGATGTCAACGCCTTCGGCTTCGGCTACACGGTGCGCCGCCGAGTCGATATCAACGTTAAAGCCAATCACAATGGCATCGGAGGCAACCGCCAGGTTTACATCAGACTCGCTAATGTTGCCGGTCCCTTCTAAAAGAATTTTGACATTCAGGTTGCCATCGCCCAAATCCTTGAGCGAGTTGACAATCGGTTCCAGCGACCCCTGCACGTCGGCTTTGAGCACAATGTTGAGAGTTTGGTCGCCGGTTTCTTCGCGCTGTTTGAAGAACTCTTCCAGCGAGATGGCCCGGCGCACGGTTTGGCGCTGAACGCTGGCCTGCTGAGAGCGGCGCTGCTCGACCAGGTTTCTGGCGGCGCGTTCATTTTCTACCACCTCAAAAAATTCGCCGGCGTCGGGCACGTCGGGCAGGCCCATAATTGAAACCGGCACGGAGAGGCCGGCTTTTTTAATCTTTTTGCCTGTATCGCTGAACATGGCCCTTACCCGGCCATATTGAGCGCCAACCACCACAAAATCGCCCACATTAAGAGTTCCATTTTGCACCAGCAGCGAAGCCATAACGCCGCGCCGTTTATCCAGCTCGCCTTCAACCACCACGCCTTGAGCGGGGCGGTCGGGGTTGGCTTTCAGGTCGGCCACATCTGTAACCAGCAGAATATTTTCAAGCAGTTCGTCAATGCCCTTATTTTGGGTGGCGGAAAGGGGTACGCAAATTGTATCGCCGCCCCAATCTTCGGGAACCAGGTTAATATCGGCCAGTTCTTGTTTTACGCGGTCCGGGTTGGCGTTGTCTTTATCAATTTTGTTCAGGGCAACAATAATGGGCACCCGCGCTGCGCGGGCGTGTTCTACGGCCTCGCGGGTTTGGGGCATTACGCCGTCGTCGGCAGCCACCACCAGCACCGCCAAATCTGTTACCTGCGTGCCGCGGGCGCGCATGGCGGTAAAAGCGGCGTGGCCTGGGGTGTCTAAAAAAGTAATGGAGCGGTCGCCCACAAAAACCTGGTAAGCGCCGATATGCTGGGTAATGCCGCCGGCTTCGCCTTTAACTACCTGGGTTTTTCTAATGGCATCTAGCAGCGTGGTTTTGCCGTGGTCAACATGGCCCAGCACGGTAACTACCGGGGGGCGCGGTTTGAGGTTGGCCGGGTCTTCTTCGGCAATTAAGCGCCGGTGTAAAGGCAGTTCAGGCTCTTGTTTAACTTCTTCCGGTTCCACAACCTGGGGAGGAACCACCTCGTAGCCCATTTCTTCGCCAATAATTACAACCGTGTCAAAGTCAATTTGTTGATTGATGTTGGCCATAATCCCATTGTTCATCAATACTCTGATAACATCAATGGGGCTAACTTTCATTAACTCGGCCAAATCTCTGACCGTAATTGCGAGTGGCACTTCGATTCTTTTATTGGTTTCAGCCACGTTTTCTTTTTGAGCACTTATTGCCATAATTACCACCTCACTTTATTAATTTAAACACAACAAACTCGCTGGCATGGGGTTAGGCAATACCAGCGCATTAAAGTAGAATAGCTGCTGTCAACAGCTAAAACAGACAACTTTACCAGACACGCCACAAGAGCTAAACCTTGCAGCGCAATAAAAAGTTTAACTGACAGGCGTAGGTAGAGTTGGTTAGGATTTATTGAGGTGATAAATAGTTTAAGCCGGGGGTAATTTGTTGGCTTTACGTGAGGAAACAAACCGTAAAATTTGTCGTTAATCTCTCATAAAGCCTCACCCGACACGTTTTTCAAGTACGTGTTCACCGCCTATATTTCCTTATCAACCTCAACAAAAAATTTACTGAGATTTTGCAATCCTTCCCTCAAAATACACCCTGCAACTTACACTTTTGAAAGTTCAGATTGTAGAGTAACTTGCAAAGCCGCTATTTCTTGCGGCGATACGCTCACTTTTAGGGCCTGGGCCAGGCGCTCTTTTTTTAAACCTTTTTGATAACATTCTGGCCGCTTACAAAGGTAAGCGCCTCGCCCATTCGCCTTGCCGCTAAGGTCAACTATTATGGACCCTTCCGGCGTTCGCACTATCCGAACCAATTCTTGTTTTTCTTTGGCTTGCCGACACACAATGCAGGTTCGCTGCGGTTTATGCTTGTGCCTGGCCATTAGCTATCAAAAATCCTCGTCGTAATCAAACCAGTCGTCGGTACGGCGGCTGCGCTTTCGGCGGCGCTCGGCCACAACTTCGCCCAGGCGCTCATCGTAAACCAGCCGGCGTTTTTTGTCTTTGGCCCGTTTTTTCTCTAATTCTCGCTCGCGTTGCTCCTCTTCAAAGTCAAAGTCTTCTTCGTCCCAGTCTGTTTTCAACCTATCAAAAGAAACTTGTTTTTCCGGTTCGGCTTCGGCCTCCGGTTCGGCTTCGGCCTCAACCTCGGCTTTTTCGGCTGCTACATCCGCTTCGGTCTCGGACAGGATAGCTTCGGCTTCGGCCATAATTTCTTCAACATCCTCGGCAGCGGGTTCGGCTTCTTTGAGAGGTTCTTCTGCGGCTACAACCTCTTCTTCAAGTTCTGCCTGGACAAGCTCTTCAGCTTCTTCTTCGGCTTCTACTGTTTCAGGTTCAACAGCTTTTTCTTCAGCCGGTTTGGCTGCTGCGCCAATTAAAATGGCTTCGGCCTCGGCCAGAATATCTCTGGCTTGCGCCTCTTTTCTGGCGGCTTCGGCGGCGGCCCTGCGCTCGCGCTCAATGGCCATTTCAGCCATATAAACGGCTTCAATGGCTTCGCTCAACAGGTTCAATTCGCCTTCCATAAAATCAACCGGCTCTTTATCGGCCAAAATAGTGGCAGCCAGATTGAGAATTTCAAGTTTTTCAGACATCCGCTCACGAATTGCCGCAGACTCTTTGGCTTTTTGCAGAATTTCTGCGGCGGCTTCGCTGGCGCTTTTTATATCAATTCGCCAACCGGTAAGTTTGGCGGCCAGCCGGGCATTTTGCCCTTCTTTGCCAATAGCCAGCGAGAGTTGTTTGTCGGGCACAACTACCACGGCTGTTTTGCCCTGTTCATCGTGCAGCATTACGTTCATTACCTTGGCCGGGCTAAGCGAGTTGGCAATAAAATAAGAGAGGTCGGGGTTCCACTGAACCACATCTATTTTTTCGCCGTTTAGCTCATTGACAATATTTTGAATACGCGTGCCGCGCATGCCCACGCACGAGCCAACCGGGTCTACCCCTTCTTGCAGGGCGGCCACCGCCACTTTTGAGCGATAGCCGGCCTCACGGGCAATGGATTTAATTTCTACTGTGCCGTTGTAAATTTCGGGCACTTCAACCTCTAGCAAGCGCCGCAGCATGGTGCGGTGCGTACGCGAGAGGATAATTTGCGGCCCCCGGCTGGTTTTTGCTACCGAAGAAACATAGGCGCGCAGGCGTTGGCCTTCTTTGTAATTTTCTGTGGGGATTTGTTCTCCCCGGGGCAGCACGGCCTCGGCCTTGCCCAAAGAAAGTGTTACTTGGTGCGGCTCTATTTTATGGACCGTACCGCTTACAATCTCGCCTTCCCGTTCGGCGTAAGTTTTATAAAGGGCGTCGCGTTCGGCCTCGCGGATACGCTGTAAAATTACCTGTTTGGCCGTTTGAGCGGCAATCCGGCCAAAGTTACTGGGAGTGCTCTCAACCGAAACCAGCCCCCCCAGCACGGCTTTGGGGTCAATGGCTTTGGCGTCTGCTAACAAAATTTCTTTTTTCTCGTTTTCAACCAGTTCAACCACTTGCTTTTCAATAAAAATTAAAGGTTCACCTGATTTTGAGTCAATCATAGCCGTGATTGACTGGTTTCCGCCAAAATTACGTTTATAGGCGGAAATAAGCGCCACTTCAACCGCCTCTAAAACAATATCTATGGGCAGTTGTCGCTCGTGGCAAACCTGATTAATTGCCATCATGAAGTCGTTTTTCACGATGAAATGAGCCTCCTACCTGAAACCGGCACTAAGTAATCTTACGCAAAAATATGACAAATAAAGAAAAGTGGGGGTTGCCCACTTTTCTCTGCAACTCTTCACTTAACTCTGG
>CAZAPG010000062.1:0-25911 GCA_964486935.1 uncultured Caldilineaceae bacterium | reverse complement strand
GTGACTCCCTGGTAGTAGTGCTTCAAAATTTCTGCGTAACTACGCCCTTGCCCGGCAAACACTCTGGCGCCATGCTGGCAAAAGCCCACCCCGTGGCCATGTTTTTCGCCCACATCGGGGCAGGGTACGCTGCGCAAGTAGGGCACAGGGCGACCGCTTTTCCACACATCTTCGTTGTTGCGGGTGTGGCCGCCACAGCGCGCCGAAAAAACGGTGTTGACCGTTTTGCCATCAAATAAAACTATCTGCCCGGCTGTTTGTTGAATGACCTGGTCGGTGTTAGGGTTGATTTTAGCGGGGTCGTAATGCTGGCAGTGAGTCGTGGTGCAAATATCGGCCTGGGGATGGTGGCGCGGGTGCTCGATGGCGTACTGGGCATAGCTGCGGGCGGCTACTGTCTGGGCCTTTAACGCTTCAGCGGGCCAACTGGCGGGCATTTCGCCGGGCACAACGCTGCGCAAATACTCCTCTAGCAGCATGGTTTGAACAGAGCCGTCTTCAAACAACACCCGAATGGTGCGGGTGGCGTCGGCCACGGCCGGGCGTTCTTGAGGCTGAACCGCTTCTTCTGCCGCAGGCGGCGACCACCCTTCCAGGATACCGCTCAAATCCGCAGCGCCGGCCTGGTCAGAATATTCAATGGCGTGGATGTCGGCCATTTCTTGCAGGCGGCGCAGGTGTTCGGCCAGGTTGGGGACATTCTGCACCCAGGCGTTGGGCCGATAGAGCGGGTTGTTGGCCGGGTCGGACCACAAAAAATAGGTCAGGGCAATGACTCGTTCATCGCTCAGGCATTGTTCGGCGTAATAGATAAGCTGGTCGGTAAAATCGGCGTCTGCCGGGCCAAAGCTGGCCACTTCATCAATGATAACTTTGACATCCAGCCCGTAGCGGGCCTTGAATAAATTGAGCACGCGCTGCCAGCGGAAAGCGTACCACGAGGAAAGTTCCGGCTCGTACAACCAGTCGGGCACGGAGCCGCCGGCGGGATAGCCCCACAGGGCGTGAAAGGTTAGCGTGTTGCCAAAGTAGTCGCGCACCGTTTCCTGCAAAAAATCATAGCCGGCCCAGCCTTTGGCGGGGTTGCCGCTATCGCCGGGAGCGCCATCTTCATTAAAACCAAAGGCAAAGGGCGGCGTTACCAGCTTCATTTCGGGCGCAATATTTTTGATGACTTCTGCTACGCGCCGAATCCAGGCGGCGCATTTTTGATAAAACTGGGGCGTAGTGTATTGAGATTGATTGGCCGGGTTGGGGTCGCCGTTTTCATAATGCATATTCAAGCGGCTGGCAAAACAAACGTAGGGATCAAGCGGTTGCAATTCACTCCACCGGGCGGCCACAAACTCGCCCAACTGCTGCGCCGATTGTTCCGGGTTTTGTTGCCAGTTGCGGGGGTGCTGAAACCGAACGATGACCGGCGCATTTGGGTTGGCTGCCTTGTAGTCAAACACTCCATTTGCCGCCAGATGCTCGTAAAAAGCGGCCACGGCGCCGGGCCGCCAACTGTACATTTGGGTAATATCGCCAGGATGGCCGTTAGCCACCCACAATCCAGGTCGACGCATAGATAATCTCCAGTTACCGGTTAAGGGTTACTGAACAGGCCGGTCATTGACTGTCCTAATTATGGCATAAATCCGGCCATTTGCAAGCTTAACACAGCTTGAACTAATTGACGCCCTATGCTACAATAGAACAACAGTTCAGCGTTACTTTTAACAGAGGTTAGCTTATGGGGTTTCGATTACAGAGAAGTCTCAGGCTGGGCAAATTTGTCCGGCTCAATATTAGCAAGAGCGGAATTGGCGTTAGCGCCTCGCTGGCCGGGTTAACGGTTGGCTCCGGCCCGCGCGGTTCTTATATAAATGTTAATTTACCGGGCACCGGGTTAAGCTACCGTAAGCACTTTGGCGGCAACAAACCATCAAAAGAGTCGCCCGCCGGGCAGTCAAAAACTTCAATTAATAAAGCGCAGGCTCAAGTTCAGCCACAAGAAGCCGAACTGCCCGACCCAGGCCTGTTTGCGCCCGGCCATGAAAAGGAGCTGGTCAAAGCCATTCAGGCTTATAACGCCGGCCAAAAAGATGAGGCGCTGGAACATCTATTGGAAGCCGCGCCCAAAGAACCGGGGGCAGCCATTTTTGCCGCCGCCCTGCTCACCGAAAAAGACCCCAAAGATTACAAGGCGGTAGAACTGTTAGAGGGCGTTATCTTTTCTGATAGCGAATTTCCAACGCCGCTGATAGAAAAATATCTGGCCGAGGTTACGGTTGATATTGAGGTTACGCCTAACATCACCGCTACCGTGCCGGTGGGCGGCCTGGCAGCCACCCTGCTTTTGGTAGAACTTTATCAGGCCCAGCGCCGCGTTAGAGAAGCAATTACCCTGCTGGAAGAAGTAGAAGAATTAGCCAACGACCCGGTGCTGACTCTCTCGCTGTGCGAGTTATACGCCAGCCGCGAAATTTGGGAGGGCGTTATCGAGCGAGCCAAAAATATTGAGCCGGAAGATGACATAACCCTGGAGATTGCCATTTTTTACGGACGCGCCATGCAAGCCCAGGGTTTGCACGAGGCCGCCATTACCGTATTTACCAAAGCCCTGCGCCGCAAAAGCAATCGCAGCCCGCACTTGCTGAACGAAGCCACTTACTGGCGGGCCATCTCATATTTAGGGCAGGGCCAAACCGACCGGGCCAACAAAGAATTTCAAAAAATATATGCCGACAACCCCGACTTTAGAGATGTGGGCAGGCATTTACAGCCCAATAGATTTTAATTATTCATTAATCTTTGCCTCATCTGTTTTTAATCTTGGTTTTATATCATGTTGTTACACTAATTACACCAACATACAAAGCAGTGTAATTAGTCGTTTTCCCCCTCCCTCCCATGAAAAACCCGCGTAGTGGCAGCGCGGGTTTTTCCTATTTAAGCAGGTGTGGCAAATTTAATTTGACGTAAGGCATTTTTCTTCGTATACTTTTTTTACTCCTAAAAATTGTTTCCTGGTAATATTAAACAGACATTCTATTGGTAGAGTCATACCCAAAGGGTAGCCAGCTCTACGCTCCCCAACTGACTATAAGCATTATTTAAGGAAATCTTCGCTAATTCCTCACAAATTGCGCAAAATACTCGGAGATATAATATGAGCCAAAAACGCCCCCAAACAAACTGGATTGGACATGTCATCAGCGGTCGTTACAAAATCGAGTCTGTTTTGGGCCAGGGTGGCATGTCATCAGTTTACAAAGCCATAGACCCTAATTTGCAGCGCACGGTGGCCGTCAAACTTATCCACCCTCACCTCTCCAGCGACCAACAATTTGTGCGTCGCTTTGAACAGGAAGCCGCCGCCGTAGCCCAGTTGCGCCACCCCAATATTATCCAGGTGTACGACTTTAACCATGATGACGACTTATACTACATGGTGCTGGAATATGTAGAAGGTGAAACCCTGCAACAGCGGCTCAAAACCCTCAACGAAGCCAAAAAAATTATGCCAATTGACGAAGTTACGCATATCATGGCCACCGTTGCCGATGCCGTAAACTACGCCCACGGCCAAAATATGATTCACCGCGATTTGAAACCGGCCAACGTTATGCTCAACCAAAAAAACGAGCCAATTTTGATGGATTTTGGCGTAGCTAAAATGCTGGGGGCAGCTCAACACACCGCCACCGGGGCCATCATTGGCACAGCCAAATATATGTCGCCAGAGCAGGCCCGCGGCGACCGCCCCGATGCCCGCACCGATATCTACTCGCTGGGGGTGATGCTGTACGAGATGGTTACCGGCGACCCGCCCTTTGATGCCGACTCAACCGTGGCTATTCTGATGAAACACGTTTCAGAACCACTGCCCGACGTGCGCCAAATCAACAAAAATGCCCCCGATGAACTGGTCGCCGTTATTCAAAAAGCGCTGGCCAAAGACCGCACCAATCGCTACCAAACCGCCGGTGAAATGGCCGCCGCCCTGCGGGCCATTGCCTCGCCGCAGACAATGGTAGGAGACTCGGTAGAGGCTACCATTCTGCAAACCTCCTCTCCTGCGCTGGCTACCGAAGTTGCGCCGCCTTCAACAACGGCAGAAAAATCGGGCAAACAGGGCGGGCTGCCCATGTGGGCCATTGGTCTGGGAGCGGCAGCGCTATTGTTGCTGCTGAGCGTGGGAGCCTTTTTTATTTTCTCCGGCGATTCTGGTTCAACAGATGCGGACGGCCAAGGCCAGGCGATTGCCGCCGCCAATGGCCAGCAATCGCTGCCCTCGTCAGAGAGGATGACCCGTATCCCGGCTGGCACTTACACCGTGGGCGTCGACGTGACGGGCGACACTTACGCCCCCAGCCAACAAGTCAGCCTGGACGAATACTGGATTGACCAGTACGAAGTGACCAACAGCCAATACGCCGAATTTATATCGTCAACCGAATATGGCCCACCATCAGATTGGCCCAATGGCCAGATGCCGGCGGAGGAAGAAAATCATCCGGTGGATGGAGTCAGTTGGGAATCGGCGACAGCTTATTGCCGGTGGGCTGGCAAACGTTTACCCAGCGAGGCCGAATGGGAAGTGGCCGCTCGCGGCACCGAGGGCCGGCTGTTTCCGTGGGGCAATAACCAAAGCGTTGTGCCGCTACCCCAAAGCGGAACCTACGCGGTGGGCAGTAAACCCACCAATCAAAGCCCCTTTGGTGTGTTTGACATGGCCGGCAACGTTTGGGAATGGGTCGATGAACCTTATGCTCCCCTAGCCACAGAAGGTTACCAGGTGCTGCGCGGCGGAGCCAACGGTTTTTTGCAGAATATGGCTTACCGTTTGCAGGGCGACCCCAACATCCCGACGATGATGGCGACCGCCGGTTTTCGCTGCGTCGCTAATGAGGTAGAAGCGCAACAGGCTGATGCCGTGGCCGAAGATGTTCTGTTTTCCGACACCTTTGGCGACCCCGGCAGCGGCTGGCCTATTTTAACCGAGGGCGAATATCTTTACGGCTACCACCCGCCCGATTTTTACCACGTGCAGGTTAGCACCACCGATGACCATACAGTTGTTACCCGCGACCCGGCCCTGACCGATTTTACCGCCGAAACCAACGTGCAGGTGTTTAGCGCCGCCACCGAAAGCGGCAACTTCCGCTACGGCCTGGCCTTTCGGCGGGCGGGCGATGAGCAATACTACGCCTTTGCGGTTTCGCCCCGGGCCGGAACCTGGCACGTGCTCAAAAGCTCGCCGGCAGGGTTGGAAACGCTCAGCGAGGGCAAAATAGAATCGCTGCGCGGTATTGCCCCGCAGGGCTTTTCTCCTGGCGCAGACCAAATTGACACCCTGCGCGTTGATGGTAAAGGCGATAGTTTCATCTTTTACATTAACAACGAGCCGCTGGCCCAGCTAACGGATGCCGACTATTCCAGCGGCGAGATTGGCTTTTTTGTAGAAAATTTTGATGAAACCCTGTCGCACATCCATTATGATGACTTTACAATCAGAGAAGTAGAATTTGATGAAGCCCTGGCGGCCTCGCTGGCTCCGGCTGAAGCGTCAGACGAAGCAGAGGCCGCAGCGCCCGCGACCGAAGAGGCCGCCCCTACGGAAGAAGTCGCCGCCGCTTCGGATGCGTTGCCAACCGCAGCGCCCACCCAAGAGGCCGCGTCTACCACCGAACCCGCCGAGGAACCTACCGCCGAACCCACCGAGGAACCCACCACAGCAGCCACTGAGGAACCCAGCGCAGAAGTCGCCAGCGCCAACCGCGAGGATATGGTTTTGATTGACCCCAACTTCTTCAATTTGGGGTCAAAAACAGGGCAACCCAACGAGGCCCCGGAGCATCCGGTATTGCTGGATGGCTACTATATTGACAAATATGAAGTAACCAACGCCCAGTACCGCCAGTGCGTAGAGGATGGCGGCTGCACCCCGTCCGGCGCTCAGAACTCATTTACTTATAGTAACTATCGGGATGACCCTCAATATGATGATTACCCGGTTGTTTCCGTAAATTGGGACCAGGCCAACGCCTACTGCCAGTGGGCCGGCAAGCGGTTGCCCACCGAGGCTGAATGGGAATTTGCCGCCAGCGGCCCGCTGGAATTGACCTGGCCCTGGGGCAATACGTTCGACCCGGCCAAATCCGCGGCCAGCGCGCCAGATACGCAGCCGGTTGACAGTTACCCGGAAGGGATTAGCCCCTTTGGGGTATACAACATGGCCGGCAACGTAAATGAGTGGGTGGCCGACACCTTTGATGAAGCTTTTTATGCCAACTCGCCCGCTTACAATCCGCTTAATAGCGGGCCGGGCGCGGGCCGAATCTTCAGGGGCGGCAGCTTTGATAACCCGCAAGGCGAGTTTTTCACCACAACCCGCCGTTACGGCAACACCCGCAGTTTTGCCGAAGTAGATGTGGGTTTTCGCTGCGCCGCCGATGCCGACCTGCCGGCCAGCAATGCTCAAATAGCCGAATTTTGCGCCCTGTACGCCACTTACAAACCGGGCGCGGCGTGTCCATAGATAGCAATTGAAGCCACAAAAAAGAGGGCTGCTCAAGTTGAGCAGCCCTCTTTTTAATTGACGCGGATAAATTGGCTAAAGATGGCCGGACACATAGCCGTAATCATAGGTGGTTATTTCAAAACGGTTGCCGTAGGGGTCGCTAAAATATACGGACCAGGCTTTGTCGTGGTCAACAATCTGCAGGTGGGTGGTCGGTTGCCCCTGCTCGGTATAAACCGGATGAGTCTCTAACCGGCTCAAAAATTGAAGGAATGCCGCGCCATCTACCCGAAAGGCCACCCGCCGAAAGCCAACGGGCGGGCGCATCCCGGACGGCTCTCCCTTGAAGAGGGCCAGCATGGTGCTGCCGCCGTCGCTGGAAATCATCAGCGGACCGGCGCCGGCCCAATGCTCAAAGGCTGGCAGAATCTCCAGGCCCAAAATCCGGTGATACCAGCGGGCTGCTTTGTATTGGTCGGGCACAAATAATTCGATGTGGTCTACCTGCTGCACGCGAAATTGCCGGGTTGGCATAATTCAATCCTTTTTGCATTTTGGCTCGATTATACCACAAAATGCGGCTTTCAAAATTGACCAATAGTCCAGAGAACAGGCTGTCCAAAGGGACAGTTATTTTTTGGGGGCCGGCATAGCCTGCTGGGTCAGACGGTTAAAAATGCGAACCTGATTTTGCGGGTTTTGCCGGGCCAGTTTGGCGGCCATCTGTTCGGCATCGCTCAGGTTGCGGTAAGAGTCATAATCTCGCCAGGGTTTATCAAAATTGGCGCGGGTTTGCACAATGTATTTTTTTATAAAAAGCGCCGCAAATATGGGCGAGGGCATTGTTTGGCCCCTTTCTAGGTATAGCGTACCTCTAACTGCGGTTGTTCCTGCAGGTTATCACCAATATAATCGGTCAAAAATTCACCGGCCATAGAGTAGGGCAGAATTACCTCGGTGGCGCCGGCCCGCTTTAGTTCGTCAACTTGTTCCGACAGGTCGGCGGTGGCAATGATGGTGGCCGTGGGGTTCAGGCTGCGGCAGGCTCTGACCAGCTCAAGATTGCTGGTTCCCTTGAGCAACACGTCGGGGATGGTTGAGATAATAATTTTGGCCTCTTCGATGTGGGTATGTTCCAGAGTGTCCAGATGGCTGATATCGCCAAAAACGCCGGCGACCTGCATGTCTTGTAGCTCTTTTAATACTTCCAGGTTAAAGTCTACTACCAGCACTTTTTCTAACAGCCCGGCGTCTTTTTGAGCAATGGTCTCCAGCAGAGATTTGGCCCCGCGATGGTAGCCCAACAGCAGAATGGGATGGTCGGCGCCGCGGCGAGTCTCGTCGTGGGCGGGCAGAATCATTTTTAACAGCCCCAATCGCTCCAGCAGATGCTCAAAGTAGTGATAAATCTGGTGGTTATATTTGATAAAGTAGGAGGAGACAATTGAGGTAAAGGCCATAGTGTAGATGAGCGTGGCAAAAACCTGGTCGCTAATATGGCCCAACCCCACCCCAATAGCCGAAACTACCAGGGCAAACTCGCTAAGTTGAGAAAGATTGAGGCTTGAAATAAAGGCCGTGCGCAGCCCGCCGCCGGTAGCCAGCGTAATGGGAAACACGCTGACAAACCGGCTGACAAGAATAAACAGGGCAATACCCAGGCTGATAATAATCAGACTGCCTTCGGGCGCGATGATTTCCATGCCAAGCGACACAAAGAACAGCGTCAGAAAGAAATCGCGCAGGGGCAGGGTTTTGGCGGTCACATGAATACTGTAGGGAAAGGTTGAGATGGAAACGCCGGCAATTAAAGCGCCCATCTCTCTGGATAGCCCCATCTCTCCGGCCACGCCGGCCACCAGGGCGCACCAGCCAATAGAGATGGAGACCACCAATTCTGGGGATTTTGAAACGGCCTCAAAAATATAACGAAGCACATATTTACTAACAAGAAAACCGGCCGCCACCAGCAACAGGCTTTTGACAATGGCGATGCCCAACACGCTCAACTGCGGGTTGTTAAAGTTGGGTTGAAAGGCCAGAATAAGAATGGCCCATAAATCCTGAATAATTAGCACCCCAACCGATAATTTGCCGGGCAGGGTGTCAAGCTCAAATTTATCATTTAATGATTTGACCACAATGGCCGTACTGCTCAGGGCGCAAACCAGGGCCAGGTACAACACCGCCAAATTTCCGCCGCCGGCCCCAAAATCGGTCAGCGAGAAAACGGCGAGGCCCAGCAAGGCGCAAATAATGTACTGGCCCAGGCCCACGGCCAAAAGCTGCCGGCCTGAGCTGATAATGGATTTGAGGTTCAGCTCGAGGCCAATCATAAACAGCAGCAAAATCAGGCCAATTTCGGCAATAACCTCAATGCTTTCCGGTTCGGTAACAAGCTGCCAGCCCAGTTGCGGGCCGACAATTACCCCGGCAATGAGATAGCCCAAAATAATGGGCTGCTTAAAGCGATGGGTAATGATACCGATAACGGTTGCCACCACAATGGCAATACCAATATCTTCTAATAATCCGTGCATAACTATGCTCCTGGAGACGTAGCAGGTAAATATAGGTGATGCCGTGCCCCGAATAATTCAGAGCCGGCTCTAGCTACCCGGCTGGGCTATTAGAAGATGTTGGGTCTTCGTCGTCATCTTCTTCTTCCGTGATTCTTTTTTCAACCGCGCCGTTGCCCCTGGCAAAACGTTGCGCTAAAAAAAAGGGGCGTTCTCTGGAATGAGCGGCCAGGGTTGTCAGGGCTGGTGTTGAAAATTGCTGCCGGTGAATGTCGGGCGCAGAGCTAACTTCATCATCTGGCCGACGGCTGCGGTTGGAAAGGGCATGGGAAAATCTCTGAATTTGGCGGGTTGTAACGGTGTCGTGCATCAAACCGGCAGTAACGCCAACAGTCAACAGCTTGGTAGCGTCGGAAAGCCTAACCAGCAGCCACCCCTGGCAAGAGGCGGGCCAGCGATCATTTGATTTGAGACTAATCGGAGTAATCAGGGTCCAGTACAGGCCATCGATGTAAGTGTAATACTCCCGCTCAACCCCAAACTCGGTTTGGCCGGCTAAATTAAATTGCTGCCGCAGCCGATCATTTTCAATATAAACCAGCAGGACGGGAAACAGGAGGAAGAGCATGGCCACCTGCAATGCCAGCAGGTTAATAAGGATTCGACGTCGCTTTTTCCTTTTTAGTCCATCAGCCGAGATGTGAGACATTTCATCCCCCTTCCGCGTTAGGTTTTTTTTCTTCTATCATCATCCTGACTTGAGATATCGCCTTTTTATCGGCAAGCGCCAGCAGCCTGTCGCCGGGCTGAAAGATGGTGCCGCCGCGAGGGATAACAAAATCATTGCCCCGGCCAATCAGCACAATTAGCGTGTCGGGCGGAAAACTGAGATGGACCAGTTGTTTGCCAATAATTGCCGAATTGGCGGGAACTTCTATCTCTACCAACTCGCTCTTCAAACTCCCGGTGTCTTCTAATTCAAGGGGAGATCTGGGTTTGGCAGGGGCTGACTCATCAACGCCCAGCCAGCTTGCCACTTTTGGCAAGGTGGTTCCCTGTAACAACACCGAGGTTAAAACCACAAAGAAAACCAGGTTAAAAATCTCATCGGCCTTGGGCACGCCGGCCAGCAGCGGAAACGTAGCCAGAATAATCGGCACGGCCCCGCGCAAGCCAACCCAGGAGACCATCAATTTTTCTCTAAAGTTCATTTTGCTAAAAATAAGCAAAAGTTGAACGCTGACCGGACGGGCGACAAACATCAAAATTACAGAAACCAGCAAGCCCACGCCAATAACCGGGGCCAACCGGGATGGAAAGACCAGCAACCCCAAAACCAGAAACATGGTAATCTGCATCAGCCAGGCCAGGCCATCGTGAAAGCGCATCAGGCTGCGGCGATGAATAAAATCGCTGTTGCCCAAAACCAGGCCGGTTATATACACGGCCAAAAAGCCGTTGCCGCCAACAAACTCGGTAACGCCGTAGGTTAACAGCACCAGCGACAGGGTCAACACCGGGTAGAGACCGTCATACTCCAGGCGAATGTGGTTGATGACAAAGGTGGCAATTTTGCCAGTGCCGAAGCCAAAAATCACACCCAGCGTCATTTGCAGCAAAAACATTGGAATCAGGCTGGCAATAGAGGCCGCCGGGTTGATGAGCAGGCTAATAACGCCGATAGTCAAAAAAACGGCCATCGGGTCATTGCTGCCAGACTCTAATTCTAACAGCGGCTCTATTTGCCCTCGCAAAGCCACGCTTCTTGAACGTAAAACGGCAAAAGTGGCGGCGGCATCGGTAGATGAAACAATGGCCCCAAGCAGCAGCCCTTCGTACAATGAAAAGCCCAAAAGAAGAGCCGCAAATCCACCAATTAACAAAGCGGTGATGAACACGCCCAGGGTTGACAAAATTAAAGCCGACTGGAGAGCGGGCCGGACTCTGCTCCATCTGGTATCAACGCCGCCGGAGAACAAAATAAACGAGAGGGCCACCACCCCTAAAGATTGAGCCAGCCGGGGGTCATCAAAATAAATATCTCCCAACCCCTCGGAGCCGGCCAACATGCCAATCAACAAAAATAGCAGCAAAGCCGGAATGCCCAGCCGGGCGGAAGCTTTACTGGCAACGATGCTTAAGAGCAGCAGAACAGCGGCTGTCAGGAGTATCGTTTCAATCTCGACCATATGACTGCAAGTATACCAATGTTATTGAAAAGGACAAAACATTTATCCCGGCTGATGAATAACAGGGGGTATACTCGGATTGATAGCCTGAACGCGAATACCCGCAGTCCAAGTAGCCTCGCCCCAACATTGTCAGGTGGCATAACCGGCAACCGGCGCAGGTTTGACCATTTCTTCAAAGGTTTCAATCTGGTGCGGGCTGCCCATTACCGCCACCATATCGCCGTTGGCAAAACAAAAATCGGCCTGGGGGTTGGGGTGCAGTTTACCATCGCGCATAACGCCCACCACCGAGATACCGGTTTGGCTGCGAATGGCCAACTCCTCAATAGTGCGGCCAACAAACGGGCTATCTGTCGGCAGCGTTACCCAGGTTAAATCCAGCAAGCGGGCGGCGGTTTGCAGTTGGGCAATAGTTTGGTACTGGTCGTGGGCCTCGTAAAGAGGGGCGTACAATTCCTGGCGAACCGCGTCGGTAAAGCGGTGGATCTCGGTGGCGGGGATGTTCAGGTGCAATAACGCCTGGCGGGTAATTTCCAGCCCGGCCTCAAACTCGGGCTGAACCACCTCGTACACGCCATGCTCATGCAACATTTTCATCTGCTCGACGCCTTCAACCCGGGCCACAATGTGCAAATCGGGCCTAAGTTGCCGCACCTGTTCAACCACGCTCCAGGTGATGGCAATAGAGGGGACGGTAATCAATATCAGGCAGGCCCGGTCAATTTTGGCGGCTTCCAAAACCACCGCCTGGGTTGCATCGCCATAAATGGTGGGAAATTTGGCGGCTTTGGCCTGCTCAACCCGCCGCTGGTCTAATTCAACAATCACAAAAGCTAACCCAAGGCGCTGTAAAACCTGGGCAATATATTGACCAACCCGCCCGCCGCCGGCAATGACCACGTGGTCGCGCAACCCGGTTTGGGGCAGGTTGATGGTTTGCAAAGGCTCGCGCTTGAACCAACGTTTGCGTAGCGCGTACAGAGGGGCGGTGAGTCCTGAAACAAAGGGGGTCAGCGCCATAGTCATAATGGCTGTGGTTAGAATCAATGAATAAAGGTCTGGGCTGATGGAATTGGCGCTAAGGCCCACCCGCGCCAGTACAAATGAAAACTCGCCCACCTGAAACAGCCCCAACCCCACGGCCAGCGGCACCACGTTGCCATACTTAAAAATGGCGGCCAGGGTTGCAAAAATTACCCCCTTACCTATCGAAACCAGCGCCACAACCAATAGCACCGTGCTCAGGTTATCTATAAGATAGACCGGGTCTAGCAGCATCCCCACCGAAGCAAAAAAGAGCAGGCCAAACAGGTCGCGCAGCGGAATAATATCGCTCAGGGCCTGGTGGCTGTAGTCCGACTCGCTGAGAACCATGCCGGCCACAAACGCGCCAAATGCAAATGACAGGCCAAACAAAAACGTGCCATAGCCAATGCCCAAACCAATGGCCGTGATAGCCAGCAAAAACAACTCGCGCGAGTTCCAGCCGGCAATATGAGTCATTAACCAGGGAATAACGCGAGTGCCAACAATGAACATCAACGCCAGAAACGCGATGGCCTTTAACGCCGCCCAGCCCAGCAGAGGCAGGCCGATTTCTGGCCGGTTTAGTTGAGGCAGAATTATCATCAACGGCACTACGGCCAAATCTTGCGCAATGAGCATGCCAATCATCACCCGGCTGGAGAGCGTGCCCATTCGCCCCTGGCTCATCAGGGTCTTTAAAATAACCATAGTGCTGGAGAGGGCAATCAGCCCCCCCAGCCAAAGCGAACTGTTCCAATCCCACCCCAAAAACTGCCCAATAGCATACCCGTAGCCCATTGTTAACAAAATTTGGATGGGCGTGCCAATCAAGGCAATATGGCGCACCGGTTTCAATTCTTTAAACGAGAATTCTATACCCAGGGCAAACAATAACAACGCCACGCCTATCTCGGCCAGTAGCTCAATATCGTGCACATCGGACACGGTAATGCCCCCAATTTTAGGGCCAACTAAAACCCCCGCCAGAATGTAGCCTAACGTTAATGGTTGGCGTAATCGTTGGGCAATTAAACCGGCTATCAGGGCCACAACTACAATAATCGCAATATCGGCGGCTATTCCCATTCATTTTCCTCCTACGGTCTTGAGCTGGCCTCATCTGGACTGTTGATACCAATCTTGTAATAAGTCGGCACAACCTCTACCCAGGTGTTGCCCGGCTTGAGCGGATAGGGCGAGCCGTCGTTGTAGCCAAAATAGGGCGTGCGCGCGCCATCGGTTTGCCAAAAACCTTTGTTCAGCTTGCCATCTCTAAAGAACCAGGCCGGCCCCCGGCCATTCACAATAATTCGGATGGAGGTAGCCCCGTTGGAATCTTCGACAATATCAGTTTCCTGATGCTCGGCAAAGTAGATAATGACGTTTGAAGCGGCCACCTGCTGCCCGCTGTTGGCATCTACCAACGGCTGGTCATTGGCAAAGCGCAAATATTTGCCGCCGGCGGGGTCGAAGCGCCACTGGGTAAAAGTGGTGGCGCGGGGGTAGGGGATAAAGATATTATCGCCCGGCTCGCCCTGGTCAATAGCTTCGCTAAAGAGAAAGCCAATCAGCGAGACTGATTTCTCTGTGCCCTGGCCGGCCAGATAACTGCGGGCGGCGGCGGTATCGATAGCCAGCCGGGTTTGCCAGCCCTCATTTTCGCGGTAGTAGTAAGGTTGCGGGCTAAAATATTCATCCAAGTTGACCAGCGGGGCCTGGGATATTTCCCAGCGCACCGGGTCTGAGCCGCCGGAATGGGCCAGCGCGCCCTGGTATTGCGGCCCAAGCTGCACATTAATCAACCGGGCAGAACGGATAGGGGCCACAGTGTTGGGCGTCTCCGCCAGGTAAATAGCGGTGAAGCGCGTCACCCACCATTCGGTAATTTCTTCATAGACGATATCGGCGCTGTTGAGGCCGGCCTGCGAGGCCCGCGCGCCAACATCGTTGCCAATGCGCACCAGCAGCGGGCGGCGCTGCAAACTGGCCGGATTATCGACCGGCAGCCCGGTCAACGGGTTGGTATTGGCCGGGCGGCTCAAATCGACCTGCGGCAGCGGCGGCAGCGGCGTGGGTGGCGGCGCGGCGGGTTGGGCCGGGGCCGGGTTAACGGCAACCTGTGCATTTGGCGCGGCTGACACATCCCCAGCGGCGGCCACAGGCGCCGGGGTATGGGTAGCCGGCGCGGGGATGGGCGTATCGGTAGAGACAAAACTACTATCGGAGGGGGGTTCCAGGGTTACGGGGATGATGACCTGCTGGCCAATTTGCAAAAAGTCGGCCTCGTTCATGCCGTTGGCGGCAGTCAAATCTTCTACAGTTACGCCATATTCAACGGCCAGGCCCAGCAGCGTGTCGCCCTCTTGCACCTCATGCAGCAGCGGCGTGGGGGTGGGCGATGGGGTGGGGCTGGTTACAACGCGGGTGGCGGTGGGCGTGGGCGGAGCGGGAGTTGGGTTAACCGGCGTAGGCGTAACGGTAATCAGCGCCACTGTGGGAATGGGCGTGGGCGTGGCGGCCGCCTGTACCACCTCCGGCCCGGTGGGGGGCGGTTCGGCGCTGTGGCAGGCAACCAACAAGAGCGCCAGCAAACCGGCCAAAAGATAAGCAAATTTTAAGTGACGCATAGGCTCTCGCTATTTTTCCATTTTTAGAGCGCCATTATAACCTTAATCTCTAAATAAGCCAACGCTGCCAATTATCGCCTAAAGCCGGGTTGACATATAAACCGCAATATGATATTATAACGATACACGATATATCGTATTGCGATATAAATAAATTCAAAGGTGCAGGTTATGACTGAAATCAACAACCCAGAAGAGCTTTTACCCCTTTCGCCGGCCATGTTTCATATTCTGTTAGCCCTGGCCGATGCTGACCGGCATGGCTATGGCATTATGCAAGAGGTGGAGAGCCGCACTGAAGGACGGGTGCGTTTGGGGCCGGGCACCCTGTATGGGGCCATCAAACGGCTGTTAGAGAAAGGCGTAATTGAGGAAACCGAAGAACGACCTGACCCAGAACTCAACGATGAGCGCCGCCGCTATTACCGGCTGACCGATTTTGGGCAGAGGGTTTTGCAAGCAGAAGCGGAGCGTCTGGCCCGCCTGGTTAAGCAAGCCCAGGCCAAACAGCTATTACCCGGCTGGCCGCAGAATCTGGCTATGAGAGGTTCGTAATGAAGAAAGTTGGGGTAAGTCATTCAAACGCGCCAAAATCATTAATTCTTTCATGCCGGGTTTACCGCATTTTGCTGCACACTTACCCGGCCACATTTCGCCGCAAATATGGGCCGGACATGGCCCAGGTATTTCAAGATAAATGTCGAGCAGAATTAGCCGGTGGCGGCGCGTCTGGCCTGCTGCGATTGTGGCTTTTGATTTTATCTGATTGGGGCAGAACAGTATTTGAGCAACATATACAGGAGGTGTTTGACATGTCTGGACGACAATGGTTCACCCGGTTGGGCGCTTTGGCTGCGCTGGCGGGTGGCCTGCTAAGTTTGTACTTGCTAATGCAAGCTCCAAATTTCTATGGCAATTATGGCTGGAATGGCCGGTTAGCGCCGCTGGCCGCCTTTCTGTTTGCCGTCGGATTGGGTGGCGCAATTGCGGCATACCCAAAAGCGTTTAATACCCTGGGTTGGCTTGGGGTGGTGATTACCATGACCGGGCTAATCTTGATGGGGTTGGGCTATGCCATTGAATCTCTGTGGCCCTTCATCTTCTTCGGGCCGTTGATAATTGTGCCTGTCGGCTCGATTATGTTGGGCTTTAATATCTATCGGAGCGGGTCGTTGCCAACATGGTGGCGGCTTTTCCCTTTTGTTGTGGGGGTCATTGCCATTTTAGGCTTTGGAGTTGAATTGTCGGAAGAATTTATTGGGAATACCTCGCCCGACCGGGGGCTTCAGATGGCCGAGGCGCTTTTCTCAATTGCCTGGATTGGCCTGGGTATTGGCCTTTGGCTAAATTACGGAAATTTACCCGATGACCCTCAACTGGCCAACTGATTGGCCCGCCCGCTATTTAAGTTGTCCCTCTGCTTTTAGTTTCTGTAAATGGGCTTCAACCTGCAGCGCCGCGATGCCCAGCACTTCGGGCCGGTCGGCGTAGATTTGGGCGGCAATGGCCTGGGCGCTGGTATACCCCTGCTGCCAGCAGCGCAACACCTGCTGCTCGCGCATTAACCGGTGGTCAATATATTCCTGCAACAGTTCTGGGGGGGTATCGACCACCGGGCCGTGGCCGGGTAGAATCGCCGTCGGGTTCAACGCCTGCACCGCCCGCAGCGAGTCGAGATAAGCGGCCATGTCGCCATCGGGGGGGATGATGAGCACGGTTCCCTGGCCGGCCACCAAATCGCCGGCAAACAGCAGCCGCTGCTCCGCCAGCCACAGGCAGATGTGGGCCTGAATGTGGCCGGGGGTGTGCCGCGCTGTCAGGGTCAGGCCATCCATTTCAATTTGGTCATCGTGTTGCAGGGGGTCGCCAAAAGCAAGCAGGGGCGCGTTTAGCTGGCCGGCCAGTTGAGCGGCTCCGCCGGCGTGGTCGGCGTGGGCGTGGGTAATAATGACTGCCCGGGCTGTGGCTTGCAGGCTTTGCAGGGCGTTGATGATGTTGCGGTGGTGGTCGGGCTGGTTGGGGCCGGGGTCGATAATAACGGCCTGCTCGCCGCCTACAAGATAGGTATTGGTTCCCGGCCCGGTCATCGGCGACGGGTTGTTGGCCACCAGCCGCCAGACGTTGGCGTGAGTTTGGGTTAAACTACGCTCCATAAATTACTACAGCCGCAGCGCCACAGCCAGGCCATCCCGCACCGGAAAAATGGTGGAAACAAAGCCGGGATGGGCAAAAAGCTGTTGGGTAAACTCAATGACGCCCCGGGTGGAGCCGCTACCATCGCCCTTGCCATCGAGCACGCGGCCACCCCAAATCAGGTTATCGGTAATAAACAGGCCGCCGGGTCGCAGATGGCGGTAGGCCAGCTCGATGGTGGCGGGGTACTCCTCTTTGTCGATATCGTTGTAAATAATATCCCACACGCCGCCCACGCGCTTGAGCGCCGCCACCGCATCTTCCTGATGATACGTAACCCGGGGCCACACGCCGGCCCGGCTCAAAAACTGTTCGGCCAGCCTGATGTTATCGGCAGACAGGTCGGTGCAGTGAACCACGCCATCCTCGCCCACGGCCCGCGCAAACAGCAAGCCGGAGTAGCCGTAGCCGGACCCCAGTTCAAAAACTCGTTTGGCCCCAATCATCCGGGCCAGTTGATACAGGTAGCGCCCGGCCACCGGGCCAATAATGGGAAAGTTCCTCTCTTTAGCCAGCGCCTCCATTTCATGGCGCACGGTATCGTTACCATCGTAAAGCTGTTTGAGATACTCCTCAACCTCGGCTTTGGTGTAATTATCAGACATAGCGAACTCCTCTGAAAATAGACTGACAGTTCATCAGTTCAGTGTTCAGAGTTCTTGCCAAAGGCAAGCAAAACTCTGAACGCTGAACCCTGAACATTTTAATCCTTTGGAATACAGGGGTGTCAACTTTTGCAAAAAGGGTGGATTAGGCTGAGTATAGCACGGCTGCCACAAAGCGCAACTTGCTGTTGTAAGGGGTCAAAATACCCCGGCATACTTGCGTTTGCTCATTGGGCTGCCTGCTGAGTATAATAAGCGGGTTGTTTCAATCTCATCATCCGGCCAACGGTTAGCAGTTGGATAAATTATGCCAGAACTACCCGAAGTTGAAACTATAGCGCGCGGGCTGCGCGGCCCGCTGGTGGGGCGCACCTTTACCGGCGTTACGGTGCTGTGGCCCAACTCTGTTAAAACGCCCATTCCCCAACTGAAAAAACGGCTGCCCGGCCAGCGCATCGAGGCCATTACCCGGCGCGGCAAATATTTGCAATTTCATCTATCCGGCGGCGACACGCTGCTGCTGCATTTAAAGATGAGCGGCGATTTGCTGGTTGTGCCGGCCACCGACGAACCAGACCCGCACGTCCGCACTATTTTTGATTTGGACAACCGGCATCAGCTTCGCTTCAAAGATACCCGCAAGTTTGGCCGGGTCTATCTTGTAACCGACCCCAATCAGGTGGTCGGCAAACTGGGGCCGGAGCCGCTGGCCGATGATTTCAGCCCCGATGATTTCAAGGCGCTGTTTGGCCGGCGCGCCGGGCGATTGAAGCCGCTGCTGCTCAACCAGCAGTTCATTGCCGGCATCGGCAACATTTACGCCGATGAAAGTTGTCACCTGGCTAAAATTGACCCGCGCCGGCAGGTCGACACGCTGACCGGGGCAGAACTGGAGCGGCTCTATCACGCCATCCGGCAGACGCTCAACGCCGGCATTACGCACAAAGGGGCCAGTCTGGATTCGGTTTACCGGGGCGGCGAGTTTCAGAACCATTTTCAGGTTTACAGCCGCAGCGGCGAACCCTGCCTCACCTGCGGCGCCGAAATTCTGCGGATTGTGCTGGGCGGGCGCTCGACCCATTTTTGCCCTCGGTGTCAAAAATAAAAGGTATGCCAGATTGGGACTCCCAATGGCGCTGAACATAAAAGATTAAAACTTTGTGCCTTTTGTATTAAAAAAGAGGAAACCTATGATTACAATTGACCCCCACATACAGGGCCTCATCTTCGACTCGGACGGCACGCTGGTGGATACCATGCCGCTGCACTACCTGGCCTGGCAGGAAACTGTGCAAGCCCAAAAAGCGAACTTTCCGGAATCGCTGTTTTACAATTTGGCCGGCGTGCCCAGCGACAGGATTGTGGAAATTTTGAACGAAGAGTTTGGTTATCAGCTAAACCCCCGCCAGATTGCCACAGCTAAAGAAAAACTGTTTCTTGAAAAGTATCTACCCCAGGCCAAACCCATCGAGCCGGTGATAGCGATTGCCAGACAATACAAAGGGCGGCTGCCGATGGCGGTGGCGACCGGGGGCATCTCGCCAGTGGTCAATTCTGCGCTGAAGGCCATTGGGCTGGACGGCTTTTTTGATACCGTGGTGACATCGGAAGACGTGCAACACGGCAAACCGGCCCCGGACACCTTTTTGGAGTGCGCCCGCCGCCTGAACGTTGAGCCGACCGCCTGCGTGGTTTTTGAAGACAGTGAGTTGGGCCTTGAAGGCGCCCGGCGCGCCGGTATGCTCGGTGTTGATATCAGGCCGTGGCTGGGTAGTTAATGAAAGGAGTTTACATGTCGCCTAAAAAAATAACCCGGCTGGCTTTGACGGCAGGAGCGATTTCACTGCCGGGTATGGTGGTTATGGCCATTGTTCGGCCCCAGTGGGGCGTATTTAACTGGTGGCCGGCGATGGGGCTGGGGCTGGCGTTTCTGCTGCTGGTCATTTCGTTTTTGCGGGGAGCGTATCTGACGGCTCAAAAACGGGCCGAAATGGTAGATAAATTAAACGATTGTTACAACGGCGTTCCCGCCGAAGATAGGGTTTCGAGTTAATAGAGTTTAGTGAGTCAGGTCAGTTAACCAACTCTACAAACTCTACCACGGCCAGGGGAATAATTTTAGATATTTTGAAACGGCCTCCATTTCAAAGCCAAATTGCAGCCGTTCTTTAACGTGCCACTCGTATACTTCGGCGGGGGTGAGCCAGGCGATTTCTCTAATTTCATCGGCTTTGAAGGGGCCAAGCTCTCCCAACGGCCGCGCCCCAAAAATGGTATAATCCCAGCCGGAGCGACTGTAAAACACGCCCACTTTGCCGGTAACTTCAATATTTACGGATAGCTCCTCTTGCATTTCCCGGTGCAGGGTTTCCAGCGGGTCGGTTTCGTGGGGGTCAAGCCGGCCGCCGGGAAAGGTCCACTTGCCAAACATCGCTGGGTCGTTAAAAACGTGGTGAATCAGCAATATTTTGCCGTTATCAATCAATAAGGCCCGCACCGCATAGGGTTTGGCAGAGGCGTTGGGCGACGGTTGTTGGCCATTTGTCATTTTGCGCGGGTTGGGGGTCTGGTTGGTCAAACGCTTAATCCTCCTCTTCCTCCCATTCGTCTTCGTCGGCCAGCGGGTCAGCCTCGTCATCTGCCTGCGAAATTAAAACAGGCCGCGCCCGCCCGCCGCCTTCGTCTGGCCCAATGATACCCTGGGCTTCCATTTCATCAATCAAACGGGCCGCGCGCGCGTAACCAATTCGCAGCCGGCGCTGCAACAGCGAGACTGAAGCCCGCCCCTGAGAGCGCACCTCGGCGATGGCCTTTTCCAGCAGGTCGTCATCTTCGTCTCTGGACTCCTCGGCCCTGGCCAAATCTTCCCAGAGCGATTGCTGCACCAAATCGCTGGGCATTTGCACCGGGCCGCGTGGCGTTCTGGCCTGGGTGGGTACGGAACTTTTCCAGAAATGCACCAACCGGTTCAACTCCAGGTCAGATACAAAGACGCCCTGCAACCGCCGCAGCTTGGCCGAATCTGCGGCCATATAGAGCATGTCACCCTTGCCCAGCAACCGCTCCGCGCCCGGTGAGTCTAAAATAACCCGCGAGTCGATTTGGCTGCTGACGGCAAAGGCAATGCGGGCCGGAAAGTTGGCTTTAATTAAGCCGGTCACTACATCTACCGAGGGGCGCTGGGTAGCCAAAATTAAATGCATGCCGGTGGCGCGAGCCATTTGAGCAATGCGGGCAATGGTTTTTTCCACCTCATCGGGGGCCATCATCATCATGTCGGCCAACTCGTCAATAATAATCACAATGTAGGGCAGTATTTCCCCGTTCTCGCGCTCGGCCTTTTCGTTGTAGGCTTCCAGGTTACGCACCCGTTCTTTGGCAAACAACTTGTAGCGGCGGTCCATCTCGCGGGTGGCCCAGCTTAAAACGCCAATGGCCTTTTCCAGTTCTGTCACCACCGGGGCCAGCAAATGGGGAATGCCGTTGTAATTGACAAGTTCCACCATTTTGGGGTCAATCATCAGCAGGCGCAGCGTTTCCGGGGTGTGGGTGCTCACCAGGCAGGCAATAATGGCATTAATGCAGACACTCTTGCCCGACCCGGTAGCGCCGGCAATGAGCAGGTGCGGCATCGAGGCCAAATCGGCCACAAAGGATTGGCCCGACACATCTTGCCCCAGGGCCAGTTTGAGCGGCCCCAAATGGCGGTAGAAGCGGTCAGACTCCATCAGGTTGCGCAGCGTGACCAGATTGGTGGCCGAGTTGGGCACTTCTAACCCTACGTAAGGCCGCCCCGGAATGGGCGCTTCAATACGGATAGGCGCGGCAGCCAGGGCCAGGGCCAGGTCGTTGGCCAGGTTTACAATGCGCGAGACCCGCACCTTGCGCGGGTTGCCTTTGGCATCTTTGGTGGCCATATAACCCGGCTCAAGGCTAAATTGGGTGACAGCCGGTCCCTGGTTAATCTCGCGCACTTTGGCCTCAACGCCAAAGCTGAGCAGCGTTTCTTCTATCACTTTGACTCGCTGGCGAATTTCGGCCTCGCTGATTTCAATTTCATGCCCTTCATCAAAAATTTGTTGAACCGGCGGCAATTGCCAGTGCTGGCTGCTTGCGCCGGGGCCAAGTTCCGAAGCCGAAGCGCCGGCCGGCAACTGCGGTATCTGGCCGGTTTCATTGGGCACAGGCAACTCTTTGGCCGTGCCCGTGACCACAATGGGCGAGCCGTCATCGGGGCGTTCTATGGTTGAGGTAACTTGCTTGCTGCGGGCGTCGGGAAACATGCGGGTAATCAACCTGGTTTTGGGTTCCGGGGTTCGGGGTTTGGCCAGGGGAGGGTTGATGGTCAACTGGCGAAAATGGCGATAATCCTGAAAGCGGTAGTACAAATCGCGGGTAATTTGAAAAAGCTGGCGCAGCGACAGGCCGCTCACCAAAATAATAATGATGGGCAGCAACCCTAATAATACCACCACGGTACCGGCTGTGCCCAAGGCTGAACGGAGCAATTCGCCCAGCACCCAGCCAATAACGCCTCCGCCGCCCGGCTCAATCAAACCATCGCCGGGGCTGATAAGGTGAAAGGCGACCAGCAACAGGCCCAAAAACAGAAAGGCGCCAATCGGCTTTTCCCACCTTTCATCTTCGGTTTCGGTGGTGTAGGCTCTAAAAAACCAAACAGCCAGCGAAGTCAAGATAATCCAAAATACATAGCGGCCCCAACCAATCATAAAGCGGAGCACCTCAATCCAACTGGCGGCCAGCGTGCCGGGGTTAGGCGTAAACAGGGTCAGCAGGGTAATGCCGGCCAAAATCAGCAAAATAGTGCCGATTATTTCGGGTCTCAGGGTTGGCCCTTCGGTTTGTTGATATTTTGTTGCGCCCCGCCGGGTGCGGGGTGAGGTTGATTTTTTGTTCATAGCAAAACAGCACAAATGTTTTGTACCATTGTAGCATGAAGCTGGCAATTTTAAAAGTGCCGGGCTGGCTTAGGGTCTGTCCCAAATTTTGGGAACAGACTGGGGGAACGGGGGGTATCCCTCCGAATTCCCCCGGGTTTGTCCCAATTTCCTAAAATTTGGGACGCACCCCTGGCTTACATATTTTTGTTTTGACAAATCAACCGGCGCGTGCTATTGTAATTTTGGTTACAATTAAATACTTTTTAGTCTTACGATGGTGGTATTCTGCAAGCGTTACGCTCAGGGTTTCACTAAGCCCCCCTCTTATTGACGGGTATTATCATTCGGAAAGCTAAGAGTATCTACAACGGTTTACGATTGCACAAACTCTAGCAGCCCAATCGTTAATCGTAAACAGGGTGGGGGAATGGCTACCATCATTAACGCTCAATTGTTTCAAGTCGCAATCCATATCCAGGTGTTGACCTTTTGAGGGATTGTGGCTTTTTATTTTAAAGCAACCTGGCTCATTGCAAATAAAAGGTGGCCTTATTATTAAGGAGAAAAGAGATGTCGTTATTAAAACGTATTGAAAAAGGCGGCCAGGTAGATGCTGGCAGGTCCAAACCGGATGCTACGCCCCAACCTGTCAGGCCCCAATCTATGGAGCAGCGCCGCCGGGCGCCTTCCGCGGCCCAGCGAGACGCATTTAAGGATTTAAAAGAGCGGATTCAGGACCGGCTGGTGGCGGAATTGGACCCGGCCATGGATGTCTCCCGTACCGACGAAGTGCGCCGCACCATTCAGGAATTATTTGACCAGATATTGCAGCAGGAAAACACGGTTCTCAGCCGGTCGGAACGGGAGCGTTTGTTTGAGGGTATTGCCGCCGAGATTCTTGGTTTTGGCCCCATCGAGGTTTTGCTGTCGGATGAGTCAGTTAGTGAAATTATGGTCAACGGCCCCAACAAAGTGTTTGTTGAGCGCAAAGGTAAACTGACCCTCACCAACGTTACTTTTGAAAGTAACGAGCACGTTATGAAAGTCATCGACCGGATTGTATCGCCGCTGGGCCGGCGCATCGACGAAAGCTCGCCCTATGTAGACGCCCGCCTGCCCGATGGCTCTCGCGTTAACGCCATTGTGCCGCCCCTGGCCCTTAACGGCCCCACCCTGACTATCCGAAAATTTGAAAAAGACCCGTTGACTATTGACGACCTGGTTAGATTTGGCTCGATATCAAGTGAAACCGCCGAGTTTCTTAAAGCGTGCGTCAAGGCCAGGCTGAATATTATTGTTTCCGGCGGCACCGGCTCCGGCAAAACAACCCTGCTCAATGTGCTCTCTTCTTTTATTCCCGGCGACGAGCGCATCATCACCGTTGAAAACGCGGCAGAACTGCAATTGCGGCAGGAGCACGTCGTCACCCTTGAGTCTCGCCCGCCCAACATCGAGGGCAAAGGCGAAGTGACCATTCAGGATTTGGTCATCAACACCCTGCGGATGCGGCCCGACCGGGTGGTGGTTGGCGAGTGTCGCGGCGGCGAAACGCTGGACATGTTGCAGGCCATGAACACCGGTCACGATGGCAGTTTGACCACGGCCCACGCCAACAGCCCGCGGGATATGCTGTCGCGGCTGGAAACGATGTGCCTGATGGCGGGGATGGACTTGCCGGTGCGGGCCATTCGGGAGCAGATTGCCTCGGCCGTGGATTTGATAATTCAGCAGCAGCGCCTGCGCGATGGCAGCCGCCGGGTCATCAACATTACCGAAGTGCAGGGGATGGAAGGCGACGTCATTGTCATGTCCGACATTTTTGCCTTTGAGCAGCAGGGCATAGAAAATGACAGGGTGATAGGCCGGCTGAAACCAACCGGCATTCGCCCCAAATTTTACGACCGAATTGAAGCCGCCGGTATTCATTTACCGGCCAATATCTTTGGCGCTTATTAATTTTCTTGATTTGGCAATATAACCGCCGACCGCCATACTATTGAGATTTTTCGGCGGTCGGCGGTCAATGTGGTGTTGGGTACGGGGGTTATGCCCTGGGTTGCGGTTCCATATCGGGCGCGCTCAGGAAAAAGATAACCACTTCCTCATAAGTAGTTTTGCCACTGTTGAGGCCGCGATGCACTTTTGGCTCCGGCTGGTCCCAGCCGGTCAGGCCGGGGTAAACCGCAAAAGTCTCAATCTTGTCCGAGTCCCGAAATTCGATGCTCAACGAGTCGCCCTAGATGGTAACCGAGAAGCGGTGGCATAAATCTGTGTGCCACGGCAGGGCTTCATCCGGCCCCAAAATGTGTCTTCTGATGAGAATATTCTCACGCTGGCTGATAGTTTCTATTTTCATGATTTTGCCCTTCTTTGTTCAATAATCCAGTTTACCAAAGTGGCGCGCTAACGCTCGTGACGGCTCCTTTCAGAATTTGTTTTTGGATATGTTATTTTGATTTGGGTAACGAATTTCTGTTAGAGAATTGTCTACAAAGGTAACGCCTGCCCGGCGGGTTGAGCCTGCAACCGGCGTAGCGCAATGCCCACCAGCGCAAACAAAAACAGATGGCCGCAGTACAGCCAAAAGGTTAGATTGGTTGTTGTCAGAGTCTGCCGGTAAACAAATACCATCAGCAAATCCAGCCCGGCGGCGGCAATCATCAGATTGGGCAGATGACACAGCCGCTGCCAATCTTGCTCCACCTGAAACCAGAGCAGCCCCGCGCCAAACGCCCCAAACCAGGCGGCAAAAACCCGAACCATCAAGGGGCTGTTGGGCCAGGGCCAGTTGGCCACAGCCGGGGCCGGCCACAAAATAAGCGCAATACCGGCTGCCAGCACCAGCCACCCCGTAACCACCGCAACCCGGCGGGTTACCGGCCGCACCGGAACCGCTACTGCCCAGGTTGCCCGTCGTCGCTCCTGAGCTATATAGATTGCAATAGCCAGCACCGGCGCGCCAATATAAACCAGCAGCCAATACCCCAACCGTATGCCCGCGGTAAATTTGTCCAGATGCAAAAGCGTAACCCACGAGATGAGAACCCCGGCTACAACTAAAATTGGAACAAGATATCGAGCCGGCTCCCACACATTACGCCAGGCCGCCAATGAAACGGCCGCGGCCCCGCCCAAATAGAGCACTCCAAACAACCCGGCATTGATGGGCGGGTTAATCGGCCAGAAGAAGAGCGTATCGGTATAGGCCGGCAGAAAAATGAGAATGACAGCTCCGGCCAGGGCATTGAGGGCGACAAATCCATAAACAAACCGCGCCCACCCAATTAACTGTGTGTTTTCAATGTGCATCATAGCCTCCCGGTTGCTAATAATTTCATTT
>CAZAPG010000061.1:0-34216 GCA_964486935.1 uncultured Caldilineaceae bacterium | reverse complement strand
CCTCGACAAGCCACAATTTTGTGGTAGAATATCCATCTAATTCAAGCAACACACTTAAAATAAAAGGATGGAAATAATGCTGACCAAATACCCGCTGCGGCGCGGACTGGCCGTTGGGCTGCTGGCAGCCGCAGTTACTTTGGCGGCGTGCGGTGGAGCGGCTACCTCCGCCCCGCCGGCCGAAGAAGCAACCGCCGCGCCCGCAGCTACTCAGCCAACTACCGCCCCCCCTACCCAGGCGTCTGAAACCACCAAAGATGAAAATCCACCGACCCCCGAACAGGCAATCGCCTCTGTCCAGGCCTCGTGCCACCCGGCTACCTCCCAAAATGACCCAATTATGGCGGCTTTACAGCCAAACCCGGCCATTGCCCCCGTCTCCGATACGGATTGGGCCAAAGGGCCGGCTGATGCTGCTGTCACGCTGGTTGAGTATGGCGATTTTCAATGACCGGGCTGTCGTTCTGTCTCTCCCGTGGTGGAGAGCCTCAAAGAAAATTACGGCGACGAGTTACGGGTTATTTACCGTCACTTTCCGTTAATCAGCATTCACGATAAAGCCCAAATTACCGCCGAAGGCGCCGAGGCCGCCGGCGCTCAAGGTAAATTTTGGGAAATGCACGATATTTTATTTGAACGCCAGTCCGAATGGAACTCGCTGCCCGAAGCCCAAATGGTAGAGGTGATGGCCGGTTACGCTCAGGAAATTGGCGTGGCAGATATTGAGCAATTCAGACAGGCGTTGGAAAACCGAACTTATGCCGATAAAGTTATGGCCGATTACAACACTGCGGTCGAATCTGGTTTGAGCAGCACCCCTACCTTTGCCATTAACCAGATTAACTACCCGGCCAGCGCCCTGGGCTACGGGTATGAAGGGTTAGACACATTTATCAAGCTAACTCAATTGCAAGATAACTTTTTCAGCCAGCCAGAACAGGTAATTGACACAGAAAAAGAGTATATTGCCACCATTGAAACCGAAAAAGGCAATATTGTCATTGAGCTTTTCCCGGATACCGCGCCGGTAAATGTAAACAGCTTTGCCTTTTTAGCCCAGCAAGGCTGGTACAAAAATGTCACCTTCCACCGGGTGCTGCCCGGTTTTGTGGCCCAGGGCGGAGACCCCACCAACACCGGCGTTGGCTTTCCCGGCTACCGCTGCGATGACGAGGTTCATGAATCGCGCCAGTTTGACCAGGCCGGCATTGTCTCTTTGGCTAATAGCGGCCCCAATACCAACGGCAGCCAATTCTTTATCACTTACGATGCCATTCCGCAGTTGAATGAAAACTTTACCATCATCGGCCGCGTCATCGAGGGGCTGAACGTGGCCGAAAGCATTACGCCGCGTGACCCGCAACAAGACCCTACCGCGCCACCGGGCGATGCCATTATTAATATCACCATCAAAGAAAAAAGCTAACGAGGGAGGATTTATCAATTATGAATGTTCCGGCTTATAACAAACAGTTTTTGCAAAAAACCAAAAGCGGTGAGCCAATTTACAACAATTCAGGCAAATACGGCATAAAAATCAAATCTTTGTCTGAAATAAGCGTGCCGCTAAATGCCACCCAATATTGGCGCGTGGTGGGCATTCATCACCTGACCGGGGCCGAAAATATGGGCAACCACCACGTTTACTGCGATGTAATTGACGGCGACGGCAACCGCATTAATGGCGCGCGGTTAAAATTAACCCAGCCCAATACCGCGCCGCTATTTGCCGTGGTCGACAAGCCGGCCAACGAAGCCGGAACCAACTTTCCGATGTGGTCAAACACGCGGGCCACGGTAGCGGTGGCCTGGCCGGGCGATAACCCCTTACCCAGCGAAGAAGTTGGCCCCCTCAGAAGCGATCACGCCGATGAGGAAGTGGGCAACACCTGGGGCCATCACTCCTTCTATGTGGTTTTTCAATTAACGGCCATTCCCCAAAAAGAAGAAAAAGTGGAGACCACCCCCAAACCCGAACAACCCGCCGAACCGCCATCCGGCCCGCCCCTGTCGCTGGAAGAAACCATTGCCCTGGTTGGGCAGCCCAAAATCATTCCGCTCAACCCCGATGCCATGTTCTACAAAATAGCCAAACAGCAAAACCTGGGCGAGCGGCTGACCAGCGAATACGATGCCGAATACCAGGGCAAAAAATATCGCGCCCAAATTTACGAAAAAGGCATTGTTTACGCCGAAGTGGGCGATTGGGGCAACGTAAAAATCATTCCGCGCACCAACTAACTATGCCTGGCCAGTGATTCCCAAACGCCCCAACCGAGGGGCGTTTTTGCTTGTCGCCTGCACTATGAGTAACGGGGCTGCCCCTATGAAAATAGCGCCGCAGGCCGGGGGGCTTGGGGGCCTGTCCTGCCCGTCCTGGCCGGGCCAGGGAGCGAAGTCGAAGGGGTGTCCCCCCTACCACCCGGTGCGGCAGCGCCGCTGCGGTCAGTCTCCTGATAAACGGAAAGGATAGACACAAAAATGATTGCCATTATAGGAGGTGGAATTTGTGGATTAAGCATTGGCTGGTATCTGGCCCGGGCCGGGCATGATGTCACCATTTTAGAGCGGGGCGAAGCCGGGCGCGGCGCAACCTGGGCCGCCGCCGGCATGTTGACTCCCTGGAGCCTGCCCAACCCCGGCTACGAACCTCAATTTCAGTTGCAGCTTGCCAGCCACGCCCTGTGGCCGGAATTTGCCCAAAATCTGGCCTCGGCCACGGGCATTAATTTAGATTACCGCACCAATGGCCGCCTGTTTATTGTGCTTGACCACGAGAACGCCAGGGGGCTGCGCGAGCGATACGAATTTAACCGTAAGCTGGGCCTGCCCGTCGAGTGGATTTCCGGCGATGAAGCCCGCCGGTACGAGCCTCATCTCTCGCCGGCTGTAACCAACGCCATTTTTACCCCAACCGCCCACCTGGTCGACAACCGGCAGGCGGCGCTGGCGCTGCGGCAGGCTTTTGTGCAGGCCGGCGGCCTTTTGCGCGAGCAAACCGACGCCCGCGAAATTGTGATAGAAAATAATCAAACCCAGGGCGTGCGGCTGGATGAAGGTTTGCTAAAAGCCGAAGCCGTGGTGCTGGCCGCCGGCGCCTGGTCGGCAAAAATTACGGGGCTACCAGAAACAGAACGGCCCCCGGTGCGTCCGGTAAAAGGGCAAATGCTGGCCCTGCAAATGTCGCCCGGCGCGCCGCTACTCAGCCACATGGTCACCGGGCCAATCTACCTGTTGCCCCGCTCAGATGGGCGTTTGCTTGTTGGGGCTACGGTAGAAGAAAAAGGGTTTGACACCCACGTAACGGCCGGCGCTGTTTTTGACATGCTGGACCGGGCGCGCCAAATGCTGCCGGAAATAGACAACCTGGCTGTTGTAGAAACCTGGGCCGGCCTGCGCCCCGCCAGCAGCGATGAAGCCCCTATTTTGGGACCAACCGGGATAAAAGGGCTGGTTATAGCCACCGCCCATTTCAGACATGGTATTTTGCTGGCGCCCATCACCGCCCAAACCATCAGCCATTTTATTGAAACCGGCCAAATTGACGATGCCATAAAACCCTTTTTGCCGAACCGCTTTTAATCAATAAAATTTGTAGCCACACCTCTACCAATCGGTAAATAGTAACCGGCTGTTTAGCCCTGTTACCCATTATTACCAATCGCCAATTACTTAGATTTCTGGAGGAACATACTCATGAAGAATATTCTTGTCACCGGCGGAGCCGGATTTATTGGCTCAAACTTTATCCACCTGATGCTGGGTAAATACCCTCATATCAACCTGGTTGTGTACGACAAGTTAACCTACGCCGGTAATCTCGATAATCTGGTCCCGGTTGCCAATGACCCGCGCTATCATTTTGAGCAGGGCGATATTTGCGATGCGGCCAAAGTGGATGAAGTGATGCGGCAGCACAACATCGACACCATTGTTAATTTTGCCGCCGAAACCCATGTAGACCGCTCGCTTATGGAGCCGGGCGGCTTTATTCAAACCGATGTGTACGGCACGTTTGTGCTGCTGGAGGCGGCCAAAAAATACAACATCGAGCGTTACCATCAAATTAGCACCGACGAAGTATACGGCGAGGTGCTTGATGGCCGGTCAACCGAAACCGACTGCCTGCACACCCGCAGCCCCTACTCGGCGGCCAAGGCCGGGGGCGATTTGATGTGTCTGGCTTATTACACCAGCTTTGACCTGCCCGTTACCATCACCCGGGGCAGCAACAATATTGGCCCTTACCAGTACCCGGAAAAAGTGGTGCCGGTATTCATTACCAATGCCATTGACGATAAACCCCTACCGCTGTACGGCGACGGCCAGCAGATGCGAGATTACCAGTACGTGCTCGACCACTGCGAAGGTATTGACGTGGCGCTGCGTAACGGCAAACCCGGCGAAATTTATAACCTGGGAACCGGCGCAGAAACCAAAAATATTGAAATGGCTCGACTCATTCTAAAGTTGCTCAACAAGCCCGAAAGCTTGATTCAACCCATTACCGACCGGCCCGGCCATGACCGCCGCTACGCCCTGGATTGCAGCAAAATTAAAGCCCTGGGCTGGGAGAGTCGCCATAACTTTGAGCAGGCTATTGAGGCTACCGTTAAATGGTATGTTGATAACGAGGATTGGTGGCGCAAAATAAAAAGCGGCCAGCATTATCAGGCGTATTATCAACGCCAGTATGCGGGCCGGGAGATTACCGCTTCTGAAAAATAGACCGCCGACTGCGGAAAGTGATTAGTTGATAGCAACTACCTAAACCTGAGCAGCGGCGGTCGGCCATCTGTGACCGGCGGTTTATTTTATTTACGCAGCCATTTGGGCATACGCCGTTTGATAGCGGCTTTGAGCATGGCCGGGCGCAGCCTGTGCCAGGCCAGGGCAGTTTGGTAGTTTTGAGAGCCGAAGTTGTTGGCCGGTTTTAACCCGTTTTTGTTGCGGAAAGTCTGGTAAACGTACTCGCCGGTAATTGTATCTACCTCTTGCCGGTACGTGGGCAGGGTTCGGTGCAAAACGGCGGCGTGCTCATAAGGCGTTTGCCAGGGCCGAATAGCCACGCCCATCCAGCCGGCTAATTTGACCATCCCCTGGTAGAAAGCGTCAATACTCTGGCCGGGATTGATTTGATTTTGTTTTTGCCACCACACCCCGCCGGCAACAAGTCCGCCCAAAATAATAGCAGCCACAATATACATTCCATTATCAACCACCGAACGGGGCAGGCTTATCTGGACTCCAAAGAGCGGCAAGTGGAATATAAAGGGTAATGACCCATCCCCCAGCGGGGCGTTATCCTCAAACGAGCCGTCGGGCCTGTCGGCAAATTCATTGAGGCCGGGGTCGCCGGGGTTGCGAAGCCCGCCGGTGGCAAATGAGTCTTCATTTTCTGAAGAGGTAGGGCGGATGATATTGGGCTGGGCGGCTGTCGGTTCAAATTCTATCCAGCCATATTTGGGAAAGTAAACCTCTACCCAGGAGTGGGCGTCGCGGTTGAGCACGTGAAAGCTGTCGATATCGGCATCGTAGGTGCCGCGAGCAAAACCGGCTGCCAGCCGCGCCGGAATACCCAGCGAGCGCAACATCACAACCATCGACGAGGCGTAATAATCGCAATAGGCTTCTTTGGCGGTAAACAGAATGTAATCCACTTTATCAACGTTGGGCGGCGGCGTGGCCAGCCTCTCGTTATATTTGATGTTGTTGCGCAGGTAACGCTCGATGGCCTGGGCTTTGGCAAAGTTGTTATTGTGCGGTTCGGTAATTTGGCGGGCCAGTTGCCGGGTGCGCTCGGTGATGGTATCGGGCAGTTGCAAATAGCGCTCGCGAATCCACTCCGGGTAATCGTTGCCGGCGGTTTCAAGCTGGCTGACTGTGGCCCGGCTGGCCATCGACACCACCTGATAGTTTTCGCCCCGGTCTACGGCGGCGTTGCTGCGAATATAGGTGATTTCCTCTACCCACGGCTCGCCATTGTTGGCCCAGCCCGGATAGCTGGCCTGGGCAATTTGCTGGTCTGATAAGGCGTTAAATGTAACCTTGGCCGAACGGCTTAACATTACCGGGTTAGACATGGCATACAACACGGTGGCGTTATCCCGGTAAAAGGTGTAGGTTTGGGTTACGGCTTCGCGGGCCTCAAAAACGGGCAGCGAGAGGGTTTCATCCGGGCCAAAACCGGCGCTGTCTTCATCGCGGGTTAGCCAGCCATCGCCGGTGTAAAAATCGTACACTACGGCCCGCCAGTAACGGCCAAGCCCTTGTACGCGCACATCCATCACCGGCTCGTTGGTTAAGCGGCGCGGCCCGCCCAGTTGTAGCGATGAGCCGAATGTGTCAAAGGCTATCCGGTCCCGGTAGTTTAAATCGGCAAACATGCGGTTCCACTCGTTTTGCATGTCACGCCATGAACCTTGAAATTCATCTAAAAAGGGGATGGTTTTGGCATCGACGATGGGGGGAGCCATCCAACTGGCTAAAATGATGACGACTGAAAAAATAAAGCCATCGCGCAAAAAGTCAAAACTGATATCGGGCCTGAAAAAGATGCCCTCGGCGCGCCATTGCTGCTCCTGGGTGTACAGGTTAAAGCGTATGACCAGCAGCAGCGAGACCAGCATATATAAAATAAACCAAAAAGTAATATCCTGAGGGGCGTAGTACAGGTTAATAAGCAGCACCAACCCGCCCGGCACAATGGCCGGCCACACCCTGCCCGACCGGAAAATAAACCAGATGGTTAGATAGCCCATGAGCCAGACAATAACGCTCATTTGGAATATAAACATCAGGTTATCGTAGCTGGTGCCGCCTTGCTGGGCCAGTTGGTACCAGGTGTTTAGCCGAATGGCCAGATTTTGCCAGCGTTCCAGCCAGGTGTAATGGGCCGGCAGTAATCGGCTGGTAACCCAAAAAGACCAGCCAAGGCCAATAACTACGCTAAACAGGTGGGCCAGAAGCCAGGGTAAAATGCTGCGGGCCAGCATTGTGCCAATTAAAATAGAGCCTAACCCTACAAAGGTAACAATAGAAATTCCCTTGGTCCAGCCGGTGGCGCTCACCGCCCAGGTGGCAATCATTATCAGGGCGGCCGTGAGCAGCCACACCGACCTGGCTTTATCCACACTGATGCCTTTTTCCATCAATTTTCTCCCAATGGCGCTTTCTAAAAAAATAACGACGGCGGCGTGTCAAAATGCGCTTTGTCGTCGATAACGCAGAGGCTGTTTTACTCATGTAAATTTAAAGAATTTGGCTTAATGGTTCATTAACAAGCCCTACTTTTAAAACATACCTCAAGAGCAACCAGAATCCAAATGTTTGCGATTGCGCCTGGTTTTAGGGGGCCGGGGTGGTGGTTGGGGTAGCGGTTGGCGCAAGGGTGGGCGTGTCAGATGGCGCGACGACGGGTGTTGTGGGCGAGGGTAAGAGCGTTGGTGTATCGGTAGGCAGCGGTAGCTCGGTGGGGAGAGAGGTAGGCGTGGCGGTGGGCGGCGCGGTGGTGGGGGTATCGGTGGGAATTATAACGGTCGGGGTGTCTGTTGGCGCAAGCGTTGGCGTATCGGTGGGGATGATGGGCTGGGTAGGCGTGGGGCTGGCGGTGGGCGTAACGGTAGGGATTGGGTTGTCGACCAGTACCCGCACCCGCGCCTCAAACGCGCCGCCGGATTGGTCAAACACCATCAGGCGCAGGGTGTAGGGGCCGTTTTCTATTTGGGTTGTATCAAACTGGCCCAAAAGGCCCTGCTCTATCAGGCGGGGGGTGGGGTCTTTGATGACGATGAAATTTTGCGGGTCGGTGCCCTGGCCCAGTTCTATTTGATAGTGCGAAAAGTTGGCAGCTACAGCCGACCCCTCGACCGTGACCAGGCCGCGCACCGTGCCGCCATCGAGCGGCTGGGTAATGGCGGCAACAATGTTGGTTGAAGGGCAGTAAGCTTCGGGCGGTTGCTCGATGCCGTGCTCAATGGCCCACTCCCGGCCATCGGGCGGAAAGACGCGATAGTAGCGCTCTTCAACGTTGCCGCGGCAAAACTCGTTGGCTCGCAGGCCGGTATTCAGGTCGATTTCTATCAGTTGGTGGATATCGTGCTCCGGCCCCGGCGGCGGCTGGTCGCGAAAGAAAATTTCGGTGCGGCGCTCCGGGCAAACCGGGCTGGGGATAGTGCCGGAGTCGGCGCAAACTTCTAACTGGATGATGGTAGCCGGGCGGGTGAAATCTGTAACGGGCAGCCCCTCGTGGGCGCGTTCCATAAAGTTGTGCCAGATGGGGCCGGCCCCGTCCAGGCCGCTAATGTTTACCATCGGCGTTCTATCGGCGTTGCCCACCCACACGCCGGTCACAATATCGGGCGTGTAGCCGATGGTCCAGTTATCTCTAAATTCATTGGTGGTGCCGGTTTTGGCGGCAGCGGGCCGGGAGAGGTTTAAATAGTTGTTGGGGCCAAAAGAGATGGCGCGGGCCTGGTTGTCGGCCAGGATGTGGGTCATTAAATAGGCGTGTTCCTGGCGCAGCACCCGCCGGGGTTGGGGCCGGGGCGGTTCGATGACCCGGCCAAACTCGTCGGTAATTTGCAAAATGCTGCCGGGTTGCACCAGCAGGCCCTGGTTGGCTATGGCCTGGTATGCGCCGGCCATCTCAAGCAAGGGAACCTCGCCGCTGCCCAGGGTAAGCGACAGGCCGTAATCGTTGCGGGTAAGGGTGGTGATGCCCAGGCGGGCCGCCATTTCTTTTAAGGCGTTGATGCCGATAGCCTCGAGGGCTTTGACTGCCGGAATGTTGTACGAGTTTGCCAGCGCGACCCGCAGCGATACCGGGCCGCGAAATTTGTCATCGTAGTTTCTGGGCCGGTAGAGGCCGCCGGCGCCGTCGGAATATTGCACCGGCACATCCATAAGCAGCGTGCTGGGGGTCCAGTTAAGCTGCTCAAAGGTAGCCAGGTAGGTGAGTGGCTTCATGGTTGAACCGGGCTGGCGCGGGCTGATGGCCATGTTCACCTGCCCGTCGATGGTTTCGTCTCTAAAATCTTTGCTGCCAACCATGGCCAGAATCTGGCCGGTTTTTGCGTCTAGGGCTACCAACGCGCCATTGGTTACGTGGCGGTCGGCCAGGGCGTCAACCTGGCGGCGAACTTCTTCTTCGGCAATGGCTTGCAGGCGCGGGTTCAGGGTGGTGTGAACGCGCAGGCCGGCCTGGTAAATATATTCGGGCGGCACAATTTTTTCCAGTTCCTGGCGCACGTAGGTAACAAAATGGGGGGCGGCAAAGGCCGCGCTCTGCTCGCGTAGTTGCAGGTTTTGCAATTTGGCGGCTTCGGCTTCGGCGGGGGTGATGTAGCCGGCTTCCACCATCAGGCGCAGCACGTCGGCCTGGCGGGCTTTGGCTCCGTCGGGGTTTACGTAAGGGTCGTGCGTGGCCGGCGATTGGGGCAGGCCGGCCAGCAGGCTGGCTTCGGGCAGGGTTAAATCTTTGGCCGATTTGCCAAAGTAGGTCTGGCTGGCCGCCTCGATGCCGTAGGCCAGGTTGCCGTAGTAAATCTGGTTGAGGTAAATTTCTAAAATTTGCTCTTTGGTGTAGCGCCGGTTAATTTCAACGGCCAGTACGGCCTCTTTTATTTTGCGCGACATGGTTTGTTGGGCGCGTTCTTCGGGGGTGAGCAAAACGTTGCGGGCCAACTGCTGGGTAATGGTGCTGGCCCCGGAAACTATCTCGCCTTCGTTAAGGTTGTAGTACAGGGCGCGGGTAATGGCGATGGGGTCTACGCCGACATTTAAATAAAAGAAGCGGTCTTCGGTGGCGATGGTGGCGTTGATGAGTTGGGGCGAAATTTGGTTGAGCCTGACGGTGGTGCGCCGCCCGCCGGTTGGGTCGATAATTTCCCACAGCAGGTTGCCTTCGCGGTCGAAAATTTGGCTAGTGGCAAATTGAAATGAGCGAGAGCGCAACTCTTCGGCGGGGGGAAGCTGGCGGGCAATCCAGAAGTAGGTAATCACTCCGCCGGAGAGCGCCAGCACGCCCATAAAAATAACCAACAGCGAGAGAAAGGCCAACCCCCGCGTAAGCCAACGCTGCCACTTAAAGCTACGCTGCGCCGGCCTGCGGGGCGGCCGGGCCGCAACCGTTGGCTGAAATGCCGAAGGGCTGCGTCGCTGGGCGTGCTGGATGGTGGGTTTGCCTGGCCGCTGTTGGGTTGGCGGTGGGCCGGCGGGCGGCGGGGCCGAGGTGGTAGGGGGCGGCGTTGCGGCGGGCGGATTGGGCCTGCGTTGGGGAGCGGATGGAATTGTCGGCTCAAAATCGGTTGGCGGACGAACCGGCCGGGTTTCATCGTTGTTGGCGCTGTTTTGCGGTTTTGATGACCGGGTAAAATCGTTATCCCGTTGGTTTGAGTCGCTCATATCCAATAAATAAAAAGAGCACAGTTGTTGTAACTGTACCCTCCACCCACAAAAAAATTTTTGACGAAATTACCAACAATGTAACTGTGGCCAACAAGTTGCGCGCTTATCGGTAGTCAAACTTATTTTTTATAGCGGTAAATAATGCGGCCACGGTCTAAATCATACGGAGAAAGCTCAACTTTTACTTTATCGCCCAGCAACACTCTGATGTAAAATTTTCGCATTTTGCCAGATAGATAAGCCAGAACCGTGTGTCCATTTTCTAATTCTACTCTAAAACTGGTGTTAGGCAAAGCTTCTACAATTTTACCATCTAATACCAGTTTTTCTTGGGTGGCATCAGCCATGAAAACTCCTTTACTGACAGATAACAAACTTAAATTGTAACAGATATTATTGACAACATTATGTCGGTCATATTCTAGCAGAGTGACTATCCATTGTCAATTTTTGTATAAAATGCAAAAATTAGGACTCTCTAATGTGAGAAGCGATTCTTGGGGATGCGCCAATGTTTATGTTATAATTGCCCGCTGGAAGAACAGTTCTGCCCCGGCAGACAGAAGGAGATAAAATGAGTCAATATTATCCTCAACAGGGGCCGGTTTATCCGCCTCAACACAACCCCGAAGATGACTACTATGATGAGGGGGAATATGAGTATTACGAATACGACGATGATGAAGGCGAGAGTTCTGGCAGTTCCTTACTGCCGGCGATTATTGCCTTTGTGGGCGGAGGCTGCCTGGTTTTTTTGTGCATGAGCTTTTGTTTTTTATTTTTTGTGGCCTTATGGATATTGGACCCCGGCGCAAGCGCATCGGCTACTGCCGCGCCGGGCAGCGACGTTGGCCTGGCCTTTGATGACCCGGCCTTTTCCAATGAGTCTGTGGTTAATGAGCAAAATTTGCAACTGACCATTTTGGATGTTAACCGCAACGCCGCTGTTGAAACCATTCCGCAAGTTGAAGGTCGAGAAATTATTATTGTCACTGTTGAATTGGTCAATCTGGGCGATGAAGACCAGTCGTTTAATGAGCGAGATTTCAAGCTGCTTAACGCTTTTGAAGAAGCTTATGCGCCGGCCATCGGCGCGGTGGCCGGCGCGCTGGGGCGCGGCACCCTGCCCCCCGGCGAGGGGCTGGAAGGCCGGCTGGTGTTTGAAGTAATTGCCAATGAATTTGACCTGCGCTTGTTGTGGGAACCTGGCCGCAACGCGCAACCCCGTTATATCTATTTGGAGTAGACTCAACTTAACGTGGAACTTTTAATTGCTACCAATAATCTGCACAAGCTGGAAGAATTTAGAGAAATTTACGCCGACCTGCCGCTAACTCTCATCTCGCTGGCCGAAGCGGGAATTGTGCTTGACCCCGCCGAAACCGGCGTTACCTTTGCCGAAAATGCCATCCTCAAGGCGCGGGCATTTGCGGCTGTTACCCACCTGCCGGTGCTGGCCGATGATTCCGGGTTAGAAGTGGACGCCCTGGGCGGCGAGCCGGGCGTTTACTCGGCGCGGTATGGCAACACCGCCAAAAATGACTATGCCGGGCGGTATCAACTGGTGCTCAATCAACTGGCGGCTAAAAACGTGCCCTGGTCAGAGCGAACGGCCCGCTTTAAATGCGTGATTGCTATTGCCATGGGCAACGAGTTAATTGGCACGGTAGAAGGCGCAATTGAAGGTTTTATCAGCTACGAACCAAAAGGTCAAAATGGTTTTGGCTACGACCCCGTTTTTTATGTGCCGGAGCTAAACCAAACTCTGGGCCAGGCCCCGCCAGAGCAAAAACATCGCCTCAGCCACCGGGGCCGGGCCGCCCGCGCCGCCATCCCTCTGATTAAGCAGCTTCTGGCAAAACTGTAACGCGACGCGCTTCGCGTCACAACCAAAAAATTAAAACACAAAGCTCACAGAGGGTGCGTCCCAAATTTTGGGACAGACTCCTCACTGAGGATACACTAAAGAACACAAAGAAAAAAACTCTGTGTTTATTACACCATAGCCAACTCCAACGGGTTGGCTTTTTTATTTTTGCCAGTATCTTCCACGCCGTAACGTTTCTCGTAACGATTCTCAAACGGAGGCGCGCTAAAATTGCCGAAGATAAATATTAGCCTCGCCAAAAAAGGAGAGATTGCCGTGAAAAAACCATTGTTTGCTGTTTTAACCTTGCTTTTTTTAACGCTGCTGGCCTGTAACTTCAGTGCCAGCACTGCCAATATCAATGAGGCCAAAATGGCCAAAGACTCGCAGGGCCAACAGCCCACCAGCGTTTTTGCCCAGGATGAGCCATTTTACGCTGTGGTTGAGTTGGCCAACGCCTCCGACGATACCGCAGTTAAAGCCGTGTGGACCGCCGTTGAAGCCGACGGGCTTGACCCCAATTATGTCATTAGTGAAGCTTCAACAACATCGGGCAGCGGGTCGCTCTGGTTTGATTTAACCAACGATAAACTGTGGCCTGCCGGTAAATACAAAGTTGACCTGTATTTAAACGACGAACTGGCTCGCACCCTGGAATTTACCGTAGAGGGTGATGTGGCCGCCCAGGCGCCTTCGCCCACGCCGGAGCCTACGGCTACGCCGCAACCGACGGCCACCCCTGCGCCTACATCTACGCCAAAACCAACCGTTACCCCGGTCAATGCCGCCGGCGACTCGCTGGCTGTCAACCCGACTCAAGAAGATGCTAACGTATCTACCGACGAAGCGCCGGTTGAGTATGAGCCACTGCCCCTTCAACCGGAGCCATACGTTCATCCTTCCGGGGCCTTTACCTTTGCCGTACCCGAAGGTTGGGAACTGTTTGTCGAGGATGAAGCCAGCGCCACCTTTACCGATGGTCAAACCTACCTGGGGGCTGTTTTTAGCGACGGGCAATTTGTCTATGGCGAGGAAGATATGCAAAATTATATTGATATCTTTCTTGAAAACTATATGAGCTTTGCCGATGAATATGAAATTATCGAGCAAAAACCCCAGCCTGATGACAGCATTTACGTGGCGCTTAGTTATTCCGCCCCCAATGAAACCGGCGATGTGGACTTCTTTTTTGAACAACGCAAAACTATTGTCTACGTGCTGGTTTTTGCCACCACTGCCTATAACGAGCTTCAGCCTACCTGGGATGAAATTATTGCCAGCTACGCTGTTGACCCTGACGCGGCTTTAGCTGCCCTGCCGACCCCCACCCCGGTTCCGCCCACGCCCACGCCCCAACCCGTACCGCCGACCCCTACCCCGGCCCCGGTAGCGAATCCGTTTGCGCCGCAGCCCGGCCAATCGCGGCTCTATGTGTTCAACGAGTTCAACCAGGATTTGACCTTTACCATCGACAACAAACAGCACACCATTCCGCCCTCAGGCATCGACAACCCCATTCCCATCGACCTGGCTCCGGGCCGGTACACCTTTACCATCAGCATCCCCGGCGGCGCGGCCAACGACGAAGTCACCCTCGGTCCCAACGAGTCGTGGGCTGTGGGTGTCCGCGGCGACGGGGCGGTCTACATACCCTTCAAGGTTTATCCATAACGGCAAGTTCAATTGAGCTGAAAAAGTAGAGGCGCGCGGGTGTGCGCCTCTACGCCGGTAACAAAATGAAAACCCGGAGTGTCAAAATGCGCTTTGACACTCCGCCACCGTTATTTTCAAAAGGGACAAAATTGGCAGTCCAATCGCTTAAAGCCAAACTATCCCATCGCGGCGTAAAACTTCTTTTGATTGCTCTGGCGATGTTGGCCGTTGGTTTGTGGCTTAACCGGGCCAAACCCATCTGGCTTGCTCCGCCCAATATGCAGGCCACGCCGCTGCTGTATCTGGCCTTAACCTGGGCCTGGCTGCCGGTTTTGGCTTATGCCCTGAGTCATCTCATCTCAAGGCGACCCCTGATGGTGTTGCTCATCATACTCATTATTATTGGGCAAAGCTGCGCCACCCTTGTTCTGCTGCCCCTTGAAGTGTTCTACCTGAGTACATCCAACAGCCAGGACACATTACTGGGCCGTGGCCTTCGCTGCGAAGTTGAGCAGGAGTCAACCGGGCAAACCCTTGCCTGCCAGATGTGTCTGATTTCATCCGATGGTCCGGCCGAGACTATTTACGCCTACAATTTCAAATATTGGGACAAGCTGCCCGTCATGTGGCTGTTGGACACCGACACCCGCTATCAAGATAATTTACAGAGTGCAGCCTGCAAAGAATTTTAGCGTGAGACTAAAAATGACAAACCTCGATAACCGAACGGTTCGATTTTTACTTTTGGCAACCGCGTTTCTGTTTTTATACTTTGCTCCGCCGGCTGCCCTGGCCGATGTTGGCCCCAAACCCACCATGAATTTTGAACTGGTCTACCAGATTGACCAGCCCGTGCCCATCATCAACAGCCAGATGCTTGAGTGCGAAGACGCCGCCTGCGCCCAAAGCCGCCCGCTGGAAGAGATGGGGCCGCAGCGCTTTGAATGTAGCGACACCGGCTGCTTCTCAATGTCGTATGGCTACCGGCCCTACCACAAGCTGGTGCTTGAGTTTGCCGACAAAACCAGAGAGAGCAATATTTTCCCCACCCGCACCTATAACGAGCAGTTTCAAATCATTGTGCGGGAGTCCGACTTGCAGGTTGTTTCCGGGGCATGGTCCTTTAGCAATTTTCTGCTGGCTTTACTGGTCACGCTTGTCATCGAAACCTTGCTTGCCGCCCTTTACCGGCTCATTTTCAGATTGCCAAAATCGGTGCTGTGGTGGGTTCCGGTTGCCAGCCTGCTTTCGCTGCCGGTGGTCTGGTTTGTAATTCCCCGGTTGCTGCTGCTGCCCGCCGGAATGATTATGTGCCTGTACGAACTGTTTGCGGTGCTCTTTGAGGCCGTGTTTCTGTATCTGGTCAACCGCAAACAGGGCTTAAAACTGATTCACGCCGTGGCGTTGAGTCTGATTATGAACTTTTTCAGCTTCATAGCCGGTTGGTTTTTTATCGGCTGAACGGGGAGAATTTTAGATGAAATACCTGTTAAGTTTGCTGCTTGTTATCTTTACCTGGCTGGCCGCCGGCTCGCCGGCCCGGGCCGATTCGCCCGCCGGCCAGTGGCGCACCTACCCCACCGACGATCTGGTTACGGCTTTGGCGGCCCACGGCGATACGTTGTGGGTGGGCACCAGCAACGGCGCAATCCGCTTCAACCGGCTCGATGGCAATTCGACCCGCTATACCACCGCCGATGGTCTGGTGGCTCCGGCCATCAGCTCCATTGCCGTTGACCGCAACGGCGTTGTTCTGTTTGGCGCCTGGGGCGGCAACGTCAGCAAATTCGACGGCCAGACCTGGACCCCTTTTTATTTTGTGGAAGGCGGACAGGATAACGTCAATGTCAGCGGCATTGCCATAGACTCGCTTGGCCGCTACTGGTTTGGGCTGTACGGCTACGGCTTAATTGGGCCAGGCGAATATTACACCACCGCCGACGGCCTGGCCGAAGATTACGTGCTGTCCCTGGCCGCCTCCGGTACCGAAATCTGGATTGGAACCCGGCTGGGGTTGAGCTGGTTCAACGGCCACACCTGGCTCACCTACACCGCCAAAGATGGCCTGACCAGCCCCACCGTTACCGCCCTGGCCGTTGACAACCTGGGCAACCTGTGGGCCGGCACCTACAACGGCGGCGTCAACCGGCTGGATGGGCAAGGCTGGCGCGGCTTTACCACCGCCGACGGCCTGCCCGACGACCAGATCAACGATATTGTTATTGACGCCGCCGGCCAGCCGTGGATAGCCACCGCCAAAGGCGCGGCCTTTTTCGACGGTCAAAACTGGACCACCATCACCAGCGCCAATGGCCTGCTGGCCGACCATGTGACCGCCCTGGCGGTTGACGATGACGGCCACATCTGGTTTGGCTCGCCGGAGGGCTTAACCGAGTATATCCCGCCCGCGCCGGCCTCGCAGCTTTGGCTGGGCACGTCCAACGGCGTCAGCATGTATAACGGCCAAAGCTGGCAAAGCTACACCAGCGCCGACGGGCTGGTCAACGATGAAGTGCGGGCCATTGCCATCGACTGGCTGGGGCGCAAATGGTTTGGCACTGCCGCCGGGGCCAGCCTGTTCGATGGGCAGAGTTGGCAAACCTTTACCCCGTTGACCAGCAGCCTGGTGAGCAACTACGTCCACGCCATAGCCGTTGACGCCCGCGACCGCAAATGGTTTGGTTACGGCCCGCGCGGCCAGGGCGTCACCATGTTTGATGGCGAAACATGGCAAACCTTTACCCGCGCCGACGGGTTGATTGATGACCAGGTTTACGCCATCGCCTTTGACTCCGCCGGGCAAACCTGGCTGGGTACCGCTGCCGGCGTGTCGGCCTTTGACGGCCAAAGCTGGCGTACTTTCACCGCCGACGACGGGCTGCCCCCCAACCCGGTTCGGGCGCTGGCCGTAGGGCCGGATGACCGGGTCTGGCTGGGCAGCGAGGCCGGCGTGTCGGTTTATAATGGACAAAGCTGGACCACCTACACCGCCGCCGATGGGCTGGCCCCCGGCCCGATTAACGCCATTGCCGTTGACTCGCTGGGCCGGGTGTGGGCCGGCGCGGAACCCGCTTTCAGGGGCAACGAGTCCGGCGGCGTCAGCCAGTTCGATGGCCGGCAGTGGACCATCTATCCGGTTGACCGCTCCAATTCAACCGGCAGCGGGCCAGGCGACCGTCTGTTGGGCGATTGGGTGACAGCCATTGCCCTGGACCAAACCGGGCAGCCGTGGGTAGGCACGCTGGCGCATCCGCTGGCCAAACCGCTGTGGGTAAACGGCGGCCTCAACCACTTTGACGGCCAGCAGTGGACCGCCTTTACCAAAGATAGCGGCCTGGTGAGCGATTACGTGACCGCCCTCGCCATCGGCCCGGCCGGGTTGCGCTGGGTAGGCACTAAATATGGCCTCAGCCGCTTTGACGGCCAGGGTTGGACCAGTTTTACCTCTGCCAACGGCCTGCCCCATAATGAGGTGCGCGCTATTGCGGTTGACTCCGCCGGCCATGCGTGGGTGGCTACCTGGGGCGGCGGCGTGGGCCAATTTGATGGCCAGCAGTGGACGGCGCACCTCACCACCGGCTTGGCCGACCCGCAGATAAACGCCATTGCCACAGCCGCCGATGGGCGCGCCTGGTTTGGCACGGCCGGCGGCGTATCGGTGTTTGACGGGCAAAACTGGCGGGTTTACACTACGCTCGATGGGCTGGCCAGCAACTACGTTAATGCGCTGCTCATTGACCTTGGGGGCAACATTTGGGTTGCTACCGGACAAAACGATTTTGGCCCCGGCGGCGTCAGCAAATTTGATGGGCAGAGCTGGACCACCTACAGCGGCGACAACGGCCTGCGCTACGGCCCTGCCAGCGCCCTGGCGCTCGACCCGGATGGCGCTGTTTGGGCGGTCACATTTGCGACCGGCCAGTTTAGCGCCCTGAGCAGCCTGAGCCGCTTTGACGGCCAGCAGTGGACGCCCTTCGCCGAGAGCGGCGGCATTGCCGATGATTACGTGTTTGCCCTGGCTATTGACCCGGCCGGCGCAAAGTGGTTTGGCGCCGATAACAGCTACAACAGCGGCGGGCTGCAAAAACTGGATGAAACCGGCTGGCAAGCCTTCAACCAAGAGGCGGGCCTGGCCGGCGATGTGGTGCGGGCCATTGCCATAGAGCTGGCCGGCCGCTACTGGTTTGGCACAAATCGGGGGGTCAGCCTGTTTGATGGGCAAAACTGGACTACTTACACCGCCGCCGATGGCCTGGCCGGCGACTCGGTGCTGGCCATAGCCGTTCAGACAACGCCGGCAGTGCCACTGGCCAACCCGGATACCGCCAGTTTTTCGGGCGAGTGGCAATCAATTGACCGGACATTTCCTTTTGGGTTAACTTTGCAGCAGCAGAATACTGCGCTGGCCGGCTGGCACTGCGGCGCGCTGCCAGATGCTTCTCGCACGGATTGCCAGCCGAAAGACAGCCCCGACTATTCGGTGGTGGGCACAGTTGACGGCGCGATGGCGCGGGTTCAAATTACCAGCAGTTACGGCGGCGGCACGGGCCAGGCAATAATTACGGCCACCGAGTCTGGCCTGTTGTGGCGCTTGATCGAGCGTCCGGCGGGCGAGTTTTATTTTCCAGAGCAGGCTGAACTGCAAGAGTTACCCCGCTGATTTTTAAAGGAGCAAAATCAATGAGTCGACCGGCGGTACAGATTGGGTTAATGGCTGCCCTGTTGGGCCTGGCTGCGGGCCTGGGGGTGTGGTGGCTGGCTATAGGCGGGGGGTATGAGTGGTTTCCCCTGTACGCGGCGGTGGCCGCTTTTTTAACCACTACATTTTTGTGGTGGTTGATTGTCAGTCGTCGTCATAAATCAAATGCCTGGCGAGGGGCGGTGGCGGGCGGCTTGAGCGGGGGCATATCCCACTACGTTTGCTGGTATCTGCAAATTGTGGGGGCTAATTTGTGCTATTGGACTACCGGCGGCTGCGTTAGCTCGTTGGGCGAGCCGCCCATTGATTTGCTTAACGGCCTGTGGGGGGCGCTGGTGCTCTCGGCGGTAAGCCTGTTCTTTTTAGGCTGGCTGACTGTGCCGGTGGGGGTCATTGGCGGCGCTGTGTGGGGCTGGAAAAATAGCCGGCCAAAAAATGTGGCAGGCAGTTACTGAATTGGCGGATTTTGGGCAGCCGCGGCCGGTTGGTAGTTGACAACCTGGCTGACAATATCATCCAGCGATTTTGACAGGGCGGCATTTTGTAAGACATCCACCTGAGCCGGCGGCAGCAGCGTGACCAATTGCTCCTTGGTCCGGCTGGCTCGATGTTGGGCATCGCTGCTGCTGGCAGAGTGGCCCAGAATGTGGGTGACTACTTCCAGGGCCGTATCTGGCTGTTGGTCGAGGGTGAGCAGGTCGGCTACGCCGGCCAAAACATCCAGAATATTGGGCGTGTGCTGGCTCTGGTTCTCCATGGTAAGCGCCTGGCGGTAGTACTGCCAGGCCTGGGGATAATTTTGTTGGGCAAAGCTGATTTTGCCAAGGCTGTTAAGCGCGCGAATGGTGTTGGCGTAGTCGTCAATCTCTTTAAACAGGGTCAGGCTTTCGTTAACATAGGCCAGGGCGGTATCGTAATGACCCCGGCCGTAATAAACCAGCCCCAGGTGATAAATTACGGTTCCCAGGCTAAACAGGTCGGCGCTAAATTTGTTCAGGGCCAAACTTTCATTTAGCATTTTTTCGGCTTCGTCATACCGGCCCAAAGTATAGGGGATGGCAGAAGCGGCATTAAGGCAAAGGGTGGTCATCCGGGGTTCGCCCATTTGCCGGCACAGGGCCAGACTTTCATCAAAAAGCGCGGCAGCTTTGGGCAGGTCGCCCTGACCAAAAGCAATGGCCCCCAGGCCATACAGGCCAACCGCTTCGCCCCACAGAAAGTTTGCCGCCCGGCCAATCGCCAGCCCTTCATTCAGGTAGCCAGCGGCTTCGTGGTACTCGCCGGTGCGGCGAAAGGTGAGTCCTAAAATAATCAGGGCTTCGGCCTGGCTGGCCTTTGCCTCGGTTAGACGCAGTAGGGCCAAGCCACTATGCAAAAGTTCTTTGGCCCGGCTCAGTTTTCCGCGACGCATGGCAAACCAGCCCAGCATGGCCAAAACCCGACCCTGGGCAATATTGTAGGCCGGGTTGGATGGGTTGGTTGTTTGCTTTAAAGCGGCTGCGGCTTGCTCAAAAGAGGTTTCTGCCTCTTGCGACAACCCTTGCAGGTCGTAAAAAATGGCCAACCCTTCGGCTGATTGGCCGATTTCAAAGATTTTTTGGCGGGTGATGGCCCAGTTCCAGGCCAGCCGAAAATTGTCGATATCCGGGGCCAGTTGTTCCAGAATACTGGTTTGTTGCTCGCTGCGCATTAAAGGCTGGGCCTGCTGAAGCCGGGCGCTAAAGTAAGCGCAGTGTTGCTCCAGAGTGTGCGCTGGCTCTTGTGGATACTGTTGCAGGTAACTGGCGGCAAATTGTCGCACCAACTCGTGCAGGTCGTAACGTCCGGCGGCGGTGCGGCGCAGCAGCGATTTATCGACCAAAGTTGAAAGAATTGGCAGGCTGGCCCGGGCTATTTGGGCGGCGGCCTCTCGGCTAAAGCCGCCTCTAAAAACGGATAGACGGCTCAGAGCTTGCTGCTCTTCGGTAGAGAGCAGGTTCCAGGAGTGGTCAAACGCGGCCCGCAAGCTGCGATGGCGAGCCGGCACATCGGGGGCAGAGGTGGTGAGAAAATCCAGGGTGCGCTCGATTTCGGCGGCAATTTCGGCCGGGGAAAGTAGGTGAACCCAGGCGGCGGCCAGTTCAATGCCCAAAGGCATCCCGTCGACAAGCTGGCAAATGCGGGCTATAAAAGGCTGGTCGGCAGGGGACAGTTTAAAATCGGTTTTGACGCGCCGGGCGCTTTGGGTAAACAGGCGAATGGCGCTGTATTGGTCGAACCCGATGGTTAACTGGGGCGACGGGACGGGCAGCCCGTGAATTTCAAACACCCATTCCCCCTGCAGGTGCAGCCGCTCTCTGGATGTGACCAGCATTTTTACCGCCGGAGCCTGGTGCAGAATATCGGCCAGCAGGGTTATGTCTGCCTGGGCCGGCGCAACAGGACCGGGAATTTGGGGTTGGGCATTTACGATGAGGTGTTCGAGGTTGTCTATTAACAACAGCAGATGTTTTTCTTTAAGGTAATTGCACAATTGGGTGGTTGCATTGCCGGAACTGACCAGAGACAGGGAGAGGGCTTCGGCAATGGCTGAAACAATGTGCTCGGCGTTGTTGACCGGCGCCAGCGAGACAAAACAAACGCCGTCGTTAAAATGCTCAAAAGCGGCGGAAGCCACCTCGATGGCCAGGCGCGTTTTGCCTACACCGCCGGGGCCTACCAGGGATAACAGGCGGCAGGAGGGGGTGGCAAGCAGGCGGGTTAGCTCGCTGCGTTCTGTGTCGCGGCCAATGAAAGGGGTGGTTTGGGCCGGCAAATTATGCACGGGCGCTGCCGGATGTCCGGCCACAGCCAGATGGGACCTGTTGTCGGTTTCGGGGATTTTTGCCCCGATGTTATCGGCTTCAACCGGGGGTGGGGCCAGGCGATTTTCTTGAAGCTTTTCAAACAGGGTTTGGGTTTCCTCATCGGGGGCGATGCCCAGTTCTTCATCCAGTAAATCCGCTAATTTTTGATATTGGCGTCGCGCTGCATTGCGCTGACCAGTCCAGGCGTAAAGTTGTATCAAATAGCGTTGGGCCGGTTCGTCCAGGGGGTCAAACGAAACCCAGCGCCGGGCGTTGGCGAGGGCTAGCTCGTATTGAGCCAGGGCAATGTGTCCCTGAACCAGTTTTTGCAGCACATTGGTTATTTCGCGGCGCAGGTTTTCGGCCTGAAAGAATTGCCATTCTTCAAAATCCGGGCTATCGGGCAAATTAAAGCCGCTCATAAAATCGGCCTGATAGAGGGCCTGGGCTTCGGTTAGCAGGGGTAAGCAGGCGGAGCAAATTTGGCCCGAGGGGTGATTATGGCTGTTTCCGGCAGCCAGCAATTGCCTAAATTGAAGGATATCAACCCACAGCGCGTCATTTTTAACCAGGCTAATGGTCTCGCGGTCGGCTTCTATTAAGTGATGGCCCACCGATTTGGTCAAAACCGAGAGCGTGCGGCGCAGATTGGCTCTGGCTCGGTTCTGGTCATAGTTGGGCCAAAGTAGGGTAGCCAAAGAGTCTCGGCCATAGATGGCGGTGGGCTGGTTAATGGCCAGGTAGGCCAGCAGGGCAATTGCTTTGCGGGTGTCAAATTCTACCAAAACGCCGTCTTGTTGCAGACGAGGCGAGCCAAATAAAAATAATTTCAGTTGCGACATTGACCGGCTGTTCCAAACAAAAAAGGCGGCTGTTGACCGGCTTTTGAGCAAGAACTTTAAATTGGTTAAGTAAGTTTTATTGTGTATGATTCTACTGCAAGCGCGGCAAGATTGCAATAAATTTTGCGTATTTGCGGTGTGCCGTAACGTTTTGGTAACGACGAGTTGGTAAACTGCTTTATAATATTGTAAAAAAGGTTGTGAAACAATGTCTACTTCAACCACACCCTGGCAAACCCTGGCCAACTTTAACCTGCCCAGCCAACCCGGCAGCGACAGGCTGGCCAGAGAGCAGGTGGCGGCAGCCGTGCACTCTTTAAATTTATCTGCAGATGACCTGGAACGCCTGAAAACCGCTGTGGCCGAAGCTACGCTCAATGCTATTGAACACGGCAATCATTACCGGCCAGATTTACCGGTTACAATTAGAGTACAGGCTTCGGAAAAGGCTATTGCCGTGCATGTTACCGACCGGGGAGAGGGAGATATTTCAACCCCGGCCGCGCCAAATTTGGGGGCTAAAGTTTCGGGGCGAGAGCCGCCACGTGGCTGGGGGTTTTTTTTAATTCAACGAATGGTGGACGACGTGCAAATTAGCGTTGACGAATCTCACCACACCATTGAGTTGTTTTTGTATCTGGAGGGAGATAAATAATTTTGTCTGCTCATATTGGAGCGCCGCTACCTAAATTTAATATTGGTAGTTTTGGCTTATTTTTGGTTGTAAGGCATACTGCGGCAACAAGGAGTAGATTATGGAACAACAAGAATTTACAGCCCTGCAAGTGGTTGTGGTGGTGCGGACTCATACAGGCGGCGGCCAGGCCGTGCGCGAGTTTTTTGACTCGGCGGCTTTTCAGTATCAATTTCAGGACTCATTGGGACAATTAGTAAAGGGACAGCTAAAAAGCGGCGAAGTAGATTTTAACGAAGTAATTATCAGCTTTGATGCGCCGGCTGCCAGGGCCAAAAGTGTGCAAAAAAAATCCTCGGCGCTTAAGCGATTGTTTGGCAAAAGTTAGTAATAGTGGGTAAACAAGCAAAAAGCCCCTCTTTGGCGGAGGGGCTTTTGTTTTTTAGGGTGGTTGCTAATTAATCGCCTTCCTGGCTGGTAAGTTCATCTACAGATGGGCGCACGCCAAGCGTTACCTCAACCTTTTTCTGGCTGCCGTCGTTGCCAATAACATCAAACGTTACCGTATCGCCCGGTTGCGCCTGGCTGACTAAAAAGGTAATCAAATCGTCCATATCGTGTATGCTTTGCCCGTTGGCAGCAGTAATAATGTCGCCACTGTATAGAAAATCCTCGCTATCTTCGCTCAAAGTTTCATCTCGACCCTTCAAACCGGCCTGAAAAGCGGGGCCATCCTCGGCTACCGTGGCAATTACCGCCCCTTTGGTATCGGCAGGCAGCCCTCTAAATTCGGCGGCCTGGGCAGTCAAACTATTGCCGCTAATACCCAGCCAGGCGTATTGATAGGTGTCGCCCTGGATGAGGGTGGGCACAACCCGTTTGGCAATGTTAATGGGCACGGCAAAACCAATGCCAGAGTTTGACCCGCTGCGGCTGAGAATTTGGGTGTTGATGCCAATCACCTCGCCCTGGCGGTTGAACAGTGGCCCGCCGGAGTTACCGGGGTTGATGGGGGCATCGGTTTGGATGACTTCTGGAATGGAGAAGAGGCTGTTGCCGCTGCGGATGGTTCGGCCCAGCCCGCTGATGATGCCGCTGGTCATGGTAAATTCCTGCCCAAAGGGGTTGCCCACCGCAATGGCCAATTGACCCACTTGCATGCTGTTGCTATCCCCCAGCTTAACCGGCTTTAGCTCGCTGGCGGGCAGGTCAACTTTGATAACGGCCAGGTCGGCGTCGGGGTCGCTGCCAACAACTTCGGCTTTTACGTCTTTGTCGTTGGCAAAAATTACCTCAATATCGGTAGCGCCGGCCACAACGTGGTAATTAGTGATGATGTGGCCTTCGGAATCCCATACAAAGCCGGAGCCGCCGCCCTGGTTGAAAAATTCCCGGGGGTTTTCGCGCTCACTGTCGGGAGCCTGGGGCGACTCTTCATCGGGGTTGGGTTGGCCAAAGTGAAACCGGTCAAGAGTACCCAGGTCTATTTTTTTGGTCACTCTAATGTTGACCACCGACGGCAGCGCGTCTTGATAAACCGAGGTCAGGGCTTGCTCGTAGGCGGCCAGAACATCGGTATTGCTATCTGCCTGTTGCGGCGCGGTTTGAACGCTGCCGGTTGCCGGCGCTATATTTGCCGCCTGAGCATTGCCGTTAAGGTAGGGGGCCATGAGTAATCCCCCGGTAAAGGCTCCCAGGGTTAAAAAGAGGGTGGCAATAACGCTAATGCTAATGGCTATGTACAACGGATAAGAGCGATGGTTCACGGTTTTTTTTCCTTTCCAAAAATATTCTGGCGTACCAATAATCTACCGGAAATGTACCTTTAATAGAAGCCACCTGTTTGGTAGTATAGAAGATAGTCGCCAGGCAATTCAACCAGATTATACCTCTCATTATAACCCCGTAGATGAGTACAAATTTAAAGCAAGTTTAGAAAAAGCTTAGAAAATAAAAAACGCGGGCTTGCCGGGGTGCGTCCCAAAATCTGGGACGCGCCCGCTTGCCGCGTTGATTTAATAACTACTACCACAATAAATCATCCAGAAATTTGTCTATGGCTGCCAGGGGGTCGCTGGGTTTAGGGTTAGCGTTTTTGCGTGGCGAGGATTTGTGCCGGCCTTTAACCCGGGGCGCGCCCAACGAATTTTCTTGAATGGGGATGCGGTTTCTGAGCAGTAAATATTCTGCCCAGGCAGCCTGTTCCCGTTTGACGCTTAAGAAAAAATCGCCGTTGGTAATTTGGCTGCCCCAATGTTTGATGCCGTGCTGGTCAAGCAAATCTTCAATATCAACGGCGTTCCAGCCGTTACCCAGAGCGGCGTCGTAGGGGATAAAAAAGGTCCAGCTATTAGTTTGCAGGGGGGTTGGGTCGTTGATGAAATCTTCAACAAAGCCGATGGCCGGCGTAATCCAATCAAAAATTGAAAGAACTTCAAAAATCCCGCGCATAACGCCTCAATTAGAACTAACGTTCTTTAATTTTAGACAAACCCGGTCAGGTTGTCAAATTAAATGGAACTGGCGAGCGGTATTGCGTTTTGCTCGTAACAAAGACCCGTGCGGCTGCTGATTTGGGCAAACGCAGAACCGCATTTAGTCGAGTACAGGGCTATTAGTAGTTTGGGAGGACTACTTGTGAATGGCGTAAATTATTATTTTTGCCTGGGGTTTTTAGTTGCGGGAGGCGTTGGTTTTTTGGCTTATATGGTTAACAGAAGTTGGGTAATTGTTCAGAAAACTCTTAAACGGATGTTTGTTAACCCGCCCAAACCTGTTCCACTAAATTTGGTTGGACCGGGTAATCAAAGTTTTGCTGGGTTGGTTACGGACCCCAACCAATCACCGGTAGCAAATTTAAATAGTGGTTGCCTTACCATAACGGGTCATGTGATTTTAGGAGGGCTGATGGGGGTAGGCATAGCAGGCGTAATCTCGTTAATTTTTTCTCTGCCGGAGATACCGCCGGGGGCGTGGAATGGCGTGGTGTATGCCGGGCTGGTGGGCCTTGTTTTGCAGTTTGTCAGGTACAATTGGAAAAAGATTGGCAACTTGTACGGGCAAATGGTCAATCCACCGGTATCCACAACGCTGGATTTTGAGCCTCCCAACCAGCGGGTGTTAGGGGCCAGGCCCGCCGCGCCGGCCTTTACGGTGGTGCTTGATAATAGTATTGAAATTGTGCTGCGCTTTTTCTTGATAGGTGTGTTGATTGTGGGGCTAATATTTTTGACTTACTGGTTATTTAGTAGTTCGGTAGTCGAGCCGTTAACCAGAGAATTTGGGGTATAAAATTAGTGGCTATGCTTCTGTTGGCGCGTCTGTGGCGGCCAGGGCCAGTTGATTGAATACCGATTCCAGGGTGCGGGTATCGCGGCGCAATTCTCGCAGGGGCCAGTTGTGCTGGCGGGCCAGGTTGTAAATTGCCGGACACAAATCCTCGTTGCTACTGCCAATAATGCGGTAGGCGGGATGCCCGGCGGGCGATTGGTAGGTCTCGATGTCGTTGACGTTATTGAGCGCGGCCAGACTCTTTTCAACGCCGTCAACCTTGTTTTGCAGCACTAAAATAGCGTCGGAGGTGGCCGAGAGGTCGGCCAGCCGGGCGTCGGCTTTAACCTGGCCGTTCATAATAATTACCACCCGGTCGCAAACGGCCTCAACTTCAGATAAAATGTGTGAGGAGAAAAGAATGGTGCTGTGGCGGGCCAGCCGCTGAATCAGGTGTCGAATTTCAATAATTTGAGTCGGGTCAAGGCCAATGGTTGGCTCATCCAGCACCAAAATGCTGGGGTTGTGTAAAATGGCCTGGGCCAGCCCCACCCGCTGCCGAAACCCCTTGCTCAGTTGGGCAATCGGGCGGGTCAGGTGGTCGGTTAACCCGGTGGCATAAATAGCCTGAGATAGCCGGGCCGGCTGCTCTTGGGCGGGGATGTCTCGCAAGTCGGCCATCAGGCGTAAATAAGATTGCACGGTTAGCTCCGGGTAAAGGGGGGCGTTCTCCGGCAGGTAGCCTATTTTGGCCTGAACCTGACGGGTGTGCTTCAGCACATCAAGTCCATCGACGGTAACGGCGCCGCTATCGGGTTGCAAATAACCTGTCAAAATTTTAATGGTGGTCGATTTGCCCGCCCCGTTGGGGCCGAGCAATCCGACAACTTCACCGGCGCCAACATTAAAACTAATGCTTTTGAGGGCTTCAATAGGGCCGTAAGATTTGGTGAGGTTGCTAATTTCAATCATTGGTTGGTATCCCTGTATTTTTGAATTATAACCAAGGATAGACCTTTGGCAAACAAAAAAAGAGGCGCGGGCCTGCGCCTCTTTTTTGTTTGCGGTTGTTTATTTACGAGGCTGACATTCGCATGCGGCGGGCAATGAATACCACGCCAACCAGCCCGATGGCGATGAGGACCGCTTCAAGAGCGCCCAGGCCGGTTTCGGGAACCTGGTTGGGTAAACCGGCCGGGTCTGCGCCGGGAGCTTTGGTCGGTGGCTTGGGTAAAAGCCCGCCAGATTGCCCGCCGTTATTTCCGTTATTATCAATACTGCCAACGGCGGCTTCCTCGCCGCTGACGCTGCCCGGTTCAACCACGGGCGTATTGGTGGGAGTGGGAGCGGGCGTATTGGTAGGCTGTGGCTTAACGGGTACGGGCGTTGGGGTTGGTTCGGGCAATCTGATGAGCAGCGTAGGCGTAGGCTGCGAGATGGCGGCCTGCTCTTGTAAATTTTGACGAATAACAAAAACGCCGCCAATGCCCAACAAACCTAAAACCAGCAACCCAATCAGGGCAATAGCCAGAATCACAAAAAGTCTACTTTGACCGGTAGTTTCTTCTTCCATGCGGGCGCTCCTTCCTTCGACGCTTGTTGCGGGGACTCTTACGCTGCTATCCAGTATTATGTACACTTAATTTTATGTCAAAACCAAAAAAAATGCAAATTAAAAAATTCCATATTTAGGGGCATTAAGCTTTATAGATACTATATATAGGGGAATAACGGCAAATTTAAGAAATGCTATTCTATAAATTCAAGATTTGCCCAGGGGATAAATTGCGTTCCGTCGTTAAAACTTACGTAAGCGCCGGGCACAAGGATGCCGGCTTCGGTGGGATGAGGTTCCGCAGGCAACGAGTCGATGGCGCCGGTACTGCCCAGACGCCGGCCCCGGGTTACGCGAACCCGGCTGCCTTTAGTAACTGTGGTTGTTTTTTGAGATTCGGCATTGATAGTTGGAGAGGATGTGGCTGCACTGCCGGCAGCCAGAACAAGGGGCATCTCTTCTACCGGAATACGGCGAGAAAGGTAAGATAGATGCGGCGTTTGCCCTCTGATTGAAACCTCTTGCCGGCTTAGCGAGGTTAAAATGCTAAAGGTGTAGGGCGACATCGGCATGTCGCCAAAACCTTCGGTGGCTACCACCCGCACTTTAGAGGGAGGGGTGGCCTGCATCAGGGCCGCGTCGATACTGCCTACAATAATGCCCCGTACCTGCCACTGTTCTGCTTTGCGAAGTGTATCTTCGTTGAGGGTGCGTCCCCCCAATACAATGGCATTGCTGGCGTTTTCATCAAGCTTTTCTACCTTGAGTTCCTCGTATGGAGAGTTGACCAGCCGTTTGAGCCGCCCATGGGCCTCGCCGCCAAAGCCGCAGGCAGCCTCAATGATTGCGCCGTGGGCCTCGATGATAACACCCTTGTTGGGAATAATGCGATTGACCTGTCCGCCGATAAAGGCCTGCAATTTTATCGCGCTGCGTTCTGTTTCCAGCAAAACCCAGCCGGGGCCAATTACGGCCACATGTCCGGCCACCGGCGCGCGCACCGACCGCTGCAAAAAAGGTAGCCTACCCTTAAGGGCGGCAATAACCTGGTTAGCCGCAACGTAGTCGCCCACTTTAGCCCGCATAACTTCATCCATATCTATTTCAGAACGGCCCAGTTGTTTGGCTGCGTTAATCATGCGATACCGGCTGGGCATTTCGGCCTGGGCTACAACATCCAGCGCTTCTACAGTTTGGCCGGGTTGAACCAAAATTTCGCCGGGCACGGGCAAGGTGCGGCGCAATAATATTTTGCTTTTGGCTTTAATTACTCTGGTTGGAAGTTGCATATTGAATATCCAGGGCCAATAGCCATTCTCGCAAAAGATTTATTCGCTGTTCATGGTCATTGGGCAGCCGCAGGGGCCGGCCCCGGGCGTCGATAATAATGCCCAAAATGCTGCCTTCTATTTCGGTTACGGCGCTGCGGCCAGGTTGGCCCAGGCCAATATCAAAGTGGCGGGCCGGGCGTATCTCCAGGGTTGCTTTGTGTCCGGGGGGCAGGTTGATGACCTGAATGTCGCCGTAACTGATTTCTTTTTCAACCGGCTTGCCCTGGGCATAATTAATTTTTATTTTCAGGGCGGTTTTGCCAAATTGGCCATGCCCGGTGGGGGCAATTACAGTAGCCAAATTAAAAAGCGCATCTCGTGTGGCTATCGTGGCCGCCGCCATCGAGTCAACCGCGGCAATAGAACCCAGCATGTTCACCACCCCGCTGTGGTCCAGGGTAAGGCTGGTAACTCCCCACGGTTCAATAGCATCCATCATCACCAGCGCTGCCTGCGCCGCATGCGGCAACCCGGTAAGCGGCCGGCCGGCCCCAATAATCATGTGCCACTGAATATCTGGCCCAAAACGGGTTTGGTTGACCACCAACCTGGCGGCTTCTCTGGCTACCGCCTGCTCTATCAACAAATCTTCGGCTGTGGTGGGCACCGAAGCGGGATACAGGCTTTTGTTGAGCAGCCGGTTATAAAGCTCTGCCAGGGATATGTCAAAGGGCAACCAGCGATGAATTTTTTCAATAGCCACACATTTTAGCAGCGCGGCCAAACTGTGCCCCACCCCGGCATCGCTGCGAATAGTAGAATTGAGCTGCTGCTGCGCCTGCCCCGAAGCCATGGTTGACCGGCTGCCAATATTAACGCCAATTACATTGAGGCGGTTATGCCGGCCCAGGTAGGCAATTAATTTTTCAAAAGATTTGCTGGCCGGTTCAATAGGGTATTTTGTCCAACTGCTTAAATTGTCAAAATCGGGTAATTGCAGCATTTTTTCCTGAACCAGCTTTTCCAGTTCTAGCTGCACGCCAACCAGATTTTCGGTGTTGAGCGTGGGGCGAATATTATCAACCGAACGCAGGGCCGTAACCGTTCCCAAAATATCGGCAATCTGGGGCCGAATGTGGCTGTTGCCGGCATACAGCACCAGCGGCTTTTGGCCGCTTTGGAGGGCGTGCATAGCCATGGCAATAACCTGAGCCATTTCAATAACGGGCGCGGCAGCGCCGCCATCGGTGCCGCCAACCAGCAAAATTACCTCCGGGTCTCCCCGGCGAATGGCCTGAATCCAGGCTTCGGGCGTATTTTGCTGCAAGGGGTCCTGGGCATCCAGGGCTACTGTGTGGCTAATGTAAGTATAGGTTGTGGCGGCGGCGCGTTGGGCGCTACTGAGGCTAATATCTTGCATGAGGCCGGCTACAACCAGTTGCAGAGGCGGCCCAGCGCTGCAAGTTACTACAAAGGCGTCAACCCCTTGCTGCCCGCTTTGGGGCGTAATGGGCCAGCCCCCGGAGGTTAGCAACATGCGCCCCACCAGCTTTTCAATATGTCGCACGGCCACCTGAACCCCCAGCGTAATATTTTCCCACGGCGGCCCGTAAGTGCTGGGAGATTGCCCGGCAGCTTTGAGCTGATGCTCGCGCCCGGTTTGCTCAATAAGAACGGCTGTAGTTGTGGTGCTGCCGCAATCAACGGCCAAAATACTTTTCATTTTTGATTGATGATTGGGAAATAAAGAATTTATCCGCCAAAGAGTCCGGCTAAAAATTGCAGGCGAGAGATAAGCAAAGCCACTCTGGAACTGAAGGTGTTGGCAAATAAAGCGCCCAGCGTAAAAATAATTATCAGGCGACCCATCCCCGCCCAAAACCTAACAAAGCCTTCTCGCAATCCACCCAGGGGGCCGGGGGCGCGTACGGCAAAGGTAAAATAGAAAAAAGTGCCAACCGTACCCAGCACAATAATAATATTGTTGAGCCACTCCACCAGCCCGGCCTGGTCCTGGGTATCCTGGTAATGGTTAGGGTTTAGCGACATGCCGGCTGTGGAGGCAATTTGTGGCGTCAGGGTGCCAAACAAAGCGCCGCCAATGGCCAGAGCCGCGCCAACGCCCACAATAAAAGCCAGCGCCAACCCGCCGAGTGTGCCGGTTAGCGCGCTTTGGGCCGGACGCACTTTAAAAATTAGCAGGGCGCAAAAAAACAGGGCAGGGGCCGCGCTCAATAAATTGCCCGGCTGCACCGCCGGAATAAACACCTGATACCAAACCACAATCATCGCGTAACCTATGGCCACGCCCACAAAAATGTGGGTAGCCAGCTTAAAGAGCGCGTTATCCCCAAAAATGTAGCTGAATATCATTAAGGTTAAAATTGCGGCAATTGTAGCGCCAATTAGTTCCATTGGGATAAACCTTATTTTTGACTATTGGGGGAGGCGGAGTCTTTTTTTGCCGGCAGCGATGACCCGGTCTCGGGTGGTTGGGTGGGCATCCAGCCAACGATGGTGCCGGCGGCAATGAGAATAACGACAATAATGGTGGCAATGCCCAGGCTGTCGACCATTTGCCGGGCCGGGCCAAAATTATTTCGACCTGCCTCGATAGCGGCTGCTCCATTAACGCCTGCAATCAGCCCATCTAGCTGTTGGCTTTGCCGGTAGGGGCGCAAAAATGGTTCGGCGGCGGCGCTGGTTGCGGCCAGCAAAAAGCGGTTGCTGTTGTTGGGTTGCGGCGCTATTTGCAGTTGCTCTATCCACCAGCGAGCGGTGGCGGGGGTGTCGGCCAGAGTGACCACTACCTCAACCTGTGCCAAACTTTGGATGTCGCTCCAGGTTGGCTGGTCTTTTAATGGTTGGCCGGTTTGAAAATCTGGAATGGCGAAGAGGGCAGCGCTATTAGCAGCCAAATTTCTCACGGCGGCAGCGCGTCCCGGCAGGTAGCCCAGGTTAATGACTTGCTCACCATATTCGTCTCCCCGCTCTGCGGCCAGATTTTCCAGGGTTTGCTGGGCAATGGCTGCTCCTTCTGGCTCCAGGCTAACGGCGATAATCCGCATACCCTGTCCCAGCAGCCGGTTGACAACCGCTTCGGCCAGGGGCTGCATTTCGCCCTGGGTAGCGGTGGTGTAATCAAACGATACCAGCGCGGCAGAACCTGGCTGTTGCAGGTCGATAATGCCCAATTGCTCGCTAATTAACTGCCGGCGCTGGCTGTCGAGCACACCGGCGGCGTTGCCTGATGCGGGTTCTGACCAGGGGGCGGTTTGCCCGGCGTTTAATTTTTGCATGGCCAGCGGCAAGGCAATGAGCGCCACAAACAGAAGGTATAAACCGGCCCAGATAGCCCCTTTTATCAATTGCTGCTGGCGGGTAAGGGGGGCGGGCAGCGTGGCCGGTTGGGGCGTTTCGGTGGCAATCGCGTAAAAATCCTGGGCGGCCTGGTTGATGCTTTCTGTATCGAGTGTGGGGACGGCAACCTTTTCGGCGGGTAGCAGGGTTGAAACTCCGGCCAGCATGCCGGTGACTTCGGCAGCTTTTGGGAGTTTCTCTTCGATAGCGGGTTTGGTTTCCGGGCGCGGCGCTTCTGTCCGGCTGGTTTTGACCTCCGCCGGAGGGGATTCGGCTTGAGCGGCAGGCAGTGGGGCAGTTTCAATGGGTTCACCGATTGCGCCGGCATCGACCGTGGAGGGGGGCAAGATGATGGTATCGGCAATATCGGCCAACCAGTCGGGCGCTTCGGGTTCTTTTTCAAAGTCGAGGATGTCAAGGCTCAAAGCCGCCTTATTGGATACAGCGGCTGTTGCCTCCTGGGGTTCTGCATCTTCAATACCTTCCCAAAAATCCTCTTTTGCCGGGGGGGGAGCGGCGCTCACAATATCGACCAGCCAGTCCGGGGTTTCGTCGGGCGCTTCTATCGGCGCCTTTTCTTGGGGTGGGGTTGGAAAGCGCTCGACGGGCGGAAGTGAAATTAAGGGCGGGGGAATTTCATCTTCAATTTCAATTCCTTGGTTGGAAGCTGTCTCAAGTTTTTTCTGGAGTTTCAACTCAAACAGGGCGCGTTTGGCTGGCGACAAGTTGGCAACTCGTTTGACCACATCATCCAGCGTAAACCGGCGAGCCGGCTCAGGCTCCCCGGTTTTAGCCAGTTTTTGGGTGAGACGTAGCTCAAGCAGTGTTCGTTTGGCCGGCGACAGGCTTTTGACTCGCCGGGTAATCGCCTCCAGCGAGAGTGAAGGTGGGGTAGCGCCGCCCGCGACAATTTTTCTGTTTAGCCTTAACTCTAGCAAGGCCCGCTTGGCCGGCGACAGGTTAGCGACGCGCCGGGTAATTTTATCCAAAAGAAACTGCTGCTGAGAGCGAGCAGCCGAAAAAGTGGCGGCCTGTTTTCTAAGCCGTAGTTCAAGTAAGGCGCGTTTGGTTGATGATAAATTTGCCACCCGTTTGGCAATTTCATCCATTGGGTGCTGACCTTTTCTGGTAATAAGTTGAGATTTTAGCCCGTTTGTTTCTGTTCTTGATTTAGCAGTTGCTGGGCTTCCTCATCTGATAAACTTTCTAATTCATCCAGCAGGCGAGCAATTTCTTCGGGTGAGGCTTTGGCCAGCCAGGCGGGTAGCGTTTCCGCTTCTGCCTGAATTTGGTCTGTCTCTGTTGGCTCAACGGAGGTTGCGGGTGTTTCATCCTCTATGGGCAGGTTGGCCAGCCAGACCGGTGTTTCGGGTTGAGCCGCGCCAACCGGAGTGGTTATCATTTCGCTGTCCTCGGCCAGGTCAGTCAGCCAATCGGGTGCTTCTTCCTCTTGCTCGGCTTCATCTGCTGCCCCGGCAGCGCTGCTGCCCAACCAAGCCGGTAGCTCTAAATCTTGCTCAGCTTCAGCGGCTTCGCCGGTTGGGGGCGATGACAACGGCCCGGTATCGGGGGCTTCCGGTATTTCTAATAGCCACTCAGGTTGCTCTTCTTCGGTCTCGTCCATTTTTTCCTGGGGCAGAGTAGAGAGCGGCCCTGTGTCTGGGGCTTCAGGCAGGTCGGCCAGCCAATCGGGGCCTTCGTCTTCCTCGGCCTCGGCTTGAGGTTGAGCGGCGGAAGCGGTCAACCAGTCGGGCATTTCGAGGTCTTCTTCTTCGGCTTCGGGTTCGACCGGCTGGGGCGCTTCGTCGGGTTGGGGCAGGTCGGCCAGCCAAT
>CAZAPG010000060.1:0-37650 GCA_964486935.1 uncultured Caldilineaceae bacterium | reverse complement strand
GCATAGTAGTATTCTTCCTCTTGCCAGTGTACCGCTATCTGCGCTTCGCTCACTTGTACATTTTCTTTTTCGCTCATAGAAGGTCCTCCGTTGGATTTATTGAATTTTCTTTTTTGGGATAAATCAAATTTTAAGTTGGGGTTTTACAAAATTTGAGGATGAACAATAGTTGCCTCAACCCAGAGCAACCGCCCCGATGATAATATATATCCCCCCATTTGTCAACCGAAATTTTTTGAGCGCGGCAATTCTAATTATGGCGATTAAGACCCTAAAGGTTTACAAATTATCGTTGCTATGAGATAAACTGCAATCCCAAAATTGCTTTTTTTGAAGATTCAGGGTCAAACCTTTAAGGTCTGGTTCCAAAATCCGGGCGCATTGACTTTTTTGAGGGGGAGTGCTATCTTAACCAGAGTTTTTTACCGCCAACGCCAGCAACAGCAGCGCGTTGGCGGTTACTCTTAGGAGAACTATCACTTTGCAGCTACTACAATTTATCCGTCCCGTTTATCCCTGGCAACGAACCCTATATATTACCTTCATTGCTCAACTGATTACCGCCATTGGATTTTCCAGCATTTTTCCATTTCTGCCGCTGTATGTCCAGGCGTTGGGAACGCATACCTCGCTGAGCGTAGAGTTTTTGGCCGGATTGGTTTTTTCGGCACAGGCATTTACTATGGCCCTGACTTCGCCGGTGTGGGGAGCGTTGGCCGACCGTTACGGGCGCAAAATGATGGTTGAGCGCGCCCTGTTTGGGGGCACGGTTGTAACTTTGTTAATGGGTTTTGTACGCACCGCCGAAGAGCTGGTGCTGCTAAGAGCAATTCAGGGGTTGATTACCGGAACTGTGGCCGCCAACGCGGCTCTGGTGGCGGCAGCGGCCCCCCGCGAGCGCACCGGTTACGCCATGGGGTTGTTGCAGGTGGGGTTGTGGGCCGGTGTTGCGGTCGGGCCGCTAATTGGCGGCTCGCTGGCCGATGCGTTTGGTTACCGGATGGCCTTTGTGGTTACAGCGCTGCTACTGGCCTTAGCCGGGGTGCTGGTCTGGTTGGGTATCGAGGAAAAATTCGAGCCGCCGCCTGAAAGCCGGCAACGCGGGTTAAGCGGCCTGTTCTCCGGCTGGCGGCTCATTGTCAGCGCGCCCGGCGTTGGATTGACCTACGGGTTAGAGTTTTTAACCGGGTTGGGGCGCATCATGCTGGTGCCAATTATGCCATTATTTATGCAGTTGCTTTTATCAGATAGCAGCAAATTAAACACCATCACCGGGTTGGTAATTAGCGTGGCTGCGGCTATGAGTACCGCTACCGCCGTTTACCTGGGTCGGCTGGGCGACCGCATCGGCCACCGGCGGATTCTGCTGGCAAGCGCCCTGGCCGCCGGACTGCTTTATTTGCCGCAAAGTTTTGTTACGCAGGCGTGGCAGTTACTAATTTTGCAGGGATTAACCGGCGCAGCCACCGGCGGCATTATTCCGGCTATTGGCGCGCTGCTGGCCCAATACACCCACCCCGGCGAAGAGGGGCGCGTGTACGGTCTGCACAATTCACTGCGGGCAGGTTCGCGGGCCGTGGCTCCTCTGGTGGGAGCAAGCATTGCCTTTTGGTTTGGATTTAGAGGCACCTTTGCCGCCACCGGGCTGCTATTTTTAGCGGTAACTCTGCTTGCCGTTTTCTGGCTGCCAGAAACAGCCCATCAGGTTGATTAAAACCGCAGGCGGCGCCTGCTCCATCGCTAATCTGTGGCAATCATTACGTTGCTGGCCTTGATAACGGCGTGAACCTCTTTGCCGGCGGCCAGCCCCAAATTTTCGGCAGATGATTTGGTGATGATTGATACAATTTCAATGCCGCCCGGCAACTCAATTGTTACCTCAGAATTAACCGCGCCGTGCGTAACCCTGGTAACTTTTCCTTTAAAAACATTACGAGCGCTGATTTTCATGTAAGCCATCTCCTATCAAATAAATGAGGTTAGTAGAATTTGCGCTATATGTTACCGTGAACTTTAAAATTTGCAAAGCTTCGAGTTGCAATCCACAAACAGAAATGTCCCCACGTAAACGGGTAGAGATGCTTCTCTCTTGACAGGTTTACCCTGACAGGATATATATTTATCATCCCTTGAAAATAAAATTACGCAGAGTTGCGCGGAGACCTCACAAAGCCACACAGAGAAATATTAAAAAACTTTGTGTAACTCCGTGTCATCTTTGCGTTCTCTGTGTTCCCGATTTTCATTCCGTTCGCGTTGCTGTCGAAGGCGTCAGGAACGGTCGAACCCCCCTAAAAATAGCAACATCGTTCAACAAGCCGGTATAGCATCCAATGCACTGCAAATTTTGTAATACCGCCCTCTCGTCAGAAAATGTTGACGCCAAACGACAGGTAATTGTGTGCCCTACCTGTACTGCCACCTTTTCGGCGCAAAGCGCGCCGGACCAACCTCAACCGCCAGATATGACGCTGCCAAAAGGTCTGCAACTGGAAATACTGGCGGGCGGGTTAAAAATTACCCGGCTGTGGTTTGAACCTGTTTTTATAATATTGCTTATTTTCTGCGCCGTGTGGGATTTTGTGGCCCTAGCCGTTGTGATAGAGATGGGCCGGTTTGGCCTGCTAACCCCGCACCTGTGGGTCGGTGCGGTCTTTACCTATTACGCCCTGAGTAAATTAATCAACCGAACAGTTATTCACGTTACGCCGCAACAATTAACAATCAGGCATAAACCCTTACCATATCCTGGCAATAAAAAGGTTGACCCCATCATCCTCAAACAGTTGTACACCCAACGGCGGGCGCACCGGCAAAAAAACTCCGTTCACTATACCTATGAGGTGCATATGCACGCCTGGGATGGCCGCAATGAGCCGCTTATAACCAGGCTAACCACTCCGCAGCAAGCCCTCTACTTTGAACACCAGATTGAAAGTTACCTGGGCATCAAAGACATCCCCATGACCGGAGAACTCGATGACGGGCTGCTCAGGCGGCAGCGGGTTAACTGGCAGGGTTGGAAAACAGTGGCCCATAACACCGGTCTGACCTTTAACACCGGCAAAGTTCTGGAAGCATTTCGGGTTCATGGCCGTTACCGGGGATATCACCTGGACATGCGGCCGTTTAGAGAGGCCGACAACAAATTACCATCTACCCACCTGCAAATAACCCTGCCATATTCGCCAGCCGCCTCGAAACAAGCGCCCTCGGAGCAAACTGCCATGCCCCCCATTACCCCGCCGGAGATTAGCAGCATCTTTACCCCCAAAGGATTTACCATTGAGGGCCTGGTGCAAATGCGCAGCCACGGAAACAAAATAACCTACCGGCAAAAAGGCATCGAAACCAACCCGCGCAACTTGCATCTTCTATTTGACACCCTGTGCAACCTGCTGGACGCCTACCCCAAAATTATCCTGCTGGGCGGCGAGGCCATTTCTACTCTCCTGCCTGTTGCCGCCGATAAAGAAGGGCTGCTACAAAAGGTAGTTCGCCAGCCCAACCAGGAAAAAAATCACCCGCTGCGGGCCATTGCCGGCCAGTTGCTGCAAGAAATTGCCCAACGAACTGCCACCCGGTTGGCCCCCAGGGCAGACCAACTGCTCTGTACCCGCTGCCTGGTTCACTGCGCTGAACATCAGGTAGCTATGACCTCCGTAAATAACCTTGTTTACTACGGCTGCCGGCTTTGCCACCAGAGCAACACCTTTTTTACCGTCAACCGGGTGGTGGCAATATTAGACCAGCAGATGCCGGCCCAGCCCGCCCAACACGCAGACACGTTGCGGGTCAACTGGCTGACCCACCGCGCCATGTTTGATTTTGACTCCGTGGAAATCGTCCGGGCCACCGACGAGGACATTGAGCGTTTTGCCGTGCAGGCTGGCAATGATACCGACCCGCTGCGGCAATCCGGCTACAAAAAAATGGGCTGTCGCGTTTCGGCAGCGTGCGGGCTATCGCCAAACAGCCTGCGTATTTTGCAGCGCACTTTTGGGCAGGTAGAAGTAACTACCGCTTAATTTTGGCATCGAGCCACATTTGATAGTATCATTAACCTATCAGCCATACAGGAAAGCCGTATGCCCGAAGGACCCGAAATTCAGCGCGCCGCCGATGAAATTGCCCAGGCTATTGGCGGTCAGGTTACAACCGGCGTATTCTTTGCCTTTGAGCGGTTAAAACCCTACCAACAGCAGCTTTCGGGCGCAAAGGTTACGGCAGTTGAAGCCAGAGGCAAAGCCATATTAATTCGGTTTGATAACGCGCTCAACATTTACAGCCACAACCAGCTTTATGGCCGGTGGCAGGTGGTCAAAGGAGACCGCTATCCCGATACTAATCGCCAGTTGCGGCTGGCCATTCACACCCGCAACCAGTCGGCGCTGCTGTATAGCGCGTCGGATATTGAAGTGCTGCGCGATGACGAATTGCACGCCCATCCATTTTTGAGCAAGCTTGGCCCCGACGTGCTGGACGAGTCGGTTACGGTAGAAGAGGTGGTTGACCGGCTGATGCACAAGCAGTTCTACCGGCGCAGGCTCACTTCGCTGCTGCTGGATCAGCAATTTTTGGCCGGGTTGGGCAACTACCTGCGCAGCGAAATTTTGTTTGTAGCCCGCGTTCACCCCTCGCTCAAACCGGCAGATTGCACGCCGGAGCAGATTCGGGCGCTGGCCCAGGCCGCCATCGAATTGCCCCGACAATCGTACCAGACCAAAGGCATTACTAACAATCTGCAACAGGCCGGGCAACTGCGCCAGGCCGGCCAGGAATTTAACCAATACCGCTTTTGGCTTTTCAACCGGGATGATGAACCATGCCACGTATGCGGCACGTCCATCATTAAAGATATTATCGGCGGGCGGCGGCTCTATTACTGCCCAACATGTCAAGCATTAACCAATACCAACGGATGGTGAAAAAATGGAATACAACATTCAAGGCGATTTGGCCCAGGTAGCGCGCCTCACCCTTTCTGCCGGAGAAACCTGCTGGGCCAGCAAAGGTTCGCTCATGTCGTTAACGCCGGGGTTAGACTGGACTCTAAAAATACCCGGCGGCCTGAGCGGAGCTATGCGCCGCAGCATGTCCGGCGCAGGCGTTAGCCTGACTTTTATCACAGCCAAACAGAACCAGCAGCAAGCTATACTCACCTCAAACGAGCCGGGTAAAATTATTGACTGGCGGTTGGAAGACGGGCCGGTGCTAACCACTCGCGGCTCGTTTGTGGCCGCTTTTGGCAGCAATATAGATATCAGCGTGGTTGTTGCCCGGCGGGCCGGCGCGGCCCTGTTTGGCGGAGCCGGCCTGTTTTTGCAAAAAATATCGGGCCAGGGAGTCGTGCTGATTCACGGCGCCGGCGATTTTATTGACCGGCGGTTGGGCAGCGGCGAGAGCATCCTGGTCAGCACCGGCAATTTGGCCGCCTTTGCCGAAGCGGTTGACTACAATATTCAAAGCATTGCCGGCTGCCGCCGCATCTTTTTTGGCGGCGAGGGTTTATTTATGACCAAATTGACCGGGCCGGGCCGGGTACTGCTGCAAACGCTCAAACGAGGGGCCGGCTCAAACAAAAGCTCCGCCGGGCAGAGCAGCGCATAACCAGGAGACACCTATGATTGAATTTTATCGACCGGCCAATTGTTCCGACTGCGCCGATATTGAAGCGGCGCTGGCCGAGATGGTTATTGCCCACAAAACCATCACCGTGGAAGATGCCCAAAACGCAGCCGCGCTGCCGCCCGACACGCCGCTGCCCGCCCTCAAAGATAACAATAAAATCATTACCGGCCACAGCGCCATAGCCACCCACGTTAAAAATTTGCAAAGATTTGTCGAGGCGTGGCGCAGGTTTCAGGGCGATAGTTGCTATATTGATGACGATGGAGAAATCTGCTAAATGAAATTCTGGACGCCCCCGGCCAACTGGCAAAAAATAACGACTATCGACATGCACACCGGCGGCGAGCCGCTGCGGGTGTTTGTGGAAGGCTACCCCACCCCGCCCGGCCAAACCATTTTAGAGCGCCGCCGCTATGCCAAAGAACAACTCGACCACCTGCGCACGGCGCTTATGTGGGAGCCGCGCGGCCACGCCGACATGTACGGCTGCCTTGTTACCCCGCCGGTTACGCCCCCGGCCGATATCGGCGTGCTGTTTTTGCACAACGAGGGCTACAGCACCATGTGCGGCCACGGCATTATAGCCATTGCCAAACTGGTTTTGGAAACCGGCCTGCTCCCCATGCGCGCCCCGGAAAGCACGGTTAAAATCGACACGCCGGCCGGGTTGGTAACGGCCCACGCCCGCGTATCAAATGGGCAGGTTGCCAGCGTTTATTTTCACAACGTCCCCTCATTTGTGCTTGCTTTGGATGAAGTGGTGGACGTGCCGGGTCTGGGGCAGATTCGCTACGATTTGGCCTTTGGCGGCGCGTTCTACGCCTATGTGCAGGCAGAGGCGGTTGGATTGACCTGCCGGCCAGAGGAATTTAGGCAGCTTATTGAAAAAGGGATGGCCATTAAACGGGCCATTATGCAGAGTCGCCCTATTCCGCACCCGTTTGAGGAAGATTTGAGTTTTTTGTACGGAACCATCTTTATTGCCCCGCCCTTGAGCCACGGGGCCGACAGCCGCAACGTGTGCATTTTTGCCGAAGGCGAAGTAGACCGCAGCCCCACCGGCACCGGCGTTAGCGGCAGAATGGCAATTCACTTTGCCCGCGGAGAAATTGGCCTGAATGAGCCGCTGGTGATTGAAAGCATCATCGGCAGCCGCTTTACGGGCAGCGTGGTCAAAACCACCACCTTTGGCCCGCACCCGGCGGTAATTCCGCAGGTAGAAGGCACGGCCCACATTACGGGTCGCCACGAGTTTTTAATTGACCCGGATGACCCGCTGCGCCACGGCTTTATATTGCGCTAAATTATCACTTCCAGAAATATTTGGCGTAGATAATCCCCAGCAAAATTAAAAACAGCACCACGCCGCCAATGCCCATGCGCCAGGCGATAAATGAGATAAGGTAAAACACCAGGGCATAGGCCACCAGGCGGATGATTGACTGTCCGGCAGCGTAGAGATTATTTGGGGGGGCGGTTGGTTTTGGCCGGGAGTTGGACGGGTCAGAGGAGTTTGCCGCCGGGCTGATGCCCAGCCGCCGGTCGTACTCCAGGCGTTTGGCCGGCACCGACAGCGTTTGGTAAGCCTGATTGATTTTTTTGAACTCGGTCTCGGCATCGGCTTTGTGAGCCGGGCTGGCAAACTTATCGGGGTGGTAGGCGTTGGCTAAAAACCGAAAACGCTCTTTGATTTCGTCTTGAGATGCCTTGGGCGAGACGCCTAAAATTTTATAGTAGTTATCCATAAGGCAGCATTAACTTTTTATCACCTGCATGATGGCCCCTTCGGCGCAAATACCGCACATCGGTTTGATGAGCCATTCGCCGGTTGCAACCTCTTTTTGCTCCGTTTGACCATCCTCAACCCGGTAAACCACCGAGGCCAGAGCCGCCGAAGCGGGTTGCCCGCACGAGGCGCAAGGCAGCACCGGGTCGATATTAACCACTGCCGGATAACTTTTATCTGACTCGTAAATAATGCGTCGCTCTCGTTTGCCCACTGGTTTACCCTGTTACACGTCGATAATAACTTTTACAACATTATCCTGATAACCGGCGTTTAAGGCAAAAGCCTGCGGCGCTTGCGCCAGCGGAAAGCGATGGCTGACCATTGCCTTCAGGTTGACTGCGCCGCTTTGCGCCAGCTTGATAGAGCGCGGATAGGTATGTTTCATGCGCCGGGCCAGCTGAATAGTCAACCCCTTGCGCCGCGCGGTTGAGTGGCGCAGCCGGAGCTGGTCATCTTCTGAAATGCCCACAATCACCATCCGGCCCCCCAGCCGCGCCATTTCGGCGGCTTGCTGCACAGACTCATCGGCCCAGGCGGCCTCAATTGCAACATCTACGCCGTGGCCGCCGGTGGCTTTTTGCACGGCCCGCACCGGCTCTTCCTGGTCGCAATTAATGGGGATAGCGCCCAACTCTTCGGCCAGGGCCAGCCGCCAGGGGAATTTGTCGGACACAAAAATGGGCTGCGCCCCGGAAAGTTTGGCCAGTTGCAAAATGCTCAACCCAATGCAGCCGGCCCCCAAAATAGCCACGCTGTTAGCCACCCGAATTCGGGCCAGGTCAACCGCGTGAATGGCAATGCCCAGCGGCTCTAGCAGGGCCGCGCCGGCATCGTCGATGCTATCGGGCATAGCAAAGCAGGCGCGGGCCGGCATGTGCATCCACTGGCTCAAGCTGCCGCTATCGGGGTAAGAGCCGCAAAAATGCAGATGGTGGCACAGGTTGGGGTGTCCCTGCTCGCACATTTCGCAGCGCCAGCAGGGCTGGGCCGGGTCAACCGCTACGCGCATACCCGGTTTGAGCGGCTCAAAATCGCCGCCTATGTTATCGCTGCCAATGGCTTCGATAACTGCGGCAAACTCGTGCCCCAAAATTAACGGCTGTTCTACAATGGCGTCGCCAATGCGGCCATCTTTGTAGCTGTGCAAATCGCTGCCACAAATACCCACCGCGGTTACGCGCAAGAGCGCCTGGTCGGGGCCGGGCGGGCCGGGGTGGGGCACCTGTTCGACCCGCAAATCTGCCGGGCCGTGTAAACGGGCGGCCATCATGGTTGGGGGATAGTTCATTGGCTCAATCCTGCGATACTATATCTTCCGGCATTTGCCAGCGCCCGGAGTGGCCGCGTTGCAGAGCGAAAACCCGCACAATCGCCTGGCGGTTGAGCGGCCCGTAGATGTGGGGAAACAGTATGTCGGCATTAGTGGCGGGGGGTTGCCCGGCCGGGTGGACGGGCGGCTCAAATTTTAGGGGCGCGGTTAACCGGTTGGGGTCTATCTGCAACGCCAGCAGTTCATCGGGCAGGCTGGCAAAATAGGCGTTGGCAATTTCTATCAACAGCTTTTCACCGGCGGTGCAGTGAATAAAGCCCTCACCGGCAAAGGTGGGGGGGCAATAGGGCCGGTCGGCCGGTTGAGCGCGGTATTCGCTGGCCGGGGTCAGATGGTAAATGGGTTGCGTGTCGATGGTTTATGCCTCAAATTTCTTCAATTTCCAGCGAGGTAGTAATTTCAACGCAATCTTTAATGGTGCGGGCCACCGGGCAGTAGTCGGCATGGAAGCCGCGCACGCGCTCGGCGGTTTCCCGGTTGGTTGCGGCGGTTTTCAGGTGGTAGGTTACATGAATTCGCTTGACGACCAGCACCTTGCCCTCTTTCTCAATTTCTCCATGCGCCTCTGAAGTTAACAGGCCCTCGCCTGCAGAAATTTTACGCGCTTCCAGCGCGCCGCCAAAGGTGCCGGTCAGTCAACCGGCTGCGGCGGCCACCAGATAGTCTAGCGTGGCGGCGTGTGGCTGGTGAACCTGGGGGTCTACGCCATAATGTTGGGCAATTTCTGAGTGGACTCCAAAAAACACCGGTTCATCTTCTTGAGGCAGGTAAGCGCGCCGTAACGGCCCTTTGACACGCTCTATACGCACCTGCGACGTATAGACAACTTCGTGGCTCATGAAACGTCCTTTCTTTTGGGGGTGATGCTTGATTTTGGATCAGGCCAAAAATGAGAGCAAGATGCTCAGGCCATATAGGGCAAAAAGCGGCAGCATTACCAGCGCCATATTAAAGGGGTCAACCGTTGGCGTAATCATGGCCGCGGCAATAGCAATAATTACAAAGGCAAAACGCCACTGCTGTATTAAAAATTGCGGAGTAACCAGATTTAGCTTGGCCATAATAAATATAATCAGCGGAGTTTCAAAGGCAATGCCAATCCAAAAAATAATGGAGGTAATGAAGGGGATATATTTTTGTGATTGCCATTCTTGAATAAACACATCGGTTTGCCAGCCGCTTAAAAAGCCGATGGCGGCGGGCAACAAGATAAACCAGGCAAACGATACCCCCACCAAAAAAAGCATGGTAGCAGCCGGGACACCCCAATAAACATATTTTTTCTCATTCTCTTCCAGGCCGGGCAAAATAAACATCAACAGTTGGTAGATTAGCATGGGCATAGCTAACACCAAACCGGCGGTAAGGGCCACCCTAAAATAAATAGCAATACCTTCGGTGGGGCCTAATACCTGTAACTTGTTACCGTAAGGGGAAATTAAAAGCTCTAAAATTTGGGTGGTAAAAGCGGCCGCAATGAGGGTTGTAATAAATACGGTAATGGCCGATTTGACCAGCCGGTCGCGCAACTCTTCCAGATGGCCCAACAGGGTCATCTGGCCGGCCAGTTGCTCGGCTGTTTTATTTATGGATGCCAAATCACTCATTTCGAGCCTCTTGCGATTCTGAAGATACAGAAGGCATTTCGCCGTCAGAGGGTTCGGTAGGGGTATCGGCGGCGGGAGGGAGATGGCCGTTGGGTTGAGCCGATTCTAAATGGGGGTTTGCAGCGGCGGGCGCTTTTGATAGCGGGGCAATGGTTCTTTTTTCAACCGGTGGTTCGGCGCCGGCTCCATCCGCCGGGTTATTCTGGACAATCGCATCGGCAGCCGCACTTTCAGGCGGGGCAGCATCGGGTTCTGAACTATCCTGCGTTTGGGGAGATGCAGAATTTGTGCGGGCCGGTTGTGATTGGGCCATGGTGGTGGGGATAGTCTTTTTTACCTGCTCAATATCCTCTCTGGTTTGCTGTTTGATTTCTTTTTGAGTCTGGTTTAGCTCCTGGCGGGTTTGTTGTAACTCTTTTTTAACCTCTTCAAGCTCTTCCAGACGCGCAGCTACGGTAATTTCGCGCTGCCACTCAAGCAACAATCCTTGAGACATCCCACGAATATCGCGGACAATTTTTCCGGCCTTGGCGGCAATCTCCGGCAAACGGCGCGGGCCAAAAATCATCATCGCAATAATCAATATAAATATCAGTTCGGGAAAACCAACGCCTAATATGTCCATTCAGATGAGAATCAATCACTTTCTAAACCAAACTGGTGTTACCGAAATCCGGCATTAATGGAGGTATAGGGAGACGCCCAACGGAGGCAAGGAGTCAGGTTATGCGGCTACATTTAAGGACTCTCGAATTTTGGCCCGGTCTCTGGCTACCAGACTGCCCAGTACGCCATTGACAAAGCGCGGCGAGCTTTCTCCTCCAAACATTTTTGCCAATTCAACAGCTTCGTTAATGGCAACCTTGGGAGGGATATCCGGCTCAAACAACAATTCGTAAATGGCTATACGCAAAACGTTGCGGTCAACGGCTGCAATCTGTTCGATAGGCCATTCCGGGGCCAATTCACCCACTACGCTATCAAGGTAAACCCGATATGTCTGTACGCCGGCCACTAATGAACGGGCAAAATCTTTGGCAGTTTCGGGTAGAGTGCGCTCTTCAAATCTGGCTTCAATGGCAATTTTGGGGTCGTGGTCGGTAAAGTCGAGTTCATAAAGAGACTGTAATACGGCTGCACGAGCGCGACGTCTGGCTTTCATTGATTGCTCTCCCTGGATTGCAACAGATTTAGCTGTTTTTGCAATAATATATAGATGTTAAATAATTATATATTTTGGATTACCCGTATCCAAAATTATTGCATGACCAACCCGCCATCGACGGTTAAAACCTGGCCGGTAATAAATGACGCCTCGTCGGAGGCCAAAAACAGTACAGCAGCAGCTACGTCTTCAAGCGTTCCCATTCGGCCCAAGGGCGTGTTGGCAATAATTGCGCTTGTTTGCTCTTCTGGCAGCACGTTGGTTAGCGCCGTTGGAATATAGCCCGGCGCAACCGCGTTAACGGTAATGTTTCTGGAGCCAACCTCTCTGGCCAGGGATTTGGTAAAACCAACAATGCCGGCCTTTGAGGCGGCATAATTTGTTTGACCCGCCTGCCCGGCCAATCCGACCACCGAGGTGATGTTAATAATCCGCCCGGCCCGTTTCTTCATCATCGGGCGAACAGCCGCTTTTGAGCAGTGAAAAACGCTGGAGAGGTTGGTTTGCAACACAATGTCCCAATCCTCTTCCTTCATCGTCATAATCAATTTATCGCGAGTAGTACCCGCATTATTTACAAGTATATCAATTTGACCGTAAGTGTCAATAGTTTCTTTAATCAGCCGTTGCGCTTCGTCGCTGTGGCTAACATCGGCCTGAATGACCGCGACCTGCCCGCCGGCGGCCTTAATTTCATTGGCTGTTTCCTCGGCGGCCTGGGGGCTGTTGCGATGATTAATAACCACTTTTGCCCCTTGCGCGGCCAACACTTTTGCAATTCCGGCTCCAATGCCTCTGGAGCTTCCCGTTATAACGGCAACTTTATCGGTTAGTTCAAACATGGTTACTCAAGTTGACAAGGATGCGCGTTATGCGCCGGTTTGAAGTAATGAAGTTATCTCTTCTGCTGTGCCAATTGTGTAGGTGGTTACAGATTTGTCAATCCGTTTTATCAGGCCGGCCAGCACATTTTTGGGGCCAATTTCCACAAAAGTGGTCACGCCGTGGCCAACCATCCAGCCAACAGAGGCTGTCCAGCGTACCGAAGAGGTTAATTGACCTTCCATTTCTTCTCGAATGGCATCGAGCGAGTTGAGCGGTTCTGCATTTATGTTAGCTACAATTGGCGTTTCTGGCAAGTTAAGCGGCGTTTTATCAACAGCTTCTCTAAACTGGTCGGCTACCACCCGCATCAACTCCGAGTGAGCGGCAATACTGACCGGCAACTTTACCGCTTTTCGCGCCCCGGCAGCCTGGGCCAGTTCAATGCCCCGGTCGATGGCCGCGCTGTGGCCGGAAATCACCACCTGCCCCGGAGAGTTGTAGTTAGCCACTTGCAGCGCGCCGGCCCCCTCGACGGTAACTTTTTGGCAAATTTCGGCTACGGTTTCATCATCCAGTTTTAGAATGGCGGCCATCCCGCCGGGGTTTAACTCGCCGGCCATTTTCATCAGCCGGCCCCGCTCTCGCACCAGCCGCAACCCGTCTTCAAAACTCAACGCGCCCGCCGCCACATACGCCGAGTATTCGCCCAAACTATGGCCGGCCACAAATTTGGGTTTCACCCTGTAGCCGGCCTGTTGCAGCGCCTTGAGCGCGGCAATACTGGCGGTAAAAATTGCCGCCTGAGTATTAATGGTATCGTTCAGTTCTTCTTCGGGACCCTCAAAACAGAGCCGGCTGAGCGATAGGCCTAAAATATCATCGGCCTGCTCAAAAACTGTTCTGGCCGAGGCGTAAGCATCAGCCAGGCTTTTGCCCATCCCTACTTCTTGAGAGCCTTGTCCCGGAAAAACAAATGCGCTGTTATCAGTCATAATACAAAATAAGAGCCGTGCAACTGTTTAACTCACACTAGCACGGCCAATAATCCTGTTTGGGTTAGATGCTTTGCATTTATTAGCTACTGGCTGGAGCAACTTTCTCTTCGGGCAGCACTTGAGCGCCGTTGTAAGTTCCGCAATTCAGGCAAACGTGATGCGCCAGGCGCAGGGTATGGCACTGGGGACACGGAACCATGTGCGGCATTTTTAAGCGCAGGTAATGCGCCCGGCGGCGGTCGCGCCGAACTCTAGAGACTTTGCGTTTTGGTAATGCACCCATTATTCTTTAAAATCCTTTCTCACTTATTCTCAAGACTTGTCAGGTCTGATTGTCAATTAATCTTCAACTTCAAAAGTTTGCAGGGCCGCCCAGCGCAGGTCTATCTGTTCATCCTCGCAATTGCAGGGTTCCACGTTGCGGTCTTTGCCGCAATGAGGGCACAAGCCTTTGCAATCGGGCCGGCAGTAGCGAATACCATCACTTTCTAACAAAAAGCCCTGGCGAACAACCTCCAGCAAATCCAGAATGTGCGAGGCGGTAATGCTGTTGGCTTCGTCCGCTTCGGGCGGGGGCGGCAGATGAGTGCCGGTATTAACATCTAGGGTTGGGTAAAACTGCTCCTCCAGTTCAAACGATATGGCCGTTGTAAAGGGAGTCAAACAGCGGCCACAATTTTTCTGCACCGCAGATTGTAACACGCCGGTTACTAAAATATCGGCGCCGGTTCGCAAAAATTTTACGCGCCCCACAATGGGCGAGACCAGCGCCGCATCTTCGGCCAGTTTACTCAGGATAGTGCTGTTAATATCATATTCACGAGATGCCCCGGTTACATCTTTAAGTAACTGGGCAACGTTAAACTGCAACTCGTGAACGGCAGGTATATTTAATTTATAATCTTTCATGGTTTGCGCGCGCACAGAAGGAGTATTTTAAAGCATTTTGGTTATTTTTCAAAATTTCCCTATAGATTATTCTTCGCTTTCTACTTCGGCCTCCATTTCTTCGCGGTTACTGTGCGCGGCTGCGGCGGGGTACTCATCTGCGCTGGAGCGGGTTTCTTGAACATGGCGCAAACCATTTCTAACGGTGGTCAGGGTTTTCATTAATTGCTCTTCCAACTCGCTGAGCTGGTCGATGATATACTCGTCGGTATCGGACAAAATATCTTCGGCCTGGCGGTGGGCTTCGGCTTCAATTTCTTTGGCGCGCTCTTTGGCAAACAGCACCAGTTCGTGTTCTTCGGTCATGGAGATGGCTTTTTCGCGGGCCATTTCAACAATACGATTGGCCTCTTCCTGAGCCTGAAGCAACATTCGTTCTCTCTCGGCCTCGGTGCGTTTAGCCAGCTTCACCTCTTCGGGGATGGAAACGCGCATCTGGTCGATAATATCCAGAAAGGCGTCTTCTTGCAGAATAACATTTGAGGTAAAGGGAAGATGAAAACTCTCCGTTACCAAGGTTTCAAGCCGGTCAATCAGGTGCAATATGTCCATTATGCCCACCCTGCCTTTTGACAATTTAATCTCTTACGGAAACCGTTTTTACCTGATGATTTCCGTCTTCATTCATAGCCTTTTTGCGGAGCGCCTCAACCACCACAGCCGGGGCCAGATGCTCGATATTGCCGTTATTAATGGCAATCTCTTTTAGAATACTTGAACTCAAAAATGAGTGTTCCTGGCTGGCCATCAGGCAGATGGTTTCTATGTGCGGCTCCAGGCTGTGGTTGGCCAGCGAAAGTTGCAACTCCCACTCAAAATCAGAGAGGGCGCGCAAGCCCCGGACAATGTAACCGGCCCCTTGCGCCTTGGCAAAATCTACGGTCAGGCCGCTGTAGCTTTTTACGCTTACATTTTCCAGATGGTCCAGCGCCTGCCGGGTCATTTCCAGCCGTTCTTCGGTTGAAAAGAGCAGGCTTTTCATGGGGCGGTCATACACGCCCACTATCAACTGCTCAAACAGGTTGGCAGCTCTTTCGGCAATGTCAAGGTGTCCATTGGTAATCGGGTCAAACGTAGCGGGGTAAATAGCAATTGCCATTAGCTTAAATCGCTCCCTGAACTCCAGAAGTTGTCTACCTGCCGGGCCAGCAGGCGATGCTGTGGTTGTTCTAAATTGTGGTCTTTTTCAAAAATAAACTGGGCCTCTTGCCGGGCCAGTTCCAGCAAACGGGTGTCGGTTAGTTTGACCAGCTTCAAATCGGGCAGGCCGCTCTGGCGCGTCCCAAAAAACTCGCCGGGACCGCGCATTTGCAGATCTTTTTCGGCCAGTTCAAAGCCGTCGCTGGTTTTTTCAACGGCTTTGAGCCGCTCTTCGGCTTCGGGGGTGAGCTTGTCGGCCAGCAGCAGGCAGTAGCTTTGATGCTGCCCACGCCCAACGCGCCCCCTAAACTGGTGCAGTTGCGACAACCCAAACCGGTTAGCTCCTTCTACCAGCATCACCGTGGCGTTGGGCACATCAATGCCTACCTCTACCACCGAGGTGGAAACCAGTATTTGGGTTTCGCCATCTCTAAAAGCTTTCATGGCGGCTTCTTTTTCATCGGAGGAGAGACGCCCGTGCAGCAGCCCCAGTTTAAGGCGGGGGAATACCTGTTTTTGCAGGCGCTGGTGCTCTTCAACGGCGCTTTTGGCCTCGCTGTTTTCTGACTCTTCAACCAGCGGGCAAATAATGAAAGCTTGCCGCCCTTTTTCAATTTGGGCGCGAATAAAGGTGTAGCCGCGCTCGCGCTCTCTGGGCGTAAGCCACTTGGTTTGAATGGGCTGGCGGCCCGGCGGCATTTCATCAATAATGGACAAATCCAAATCGCCGTAAAGGGTCAACGCCAGAGTGCGCGGAATGGGTGTGGCGGTCATCACCAGCATATGGGGGTTAAAGCCTTTTTCTCGCAAGGCGGCCCGTTGCTCAACCCCAAAGCGGTGCTGCTCGTCGATAATGGCCAGCCGCAGGTTGTTAAGGGCCACATGGCTCTGGATAATGGCGTGCGTGCCTACCAAAATGTCAACCTGGCCGTTTTGCAAACCGTCAAGAATCTCGCGGCGCTCGGCGGCGGGCGTGCTGCCGGTCAGCAAGCGGATATTTATTTGCCGGCCCAAAGCCTGGCCGATGGATTCCAGCAGCTTGCCCATACCCCGGTAGTGCTGCTCGCTTAAAATTTCGGTGGGGGCCAAAATGGCGGCCTGCCCGCCGTCGTTCACGGTTAGGGCCATGGCAATGAGCGCCACCACGGTTTTGCCGGAGCCAACATCGCCTTGCAGCAGGCGGCTCATGGGCACGTCGCGCTGCATGTCGCCAATAATGCTGTCTAGCGCCCGGCGCTGCGCTCCGGTCAGGGCAAAGGGCAGGGTGCTCAAAATTTGCTCGACAACCTGGGGCGAGATACTGACCGGACGCCCCGGCTGGCTTTGCCACTGGTGGCGCTGGCGAAACACCCCCAGTTGAATGAGCAGCAGTTCGTCAAAGGCCAGCCGGCGGCGCGCCGAGTCCAGCCGGTCCCAATCATCGGGAAAATGTATCTGCCGGACAGCCTCGGCCAGTTCATACATTTTCAGCCGCTCTCTGGACTCGTTGGGTAGGTGGTCGGGCAGCCGCTGGGTCCAGTAGTTAACCGTTTGTTTTATCTGAGTACGCAGCCATTTGGCTCTGATGCCTTTGGTAAGCGGGTAAACAGGTATCAGCCCGGCGGTGTGGATTAACTCTTTATCCAGTTCTTCCCACTCCGGCTGCTGAAACGTGAGGCGGCCCAGGTATTGGTCAACCCTGCCGCTTACCACAATTTGCGTGCCGGGTTTAAGGTCTCTAACCAGCCAGGGCTGGTTAAACCAGGTAGCCTCGATGGTGGCGGTGCCATCGGAAATGATAGAGGTGATGATGGTAAAATTGTTGCGCGTGTCTCGTTTGCGCGTTTCCCAAACCTGCCCAATAATGGTCACATCCTCGCCGTACTCAAGCTGGTTGATTGGCTTGAGTTCGCGGTAATCATCGTAGCGGCGGGGGTAAAGGCGCAAAAAATCGCCAATGGTATAAACCCCCAGCCTGGACAGTTTGCTGGCCATGGCATTTTTAATGCCCGGCAATTTAGTCACCGGCGAATCGAGGCCGGCATTGACCAAATCTGCCGGTGGTTGTGGTTTGGGTTTAGCCGCCGGTGCGGCTCTTGCCTCCGCAGGTTTGGCCACAGCGGGAGCCTGGTTCTGTTCCTGGTGATTTGAGGCTGCCGGTTGGGGCTTATTTGGAGGTTGGGCCGGTTGCTGTTGTTTGGGTTGGGTGTTATTGGTTTGCGGCCGTGGCTCGCTTTGGTTGCTGTCGGCATTTGCCTTGTGGTTGCCAACATTGTGCAATTTCACCAAAATTTGATGAATAAATCTGGGCCGGTCTTTATCGGCCACATGGGCGTATTGGTTCAGCTCTTGCGCCACCTCATTAACAACCCGGCGCTGCTCTTCGGTTTGCGCCTCGGCCAGGGCGTTATTAACCCAATTAGGGACGTATTTTTCTAAACCGCCAAATACAATTTTATTTTGGTAGCCCAGTCTCTTTTCCTGGGTCAGCATATCAATAAGTTTGTCAAAACTGGGAAGCATACTATTTTTAATCTGCTAAAAAGTTAAACCTTCGTAAACAACAATTCCAAGGGCGTTGGGGCCTACGCGTGTTGCCAAATCGGGACCATATTGAATAATTGGGAAGCTCAGGTTGGGGAAACTTTGCTCCAGCCGCTCCTGGAGCACGCGGGCCTCTTTATTGGGTTGCCTGTTACGTTGAATAATAGCAGTTTGCTCTAAATTATCAAATTCAGCCACAAACTCAAACAGCTTCTCGATGGCTTTTTCAGTGGTACGCACTTTTTCCAAGGGAATGATATCGCCATCTTCCATAAATAGAATCGGCTTGATGTTGAGCATCGACCCCAAAATGGCCTGAGCTTTGCCAATGCGCCCGCTGCGCTCTAAAAACTCCATGGTTTCCACATAAAAAACCAGATAAACGTGGGGCAACATGCCCCGCACCAGCCGCACAATATCATCCAGCGAGGCCCCCTGGTTGGCGGCTTTGGCCGCGGCCTTTACCAGAATCCCCAACCCCACCGAGGTTGTCAACGAGTCGACCACGGCAATAGAGCAGCGGCCCAGCAGCGCTTCGGCCCCCAGTTGGGCCTGGTTAATGGTTTTGCTCAAATGGCCGGAGATGTGGATAGACAGAATCTGGTCGGTTTGCTTGTGCAGTTGGGCGTAAAGCTGCTCAAACACATGAGCCTCGGGCGGGTGGCTGCTGGGAAAACCGCCGCTGTAACTAAGCCGGCGGAAAAGCTCGTCGGTATCTATGCCAACGGTATCTAAAAACCGGTTACTGCCAAGCTGAATATTAAGCGGCACAATATGCACCCCCAACTTTTCAGCTTCGCCCGGCTCAAAATAGGCGGTGCTATCGGTAACAATCGCAACTTTTTTTGACAAAGTGAATAACTACTCCAGTGATATTATGTAATGGTAATGGGGTTGTCCCCCGCTATAAATCTCTACGTCCAGGTTGGCGTCAAGCCGGCTAATCTCGCGGGCCAGCGCGTCGGCCTGAGCCGGCTGGATATCGGCCCCGTAATAAATGGCAACTATTTCATAATCTTCCAGCTTTAGCTGCGCCAGGCCCGCTTTTACCAAATCCAAATAATCTTGACCCGCACTCACCACCCGGTTATCCAGCAAACCCAGCAATTCACCCTGCCGAATGTTCACCCCATGCAAAACCGAGTTACGAACGGCCCGCGTAATTTCCAGGGTACGCACCTGCCGGGCCGCCTCGGTCATCCGGGTGGCGTTGGTTTGGGCGTCGGCCTGGCTGTTAAACGCCAGCAGCGCGGCAAGGCCCTGCGGAATGGTTTGGGTTGGAATAACCCGCACATTCTTTTTAGCAAGCCGTTGCGTTTGTTGGGCTGTTGAAATTATATTGTTATTGTTAGGTAAAATCAATACATTATCTGCTGCAATTTGCTCTACGGCCTGCAACAGTTCCCGGGCGCTGGGGTTCATACTCTGGCCGCCCGGCACAATCTGGTCGACTCCCAAATCCCAAAATATTTCGACCAGCCCCGGCCCGGTTACTACCGCTACCGTGGCTACCTGGGCGGCGGGCCGCCCCGCCCCATTTGAGCGGGCAGACAACTGGCTCCGGGCAAACGCCTGGGCCTGCTCATCGAGGTTTTCAACCATTACCCCGGTAACGCGCCCCAGTTTGGCCCCGTACTCAAGGGGCTGCTGCGGGTTGGCTACGTGAACATGCACTTTTATCACTTCTTCATTTCCCGCCACCAGCGCCGACTGGCCCATCTGGTTAATATCGGCCCGAATTTGGGCCAGGTTCAGCTCGTTGCCCTCAACCAGAAACTGCACCTCATACCCGTAATGAGTGGCGTGACGCCCTAAATCGGCCTGCAATCGGGGCGCGCTGTAACCGGCCGGTTCCGCCTCGATGGGCCGGTTTTGCAGAAATCTCAAGGCCCCCTCAAAAATGTACAGTAGTCCCTGTCCCCCAGAGTCGGTTACGCCGGCTTCTTGCAAAATGGGCAGCAGCCTGGGCGTGCCGGCCTGGGCCAGCCGGGTTGCCTCTACAACCTCGGCCCACAAACCTGCCAAATCCGGTTGAGTTGGCGCCTGCTCCAGCGCCGCCTGCGCCGCGGCCCGGATAACGGTTAAAATAGTGCCCTCAACCGGGTTCAGAATATTCTGGTAAGCCTGGTCCGACCCCAGCCGCATCGCCTGGGCAAAATCCTGGGCAGTAAAAGTTGTTTTGCCCTTTAGCCCCGCGGCTAATCCCTGCAAAAACTGCGAAAGAATGACCCCCGAATTGCCGCGCGCGCCCATTAACGCGCCGTGAGCGGCGGCGGCGGCAATTGTGCCGGCGTGGTGGTCTGCGGCGCTCTCAATGGCGTTGAGGGCAGCGCGAACAGTCAAGAGCATATTGGTGCCGGTATCGCCATCTGGCACGGGGAAAACGTTCAGGCTGTTAACGTACTCCCGGTGAAGGGCCAGCCATTGCTCTCCGGCCTTCAGTAAATTTTTTAAGCCTGTGCCGTTACAGGCTCGCGCGGCCCCATTTTCTATAATAAATCCTTGTTCAGCCAGATATTGCGACATCTAAATCCGTTATTGTTTTGCCAATTTTGCAGGTCTATGTTATTATAACTCTTTGTGTTACGGGGTTAAGCGTCAATTTATTTTATTACCCGCGCGGTAAACTCAGAAAAAAAGGAAGCAAGTTATCATGGCAAAATGTGAAATATGTGGCAAAAAACCAATGAGCGGCCACAACGTCAGCTTTTCTCAGCGCCACACCAAGCGCCAGTGGAAACCAAATATTCAAAAAGCCACCATTTTGAGAGACGGCAAGTTTAAGAAGGTAAAAATTTGCTCTCGCTGCCTGCGCACCGCAGTCAAATCTGCCTAGCGGATGGGTGCGTCCCAAAATTTGGGACAGACCCCAGCGGATGTTTTTCCATTTCTTAATCTTTAAAGGCCAGCAAAAAATGCTGGCCTTTTTATTGAAACATCCTTTGCAGAAAAGTTGGCCCTATCATACAACTTTTGTTCTTAAAATGCAAGGTTGACCCCTTTATCGAGTCAACATAATCTCCTCTCGCTGCCGGCTGTGGGCGTTGCGCAGTTGCCCGCACCCGGCGGCAATATCAATGCCGCGCCGCAACCGCACCGTGGTCGGAATCCCCGCCGCTACCAGCCGGTCTCTAAAGGCATATACCCGCTCATCCGGCGAGCCGCTCCAGGGCGAGTTGGGCGTGGGGTTCAGCGGAATTAAATTCACGTGGCACAACAAACCCCGCACCAATTGGGCAAACTGGCCGGCCAGGGTGTCGCTATCATTCAATTTATCCATCAGGGCGTATTCAAATGTTACCCGCCGGTTGGTTTCGGCAATGTAATCTTTAATAGCCCGCATCAGCATTACCAGCGGATATCGCCGGTTGATGGGGACTATTTTGTTGCGTAGCTCATCGTTGGGCGCGTGCAGCGATACGGCCAGCCCCACCTGCTCTGGCTCTTTGCTTACCCGCCGGATGGCCGGGGCCAGCCCCACGGTAGAGAGGGTTATATTGCGCGCCCCCAAATTAAACCCCTCAGCATCATTCAGCCGCCGAATGGCGCGCCAGGTTTCGGCGTAGTTGGCCAGCGGCTCGCCCATCCCCATAAAGACAACATTGGTGACGCGTTTCCCTTCCTGCTCAAGCTGGCCGGCATAGTACAACACCTGGGCCACAATCTCGCCGGCGGTAAGGTTGCGCAGAAAGCCCATTTGACCGGTAGCGCAAAAGGGGCAGGCCATGGCGCAACCGGCCTGGGTGCTAATGCACAGGGTTTGACGCTTCTGGTAACGCATCAGCACTGCTTCAACCTCTCGGCCGTCGGGCAGGGCAAACAGGGTTTTGCGGGTGTGCCCGTCCGACGAGTTGAGCGAAACCAGCGGGCGCAGCGGGTTGAGCAGGCAATCATGCTCAAGCCGTTGGCGCAGCGCTTTGGGCAGGTTGCTCATTTGCGACGCGTCGAGCAGATATTTTTGATACAGCCAGGTTTCAACCTGGCCGGCCCGGTAGGCCGGTTGGCCCCAGCCGGTCATCAGGTTTTTCAATTCGGCTTTGGACAGGTCCAAAATGGATGGTTTATTGCTCATTGTTTGGGTTGCGGCTTTTCTTTACGGCTGAATAAAGCCATTATTTTACGCGGAATAAATGAAATAACCAGCCAGATAAAGTGGAAGAATTTGCCAACATAGCTGAAGATGGTTGTCCAAAAGGTAATGACCCAATTAAAGTAAGCCCTCATTCCCCGGCGAGCCGTTTGGCCCGCCTTTTTAGCCCCGGAACTGAGGGCCGGCCCCACGGTTTCGGCCATTTTGCCCGCGCCGGTAGCAACCGCCCCGCCGGCGGCTTTGCCTATTTCACCAACTTTACCCGCCCCGGTTACAATGGCCGCGCCGGTAACTTTGCCGCTTTCGGCCAGCCAGGCAGTAATGTTGCGCTCGTCAACCCCGCTGATGGCTCGCAGGCTGTCGCTCCAGCTCCCCACCGCTTCCGGCCCCAGCCGAAAGTAGGCGTCGGCGCGCTGGCCGATAATGTAGGTAGAGAGCACATTGGTGCCGGCCGAGGCAATGACCCCCACCACCGGCAAAACTTTCACCACCGATTTGGCGGCAAATCGCTCGCCAATTTTGGCAACTGCTTTTTCTCCGGCCTTGCGCGTTAGCGAGGCTGTGCCGGCGCTGAGGCCGGTAATCATCATCACCAGGCGCTGCTTTTCATCGTCGGTGAGGGGGTAGTTGTACAGAGCCGCCAGCTCCAGCACCAGCTCTGCCTGAAGCTTGAAGGTGGCCCCAATATCGGCGGCGACGCCAAGGGTTACGGCGGCGGCGGCGCCAATACCGGGAATCAGCGCCGCCCCGGATGTAACGGCCCCAACCGTGCCGGTCCGCTGGCACTTGTCGCGAATCAATATTTTTGATAGCTCTTCGGTAGAGGCGTTGGGGTATTTCTGCGTCAGGGCATCGACCCGTTGGGCCGCGGCATCCAGGTCAACATCGCTGATAACCCGAAACAGGCTATCCATAATTTTGTTGGCCCGGTTATTTACTTCTTCCTGAAGGGTGAGTTCTTTAGACTCAACGGCCTTTAAATCTTTATCAACGGCAACAATAATTTCTTGTGCCTGGTGCTTGAGGGATTTGTCATCCATAAATGATAGGCGTCCTTGGGTGTCAACTGGTATGCTTAAATTATAGTGAAAATTGTAGCCTTGCCCAATGTTGCCCCGGCAACAAGGCCGCACCTATCATTTGGCTGACATGCTGAAAAGTTATTCCTGGTAAAGCAACCCTCTGGCGGCGGGGTCAAACTGAGCCGGCCATTTGGTGCCCCGGTCGTAGCTGGCCCCCACCAGATATGCGCCATCTAAATTGGCCCAACGCAAATCGGCCCCATCTAAAATGGCCTTGTTCAGGTTTGCGCCGCGCAGGTTGGCCCCGCGCAAATCGGCGCCCAGGCAGTTAGAGGCCCGCAAATCGGCCAGGCGCAAATTGGCCCGCACCAGGTCCGCGCCAACCAGGTATAGCTCGCTCAGGTCTACCTCTTCCAGGTCAGTTTCAACCAGGTTGGGCCGTTCTATCTGTTCGCAGGCTGTTTTGATAATTTCAACTAATTGCTCTCGGGTTAACTTGGTCATTATTTTGAGTCCCAGGCGAGCTATACGACCTGCTGCTCCATGGCGCTGGCCGCGCCCACTACCCAGCGATGGTCTGGCCGTTCTGGCGACGGGGCGGGGATTGGAATATCGCTGGAGCGCGAATCTTGTTTGACTGCCATTTTGCGCTGCCGTTTTTGAAGTTTATCGACTTTGATGGCTCCGGCCTTTTCGGGATTAAACTTATCGGGCCAACGCGTCCAGTTGTTGTATTGCGCGCCCTGCAATGTGGCCCCGGTCAGCGCCACATCCTTTAAATTTGCCCCGGACAGATTAGCATTTTTCAGATTAGCGTTGGTTAAATTAGCGCCTTCCAGATTGGCCTTTTCCAAACAAGCGTCGCTCAATTGCGCGCCGGTCAGGTTGGCCAGGCGCAGATTGGCTCGCTCCAGGTTGGCCTCAACCAGATTGGCTTCGTCCAGTTTTGCGCCGGTCAGGTTGGTTTTGAACATAAAGGCGCCATCCAGACTGGCCCCGCTCAGGCTGGCTTCAATCAGGCTGGCTCCGTTTAATCTGGCGCCATCCAGCCGCGCCCTGTTTAAGTTTAACCGATTCAAAATGGCCTCGTTGAGCAACGTTTCAATCAATACGGCCAAATCTAACCTGGCTTCGGTTAAATTAGCGCCGTACAGGTTAGCCTGATTCAGAATAGCTCTTTTGAGACTTGCGCCCGTCAGGCTGGCCTCAAACAGAGTAGCGCCGGTCAAATCGGCTTCGTCCATTCTGGCGCTATCCAGCCGCGCTCCGGTAAAATTGGCTTCGGTCAGAGTGGCCTTCATCAACCGGCACTCAAACAAATCCGCGCCGGTTAAATTGGCTCCGGTTAAATTGGCCTGGCTCAAATTAGCGTCTGGCAACCTGGCCTGGTTAAGCGCGGCATCGGTGAAGTTGGTTTTAACCAGATGGGCCTTATCCAGTTTGGCCCGCGTTAATACTGCCCCAACAAGCTGCGCGCCGGCCAAATTTACCTGGCTCAAATCGGCGTCCGATAAATCTGCCTGTTCCAAACTGGCCTGCTCCAGTTTGGCATTGGTTAATGTGGCATACTTTAGACTCGCCCCAATCAGGTTGGCTTTTTCTAGCCGGGTAGATACCAGCGACGCCCTGTTCAGGTTTGCCCCGCTCAAATTAACCCCCACCAGACTGGCGTCGCTTAGATTAGCCTGGTCAAGATTGGCCCGCATCAGCCGGGCTTCAAACAGCCTGGCCCTAATGAGCGTGCTTTCAAACAAATTAGCCCCGGTCAGATTTGTCTCAAATAGAATTGCCTGGGTTAAATTGGCCCGCTCTAAATTGGCCCCGCTCAAATCTGCGCCATGCAGATTGGCTGCCTTGAGCAGCGCCCCGTTCAGGTTGGCCCTTTTCAAACTGGCGTTGGCCAAATTAGCGCCTACCAGGTTGGCCCGCTTCAGGTTAGCCTTATCCAAATTAGTTTCTATCAAACTCATCCGTCGCAAATAGGCTCTAATTAAAATTGCGCCGGTTAAATCTATTACCGGGGTCAGAGTGTTGACCAGCCGGGCCTCGCGCAAAAAATTAATTACCTTGCCCTGGCGGGCCGGGTCTAATTCTTTGAGCACGGTCAATGTGCGCACCCGGGCCATATGTCGCACCTCGGAATCTGCGCCGGAATTCCTTAGATTTTTCTCCAGCAGCAGTTCGGTAATTATATTAAAGTAATTTTGTAATAAAAGTTCCTGCATTCGGCTACGCTCAAAGGTATGAGCCGGCCGCTCCGGTTTTGGCCTGGCTGTTGTCTGGTTTTGGCGCTGGCTGCTACCGGCAAGGTAGCCCATCAATTTATCCAACCTGGTCAGCCGCATCGTTACTCTTCCTTTCTACTGGCGGCAATCACACGGGCCGCTAAGGTTGAAGAAATTATAACACGGCTTGAAGAGGCGCGGGGGAAAATAGTCCTATAAAATCTTAAAAATGGGTCTATTGTTAAGGAATATATAGTGTTTCAACCAAAGCAACCTACTATATGTAGTAGTGGTTGTTTTTCGTCATCACAATAGTTGCAAGGCATCAAATGCTGTTTTACAAAACGTCAGATATGTGTCACAATAGCCATAGTTGGGGGTATCATGCAAACGGAATCATCGCGCTGGCAGCGATTGTTGCGAATACCAATTTTTTATAAAATTCTGCTGGCTAACTCGGCGATTGTTGGGTTGGGCGCGGCGGCCGGCACAATTATTACCGTGTGGCATGTCATCAGCTACCCCGATGATATTCATTATGAATTAATTGCCTTCTTTGCCGTTGCCGGTATTTTTATTAGCTTTGTGGTTAACAAATGGGTTCTTCAACGCGCCCTGGAACCGCTTGACCGGCTGCAAGACGCGGTTGACAAGGTGCGCCGGGGGCAAACTAATGTACGGGTCAGGCTGGGCCGCGTTACCGATGAACAGTTTGACCGGCTGGCCGAAACCTTTAATCGCATGCTGGCCGGGCAAGAACGACACGCCCAGCAGATGCAGCAGCTTTCTCGGCAAATTTTGCAAGCCCAGGAAGAGGAACGCCATCGACTGGCCCACGAACTGCACGACGAAGCCGCCCAGGCGCTCACCTCGCTGTTGGTGCATTTGCGCCTGTTGGAACGCGCTCATGACCCCGAAAAGGCCCAACAACAGATTCAGGAGCTGCGCGACCTGACCGCCCGCGCCCTGGAAGACGTTCGGCGGGTAGCCCTGGATTTGCGCCCTACCATTTTAGATGACCTGGGTTTGGGGCCTGCGCTGGAGTGGCGGGTCGACGAATTTACCGAAATTAGCGGCGTTCGCACCCACATACAAATTGACGGGCTGGAACAGCGGCTGCCGCCAGAAATCGAGCTGGTTTTTTACCGGGTTGGGCAGGAGTCGCTCAACAACATTGCCCGACACGCCCAGGCGCAAAATGTATCGCTGTTGCTTTGTCGAGCCAACGGCCAAATCAGTTTAGAAATAACCGACAATGGCGTTGGCTTTAACCCGGCCCAAACGCCAACCGACTCGCCTCGCGGGTTGGGGCTGTTGGGCATGCGCGAGCGAATGGCGATGATTAACGGAACCTTCACCATCGAGTCAGCCCCAGGCCAGGGCACGCGCATTGTGGCCGTTGCCCCGCTGGAAAAAATACCGGGGGAGGAGAATGTCTAAAATTCAGGTATTGCTGGCCGACGACCATATGGTGGTGCGTCTTGGTCTCAAGGCGCTGATTGATAGCGAGCCGGATATGGAAGTGGTAGGCGAGGCCGAGAACGGGCAGGAAGCTATTGACCAGGCCAGGGCGCTAGGCCCCCATGTAATTGTTATGGACATCTCGATGCCGGAGATGGACGGGCTGGAGGCCACCCGCCGCATCCGCGCCGAACAGCCCGATTGTCATATTTTGATTTTAACGGTTCACGCTCAAGAGCGTTACCTTTTTCCGGTGCTAAAAGCCGGCGCAGCCGGATATGTTCTCAAATCAACGGTTGATACCGAACTGCTCGATGCCATTCGCACCGTGGCTAACGGCGGCGCGTTTTTGTATCCTTCGGCAACGCGGCTGCTGCTGGAAGATTATCTGGAACAGCTTAACCAAATGCCCGCGCAAGATGCCTACGAGCAACTTAGCGAGCGCGAACGAGAGGTGCTCAAACTGCTGGCCCTGGGTTACACCGCCGCCCAGGCCGCCGACAAGTTAGCCATTAGCCCTAAAACGGTAGAAACTTACCGCACCCGCATTATGCAAAAACTCAACTTGCACAGCCGGGTCGATTTGGTGCAGTATGCCCTGGCCAGGGGGCTGTTATCTGAATATACCTGATGTTTGATTTCTTTAACTTGACAGCAATTTGAAATTATGATACTGTCTGAATTGTTGTTAGCAGTTGTTCTAGTCTAAAGTAGGAACTCGATCTGAAATTGATTTGGAACCTCTAACATAATCAAAATCTATACAGAAAGGAGGTTCCGCAGTCGTGGCAGATCGTGAAGTCGGTACTGTTAAATGGTTCAATGCAACCAAAGGGTTCGGTTTTATTGAACGCGAAAATGGCAAAGACGTTTTTGTCCATTACAGCGCCATTAACAGTACAGGGTATCGCACCCTGGAAGAAGGACAACGGGTAGAGTTTACCGTTGTTGAAGGACAAAAAGGCCCTCAAGCCCAAGATGTTGTTTTAGCCTAATAAAACAACCTATTAATAAAAAAGAAAAGTGCGCCATATTTTTGCAGCGCACTTTTTTATTTTAAATACCCCTTATCCCACACCCTGTAGGGATTTTTCCTCTTGAAGTGTCAGATTTTTCCCGATAGCAAATCATCCCCGAATTTGCTATACTATTTGTGAATTTTGTCACAACAACTCCTTTGCCACCAGCTAAAAATAACGAGAACAGCCATGTTAATGCGCCTGTTATTTGCCGCACCCGATGACGAGTCATTGAAATTAATGCACTCGGTTTTGGACTCCGCCTTATGTTTAACCCCTCTCGACATTCAGGTAACAGATGTGCGCGCTTACAACAATCTGATGAGCAAAATTAATGAAAAGCAGGTCGATATCATTCTGTTGGATTGGCAGATTGCAGGCTCCGAAACACCCCGCGTAGTACGCGCAATTTTAAACGACAACCCCACCCTCCGCCTGGTGGTGTTGCTTCCAGAGCAACAGCGCCAGTACCGGCAGCTTGTTTGGGATGCGGGCGCGTGTAGCGGGGTGCCAAAAGAACACATGGACCAGGAATGGTTCTCGACCGTACTGTGCCTGATGTACCGGGCCATGCAAAGAGAAACCCCATAGGCTAATGTCAGAAGAGTTGGCATTAAAGAACACAAACCGGAGTCAAAAAATATATTTTTTGACTCCAACAAGTCTATTGACTGAGGAGAACGCAAAATCAAAACTAACCTCAAAAACAAATTTTTATCAACTCACCCAAACCAATATTAACATGATAAGGAGATTTTTAGACAATGTTTAAAAGATTAACTCTGATTATGACCCTGTTGGTTGTTTTGGGGCTGATGCTGCCCGGCCTGACCCTGGCCCAAAGCCCAACCGACGATTTTGAAGTGGTCCGCTCTAAAATAGAAGAGTGGCTGGCAACCAACCCCACCCCCGTAATTACGGTAGATGAAGTATTTGAAAATCTGAACGACGGCGACGCCAGCAACGACCCCTTTGTTCTGAGCGTGCGCAAGCCCGAAGATTACGCCAAGGGACACGTACCGGGCGCGGTGAACATCCCCTGGACGCAGGTAGCCAAGCCGGAAAATCTGGCAAAACTGCCCACCGATAAAAAGATTGTGGATTACTGCTACACCGGCCACACCGGCCAGGTGGCCATGACCGCCCTGAGCCTGATGGACTATGATGTCGTCAATATGAAGTTTGGCATGATGGCCTGGACCAAAAACGACGACGTGCTGGCTCAAGTTCGCTTTGACCCGGCCCTGGTGCCAGACTACCGGGTTGAAACCGAACCCAACGAAGCCACTGCCACTTACGACTTTCCCGAACTGGACACCGGCACCAGCGGCAATTCTGAAATTGTCCGCACCGCCATTGATAACTACCTCAGCTCCGGCAAAGCGCCGGTTATCGCCGCCGACGCCCTTTTTGAAAATCTAAACGACGGCGACGCCAGCAACGACCCGGTTATTCTGAGCGTGCGCAAGCCCGAAGATTACGCCAAGGGACACATCCCCGGAGCCATCAACATCCCCTGGACCCAGTTAGGCAAGGCCGAAAATTTGGCCAAGTTGCCGCCCGACAAACCGATTGTGGTTTACTGCTACACCGGCCATACCGGGCAAATCGCCACCACCCTGCTTAACGCGCTGGGCTACGATGCCGTCAACCTGAAGTTTGGGATGATGGGCTGGAGCAAAGACCCCAACGTGGTTGCCACCGCCGTTTTTGACCCCGCCACCCAGGCCGACTACCGATTTGAAGGCAGCCTGGCCGACGTGGAACCGGCAGCCGCCCCCGCTACTGCTCCGGCAGCCGAGGCCCCGGCCACCCTGCCAACCTCTGGCGGCGTGCCGGTTGACTTCATTTGGGTGTACGTGGTAGCCGGTACCGGATTGTTAGGCGCCGGCCTCTTCTTGCGCCGCAAATAGGATTGGTCTCTACCTGAGCGGACATGCCGCAACCAAATGGGAACGCGGAGATACGCAGAGGCTTTCACAGAGATTCTCGAAGATTCTATTTTCCTCAGCGTATCTCCGCGTAATAAATACTACCCACCGCAGGTAGTGGGTGGAAGCCCCGGTTGGGTTATTCCACCCCTCAACCTACAGGAGAACCACATGAGTCAACCGCCAAAATTTCTAACCGCAACTATCATCGCTGCCCTCACCTTCATTGTAGCCGGCGCGCTTATGGCTTGCAGCTCGACTCCTACAGCCTCACCGCCAACAGAAGAAGCAGTCACCCAGGCCGAGGTAACAGAGGTGGCTCAAGCAGAAGAGACAGCCACAGAAGCGCCAACCGCAGCGCCATCGCCCACGCCAACAACGCCCCCGCCCACCTTTACGCCCACCACTCAGCCCTCGCCATCGCCCACGCCCTCGCCAGTTGTTGTCTCAAACGATAGCTGTATCAGTTGCCACACCGACCAGGAGCGCTTGATTGCCACTGCCAAAGAAGAGGAAGTAATCGAGGAACTATCCGAAGGTGAAGGCTGAGGCGGCTCCGTCCCTCCGTTGGAGGGTTGGGAAAAGGTAATGATCACCAGCGAAGGATTTACAGAAACCGTTCATGGTGAAATTGGCTGCGTGGCCTGCCACGGCGGCAACGGCAGTATTGATGACAAGGAAGAAGCGCACCTTGACATGCGCCGCGAACCGGTATCCGCCGAAGCCTGCGGCGAGTGCCACAACGAAGTTGAAACCGACGCCAACAGCCTGCACAGCACGCTGCGCGGTTACTACACCATAGTGCAGCAGCGCGCCAGCGAAGAAACCTGGCCCCAGGTAGCCGAAGCATTTGGCAACCACTGCGAAAGCTGCCACACCAGTTGCGGGCAGTGCCATGTGAGCCGGCCCACCAACCTGGGCGGCGGCCTGACCGCCGGGCACGAGTTCAAAAAAGTTCCGCCGATGAACCTGACCTGCACCGGCTGTCACGGCAGTCGCATCGAGATGGAATACAAAGGCCGGAATGAAGGCATCCCCGCCGATTTGCACTGGAACAAGGGTGGGATGCCCTGTTTTGCCTGCCACACCGCCGACGAGATGCACGGCAACCTGGATTACGAAGCCAACCATCGCTACGATGGCCCGGACAACCCCAGTTGCGCCAGCGCCGGTTGCCATGCCGACACCCTGGAAAACTCGGAAATAGAAGAGCATTCCAACATTCATCTCAAACGGCTCTCGTGCCAAACGTGCCACGCCGCCGACTATAAAAACTGCTACAGTTGCCACGTGCAAAAAAGCGACGAGGGAACGCCATTCTTCAAAATTGAACCGTCGGTGATGGGCATCAAAATTGGGCTAAACCCCCGCCAGAGCGAAGAGCGCCCCTGGAAATGGGTCACGCTGCGCCATGTGCCCATCGACCCGGAATCATTTGCCTACTACGGCGAGAATTTGCTGCCCAACTTCGACGCCCTGCCCACCTGGACTTACGCCACCCCCCACACCATTCAGCGCCGCACCACCCGCACCGAAACGTGCAACAACTGCCACGGCAACCCCGACCTGTTTTTAACTGAAGATGACCTGCTACCCTACGAAATCGACGCGAATAAAGACGTCGTGGTCGATATTGACGATATTCCACAACCTGTTGGCGAGTAAGTAAACAGTTCTCTCCTTTTTGCAAGCCCCGGCGGTTTTCAAACAAAAATCGCCGGGGCTTTTTTGTTGGGAACAAATTCGGGGGGATTAACGTCAATCATTTGTTGATAATCGCCGTTAATTGAGTTATAGTTACTCTATGCAACAAATCATAACATTTATTAATTTATGACAACTAAACGCCGCCCAGAGCCGCTGGACTCTGAACCATCCAATTTAAGTTCTTATCTTGTGCTGGCCGTTATTGCCGGGGCTGTCATTCTGGCCGGACTCCTGGCCGGAGTTTATCTGTTTGTGCTTGGCCCCGAACCACCCCCCGAAACGCCCATCGTGCGTATCCCCGGCTTTACCGTAGAGCCAAAATTGGGCCGGCCGGGCACGCCAATCACCGTTAGCGGGCAAGGCTGGCAGCCAAACAGCACCGTAAATATCTATTTGATGGCCCCGGACGACACCCAATTTCCGGGCCAGCAGGTGGCCAGCGCCGCGGTTGACCCGCAAGGCAATTTTGCCATCAGTTTTACCTTTCCTGCCGAACCGCGCTGGGAAAGCCAAAGGCTGGCTACAGTCATTGCCAAACAGGCCGATAGCGACCTGTCTAACCGGGCTATTTTTGGGCTGGTCGATGGCCCGGCCTCGCCGCCGCCGCCGGCGCCAACCGTCTCGCCGCCGCCCACGCCCGCGCCCGGCCAACCCACGCTAACCACCAGCACCGATTTGAACATTCGCGGCGGCCCCGGCACGGCCTATCCGGTTTTGGGGCTGCTGCGCGCCGGTCAAACCGCCGAAATTACCGGCGTCAGCCTCGATGGCCAGTGGTGGCAAATTAAATTTTCGGGCGTACCCGACGAGCGCGGCTGGCTGGCGGCTCAATTTGTAACGGCTGAAAACGTGGGCAATGTGCCGGTGGTTCAAGCGCCGCCTCTACCGGAAACCCCTACCCCAACCGCTACGCCCAACCCCAGCGCCACGCCCACGTCCACCGCGCCGCCGCCAACCGCAACCCTCACGCCAACGCCGCTGGTTATCACCGCCTGGCGGGGCGAATATTACAACAATCCCAATTTGAGCGGGTCGCCGGCGCTGGCGCGTAATGATACAGCCATAGATTTTGTGTGGGATTTTGACCCGCCTGCGCCGGGCGTACCCGCCGATAACTTCTCGGTTCGCTGGAGCCGGGGCTGGCAGTTTGAAAGCGGCCTGTATCGCTTTTACATAATTGTGGATGATGGGGCGCGGCTGTGGGTGAATGACCAGCTAATCATCAACGAGTGGCGCGACGGCGGCAGCCGCGAAGTGACCGCCGAATTTGCCCTAACCGAAGGCGTCCACCAACTGCGGCTGGAATATTACGAGCGTATCGGTCGGGCCGAAATAGGTTTTTGGTGGGAAAAAATCACCACCCCCACCTACCCCGATTGGAAGGGCGAATACTGGTCAAACCAGTTTTTGAGTGGCAGCCCCACTTTTGCGCGTAATGATAAAACCATTAATTTTAACTGGGGGAGCGGCTCGCCCGCGCAGGGGATGCCGGGCAGCAACTTTTCGGCCCGATGGAGCCGGCGAGTCACCTTTAACAACGGTATCTACCGCTTCCGGGCGCGGGCCGATGATGGCATTCGGGCCTATATTGACGGCAATCTGGTGCTGAACGCCTGGTCAAACAACGATGGCAGCCAGGTATTTACGGTTGACCGGCAGTTGAACGGCGCTTATTTGCTGGTGGTTGAATATTTCGAAGAAGCCGGGGCCGCACTGGCGGAATTTAACTGGGAACAGGTGACTCCCACGGCCACGCCCACCCATACCCCCACGCCTACCTCAACCCCAACGATGACGCCTACTCCAACCAGCACGCCCATTACGCCAACCGCCACCCCAACCCAAACGCCCACCCAAACCGCCACGGCCACTCAAACTGCTACTAAAACCACTACGGCTACCCAAACCACCACCCCAACGGCGTCGCCCACTCATACGGCTACGGCTACCGCTACGTCTACCCCAACCGATACGCCCACGTTGACCCCTACGTCTACAGCCACGCTTACCCCCACCGTTATCCCTGTGGCCGATTTTAGCGCCAGCCCTATTAGCGGTACGGTTCCGCTCACGGTTACGTTTGTCAACAGTTCCACCAACGCCACCGACTATCTGTGGGATTTTGGCGATGGTATCACCAGTACCGTAACCAATCCCAGCCACATCTACAGCCAGGCCGGCGCGTTTACCATATCGCTGGCAGCCGGTAACGGAATCGCCACCGACACGCTCACCCGCACCGGTTATATCACCACGGTTGCCCCGCCTGTGGCCGCTTTTTCGGCCAGCCCCATTAGCGGTACGGTTCCGCTAACGGTCACATTTGCCAATAGCTCCACCAACGCCGCCGGCTATCTGTGGGATTTTGGCGATGGCATCACCAGCACCCTTACCGGCCCGCTGCATACCTACAGCCAAACCGGCACATTTACCATTACCCTCGCCGCCGGCGATGGATTGATAACGGACACTCTGGTCAGGCCGGAATACATCACCGTCACCGGGCCGTTGAGTGTCAACATCATCGTTTCACCCTGAATACGAATATTGAACCACCGGCGCTTGCGCCTATGAACGCTCCTCGCGCATATAAGGCAGCCCCAGCGCCGCCGGCGCGCCAACCCGTTTACGGAACGCCTCAAACCAGGTAATCAGCACCAGCACAACAATGGTTAAAATATAAGGCAGCATATTCAACAGCGAGGCCGGGATGGTTGTTCCAATGGCCTGCAACCTAAATTGAATGGCATTGACTCCCCCAAACAACAGGGCGCCAACCACCGCCCGCGCCGGGTCCCAGGTGGCAAAAATAACCAGAGCAATCACAATCCAGCCGCGCCCGCCGGTTAAATTCTCGGTCCAGCCGGGGGTGTAGGCCAGCGACAGGTGCGCGCCGCCCAGCCCCACCAGCATACCGCCGCCAATTGTGTACAGGTAGCGCAGGGCAAACACGTTCACGCCCATGGCGTCGGCGGTTTGCGGGCTTTCGCCGATGGCGCGTAAATGCAAACCGGGCCGGGTTTTATACAAAAAATAGGCGCTGACAGGCACAAATATGTACATCAGGTAAACCAGAATATCCTGATTGAACAGGGCTTGACCAATGAAGGGAATGTTGCTGAGTAGCGGAATCGGCACATCGCTAAAACGGGGGCCAATCAGCCCCACCAGTGGCGCGCCGCCCGGCCCAAGCCGCTGGCCCACAAAACTGGCCAGCCCCGTGCCAAACAAAGTTAAAGCCAGCCCGGAAACCACCTGGTCGGCGCGCAGGGAAATAGTCAAAAAAGCGTGAATTGAGGCCATGAGGCCGCCCACAATCAAGGCCGTCAGCACCCCTACCCAGGGGTTGCCGGAGTGAAAGGCGGCGGCAAAGGCAGAGACCGCGCCCATAATCATCATCCCTTCCACGCCCAGGTTCAAAATTCCGGCCCGTTCAGTAATAATCTCGCCAATGGTGGCATACACCAGCGAGGTTCCGGCCACAATGGTGATGGTCAAAATTGAAATTAATAGGGCAATATCCATAAATTCACCTGTTTGTTATTTACTTGCCGGCCGGTTGAGCGGCGGCGTGAGGGGCGGTTGAGCGGATAACTCGCAGGCGGTAACGGGTAAAAATATCGCCGCCCAGCACAAAAATTAAAATGGCCCCCTGTAGCACCAGCGCCACCGAGGCCGGCAGCCCCATACTGATTTGTATCTGGTCGCCGCCCACAAACAGGGCCGCCAGCAGCAAGGCCCAAATTAGCGCCGCCCAGGGGTTAAGCTTGGCCAGCCAGGCGACAATAATACCCGTAAAGCCGTTACCGACATCCAGCCCCTGCTGCAACCGGTGAGAAATAGCCGACACTTCAACCACGCCGGCCAAACCGGCCAAACCGCCGGAAAGCAGCATTACCAGCACAATGTTACGGGCCAGGCTGACGCCGGCATAACGGGCGGCATTCTCGTTTTCGCCAATCAACCTGATTTCATACCCCCGGCGGGTCCGGTCCATAATTATCCAAACCAGCGCGGCGGCGGCAATCGCCATAATCAACCCCCAATGCAGCCGGCCACTAAGCCGGGGTATCCAGGCGAACTCTGGAAAGAGGGCCGAGCCGGGAAAACCAAAGCCTTGCGGGTCTTTCCAGGATATTTGAAAAAGCTGCTGGTACCAGAGAATGGCAATGTAGTTTAACATCAATGTGGTAATAATCTCATTGACCTTAAGATAAGATTTCAACATTGCCGGAATGAGTCCCCAGATGGCCCCCGCCAGAACGCCGGCCACTACCAGCAACGGCAGATAAATCCAGCGACTCTCCGGCAAAAAGGGAAACATTTGTGGAAAAAAGAGGGCAACGCCCGCCGCCGCCACGCCCCCCAGCACCAGTTGACCTTCGGCCCCAATATTCCAAAAACGCATTCTAAAGGCAATAGCCACCGATAGCCCGGTAAACATTAACGGCACGGCTTTAACCAGGGTTTCTGACAGGCTGTAAAACTGCCCCTGTTGCCATTGCGCGGCAGTGCCAAAAGCCCCCTCCAGCATGGCCCGATAGGTTAGCCAGGGATTGGCCCCGGCCAGCGCCAGCAACACGGCGCCAAACAACAGGGCCAGCACAAACGAGATAATCGGCACCAGATAGTAAGCTGTTTGGGATATCTCAAGACGCTTTTCCAGCTTTAGATAGAAAGGCATTGCTACTGCCTCCTTTCGCCGGCCATCATCAACCCCAACGTTTCTATATCTGTATCGGCGGGGTCTACAATGCCCATAATTTCTCCTTCGCAAATAACCGCAATGTGGTCGCTCAAATTCAGCAGCTCCTCCAGGTCTTCAGAAAGCAACAGAATTGCCGCCCCCTGGCTACGCTGCTGAATTAAATGATTACGAACCGTTTCAATCGCGCCCACATCCAGCCCGCGGGTGGGGTAGGCGGCCACCAGCAAGGTTGGCTGTCCCCCCGAAAGTTGCTGCCCCGCCGTAATTTCGCGGGCCAAAATGGCCTTTTGCTGATTGCCCCCGGAGAGCATACGCGCCGGCGTTTCCACGTTGGGCGTTAGCACTTGAAAATTGTTTATCAATTTTTTGGCAAACTCGCCAATGCTTCTGTAGTTAATAAACGGGCCATTTGAAATTGGCTGGTTGCGGTAAGCTTTCATAATCAAATTATCGCTGATGGGCAAATTGCCGGCCAAACCCATTCCCAGCCGGTCGCTGGGCACGTGAGCCACCCCGGCTTCAATAAATTGCCGCGACGACTGGCCGGTCATATCCCGGCCATGAATCCAGATTCGTCCGCCGGTTGTTTTGCGTAAACCGGTGATTACCTCGGTTAGCGTGCGCTGTCCGTTGCCGGCCACGCCGGCCAGCCCTAAAATCTCTCCCCCTTTAATTTCCAGGGACACTTGACGCAGAGCCGGCAGGCCCTTATCATTTATGGCTTCTATATTTTCCAACCGCAGCGCCAGCGGGCCGGGTTCGGCTTTACTCTTTTCTGTACGAAACAGCACTTCGCGTCCAACCATCAGCCGGGCCAGTTCGGCCTTATCTTTTATTTGCGACACGTCAACCGTGGCCACATTTTTGCCATCGCGCAAAACAGTAACCCGGTCGGCAAAGGCCATCACTTCATCCAGTTTGTGAGAGATAAAGATAATGGCTTTGCCCTCGCCGGCCATCTGGCGCAGGGTTTGGCCCAATTCTTCCGACTCCTGGGGAGTCAACACCGCCGTTGGCTCGTCGAGAATTAAAATATCCGCCCCCCGGTAGAGTAGCTTGAGAATTTCTACCCGCTGCTGCTCTCCTACCGAAAGCTGCCAGATATAGGCTTTGGGGTCTACCGGCATATGGTATTGCCGGCCCAGGTTACTGATTTCTTTTTCAACTTTGGGCATATCCAGGTTAAAAGGGACGCCTTTAAGGCCCAAAATAACATTTTCGGCCACGGTTTGCGGGTAGACCAGCTTAAAGTGCTGGTGAACCATACCAATCCCCATATCAATAGCATCGCCGGGCGAGCTAATATCAACGCGCTGCAAACCGTTTCCCTTGAGGCTCAAATATATTTCGCCTTCGTCGGGCCGATACAGGCCACACAAGGCGCTCATCAGGGTGCTTTTTCCGGCCCCATTTTCGCCCAGCAGGGCATGAATTTCTCCGGCGCGCACGGTTAAATCCACTTTATCATTGGCAATCACCCCGGGGAATCGTTTGGTTATTGCGCGCATTTCTACAACAACCGGGGCTGCGGTTG
>CAZAPG010000059.1:26853-41693 GCA_964486935.1 uncultured Caldilineaceae bacterium | reverse complement strand
TTTCATTGGGGCCGGCTATCACCAGCGCCGAGGCGATTTTCAACGGGTCGCCGGGAGCGATGGTCACGCACCCCAGCGCGTCGCTACAGCCTTCAACCACGGCGGCCTCTTCAGGAGCCGGCTCGGCTTCTTCTTCAGCCGCCGCTTCTTCGGCGGCTTCGGCCGGCTGTTCAGCCGCCGGTTCTTCCTCTTCGGGAGCAGCAGCCGGTTCTGGAGCCGCGCCGCCGCCGCCACAGGCCGCTACCAATGCGGTCAGGGTAAGCAACAATACAAATAACCAAAACAAACGTTTCATTTTGTGAATCTCCTCCTAAGAAATTCTCTCTTCAAACAATTTGTCAAAAACTTCTACAGACATCCGTTTATCTTTGCTGCAAACGGATGAACTAAAAGCGACTTCTGTTATGAATTGATTATTTTATCTAAACTGCACCACCTCCTTACCGGTTAATAATCTTCTTGAGAAAGTGTCAGCAGTGGGGTAGAACAAACTGTTGCGGATATCAGAAGGGGAAAGTGCCTGCCGAAAACTTTCTGAGAAACTTGAGGGTTGCATCCCCCGTAGGGTTGGAGAATAATAATGTACTATATTCCTCAAGGCTGTTTTTTGCAAACATCATCCTTGCTATTTTACACCGCCGGCAAAATTGTTTAGCGAATCGCCACGCGGCTGCCATCGCCGGTTTTCCAGACATCAATTTGCACCGGAAAGGCGTCTTTCAACTCGTCGATGTGGGTGATGACGATAATTTTTTCAAAATCTTCCTGAATGGCATTAATGGCCTCAACAATGCGCTCGCGGCCCTGGGCGTCCTGTGTGCCAAAACCTTCATCCAGCACCAGAGTTTGCAGCCGCGCCCCGGCCCGCCGGGCCAGCACTTTGCTAATAGCCACCCTGATGGCAAAGTTGATGCGAAATGCCTCGCCGCCGGAGTACAGCTCGTAATCCCGCGTGCCCAACTCGTCGGCAATACGAATATCGAGCGTCTCGATGGTGCTGTCGCTGCTTTTGGCCTCGCGCTGGGTTTCAAAACGGATGTGCATCCGGCCATCGGTCATGCGGCTGAGTAGCCGGTTGGCCTCGTCCTCAATTTCGGGGATGGCGCTTTCTATCAGCAGGGCCTGCACCCCTTTTTTGCCAAAGGCGACCTGCAACTCGCGGTATATGCCCAACGTTTCTTTTATTTGCCTGAGCTTTTCTTCTTTTTTGCCGCGCTCTTTGGCCAGGTAGGCTACGTGAGCCAGTTTTTGGTTGGCCGTTGCCACCTTATCCTGGGCAAAGCGATGCTCGCGCTGAAGGGTGTCGAAATTGGCGCTGGCCTGGTTTAATTTGGCGGCCAGCTCGGCAAAGCCGGCAGTTTCTTTTTCCAGGGTGGCTACTTTTTCCCGGTCGGCGGCAATTTGCTCCAGCAGGCGGTTGTGGCGTTTTTTATCGCTCTCCAGCCGCTTCTCTTCCTCTTTAATGCGCTTTTCGGCATTGGCCAGGTCGCGGCCTTCATCTTCAAAATGGCCCAATTGCTCCACCTGGGCGCGGGCCTGCTCGTGAGCCGATTTGTCGTAGCCCAGCGCGGCCAGCTCGGCCTCTACTTCTTTCAGGTTGGCCACCACCTCAACGGCAAAACTTTGCGAATCTAGCTGCTGTTGCAGCTCGTTTTGCCTGGCCCTGGCTTGCTCCAACTCGCCGGCCGACTCCTGCGCCTGGGCCAGCGATTGCTCCAGTTGGGCCACTTTGCTCTGGGTTCGGGGTAAATCGCGCAATTTTTTTTCGGCCTGGGCAACGGCCTGTTGCAGATTTTTTTGCGCGTCGCCAATTTCACCCAGCCGGGTGCGGTTGGCCCGAAAGGTATCGCCTTTGCTGGCGCCCTCATGCTGAAACTGGCCGGCTAACTCGGCCCGGTGCGCCTCTTCGAGCGGGCGCTTGCAAACGGGGCAGGTTGAGCCGGCGGCTTCAAGCTGGGTTAGCCTGGTTTTAATGTCATCCATCTCAACGCGAAGCTGCCTGTTTTGCTCTTCCAGCCGGGCGGCTTCTTGAGCCAGTTCGGTTAGCCGTTTCTGACTCTCTTTCTGCTCGGCCTCCAAATCTTGCAGGATTTTCAACTCGGCCTGGGCTGCGGATAGTTGCTGGCGGAAGGAGTCAGCGGCCATAGCTTTGGGGTTGAGCAGATTAATTGTAGCCTCCACACCGCTCAGGTCGGCCTCTATTTTGGCTTTGGCCGCCTTAAAAGCGGTATCCAGCTCATACTTGCGTTCCGAAAGTTTGGCCGACTCGTGCAGCCGCCGCTCCCAATCTTTAACGCTTTCTCTGGCCTGCCTGAGTTGGGACAGCCCGGCCTCAATATCGCTGCGGCGGGCCAGAATGTTTTGACAGGCCTCGATGTTTGCGGCGGCGGCGGCGATGGCCTGGGCCATATCGGATACGTCCGCCTCGGTGCCGGTCAGCCGGTCGCGCAAATCTTCTAGCTGGCGCTGCTTGTGGTCGATGGCGCGATGCTGGTCGCGCAGTTCCAGCATCTCTTTTTCGGCGCTTTGCAGTTCTTTGCTTAATTGGGCGGTTTCCTTTTCGGCGGCGGCCAATTCGGCCCGGTATTCCGGCTCGCGGGCCAGTTCTTGCTCGATGTGCTGAATTTCGGCCTCAACCGCGGTGGCTTCTCGCTCTTTTTCCTGGGCGCGCTTTTTGGCCCGTTCGGCGTAAAGGTCGTACAGTTCCAGGCCCAGGATGTCGCTTAAAATTTTTTTGCGCTGGGCCGGCGGTTTGGTGGTGAACTCGTCGGCCCGGCCTTGCAGCAAAAAAGCCGAGTTGATGAAGGTGTCGTAATCTAGCCGCAGCAATTGATTGATTTTGCTTTGCGTAACCCGCAAGCTGGTTTCGGTGAGGGTGCGCCAGCCGCCGGCATCTTCCACCTGAAAGCTCAAATCGCTGCGGCCCCGTTTGCTTGAGTCTCGCTTGCGGATAACGCGGTAGATATCGTTATTCAGGTTAAAGGTGTACTCAACCTCCATTTCCGCCTGCCCCAGCCGAATCAACTCATCATCGCGGTTGGTTCTGGCCCGGCCCCACAGCGCCCAGGTAATGGCATCTAACAGGCTGCTTTTGCCCGCGCCGTTGTGGCCGGTGAGCGCCGCTAGATGGATGCCCTGAAAATCGAGCGCGGCCTCCTGGTAGGCCATAAAATTGCGAAGCTTCAGTTGAATGGGAATCACGCGCCACCTCCGTGAGCTAACGGGTCGATGCTAAAAGTAAATATTACCACGCTCCGGTAAAGGGGGCAATTGAAAAAATCAAGGTTGGTTGACATAATTTCAAATGCTATGGTATACTGCATGGTGAGCGGCTTATGTCAAAGGAGCAGAAGTATGTCTGTCGACTTCAATAGAGAAAACCTTGAATTTAACGACGACCTTGAAGACGAAGAAGTGGGCGATGACGAAGTAGCAGAGGATGAAGAGGAAGGCGGAAGCAAGCGCAACCCTCTTCGTCTTATTATATTGGTTTTATTTGTTCTGGTTTTATTATGCCTGCTTTGTTTTGGGGTTTCCAACTATCTTGGCGGCGGAATTTTAGATAGAATTCCGGGCATTGGCGGGCCTGGGCCTGCGCCTACTCCGGCGCAAGATACACCCACCCCCGCGCCCACCGATGAAACAACTCTGCCGGCCACCGAAGAGGCAACGGTGATTGTTGTAACCGATGAAGCCATGGCCCCAACCGATGAGTCGCAAATGCCCGCCGAAGCCACCGCAGAGCCGGGCGAGCAACCTACGGTCATCGTTCAACCCACCACAGAGCCGCAACCTACCGAAGAAACCGCTGAACAACCCACCGATGAAGCGGTGGGTGAGCACGACGAAGACCTGCCCACCCCACAGCCTACGGCCACCACCGTACCCGTACCGGGGCCAACCGCCACCACCGGGCCAACGGTTGTAATTACCATCGCCCCCGATTGCAGCAATAACCAGCCTCCCGTTGCCAATGCGGGCGGCCCCTACAATGCTATGCGCGGCAAAGGCCAGGCTTTTGTAACCTTTGATGGCAGCGGCTCCAGCGACCCGGACGGAACCATTGCAAGTTATGAATGGGATTTTGGCGATAACAGCGCCCCCGGCAGCGGCGCGTCTGTAACGCACGGGTACACCAGCGTTGGCAGCTATACCGCCACGCTCACCGTTACCGATAATTGTGGCGCTACCGCCCAGGATACGGCAGACGTAACCATTGTTGGGCCGACGCCTCCGGCCAGCGTTACGCCCGGCACGCCAACCGCAACCCCCGGGCCGGGCACGCCAACCGCAACACCGGCTCCCCCGCCCCAGGGCACATTGGGCTTTTGCTACCGCGTGCAGTATGGCGACACGCTGGTAGGCATTGCCTGGCGCTTTGGCGTTGCCTGGCAAGACCTGGCCTATGTCAACAACGTGCCCATGCATTACTTTGTGATTGCCGGGCAGGGGTTGTTTATTCCAACCGGCCAAATTACCCAGGGGCCTAACCTGTACGAAGTTCAACCTGACGACACCCTCAACAATGTTGCTTTCCAGTGTGGCTTGACAGCCACCTATCTGGCCCAGGTAAACGGGCTAAATCCCGGCGACAGCCTGACTCCCGGCCAGCGCCTTATGATTCCGCCCTGGAATTATAGATAATTGACCCATAGCCAATGCGCCCCGGCAAGTTTCGGGGCGTTCGCTTTAATAGATAAAGTTGACATAAATAAAAGTCTGCTTTTGGAGAAAATCCATGAGTGAAAATGAGAATGGAGTAGACAGCACCAAACGCCGGCGCTTGATTCTATTAGCTGTGGTTGTGGCAGTTCTGTTGTGTTTGGTGGTAGCGCTGGCGGTCAACCTTTTCCTGCGGCCCGGCGATGATGTGGCCGGCGGCGACACGCCTACCCCCACCGTTACCCCAACCGAAGAAGGCCCGATTGTAATTGTTACGCCAGAAGGCGACAATACCCCCACCCCCACCAGGGTAATTTCCGAACAACCAACCGAGGAACCAACCGCAGAACCCACCTCGGAGCCAACAGCCGAACCCACAGCCACGCCCGCTCCTCCCACTCCGGCGGCCTCATCCGGCGCAGATTTTACGCCATCTTCGGGTCAGACAGTTTACGAAACCAGAGATATTATTAAAAACGGCGGCTTTGAACAGGGATTCAGCGATATGGGCGTTGCTCAAAACTGGCAGGCCTTCAAAACCGATAGCGCCGTTATCAGCTTTTCTGCCGAAACCTTTGAGCCGCAAATTCACGCCGGCAGCAGCGCCCAGCGCATCAGCGTGGAAAATGCCTTTCAACCCGACCGCTACGCCGGCATTTACCAAACCGCAGAAGTCGTCGCCAACCAGCCCTACACCTTTACTATTTACGGTCAGGCGCGCAGCCTGCACGGCGATCTCGAAAAAAGCGGTTACGGTTATCGGGTGCAATACGCGGTTGATAACAAAGGCGGCCAGGATTGGCAAAAAGTGCCCGCCGATGCCTGGGTAGAATTTCCGTGGGGCGAGCAGCTTCTCAACGCGCCCAACCCTGAATTTTCAATGTACACCACCGTCATCACCCCCGCCGCTAATGAAATTACCCTGTTTGTGCGCGCCTGGAACAAATGGGCCGACCCCAAACTGATTGAATACACCTTTGACAGCATCAGCCTGGTTGGCCCCGACCCCAACAGCGCCATCCTGGTTAGCAGGCCCGGCGATGAAGAGCAGATGGTCGATGGAGCCTTGCCCGTTACCGGCGAAGGCGACTTTGCCAATTTTATGGCCGATGGCCGCTTTTGGGGCGCAGTTTTGGTGCTGCTGCTGCTGGCCGCCGGCGCTGTTTACCGCGCCCGCTGGAGCTGGTAACAAATCAAGCCGGCTTCCGAGAAATCAAAAAGGCAGTCTGTAGATAGACTGCCTTTTTTGTTGCTTGCCCAGCAACACGCTGTTTCTGGCCTGATGAAGACCTCAAAGGTTTCAAAAACCTTTGAGGTCTGGAGTATGTTGTATCAAGGATTATGGGTTAGCTTGAATGATGGCAATTTATTAAAGCGACCCCAACCCCAAGGCCAAAAAAATGCCGATTAAAATGGGCTGATGCGCCAGATAAATTAGCAACGAGTGCCGGCCTAAAAACCGCAACCCCCGGATAGGGCCTACCTGCCCCCAATCGGGCCACTCGAACCGGCGCGCGCCCTGAAAATATAAACTGTACCCGGCAAAAATCCCCACCAGCGCCACGCCAAACCAGGGCAGCACCGGATAATAATCCACCATCGAGCGGCCCGCCTGCTTGACGCCCAGCCAGATAAGCCAGGGCCAGTTGGCTACCAGCGGGTCAACATAAATGCCCGCGCCAATAACCACCAGCCCCGCCAGCAAACTAACCCATTTGTTCAGCTTCAAAAAGGGGTAGGCCAAAATAATCGACGCCCCCAGCAGATGCAAAATGCCAAACACAACAAAATTACGGCCAATAAAAAAATAGGTGGCCACGGTAATCATCAGGCCCCAGCCAAATATTTTGGCTCCCCGCCAAAAATATTTTTTAAACAGACGCGTTTGCCCGGTGCGCTGCTTTTCCCGGCTGTAGCTGAGAGTCAGAGAGACGCCCATCACAAAGATAAAAAGCGTGGCAATACTGCGGGCAAATGATTGCCAGCCCGTGCCTAAAATGGTAATTTGCAGCAGGCCAAAATAATTCAAATCCCACACAAAATGGTAAAACACCATCAGCACAATCGCAACCCCGCGCAGCGCATCCACCTCCCACAGCCGTTTTGCGCTGCGGGTTGATTGGGCATCTTCATTATCTTCTTCCAGAATTTTAGCAGAAGTTGCGCTATCAATCATATATTTTTACTAAATTCGCCTTTATTTTCACTGTTGAAGGGCGTCATTCGGCCCCAGCCATAGCTGGCGGGTTTCATCAAAGCGCCAGCCGGGCGTGTCAATTTGCAACCTGCGCCGGGGCCAGCCTGCCTTGATGCGGGCCATTGTTTCATCCCAGGAGCGAACGCCGCTCACGGCATCGGCGGCCTCTACGTTGCAGGCCCCCACCGCGGTTGCCAGCGTTACGGCTTGCGTGGGCGACAGGTTGCGCAGCAGCCCGGCCAAAAAACCGGCAATCGTCGAATCGCCTGCGCCGGTTGTGCCGGCCACTTCGGTTTCAAAGATGGGCGCCCAAATTTCTCTGTTGGCCCAGCGAGCCACATCATCGGGGCGCGCCCGGCCCATATCGGCCAGGGTAGACTCGTTGGCCGCGCGCAAATAAAGGCCCATCTCGCCCGCTTTGAGCAGAATAATTTTTGCGCCCATTTGCAGCAGGTCGCCGGCTATTTGAGAAAGCAGGCCGGGTGAAATTTGCGCCTCTCCCCGGCTAACCTGTTTGAAGGTGCCGGGATAAAGCGTCAGCAAGATTTCCTCAATGCTGGGTAAGAACAGGTCAACGTAGGGCAAAATAATTTTTAATATCACCGCCCAGTTGGCCTGGCCCGAAGGCCCGTTAGGGTCGGGCATGGCCATATCCAGCGAGGTGGTGACGCCGGTGGCTTTGGCCTGTTTGAATAGTTTGGCCAGTTCGTCGCCCTGGCGCTGGTATAATCGCTTCATGAGCGGGGGGTAGCCAAAGTGAAACAGGTCAACTTGCTCAAGCAGGCTGTAATCAATATCGTCCGCGCCAAAGGTGTCGTTGGCGCCGGGGCAATGCAAAAAGAGGCGGTCGGTGTTGGGCGGGCTAAGGATAATGGTGTAGGAGCTGGCCTCGTTGGGAACCACCTGCATACCCTCGGCCAGGTGGCCGCCGGTATTTTTGACCAAATCAATAATGGCCTGTCCAAACAAATCTTGCCCTACTTTGCCCATCAAGCGGGTGTCGATGCCCAGTTTGTGCAGGGCCAGCCCGGTGTTAGAAACCGCGCCGCCGGTAGACATGAGCGCCTTGCCGGTTTCGAGCAGGCGGCCCGGCTGAAAGGTGGCGGCAAAATCTCCCTGACTGGTTAAGGTGGGGATAATATCCAGGCAAATATGCCCGGCCACCACGCACGATTTTTGGGGTGATGGTGTGTCCATAAAAAATTATCGCCTCGCGTTAAGCCTCAATTTTGTTGGCGTAGTGAAAAAACCCGGCAAAGCGTTCATCTACGGCCAATCTTTCCAGGTGGGCCTGCACCAGCGCCCGCACCCGCCGGATGTTATCGGCGTTGTGAAACACCTCGGTTTGGCCCAACAAAGATTGTTTGACCTGTTGAAAAGAGGGCGCCGGACCGTGGCGGAGCGCCTTGTAAATTTCAAAGGCTTCAAATACTTCAGGTTCGATGGCGGTGGCTAATATGGCGTTGCCAACGCCGGCTTGCTGCAAGGCCAGGCGCGCGCTTTTGGCATCGGCGGGAGCGGCCAGGGCTACCGGTTTTAGCTGGTAGCGAATAAAATCGACCGGGTCAAAGGTTTCCATAAAAACGCGCACATCCTGGCCGGTGGTCAGCGCGTTGAGCAACAAAAAGCCAATTTCCGAGGCGGCGGCTTTTGAAGCGGCTTCGGCCATAATGGGCAGCAGCAGCAGGTCGGCCTCTTGTTTAAACTCGGTTTCAATAGCCAGCAGGGTGCGGGTAGCCAGGGCCACGCCAATGTTATCCAGGCTGCCGTAGGGGATTTTCCAGGCTTCGGCTATGGCCCCTTCTGACAGCACTTTGACCACCTGGCCCTCGGCCAGATAGCCGGAGGTGAGGTATTTTTTCTTTTTCAAAAAGAACTCGTTGTGCGCTTCGGCATAGGGGCCGCCGGAGCCTCCCAGCAGCACCCGCAGCGGATAGTTTTGGCTACGCCGGGCTTTTTTGGTAAAAAAGGCCTCAAAATCTATAACGCTCTGGCAGGCTTGCTTTTGCGCTTCTACCGCCTGGCAGGTCATATCGGCCAGGGCGCGCAGGTTATCGCCCCGGTGGACGCGCAGAAAGCGGGATAATTTGCTTCTCTTTTCCAGATGCTCCAGCGACAATTCAAGCATCATATATTGGGCAATTGCGCCCGGCTCGTTGAGGGTGGTTAGCAGGTTGTCTTCAATGGAAACAATGACAAATTGTCCGCGCAGCGCCGCCGAGGTAAGCGCCAGCCCAATTTCGGCAATGGAACCAAGACTGCCGTTGAGCAGCTCGTTATTTTCCAGCCGAATGACCATGACCGAGGCATTGGCCAGCACTTCGGCTTCGGTGGCGGCATAAGATGGGTCCCAGTTATCTATTTGGGGGTCAAAGCCAACCACATCTCTCTCTTTGAAGATGCGCAGAAACTCTGGCTCTTTGCGCCAGGCTGCCGAAGCATGGGTTGAACCAAACCAGCCGACCAGGTTGAGCAATCCGGTTGAGGTTTTGGTTAAGCTACTTTCTTGCTGTTCCCAGGTGGCCGGAGTAATGACTATATCTGCCATCTTGGTTGACATCGGCTTCGATACCCTCCTTCTTGGTAAAAAAGGTAAGGGCAAAGCAACCCCAATTGATGTTTTGAGCGTAAATAACCTGTTTTCGAGTTGCCCTGCCCCTTACCCCAATCTCGGTCCAAATGGTTTGTTTGCCCCGTTGAAAGAGGATTGTTAGAGGGTGACAGGTTTTCCGCTTTGGGCAGACTGGTAAAGGGCCAAAATACTTTTCAGGAAATTTCGGCTGAGGCTAAGGGGGACGACCGGCTCCGCGCCATCCAGCACGCAGGCTTCCATGGCTTGAACCTCGCACAAGTAGGGATTGATGGCCGGGATGGTGATGGTTTTTTCTTTGCCGTCGATTGTGGAGAGAATGAGGCGGCTATCTTGCCCGCTAACGCCGGGTTTCCAGGGTTCAATCATGTTGACGGTGGCCTTGTCGCCCACAATAAAGGCGGCTTCTCTAAAGGCGGTGCGAAACCCCGATGAAATTTGGGCCACCACGTTATTGGCAAAGCGCAGTTGCCCCCGTATGGCTACCTCAACGCCGGTTTCGCCTATAAGTTGCTGCGCCCAAACCTCGGCAGGCGCGCCGGCGTGGGCCATAACAATCGACATGCTATTGGGGTATACGCCCACATCCCACAGCGAGCCGCCGGCCAAATCCGGCTGCAACCGTATATTCTGCGACTTTTCCGGCGGCAGGTAAAAGTTAAACCAGCTATTGATAAGCTGCACGTTGCCCAGATCTCCATTTTGCGCCATCTCTTTTACCCGGCGGGTTTGGGGGTGATGCAGGTACATAAAGGCTTCAAACACGGTCACATTGTTGGCGGTGGCGGCGGCTTCAACCCGGTCCAGTTCTGCCAGGGTGGTGACCAGGGGTTTCTCGCATAGCACGTGCTTGCCGGCCTGGGCGGCTTTGACGGTCCACTCGCAGTGCAGCGAGTTGGGCAGGGGGTTATAAATTACGTCGATATTGGGGTCGGCCAGTAAATCCTCGTAGCTGCCGTGAGCCTTGGGGATGCCTTTTTCTTTGGCGTAAGCCGTAGCTCTATCCAAATTTCTGCTGGCTACGGCCACAAGTTCGCTGCGGGCGGCCTGGCGAATTGGCTCGATCAAGGCATCGTTAATCCGGGCGGTTGATAACAGTCCCCATCCTATTTTTTCAGACATTTTGTTCACCTTTTTTGAGACTAATGAAAGACGGTTTTACCCTTTCAGCGAGCCGGCCAGCAACCCCCGTAAAAAGAAGCGTCCCAAAATAATGTAGACCAGCAGGGTGGGCAGGGCGGTAAGAAAGGCTGCGGCCATTTGAACGTTCCACTCAACGGTAAAACTGCCGGCAATGTTGTTGAGGGCGACAGTCATGGGCTGGTTTTGATTTTGCACAATGGTTACGGCAAAAATAAAGTCGTTCCAGATGTTGGTAAATTGCCAGATAAGCACCACCACAATGGCCGGCGGCGATAAGGGCAGAACAATATAACGATAAATACTAAAAATGTTGCCGCCATCAATACGGGCCGCTTCGATAATTTCGCCGGGGATACCGGCATAATAGTTGCGAAAAATCAAACCGGCAATGGGAATACTATACACAATATGAACTAAAATCAACCCCCACAGGCTGGCATACAGCCCCATACTCCGCAAGGTAAGAGTAAGCGGAATAAGAATTGATTGGTAAGGAATGAACATGCCAAACAGCACAAAAGGGAAGATGATATCGGCGTATTTAAACTTCCACTTGGCCAGAATATAGCCGTTAATTGAACCAAGAGCAGTTGACAGGATAGTGGCCGGAACGGTGACAAACATGCTGTTCAAGAAGGCTTGCCCCATGCCTATAACAGCGGCGCTGCCAAACCAGGCTTCGTAAAAGCTGTCAAAACAAAACAGCAGCGGGTTGGTGCAATCAGTAAGAAATAATAACGGGGGAAACTCCCACATGCGGTACAGGTTAATATCGCTGTACTGTTTGAAGCTGGTAATCAAAATAAGATAAACCGGCAAAACGTAAAAAACACAAAAGGAGATTAAGATGAGGTAAATGGCCACGCGTGTCCATTTGAAGCGAAACCGTGTTTTGGGAATAGTCATAGATTGGGTTGCCATTATTGTTGTTGCTCCTGTTGCCGTAAGCTAATAATCAGGTAAGGGATAATCAGCAACGAAATAAGGATTAAAAGAATCACCCCAATAGCTGCCCCCTGGGCAAACCTGGATTGTCCGTAAGTGGTATCCCACATATTTAGCGCCGGAACATCTTTTACAAAGCCCTGGCCTTCGCCGCCCATAGCCACCACCAAATCGTAAATTTTTAGCGAGATGTGGGCCAAAATAATTACGGCGCTCAGGGTAACGGGGCGCAGCAAGGGAATAATGATATAGCGGTAAATCTCCCATTCGCTGGCCCCATCTACGCGAGCGGCCTCACGCAGGTCGTCGGGGATGCCGCGCAGCCCGGCCAGATACAGGGCCATTGTATACCCGGAAAGCTGCCACATCGCGGCAATGGTCAGGGTAATAACGCCTAAAGACAGGCCAAAACTGGGTGAAGAAATCCAGCTTAATCCAATATTATTCAAAAATTCTCCAACAGCAGAGTTGGTGGGAATGTGATAAACCACATCACTGGCCCAATTAGGTTTAAAGAAGCCCAACCCAAAATTTTCAAACAGCAAATTGATACCGGTACTGCCCACGTTAGGGTCGCCGGGGGTAAACAGCCAGCGCCATGCCAGGCCGGTTACAATAAAGGAAATAGCCATTGGAAACAGAAAAACGCCTCTAAAAAACCCCTCGCCTACAATTTGCCGGTCTAAAAAGGCGGCCAACGCAAAGCCGATAATAATACAACTTATCAGAAAGAGGGTGGTAAAGCCCACAACATTGCGCATACCGGCGCTAAAGCGGCGGGCATCAATGCCGGCGGCGTATCTCTCGTTGGTGCCAAACAGGCGAGCATAACTATCAAAGCCGGCATAGGTATAATCGGGTTGAGCGCCACGGGTCCAGTTTGAGACCGATACCCAGCCGGTCCAGCCAATAAAGCCGTACACAAAAACCGCAACGGCGATTAACGAAGGTAAAACGATAATGAAACCGACAACCTTTTCCCAGTTTTTTTCTAACCTGAGTGCTGTCATTCTGCTTCCTTAAAGAAGTAAAATTTTTAGTAGATTACTGGTCAATAAGACATGAAACGTAAAACGTGAAACGGTTAAGATATTTTCACGTTTCACGTTTCATCTCCCAATCATTGCGAGCTTATTAAAGCGTGTGAGGCGGCCCAAATTGCGCCGCCTCACATTTAATTAGCTGTTATTGGGGGAATCCCGCATCTTCGGCCGCCAATACCAGCGCTGCTTGCGCGGCAGCCACATCGCGGTCTGAAGCAAATTGAGTGGCAATTTGGCTGAATTGCTGTTGCCAGGATGGAATAGCCCCGGAGCCGTGAGTTACCATTGGGATGATGGCAGAATCGGCAAAGTCATCTGCGGCGCTCTGGAAGTAAGCGCGGCGGTCGGCGGGGAAGGTGTTGTAGTCGCAGTCGGTGCGGGCGCAGATGGAGCCTTTATTTTGGTTGAAGGCTTCCTGGGCATCTTTGCGGGTAATAATCCGCACAAAGTTATTGGCATTATCAGGGTTGGGCGCATCTACTGTGATGGCAAACCCGTCGGATACCAGGAAGAACATGCCCTGATTGCCCGGCGGCGAGTTCCAGGTTACTTTGTCCAAAGCGCCCTTGGCAATAACCTCACCGTAGGCCCAATCGCCCATAATGTTAAAAGCGGCCTGGTCGTTGATGACCAAATCAATACCGCCCACCCAGCCAATGGTGCCGCGGTCTTCGTTGGTGCAGTTTAGCAATTTGTCGTAGTTTTCCAGGGCGGTGGTCACGTCCGGGTCGGTCCAGGAAACGGTGCCGTTCCACAACCCTTTATTCTTCTCAGCGCCAACGGTGCCGGCAATGACCACCTCCAGGGTGTGCCCCAGTTCAAAGCCATCGGCAATACCCAAACCCAGGGGGATGATGCCCTGGTCTTGCAGGGTTTCGCAGACGGCAAAGAACTCTTCAAAGGTGGTGGGGACGGCAATGCCGGCCTGTTCTACCACGTTGGTATTGGTCCACATCACGTTACCGCGGTGAATATTCAACGGCACGGTGTAGGTGTTACCCCGAATTTTCAGCAGGTCTTTCAAATCCTGGGGCATCACATCCAGCACGCCTTCTTCTTCCAAAATATTGTCCACCGGCACCAGATATTGTTCGGGCGAGTAGAGTTCAGCCTCCAAACCGGCGTGCAGCTGGAAGGTGTCAAACGGGTCGCCGGCAATCAGTTTGTTCAGATTAGCCGCCTGGAAGTTAACCCCGGCCCCGCCGGCAATACCGGCGTGAATCAATTCCACGTCAGGGTATTCCTGGCGGTAGAGTTCATACACGGCGTTGACCCCGGCAAACTCGCCGCCGGAGGTCCACCAGTTACCTACCAGCAACTGGCCGCCTGCGCCGCTGGCAAACAGTCGGTCAATATCCGCTTCCACGTTGAAGTCGGCCATAAAGGCTTCGGCTTCTTCGGTTGAGGGGATGCGCAGTTTGGCCCCAACTTCAAGAACGTCGGGGTTTTCAATTTTAGCGTATGAGGGGTCTTCGGCGTTGGCCTGGTTGGTGGCAGACATAATGGCCCAGTAGGCGTTCACGTCGCCGTAAAATTTGTCGGCCAGTTTTGACAGCCAGTCATCGGCCTGAACGGTGTAATCCTCGCCGCCTTGAAGCGCCGGGGCAGCGCCGGCTATGGAGGCCGGCACAATAGCCAATAGTAAAGCTATTAAAACCGCAATGTTTAGAAACTTCTTCATTAGTTAAGCTCCTCCTAGAACTTAGATGATTATTGGGTACTGCTTACAGCTTTTTAAATGCAAACTCTTTTGTAAATAACAAATATTGTGCTCGAGAACCATCCCTCCTTTCAAAATGAATTTAGGTTTTAAACTACATACAGGTGATATCATCACCTAAACATAAAAATTTGGCTCACAAAAAATCAGGGGCATTTTATCACGAAGAGATAAAACCGTCAATAAGCCAGGCTGCCAATTTAACCGGTTAACTGCTTGACACCCCCCACAATCTTTATTATATTGAAGCCATGTTAAATAACAAAACAGGCTGGGTGGTTGGGGTAGACCTGGGCGCCACAAAAATTGCAGCCGGCCTGGTTAACCCCCACAACCAGATTGTAAAAAAAATTTACGCCAGAGCAAATGTAGCCGAAGGCCCGGCCATGGTGGTCGAGCGGATTGCCGCCTGCGTTGAGCAACTCCAGGCCAACTTGCCCGGCCACAACCGGCTTGCGGCTATTGGCGTATGCTGCCCCGGCCCTCTGGACCATGCCACCGGCATGGTGCTTGACCCCCCTAACATGACCGGCTGGGTCA
>CAZAPG010000059.1:0-26843 GCA_964486935.1 uncultured Caldilineaceae bacterium | reverse complement strand
CGACGGTGCGATCCCGGTACGGGCTGTTGCGGCCCGGCTGGGTCAACGTGCCGCTGCAAAAAATGCTGGAAGCGCGGCTAAATCTGCCCGCTCCCATCGAGCACGATGCCAAAGCTGCCGCCCTGGGCGAGTTCCATTTTGGCGCGGGTAAAGATGTCGATGATATGATTTTTGTGGTGGTGGGAACCGGCGTAGGCGCGGCTATTATCATCAATGGAAAACTTTATCGAGGGGCCAACAACTCTGCCGGGGAAATTGGGCATATTACGGTAGATATGAACGGCCCGGCCTGCTCGTGCGGCTCTAACGGCTGTTTAGAGGTTTACACCGCCGGCCCGGATTTGGTTGACCGCTACCGCGACCTGATAAAAGATGCCGATATTCAACTCTCCCCCCAGGTCGATGGCAAAACTATTGCCCAACTGGCTGCCCAAGGCCAGCCACAGGCAATTAAGGTATTTGAACAGGCCGGGCAGGCTTTGGGCATTGGGATTGCGGCGATGGCCCACATGTTTGATATTAGCACTTATGTTATTGGCGGCAGCGTGGCTCAGGCCGGCGACCTGCTGCTGGAGCCGACTCGCCGGGCCGTGCGCTACCGGGCTTTTGGCTCTATCGGTTCGCGGGTAACGGTAATAGCCAGCCCCCTGGGGGATGATGCGGCCATTTTAGGCTGCGCTTATGTAGCCCGGCAACGAGTCTAATTAAAAAATACCCTGGCCGCCCCGCCAATGATGCCCAAATCATCGCCCAGTTGCCAGGGTTCAACCCGCACGGAGTCCAGCAGTTCCGGTTGGGTGTGCTCGCGCAGGCCATCCATCACCGGGTTTAAAATTATTGGGCCAATGCGGGTCAAGCCGCCGCCCAGCACAATCAATTCCGGGTTAAGCACCTGGACAATAATTGACAGGCCCACGCCAGCGTAATAGCCGGCAGTTTGTAAAATTTCGCGGGCAGTCTCATCGCCCTGGCAAGCTGCCTGGGCTACCAACTCGCCGCCCACCCGCCGCCCGTCGGCCGGAATCATTTGCCGCAGCAGCGTGCCGGCCCCGACCTTTATTTTTTCATAAACCATCCTCGAAATCCCCACCCCGCTGGCATAGGCCATTAAGCAGCCATTTTTGCCGCAGGTACAAGGCGGGCCGCCAATTTCAACCACGGCATGCCCCAACTCGCCGGCGGTGCCGGTATGTCCCACATAAAGCTGCCCGTTAATGATAAGGCCAATACCATAACCGGTGCTGAGGGTAACATAAACCATATTTTGGACGCCCCGCCCCGCGCCATAGCGATGCTCGCCCAGCGCAGCCAGGTTGGTATCGTTATCCAAAATTACGCGCTGGCCAACTCGCCCGGCAACAATATCGCGCAGCGGCACATGGCTCCAGGCCGGCATATTTGAGCTGACCAGCACAATACCCGCCGGGCCGTTGGTGTTGCCGCCAAAACCAAGGCCCACCGCCTCGATTTCTTCAGCCTTGACCCGCCCTTGCCCCAGCACGGCGCGATACGCTTCCTCTATCGCCCTGATGACAAACTCAGGCTCTTTTTCAGAATGGGCTTGCGTGTTGAAACGGGTCAGCACCGTACCCTCTCGATTTATCAAACCGGCTTTAATTTTAGTGCCGCCTACGTCTATGCCAATGGCATAAGGTTTCATTGACAGCCTCCTGATTGTAAGCCTTTACCCGGCCCCGGCACGTGATATATGTCATAAACTCAAAGACAAATGTCACTTATCCCCACGTCATAAAAATTATATACTAGTGTTGGGGTTATAGGCAGTTTTTAACAAACCAACACCCGTTTTTTCAGCATCGCCCTGCAAGCCATAACCCTTATCTTTTTTGAAAGGATAAACAATGATGAAAGGGTTAAAATTTTTTTGGTTTGTTAACAAGTTGGTTTTAAGCGCATTGGCCACCGTTTTAATAATTGGCTGTGGCGCTCAAGAACCAACGCCCACGCCAACGCCCCTGTTTTCATATCAAATTAGAGTGCAGGCAAAAGAAACAGGCAAAGGTATTGCCAATGCCAAAGTTACTATTGATGTTGAAGGCAAATCTTCGCTAATTGAGTTAACCGACTCCGAGGGTTTGGCCAGAATTTTTGTGTACGCCTCACATTCAGACAGGCCGGGGCGATTGATTGTGGAAGCAACCGGCTACGAAACCTACACCCGCAACATTGAATTGATAGCCGACAGGCTCCCCAGCGCCATTCAGCTTGAGGTGGCGGCTATTCCCCCCACGCCAACTTCTCCACCTGAGTCAAATCCGGCTGGCGCCCCGGCCGACACATCACAGGTTGTCCCGACCCGGCCAAATTTTCCCGATAGCGGGTTGTGGGTAGACTCTTACCCGCCCGGCGCAGATGTGTACGTAATACCGGCAACGGTTGACATGTACAACCTGGAAATAGAGGATGTTGTGCAGCCCGACAACTTCATCGGTACCAGCCCGGTAGCAGACCAGTTGCCCTCTGGCGACTACTACGTAGTCACCAGTTTTTCCCCGGAGCTTTTCAGCACGTATGGCTATCAACTTCCGGTAGAAGCCGACCCCACCTTTGACGACGCCTTTCCGTTTGACGGCAACCTGTTTCACAATATGACATTTATTGAAGGCACAGAAATCGGCAGCATTTCCAAGGTATACCGCGTTGATATCAGCAATCGCTATCTGACGGCCTTAACCAGCATTGCCCTGCCGCTGCCAGAACATCAGCGAGGACAACCCCGGCCGACGATCTATCCCACCCTGGCTACAGTTAATGCCTTTGCGCCCAGTTTTACATTTAAAGAAACAGTAATGCAACAAGCCATCGAAGAAAGCCTGGTAAAAAATAATCTGGCCTCGCAGGTTGAGCCGGCCCTGGTTACTGAAATGGTAGAGGTGCTGCTGCGCGTTGGCAAAGTAAAGCTGGATACCGGCGACATCGATATAATTATTCAGATTAACGAAGCTGATGAGTCGTTTTCAATAATAACCTTTAGCTGAAAACAACCAGGGGCTTTAGCAAACTATGTTGCTAACACGTTGATATCATTGCCCCAGTTTTTGCAGTTGCCGTAGCCACACCCAACCTAAACCGGCGCCGATAAAATAGTAGGGGAAATCGCTCCAGGTGAAGCCGGTTCCCAAGACTACCCGGCCCATAAAAAAACTACGCAGCCATTCCAGCCAGGGCGGATGCCACAACTGCAAAAATTCTACCACACAGGTTGCCACCAACACAACAACGGCAATTTGCCAGGGCTTGCCCTTTTCAAAAAAAAAGATGCCGCACAGGCACCAGAAAATTACATACCACACCCCCACCAGCGAGTTATTAACCCAATCAGCCGCCGGCCCGCTATAAAACTTGCTAAACAGGCCTAACGGGGTCAAAACCACAAGCGACAAAGCCGCTAATCCACGCTGCTTTGAAACGGGCATATTTTACTTGTTGAGAAATTCTGTTTCTTCAAAATTAGCCAACCCCGGATGGGCCGGACAAATCTCGCGGCCCCGCTTCACCAAATCCAGCACCTGCTGTTTAATTTCCCTGGCTTCGGCCGAGGAAGCAAAGATGGAGCTAAGGAATTTGCGCTCATTAAGGCGCTGGAGCAGAGGTTTAAGATTAGAGAGAATTTGCCGGAACTCTTTCTCTTTCTGATGCAAATCTTCAATGATGGTTTCACATTCATTGATTTGACTCATCAAAAGCTGGGCCTTTTGCATGGTTTCGTCAAAGGTGGTTTGGGCAAAGCGGCTGTTAAGCTGCTCCGGCGTAACCGGGAAAGTTTCAAGATATTGGCGATAATGCTCTAAAGACCAGGCTCTATCTTTAAAGATGGGGTGCTGATTGTTTTGGCCCAGCGCGGCCCGGGCCAGTTCAACGGCGGGTTTAAATTCTCCCTGCTCGGTCAGCTTGGTTATTCTTGAGCGAACAATCAGCCAGTTAATAACCGGCTGGCTCTGCGCCTGCCATTGACGCACTTCATCTGCCAGAACCAGTTTGGCGGCAATCAACTGCTCAATTTCGTCACGGCCTACTATTTTTTGGTTGGTGTAGGGGTCAACTACTTCTAAATTGGCTTGCAGTTGGGTTTCGTCGTCGGGGTCCCGGGCAAGCATAGCGGCCAAATGCTCTTGAGCCGTATTGAATTGCTCCTGGGCCACGGCTTCATTTATTTGCTCAACCAGAGACTCCAGATTGGCTCGCCTCTGTTTGGCTTCTGCCACTTCTTCAGACAAATCCCTTAAGCCGCGATGCTCGCTCCAGCCTTTTAACTTTAGCTCTTGCAAGGTGTCTTCAATGCTACCCCACTTTCCGGTGGTCAGGCCGGCGTTTTTGTAGTCAACAATCTCGCGCCGCTTCTCTTGCGAGTAATAAAGCTTTTCCAGCGCCAGTTCCAGCTTGTAAAGCGCATCATTTAGGGCCGACTGGCCAGCATCAACGCCCAAATCGGTCACAATATGCTGAATCTGGCTCATCTCTTTAATATGCTTATGCAGAGCTTTGGCCCTGGCAATATGGTTAGCCAAAGCCTCATCAGCCGAGCCGTAACCAATACCTTCCGGGTTTTCAACCACCAACTCAAGCTCTGGCGGCAACTGGTCATAGGCCAGCTTTAGCAAGCGTTGAGCCTGTTCCCGGGTTTGCGCGTCGCCCTGCAAAATTAAAATTTTGCACAGCATTTTTGTTCGCTCCCAAACGGTGCCGGCTTTATCAGATAGTTTGGCGACTTCGCTTTTTAGCTGCTTAACCGGCTCTTCAATGACAGCGTGCCACCAACGCTCCAGTTTATCCGCCTGGTCTAGGGTTGCCAGGAGTTTTGCATATGCCAGCCGGGCCTCTCTGAGTTGGTCAAGCGGGGCATTTTCGCTAATCTGGCTGCGAATAGCCGTTTTTTGCTTGTCAATATTTTCACTCTCTTGAATACGCTGCTCCATGTGGCGAATGGTTTCAAGTTCGCTGCCGGCAACCGACGGGTCTAACCGCTCCAGCAGAAATCGCATTTGGGTCAGGGCCATGCGGGCCTCGGCGTAGCGATTTTGGCTATAGTAGAAGGCCGCCAGATAACGCTTTATCATCGGGTCATCACCGTAAGCGCGGTGCAGGTCTTCCAGAATTTTCCCCCGTTCTGCCGGGTCAATGGTGCTTTGAGCCTGCAGTAAGGCCCGATGTTTATGGGCTGTGCGCCGTCCCTCAACAATGGCAGGGTCTTTGGGCGAGAGGCGGAAGGCTTCTTCCCATAACAATTCGGCCTCATCCCAGCGATTGAGTTCCTGTAAATCTTTGGCGGTGGTGGCATAAGCCGGGGCCAGCGCCTTTAGCCGCCACTCATCAACGCTGGGGGCCTGGCTGCGCTCTAATTCATGCAGCAAAAACTCTATTTGGGGCAAAATAAAATCACCCTTTTCAACCAGCTCGGCCAGTTGTTGCTCAACGTTGGCTCGCCAATGGATAGTGGCCGTGCTGATAAGCTCTCGAATCCGGGCCGCCTGGCGAGAAGCCGCATAGCGGTGCGCCTGCAACAGCAAAAAGGCCGAACGAAAATCGCCTTTATCTATGGCCTGAGTGGCTTCTTCAATGGTAATGGCAATATCGGTTTCTTGCTGCTCGCTAATTGAAATTTTCTCGAGCAAAGTCTGGGCGGCGGCGGCATCATCTCCCTGCCGCTCAACTACCTGCCGTAACAGTTTTGAGGCTTCCACATATTGCTCCGGGTCCTCGCACAGGGTGACACCCTTTAAGTAAGCCCGGCGGGCGGCGATGCGTTCAACCAGACGGGCAAAACGTTCATCAGTGGGGTGGTCTTGCCCGGCTTGTTTAGCGCCCTCTTCAATGGGGATTAACTCAACCGGGTCGGCAGCAGTCAGCATTTTTTGCTCAAGGGTATGAAACTGTTGGTTGACGCCCAATTTAAGCTCAATTTGAGTTTTCAACCGTTCAATTTTGGCCGTCATCTGCGCCGATAACTCTTCAGCCGCCAACTGGGTTAGCCTGGCTCTGGCCTCCTCCGGCGCAGTCTGGCTCAATTCTGAAATTTCGGCCAAACGCTGTTCATATTGCGCGGCCTCTTTTTGAGCTTGCACGCAAAGTTCAAGGGTTGCTTCTGCCTTACGATGCAGTTGAGCAAGCGTTTTATTGTAAGGGGCAATTATCCGGCCAATTTTAATGGCGTCTTGAAAGCGCGCCTGGGCCGTTTCAAAATCCTCTAATTCTTGAAATTGCTGGCCGGTTTCCAGCAAGCGGGTCAGATTATTTTCAAGCGTTACTGCCAAACTTTGGCGGGCGTTATCTAAACCGGGGGTAAAACGGTCTAATGTTTCAATTTCAGCCAAAGCCTGCCAGGCTTCAAGGGGGACTTCCCGGCTCAAGGCGGTTTGCAGTTGCGCCAGCGCTTTTTCACGCTTTTCTATGGCCGGTTGAATTTTTTCCCTTAGCTCCTGCTCCAGCAGAGCTTTGGCAGCGCTGCTGAGGTTGGCAATCTCAAACGCTTCTTGAATTTTCTGGTAAGCGGCTCCCGGCGATTCAGCCAGCAGGTCGTGGGCCTCATTAATGTAGGTTTGCACCTGTTCTTGGGCAAAGTGGCCGGCCAACTGTTGGGCCTGTTCAATACACTCATCAATGGCAAAACGTCCGGCAAATCTACCATTTTCATCAAAAAATTCGGTTTCAACTTCGCCGTTACGTTTCAGGGCCTGAAAATATTCAACCAGTTCTGCGCCTTTGCGCGCCCGAATAAGAGCCGGAATACCTTCCCATTTATCTCTGGCGTGATTACGCTTTTCGGCTGCCGTTAATTTTAGCCGTTGCAGCGGAATTACATTGGGCGCGTCTGCGGCCTTTTTGGTAGCCTCAATCAGGGCGCGCTCAAATTCTGCCAGCGCGCCGCTGCCATTACCGGCTGCCTCTAGTTGGCCCGCCTGTTGCCAGATAGCTTGCAATTCCTGCTCAAATTCCACCACTAATTGGCGTTCACGTTCTGCGGTTTCTCTGGCCGGCAGTTCTGCCCACAAACTTTGGGCCAGTTCGCTTTGGCCATCTTGCTGAAGCAACGCCTGCAAAACCTCACGAGCTTTGGGGGCGTCAAATGGTTCACGGTTAAACAGGTTAGCGGCCTCTTCTTCCAACTGCTTAATATAGTGGCGACGAGCATTGCGTAGGGCGTCAAAACGCTGTTGGATATCTTCTAACAGGGCTTCGTTATTAAAAGCGTACGCTTTGGCCTTATCCAGCGCGGCCAGGGCAGCTTCGTACTCTTTAGATTCGGCCAGTTTTTCGGCCTGCTCCATAAAGTTGAATGCTATTTGTAGCGAATCATATAAACTTGGTGCGCTCATAAATGATTTACGTCTTTTTTTATTGTTGAAAGCCTTAAAAGAAAAAACGCCTACTGTGTGTCGCGTCACTTGTAGATTAAAAGACACAAAACAGAAGGCGTTCAGTTACTTTACAATCGTAACGGTAGCCAGACGACTCTCACACAGTTAGAAGTTTTTTAAAGAGCTTGTCGAAGGCAAAAGAATCTACACCACCTAGCTGATAGCTCCAGTTTAACAAACTCCAGAGACAAATACAATTGAGTAATAAGTCCTGTCACTATTCTGGCCGGTGTATTTTAGCTTAATGTTTTGAAGCGTTTGCCCTGGGCGGCCATTTCTTGCAGCAGCAGCCGGGTGCCGGGTTCACTTTTGCCGTCAATGCGTTCTACCTTGCAGCCGGCGGCGCGCAACACCCGCTCGGCGTTAACCGGCACGCCATCTGTGCCGCCCACAATGGTAACATAACTGGCCAGTTTGGCCTGCTCAATATCAAAGCCGATAGCCGGTTTGAAGCGGGCAATGTAATCCATGGCCCCTTGCAGGTCCCACTCAGCCCAATCCTCCGGCGCGCGATACCAAAACAGCATGTAATGGTCAATAGCTTTACCGGCCGGGGCAACTTCGGTAGTGGGCTGGGGTTTGGGAATTGAGATAGGCCGGGAGCTGCGCATCAGGCGGCTTACCCGGCTAATGAGCGGCCCTTTCCAGTTGCGCCAGGTTGCGCCGGGGCTGCCGGTGGTCACAATTTCGCTGTAGCCCACAATTCGCTCGACATCCAGCCCCAGCATATTAGCCAGTTGAGCCAGTAAGGCCGCGGTGGCATCCAGTTGGGGTTGGGGCGGGGGGTTGCTCATAAAATTGCCAATTAAACAGACACCCACGCTATCGCTGCTGTGGCTGCCGGCGTGGGTCGATACGGTTTCCAGGTATTGGGTTTGGTAGGCCCGCCCTTCGGCGGTAATGCAAAAGTGATAAGCGATGCCGGGCAAGTCTTTATTTTTCACCTGAAATTCGGCAATGCGCTGCACCGTAACGTTGGGCGGCGTGGCCGTGTGGTGGATAATGATGCGTTTGATATCGGCATGGGTGCGCATGGGGTAGCTTTTGGCGGCGTGGGCTATTAGCGTGGCGGTAATATCTTCGGCATCAAGCGAGACGGGCACAGCGGGAGCGGTGGTGCGCTGCGTCTCTTCTTTAATTTCGGTAACGGGCGCGGGGTTCACCGTAATTGGCATCACCAGCCCCGCATCGCCCTGGCCCGAAAACCATGTAACCATCTCATGGACCATATCCCAGCGCAGTTGGTAATTGCCGGGGGTGTCGGGCGCGCGCAGTTGAGCCTGCAACTGCGCCGTCTCGCCCGATTTGATTTCTCGGGGCAGCGAGGTTCTGAAATCCAGGTTTGGGGGAAACTGAATGTACTGCCCGCCGGCATTGTACCATTGAAAACCCAACCGAAACGGCTTGTCGCCGCCGGGAACCCAGTTAAAAGAGCCATCATTTTGCACGGTAAGGTTCACCGTCAGGGTTTGCCCCGCTGTTACCGAAGCGGGGGTAGTGTGGTTAAGATATTTGGCCCGATAGCCGGGGCGAGAGGCCGCTACCAGCATCCGCTCCGACACGCCGGGGTCCCACTTGTAATTCATGGCGATGGCTTCTTTAAAATCCTGCTGCACCTCCGGCTTGCCATCAATGGACCAGCCCAGCGGGTCCTTTTTCCAACGAAACAGAATCACGCAACGGATTTGCTGGCGGCCACTTTGATTCCAATTGTTAATCTCTTTGTAGGCATTTTTTATCCAGCCGTTGTTGCCAAAGGGCCAGGTAGGTTCGCCGTGCTCCTCGCGGTCGCCGTTGGCTTCGGTCAGGTAAACCGGCAGGTGGCGCATCTTTTCGGGGATGGCTTCCATCTGGTCTTTGTAGGTGTAAAAGTGGTAATGGTACCTGTCAAACGGAGGACTCATCTTAGCCGTATCAAACACCTTTTTGGCATCGTAGCCGTGCGAGTAGGCGTGGATGGCAATGGCGTCGCACTCGTCCGGGCCAATGGCCAGCAGAATGTCGCGCATGTAGTGAATCCAATCGCCGCTGGGGTTGGCCGGGTATTTGCCTCTGGGGTCGGCCTCGTACTTGGTGTTGTTGTTCCAGGGGGCCATCGCGCCCACCACTACCAGGTCATCCTCGTGGCCGGGCAGCGCCTTGATTTTGCGGCGGCACATTTTGTAACATTCGGCGTAGCGCCGGGGGGTGATGGGTTCGGCCTGCTCGCTGCCCTCCTGACGAGGCTGCTCGCGCTCAAAATTCATCTCGTTGCCAATCAGCCAGATGTGCGCGCCTTTGGAATCTTCTACAAAATTGGCAACGCGCTGGGCAAATTCCGGGTAGCGCTTCTCGCGGGGGATGGTGCCGTTGGGTCCATAAGATTGGTTCAGGCGGACAATCAGCCCCAGCCCTTTATCGGTAATATCGCGGTAATCGGCGCCGCCGCGCTCGTGGGCCTCGGAGCCAATGGCCTCGGAAACCAGCACCCAGCCTTTGGCCTCGCCGCTCACCAGCATCAGGTGCTCGCCGCCTTTATCGTGCAGACCGTAAATATAGGGATTTTCGCCTTTAAGTATTGCCATCAGTTACTCTCTTATTCTAAATTCTAATCATTTTGGTTATTACGCAGAGTTACACAGAGAACACACAGAGCTACACCGAGAATCAGTTGTTTTATTGATTATGATCGAGTTGTCATAATGAATCGACGAATCCCGTTTTTGAGTAATCTGACGTTAAAGTTAATCAGCAGACCAATATGACAACCAGAAAATTTCAAATAAGAAAGAATTTGGGCTTCGTGAACGGGGGTAATTTGATCAACCACCTTTAACTCCACAATGACTTTTTGCTCAACCAACACATCAAGTCGATAACCCTGTTCCAGGTGAATTTCCTTGTAAATCAGTGGCAATGCTTTTTGGCGTTCAATCATTAACCCCAGTTGTTCAAGCTCATAAGCAAGGCAGGATTCATATGCCGACTCTAACAAACCAGGCCCCAAATATCGATGCACCTCAATAGCCGCGCCAATAATTTTCTCGGTTAAGGTATTTAGTTCAACCCGATTGCTCACTCACTCCCTCAATTGCAGGTTATCATGGATATATCTTGAGAAAACGCTCTGTGTACCTCTGCGAGTCCTCAGTGCAACTCCGCGTTCCCATTTTAACCAAAATTGTACAAATTATAAGGAGAGATCACACTCATCTTATCCACATAACTATATTAGAAGTGCAACTCTCACAAATACCACTCCAACCACCGCGCCAATTATTGCACCCCAAATCGCTGCTCTGTTTGAGATGTTTTGAGCAATCCCAATCGACGCGCCTGTTGTGCCACCAATCACTCCGCTTACAGTTGTTGAAATGGTATAAGTTATTGCTATATCACTATTATATATTATGGGATTAGCCTGGCCACGTTCTACTGTTAAGGCCAAAAAAATTATGTCTGCTCCAACCCACAAACTTCCAATAGTCATTCCAAAAAATAAACCTACAAACGCTCCCAGAATTACCCTAATGAAGGAATGATCCCCTGTTTGAGGATTACTGATGACAATGATTACCGCAATCAATCCAGCAAATGCCCCTATAGCTCCAAAAAAAATATTCCAATCCATAACTCAGATTACTCCAATAACAAGCCGGGTTTTGGTCGTTCATAGATAGAGGACCGCGGTCAGTCGTCAGCGGTCATATCATTTCAACGTTCTAAAGCGCTGGTTTTGGGCGGCCATCTGGTCGAGCAGGCGGCGGGTGCCGGTTTCGGTCTCGCCGGCAATGCGCTCTACTTTGCAGCCGGCAGCCCGCAAGGTCTGTTCTGCCGCCGATGGCACGCCGCCCGGCCCGCCCACAATGGTTACATATTGGGCCGCCCTGGCTTCCTCTACAGAAAAGCCAATGGCCGGATGGAATTTGTCAATATAGTCAACTGCGCCGCGCAAATCCCACTCGGCCCAGTTGCCCGGCCCTTTGTACCAAAAGAGCAGGTAGTGGTAAATAGGTTTTTGACCCGGCGTGGGCGTCGGCGTGGGCGCAGCCGCCAGAAGCTGGTTGGTCAATTGCAGCAGCGGCCCCTTCCATTGCGGCCAGGTAGCGCCGGGGCTTTGGGTATTGATAATTTCGCTGTAGCCAACCACCTGTTCCGTAGCAAGATTCAACACCTTCAACAGTTGGGCCAACACCGAGGCCGTAGCCGCCAGTTGAGCCTGCGGCGGAGTCTGCTCCATAAAATTGCCAACCAAACAGACGCCCACGCTATCGCGGCTATCTTGACCCGCGTGCGCCGCGGTAACATCCAATGGCTGCGTTTGGTAAGCCGCGCCATCCGCAGTGATGCAAAAATGATACGTAATACCGGGCAGGTCTTTATTTTTTACCTGAAACTCGGCGATACGCTGCACCGTAACAGCAGGCGGCGTGGCCGTGTGGTGAATAATGACCCGCCCAATCGAATCGACCGGCCGGGTGGCGTACCGTTTGCCCGCGTGTTTTGTTAGTTCGCCGCTAATATTTTGAATTTGCACCTGGGTTGCCGGCAGCGGGGTGGGTGTTACTACCGGAGCCGCCTCAACCGTAACCGGGCTGACCAGCAACCCGGCATCGCCCTGGCTGGTAAACCATGTGACCAGCTCGTGGACCATATCCCAGCGCAGTTGGTAGATACCGGGCGTATCGGGCGTGCGTAGTTTGGCTTGCAGCGTAACCTGCCCGCCCGAAGGCACATCGTGCGGTAGCGGCGCGCGGAAATCAAACTGCGAGGGAAACCGGACCATCTGCCCGGAGGCGTCGTACCATTGAAAACCCAGCCGAAACGGTTTGTCGCCATCATGCGCCCAGGTAAAGCTGCCCGTGTTTTGCACCGTCACCGCTACCGTCAGCGTTTGCGAGGCGGCCATACTGGTGGGCGTGGTGTGGCTGCTGTACCGGGCGCGGTAGCCTGGCACAGCCGGCTGGGGCACAGGTTTCGGTTCGGGTTTCGGTTCGGGCCGGGTAATCTTGACATCCGGGTCCCAGGTAAAATTCATGGCCACGGCTTCGCGTAAATCTTGCTGTACCTGCCCTTTGCCATCAATATGCCAGGCATCATCCCTGGACCAGCGATACAAAATCATGCACCGGATCTGCTGGTTGCCGGCTTTGTTCCAATTGTTGATTTCTTTATAGGCGTTTTTAATCCAGCCTCTGTTAACATCAGGCCATCTCACGCCGCCGGGGTCTTCATCGCCGTTGGCTTCGGTCAGGTAAACCGGCAGGTCGCGGAAATTCTGGGGGATGATGTTCATCTGGTCGCGGTAGGTGCGGAAGTGGTAGTTGTATTTTTGAAAAGGCGGCCCCATTTTTTCATCACTAAACACCAGGTCCGGGTTATAGCCGTGCGAGTAGGCGTGGATGGCAATGGCGTCGCAATTTTCCCGGCCAATCGCCAGCAGAATGTCGCGCAGATACAAAATAAAATCGCCAAAAAAGCCATGGTAGGGGTACTCGCCGGGCGCGCCGGGAATTTTGTTGGCCGGGTATTTGCCCTGCGGGTCGGCCTCGTAGGCGGTTTGGGCATTCCACGGCCCCATCGCGCCCACCACCACCTGGTCATTCTCGTGGCCGGGCAGGCTCCTGATGGCCTGGCGGCACAATTTGTAACACTCGGCGTAACGGCGGGGGGTGATAGGTTGGGCCTGATTGCTGCCGGGCAGCCGCGGCTGCTCCCGCTCAAAATTCATCTCGTTCCCGATAATCCAGATGTGCGCTCCCGGCGAATTTCTGACAAAATTGGCGGCGCGCCGGGCAAAATCGGGGTATTTGCTGTCCAGGGGAATGGTGCCTTCCGGGCCATAGGCGTGGTTCAAACGGACGATGACGCCAAGTCCCTGGTCGGCCAGCCGTTTGTAAAAATCGCCCTTGCCACCCTGGTCGTTGGGGTTGGCCCGAATCTCTTCAGTAACCAGCACCCAGCCTTTGGCCTGCCCGCCATCTTTCAGCAGGTGCTCGCCGCCGGGGTCGTGCAGGCCGTAGATATATTGATTTTCACCATAAGGAACAGCCATCTGAGACTCCTTCACAAGTTCAGTCAGCGTTTGTGGAGTAATTGTTTAACTGGCAGGGAGAAAGCGGCATGCTTGCGCCGCCCATCGAGGCGGAGGATTTTCCGGCCCCTCGCTTAAAATTTGCGGCAAAATACGCAATTTTAAGATTTCTTCGATTATAACCCAAAAAGGGTATTATGTAAATGTTACTTTGAGAAGATAGCAGGTCACGTTTTCCCGTTGACAAACCACCCATTCTGTAATACAATATGTGCAATTGAACATTTATTGTGCATTTGCACATTTTCTATTTTATGGCCGACGATAACCACGCCGAACTTTTAGCTCAAATTGCCTCGCTGTACTACGAAGAGGAACTGACCCAAAACGCCATTGCCGACCGGCTTGGCCTGTCGCGGGTCAAGGTATATCGGCTGCTCAAGCAGGCCAGGGCCGAGCAGGTTGTGCAGATTATCATCAACTGGCCCATTAAACGAGACGCCGGACTTGAGGCGTTGCTAAAGCAAACTTTTGGGCTAAAGGAGGCCCTGGTTTTAAAGACCACGCCGCAAGATATCGGCTCGGCGCTGCAACGGCTGGGGCAGTTGAGCGCCCGCTATCTGGAGCAGGTGCTGGTCGATGGCTCGACCATGGCTGTTTGCCTGGGGCGCACCTCGTATGAAACCATCCACGCCATCAGCCCCAATTTTCAGGCCAGGGTGCGCGTGGCCCAGGCCGTCGGCAGTATGCCGTTTGATTTGCAGGCGCTCGACAGCGCCACCCTGGCCCGCCAACTGGCCCAAAAACTGGGCGGAGAGGTTCTGTACCTCACCTCGCCGCTCATGGGCGACAGCGTTGAAGCCAGCGAGATTATCCGCAACCAGCGCGATATCAAACGCACCCTTAGCGTCGCCACCCAGGCCGACGTGGCCCTGACCGGCATCGGCAACCTCGACCCGGCCATCTCCGGTTTCAGCCGGGCCGGCTTCATCAGTCCGGCTGACCTGGCAGACTTAACCGCCGCCGGCGCGGTCGGCGACATGGCCGGGCAAATCTACACCCTTACCGGCGAGCTGTTTCCCTGCGACTACAACCGGCGCGTCATCGGCCTGACCCTGGCCGAGTTAGGGCAGATTCCCACCACTATCGCTGTGGCGCTGGGGCCAGAAAAAGCCGCCGCCATTCTGGGAGCGCTCCGCACCGGCGCTATCAACGTGCTCGGCACCGACGACCGGGCCGCCGCTGAAGTTTTGATGCTGGAGAATAACGTTTGAGTCTACGTACTACGCACTACGTATTACGTGGTGCGTAGTGCGTTTCACAACTAATGAAGGAGACACTATGAAAATCGCTATCATCGGCGCAAAGGGGATGCTGGGCCGGGAGCTGGTCCGGGTGTTGGGCAGCCGGCACGACATCCTGGCCTGGGACATTGAAGAAATCGACATTACCCAACGCGCCAGCACCATTGAACTACTGGTCGCCCAAAAGCCAGACCTGATCATCAACTCGGCGGTGTACGTTGACCTGGAAGGCTGCGAGTCCAACCCCGACAAGGCCTGGCGCATTAACGCTGTGGGGGCGCAAAATCTGGCCCTGGCCGCGCAGCGGGCCGGCAGCGCCCTGCTCTACATTTCCACCGACTACATTTTTGACGGCGCCGCTGAAACCGATTACGACGAGGTGGCCCAGCCCAACCCGCTCAACCAGTATGGCCGCTCGAAGCTGGCCGGCGAGCGGCTGAGCCTGCAAATTTGCCCGCGCACTTACGCCGTGCGCACAGCCTGGTTGTTTGGACACGCCCCCAACAACTATGTGGCGCGCGTGCTCACAGCCGCCGGCAAAGAGGGCGTGGTCCGCATGCCCGAAGACCAGCTTGAATCGCCCACCTACACCGGCCACCTGGCCGAGGCCATCTTCAGTTTGATTGCTACCGGGGCTTACGGCATCTACAACATTACCAGCCTGGGGGCCTGCACCCGGGCCGATTTTGCCCGCTACGTGTTGCAACAGGCCGGGCGCTCCGAGCCGGTTGAGGTGGTTGACCCGGCTACGGCCAAACGCTTTGCCAAACGCCCGGCCCGCCCCGTACTCGACTGCCGCCTGTTTCAACTGGTCACCGGCCACACCCTGCCGCAGTGGCAGCAGGGCATCAATGCTTATCTGGCCAACGCCGCCTAAAGCGGCAGCCAGAAGGATTTCTCCCGTGAACGAATCTGTCAAATTCAGCCCGGCTGCCACCCGGCTCACCCACGCCGAGCGCGACCGCCTGGAGCAGGTCGAAGGCGTTATTTTCGACATCCAGCGCTACTCGCTGCACGATGGGCCGGGCCTGCGCACCAACGTCTTTTTCAAGGGCTGCCCGCTGCGCTGCGGCTGGTGCGCCAACCCGGAGTCGCAACAGCCGCAGCCGGAGCTGGCCCTGTTTGCCCACAACTGCATTACCTGCGGCCAGTTTGAAAAACCCTGCCCGGTCTGCTGGTCCGGCAGCCGGACACGCGAACTGGAGCAAAAATTCAATCGCCGGGTGACGCTCTGCCCCAGCGGGGCCATCCACTGGCTTGGCCGGCAACGCACCGCCGGCGAAGTGATGGCAGAAGTGCTGCGCGACGCCCCTTTTTACGAAGACGGCGGCGGCCTGACCCTGACCGGCGGCGAGCCAACCATGCAGCCCGCCCTGGCCCTGGCTCTGCTGCGGCTGGCCAAGGCCGAATACATCTCGACCGCGCTTGAAACCTGCGGTCACACCCAATGGCCGGTTCTGGAGCAGTTGACCCCCTATCTGGACCACATTCTGTATGACCTGAAACACACTGACCCCGACATCCACCACACCTTCACCGGCCTCGATAACCGGCTCATTCTTGAAAATCTGCGCCGGCTGGCGGCTGGAGGCGCGCCGGTCACTATCCGGGTGCCGCTGATTCCCGGCTTCAACGCCTCGGTCGAAAGCTTGCGGGCCATCGCTCAATTTGTGCTGTCGCTGAACGGCCCGGTTCAGCATGTCGACCTGCTGCCCTACCACACCCTGGGCCAGGCCAAATACGCCGCCCTGGGGCGCGACTACCCGTGGGCCAACCAGCCGCGCCTGACCGAAACAGAGGTGGCACCCCTGGCCAAAGAGATTGAGTCCCACGGACTAACGGTAACTATTGGCGGCTAACTTTGCCGCCGCCCACCAATTTTGTGTCGCTCTATTTTGAGGAGCTTCACCCCTCACCTCGCCGGCCCGCAGGCCGCGACTCCCGGTGAGGGCTATTTTCAGAGGAGTTAAAATCATGGGTACATCTATAACCCAAACTATAGAACCCAACGCCGCCCAGGTCAACGGGGCGGCCAAAACTGCGGAGCCAGCCGGACAGGCCGGCTCCACCCAACGCGTGCAGCGGCTGCGGCAGCAATTGCTGCACACCACCCCTTCTCTCTGCGCCGAGCGCGGGCTGCTGGTGACCGAAGCCTACGAAAAGCATCAGGCCAACCCGCCGGTGCTGCGCCGGGCCAAGGCGCTGGCCCACACGCTGGCTAATATGACTATTTACATTGCGCCGGATGAAATTATTGTTGGCAATCAGGCCAGCGCCCCGCGAGCGGCCCCGCTCTTTCCCGAATACCTGGTTGATTTTCTGGCCGATGAGATTGATGAATTTCCCCGGCGCCGGGCCGATGTCTTTGAGGTCAGCCCGCCGGTTAAAGCCCATATTCTCAACACGATTGCGCCGGCCTGGCACGGCAAAACCCTCAACGAGAGAGTTATGGCCATCATGCCGCCGGAAGTGGCCGACGCGCAAAAAGCAGGCGTCATCTCCGGGCGGGGCAACATTACCTCCGGCGATGGCCACATTATTTTGAACATCGAGCAGGTTATTGCGATGGGGCTGGAAGGCATCATCGCCCAGGCCGAAGCGGCGCTGGCCGGCCTGTCGCCCTACCATGCCGCCGAATTCAAAAAGCGGCCCTTTTTGCAGGGGGCCATCATCACCCTCAAAGCAGCCATCAGCTTTGCCCACCGTTTTGCCGCCGAAGCCGAGCGTCAGGCCGCACTGCCGGATACATTGCCGGCGCGCCGGGCCGAACTGGAAACCATCGCGGCGGCATGTCGACACGTGCCGGCCAAACCGCCGCGTACCTTTCAAGAGGCGGTGCAAGCGGCTTACTTTGTCCATCTCATCAGCCAGATTGAAAGCAACGGCCACTCCTTTTCGCTGGGCCGCTTTGACCAGTACACCTACCCCTTCTACCAGGTCGATTTGGCGGCCGGCCGGCTCACCCGCCCGCAGGCGCAAGAGTTGCTGGAACTGCTGTGGCTCAAGCTCTTTTCCATTATCAAAGTGCGGCCGTGGGACCACACCCGCTTTGGCATTGGCTACCCCACCTACCAGAACGTGACCATTGGCGGCCAAACCGAAACCGGACAGGACGCCACCAACGATCTTTCTTACATGGTGCTGGAAACCATCCGCAATGTCCGGCTGACGCAGCCCAACGTGTCGGCCCGGATACATACCGGCACGCCGGACCGCTTTTTGATGGAATGCGCCCAAACCATCAAGCTGGGCTTTGGTATGCCTGCCCTGAAAAACGATGAAATCATCATCCCGGCAATGCTGGAAAAGGGCGTTGCTCCCGCCGACGCCTACAATTACGCCGTGGTCGGCTGCATTGAAACCGCCGTGCCGGGCAAGTGGGGCTATCGCGTAACCGGCATGTCATTTTTAAATGCCCTCAAAATTTTGGAGATAACGCTAAACAACGGCGTTGACCCCAAAACCGGGCTACAATTGCTGCCGGGGCGCGGCAATTTGACCGCTTTTGAGTCGTTTGAGGCGCTGTATCAGGCTTTTTACGAGCAGTTTATGTTTTACACCCGCGCCAGCTTTCACCTTGACGCCGTGGCCGACATCAGTCTGGAAGAGATGGTTCCCGACGCCTTCTGCTCGGCGCTGGTGGACGGCTGCCTGGAGCGCGGGCTGACGGTGAAAGAAGGGGGCGCGCGATACGATGTGGTTAGCGGGCTGCAATCTGGCGTAACCAATGTAGCCAACGCGCTGATGGCTTTGAAAAAACTGCTCTTTGAGGAAAAGTTGTTGACCGCCCAGGCAGTGCTGGATGCGCTGGCGGCCAATTTTGAGAACGAGGGCGGCGAGGTAGTACGCCAGCGGCTGCTTCGCGCGCCCAAATACGGCAACGATATTGACGCGGTAGACGAATTAGCCGTGCGGGTGATGCGGGATTACCAGCAGGAGATGGCCCGCTATCGCAACTCTCGCTACGGGCGCGGCCCTATTGGGGGCGGCTACGCCGGCTCGACCAGCAACATCTCGGCCAACGTGCCGCTGGGTTCTAAGATTGGAGCCACCCCGGATGGCCGCAAAGCCGGAGACCCTATTGCCGAGGGCGTGTCGGCCATGCACGGCACGGATAGCGGCGGGCCTACCGGCGTGCTGCGCTCGGCCAGCAAACTGCCGACCATCAAAATGGTGGCCCAGTTGCTCAACCTGCGCCTCTCGCCCACGGCCCTGGCCACCGAGGCCGGGTTGCAGCGGCTGGTCGCGCTGCTCAAGGGCTTTCGCAGTTTAAAGGTGTGGCACGTTCAGTTCAACACCATTGATACCGACACCCTGCTGGCCGCTCAGAAAAACCCGGAGCAGTATCGAGATTTGGTGGTGCGGGTGGCCGGCTACAGCGCCCTGTTTGTAACGCTGGACAAAGCCACTCAGGATGACATCATCCGCCGCACCGTCCACCAACTCAATTAACCTTAAAAGGCAAGTGTCAAATTGACAACCATGCATGTTCCCATTTTTAAAGGCGAAGGAAAACTGGAATACGAGAAGCGGTCCATTCCGCAGCCGGAGCAGCCCGCTGATGTGCTGGTTAAAATTGAAGCCTGCGGCATCTGCGGCACTGATTTGAACATTTTGGCCGTGCCGCCGGCCCACAAAGCCACGCCGGGCATTATCATTGGCCATGAGGGAGTGGGCGTAGTCGAGGCCACCGGCGCCGGTGTATCAAATCTGCAACCCGGCGACCGGGTGGTAATTGCGCCCCGGCTCACTTGCGGCCAGTGCCGCTACTGCCGCCGGGGGTTGAACAACCAATGCACCAACTACCAGACCATCGGCACGACGATTGACGGCGCCTTTGCGCCTTACCTGCGCGCCCCGCACAACGCCCTGTTCAAAATCAGCGCCAACGTGCCCCGCGATGACGCCGCCCTGTTTGAGCCGCTCTCGTGCGTGGTCGGCTCGGTGGTGCGCGCGCCCATTCAGGCCGGGGATAACGTGGCCATCATCGGCGCGGGGCCGATGGGGCTGCTCTTTGCCCAGATGTACCGCACGCTGGGCGCGGGCAAAATTATCGCCATTGATATTTCGCCGTACCGGCTTAATTTTGCCCAGGAACTGGGCGTGGACGAAACGCTCAATCCCACTCGGATTGACTTGCCGCAAGCGGTCAAGGATATAACCGGCCTGGGCGCGGATGTGGTGGTTGATGCCGTGGGCAACCAGATTGGCACAGCCATCCAGTTGGCTCGCCGGGGCGGGCAGGTCATCCTGTTTGGCCTGCGCCCGCACGATAACCCGCCGGTCAACCAGTACACCATCACCCGCTATGATTTAACGCTGCATGGCGCGTTTGTGGGCCTCAATCCGTTTGAGCAAACCATTCAACTGCTGGAAAGCCGCCGCCTGCAACCGTCGGGCCTCATCACCCATCGCGTGCCCCTTTCCCGGCTGGCCGAGGGCGTCGAACTGATGCGTTCCGGCGAGTCGATGAAGGTGATTGTAGAAACGTAGGACGCGTTGCGTACAATTTACGCAATACGCACCACGAGCCTCAACTGAACTCAACTATTAAATCTTCAAATCAACACTATATGAAAGGATAAAATTTAACGATGACCACCAAAGACACCATTGGCAAGGTATCACAAAAATGCAAAATTGCGGCGGGGCTGTTCTGGGCCGACTACTCGGTGCTGGGCGCTCAGGTAGAGGAGCTGGAGGCCGGCGGCGTCGACTGGATTCACATTGAGGTGCGCGACGGCAAATATATGGATTTTGGCATGCCTCGCGGCGGTTTTGATATCATCGAAGGGGTGCGCAAAAGCACCAATCTGGAAATCGAGGCCCAATTGCAAATGTATCGCCCCAGTTTTGACGTGTTCAAACAACTGATTGATTTGGGCGTCAACCTGATTACCCTGCCGGTTGAAACCATGGAAGAGCTGACCATGCAGGCCGTCACCTACATTAAAGATAATGGGGTGAAGGTTGGGGTTTGGGCCTGGCAGGGCACGCCCATTTGTTCTTTTGAGCAGTACATCCTGCCTTATGTGGACATCATCGAGTACGAGAGCCGGGCCTATTTTTGGGCCAAGGAAACCGGCCGCAGCCCCCACATGATGGACCCGATTATGATTGACAATATCCAGCGCATGCATAAGATGATTGTGGAGGCCGGGCTGGAGGGTCAAATGGAGTTGATGGAAGATGGCGGCCTGAACGCCGGCAACGTGGCCGATTTTATCAAAGTGGGCATGACCGTAGGTGAGTTTTCCTCGCCGCTGCTGAAGGGGCCGGACGGCAAATTTGTACCCGGCACCGGCCAGATTGCCGCCGCCGTGCAAAAGCTCCGCGCCGTGATGGATGAAGCCAGCGACAAATATCGCGATGGCGCCGGCCTGAAAAAGTAAACGCGAACCCCAATGAACCAACCTTTATCCCAATTATCGGCCAAAACCTTGCGTCACGTGGTACTGTTTGCTTTTAAGGAATCAACAACGCCGGAGCAAATCAAAGAGATAGAACAGGCTTTTTGCGACTTGCCCAATCAGATTGAGCATATTGCTGATTTTGAGTGGGGCACCGACGTAAGTATTGAAAATATCAGCCAGGGATTCACCCACTGTTTTCTGCTCTCCTTTCTCAGCGAGGCCGGCAGAAACAGTTATCTGCCCCATCCGGCTCACCAAAAGTTTGGCGAGCTGGTGCAGCCCCATTTGGAAAAAGTGCTGGTGGTTGATTATTGGGCAAGCCATTAAAAACTGGTAAGATAAGAGAAACTACGACGAGGTGACAGTGTGAAAAAACTCAACATCGGGATGATTGGCTACGGGGGTATTGGCCGGGTCCATGCCATGGGCTACCGCAACATTCCCTTTCACTACGGCCTGCCCGCCGATAGCGTCAACCTTGTTGCGGTGGCGACCAGCCGCCCGGAAACCGCGCAGAAAGCCGCCCGCGAGATTGGTTGCCCGGTGTGGAGCGCCGATTACCGCGAGTTGCTGGCCCACGATGACATCGACATGGTGGATATCTGCGTGCCCAATCACGCCCACGAAGAAATTGTGCTGGCCGCCGCCCAGGCCGGCAAACATATTTATCTGGAAAAGCCGCTGTCGATGAATGTGGCCGAGGGCCGGCGCATGGTGGCTGCCGTGGAACAGGCCGGCATCAAAACCCAAATAACCTTCAACTTTCGCTTTTATCCGGCCATCACCCGCGCCCGGCAACTGGTAGAAGAGGACTTTTTGGGCCGCGTCTTCTCCTTTAGAGGGCGCTACTACCGCGCCAGTTACATCGACCCCAACAAGCCTCTTTCCTGGCGGCTGCAAAAGGATATTTCCGGCGGCGGCGCGCTGTTCGACCTGGGGTCGCACGTGCTGGACCTGGTGTACTACCTGCTGGGCGATTTTGGCAGCGTGCAGGCCACGCTCGACACGCTCATCAAAGAGCGCCCCCTTGCCGCCGGGTCAACCGAAAAAGGGCCGGTGGATGTGGACGACATCGCCCTGATACAGCTACGCATGGCCGACAACACGTTAGGGCTGGTTGAAATATCCCGGATGGGCACGGGCGTTACCAATGATTTGCAAATAGAGATTTACGGCGACAAGGGGGCGCTGCGTTTTCGTTCCGAGGAGCCAAGCTGGCTGGAAGTGTACGACACCCGCGACCCCGAAACGCCGCTGGGCGGCATGCGCGGCTTCCGCAAGCTGGAAGTGGTGCAGCGCCACGAAGGCCAAAAATCGCCCGATTGGAGTATGCCGCCGGGCTTTGTGCGCACCCACGCCGAATGCCAGTACCGCTTTTTGCGGGCCATATCAGACAACCTGGCCCCCTCGCCCACCCTGGCCGACGGCCTGCGGGTGCAGGAAGCGATGGAAGCCGCGGTGCGCTCGTCGGCGGAAGGGCGCTGGGTAGCGGTCGAAGAGATAAAATAGGGAAATTAAGCCGGACGCCTCAAAGCACCTCTTTTTGGCAAAGAAGAGGTGCTTTTTTTATAAAACTAGGAACTTTGGCGGGTTTGCTTGAAAGTAACTATGAGGTAGAATTAACAAAGTGTGAATGTAAAATTTTTTAGCTGCTTTTCAAGTTTCTACCGGTAATAAGGGCAGTTTCTTGCTGTGTTGAGGGCTGCGATGAATTTTACCGATAGGGACTCAGGTAATGGCCACATCTGTGAAAAATAACCGTAACCCCTCTGTCTTTGAATTACAAAATATTAAACAACGCTTGTTGTGGTGGGTGGCGGGCATATGGCTGGTTACGCTGCTGGCCGGTTTTGGCAGTATTATCTACTTTCTTGGCCTTAGCCAGAATGCCGGGTGGGGATGGGTGATTTTTTGGTTCTTGCTGGTAGGCGCTCTTTCTGTGTGGGCCACAGCTTATGTGGTAAAGCGCCAACTAGCCGAGTGGTTAGCGCAAACACAGCCGGTTGCTCTTCCCACCCCCGTCGAGTCTGCCCTGCTGATAACGCCAAAAGTTACCCCGCAAGCCGTTAGCCAGCCCTGGCCCGAAAGCAATTTACAGCAGCTTGAAGAAAAGTTAAAGCAAACTACCCCAACTAATTTTGACGGACTGCTGGTTCATGAAAAAGTAAAAATTTTGGGAGCCACCCAAAAACTGGCCCAGTTGTTTGATTACGCCCCCACCGAACTGGTCGGCATGACCATTTTAGAGTTAGCCACCCCTGAATCTCACAGCATTTTGCTCAGAAACATTTTGCTAAAATATGAAAAACCTTATGAAATTATCGGCCTGAAAAAAGATGGGGCAACCCTACCTGTAGAAATTCTAAGCAGGTCCATTCCTTATGGCGAGCATGAGGTTAGGACCATGACCCTGCGTAAAATTTCTGAACGTGACCAGGCCGAGATACAAGAAAATCTGCGCCGGGCCAAGCAAGAACTGGATAACAGCCTGGATAAAAGCGCCACGCAGCTACGCTTTTCAAACGAGCGGCTGCGCCTGGAACTGTATGAACGAGAGCGCATGCAGGCAGAGCTAAAAATTCGCGCCCGGCAGCAGGCAGCGGTGGCCGAATTGGGGCAGCGCGCCCTGGCCGGAGGCGAGCTGGCCGGCGTGCTCGATGATGCGGCCGAACTTGTATCACAAACCCTTGAAGTAAAATTTTCGGCTATCCTGAAATTTCTGGCCGATGAAAACGTTTTTGAGGTGCGAACCGGTACAGGCTGGCAGCCGGACGTTATAAACAAAGAAAAAATCAAGGCCGGGGCCGACTCCCACGCCGGGTACGCCCTGCTTACCGGCGAGCCGGTTGTAATAGAAGAGTTGCGTACCGAAACCCGCTTTACCCCATCTGAGTTATTAAGCCGGCACGGAATTATCAGCAGCGTGAGCGTAATCATTCAGGGTCGAGACCAACCTTTTGGCGTGCTGGCCGCCCACAGCAACAAACCAAAACCTTTTACCAAAGATGATATCCATTTTTTACAGGCCATTGCCAATGTGCTGGCATCGGCCATTGAACGAAAAGAAGCCGAGACGCAACTCATCCGACGCAACCAGGAACTACTCAGCCTGCAATCAGCCGGTGCGGCTATTATGTCTAGCCTGGACTTTAAGAACGTGCTCAAAACCGTTACCGGCGAGTTGATAAACTTGCTGGGGGTAGAAACCTGCATTATTTTTGGTCACAACCAAACTGACAATTCGGTTTCGGCGCTTTATGCCCAGGGGGTGAGCAACGCGCCCGGTTACGAGTCGTTAAGCCAAATTTATTACCAGCCGCAGTTTTCAATAAAAGAGCAGGTACTTACCCAACAGCTTATCCGGCAAATGTCAATCAATCAGCCTCAGCTATCCCCCGCCGAGCACGCTTACCTGCAACAAAACAATATTAAATCTCGCCTGATACTGCCAATGGTATTTCAGGGACGGGTGATTGGCGTGGTTGATTTTATCGACAGCCAAACCGAACGCCGCTTTAGCGAGCAAGATATTGCTTTGGCCCGTTTATTGGCCAACCAGGCCGCCGGGGCCATAGAAAACGCCCGCCTGTTTGAAAAAACCCAAACAGCTTTGCAAGAAACAGCCGCCCTGTTTAGGGTTTCTCAAACGCTGGCCCAACTTGGCGATGAGCAGCAAATGTTTGAATTTATCCTGAAGGAATATTTGCAGTATCTTGGCCTGCAACAAGGCGGGGTACTAATTTTTGATAAAGACAAAGCCTACGGTACGCTCAAGGCTCACATGATTGGCGGCAAATTGGTTGAGTCGGGGTTGCGCATACCGGCGGTGGGCAATCCCTCGTATGACCAGTTGATAGAAAACAAAGCGCCCGTTATCATCTTTGATGTTGAAACCGACCCGCTGATTGGCCCGGCCCGCCAACTGTCTCTGCAACTGGGTATCAAATCGCTGCTATTGGTGCCTATCATCACCAGAAACGAAGTAATTGGCGTGCTGGGCGCCGACTCAACCGGCTCAACCCGAGACTTTACCCCGCAAGAAATAGCCCTGGTTGAGGCTATGGCCAACCAGTTAGGGGTAGCCATTGAAAATACGCGCCTTTACACCGAAGCCGAACGCCGGGCCGAGCAATTGGCCGTATTGCGAGAACTGGACCGGGCCATTACCACCAGCCTCCGGCTCGACGACATTCACTATGCCATTGCCCGGCACACCTCGCGTTTGCTGCCCTACGACCGCCTTTCAATTGCTATGAGAGAGGGCGACAAGCTGCAAATAACCTACACCAACAACCTGAAAACTGATAAAAACCTGCTGGACGTTGGCCTGAAATTGCCGCGCCAAACTTCGGCCATTGGTTGGGTAGTTACCCAGGGCCAGCCCCTGCTGCGCCACAACATCAACGTGGGGGCGCGTTATGCCGAAGATGAACAGTTAATTGCCGGCGGCATTCAATCATCTATGGTCATCCCCCTCAGAATAAAAAGCCGCGTTCTTGGCACACTCAATTTAGGCAGCAAGCAGGTAGGCGCTTACAGCCCCGACGATTTGGAAATTGCCCAGGCCATTGCCGACCAACTGGCTATTGCCATTGAAAATGCCCGCCTGTTTCAACAGGCCCGGCAAGAAATTAATGAGCGCAAAAAAGCCGAAACTACCCTGGAAGAGGAGCGCGCGCGGCTAACCCAACGGGTAGAAGAGCGCACCGCCGACCTGCAAACCGCCAACCTGGAACTTGCCAGAGCCGCCCGCCTAAAAGACGAATTTTTGGCCAGCATGAGCCATGAGCTACGCACCCCCCTGACCGCCATTCTGGGCCTGTGCGATGTGCTAAAAATGCAAGTCTATGGCGACTTGTCAGAAAAGCAGATCAAAGCCATCAACGATATTGAAGAAAGCGGTCGTCACCTGCTTGAATTGATTAATGATATTCTGGACTTATCAAAAATTGAGGCCGGTAAATTAGAGCTACAGATAGCGCCGGTTTTGGTGCAATCTGCCTGTCAAACCAGCCTGCAATTTGTAAAACAGGCGGCCCACAAAAAAAAGATTAGCCTCTCGCTTAATATCGACGAGGCCGTAACCATCATCCAGGCCGATGACCGCCGCCTTAAACAGATTTTGGTAAATCTGTTAAGCAATGCGGTAAAATTTACGCCAGAAAAAGGCGCGGTTGGCCTGGATGTAATAGGCGATTCCCAAAAACATCAGGTTCATTTTGTGGTGTGGGATACCGGCATCGGGATTGCCAAAGAGGATATTGACCGCCTGTTTCAACCCTTTGTGCAAGTAGATAGCAGCCTCACCAGACAATACCCCGGCACCGGTTTGGGGCTGGCATTGGTCAAACGTATGGTTAGAATGCACGGGGGAGAAACTCATTTAGAAAGCGAATTGGGCCAGGGCACCCGCTTTACAGTATCATTTCCGTGGGATAACGAAAAAAAGTTACAACACCCTGCGGCAGTCAAACAAATTACAACCGTAACCACGCTAAAAAATGACTGGTCAGTTGAGGCAGCCCAACCACCGCTGATATTGGTAGCCGAAGATGATATTCGGCTATACGCCATTTTAACCGACTATTTGCGCGCCAAAGGCTTCCAGGTGATTGGCGTTCGCAATGGCCTGGAAGCGATTGAGCAGGCCAAACAAAAAAAACCCGATATTATTTTAATGGATATTCAAATGCCCCAGGTTGATGGCCTGGAAGCAACGCGGCGCATCAGAGCAGAG
>CAZAPG010000058.1:0-44190 GCA_964486935.1 uncultured Caldilineaceae bacterium | reverse complement strand
TTTATCAGGGTGGCGAAGTCATCGGCGAGATGGCCGAAGGCGAAGCCATGATGGAGCTACCCGACCTGGGTGGCCGCATCATCACCATTGCTGTTGAAAACGCTTATCTGCCCTTTAACTACATCAATCTGCAAACCGGCCAGGCCGAAGGCTGGGATTATGATTTCATCACTGAAATGTGTAACCGCCTTAACTGCGTGCCAGAGTATGTTGAAACGCGCTGGGACGGAATGATTGTGGCCGTTAGCGAAGGCCAGTTTGATATGGCCGCCGACGGTATCACCATTACCGAAGACCGGGCCGAAATTGTTGACTTTTCCGATGGTTACGTTAACGTTGACCAAAGGCTTTTGGCCCAGTTGGGCGAAGACCGCTTCTCAACGGTTGATGAATTTGTAGCTGATGAGTCGCTAATTATCGGCACCCAGCTTGGCACCACCAACTACGAAACCGCCAAAACCATTGTTAGCGAAGACCGCATTCAAACCTTTGATGACTTTGGGCTGGCTGTTCAGGCCCTGATTGCCGGCGATGTTGATGCCGTCATTATCGACGAGACGGCCGGCCAGGGCTACCAGGGCGAAAACGCCGATGCGGTGCAACTTATTGGCGACTCCCTCTCCAGCGACCAGCTCGGCTTCATCTTCCCCAAGGGCAGCGACCTGGTCGGGCCGGTCAACGCGGCCCTGGCCTCGATGCGGGCTGATGGCTTCCTTGAGCAACTCAACGGCCGGTACTTTACCACCGATTTCAGAATTACCTACGATGACATTGGCCCCGGCGCCTACGCCGAAGATGAGGAGTCGGAAGCGCCCGCCGAAGAAGACACCCAAAGCGAACACGCCGAGGATGGCGGGGGTTGATGTTGTTAAACCTCTTTGATGAAACAATAGCAGTTTTATAAACGGTAACAATGTGCAGGGTCTGCCAGGCCCTGCACATTGTTTGTAACGCTAATTCAAGGTTAAGGGGGAAAACGGGTCAATGGATGACATCAATATTAAGGCCCCATCTATTCAAGGGCGCGTCACCAGCTCTCTGGCGGAGTTGCCATGGTGGTTGCTGATAATTGTTTTGGGAGGCATACTTTTATTTTTTAACTTTGCCACCAGTGAAACCTACCAAAACATCTTTAACTTTCTAAAATCCGGCATTGTTGTTACCATTAGAGTGACCATTATCGGCTACCTTATTGCGGTGACTATTGGCTTATTTACCGGCCTGGGGCGCGTGTCGAAAAACCCGGTCATCTATAACCTGGCCACCCTGTATGTGCAGATTATGCGGGGATTGCCCATTCTGGTAAATATTTTGTATATCGCCTTTGTAATTATTCCGGCAATTGTTACCCTAATCAACGGGTTTGGAGAGTATCTGGCCAGCATCAATCTGCTGGGGCCGGAAAATATTCTGGCCCAACTGGGCAACCGCCGGGCCGGGCTTGACGTAAGCTTTGAGGTAAGAGCCATTATCGCCCTGGCCATCAGTTACGGAGCTTTTTCCGCAGAGGTGTTTCGGGCCGGTATCGAATCGATTGGCCGGGGCCAAATGGAAGCGGCTCGCTCTTTGGGTATGAGCTATGTGGAGGCCATGCGCCACATTATTTTACCCCAGGCGGTGCGGCGGGTGCTGCCCCCCCTGGGCAACGATTTTATCGCCATGCTCAAAGAGTCGTCGCTGGTTTCGGCCCTGGGCGTGCAGGATATCACCCAGCTTGGACGTCTTTACTCGGCCAGTTCCTTTCAATACCTGCAAACTTACAATATGGTTGCCTTTATGTATTTAACCATGACCATTTTGCTGTCGCTGGTGGTTAAAACAATGGAAACGAGGTTAAAGACCGATGGATAACTCGCCCGCTGCCCAGGAAGGCATTGTGGTTATAAAAAATCTGTACAAACATTTCGGCCCGGTCAAAGCGGTCAACAACGTTAATTTAACGGTGCAGACCGGCGAGGTGGTGGTTATTATTGGCCCCAGCGGCTCCGGCAAATCTACCGTGCTGCGCTGTATCAACTACCTGGAAGTGCCCACCGCCGGCGATGTGTGGGTCGATGGCATCCATTTGAGCAAGAAAACCAAAAATATCAACGCGGTACGCCGAGAGGTGGGCATGGTCTTTCAGCAATTCAATCTGTTTCCTCATTTGACCGCGCTTGAAAATATTACCATTGCCCAGCGGGTGGTGCGTAAACGCAAAAAACGGGAAGCCATTGAAATTGCTCACCAGCAGTTAACCAAGGTTGGCATCCCCGAAAAAGCCGATGTTTACCCCGGCCAACTTTCCGGCGGGCAGCAGCAGCGGGTAGCCATTGCCCGCGCCCTGGCCATGAACCCCAAAATTATGCTGTTTGATGAGCCAACCAGCGCCCTTGACCCGGAAATGATTAAAGAAGTGCTCGATGTGATGCTGGCCCTGGCCAAAGAAGGCATGACCATGATTGTGGTCACTCACGAGATGGGTTTTGCCCGCAGCGCCGCCGACCGGATTATCTTTATGGACGAGGGCAAAATTGTTGAAGATACCACGCCCAATGAACTCTTCAACAACCCCCAACATGAGCGCACTAAACTGTTTTTAAGTAAAATCCTGTAAACTTGTATTGACTATTTAATTCTGTTAGAGGACATCCGGCAGCAGAGTTTATGCCATTCAGTTTAAACAAAACTTACCCCCGGCTTTGGACACTCGAATCTGGCATCGCCATGGTTGTCACCGATTTGCATGGCGATTGGGACGCCTACCGGCGCTATCGAGACCGCTTTGTGGCGCTTCGGGCCAACGGGCAGGCCGATTGCCTGATATTTACCGGCGACCTGATTCACGCCGAAGAGCCGGCTGCCGACAAATCGCTGGATATTGTGCTTGATGTGCTCAACCTGCAAAGCGCCTACGGCGAGGCTATCATCTACCTGAGCGGCAACCATGAACTACCCCATATTTACGGCATCAACCTGGCTAAAGGCCAGCGCATTTACACCCCGGATTTTGAAAAAGCCCTGACCCAAACCCGCGCGCGAGACCAGGTTCTTTCTCTGTTCGACTCCCTGCCCTTTTACATCCGCACCAAAGCAGGCGTCAGCGTGGCCCACTCCGGCGCGTCGGCCTTTATGACCATTTCGGCCAATGTTACCAGGCTGTTCAACTGGAGCCATCAAGAACTACTGGCCTGGGCCGATGAAATGCTGGCCCCGGAAGATTTGGCCGCCTTGCGTAACGGCTACGCCAAAATGCACGAAGGCATTCCCTACCAAACCCTGGCCCAATATTACCTGTCAGTATCCGGCCCCGATGACCCCCGCTACAACGATTTGCTGCGCGGCTTTATTGCCAGCAGCCACCCTCATTTTGACCAGATACTCTGGTCTGCCCTGTTCACCCGCTGCGAACGGGAATATGGCAATACAGACTACGCCATTTTTCTGGAGGCTATGCTGCGCCATCTGTCGGAGGGTTTTGTGCCGCAACGTTTATTAGTAGCCGGACACATTACCATCAAAGGGGGCTACCAGATTATTGCCAAATACCATTTGCGCCTGGCCAGCGCCCACCACGCCACACCTCGCGAGGCCGGTCAATATCTGCTGGTTGATACAGCCCGCCCGGTGCACGATGTAAAAGAATTACTCAACGGGTTGGGCACAGTTTACGACTAACCCCCCAACGCAGCCCTCTTTTCATGTAGCTATTGTCAACTTGCTGCTTCTCATATATACTTTGAATAATAAAATTGGCCGGTAGTTTGAAAAAATGGGCGAAAAAATTCTGATAGTTGATGATGACCCCATCTCTGTAGAACTTGTCGAACACGGTTTGAACCGGGCAGGCTATGAAATTATTACTGCCAGTGATGGGCAGGAAGCCTTGCGGGCCTTTTTTAGCAATCAACCCGACCTGGTTATTCTGGACATTTCTATGCCCAAACTCAGCGGCTACGAGGTTTGCCAGCGCATTCGGGAAATGTCAAACACCCCGATTATTATGCTCACTGCCCTGGGCCGGGAACAGGATATTGTCAAAGGGCTAGACCTTGGCGCCGACGATTACCTGACCAAACCCTTCCGCGTGGGCGAGTTACTGGCCCGGATTCGGGCCAACCTGCGCCGGGTTCACACCGAGTCAGAGGCAGATGCCACCACCTACAGCGATGATTATATGTCCATTGACCTGGATGCCCGCCGAGTCACTATTAGGGGCGAAATCATCAAGCTAACCCCCACCGAGTTCAAATTGCTGGCTATCCTGGTTAAAAACAAAGGCCGGCTGCTGGAGTTCAGGCAATTGCTGGAGGGTGTGTGGGGCTTTGAATATATTGATGATATTGACTACTTGCGGGTTTACATCTGGTACCTGCGCCGCAAGCTGGAACCAGACCCCCAGAACCCTATCTACATTCTCAACGAACTCAACACCGGCTATCGCTTTGAACCACAAGTGTAGCTATGGCTCATCACCCCGCCAATCTCGCCCTTAGATTTTTGCTGGAACTGGCGGCGCTGCTGGCAATTGGCTACTGGGGCTGGCAGCAAAGCCACAACATCTTTTTAAAGACAGGGCTGGCCCTGGGCCTGCCTCTGATTGCCGCCTTGCTCTGGGCCACGTTTTCCGTACCCAACGACCGGAGCCGTTCCGGCGCTGCGCCGGTGCCGGTGCCCGGCTGGCTGCGCTTGCTGTTAGAACTGGCCCTGTTCGGTTTTGCTGCCTGGGGGTTGTACGTTACCGGCGCCGTAACCTCGGCTCTGGTTTTAGGGGGCACAGTTATCTTTCACTATGCCATCTCGTATGACCGTATCGGGTGGCTGTTGAAGCAGTAAATTTATCTCCGTGGCAATCTGTCTGCCGGGATATCCCTCAACCTTGGGTTATCCGCATCGCGCGGCGAAACCACAGGCGACTCTACCCCCCAGGAGATGCCCAAATCCGGGTCGTTCCAGGCAATGCCGTACTCGTCACTGCCATCGTAATAATTATCCACAATATAAATTAAAATAGCGTCGCTGAGGGTGACAAATCCGTGGGCCACGCCTACGGGAATAAACAAACCCATTTGATTCTCATGGCCAATTTCCAGGGTTTGAGCCATGCCCCGCGTGGGCGAGTCAGGGCGCAAATCATACAGCGCCGCCCGAATTTTTCCCGCCGCCACAAACCAGTAATCCACCTGATGAAAATGATAGTGCAGCCCGCGCAGCACCCCGGCCTTAGACTCGGAGCGGTTGGTTTGAAAATTTTCCCAGCTTCGCTGGGGAAACCAGGCTTTGCGAAATGTTTCCGTAAAACGGCCCCGGTCATCGCCAAAGGTTCTAAAGGTTACAATCTGCGCATCTTTAATCAAAGCTGACTCTTGAATATCGGGCATGATAACTCCTCGTATAAAATAATTGCTTGATTACCCTAACGCGGCACGCTTCGCGCCGCAACCAAACAGAAACACAGCGTTTTTTTCTCGGCGAATCTCTGTGATTTCTGTGCGAATCTCTGCGTAACTTTTTATCCGGTGGGCAAGAATTTCATTTAGACCCTTTGGCGCGCTCCCCGAATGTCACCAACAGTCCGCCATTTTATCAGCTTATCTACCTCTCGTCAATCACTTTGCCGCCCCATTCAGCCCGTGCTATACTGCCCGTATGACACAAGAATTTGACCATCAAACCTATCTTTCCCCCTTTAGCTGGCGCTACGGCAGCCCCGAAATGCGCCAAATCTGGAGCGAAGCCCACAAACGGCGCTTATGGCGTCGCCTGTGGGTGGCCCTGGCCCAGGCCCAGCAGGCCGCCGGATTGGTCACTCAGGCTCAGGTGGATGACCTGCGGGCCAACGCCGATAACATTGACGTAAACCGCGCCCATCAAATTGAAACCGAAATTCACCACGACCTGATGGCCGAAGTAAAAACCTTTGCCGAGCAATGTTTGGTGGGTGGCGGTATTATTCATCTGGGCGCAACCTCAATGGACATTGAGGACAACGCCGACGCCCTGCGCCTGCGCCAAAGCCTGGATTTAATCATCGGCCAGTTGGCCGAACTGCTGGCCGAGCTGGCCCCGCAAATCGAACGCTGGGCTAATGCCGCCATCATCGGCTTTACCCACCTGCAACCCGCCGAACCGACCACCCTGGGCTACCGGCTGGCCCAATACGGCTTTGACCTGCTGACCGACCTGGCCGAACTGCGCCGCGTGGGCGATGGCCTCCGGGGTAAAGGGTTCAAAGGGGCCGTTGGCACTTCCGCCTCGTACCAGGAGTTGCTGGCCGAAAGCGGCTGGGAGGCCGCCCAATTCGAGGCCCAAATTATGGCTGACATAGATTTAGAGCCGTTCCCCGTAGCTACCCAAACCTACCCCCGCAAACAAGATTGGCTGGTGCTCAACGCGCTGGCCGGGCTGGCCGGGTCGCTCTATAAATTTGCCTTCGACCTGCGGCTGCTGCAAGCGCCCTCGCTGGGTGAATGGGCCGAGCCGTTTGGCCGCCGGCAGGTTGGCTCCAGCGCCATGCCCTTTAAACGCAACCCCATCAACGCCGAAAACATTGACAGCCTGGCCCGGCTGGTGGCCGCTTTGCCGCGTGTCGCCTGGGACAATGCCGCCCACTCGCTGCTGGAGCGCACCCTGGATGACTCCGCCAACCGGCGCGAGATGTTCCCCGCCGCCTTTTTAGCCACCGATGAAATTGTACGCCGGGCCACCCGCCTTATCCGAGATTTGCAGATAGACCCGGCAGCCATGGCCCGCAACCTGCAAACCTATGGCACCTTTGCCGCCACCGAGCGGGTGCTGCTGGCCGCCGCCAAACAGGGCGCCGACCGCCAGCAGATGCACGAAATTATTCGCGAGCACAGCCTGGCCGCCTGGGCCACTGTTGCCGCCGGCCAGCCCAACCCCCTGCCAGATCGCCTTGCGGCAGACGAGCGCATTACCCGCTATCTGACGCCGGCGCAGGTGGTCGACCTGCTGGCAGCCGGCCACTATGTGGGCGACGCGCCGCAGCGAGCCAAACAAATTGCCTACCAGATTAGGGTAGAAATTGGAGCCTCGCCTTGACCATCAAAGCGATTACCTTTGACTTTTGGCAAACCCTCTACCAAAACCGCCCCGTTGACTGGAGCGAACGAGCGCTCAGGCTCAAGGCCGATGTTGAGCAGGCCAGCGGCAGCCCGCTGGAGCAAACTAAATTCGAGGTCGCCGTAAAAGTAGCCCGCGATACCTGGAACCGTATTTGGGTGCAAGAGCATCGCACTGCCGATGCCAGGGAGTGGCTGGGGGTTATGCTGCAATATTTGGGCCTGTCAATTGGCCCCGCCGGCCTGCTGCCCATCCAACAGCGCATGGAAGAAAGCGTTTTAATCGACACGCCCATTCTGGTTGACGAGGCCAGAGCGGTGCTGGCCCAACTGTCAACCCGCTACCAACTGGCCGTCATCTCCGATACCGGCATTACGCCGGGCCGGGTGCTGCGCCAGATTCTGGAATCGGACGGGCTGGTTGGTTATTTCAGCCACCTTACCTTTTCCGATGAGGTGGGCCGCAGCAAACCGCATCCCGACGCCTTTTTATCCACCCTGGATGTGCTGGGCGCTGAACCCGCCGAAGCCGTTCACGTGGGCGACCTGCTGCGCACCGATATTGCCGGGGCGCAGGGCGTTGGCATGCGCGGGGTGCAGTACATTGGCCTCAATCACGATGGTTGGCCCACCACCACCGACCAGTTTGTTACGGCCACCGTCACCCCCGACGCCATTATTCGCCGCCACACCGAATTGCCAGAGCTGCTAAAAAGCTGGAACAACTCGGCTTAACCGCTTTGACTTTTGCCCTTGTTAGGGTTATGATTTGACCTTTACGCTGCTAAAATGGGAGACGTATAAAATCGTCTCCCTTTTGTTTGTAGCAGCTATATTGGATCAGGTTCCACAAAATTATTTTTAGGTAAAGATACTTTGACCAACTCTCAACCGTTCATTCCTGTTGCCGAACCCCGGTTCAACGGCAACGAGCTAAAGTATGTCACCGACTGTGTCCAAAGCGGCTGGATATCGTCGCTGGGCAAATACGTAAAAGATTTTGAACAGCAATTTGCCGATTTTTGCGGCGCGCGCTACGGCGTTGCAACCTTTAACGGTACGGTTGCCATTCATCTGCTGGCCGCCACGCTCAACCTTGGCCCCGGCGATGAAATAATTATGCCCAGCCTCACCTACGTGGCCACAGCCAACGGCATCCGCTACACCGGCGCCACGCCCGTCTTTGTCGACTCTGAGCCTGACACCTGGAATATTGACCCCCAGACTGTGGCCCAGGCCATCACCCCCCGCACCAAAGCTATTTTTGCCGTACATCTGTACGGCCACCCCGCCGACCTGGACTCGCTGCGGGCCATTGCCAATGAGCGCGGTCTGCTTCTATTTGAAGATGCCGCCGAAGCTCATGGGGCCTGCTACAAAAATCAACGGGTGGGCGGGTTGAGCGACGCCGCTATTTTTAGTTTTTACGGCAACAAAATCATCACCACCGGCGAAGGGGGTATTCTGGTAACAAACAACAAAAGCTGGGCCGAGCGCGCCTTTTTTCTTGAAAACCAGGGCCGCTACAGCGATAACCCCTACTGGCACCCCGAAGTTGGCTACAACTACCGCATGACCAACGTGCAGGCCGCCATCGGGCTGGCCCAACTGGAGCGCATCAACGAGATGATTGCCATCCGGCGGCGCAACGCGGCCCATTACAACCGCCGTCTGGCCGGCGTGCCGGGCCTGACCCTGCCGCCCGAAGCCGGTTGGGCCAAAAATGTCTACTGGATGTACTCGGTTATCATTAAAGACGAGTTTAGCCTGAGCCGGGACGAACTGCGCCACAAACTCCGCCAGGCCGGCATCGACACCCGCCCCTTCTTTTACCCGGTTCATCAATTGCCCATGTACAACACCGGCCAATCGCTGCCCGTGGCCGAAGATTTAAGCCGGCGCGGCCTCAACTTACCGTCCGGGGCTACCCTTACCCCGGAGCAAATTGATTATGTTTGCGACACCCTCATCGGTTTAGCGGGCCGGTAATTACCAATTACCCACCATGCGCATTGTCATTTTAACCTACGAAAGTCTCTACTCAAACCTCATGACCGAACAGCTGCTCAAGGAATATCCAGGGCAGGTGGTTGGCATTGTGCGCTCCGATTGTCTGGTATACGGCAAAAGTTTACCCCAGGGGCTGCTTCATCTGATAAAGCGAACCGGCCTGCGGTTTGTGGGCCGCAAAGCCCTGGAGCTTTTTCAAAGCCGGGCTACGGCCATATTGTTCAAGTTGATTGGCCGCGAGCCAAAAGTTCATTCGCTGCGAGATATGCGCGCCCGCTACAACGTGCCGGTCACCGGCTCGACGGATGTGAACAGCGCCGCAACGTTTGCCCAAATTAAAGCCTGGCAGCCCGATTTAATTCTGTCCATCTACCTCAACCAGCTTATCAAACGCGACCTGATTCACCTGCCCACCCAGGGCACGCTTAACATCCATCCCGCGCTGCTGCCCCGCCACCGGGGGTTGTTTCCCTACTTTTGGGTTATTGCCGCCGGCGAGAAAGAAACCGGCATCACTATCCACTGGGTTGACGAAAAATTTGATACCGGCGACCTGTTGATGCAGCAGAAAATAACAGTCTCGCCGGCAGACACCATTACCTCGCTCTCCTATCGTTGCGCGGTGTTGGGGGCCGACATGCTGGTTGAGGCCGTCAAACTGGTTGAGCAAGGCCATCCCCCCCGCATCTCGCAAAACAGCAGTCAGTCCTCGTACCACTCCTGGCCCAAACCCGCCGACCAGCGCCGCTTCCGGCAGCAGGGCGGTCGATACGGCACCATTTTTGAACTGTGGAAACACATGTAAGCCTAATTGGTAATTAACGCCTGGCTAATTACCAATTGCTAATCACCAATTACCAACCATGAAAGCATCCATCATTCTGCCAACCTACAATGAAAAAGATAATATCATCGAGCTAATCCAGGCTATCTTTCGGGCCTTGCCGCCAGAAATTGATGCTGAGGTAGTGGTTGTTGACGACAACAGTCCTGACGGCACCGCCGAGGCCGTGCGCCAAAACTTTGGCCACGATGCGCGGGTCAACCTTTTTGTGCGCACCGAGGAGCGCGGGCTGGCCACGGCCATTCGCTACGGCGCGGAACATTCTAACGGCCAGATACTGGTATTTATGGATACCGACTTCAATCACGACCCCATCCTGCTGCCCCAAATGATAAAATTTCTGGAGTTTTACGACATCATCATCGGCTCCCGATTTGTGATGGCCGGCGGCATGGAAGACCGCTTTCGACAATTTTCCAGTCTTATCTATAATTATGGCATCCGGCTGTTGTTCGGCACCCCGGTGCACGATAATTTGAGCGGCTTCTTTTCCATTTACCGCGACAAGCTCATGTCAATGGACCTGGACCAGATTTATTACGGTTACGGCGACTACTTTATTCGGCTGCTGATGGTGGCTCACAAGCGAGGCTACAAAATGCTGGAAGTGCCCGTGTTTTACCGGCTGCGCCTGCACGGGCATAGTAAAACGCAGTTCTTTTCAACGTTTATCAAATATACGCTGGCTATTTTAACGTTACGCCTTAAATTGTGGACAGGTAGAATGCGATGAGTCAAGAAAAATCAAACGACTCCCCAAAAACAGGTGACGACAAAAAAACCGGGCGCGACAAAAACCAATCGTCGCTGCACCAGGACTCCACCAAACCTGTTTCTGCCGCCGATACGGATGAGTCGTTGCCGGAAATTGACGAAGGCCCCCGCCCCGGCCCGGTTGACGAAATTCAAGCCGCCCTGTTTGAAGCCGCCAAAGCCGATATGCCCACCGACCTTGATTTTGACCAACTGGCCAGCCCCGGCCTGGATTTGGACGAAGGCCCCCGCGCTACCCCGGTTGATGAAGTGCAAGAGGCTTTGTTCAAAGCCGCTCAAGAGGGCGTACCCACCGAAATTGATTTTGACACCCTGCCGGAGCCGTCAACTCCCACTACCCAAAAAGTCGTCAAGTTTGATAAAATAGCGCCGCCGCCCGAAAAAACCGCCGCCCCAACACCGCCCCCCGAACCCGCGCCAGCCCCGCCGCCCGAACCCCAGCCGCAACCCAGGCCCACGGCCAAAGCAGACCTGGCCCCCCCGGTCTCTGAGTTTTGGCCGCTAATGGCTCTGTTTGTAGTGTTCAGGCTGCTCACGCTGTTGCTGCTGCAACCGGGCGGCTTCATTAGAGACTGGTCAGATTTTGACACCTATTTTGGCATCGCCTCGCTATCGGATTACGGCTTGTATCCATTTTTGAACTTTTGGCTGGAGTGGCCGCCGCTGGTTCCGTGGCTTATGGTGGGCGGATATCGCCTCTCGCTGCTGCTGCCCCCCTGGCCCGATGACCCCCGGCTTTGGTTTGTGCTGATTTTGGGCAGCGCGTTTGTGCTGTTTGAAATCGGCAACTTTGCGCTTATTTACCGGCTGGCCCGCCGGCTGCTGCTTGCCCCGGAAACCATTAACCGGGTGCTGTGGATTTACGCCGGGCTGTTTCCGCCGGTATACGCCATGCTGGGCTTTTTTGATGGCGTGGCCCTGTTTTTTATTCTGCTGGCGCTCGACTTGCTGTTAGAGGAGCGGCGTTTTGCCTCGGCTATGGCGGTGGGGGTCGGCTTTATGGTTAAAATTATTCCGGCGCTGCTGCTGCCGGTGGCTGCCAGAAAGCTTTGGCATCAATACCGGGAGAATAACCGCAACGTTGGCATCGAGATTGGTATTTATGCGGTAGCATTTGGGCTAACCGTTATGCTGCTGCTGGCCCCTTTTATTTTTTGGCCTGCGCTTAACGGCAACCCGCAATGGTGGCCGGCCTCGTTCCGCTCGATACTGGGCCGCTCCTCGTGGGAAACGGTTTGGGCCGTGGCCGAAGGCTACTACGGCTTTGGCCAGGTTGGCGGCGACCGGCTGAACCCGGCCGAGACAAACTTTGCCGTGCATCACGGCTGGCCGTCGATAGTTTGGTGGGCTATTTCGCTGGCCTTTGCGGCTATTTACGCCTTCATCTTTACCCGCAAAGCCGATTACGACCGGCCGCCCAACGTTATCGCCTTTGCCGCGCTCACGGTATCTGTTTTTATGCTCTATTCCAAAGGCTACAGCCCCCAATTTCTGGTGTATCTGCTGCCTTTTATTTTGCTGCTGCTGCCCAACTGGCGCGGCCTGGCCTATATGCTGGCGCTAACCGGCTTAAATGTGCTGGAACAACCGGTTTATTTTGTGCTCGTCCCCAATGCAGCCTGGCTGCTGCTCTTTATTGTTATTGCCCGCTTTTTGATGACGCTGATGCTGACGGCTGAATTTGCCCTGGTGCTCTGGCCTCAGCAGGGTTGGTTGGCGCCTTTTGCCCAGGCGCGGCAACGCATCCCCGTGGCGCTGGGCGGATTGGCGGTCCTGGCCTTGCTGGTACTGACGCCGCTTACTATCCGGGCTTACCATCTTCACCAGATACAAAACAGCCCGGTCCAAGCGTTTGCCGGTTTTATGGAAAGTCAACTGCAAAACCTCCCGCCCGACGCCTCCCCGCCCCGGCTGCTGTTGAGCGACCAATCAACCTATCGCCAAATTTACCCCCATTTGCGCCGCCGCTACAACCTGCAACTAACCGATGGCAGCAGTAAAAATTTAACCGCCGCGGCTACCATTCCAGAACTGCTGCAAGCCGCCGACCGGGTCTGGATTTTACCGACCGGCCCCCAGGCGCGCCCCTTAACCAACACCGTTGCCAACAGAGGCGCAGAACTGGCGTCGTACAATTTTGAGGGGTTGGGAACAGTCTCGCTCTATACCCTGCAAGCCAACCCGCAGCGGGTCATTGCCCCCGCCCGTTTTCTGGGCGGCATCGAGTTGTTGAGCCATCAGGTTGACGTGCATTCCGACTCAATTGATGTAACGCTGTACTGGCGCGCCCGCAACCCGCAAAACCAAAACCTGACCGCCTTCACCCAAATTATCAACGCCGAAGGCCAGCGCGTAGCCGGACACGACAGCATTCCCCGCAGCGGCCACGCCCCCGTTACCGGCTGGACCGTGGACGCGGTTGTGGCCGACCCGCACCGCATCGAGCTTCCCCCGGACCTGCCCGCCGGCGAATACACCCTCATTGCCGGCCTCTACAACGACTTCAACGAGCGCGTCCAGACAGTTGACCCGCAAGGCATTGCCCACCCCAACCGGGCCGTTGTGCTGGCAAATCTGCGGCTAGAGTAAAATTTTATAGTTGGGTACAAACTTTAGGGGGAATTAATTGGCCGGTTGTTCCAGCTCGCGCTGCTCCAGTTGAGTCAACAGCGCCTTGTTTTCCGGCACGTTCTCTAAAAACGAGGTTTGCAGAGCAGAATCTTCAATATTGTCAGCCCACATTTGCAACAAAATGTGGCCTTTGTCCAGGGCCTTCAACGCCGGTTGACTTTTGCCGGCGGCCTCAAGCACATGATAAGCCGACAGGTAAAAGCGCACCGGATACCTAAGAGCGCCAGCCTCATTGAGACCCGGCTCTTCTAAAATTTTTTCGACCCGTTGGCAAGCGTCATCAATTCTTCTCTGGGCCAGCAGGCAGCGAGCCACCCCAATTTCTGCATCCAGCGCGCCGGAAAGATTACCCGCGCTCTCTTGAATAAGCTGCGCCTGCTCATAGGCGTGGTGCGCTTTCTCAATTTCGCCTAATCCCTCCAGAGCAATAGCTATTTCCAGCCAGGCGTCAGCCTCTTGAATTTTACTTTTTGAATGCTGAAAAATCTCCAGGGCCTGCCCCACGTGCTCACGCCCGGTAACATAATCCTGAGCGGCTAAAAAAATGGACCCTTGCAATAACAAATCCTCGGCCAATCCTGGTTCATCCTCAATTTCGCGCCGAAGCGTTATGGCCTGCTCTAGATATTGCAGCGCCGTATTGTACTGTCCCTGCAAATTATAAATTGCCGCCAGCCGGTTAAGGCACATGGCCTCGCCGTGCCGGTAGCCAATAAATTGATTGAGTAACAACGCTTGTTGCAGATGGTTCTGGGCCGCAGCAAAATCCTTTTTGTGCAGATATGTATCGCCCAGGTTACTTAACGCCCTGGCCTGTCCAAACCTGTCCCCCGCCGAAATGCTCAGGCTATGGGCCTGTTGGCTATAGGCCTGGCTGTTGGCATACTGATTTTGAATATTGAAGAGCGCGGCTAACATTAGCAAGTTCTTGATTTCGGCAGCAGGATTGTTGATTTTTTTGAGCAGTTTTTGGGCTGATTGCAGATAATCTTGAGCCGCATTATATTGCCCTTGCCGCATTTCCAGATAGGCCAGTTGAGCCAGACTTTCGCTTTCTAACGCGGGGTTGCCGGCCTGGCCTGCTGCAATCAGCCCGGCCTGAGCTTCGGTGGCGGCCTCACCAAACTGGCCAATAGCGCAGGCATACGCCGCCTGCCGGTTGTGAACCTGCGCCTGTTTGTTCGGGTCGTTCAGAGATTGGCTCAGCCGCTGCAAAGTGGTTAAATCGGCCAGTTGGGCGGCGCGGTTGCCCAGCCGGTGGTGAATCTGCTCGCGGGCCAGCAGCAATTCAAAGCGTTGTGGCCGGGTTACATCATCTATGCCCAATTGGTCTATGGCAGCCAGCGCCTGCGTATACCAGTAGAGCGCCGAATGTTGAGCATAAGCCGCACCCGCCAGGCGGGCGGCCTGAATGCTGTAAATTAATCCTTTTTCCAGCTCGCCGGCCTGAAAAAAGTGATGGGCCAGCAAATGAGGAATCTCTTTGGGTTCGGCCGGATATTTGCGCTCCAGCGCCTCGCCGGCTTCGCGGTGCATCAGGCGTCGTTTTAATGAGCTAAGGCCCTGGTACAGCACCTCTTGAATTTTGGCGTGGCTAAAGCGCACCTCTTTTTCGCCCGGCGCCTCCTGAAGCAACTGCCGCTCCAGGGCAATGTCCAGGCTTTCCAGGGCATCCCACTCCGATAAATCGCTCATTTCGTGCAGGTCGCTAAATTTGGTGGCCGGTTCTAAAATAGCTGCCTGACTCAAAAACGTCTGGGTTTCACGGCTCAGGCGATTAATGCGACGCCCAATCGCCTCGTTCAATTGCCTGGCCAGGCCGGCTTCTACCACCGAGCCAAAATGCCACTTGTTGTCGCGCCAGGTAACAATACCTTCGTCAACCAGGGCCTTGGCAATTTCTTCCACGTACAAGGGGTTGCCCTCGGTTCGATGATAAATGGCAGCCGCCAAATCGACCGGAACTAATTGCGACCACAGGCTTTCGAGCAGTTCTTTTACCTCGCCCTGCGCCAATCGCTCCAGCGTAATTTCGGTGCAGTTAGTTTGATGTTTTAAGCGGGCCAACGTGTCGGCCAGAAAAGGGTTTTCTTTGAGGCCATCGTGGTTTTTATTGTTATTATAAATACCCACAATCATTAGCCCCATCGTTGCGCCGTGGTCAGCCAGATACTCTAGCAGCCTTAAACTGCCGGGGTCGGCCCATTGCAAATCGTCTAAAATTAACAGCCAGGGAGATTTGGCCGTGGCCTGCGCCAGAGTTTCCAGAAACCCCGCAACCGGCCGGGTAGCCGCCTCTGGTAGGGCAAGGTTGGGAACAATTGCCTCAATTTCGGGGGCAAGCCGGTTGATGGCCCACCACACTTTTGTAACTTCATCCTGACCATTCTCAGGGGTATTGTTAAAGTAAGTTTTAAGGGCCATAATAAACGGCTGGTAAGCAACCTGGCCCTCTACCCGCTGGCAATTGCCAATCAACACAATGGCGTCATCCAGGCAGTAGGTTAGCTCCTGGGCCAGCCGGGTTTTTCCAATACCGGTTTCGCCGTTAATAAATACCACCTGGCCTTGCTGCCGTCTGGTTTCGGCCCACAGCCCGGTTAAGCGAGATAATTCATCTTCGCGACCAACCAGGGTGGGCCACTGCTCTATGGTAAAAGCGCGGCGCTGTATTTTACCGCTAATGGGGGTTGACATACTGTTGAGAATGTGTCGCACCTGCCGGGCGGTGGCGTACCGTTTGTTGGGGTCTTTATCCAACAGTTTCAAAATTAAATGCTCCAGCGAGCGAGAGAGGTTGGGGTTGAGCCGGCGCGGCGGCGTGGGCGAACTGGTGCGGTGATATTCCAGCACCTGCTGGTCTGAGCCTTCAAAGGGGGGGCGGCCGGTAAACAATTCATATAAAATGACGCCCAGGGCATACAAATCGGTGCGGGCGTCAATTGGGTGGCCCAACACCTGCTCGGGAGCCAGATATTGGGCCGTAACCAGCGTCAGGGGCACGTCGATATTAATGAGCGATTTGCCGCTTTCCAGCCGGCCCAGGCCAAAATCGCTAATTTTTACCTCGCTGGCCAGCAGTACATTTTTGGGCTTTAAATCGCCGTGGATAACGCCGTTGGCGTGGGCGTATTCAAGGGCGCGGGTTATGCTTTCGGCAATGCTCAGGGCCACATCAAAAGGCAGAGGCTGGTTGGGAGTTTCATTAATCAAATCGCGCAGGGTTCTGCTATCAATAAACTCCTCGGCCATAAAAGCAATGCCCCGGTCTTCGTCGCAATCGTAAACATCAACAATGTTGGGGTGCAGCAAGTCGATAATTTGGCGCGCCTGCCGCAAAAACTGCTCAATGGCCCCCTCGCTAAATGAGGGCGAGAGAATTTTGATGGCCACCGGCATGTTCTGCTGCATGTCGATGGCTTTGAAAACGGTGCCCAGTTGCCCTTCGCCAATTTTTTCTTCAATTTGGTAGCGCTCTTTTAAAACCTGGCCGGGTAAATTAAGGGTTTCGCGCGCCTCCAGCGCCTTCAGCGCCTCTCGCACCGAGGGGTAAATGGCAAAAAATTCTCGGTAGCCGGCCAGTTCAATAAGTTGCTGCACGTTAATCGACGGCCCCACCAGCGCCATCGAGCCACCGTGTTCCTGGTAATCTTTGCGTAATTTTACCAGGGCGCGCAACCCGGCCACCTGCAACAGTTCTACGTTTGACATGTCAATAATCAACTGGGGCGGCCATTCAACCCGAATAATGGCGGCCAACTGCTCTTTCAGTTCGGCGGCTATTCGCTCGTCAAAAATACCGGTGGGGCGCAAAATGGCGGCTTTACTGCCGGGAACCTGCTGTATCTGGGTGGTCTGTTCCGGGGTCAGGTCAAAGGTTTGGCCTTCCTGGGCAATCATCACCTTAACGGGGGGTTGGGTGGGGTATTGATTTTGCTGAAACTTGAGGGTGCGTTCCAGAATGTCTTCCAGCTCCCGGTCGGTGTAGGTGGGGTCATAATGAAAAAGGGCCAGGTTTTTAACGCCGGCCTGCTGGGCCATTTCGACCCCCATAAAAGAGGAGCTGTGGCCCCAATCTTCCTTTTCATCCGACTCGCGCTGGGTAAACTGGGCGTCAAAAATGAGCACGTCGGCCTTATCAAAAAAGCCAAGGTGGGGATGCAAGTCCAGGCCATCGGGGTAGGCGGCATCGCTGGCGTAAACAAACACTTTGTTGCCTTTTTCAAAGCGAAAGCCGTAAGCATCGCCAGGGTGCTCGTTGCGGATGTTGCGGACGCGCAAGTCGCCAAACTCTAACACCTGGCCGGGTTTCAGAGGCTCAAAAATAAAAGCGGCCTGCATATAATCCAGCGATACGGGAAAGCTGATAGAATCTTGCTGACGCCTTAGCGCGGCCTCAATATCATGCACGCTGTAAATGTAAATTTTGTTGCCGGGCACAAAGGCCGGTCTAAAAAAGGGGAAGCCTTGAATGTGGTCCCAATGAGGGTGGCTAAAAAACAGGTAAATAACCCCTTCGCCTTTACCGCAGGGGCCTTGCATTAACTCCAGGCCCAACTCTCTAATGCCAGAGCCGGCGTCGATAATAAACAAATCATTGCCAGAGCGAATCTCGATGCAAGGGGTATTGCCGCCCGCAGTGCCAACGCTTAATGGCGAGAGGGTGTTTAAATAGTTTTCTACAGCCTGACGACGCTTGAGCTGAATTTTTTCGTAAACTTTTTCGTAAATGCCTGGGGTTGACCGGTCAACGGCATGCTCCGGGTTATCTAAAATAGTAGAGATGAGGTCCTCCCGTAATTCACCACTCTCTATATTAGCAATACCCAGCAAGGCCGAAATAATCTTTTCTTTAATAGCTTCCGGCCTGATAGGAGCGGGCGTTGAGCCACGAGCGCCCCAAATTTTCACCTTCATAAATCTTCCCTCAACAGAAGCGGTGGCGGGGGGTAAAGCCTACTTTCTGCTACTTATCTAGGCTCATTGTAGCCATTTTTTAAGACAATTACTATAGTCCTTTGGTAAAGAGCATGGCATCAGTGATTTAGGCGCTTACGCCACAACATCGACAAAAATTATCAATATTTTGAACTGAACAACGCTGCAAGTGGCCGGTAACAGGTTTTTTACCTGCCACTTTCGGCTTGCCGCCTGCCACCGATTTCTTTTTTGGTCAAAAGCGGTTCGTTCGAGTTGGGGGCCGTTATGCTGCGGCATGGGCAGCGTGCCAGGTTTGTTCAAGTTCTCGGTTGGCGGCCACCCTGGTCAAAAATCGGTCGCGCAACTGTTCATCGCTAATTTCTTTGGCGCGCTGGTGTAGCACGGCATGCGCCTCGTTTAAGATGGCATCGGCGGTTTCGGTTTGCCCCAAAGCCATTAGCACCCGATAGCTGGATTGGTAGATAATCCAGGGGTCCCAAAATTTTTGGGCATTGCCGGCCTGCACCCAGTCGGCCACGGTGGTGATATGTTTCTGCGCCTGGCGATTATTGTTTTGGGCTAACCTGATACGAGCCAATCCGGCGTGGTCAAAAATAGCCAGGGTAGTCGCGCCAATCTCATTATGAATGGCCAGGGCGGTCTGGTAACTGGAGGCTGCCTCGTCTAACTTGCCAAGTTGCTCATAATTTAGCCCCATGCCGCTCAGGGCATAGGCTTCGTTTTCGCGGTCATTAATCTGGCGAGAGATATCGAGCGCCTGCCGGCAATATTCAAGCCCGGCCTGGGGGTTGCGCTGGTCGTAGGCTACCCAACCTAAATGGCTAAGGGCGGTAGCTTCGCCGTAGCGGTCTCCGGTGGTGCGGCGCAGTTGCAATTTGGCTTCAAAATTTACAACGGCCTGCTCATAATCGCCCAAACGCTGGTAAATCCAGCCTAAAATCAGATGGCTGGTGGCTTCGTCATCCAGGGTATCGGTGTTGCGGGTTAGCTCTTGCGCGGCTTTAAGGTATTGCAGCGCCAGGTCATACTGGCCCAAGCGATAACTGGCCTTGCCCAAATGAAACAGGCTGGTGATTCTGGTGGTCGGGTCGCCCACTACCCGCAGCGCCTCCAGAGCCTGCATGGCCCATTTTTGCACTTCGGGGTAATCAAAGCGACGCCAGGCGGCCAGCGCCAGCAAATTGAGACTTTCGGCCTGCAGGTGGGCGTTGCCAGAACGATGAGCCACTCGCAACCCTACGGCGGCAGCTTCGGCGGCTGCCTGATATTCGCTGATTTTATCAAAGTAAACCGAGCGCCGGTTGTGGGTAGCGGCCAGGTATTCATCATTTTGGGTGAGTTCGGCCAGGGTTTGCATTTGGGTCAGGGTGTCGGCCTGCTGCTCGCGCTGGCCCAGGCGGTCTAAAATCTGTTCCAGATTGGCTAAAATTTCCCAGCGCTGAATATAATCTTCGGGGGTAAGCAGCGCCAGCGCCCGGTTGCAGAGCGTTTTGGCTTCCTGGTTGGCATAATCGGTTTTGGCGATGTGAGCGGCGCGTCGTAAATATTTGATGGCCCGCTCTTTATCGCCGCTTTGTTCAAAATGGTAGGCCAGCAGCAGCGTGGTGTCGCTTTCGTCAAACGCATTAGGCAGCAGGTTTTCCAGCACCTCGCCCACTTGCTGGTGAAGCTGGCGGCGGTCGCTGCGTAGCAGACTGCCATAAACAGACTCCTGGGTAAAGACGTGTTTGAAGGCGTATTCCAAATCGGAGTCATTTTTGGCCAGCGTAATTAAATCGAGCCGTTCCAGGTTGTTTAAATAGTCTAAAAGATTTGCCATGATTACCCTCCGGCAAGTCGCGCCAGCACTTTATCGAGCACATTGTAAGGGAAGTTTCGCCCCACCACCGAGGCAATTTGCAAAACGCGCTTGGTTTGGGGGTCTAGCTGGTCAACGCGGGCCATGATGACGCCTTGCAGCGTGTCGGGCAATTTTATTTCATCCAGACCGGCGGCAGCCAGCCAACTGAGGCCATCGGCGGAGCGCGTAATGGCCCCCTGATTAATCAGCGAGCGAATCACTTCTTCCAGATAAAAGGGGTTGCCTTCGGCCTTGGTAATAATAAGCCGCCGCGCCTTTTCCGGCAGGGCATCGGCTCCCAATAAATTATCAAGCAGTTCGCCGCTTTCGGTGGTAGTGAGGGGGGCAAGTTTAACCACGGTATGGGCGTCGCCAATGAGGTTGCCGATATTTTGACGATAGTTCCAAACCTGGCTATCGAGCACAGGCCGGTAGAGTTGCACCAGCAGCAGCGCGCACTGCCGGGTAAGGGGCAGTAGCGATTCTAGCAGCGTCAGGCTCGAAGGGTCGGCCCAGTGCAAATCTTCCCAAACCAGTACCAGCGGCGATAACCCACTGCGGGCTTTTACAAAATCTTGCACCGATTGCATAATTTGCCGGTGCAGCGCCTCGCCTTCCAGATACCTGATACGCCGGGCCGACTCTTCATCCAGATGAATTTCCAGCAGGTGGGCCAGGTAGGGATAAATTTCGACGGCTCTGGCCGGCATCACCTGCTCAAGCTCTGTACGCAGGGCCATTTCTGCCTGAGCCGACAAAGTTTCCAAATTAATACCCAGCATATTGCGCAGTACATCACGGGTAACAAGATAGCTGGCGCTTTCGGCGTGAGAAAGGGCGCGGCCTTCAAACCAATCTGCCTGGCCGCTCTGCTGGCAGGTAAGGCACAGTTCGCTCACCAGCCGCGATTTGCCCAGGCCGGCATCGCCGATAACCGATACCACCCCGCCGCGTCCGCTACAAACGGCCTCGAAAATTTGGCTGAGTTCGGCCAGTTCAGTTTTTCGACCAACCAGCGGCGAGGAAACGCCCTCGATGCCTCTAATCTGGCCGCCGGGCACGGCTTTGGCCTTTAGAGCGCGATACACGCGCACGGGTTTTTCTTTACCTTTTAGTTTTACCGGCTTCAGGGTTTCAAATTCAAACAGCGGGGCGGTTAGCCGGTAGGTATCTTCGCCAACTAAAATTTCTCCGGCCTCGCTCAAATCTTCTAGCCGGGCGGCCAGGTTGACCGTATCGCCCATAACGCTGTAATCCTGGCGCTGGCTGGTGCCGATGCCGCCGGCAATTACCAACCCGCTGTTAATGCCAAAATGCAACGCCAGCGGTTTGGGAATTTGCCGGGCGTGCTGGCGATTGAACTCCTCTAACTCGGCCATCATCTCCAGGGCGGCGCGCAGCGCCCGTTCGGGGTCGTTCTCGTGGGCAACAGGCGCGCCAAACAGGGCCATAATTTCATCGCCAATAAATTTATCAATATGCCCGCCGTAACGGTCGATGACTTTACCCAACCGCTCAAAACAGGCATTAATCATACTCCGCACTTCTTCGGGGTCCAGTTTTTCGCTCATAGCGGTAAAGCCGGAGATGTCGGCAAACATGACTGTCACCTGTTTGCGCTCACCCCGCAGGGCCGACCGGATAATTTCTGGCTGGCTCAGATTTGTTAGCTGCTGGCGCAAAGCGGCTATTGAGGTGTCAACAATTTCATCACCCAACGTAGGGCGTTGAACCTGTAATGCGGCCATAGCCTGCTCAATCTGCCGGCGATTATTCATAACGCGCTGCCTTATGTTTTAGATAAGAGAAGCTGTTTTGGAGATAGTGCCAGGAGTTGGCATAACCGCGCAGGTATCCAACTCCTGGCCATTGTATGAATTTCTTTGTTGGCGGTATTCTTTAGACGCCCCGGCAAAAAATTACTTACCGGTATGCTACGCATTGTAGCATAAAACAACTGTCAGAAAAAGAGGATTTTTGGGGGATTACGCTGGTACGCCCTCGGTTTGAACCGGTACGGTTTCTCGGGTGGAAGGCAAGAAGATGGCCAGCACGCCAGCCATCAATGACAGCCCCGCCCCGGCCTGAATTACCACCGGCAGGCTCCAAAAATCGGCCAGCCAGCCAATACCCCAGGCGGCAATAGCGCCCACGCCAAATAAATAACCCAGCGTTACCCCCGAAGCAAAGGCCTTTTTACCCGGCAAAAGCGTCTGGGCAATCACCACCAAAATACTGTGAGTGGCTCCCAGCAATCCGCCGGTTAAAATTGCCAGTATAAACGCCACCCAGTTATCATAGAGCGGCAAAAAATAGAGCGCAACAGAGCCGGCTACTAGCGTTACAAATGTAACCTGCCGCCGGCCCCAGCGGTCGGCCCAGTTGCCGGCCAGCACGCCCAAAATAGCCGATGACATCCAGTATGCGCCGGTAATAGAGCCATAGGCGGTGGGGTTCCAGCCCATATCTTGAAACATTTTAGGCAAAAAACTAACCGTCCCAATACCTGCCCACGAGCGCAGCCCCAGCAAAACTGCCAGCAAAGTGATGGCGCCCCAGCGCACCTGTTTTTTAAGCGTTTCTTTAGAGATATTGGGGTCGAGTTGGGGAATAATTGGCTCGATGTGGGTTTGTCGCATGGCAACCACCATAAACAGCACCAGCGGAATACTCAAAGCGGCCAGGGTGTACACCCCAATCAGCCCAACGCTGCCCAAAATCAGCCCCATTAGCACCGGGCCGCTGGCCAGGCCGCTCTGCCCAAATAAAAAAAAGATAGCCGTGCCCGTGGCCGCCCGCTCCGCCGACTCTTCGGCGGCGTGTTTGGTTCCCAACGGATGGAACGCGCCGGAACCCAGGCTGCCAATCACAAAAAAGATCATAAACAGCCCAAAGTTGTTGGTTTGCTGGGCCACAACTACCGCAATGGCTACAAAGCCAATTGTCCAGCCCACGCTGCCAGGCCCCAACCATTGGCTGCCTATTTTATCGGCCAGCCAGCCGAACAACGGCTGCGAAATAGATGAGAAAAGCTGGTACGCGCCAATGGCCAATCCTATCTGGGCCGCGGTCAAACCCAGCGGCACGCTCAAAAATGTTACCAGAACCGGCCCGGAACTATTAAACACATCAATGGTAAAATGCCCCAGGGTAACTGCCAGATAAACCCAATTGCGAAACAGCGACATAATTTTCCCCTTTTGCCAGTTAAAGATAAAAATAAAAAAGCCTCCGGCGCTTGGGAGGCTTTCAGATACAAATCCGCGGCGTTACATTACGCAACCTCAATCCATTGCCTTCCCAAACAGAAAAAACCCCTCGCCAGAAGGAGCTTGGTTAGAAGGCTAATAAGAGTTTCAGTTGCCGCGCTAAACATCATACCATTTTGCCAAAAATTAATGGCTAGAGTGTATTACAGAGCCAGCAGTTTGTCAAGTTAGTTAATTATCTAATTGGTTGACACGCACCCGCAACCACAGTAAGATACGGGCATCAATTTTGCAGGGAGTTACCCCCTTGTCATCGCTTGCGGCGCTGTTAAATATCTGGCGAGACACGCCGGCCATTGCCAAAAATATTGCCGCCTGGCGCGCGCTTGAGGCCCGCCCGGCCCAAACCGCGCCCCTGCCCGCCAATCTGCACCCGGCCCTGGCCCACAGCCTGCGCCAGCAGGGTATCGACGCCCTCTACAGCCATCAGGCCAACGCCTGGGCGCAGATTCAGGCTGGGCAACATCCGGTCATCGTCACCGGTACAGCCAGCGGAAAAACGCTGGCCTACAACCTGCCGGTGCTGCACCATCTGCTGGGCGACCCGCAGGCCCGCGCTCTTTATCTGTTCCCCACCAAAGCCCTGGCTCACGACCAGAAAAATCAACTAGCCATTATCGCCGAACAATTAGCAAGGGCCGGCGCGCAATTTACAATCTCCGCCGCCGCCTACGATGGCGACACGCCGGCCACGGCCCGGCCCGCCATCCGCGCCGAGGGGCGACTCATTCTTAGCAACCCCGACATGCTGCACACCGCTATTTTGCCCCATCACCCCAAATGGTCCGGCTTTTTGGCGCGCCTGCGCTTTGTGGTCATCGACGAGATGCACGTCTATCGCGGCGTCTTTGGCTCGCATGTAGCCAACGTGCTGCGTCGGCTCAAGCGGATTGCCCGCTTCCACGGGTCGAACCCCCAATTTATTTTAACCTCGGCCACCATCGCCAACCCGGTTGAACTGGCGGAGCGGCTCATCGAAGAGCCGGTTGCCGTGGTTGGCAACGACGGCGCGGCCCGAGGCCCCAAACATTTTCTCATTTACAACCCGCCGGTGGTCAACCCGGAGTTGGGGCTGCGCCGCAGCGCCCTGCAAGAGGGCATCCGGCTGACGCAAGAGCTGTTGCAGCACAATATCCAAACCATTATTTTTGGCCGCGCCCGCCGCACCGTTGAATTATTGCTAACCTACCTGCGCGATGCCGTGTCCTCCCCCGCCCATCAATCCCCCGCCATCCGGGCCTATCGCAGCGGTTACCTGCCCGGCCAGCGCCGCGAAATAGAGCGCGAGCTACGCGAAGGTGACGTGCGGGCCGTGGTCGCTACCAGCGCCCTCGAGTTGGGCATCGACATTGGCAATTTGGGCGCGGCGGTGTTGGTGGGCTACCCCGGCACAATTGCCGCCACCTGGCAGCAGGCCGGGCGGGCCGGGCGAAAAAGCGAGGCCGCGCTGGCTGTGCTGGTTGTCTCGGCCAACCCGCTGGACCAATTTTTGGCCCACCACCCCAACTACTTTTTTGAGCGCGCGCCGGAACAGGCCCTCATCAACCCGGATAACCTGCTCATTTTGCTGCAACATTTACGCTGCGCCGCCTTTGAGTTGCCCTTTAGCCAGGGCGACCCATTTGGCCGGGTTGACCCCGACCACCTGGCCGAATTTTTGCAACTGCTGCACCAAGGCGGCGAGTTGCACCTGTCGGGGCAAAAATATTTCTGGATGGCCGACCAGTACCCGGCTGAAAAAGTCTCGCTGCGCAGCGCGTCGCCCCAAACCGTGCGGCTGCTGGCCCAAAACAAGGCCGGCGCGCTGACCACTATCGGCCAGGTAGATGCCGCCAGCGCCCCGTGGATGGCGCATCCCCAGGCCATTTACCTGCACGAAGGCCAGAGCTTTGTGGTCGAGTCGCTCGATTTGGAACAGTTTGAAGCCCACCTGCGCCCCACAGCGGTGGATTACTACACCGAACCCCGCCGCGAAACCACGGTTCAACTGGTGCAGGAATTTGCCCACGCCCCGGCCCCCGGCGGCAGCAAACACCACGGCGAAATTGTAGTGACGACTCAAATTATTGGCTACCGCATGGTACAATGGTTTACCCAGGAAAAAGTGGGCGAAGGGCCGGTCGACCTGCCGCCCAACCAGTTGCCCACCACCGGCTACTGGCTGGCGCTGGCCCCGGCCACCGTGGAGCATTTGCGCCAGCAGGGGCTGTGGAGCAACGACCCCAACAATTACGGCCCCAACTGGCCGGCCCAGCGCAACCAGACCCGCGCCCGCGATGGCTACCGCTGCCAGATGTGCGGCGCGCCAGAGCAGGGCCGCGAGCACGACGTGCACCATAAAATTCCCTTCCGGCGGTTTGACTCGTACCGGCAGGCAAACCAGCTAACCAATTTGATTACCCTGTGCCGCGTCTGCCATCGCCGGGCGGAATCCGTGGTAAAAATGCGCAGCGGCCTGTCGGGGTTGGCCGCCGCGCTGGGCCATCTGGCCCCCCTCTTTTTAATGTGCGACTCGCGCGACGTGGACCTTCACCCCGACCCGCAATCGCCGCTGGCCGGAGGTCAACCGGCCATCATTATATTCGACATGGTGCCGGCGGGCATCGGCTTTAGCCAGCGATTGTTTGAACTGCACGATGAATTAATTAAACACGCCCGCGAGCTGGTTTGGCAATGCCCCTGCGCCACCGGCTGCCCATCGTGCGTTGGCCCTGCCGGCGAGGATGGCGCGGGCGGCAAACAGGAAACGCTGGCGCTTTTGGAAACTTTGGTGGAAAATGTCTGACCTTTCCGACAAACTCAAGGCTCTGGGCGTGCAGCTTGGGGCGCGTAATTTACCGCCGCCCCAGCCTCGCGCCGAGGTTTACGCCATTGAAAACATTGTTGACGGCCAATTTTGGTCGACTCCGCAAGGCCGGGCTTTTGTGGTAGACAGGCAGTACGGCGCAGATTACCGGCACGGGCAGGTAGGCTTGTGGCCGGAAGCATCGCTGCGCGCCGTGGCCGGCTGGGCGCAAGAAAACACGCTGGCCGAGTGCCAACTGGAGCAACTGGCTTTTCTGGATACCGAAACTTCGGGGCTGGCGGGCGGCAGCGGCACCTACACCTTTATGATTGGCGTAGGCCGTTTTGATGGCGACGCCTTCCGGCTGGCCCAGTTTTTTATGCGCGACCCCGCCGAAGAGCCGGCGCAACTGGCCGCGCTCTGCCAATTTTTGCAGCCCTGCTCCATACTGGTCACTTTTAACGGTAAGGCCTTTGACGCTCCGCTGGTCAACAGCCGCTACATCGTCAACGGGCAAAAATCGCCCCTGCCGCACATGGGCCATATCGACCTGCTGCCCCTGGCCCGCCGCCTGTGGCGAGACCGGTTGCCCAGCCGTCGCTTAGGCAACCTGGAAATTGAAATTTTAGGGGCCACCCGCACCGAAGAGGATATCCCCGGCTGGCTGATTCCCTCGATTTATTTTGACTACCTGCGCAGCGGCGACGCCCGCCCGCTGAAGGGCGTTTTTTATCACAACGCCATGGATGTGCTGGCTATGGCCGCGCTGCTCAACCACACCACCCAAATGCTGGCCGACCCGCTGGGAAACGTCGTGGAACACGCCCTCGACCTGGTGGCCATTGGCAAGCTGTATGAGTCGCTGGGCGAAATGGAGCAGGCCGCCCAACTGTTTGAGCAGGGGATGGACCGCCATGACCTGCCCGAAGAGCACTACTGGGAGACTCAACGCCGGCTCTCTTTTTTGCACAAACGCAACCACAATTTTGAGGCCGCCCTTAAGATATGGCAACTGGCCGCCGAGGGCCGGCAAATTTACGCCCACGTTGAACTGGCCAAGTTTTATGAACACAAAGCGCGCGATTTTGAGCAGGCCATCCACTGGACCGAAGCGGCCCTGGCCCTGCTCGATACCCCCACCGCGCCCCGCTCGGAGCGCCGTCAATGGCTGGCCGATTTAAAGCGCCGGTTGGCCCGCCTGGAGCGCAAGTTGAAGTAATGGTTGACCGCTGGCTAACAATAGGCCAGGTAAACAATCCACTCTTCGGCATCGGCCAGGGGCAGGCCGCCCCAGGCGGGGATAACCTCAACGCGGTTGAAGCCGGCCTGTTGGAGCATGCCAACCATTGTTTCGGCGGCGTAGGTCTGGTCGGTCAGGTGCATTTGGGTAAGCTGGCCGGTTTCCAGGTGGATAATGTGATACCGCTCCACCGAAACCTGTTGGTCGGCCTGCCAGTGGCGCTCGCCCAGATGCAAAAAGGGGGCGTCGCCCCACAGGCCGGTATCATCGGTGAACCACCAACTGCTGTCGGATTTGTCGACATGGGCCTGGTTGAGCAGTTCCAAACAGAGCGCGCCGCCCGGCTTGAGCGATTGGGCAATTTTTGCCAGCAGTCGCCCGGCCTCATCCGGCTGAAACACGGCCAACTGGCCGTACAGCAGCAGCGCCGCGTCAAAATTTGCCCCGTTGTAATCCATCTCCCGAATATCCTGTTCCCGAAAGAGACATTTATCGGCCACCCGCTCGATAGCGGCCAAATCTTTGGCGTAGGCAATAGAAGCCGGGCTAAAATCAACGCCCGTGACCGCGCAGCCGCGCCGGGCAAACTCAACGGCGTACAGGCCGGGGCCGCAGGTAACATCAAACAATTGCCAGCCGGGTTGCATGCCCAATCTGGCCCACAGCCAGTCGATTTGGGCGACTCGTTCCGCGCCATCCCGCGAGGCCGCCCCGTGGGTGTCGTCCAGATGCTCGCGCAGAATGCGCTCGGAAAAGGCCGGGTCGTTCCAGAACAGGTCGCTGCCCTGCGCCCATGGTTGGGGCGGGTCGGGCCGGCGATAAATTTTCCACAACGCCTCTGCCAATAAACGGTTAATCTGATTGCTCATGTTTTCCTCGCGCTTTAGTCAAAGTTCAAAAGTCGGCAATATGTGGTTGGATAGCGGCGGTTTCAAACGACTCGGCGGGAGGCGGCGGCTCAAAAGTAACAAAGGGAGCCGGAACCCAGCCTTCGTTGGGGGGTTCGGCATCTAATATTTTGACCATGAAGTAGTTGAGTTGGGGGTTGCTTTGCGACAGAATAATTTTGACCTGTGCGCCGTGGGGCGCGCTGGCCTGAATAGAGCGCCGCAGGTGGCTGTCGTACAGAAAAACAACCGGTTGAACCATTTTGCTCTGGTACACGCCGGACAGGTAGGCCGGGGCATCATTGTTCCAGGGTTGGGGGATGCCGCACAGGGCCGGGTCGGGGTTATCGGGGAAGGGCAGCGGTGGCACGTTGAGGTCGCGCTCAATTTCTTCCGGCTCAAGCTTTTCAGCCGAAAGCGGCAGTTTATCCTGGCCTGTTTCAGCCGGTTCTGCCGCTGTGGCCCGCTGATTTGCCGCTGAATTACAGGCCGTAAAAATCAGGCTAAACGTTAATAGCAACCCGGCGTAAGCAAACTGTTTTGATATTTTTATTATCATGGCGACTCCTTGCCCTGTTACGTGGCGCGTAGAACGTAATTTTCTGACAGGGTATTAATGCGTGTTCAAATACTCTCTAATGAGCAGAGCCGCCGTTGTCCCTTCGCCGGCGGCAGAGGCGACCTGCTTGGTTGAACCGGCCCGCACATCTCCGGCGGCAAACACGCCGGGGATGCTGGTTTCTAAAATACCCAAGGGACGGCCATTATGCTGCCAGTTGGGGTGTTGGCTTAGATGGTGACCGGTTAAAATAAAGCCGTAATCATCCATTAACAGACCGCTATCTTTTAAAAAGCCGGTATTGGGTTGCTGGCCGATAAATACAAACAGGCCATCCGGGGTTAATATTTCCTGCTGGCCTGTCCTTTTATCTTTTAGGTGAACCCCACTTAAGCGGCCATCATCCCCGCCGAGTTTGGTGACAACCGTATTGTAGCGCACCGATATTTCTTTGGTGGCCTCTATCTTGTCGGACACCAGTTTTGACACTTTCAAATGGTCGCCCCGCACCAGTAGGTCTACGTGGTCAACAAAACGCAGCAACCCAACTGCTTCCTCGGCGGCGCTGTACCCCCCGCCGACCACAGCTACATTTTTACCTTTGTAAAAAGGGCCGTCGCAGGTAGAACAGAAATGGACGCCCGCCCCAATAAAATCCTCTTCGCCTTCAACCCCCAACCGGCGATAATCCGCGCCGGTGGCAATCAGTACGGCACAACTACCATATTCGTGGCCATCGCCGGTCTTTACCAGCAGGGTGTTATTTTCGCGGCGCAGCCCCACCACGGTTTGGGCCTGTAAAAATTCTACCCCAAAACGTTTGGCCTGTTCAACCACCCGGCCAGACCATTCACTCCCGGCAATACCGTCGGGAAAGCCGGGGTAATTATCCAAAGCCTCGGTGGTGGCAGCCTGCCCGCCCAATGCGCCCTCGTCAACCACCATCACGCTAAAGCCATCGCGAGCGTTGTAAATGGCGCTGGTCAAACCGGCAGGTCCAGCCCCGATGATGGTCACGTCGTGAAAATCGTGCGGGTCGCGGGTGGCCAGCCCCAATTTTTGGGCCAGTTCCGCGTTCGACGGCTCCACCAAAAACGAGCCGTCATCAAAAACAATGGTGGGGATGATGCGTTTGCCGTTGTTAATTTTTTCCACATAAGCCTGGGCTTCGGGGTTCTGCTCAATATCTACCCAATTGTAGGCAATTTGATGTTCGCTGAGAAACCGCTTGCTGCGGCGGCAATCCGGGCACCAATAAGCGCCATAAACAGTGATATTTGCATCCATAAATAATTTTGTCCTTCCTGCTGAAAAATTGATGATTGATCGTAGGGGGCCTTTATGGTAGACGCAGCCAAATCGGCCAGACTTACGAATTGGCGGGAAGGCCGGATATAGACCAATTCTTGCCGCAAACTCATATACTTGCCCCTTAATTTTTAATACGCGTTTAATCCGACTATAGTAAGGTGCTGTGGTATTTAAAATAAATAATTAATGGGGAGTAGCCTCCCGCTTAAACGGGTCAATCAGTCGTCAAAACGGAGTTACCCTCCCGGCTGATTGTATGTGTTCAACACTACTGGCGAGACCATTGCAGCTTTTAAGTTGTGATGGTCTCGCTTTTTTTATGCCAGAAAACCGCCACAACCCCCTGTGCCACAATGGAGGATTTTATGAGCGCACACGAATGGTATCAACTTGATTCAAAGGAAGTTACAGGTCGGCTCAATTCAAACAGCGAACAGGGCCTGAGCGATGCTGAAGCCGCCAATCTGCAAGCCCGATACGGCCCCAATGAGTTAATCGACCGGGGCGGCAAAGCGCCCTGGCGTATTTTGTGGGAGCAGTTTTCGGCCACCATGGTGGTCATCCTGATGGTTGCCGCCGGCATCTCGGCCCTGTTGGGTCAATTCAAGGATGCCGGAGCCATTATGGCCATTGTAGTACTGTTTGCGCTGCTGGGCTTTTTTCAGGAATATCGGGCCGAGCAGGCCATGGCCGCCCTCAAAAAGTTAACCGTGCCGGTGGTCAAGGGGCTGCGCAATGGCCAGGTCAAGGAGCTTTCGGCCAGGGCGCTGGTGCCGGGCGATATTATTTTGCTGGAGGCCGGCAATATTGTGCCGGCAGATTGCCGCCTGCTGGAAAGCGTCAACCTGCGCATTCAAGAAGCCGCCCTCACCGGCGAATCTGAGGCGGTGGACAAAGACCCCACGCCCATCGACCGGCCCAACCTGCCGCTGGGCGACCGGCGCAACATGGCCTTTATGGGCACCGTGGTTAACTACGGGCGCGGCAAAGCCATTGTTACCGCCACCGGCATGCAAACCGAATTGGGCAAAATTGCCGGTATGCTCCAAAACGTGGCCCACGAGCCGACCCCGCTTCAGCGCCGGCTGGACCACGTTGGCCGCACCCTGGCAAAAATCTCGCTGGTGATTGCCGGCTTGATTTTTGCGCTGGGCTGGCTGCGCGGCGAAGATTTGCAACTGATGTTTTTGACCACCGTCAGCGTGGCCGTGGCCATCATCCCCGAAGGATTGCCGGCGGTGCTAACTATTACCCTGGCGCTGGGGGCGCAGCGCATGCTCAAGCGGCAGGCGCTCATCCGCAAGCTGCCGGCGGTAGAAACGCTGGGGTCTGTCACCGTGATTTGCTCCGACAAAACCGGCACCCTGACCCAAAACCAGATGACCGTGACTGCGCTCGAGGCTAACGGCCAGCGGCTGGAACTGAGCCAAACCGATACCCCGGCCCTGGCCGTGCCCTACCAATGGCTGCTTACCGGCGGCGCGCTCTGCAACGATGCCATTTTGAGCAGAGATGACGCGGGGCGGTGGCAGGCCGTGGGCGACTCGACCGAAGGCGCGCTCTCGCTGGCCGCCGTCCGCTTTGGGCTAAATGCCCACGACTTGCAGCGGCAGTGGCCTCGCGTGGCCGAACTACCGTTTGACTCTGACCGCAAGCGCATGACCACCGTGCACGCCGTTACCGATGCGCCGCAGCTTTCGGCCTGGGCAGGCCAGGCTGCCTTTGTGGGCTTTACCAAAGGTTCGGTCGATGGCCTGCTGCCGATTTCCACGCACCGCCTCACCCCCACCGGCCTAGAGCAGTTAACCGACACCCACCGGCAGCAAATTGAAGAGTCTAACAACCAGTTGGCCCAAAAAGGGATGCGGGTGTTGGGTGTCGCCATGCGCCTGTTTGAAACCCATCCCGACCCATTGCGCCAGCATGAACTGGAAAATGACCTGATTTTTCTGGGGCTGGTGGGCATGATTGACCCGCCCCGCCCCGAAGTGAAACAGGCCGTGCAAATCTGTCGGGCCGCCGGCATTCGCCCCATTATGATTACCGGGGATCATCCGCTGACGGCCCGGCAAATTGCCCGGCAATTGGGTATTGCCACCAACGAGACTGTGCTAACCGGCCAGAATTTGGCTCAAATGTCTGCCGACCAGCTCCGGGCGGCGGTGGAGCAGGTTTCGGTTTATGCCCGCGTATCGCCGGAACACAAACTTAAAATTGTGGGGGCGCTTCAGGAGCGGGGTCACATTGCCGCTATGACCGGCGATGGCGTGAACGACGCCCCGGCCCTGAAAAAGGCCAACATCGGCGTGGCCATGGGCATTACCGGCACCGATGTATCTAAAGAAGCTGCTGATATGGTGCTGCGCGATGACAACTTTGCCACCATTGTCTCGGCGGTAGAAGAGGGGCGGGTTATTTACGAGAATATTCGCAAATTTATTAAGTTCTCCGTTTCGGGCAACATTGGCAAAGTCTCGGTTATGCTGGTGGCTCCGCTGTTGAATATGCCGCTGCCGCTGCTGCCCCTGCAACTGCTGTGGCTCAACCTGCTCACCGACGGGCTGCTGGGGCTGGGGCTGGGCGTCGAACCGGCAGAGAAAAACACCATGCGCCGCGCCCCCCGCCAGCCCGGCGAGAGCATTTTTGCCGGCAAAATGGGCTGGCACATCAGCTGGATTGGCCTGCTAATTGGCCTTATCGCTATGAGCATTGGTTTTGGTTATTGGTACATGGGCCGGCCCAATTGGCAAACTATGATCTTTACCACGCTGGCTCTGGCCCAAACCTGGCAGGCGCTGGCCATTCGCTCCGGTCAGGAGTCGTTGTTCAGCGTGGGGCTGCTCTCAAACCGCCTGCTGCTGGGTATGGTGATGTTTACACTGGGGGCGCAACTGGCCGTGGTTTACGCGCCATTTTTGCAGAATTTCTTCAGTACCATGCCTATGTCGGCCCTGGATTTGGCCATCAGCGTGGGGGCCGGCAGCCTTGTCTTCATTGCTATTGAACTGGAAAAACTGCTGTCACAATGGCGAGCCGGGCGCGCCCCGGCCGGCGCCGGCAAAGCCGTATCCCGTTCGAGCCGCCAAACCCACCTGACTGAGTTCTAAATAATAACCCGGTCGCAGAACATCCCTGCGCGTAACCCTGGAGCAACCATGACCAACTTAATTCAACCCTTTAATCCATCCCCGGCCAGCATCGACGGGCCACCCACCCGCCGATATACGGAATTGGTAGCTATTCTTGAAGCCAGCCTGGAACAGGCCCGTACCGGCCAACTCTCGCTGGGCCAAATTTTCGCCCGGCTGGAAAATTCGAGTTTTAGCTTTATTTGTATCTTACTCAGTCTGCCGTTTTTGCAGCCCATTTCTTTAGGCCCTCTATCAACAATTGGCGGGCTAAATTTTGCTGCCCTGGGCTGGCAAATGGTTCGTGGACATGCCGCGCCCTGGTTACCCGATAAACTCAAAACCATCACGCCATCAGAGCGGTTGTGGCGGGCTATGCTCAAAGTTTGCCTGTTCATCATCAAGTTATGCGGACGTTTCACCCGACCCCGGCTGCAGAGCTGGGTTATTGGGCCTGTGGGCAACCGGCTGTGCGGCGCTCTAATCATTATCGCCGGGCTGTTGATGGCCATCCCTCTGGCGGGCGTTCCGCTGAACAACGCCATTCCGGCTCTGGTGATTCTTTTCGTGGCTATGAGTCAACTGGAAGAAGATGGCCTGATGCTGCTGGCGGCGCTGTTCTGGTTAGCAGTCGCGCTGCTCTATTTTACCTTGCTGGGCTATATATTTGTTTTCTCAGGCGAGCAGGCCCTGAATTGGCTCAACTACTTTTTCCCCTGAGTCGAATTGAGATATTCATTGTTTTAGCAGCCTCGATTTTTTAGTTGCGGCCCGGCCAATTTATAATAGGGGAGTAACCATCTGTTGTACCGGGCGCCTGGGTTATCCGGTCGATTAAATGGGTGACAGGTTGGATAAAAGATAATGGCTACCGACCACAAAAATGATTTGATTATAAAAATTGGCCTGGCGCTGCTGTTATTTAGCCTGGCTGCCTGCGCCTCAAACCAATCAGGCGGCGAGGCGTCGCCCCAAATTGCGGCGGCAACTCCCACCCGCCAGAGTGCCCCGCCAACGGCAATAGCCTCCAATACGCCGGCACTCGCCAACATGCCCACGGCAACAACACCTGCCACCAACACCCCCACGGCAACCTCTATTCCCCCCACCGGCACGCCAACGCTAACGACCACCCCGCTGCCGCCCACGCCCACCCCTTCTATTGGCAATGCTGCCAGCCAGGTTGTCGAGCTGGCCCGTTTTGGCCGGGGGGTGCTGGACGAAATCGCCGTCAATCCCCCCGGCGACACCCTGGCAGCCGCCAGCAGTTTGGGGGTATGGCTGTACAGGGCCGACACGCTGGAAGCGGGCGAACTGCTGAAAACAAGCGGCGGCGTGGTATCGACGCTGGCCTGGTCGCCGGATGGAGCGCAACTGGCCGCGGGCAGCAACACCGGGCGGGTCGATATCTGGAACGTGGCCGGGCGCGCTATCGCGCAGAGCTTTGAAATCAACTCCAGTTGGGTACACAGCCTGGCCTGGTCGCCCGACGGCAGCAAACTGGTCTCCGCCGGGCTGGGCCAAACCCTTCAGGTGTGGCAGTTAGAGCCGCTCCGCCAAATCAGCAGCCCCGAGGGGTACATGGGCGGCGTCTCAAACGTGGTCTGGTCGCCCGACAGCAGCCGCGTAGCTGCCGGCGGTCAGGACGGAAAACTCCGCATTTGGAATGCCAGCGGCGGGCAAATTGAGCGAGACCTGGAAGGGCATGTGGGCGATGCCTACACCCTGGCCTGGTCGCCCGACGGCACGCGCCTGGCTTCCGGCGGCAACGATGACCGGGTGCGCATTTGGGATACGGCAACCGGCCAGCAGTATCACGTGTTGTTGGGGCACCAGGGCGACATCTACCGGGTTGAATGGTCGCCCGACGGCAGCCGGTTGGCCTCCGGCAGTGTTGACGGCACGGTGCGCATTTGGGATGCAGAAAGCGGCAGCGCCTTGCAGCTTCTGGCCGGCCATACCGGTTTGGTGGGCCGCTTAACCTGGCTGCCCGATAGCTCCCGGCTGGTCAGCGGCGATAGCAGCGGCGCTCTGCGCTTGTGGGATATAGCCGCTGAACAACTGCTGGCCGAAGCGGCAGATTTTACCGGACAGATTTACAGCCTCGACTGGTCGCCCGACGGCGCAACCATTGCCGCCGGCAGCAGCGACCGGCAGGTGCGGCTGTGGGAGGCGTCAACCGGCGCGTCAAAAACCCTGGCCGGCCACACCGATTGGGTTTACAGCGTGGCCTGGTCGCCCGATAGTTTGAAGCTGGCTTCGGGCGGCAAGGATGACACCCTGCGGTTGTGGGATTTAGCGACCGGGCAGGCGCTGCAAACCATCCAGAACCCCGGCGGCTGGGTTAACGGGCTGGCCTGGTCGCCCGACGGGAGACAGGTAGCCACGAATGGCCGCGACAGCAGCGTGCAGGTGCGGGAGGCGGCCACCGGCCAGCCGGGTCTCATGCTAACCGGCATCAGCGGCGGCGTGCATCTTATCGACTGGTCGCCCGATGGCAGAGCCATTGCCGCCGCCGGCAATTTTGACGGCACGGCTCGCGTGTGGGAGGCAGCCAGCGGCCAGGAACTGCTGGCGTTGGGCAATCATCAGTACGGCATTACCGGCCTGGCCTGGTCGCCGGATGGGGCGTATCTGGCCACTGCCGGCAAAGATGGAATTTTGGCCGTGTGGGATGTGGCCACGGGTCAGCAGATACATGCCCTGGGCGGGCGTAAAGGCTGGGCCATCGGCGCGGCCTGGTCGCCGGATGGGGCGCTGCTGGCCGCAGGCGGGGGCGACAAGGCCATATGGATTTGGGATGCGGCCGAGGGGCAGCTTTTGCACGTGCTAGAAGGCCACACCGATTTTGTGTACGGCGTAGACTGGTCGCCGGATGGCCGGCGGGTTGCTTCCGGCAGTTGGGATGGCACGGTGCGTATTTGGGGCGTTGAATAAATTAACCGGCTAACAGGTTAACTCAAATCAACCCAGCCGGCTGCCGCGTCGGGCCACAAAAATGCCGGCCAGCACAATCAGCCCGCCCATTGCCTGCCAGGGACCAAGCGCCTCGTTGAGGATAATCCAGGCAAACAGCGCCGATAGCACCGGTTGAATCAGTAACGAAACCGAGGTGAAGGTGGCGGGCAGGTGGGCCAGGGTGTAGGCAATCAAGCCCTGACCGCCGGCGTGCGAAAAGAGCGCCAGCCCCAGCAGCACCAGCCAGCCCCAGGTTGTTGTTGCCAGCAGCACCTCGCCGGATAGCAGCGTGAGCGGTAGTAGCACAATGGCGGCAACGGCGCCGCTCCAGGTCATCACGGTGGCGGTAGAAATATGGCCGCGCAACCGTTTGACACACAAAAAATAACCGCCGTAAAATACGGCAGTGGTCAGGCCCAACATATCGCCCAGCAGGTGGCGCAAACTGAGCGTAAAACTGACCCCAATTAACATGGCTGCGCCGCTTAAGGCCAAAAGCATGCCGCCCACAAACGCGCGGCTGACCCGTTGGCGAAAGAGCAGCCAGCCGCCTACGGTTACAAACACCGAAGCCAGATTAGCCAAAAAAACAGCGTTAGCCACGGTTGTAAATTTTATCGACAGGTGCCAGGTGGCCAAATCGCCGGCAAAACAGAGGCCGGCGGCAACAAGCCAGAAAACATCGGTTCGAGACATGGCGCGCTGCGACCGGTCAACGCTGCGCTGCTCAAAAGCAAGCCACAGCCACAGGGCGGGCAGGGCCAGGGTTAAGCGCCAAAAGCCGGTGGCGGTGGGGCCAACCTGGCTCAACCGCACAAAAATGGGAGAAAAGGCAATGGCTATTGCCCCCAGCAACAGGGCAATCATCGCCAGCCGCACAAAGCTACCGCCGGCTGTGGCGGCAAATAATTTGGTTTTAACGTTGCTCATGGTTGTCATTATAACCCGGTAATCTCTCTTTCCTGGCAAAGAAAATAATAATGACCGCTGGCGCGGCCTTATTTTTATTAACCAGATGATTTTACTCAAGAATAGCTAAAAGCAAAGTTATTTTGTTTCAGGCGGCGTCAAACCAGTAGGCCAGATATTTCCAGCGGCCCCAGGGCGCGTAAATAGCTTCAATTTGAGAGTCGCTGACCGGCTGGCTGTCAAAATATTTTTTGGAGACAAAGGCCCGCATCTCGCTATCAATTGCCAGATGCTCGTAGCGGCTCAACAGCATTAAAATGGTGGCCGTGGCGTAACTGCCAAATCCCTTTATTTTTAGCAGCGCCTGGCGCAGGTCATCTGTGGGGCGATGCGGCTCCTCAAAATTGCTCAAATCAAGTTGACCCTCGGCCACGGCCCTGGCCAGCGCCCAGACATACTGGCTGCGATACCCCAGGCCCGTTTCCCGCTTCAAAACATCCGGCCCGGCCCCGGCAATGGCTTCCGGCGACGGAAAGGCCCGCCGGGTATCATCGAAGGGCAGGGGCTGGCCCAGCGAGTTCGTCAGCCGCTCGACCATCCGTTTGGTGCCAGACCAGGCAATGTTGGTGGTGCAGAGGGTGTAGACCATATCTTCAAACAGGGTGGGACAGCGCAGCAGCCGGCCGCCGCCCGGCTTCAAACGCAGTTGCCAGCCGTTCATTTGGGCGTTTAGCTGGTAAAATTCGTCCAACTCTTCATTAAGGCGGAACATTCGCCGCGTGGCCTGGCGAATTTCGGCTTCTTCGGTTGGGGTTAGGGGTTGGGCCGACTCTACCTGCACCCGCACCGCGTTGTTGGGCGCGTGGTCATTGGCCTGCATGTGCAACGTGACTACCTGGCCGCTGCTCAATTGCTGTACCCGGCGCAGCGTTGCGGCGGAGGCGTCCCACTGAAAGGGTTGTAACGCCGCCCAACCGTGAGCCGTAGCGGTGGCCTTAAAATTAAATTGGGCCGGGGTTGGTTCGTAAAGTAAATGTGGCGAACTGGCTGTTGTCATTTATCCCTCGCTCTTTAAGCCTCCAGGCGGTTGAATGGCCGATTATACCGCAAAATTCCCAACCTGGGTAAAGGCGCTTCGGCCAAAATCATTGCCCCAAATATCAGCAGGCCGCCCGCTGCGCGAGTTACAATAAATGGCTCGCCGCCCAGGGTCCAGGCAAAGGCTGCAGCAAAAACCGGCTCCAGCGTTAAAATGAGCGCCACCCGAACCGGCGCGACATATTTTTGGGCCAGCATTTGGATGACAAAACCCGACAGCGAAGGGAACAGGGTTAAAAATATCACCAGCCCAACCCCGCCGGCAGAGGCGATGGAAAAGGGCAACTCAAACAGGCCGCCGATGGCCAGACTCAACCCGCCGACCACCAGAAATTGCTGAAAGCTGAGAACAAGCGGGTCAAGCTGCGCCCTGAGATAGCGGTCGGCTGCCAAAATGTAGGCGGCAAAGCCCACGGCGGCAATGATGGTCAGCATATCGCCCTGGTTGAGGGCAACCAGCCCGCCGGTGAGCAGCCACAAGCCGGCTACAGCCATCAAAATAGTCAGCAGCCGTTGCCCCGTTGGCCACTGCTTAAAGAACAGCAGCGACAACAGCGGCACAAAGGCCACAAACAACCCCGTAATAAAGCCGGAATTGGCGGCGGTTGTGGTTTTTAGCCCGATAGTTTGCGGGCCATAAACCAGCCACAACAGAGCGCCCAGCACCAGCCCCGATTTAAGGTTGGCCCACAATGGCCGGCGGCGGTAAATTAAAAAGCCGGCCATCATCAAAGCGGCCAACAAAAAGCGATATCCGACCAGAATTACCGGGTCAACAAATTGCAGGCTGTCTTTGACCACAATAAAGGTTGACCCCCAGATTACCGCCACATACAGCAGCCCCGCCGTTGCCAGAAAATTTTTGCAATTGACTCCCTGAGCGGCCCGGAGCCGCAGGCGGCTATCGTTTTTCATCGGCCAACCCGGCGCCGGGCTGATTTGCCATTAAAGCTTCAAGCGCCTCAACCAGCCAGCCGCCGGCCTTCCCGGTGAGTTGTCGCCACTGGCCGCCCTGGGCTGACCGGTCCATTTCCAGCAACATTAATTGCTCCGCCCTCTCTATTTTTTCCTGATGCCGTATCCGGGCAATGGTCCACAAAGTTTGCTCATTGGGAAACATATCGCCACTCCATTAATAACAATGTAACCTTCTAATTTAATTTTAATAGTTACATATTATCATGAAAACAGTAACCTGTCAATACTATTTTGACAGTTACATCTAAATCTGGTATGCTGGAATCAAGAACCGGTCAGGCAATCTCTTTAAGGCGGGTTATGAGTTTGTTGCGCCGGTTACGCTCAAAGCATGTTGAGGGGATGGGTTATTATGGCCAACATTGGATTAATCAGTCATCTTCAGTTAGAGGCCGGCTGGCTGTGCCTTGACTTTGCCAACACCGCCGACTGGCACGCCTCTGAAAATCCCACCGAGTATTTAAAAAGTTATGCAGATTTGGCCTTGTGGGCGCAGCACATCGGCTTGATTGGCCAAGCGGAACGGCAGCAGTTGACTCAGGCCGGCGAGAGCGACCCGGCGCAGGCCGAGGCCGTTTTGGCCAAAGCCATTGAACTGAGAGAGGCGCTTTACCGTATTTTTTCGGCGGTGGCGGCGGGGCGCAAAGCAGCAACCGCCGACCTGGCCCTGTTGAACGGGGCGCTGCCGGCGGCATTGGGCCATTTACAACTGGCAGAAAGCAACGGCGGCTTTAGCTGGACATATTCCGGCACCGACGCTGCGCCGGATTGGATGCTGTGGCCGGTGGTTCGCTCGGCGGCGGAGTTGCTCACCTCTGACCAGCTTGAGCGGGTAAAAGAATGTGAAGATGACCGGGGCTGCGGTTTTTTGTTTTTAGACACCAGCAAAAACCGCAGCCGCCGCTGGTGCAATATGGAAAGCTGCGGAAATCGGGCCAAGGTGCGCCGGCATCGCCGGCGGCAGGCTGAGCCAGAGGCTACTTAATCCGAAGAGCGCTCTTTTTTCCAGTCGAAGAAATCATAACCCGAAGCGGGCAAATTTTTGAGGTTGGGGGGCAGGCTGCCGCTTAACCGGTTGTAGTTCAGGTTGACCATGGTCAATTGCCTGAGCCGGCCCAACTCTGGCGGAACGCTGCCGCTCAAGTTGTTGCCGGCCAGAAAGAGTCCTTCCAGATTGGTTAAATTACCCAACTCCGGCGGAATGTTGCCGCTCAAATTATTGTTAATCAGTTTGAGCGCCCGCAGATTTTTCAGATTGCCCAGTTCTGGCGGAATGTTGCCGCTTAACCGGTTGCTGTCCAGGTCAAGAATGGACAGGTTGGCCAATTGCCCCAATTCCGGCGGCAGGCTGCCGGTTAGCCGATTGTTATGCAAAATCAGTGTCTGCAAATCGGCCAGTTGCCCAATCTCCGGCGGAATCTCTCCGGTTAGATAATTAAAATAAAGGGCAAGAACCTGCAATTTTAACAGGTCGCCCAATTCTGGCGGCAGGCTGCCGCGCAGGTCGTTATAATTCATGGTGATGGTGGTAACGTGTCCATTGGCGCAGCGGATACCGTACCAGCTACAGGGCTGCCCGGTTTTTAGCCAATCCCGGTTGTGCAGCCAGGCGGGGCCGTTGGTGCTGTCGTAAAGCGCCACCAGCGCCCGGCACTCTGCGGCGGGAATTTCTGATACGGCGCGGCAAGAAAAGTGGGCCTGCCGGCAACTGGCCGGCGCCGGCCAATGCCCGGTGATGGCCGCCTCCTGCGAGGGCGGCTGGCAGGGGTCAAGTTTTTGCCCTGCGGCGTCGGCCTGTTTGACCCACGCCCCGCTGCCCAGATTTTTGGCCCGCAACTTAAAGCCGCAGCTATCCTCTACCGGCGTCAAAATCAGCGAGCGCCCATCCATTTCCCAGGTATATTGCCCTACATCCAGATGGCAATTGGGGTCGTTAAACAGGGACAACCGGTTGCCCGATACGGTAAAGGAGCCGATGCCATGAAAATTGGTGCCGCTATGCGACACCCTGAACGCGCCCGCATCGAGCGTCAGGGTCCAGACGCCGCCCTCGGCCCGGTAAGGGGCGCAGCGGCGGCAGGGCGTCGGCGTGCCGATAAAGGGCGCCTCTCTGGTGTAAACCCCATCCAGAATGGTGGGCGTTGGCGGCGGCAGGGGCGTGGTGAAGGGATACGGCTCTAACCGGCGGCCGGTAGTGGTTGGCGTGACAGGCGGCCGGGGGGGTGGCGTATCCGCAACTACAACGGGCGGTGGTGTTGGAGTATCTGGAGGTGCGGTTGCAGGCCCAGACGAACAGACAACGGTCAAGGCCATCATCGTTGCGATAACCAATCCGGCAAATTGTTTTCTCGCCATGGCGGCTCCTTTGCAGCTACTCCAGACCTCAAAGGTTTCAAAAACCTTTGAGCTCTTCATAAGAGCTTGACAGAAATTTATAACCGACTATCCTTGTTACGACAGTTAGATTTTAATTCGATTTTTCTAACCTGTCAATAAAATTTTACCGGTTAGAATTTCACAGAGACAAATGATGAACAGACCCAAATTCAAATTTGTGGGGGGGTGGCCCTGTCTCGATTTTGTGAACAGTCAAAATTGGGATAGCCGCGACCCTGTGTACGAGCGCTTTCACCAATACAGCGATCTGGTCTGGTGGAATTTTGACGTTGGCGCGTTGAGTGAGCAGGAGAAAGAGGGACTGCTTGAAGCCGCCGCCCAAAACCCGGCCCGGGCCACAGCGGTTTTTGAGCAGGCGCTGGCCCTGCGGGAAATCATCCACCACACCTTTGCCAAAATTGCGGCGGGGCAGCCTCCCCAGGCGGTTGAGCCGGCTTCGCTCAATGCGGCCATAGGGCCGCTGCTGGGGCAGTCAAAAATTATTGCCACTGAACAGGGGTTCAAGCGGGCCTGGAGTGGCGAGGTGGCAGCTTTGGAACGTGTCCTCTGGCCGATTGGCTGGTCGGCGTTTGAGCTGCTGCTCTCGGACCAACTGGAGCGGGTGGGCCAATGCGCCGGAGAGAGCTGCGGCTGGCTGTTTTTGGATACCAGCCGCAATCGCCGCCGCCGCTGGTGCGAGATGCAGCATTGCGGCAACCGGGCCAAGGCCCGGCGTTACTATCGCCGCCGGCAATCCACCGAAGCTAATTGAGTTTGCGGGGGTTGGGGTTAATTACAACCCCCTGGCCCGAATATGTTGTTCGACAGCCACGTTGTAAATAACCTCTTCCACCGTAAAAACCGCCCAGGGCGTGCCCTCATCGAGCCAGGTGAGCGCGGCCACGGCGGCAATAGTCTGCCCGTTGAGCGCGTCCCAGCGCCGGATTTGATTGAGCCATAATATCTTGTCCGGGCTGTCGGGGTTTTTGTAGCGCATCGTTTCCATCAATTGCGGCAGGCCGCTTGCGGGGTCAAAACGGACGACAAAAAACTCTTCGGTTTTACCAAAGGGGACCCGCAGCAGCGCGGTCGCATCATCAACCGGCAGCCATTGCGCCCGCGAGTCGGTGAGCAGAATGGCGGGCAGCCAGACGACCGACTCGGCCCACAGCGCCAGGTTAGCGCCCTGGTCCACCTTTGGTTCACCTTCGGTCACGCCGAAGGGCAACTCCATGCGGCTGTTGCCATCGAGGTAATATTCATTTACCTTCATCACGGGCAGCCCCAGGAAGGTTGCTTCGATGTAGTGGCGGTAGCCCTGCCCGGCCTGATGAATGATGCGGAACCGGGCCGGAAAGGTGAGGCCGTTAATTCGCATGGTGGCCCACCCGGTCATCACCGCGGATTCGATGACCGGCACATTTTCGCCATAAAGCTGGCGGTAGAAGCGGGCCACGGGCGCGGGCAAATCGGCGGGCAGAGGGATGGTCTCCGGCCGGGAAGGCTGCTGAGAAAAAGCGGGAAATGGTCTGGGGTTAATCTGCAATCCCAGCCAGCCCAGCACAGTCAGGGCGACAATAATTACAACAATGATGACGGTCACTTTCATCAGATTCCTTCGTTTCGTTGTTTGTGGAAAGTATGGTTAAAGCGGCGTTACCGGGAGTCTAACGCAATTGGACGGGGAAAGATAGTGATGAATTTCACCAATTTCCGGTGATATTTGTCAGGGCCGGGCAGTATCTTGCCTGAATGATTATTCTAACTTATTATACCCAGGTAAAGCCTGCCAGGCGCGTAGACTGCGCGAGTTTGGATGGATTTGTTCGGCCGGTCATTCCAGGTGAGGCTATTTGCGGTTTGCCGGAAAATTTCTATTTGCGCCGGGGGAGAAATTTCTCAATCAAGGCAGCCAGCCGGGCAACTTCCTTTTGTAAGGCAGAGACCATCTTATCGAGCCTGTCTACCCTGCCGCGTAGTTCATAGCGGTTGATATTGGCTGTCGTTTGCAGGTCATACAATTTATCAATGTGTTGCAAAGTATGGCCCACTGCCATTTCAACCGTCATTTTGCCGTTGGCATAGTCTGACAAGATTTTCTTGTGGTCATAAGTGCCCATTAAATTCTCTCCTCTTTAAAACATTGTGTCCCCGTAGGGACACAATGTCAATAATAGCTCATTATTTGCCGGATGTCAAGTTTGTATAGAAGATATGGAAAGATTCGGAGAAAAACTACGTACTCTGCGTAACAGGCGAGGCTTATCATTACGGCAGTTAAGTGATATGCTTCAAGTCGGTCATAGCTATATTGCAAAAATGGAGAGAGGGGAAAAAACTCCCAATGTGGAAATGGTTCTAAAAATTTCCAAAATCTTTGAGGTTACTACAGACGTATTGATAAAGGATGAACTGGAGCTAGAGGATTAGCCGCTCCAGATATAATTGTCGAACCGCTGAATACAGAGCAACCCTCGTTTTTTAAAGTGATTATTATAGCTAATGTCGTTGATCAAAATGTCAAGAGGTAGTTCATATGTCAAATGGCGGCCGCATGTTTACCACCAGTAGTCGGCCGATGGTTACCAATG
>CAZAPG010000057.1:0-47546 GCA_964486935.1 uncultured Caldilineaceae bacterium | reverse complement strand
GCCTGGTAACCATCGGCCGACCACGCCTGGTAAAGTATAGGCCGGTCAATGACATCATATAAAAAATTTCAGAAAAGTTTTTAGGGTCTGTTTATGGCAAGAAATAACTGGACACGAGAAGAATTAGTCGTGGCATTTAACTTATACTGTAAGGTACCATTTGGACGAATTCACAATCGCAACCCAGAAATCATTGATTTGGCTAAATTGATTGGGCGCAGTCCTTCTGCGGTTTCTTGGAAACTTGCTAATTTTGCTCGCCTTGATCCAACACTAAAAAGTCGGGGCGTTGCTGGTGCAGCTCACGGTAGTAAAGGTGAAAAAGAGATTTGGGATGAATTTAACCAAGATTGGGAAAATTTGAGCTTTGAGAGTGAAAATTTATTAGCCCAATTTAGAAGTAAGAGCGTAGAGGAGGTGGCAAATATTGATATTTCAGACATGCCCCTCGGCAAAGAACGAGAAACAGCAGTACGTATAAGAGTAAACCAGAGTTTTTTCCGAAGTTCGGTTCTTGCAGCGCATAACTCAAGATGTTGCATTACAGGTTTGGCAATACCAGAACTCTTGAATGCTAGTCATATTGTCCCTTGGTCTGTTGACTCTCATAATCGCGTCAATCCTCGCAATGGGCTATGTCTTAATGCTATTCATGATCGAGCGTTTGATCGAGGACTGCTGACCATAACCCCCGACTTCAGGGTAAAATTATCATCATCTATCAAGGAACATCAAGATGATGAAGCAACCTCAAATTTATTGCTTAGATACCAGAATACACAAATCACTCTCCCAGATAAATTTACACCTGAGTTGCATTTTCTTGAATATCACCTGAACAATATTTTTAAAGGATAGTATTATGAGTTCATATGTCAGATTCAATTATCTTTATAGGGATGCAGGAAATTATAAGTCTTGGGCAGAGATAATTTTTCCGAACCCTGATCAATTAACTTTGAGGGAAATTGACAAACGCCTACGGCTGGCATTTGAGCAAGAAATACTATTTATTGCAAACCAAATTGAAGTTACTGAGGTATTTTTATTCCTAACTCATAATTTGAATGAAGATGATCACTGTTTTCATGAGTACGACTCAGTAGAAATTATTGAACATTCGAATTTGAGCATAGAGCATCGTTCAATCAAACAGTTTATTGAACAAGTTGAAAATGCGTCTAAGTTAGGATGGCAAATTTTTAACCCCAAGAATAAAATTGCAGAGATCAGAAATCGTTCAAGTCTTTCTGTTTAAAAAACAATCCAGCAATCCGCTTTAAAAAATCTCACTCGCTCGAGGCCGGCTCGCCCAGATTGAGGCGGCCTGCGCCGAATTGATTGTTCAACTCTGCGTTGCCCAGCCTGACGGCCTGGCTCTGTAAATGGCCGGCGATATCGGCGGGGGTGTAATGGGGGAAGGCTTGCAGGATGAGCGCCGCCGCGCCGGCCACGTGGGGCGTGGCCGCCGAGGTGCCATCAAAAATGCTGGGCGCGTACGAGGCATTGGCCACAGCCGAGGGGGCGACCAGTTCCGGTTTAAGCCGGCCATCGTTGGTGGGGCCTTGCGAACTGTACGGCTCCAGCGCGTCGTTTGACCAGTGGACCGCGCCCACGGCAAACGCGCCCGCCGCGTCGGCCGGAGTGCCAAGGCTGGCCTGCCCCACCCGAAACTGCGGCGGGATTTGCCCGTTGTAAACAAACAGGTCAAAGGTGGCATCGCCTCTGGCCTGGCCGTTGCGGTTTTGCACGGCCAGCAGGTAGGTGTCGGCTTTGGCAAACTGGTAAAAAATCAGTTCGACAGGCCGCTGGCCGGGCTGCCCGTTTTGAAAATCCTCGGCTTTGGCCAGCAGCGCGCCATTCTTGTCAAACAGCATCAGGTCGTAATCCTGGTCAACCGCGGCCCAGTCATTCCAGGCTAAAATCAGGTGGGTGGTGGCGCCGGCCTTCATGGTAAACGGCAGGGTTGTCACCTGCGGCGCAAACTCGTGCAGGGTGTCGCCGTCGGAGTCGCTAAACTGGCCGCGATAATGCTCGTCGGCGCGGTTGCCGGCGGCGTTAACCCAAAACACGCCAGAGTCGCGCACGCGGTTGACCAGCCCGGCGGCAAAGCCGGTGCCGTCCATGGGGGTCAGGCCGCTGATGCTGGTCGAGTTGCTGATAATATCGACCCCCTGGCCCAACAGCCACTCGACGGCCAGCCCCATGGCCGCCTCGGTGCCGTCAAAATAGGCCAGAAACAGTTCGGCATCGGGGGCCATTTCGTGGGCAATTTCGGCGCAGGCCGTGCCGTGAACCTCGCTGGCAAAGCGGCCGGGGTTGCCAAAAGTGGCCCACGTGACCTCCGGCGGCAATTCAGAGCCGAGCAGCCCCTCGTACCCGGCAAAGCCCAAATCCAGAATGCCGATTTTTACCCCCTGCCCGGTAATGCCCTGGCTGTGCCACCGGTCGGCCAGCGTTACCCCCACGCCCTGCCCGGCGGCGGCAAGGCGGCGGTCGGGCAGCATTTTCTCCGGCCAGCGCAGGCCGACCACATGCTCCAGGCCGGAGATGCGCTCGACAATCAATTCCGGGTCGGCGGCCTCGAGCTGCTCTAAAATGAGAGCGAGCGGGATAATCAGGTTAACCCGGTCCCGGTAGCTGCTTTCAACAATTACGCCTTCGGCCTCCAGCGAGGCGATTAAAGCGGAGGCGTCCGCGCCCGGCTCCAGGGCCAGGGTCATCAACACGTCGCCATTCTCGTTGAGCAGGCCGCGCTGCTGGGCCAGGGCCAGGGCCGCTTCCTGCCCCAAATTCTGGTAGGTCAGGTAAAAATCCTTGTACACCGAGGCCAGTTCCGGGTTGTTGAGCAGGTCGGCCAGTTGGGGGTAATCGGCGGCCAGCCCGGCGGCCACCTCGGCCAGCGAGTCGGGCAGGGTCAGCGTGGCGTTGATGATTTCGGGGGGCGGCAGGGTGGGCGTTTCCGCCGGGGGTTGGCCTTGAGACAGCAGATAAGCGGCAATGCCGGCCCCAACAACCACCCCAATGGCAATGAGGGTGATGATGTTTCGCTTCATCATTTTCTCCAAATTTTATCTCTGCGCCGAAGCTGCCACAGCGCTAACCGGCTCCAGATGAGGATGTGCGCCAGCAAAAATATCCAGCGCGAGACCAGCGCCAGCGGCTGGCGGGTGTAGTTGACGTAAAAATCAAGCGGGGCCGGGATGTCTTTAATGAGCATGGTGACGCCCCGGCCGGTGTCCAGTTCGTTGACCACGCGCACCTGGCCCAACTGGTTAAGCTGGTTGATATCGGTGCTGATGCCCAGCGCCTCCAGCGACCAGCGGGTGATGGTCAGGTAAGAGAGCGGTTCGGTGGCGGGCGAAAGTTGAAAGATGGCCCCCGAAAAGATAATCTGCGCCAGAATCGCCAGCAGGATGAGGTACGTAACCATATCTTTTGACCGGGCCAGCGCCGAGATAAACAGCCCCAACGCAATGGCCGCCAGCGCGGTCAGCAGCAGGGTCAGGTAAAATTCCGGCGGCGCCCAGACCAGCGCGCCCGCTGCCGGCAAGTTTAGCCCTACGGCCAGCACGCCCAAAAACAACACAAGCTGCACGGCCATAAAGGCCCCCAGCACGGCCAATTTTGAGCCAAAATAGGGCAGCGCCCGCAGGCCAATCATCCGCTCGCGGCGATAGATGGCCTCTTCTTTGACAAACTCATACCCGGCGCTAAAGATACCCAGCAGGGCAGTCGCCAGGGCCATCAAAAAGAGCGCGCGCTGGGTATCGGCGGCAACGGTGTAGCGGCCGCTCGATTCCAGCGCGGCTGTAATTTCCGGCGCGGGGTTGCCGACCAGCGCGTTGGCCGGGGTAATCAGCAACAGCAGCAGGGCAATCAGCGGCATTACGGCCAGCAGCAGCCACAGAGTCAGCCGGTCGGCCTTGATTAATTCCAGATAGCGTTGGGCCAGCAGCTTAAATTGTCTCCACTGTTTTTTGGCGGTATCGGCCACCGGAACAGATTTTTGGATAATAGGCCGGGCTACCTCGCCGGTGCGGCGGTGGAGAATGCAGGTTTGGTACAGGTCCGACTGGCGGTAGCGCGCGCCCCAGGTCAGGTTCGACTCGTCGGGCCGGCTGCCGTTGGGGGTAGCAGGCTGGGCCAATGCGGTGTAAATATCGGGGAAGTTGTCCACGCCAAAATAATCCATAGCCTGCCGGGGCGGGCCAAAATATGCCAGTTCTCCGGCAGCCATAAAAGCGACCATATCGCAATGGTTGGTAATGTGCGTGGTGGCGTGCGTTACCAGCACAATGGTGCGCCCTTCATCGGCAAGCTGGCGCAGGGTGTCCATCATCAACTTTTCCAGCCCGGGGTCCAGGCCCGAGGTTGGCTCATCCAAAAAGAAGATCCAGGGGTCGGCCAGCAGTTCGGCGGCAATGCTGACCCGCTTGCGCTGGCCGCCGCTCAGGTCTCCCACCAGGGTATTGGCGTGGGCCGACAGCCCCACTTTGGCCAGCACTTCGCCAATCAAGGTTTCGCCCCCGGCGGGGTCTGGCTGCGGCGAGCGCAGTTGCAGGGCGTAATGCAGGGCGCGCCGCACCGGCAAATCCTGATGGATAATGTCATCCTGAGGCACGTAGCCAATCAAATGGCGGTAAATATTCAGATGTTCGTACAGGTTGTCGCCATTAACCAGCACCTGGCCGCCGCTAGCCGGGCTTTGCCCCAGCAGGGCCTTCATCAGCGTGCTTTTGCCGCTGCCGCTGCCGCCCACCAGGGCCACAAACTCGCGGGGGTTGATGCAAATATCTACATGGCGCAATATTTGTTTGGCCTGTTTAAGATTATCCAGCCCCAACCAGTTTTTGCCGTAAACCAATTTCTCCAGCCCGATGGCCTCGACCTTAAAATTACGTTCGGCGATGAATACCGAAAGCTGGCCGTCGCCCTGAAAAATCAGGTTGAACGGACCAAGGCCAATCACGTCGCCCTGCTCTAGCGGGCGGGCCTGCGTTAACTGCACGCCGTTGAGAAAGGTATCATCGCGGCTGCTGGCATCCTCAATTACATAATGGTCATTTTGACGCGTAATTTGGGCGTGAAACCAGGATACGGCCGGATGAGAGAGCACAATGTCGGCATCAAAGCCGCGGCCAATGCGGGTCACATCGGCTTTGAGCCGGTAAGATTGCTCCATCCGGTCGGCAGTAACCCATTTGTAATCCGTGGGCGCCATGTAAGTTAATTTAATAAAGTTGCCGCGTGAATCGCTCAAGCGGATGATATCTCTGTCGGTTAAAATTTGGGATTGACCGGGGGTCAACAACTGGCCGTTAACCCGCGTGCCGTTGGTGCTGCCCAAATCGGTCAGGGCGTGGCCGTCGCCGGTTAGCTCTATTTGGGCGTGCCGGGCCGAGACAAAGGGCGAGTCAAGCTGAATGTTGCTATCGGGGTTTCGGCCCAGCGTTACCACCTGCGCCGAAAGCGCATGCTCCTTATCGGCCTGGCCGGGGTAATGAACCACAAGTTTAGCCAGATGCCCGCCGTGGGTGGTCATCTGGCGATGCCGCTTGCGCCGCCGCAGAGGCAGGCCGCAGTGGGGGCAGGCCAGCTCATCGACAGAATCTATAGCTTTGTGGCAATATGGGCATTGCGTCGATTCGCCGTCGAGAGCTTTTCTCAAATTCTCATCGCGGGTAAATTTTTGGGTAGATTTTTTGGGGTCGGCCATCATGGCTCCGGTTTGGCTGTTATCAGGCTGCCATTATAACACAACCGGGCCAAATTATTGTAAAAATTTTGAGCGGCATTGAAAGGCGTTTGCAAATATTTGCAGGCCGAATAAAATCCAATCAATCTACTATAAATTTTCTAGAGGGAGAAACAAAATGAATATTATCTGGTTTTTAATTATTGGGCTGGTAGCTGGCTGGCTGGCCGGACAAATTATGAAAGGCCGCGGCTTTGGCCTGATTGGCAACCTGATTATCGGCGCAATCGGGGCCATTATTGGCGGTTTTCTGTTTGACCTGATTGGCCTGGCCGCAGTTGGCTTAATTGGCAGCTTGATTTCGGCGCTGGTTGGGGCCATTGTGTTAATTTGGGTCATTGGTTTGATAAGAAAATAAATTCTCATTAACCCTGTTGTAGAAAGGATTATTTGTATTTATGGCAACTCTGGTTGGGCAAACCATTGGACAATACCAGATTGTGGAGCACCTGGGCGGCGGCGGCATGGCCGATGTTTACAAAGCCTTTCACAGCGGATTGGCCGTTTACCGGGCCATCAAAGTTATCCGGCCCGAATTTGTCACCGACGCCGATTTCAAAGCCCGCTTTCAACGCGAAGCCCAGGCCGTGGCCGAAATGCGCCACCCCAACATTGTGCAGGTGCATGATTTTGGCATTCAGGACAACCTCTACTACATGGTTATGGAGTTTATCGAGGGGCGCGACCTGAAACAGCATCTCACCCGCCAGGGCCAGATTCGCCCCTTCAGCCAGGTGCTCCCCATCATCGAGCAGGTCGCCTCGGCGCTCAGTTACGCCCACAAACGGGGCGTCATCCACCGCGATATCAAACCGGCCAACATCATGCTGGCCAAAGATGAGCAGGTGATTTTGACCGATTTTGGTATTGCCAAAATTTTGACCAAACAGGAAGAGGCCATGACCCAAAAAGGCGTGGGCATTGGCACCCCGGCCTACATGGCCCCGGAGCAGGCCAGAGGCGCGCCCGATATCGGCCCTACCGCCGACCTCTATTCGCTGGGCATTGTGCTGTACGAGATGCTGACCGGCCGCGTGCCTTACAGCGCCGACACTCCGCTGGCCGTCATCCTCAAAGTTGTCAACGACCCGCTGCCCCCGCCCCGCGAATTCAGCCCGGATATCCCCGATGTGCTGCAAGGCGTGGTGCTGAAAGCAACGGTCAAAGACCCGGCCCGGCGCTACCAATCCGCCGAGGCCTTTGTTGATGGCCTCAAGCGCAGCCTGCGCGGCGAGAGCGCCACCGCGCCCGATATCGCCGCGCCCACCGTCAAAGAAGTGGCCGCAGAATCGCCCCCAAAATCCCAACCGGAAAAAGGCAAAAAGGCCGGCTGGCTGCTGGGCGGCGCGGCAGGTCTGGCGGCCCTGCTCTTGTGTGTCCTGCTGGCCGCCGGGGCCGGTATCTATTTTTGGCTCCGCCCGCAACCCACGCTGGCTACCTGGCAATTTGTTATCGACGCCTCAGCCGGAATGAATGAAACCATCGACGGCAAAACCAAAATTGATATTGCCCGCGACGCGCTGGCCCGGGAGCTTGATATTTTGCCCGGCAACGTGGGCGCGGGGCTGCGCGTTTTTGGCGGCAACTCGTCCGGGCAGGAACCCTGCGAAGACACCCAACTGCTGGTTGAACCGGCCACCGGCCGCAGCCGCCAAATTGCCGGCGCCCTGGCCGGCGTGTCGCCCCAGGGCGAAGCCCCGCTGACCGAGGCGATTGTGCAGGCCATTGGCGATTTTGATTTGAGCAACCAGAACAAAAACACGCTCATTATCATCACCGCCGGGCTGGACACCTGCGAGGCCGACGCGGTGAGCCAGCTAGAAACCCTCAGCCGGCGGCTGGGCATTGAGTTTGACCTGCACCTGATTGGCCTGGGCGTAGAAGACCAGACCGAGGCCGAGCAGCTTCAGCAACTGGCCGAGTCTGCCGGCGGCAGCTACTACGATGCCGATAGTGAAGAGGATATTGGCCGGGTGCTGGAAGACCAGATTTCTATTTTGCAGGGCACGCCCGTTGCCAGGGCCACGGCTACGCCCGCGCCCACCAGCGCCCCACTGCCGCCCACCGACACCCCCGCGCCCACCGCTCCGGCCCTCAGCCTGACCGGGCCGTTCAACCTGACCGACACCCCGGACCACGCCTCGTCCGAAGGGCGGATTATGTTCGACAGCCAGGGCTACCTGCATTTTGTGTGGGTAGACCAGGGCGCCCGCGAGTTGGGCAGCGATTTGCTCCACCGTTACAAGTCGCCCGATGGCGATTGGTCAGACCCGGAGATTTTGACCACCGATTTCAAGAGTCTAATTCAAAGCTCCGCGCGGCTGGCCCGCAGCCCCAACGGGCAGGTGTGCGCCTTTGTGGCTGCGGCCGGGCCATCGGATTTTGCCCAACAACTGTACTCAAGCTGCTTTGAGGGCAGCGCCACCACTGAAATGGCCTTTGTGCAAGAACAATGGCGCGATGCCGACCCGGCATTTACCCCCGACGGCGCGCCCCAAACCGTCTGGAATCAACCCCCCGGCTCGCTCTACTTTGGCGAAACTGAACTGGTCAGCGGCAGCGCGGCCCTGGTTTACCAGCCCACCTTCACCATTGATACCGCCGGAACCTTTCACGCCGCCTGGGTGCGTCAATCCGACCCCTTCAGGCTGGAATATTTCTCGTCAAGCGATGGCGGCCAAAGCTGGAGCGAGGTTGAACGGCTCACCGGCGACGAGGACCCCAGCCCCGGCTGGCCCCGACTGGTGGCCGACGCGCAAGGCAACGTCCATTTGGGCTGGATGGGTTTTGGCGGCAAAAACTTCTATCGCCGCTGGACGCCCGAAACAGGCTGGGGAGAAACGGTTGAGGTTGGACCGGATACGCAGGGCAGCGCCTGGTTTGACCTGGCCATTGATAATGATGGGCTGGCCCATATGGTCTGGATTTGGACCAGCCTCTATTACGCCCGCCAGCAGCCCGACGGAAGCTGGACTGAGCCGCAGGTTATCCTTGAAGATGCCGGAGATGCCAACGGCGGCGGCCCGGTAATGGCCATTGACGACCAGGGCGCGCGCCATATCGTTTGGCACGGGACGGATAAAGAGATTTATTACGCCACCCTGCCACGGCAGTAAAATACCAACAACACAAGCGTGTCAACCAGGGGTTCAAACTAAAGATGAAAGCCGACAGCAACCCCAAAATTTTGCTTGTCGATGACGAGGAGTCAATTATTGCCACGCTCAAAATGTTTCTTGAGCTATCGGGCTTTGGGGTGGTAACCGCCGGCAACGGCGCAGAGGCGCTGCAAATGGTTCGGCAACACCGGCCCGACCTGATTGTTCTTGACGTGCTGATGCCGCAATTGGATGGCCGGGAAACCTTGCGGCGGCTGCGCCAGCAAAATGATTGGACGCCGGTTATTTTGCTAACGCAGGTAACGGGCACGGCGCAGCGGGTGATGGCCATTGAGGAAGGCGCCGACGACTACCTCAATAAACCGTTTGACCCGCAAGAACTGGCCGCCCGGATTCGCGCAGTTTTGCGGCGGACCCGGGCCGGCAAGCAACCCCTGCAATCTACCCGCCGCCTGAAAAGCCGCTATGTGGCGCTAGACCGCAGCGCGCGGCGGGTTTATGTTCACGGCCGGGAAGTCGCCTTAACCCCCAAATCGGTCTCGATTTTAGAGCATTTTATGACCCACCCCGACGAGTTGATTACCCGCGAGCAGCTTTTAGATGTGGTTTGGGGTTGGGAAAGCGCGGTTGGCGAACGGGTGGTTGATACGCGCATTGTTGAACTGCGCCGGGCGCTGCAAGATGACTCATCAGACCCGCAATTTATCGAGACGGTGCCCAATGCGGGTTATCGCTACGTTGCGCCGGTAGAAGTTGCCTCATGATACCAGCCAAATACAGCCGTTATCTGCTGCCCATTACCCTGGGAGCTTTGGGGGTACTCCTGCTGATCCGGGTGTTCATTAGCAACACCCGGATTCTGGTTCCCGAAGATTTTGATGTAGTGGTGCTGGTATCGCTGCTGGGGGTGGCTATGATTGCGGCCATTCATGCCATTGTTCGCATTTCTATGCGCTATTTGCGGCTGTTAAGCGTTCAACAGGCGCGGCGCGAAACACTGGCCGAACACAGCCGCTTTCTGCGCCGCCTGGATCATGAGCTTAAAAACCCGTTAACCACGCTGCGGGCCGGCCTTAGCACACTCTCGCTAACGCAACTGGATGAGCAGCAACAGCAAATTGTCAAAACAATGGAAGCCGAAACTATGCGCTTGAGCCGGCTGGTAGCCGACCTGCGTAAGCTGGCAGAACTGGAAGCGCAACCGCTTAATTTGCAGCCCATCAACCTTGAAACATTTGTAGCCAACATTATGCAAATTGAGCGCGACCGTTTTGAGGCGGGCGGGCGAATATTAACCAGCCACATTGACGCCGGCCAACCAAACTGGTTAGCCGATGAGGATTTGCTGGCCCTGGCTGTTCACAACCTGTTAGACAATGCCTTTAAATATACCCGCCCCGCCGACTCTATTCGGCTGGAGGTGGTTGCCCAAAATGAGTTATCGATTCGGGTGACGGATACCGGCAGCGGCATTTTGCCCGACGCCCTGCCCCATATTTGGGAGGAATTGTATCGCACAGAACAGATGAAGAAGTTGCCCGGCAGCGGCATTGGCCTGGCTCTGGTTAAAGCTATTGTTGAGCGCCACGCCGGAACAGTAGCTATTGAAAGCGAACCGGGGCTGGGAACAACTGTTGCCCTGCATCTGCCCGCCGGGTTTCAAATTTAAAACGCCATATTTCAAAAGCTGAATATGAACTGAATACCCCCATTATAACTCTGTTGTACACTTCAGGTAAGCAAATTAAAATTTAATTTTTCTTACAAAGGAGTAACCAATGGGCAAGAAAATTCGGGTGATTATTGCGGTGTTAATTATGGTGGGGGTAATGTTCTGGTCCTTCAATCTGGTGCGAGAACGCAGTTACAGTGGGTCTAAAATGGCTTTTAAGGTTGGCAGCGGCTCGGTACTTGTTACCAACCGGGGCCAGGAACCGATTCCGGTTGAAATGCGTACAGACGGGCGAACATCCAGCTTCCGTATAGAAAGCGCAGAACTGGGCCTGAAGGAGCTATCCAAGCGCCAAAGCAGCGGCCGCAACACCTATCATGCCGTCACGTTCGATTTGCCCCCCGGACAGGCCAGAATTAGCGTAACACGCGGCTCTAATGTGCAATTTGTTTCTCCCTCCAATCAACGCATCGACGCGATTGTCACCCCAATGAGCCAGGGGAGTATTCGCACCACCCTGATATTGGCCGGCCTGGTAGTTTTAGGGACGCTGTACTACATTTCGCGCACGCTGGAGCACCAATGGGTAAATGCAGTACGCAGCAAACTCCCGGATGGATTTTTGGGACGCAAGCGCCCGGCCACATAACCGGTCTGCAATTGAGCGATGACATTTTGGATGGGTCGGCAGAAGTGCCGGCCCATTTTTGTTAAAACTGCGCTGGCGAGCCTGAACTGGCTATTCATATCGGCATATATCAAGTATAATTGGCTTAAGCAGACTGGCTATATTGAAGATAGACCTTCGGGCAAATTTCAGAGCTATGAAATCTGATCCAGATAAAATACTTAACCAACTGGTTGTTGCAGCGCTGACCGTATTTGTGGTAGTAATTATCCTGCTTGCTGCCCTCATTCTGCGACATTTATGGTTGCAGCAACAAATTGCAGATTTGCACAACGAGGTGCAGGTGAGTCTGGAAGACCTGGGAGAGATAACCGAAGAAATTCAACGTGAATTAGTTGAAATCCAGGCCACCCCCGGCCAGGCCCGCAGCCCCGACACCTGGGAAGAGATTACCGATGCCCTGGATGATGTAGATGAACAGCTCGACTCGCTGGAAGGCGACCTCAATGAAGTTGCGCTGGCGCTGGAGCCACAGGAAAATCTAACCGCTACAATTATTGCAGCAGATGAACCGGCAGACGCGGCCCAAGACCAAGTTGACCAGGTGTTTACTATCTTTGCCGTACTTGTGGGTATTGCCGCTATCGCTATTGCCATTTTATTGAGCATGGCTGTTAGAGTTCAGCAAAACACCTCTTATATTAAAAGCCATCGCTTATAAAAAGTAATGATGACGGCCCAAACCAAAAAAATCTGATTTACTGACATTTGTTGCAACCATTTATGACAAATGTCACTTATACGACCATTAGTTTGCGGCTATGATGACCTTAAGAGAATAATTTTTGATAAAGCCGGTTTTTTTTGCAGGAGGATTTTGATGAAATTATTAGTGGCTTTTGCCAGTAAATATGGCTCTACAGCCGAAATTGCCGAGGTCATAGCCAAGGAATTGCGGATGCGCTCATACCAGGTTGATGTTAAACAGGTGAGCGAAGTGGACAGGCTGGCCGATTACGATGGTTTTGTCATCGGCAGCGCCGTGTACGCCGGAAGCTGGATGAAACCCGCCGCCAAATTCTTACGCGCAAATCAGGAACTGTTGGCCGATTATCCGGTCTGGTTTTTCTCCAGCGGGCCAACCGGCCAGGGCGACCCCAATGAAATTATGGACGGCTGGTCCTTTCCGGAAAATTTGGCCGAACTTAAAACGGCCATCAAACCCAAAGATGTTATTCTTTTTCACGGCAACATCGACCCGGATAAACTCAACTTTGCCGAAAGAATGATTATCAAATCGGTAAAGGCCACCGTGGGCGACTACCGCGACTGGCTGGCAATTCGCAGTTGGGCGCGCACCATAGATTTACAGTTGAAAGAGCGAGCGCAGGAGTAACGGTTATCGGCGCTGCACAAAGGCCAAACGCACCCCCAGGCCAATCAAAATAGCGCCGGTCAACCAGCGAATGACGCCGGTTAGATTTTGTCGCCGGGCCAGCCAACTGCCAATGCTGCCGGCAAACAGCGCCAGCCCGGTTAAAAAAATCACGCCGAACAGAGCAAAAATCAGCCCCAGCCCCAACATTTGCAGCGGCACATAGCCACTTTGCTGGCTGACAAACTGGGGCAGAAAAGCCAAAAAGAACAGAGCGACTTTTGGGTTGAGCACATTCGACAGCACCCCCTGCCAAAAAATGGAACGGAAATTCATTTGCGATTGCCCTTCAACCAAAGAAAAGCTGCTCTTATCTCTGAGGGCTTTGACGCCCAAATAGACCAGATAAACCGCTCCAATATACTTTACCACCAAAAAAGCCACCGCCGAAGTATGCAGTAACACAGCCAGGCCAAACGCCGCGGCAAACGTATGCACCAAAATCCCCAGCGTTACCCCCAACGCCGAAAGCAGTCCGGCCCTGCGCCCCTGGACAACGCCACGCGTAATTACATAAAGCATATCGGGGCCGGGCGCAATAATCAACGCCCACGAAGCGGCTACAAACAGAGAAAAGTTAACGGTATCAAACATTTTTTGCCTCCTCAAATATCAAGTCGAGTTGACTCGCCCCTACTTAAGACATTCTTAATAATTTTCCGTTATAGTCAGGGTTGCTTAAGGAAACTTTCACAATGCCTGGAGGAAAAGAGATGCCGCTAAAACAAATCGCAATCACTTTGTCCCTGTTGTTGCTCATCACCGGCTGCGGCGGTGCGGCGCCCAATCAGCAGGACAGCCAGCCGGCAGCGCCGGCCCCCGCTACCGAAACCGCTGTAGCTCCAACGCCAGCGCCGCCAACGCCTACCCAGGTTCAGCCCGACACGCCTGCCGCCCCTGTCGAGCCGGCAGATGAAGCCAACACCCAACCGCCCCCCACCGAAACGGCTGAGATGGCCGGCGCAGCCCCGGAGAATGGCTCAGAAGCAGCAGCCCCCGCCGAAACGGAACCGGAGGCCGAAGCGTCAACCGTTGACTGGCTGGCCGTAGAGGGCAAAACCGGGGATAACCTGACCTATCTTGGCAACCCCGACGCGCCCGTCACCATCATTGATTACTCGGACTTTTTGTGAAGCCAGTGCCGTTCCTACGTGGTAGGAACCGAACCGGCCATTAAAGAAACCTACGTCAAAACAGGTCAGGCCAAACTGGTGTTCAACCCCATGTTAGACCACGGCGACTACTCGCTGCAAGCCCACCAGGCCGCCGAGTGCGCCGCCGAGCAGGGCAAATTTTGGGCCATGCACGATGTAATATTTGAACGGCAACGAGAACTCTTTGGCGGTGACGTGCAGGCTACGCTCAAAACTATGGCCGCCGAGATTGGACTGAACGCCGACTCGTTCAACGCCTGCCTGGATGAGCAGCGCCACGCCGCGCTGGTGCAAAGCCAGGATAATCGCCGCCGGGAAATTGGCATCCGCACCCGGCCCACCTTTGATATAAATGGACAACTGGTCGTGGGCGCGCAATCGTTTGAAGCATTCAGAAGCGTCATCGACTCGATGCTGCCCCAATAGCAAAAAGGGCAGGGTTAGCTCTGTTTCGGCCAACCCGCATCTTTTCAAAGCAGGGCAAGGCAACTCTAATTAACATTTGAGGGTAAATAACCTGCTTTCCGAGTTGCCTTGCCCTACCTTACCCCGCGCTATAAATTTTTACCGATAGCTCCGCAATTTGCCGCTCTAAATGGGCCGGGTAGCGCTGCAAGCCCGGCTGAATTTCGGGGGGCAGGCCCTCAAACATCCAGGCCAGGCCCAACAGCATCACCGCCGTGTAATGGTCAAACAAATCATTACCGTGCGGGCCGGCGCCGGCGGCCAGGTTGAGCAAACTTCCTTTAGCCAGCAGGTAAAGATGGGTCGTCTCCAGCTCAAACCGCTCGATGTGCGCTTTCATGCGCCGGTGGGGTTGGCGGTCGAGCCAGTCAACATCAATTTCGCGGTTAGAGTGTCCGGCATTAAAAAGAATAGCGCCGGGCTGCGCCTGCTGTAAAGACTCCTCGCGCAGCACTCGCTCTGCGCCGGTGGCCGTCACAATAATCTGGCAATTTGCCACCCCCTGCGCCAAAGAAACCGCCAGGCAGCCGTGGTAGCGCGCCTCAATCAACCGCACCGGGTCCAAATCGGTTACATAAACAGTGGCCCCCAACTGGCGGGCGCGCTCGGCAATGCCTTTGCCCACCGGCCCGAAACCAATCACCAGCACCCGCCGCCCGAACAGGCTCAGGCCGGTTACGTGGCTAAAGGCCGGCCAAACGCCATCGCCCACGTGAAACCGGTTTTCGATGCGGTCTTTCAGCGGGATGCTGTTCCAATCGAACACGGGAAAGGGCAGGTCGCGCCCCCGCAACATATGCAACCCGCTGGTGGTGGCCTCTAACGCGCCTTTAACCGGAGGAGTTTTATCCAGATAGGCCACGCTCAACTCGCCGCCCATATCGCACAGGTAATCGGCCTGGGCGCGGCGAACCAGCCGCAGGTTCTCCTCATAGTCTTGTTGACTCATCCCCCGCCAGCCATAAACGGTAATTCCCTTTGAGGCCAGATAAGCGGCGGCCACGTCGTCGGTGCTGTCAACGTTGCAGGCGCCCAGGGTAATTTCGGCCCCGGCTTCCTTTAAAGCCAGCAGCATGGCGATGGTATTCAAGGTGACGTGCTGCCAGCAGGCCAGTTTTTTACCCCGGTAATCGCGTTGGGCAATTTGCCGGCAATAGTGATGGGTAATCGGCGCAACGTGATTTTGCCAGGCCAATTCGGCCTCATCCAGTTGGGCGGCCAGGGCTATATCTTTGATTCGGGATGGTGTCATTAAAGCCTCTTTTTTTGAAAATAGCGCGTTTTAAACCGCAGAAGTTTTAAAAACCTGTGCGGTCTCCCAAGAAACAGGCTGTTTCTGGCCCAATGAAGACCTCAAAGGTTTTTGAAACCTTTGAGGTCTGGAGTAGCTGTTAAGAAAGACATTCTTAGCGGTGCGCGCTCTCGATGGGCAGTTTTTCGCCCAGTACCGGCTGGGGGCGCAGCAAGTGAATATCGAGCCAGGCATTTACCAGCGCCGCTATTTCGCGCAGCGCCCACCACTGCTGCTGCGGCGGGCGATACATCCGGCGGTCGGCGGTAACGCCAACGGCATCCAGGCCCAGCGAGTCGCACAGGTACAGCGCGCGGGTCAAATGAAAGCGCTGGGTAACAACCACGGCCCGCTCTACGCCAAAAATCTCGCGGGCGCGGTAGCAAGAATCATACGTGCGGCGACCGGCATAATCCAGCACAATATCTTCATTGGGCACGCCCAACTGCAAGGCGGCGCGGCGCATCGCTTCCGGCTCGTTGTGCCACTCAAAGCGATTGTCGCCGCTCATCAGCAGTTTGTTGACAATGCCGGCCCGGTACAAATCAACGGCGGTGGCTACCCGGTCGTACAGCACCGCTGTGGGCGAGCCATCGCGCCGCAGGCCGGCCCCCAGCACAATGGCCACCCGGCCGGAGGGCACGCTCTCTACCGAGTTATAGACCCGGCCCTGAACGCGCCAATCTACCCAGGCCCACAGCAGCCAGGGGGCGGCGCAAATAATGGTTATTAAAAATATAAGGGTGATGATGACTCTTTTCATAGCCGGAGAAATTTTACCAGCTTGCTGGCAGGTCAACAAAACGGATTGCCAACTTCTGCCGTGCGCTTGACCGGCTCACTGGCGCTGGTAGTACAAAAAATACCAGGTGGGGCTGTTGGCATCAAATGGAAATTGTACCGGCGGGGCGGCCGGGTTGCCATCGGAGTCGACCAGTTGCAGGGTCCAAACACCGCCGGGCGAGTTGGGCACGGCATATTTGATGTTTCCGGCTTTGTAGTGCATGGCCCCGCTGTTTTCTGTCCACGCGCCGGCGCTGGCCTGGCTTTCAATTTGCTGGCCGCTGCTGTGTGTCCCAATCATCCGGTAGCCGCTGAGGGGATTGTTTTCGGCGTCGGTAACGGCCACAAACACGTCAAAATTAAGGTGGGTAGTCTCAAATTTGGCCGTTTCTTTGACGATAAAGGGATAATCGGGCGGGGCGGGGGTTGGCGTATCGGTGGGGGGTGGCGTGGCGGTGGGTGGGGCGGCAGTTGGCGGCGGGGTGCTGGTGGGCGCAGGCAAAGGCGTGTTGGTGGGGGGAGTGGTGGGAATGGGCGTGGCGGTGGGTTGGGGCGTGTCGACCGGCACGGGGGTAGCGGTTAAAATGGGGGTTGGGGTAGGCGTAGCAGTAAAAGTGGGGGGCGGCGGCAGTTCGGCCCGGCTAAAGGTGCGGCGGGCGGGGGGGCCGGCGGCATTGGAGGCGGCGGCGCTGCTATTGTCAATCCACCAAACCGCCAGGCCGGAGCCGAACATCAAAAATGTTGCCAGCAGGCATATCCCCATCATGGCAATGCTGATGGCGAGAAAGATTATTTTAGTACGTGTGTTCATTTTCATCTTTGCGGCATTGTTAAAATTATTCGGTTAAACAGGACGCATTATAATAACCCGGCTGGCTCAATTGGGCCAACGTTAAAAGTAAATCGGTAAAAGGGGATTGGCTAATCAAAGGCAGCGTGATATAATTGCACATCACACACTTTTAACACGGATTTGGGTATGGCCCAACTTGGCCAGTTGATTGTTAGCGTTGCCAACATTATTATTGCCGTTATTTTGGGCGTTGTGGCCTCGTACATTGGGGTGTGGCTTTTTACCAAATCGACCCGCCACCTGGATGACTGGGGCGAGGTGCGGCGCGGCAATGCCGGCATGGGGATAGTAATGGGGGCCATTATTGTTGGCATTGCCATTATTTTGAAACCCGCAGTTGATTTGCCTCTGAGTGTCGAAATAACCCGCCCTTTTCTGGTGCTGTTGGGTGAAATTGCGGGTATTGCCATCGGTTTAATTTTGGCCATTTCGGCCATTGTGTTTTCAGTGGGAATGTTTGGTCGACTCATTGGCGATATTGATGAATTATCGGAGTTGCAACGCGGTAATGTAGCGGTGGCGACCATTATGGCCGCGGTAATACTGGCAGTTTCGCTCTTAATTTCCGGGGCAGTTGCCTCAATCATTCGCTGGTTTACAACATTTTTGGGCAGTTGATAGGTTAAAACAACAAAAGGTTAACTGAAGTATATGGAAGTAAAATTGTTACTGGCCTATAATATTAAACCCAATCGAGAAGCCGAATACTATCGCTACGTTTTGGGCGAGTTTTTGCCCAGTTTGCAGGATATTGGCTTGATGATGGTTGAAGGCTGGCACACCGCTTACGGCGATTACCCAATTCGCCTGATTGCCTTTAGAGTTCAGGATGATACCGAAATGAATGAGGTTTTGAAGAGCACACAGTGGAAACAGGGTAAAGAAAAACTGCTCAAGCTCATCACCGATTATGAGGAACGATTGGTGCCGGCCAAAAATACCTTTCAATTCTTTCTGCCCTCCAGCCGCCAGAACGAATAAACATTTTAGCAGCGCGCTTTAACCTTGCTCAAAAAGACAGCCTGAAAACGGCTGTCTTTTTATTTTTCTGTAGTGGTCAGAGACCCGGCAAAACAACAACCGCTATTTCTATGAAAATAAAATTACGCAGAGTTACCCGGAGACCTCACAAAGCCACACAGAGAAATATTAAAAAACTTTGCGTAGCTCTGTGTTATCTTTGCGTTCTCTGTGTTCCTGATTTTCATTCGCGTTGCCGCCGAAGGCGTAAGAGACTCTCGAACTCCGTAGAAAGTACCGATAACATCTGCCAGACGTCCCCGTAGTTTACACGCTTTACGGACATATTGTTTAATTATATACTAAATCAAAGTTCAACATTAACCCACAATAGCCTCTTGATCATTCTTTTGACTTTAATGTTGAACCCACATCAGATAAATAGGGGGTCTCTCGTCAACGTGGTCCAGCCGAGTTGATCAGAAACCCGCCCCTGCTCCTTAAAAACCGGATCAAAAAGCGACGAGTGGTACCCCTGTATTTTTTATCACATTTTCTTTAACAAACGTGAGCTTATTTATTCGTTCACCATATTATCGTACAGGGAGAAATCATTATGGTACACCAACACAACATCTCTTTTATCTCACTCAAAGGCTTTTTGGTTCTGATTGCGCTTATTTTTGCGGCCGCAGCTTCCACGCTCATTATCACCCTCACCTCGGCGCAGGGGGGAACCAACCCCGACGCCGCCATTCCCCTGGCCGCCGAAGTTAACCGGGGAACATTAACCCCCGGCGAACAACACTGGTTCAAATTTACGCCCCAGGGCGCAAACGTTCAGCAATTTATTACCCTCATTTTTACCCCCAACCAGGGCAACACCGCCAATTTTGTCTCGGTAAAGCTCTTTGAAGAAAACCAGATTCAATTTTTTGCCCAGGGCGACGCCGGTCAGATGGCTACTTTTGGCCAGGCCGAAGTGATTACCCGCGATAATGACCCCCAAACCGGCGAGCTTTTTTGGAGCGGCTTTGTTTCCGGGCCAACCGTTTATTATATTCAGGTGTTAAACGATAGTGACTTCACCATTGATTACTCGCTATTCAATGCCAACATTGGCAGCGAGGTTATAGAAGAGCCGGCGCTACCCCAGGCGCCCGCCGCAGAAGTCGAACAAACCGCGCCAGAAGTTCCCGCCCCGCCAGATATTGTTGCCCTGAACAGCAACAGCCCCGATACCGCCCAGGCGCTGCCAACCGAAACGGGCCGGGTTGAGGGCCGGCTGGCGCCCAACTCAACCTATTGGTACACCTTTAACTATGATGACTCCAACCCCAACCGGCTCAAAAACCAAAAATACACCCTCTTTTTCACCCCCGACGACGGCAACCGCAAACACAATGTCAACTTTAAACTCTATCCCTACAGCGAGTATGAAATTTGGCAGCGCGGCGATGCCGACAGACTGAGCAATTTTGGGGCAGGCTCAATTGTTGATAGAGATGGCGACTACAACACCGGCGAATTGCTCTGGAATGGAACCCTGCTCAAGGGCGACAAGTATCTGCTGGCTATCTCAAATGGCAACGATATTCCCATAGATTACTACCTGTACCACGGCGATATCATCAACCCCATTCTTGGCCCCGAACCCGAACCCCAACCGGCCCCGGTTTATGCTGCCGGCGCAGCGCCACAAACCGCTAATCCATTAAAAATTGGCGTTAATGAAGGCGGTTTAGCCCCCGGTGAAGAGGCCTGGTTCAGCTTTCGCATTACCGACTTTGACAACGAATATTTTGAACAGATGGCCCTGACTATGATTGCCACCCCGGATGACGGCAACCGCATCAGAAATTTCACCTTTGAAGTTTTCACCCCCGACGGCGTTAAATACTGGTCTCCCGGCGATACCTCAAACCTCAAGAATCTGGGGGCCGGCAGCGTTGTTTACCGCGATAACAACATCCTCACCGGCGAACGGTTCTGGCACGGTTGGGTAGTAGATAACGAACTGTACTACGTGCAAATTCGCAACGGCACGGATATCCATATGGATTACCATCTGTTCACCGGCGATGTTTACCGGCCAGAACTGGGTGAGAAGAGCCAGCCCGTAGCCCGCAAAGCAGCCGCCCCCGGCACGGCCCCTTACGCGCCGGTAGAGTTAGAGGTAGGCATTAATAAAGGTCAGTTAAAGCCCGGCCAGGAACAGTGGTACACCTTTAGCCGGGGCGATGCCGGAGCCACAGGCATTGTTGATACCGCCTTTACCATGATCTTTACCCCCGACGATGGCAACCGTATCCGCAGTGTAAATTTTGAACTCTTTGAAGGGAATCAACTCAGAGACTGGGCGCCCGACAACCGCTTTAATATCATCGGCTTTGGTAAAGGCAGCGCCGTTAACAGGGACGGAGGGGTTGAAACCGGCGAATTACTTTGGAAAGGGCAGGTGCTGGCCGGCAACATCTATTATATGCGGGTCAGCAATGAGAGTGATGTGGTAATTGATTATGCCATTTACCCTCAAGATGTTATTAATGCCAACCTGGAATAGTTAATAAATAGTCCGTTAAAAAGCCATAATTGAGCCTGAATTTAGCACCTGCCCCATTAAATGGGGCAGGTGTCTCTATAATAAAAAAATGCTTAGGGCTGCTGCCGGCCATCCGATTGGGCACATTGTAAATGTTATTATTCACAGTAAGCCCAGGTGCGTAGGGTTAGCGTAGGCTAAATAGCGTAGTAAAGGTTGTATCAGCGTAGGCAATTATGCTATAATATTTGGCGGTTATTAACAAACAGTTAAACCCTAAACAAACATTACTGATATTGCAACTAATCAAGAGGTCATCATTAGCTAGGAGGACAATTTTATATGATTACCCACAGCAGTAAACGTATTTTCATTCCGCTAAAAGGCTTTATGGCTTTACTGGTGGTAACAGCCCTGTTAAGCCTTTTGCCTCTATCAGCGGCGGCGCAGGGGGGCGGCACAACGCCCACTACCGCAACCCCCCTGGCCGAAAGAGTTAACAGCGGCACCCTTGCCCCCACCGGGCAACATTGGTACACCTTTACCCCCGATAGCGCTAATATTCAGCAATTTTTAACGCTGGTTGCCACCCCCAATTCCAATAACAGCACCATTAGATTTGTTACCCTCAAAGTGTTCGAGGGTAATCAAATTCAATTCTTTGCTCAGGGTAGCGCCGATAATATGGCCGTTTTTGGCGAAGGGCAGATTGTGACGCGAGATAACGACCCCAACACCGGCGAACGACTCTGGTCCGGGGTTGTCTCTGCGCCAACTACCTACTACATTCAGGTACTCAACGAGAGCGATTTTACCGTTGATTACCAGCTATTTAACGCCAGCGTGGGCGCCGAAGAAGTAGAAGAGCCGCAACAACCCGAAGTGGCCGCTCAACCCGAAGAAGCCGCCCAGGTTGCTGCGCCGCCCGAAATTGCCGCCACCAGCAACGACCCTGGCCTGGCTGTCCCGCTGCAAATGAACGAACGGGGCCGGGCTGAAGGCCGCCTTGCTCCCAACTCAACCTACTGGTACACTTTGAGCCTCCCCAATCTGGGCGAAAACAAAATTCAAGACCTGAAATACACCATGTTCTTTACCCCAGACGATGGCAACCGCAAGCACCGGGTCAACTTTGAGTTGTACCCCTACAGCGAGTTTGAATTGTGGCGGCGGGGCGACGGCGATGACTTTACCAATTTTGGAGCCGGTATGCTGATTGACCGCGATGGCGACTACAACACCGGCGAACGGCTCTGGAGTGGCAGCGTGCTTAAAGGCGACCAATACCTGCTCTCCATCTCAAACGGCAACGATGTTCCCATTGACTACTATCTGTACGAAGGCGACATCATCAACCCCCTGCTTGGCCCCGAACCGGTGCCCGCTCCGCCCCCCGTTTTTGCCCAGGGCGTTGCGCCGCAAACCGCTCAGGAGCTAAAGATTGGGGTCAACAAAGGCAAAATTAACCCCGGCGGAGAAGCCTGGTACAGCTTTAGCATTGCCGACCTGGATGAAGACAAATTTGAAGAGATGGCCCTGACCATGGTTGCCACCCCCGACGACGGCAACCGCATCCGCAATATCACCTTTGATGTGTTCACCGCCGACGGCGTCAAATACTGGTCTCCCGGCGATAACTCCAACCTCAGAAACCTGGGAGCCGGCAGCGTTGTTTACCGCGATAACAACTTCCTTACCGGCGAACGGTTCTGGACCGGTTGGGTTAATGATGGCGACCTGTACTACGTGCAAATTCGCAACGGCACCGATGTGCCGGTTGACTATCACCTGTTCACCGGCGATGTTTACGGCCCCGAACTGGGCGAAAAAACCCAGCCTGTGCCCCGCAAACCCGCCGCGCCCGGCGCTGCTCCCTACGCGCCGGTAGAGCTTAAAGTGGGCGTTACCGATGACCAGCTCAAGCCTGGCGAAGAACGCTGGTACACCTTTAGCCGCAACGATACCGACAGCGACGGCAGGGTTGAAACCATCTTCACTATGGTCTTTACCCCCGACGATGGCAACCGCAAGCATCGCGTCAATTTTGAACTGTTTGAAGGCAACCAGTTAAGAGACTGGGCGCCCGACAACCGCTTTAACCTGAAAGGTTTTGGCGGGGGCAGCATTGTTGAGCGCGATGGCGGCTACGAAACCGGCGAACTGATTTGGCGCGGCGTGGTGCTGGATGGCAACCTCTACTACATGCGCGTTTACAACGAGAGCGACCAGACCATCGACTACAAAATCTTCCCCGAAGATGTCATCAACACCAGCCTGAGTTCCATTCAATAATTGATAGCGCCGCAGGCCAGAGGACCTGGGGCTAGCCCCCCAATTTCTCTCCTGTCTAACTAAAAGCAAACTCCATAAAAATCAAAAACGCCCCGTCCGCGCGGACGGGGCGTTTTTTTACTTGCAACTTGGGGCTACGCCAGCCACAGGGCCGCCTCGTGGCCGCCTTCTAAAAGCCCTCCATCAAACATTACCAGGCCCAACACCCCGCAAACCAGGGCCAGCACAAAAATTACCGCAAAAATTACCGCCACGCCCACGGCCACATTAATACCCACGGTTGATGCGTCATCAAGTCCAAACATCTGAATTCTCCTCCGCTAATGGATGCGTCCCAAATTTTAGGAATTTGGGGCAAACCAGGGGGGATTCGGGGGGATACCCCCCGCGCCCCCCTGTCTGTTCCCAAAATTTGGGACAGACCCTCCGCTAAGGTGTAACGCTATTATATGCGTTTACGCTTTTGACACAAACCGATTGCCCGCTATCCAAAAACGCCAGGGCGCCAGGCGGTCTTTGGCTGCGGCAGAGTCAATGCCTACCCGGGGGCCAATGGCTACCGAGGTATCGGGCAACCGTTCGCCGGCCTCCAGCCACAACTGCCGCCCCTGCGTGGCATCCCGCCTGTTCAAATTTTTATCGACCCCCAATGCCTGGGTCAACTTGCCCGGCCCGTTGGTTAAATAGCAACCGCTGGCCCGCTGCCGCAGCGATTGCATCACCTCGATACCCTCAACCGGCTCGATAGCCCGAATGAGCACCGCCGCCGGAAATCCTTCTTGCTCGGTAATGAAGTTGAGCATGTGATACATTCCGTAAATTACATACACGTAAATATACCCCGGCGGGCCAAACATCACCTGCGTGCGCGGCGTGCGCCCCCGGCTGGCGTGGTTGGCCGTGTCGCGCGGGCCAATGTAGGCTTCGGTCTCTACAATCAGGCCGGCCAGCCGGCGGCCATCAATTTCTCTGACCAACCGCTGGCCCAGCAACTCTCGGGCCACGGTCAGGGTAGGTTGGGCAAAAAAATTACGGGTTAAAATGGTCACGGGTCTACAAAATTTTTTGTATTTTCAGCCAGTTGCCCCGTTCGGCGCTGGCTTTTTCAACGGCCTCTTTTGAGCCAAGCACCACCACCAGCCCCTCTTCCTTTACCTGCTCCAGCACGTCGGCAAACGCTCTAAAATCAGCCGGAGAAGTCGCCAGCACTTCATCGCGCCCCTGCTGCCGAATTTCATCGGTCAGGCCGGTCAGGTAATGCACCATCGAGGTATAGCCTTTGGCATCGGGCAGTTGGTAAGCGTCTAACCGGCCAATGGCCCCGATGATGCTTTTGGTCAACTCATCCTGGCTTAACTCAACCTGGCGCAAAAACTGGCTTGATTTATCGTAATTATCCAGCGTGCCCAGCAGGTTGGGGTCACGGTAAGAAAGAAAGGTGAACACGCCAGAGTTGGAGTCGAAACTGCACATGCCGCCATAGGCTCCCCCCTGCACCCGAATTTTTTCCCACAGCCAGGTAGTCCGCAAATAGTTGGCAATCACCAGGTGAGACCCGTGCCGCTTGTACCCCAACTGAAACAAATTGGCCCCTTTGCCCACATAATTAACCTGGGCCGGAATGGTCAACCCTTCGGAGGCGCGGCTGAATTGGGGAGTCCAGCTTGCCGGTTCAACCACTTCGCCCGGCATTTGCCAGATAAAGTTGACCAGCCGGGGTTGAAATTCTCGCCAGTTGGCCTCGTCAAGGGTAATGTTGCACAGCATATGGTTGCGGTTGAGCAGCCGCCGCCGAACTTCTTCCAGTTTGGCCAGCACCCCCGGCCAATCACTATCCACATCGTGGGCCAGTTGCCGTAAAAAGAACAGGTAGCTCACCCCGCCCATCTGCTCGTCCAGCCAGTCGGCTTCGGTAAAGTTGGCCCGCAGCCGGGTGTCAACCACGCCGTGGCCGCCCGGTATCAGGCCGGCTTCCATTCTGGCTTTTGATTCCAGCACCATCTGCTTGAAGCGGGGCTGGTTATCCAGCTTAACGGTTAGCAACACGTCGCGCAAAATGGCCAGCAGGTCGTCGGTTTGCTGCATAGTGGCTTTGCCCCGCAGCATAAACAGGGCTGCGCTATCGCTGCTGTGGCGCATGGTTGAGGTAATTGACGACGGCCAGATACCACCGGTTTTGCGGCCAATGCGCTGCGAGAGCCTGACAAAATCTTCTGTTTCGGTGCCAATTTTTAGCAGCGATTGCCCAAACAGCGACACGTAGGGCAGCAGTTCTGGCGGCAGGGCATGCATATCAAAGCCGACATCCAGATAGACGATACCGTTGGTAAACAGGTCGTGATAAAGAAGCTGGCAGCCCTGCTCGGTTGACAGGGCCAGGGGGATGCGCTTGATTTCCTTGTCCAAATCGGCCAGGGTCAGGCTGGGGATGGCGGCCAGCGCCTCCGGCGGGTCGGGCGTTTCTTGAATTTCTTTGAGTTTGCGGGCGCTTTCCACCACGGCTGCCAGCGCTGCCTCATCCATTTCGGCCTGAATTTTAGCCAGCTTTTCTTTTTCTTCCGCCTCCTGACGCTGGGCCAGGGTTGGGTCCGGTTCCAGCGTGACTGTTACCCGGTGATTGTTTTGCAGCAAGTGCTGCTCAATCAAGGTTTCAAAGTAGCGAGGGTTGGCGGCCAGCTTGTTTTTAATGGCCGATAGCGGCGCTTCAAAGCCCAGCGGAGCAAAGGGGTCGCCATCATACAGCCAGGTGGTGAGCGCCCGAATCATCAGCGACAGGCCGCGTGGAAAAGCGCCGGTGTTGTTTTCGCGCAGGCTAAACTCGATGGTGTTGATGGCGGCTTCGGTGGTTTCGGGGTCAATGCCGTCGCGGGCCAGGTTGGCCAGGGTGTCTAAAATAAGCTGCTCAACCCGGCCGGTATTTTCGGCGGCCACGCCTTTCATACCGGCGGAAAAGAACATTTGCCGCAGTTGCAATTCAAGCCCGCCAATCACGTCTTCGCCCAGGCCGGAGTCGATTAACGCTTTACGCAGCGGCGCAGCCGAGGTGCCCACAAGAATGTAAGATAGAATTGACAGGCTGAGGTTTTGCTCCGGGTCGGAGTTTTCCGGCAGCAGCCAGTTGACCGTCAGGTAGCTTTTTTGGGTGTCGGCATCTTCGCCGGCGGCGTAGGTAAAGGTTCTGTGCTGCGGGCGGGCAAAAGCCGGCTGCAACCCCACCGACGAATCGATTTGAATGGCCCGAAAATCCTTAAGATACTCCTGCACCAGCCGCAGCCGCTCGTCGGGGTCGTCATCGCCGTAAAAGAAGATGCGGGCGTTGCCGGGGTGGTAGTAGGTTTGGTGAAAGGTTTTGAATTGCTCGTAGGTTAAATCGGGGATGTGGCGGGGGTCGCCGCCGGAGTCGACGCCATAGGTGGTATCGGGAAAGAGTTCGGTTTGGCTGTAGCGCCCCAGCAGGCTGTCGGGCGAGGAGTAGACGCCTTTCATCTCGTTAAAAACCACGCCTTTGTAGGTCATCGGCTGGTCGGGCCGGTCCAGCTCAAAGTGCCAGCCCTCTTGCTGCAAAATTTCGGGGATGAGGCGGGGGTAAAATACCGCGTCCAGATACACGTCAACCAAGTTGTAAAAATCTTGCAGGTTGGTGCTGGCTACAGGATAGCAGGTTTTATCGGGAAAGGTGAAGGCGTTGAGAAAGGTTTTTAGCGAGCCTTTGATTAGCTCCACAAACGGCTCTTTGAGCGGGTATTTGCGCGACCCGCACAGCACCGAGTGTTCCATAATGTGGGCAATGCCGGTTGAGTCGGTGGGCGGGGTGCGAAAGGTAATGCCAAAGCATTTGTTTTCATCGTCATTTTCCAGCGAGAGCAATTCCGCCCCCGTAGCCGCGTGACGATAGAGTTTGCCCACAGTGTTGATTTCGGCAATATGGGTCTCTTTGAGCAGTTCAAATCCGTGCCTGGTTGACATGTTGACCTCGTTTTTTGCGTAATGTTTGGGTGAAGGGAAATTATGGCGTATCGGGCGCAGGCTGTCAAGCCGGCCAAAGAGATACATCCGGGGGGCGCCCCCGGATTATCAGGTTGGTGCGGTAATTGATGATGGCCAACTTATAGCTGCTTAAAATTTATCAGATAACTCGCGCAGTTACCCGTGCCGGTTTGGGCGGCGTCGGGAGGCGTTACTGCCAGCGCCAGAGCGGGCGTGGCTTCGTTTGCGGGGCAGGGTTGTTTGGGGCAACGGTTTTGCCTGGCGTTTATGATTTTGATTTTCAAACACAAAACCATTGTAATTAAAATGGGGCAAATGCCGCCGTTCAATCTGCGTACCCAACACTTTTTCAATATCGCGCACTATCGGCTCATCATCCTGGGCAATAAAGGTAAAGGCCTGGCCGCTTTGGTGAGCGCGGCCGGTCCGGCCAATGCGGTGGGTGTAAGCATCGGTTGTATCGGGGATGTCAAAATTGATGACATGCGAGATTTCCGACACGTCGATGCCGCGGGCGGCAATATCCGTAGCGGCCAGAATATCGTACTTGCCATTACGAAAACCGTTAATGGCCCGGTCGCGTTGATTTTGCGACATATTGCCCTGCAACGCCGCAGCGCGATACCCCTGATTTTCCAGATCGCGGGCCAGGTTGCGGGCGCGATGTTTGGTGCGGGTAAAAATCAGCACGCGCCCGGTGGGCGTCTGCTCTAACAGGGCCAGCAAAAGATTTTTCTTGAGGTTGGCGGGTACAGGATAAAACGCATGAGAAACTGTTTTGGCCGGGGCAATAACCCCAATCTGAACCGTAACCGGGTTATCGAGAATATCATCGGCCAGTTGGCGGATATCATCGGGCATGGTAGCTGAAAAGAAGAGGGTTTGGCGCTGCGCCGGCAACAGTTTGAGAATACGTTTGATATCGGGCAGAAAACCCATGTCGCACATGCGGTCGGCTTCGTCCAGAACCAGCACCTCTACCCCAGACAGGTCGATGCTGTTATCGCCAACCAGGTCCAGCAGCCGCCCCGGACAGGCCACCACAATCTCTGCGCCACGGCGCAGTTTTGCAACCTGGGCAGCTTTGCTAACGCCGCCATAAATGGCTACGCTACGCACTTTGGTGTTTTTACCCAAATCAGCGCTCATCTGGAAAATCTGCTCGGCCAGTTCGCGGGTGGGCGCAACTATCAGAGCGCGCGCCCGGCGCAGCGGGCCTTGGGTTAGCCGCTGTAAAATAGGCAGAGCAAAAGCAGCGGTCTTGCCGGTGCCGGTCTGGGCCAGGCCCAGCACATCGCGCCCTTCAAGTATTTTGGGGATGGCTTGCTGCTGAATGGGGGTAGGCGTGGCGTAACCCGCTGCCTTGATGCCGGCCATAATGCGCCGGTCTAAAGAAAATTGTTCAAAACTCACTAAAAGCACTCCTTGACTTTGTTGAGCCAAGTCGCACTCTTAGCTCGATTATCATTTATAAATTAATAGAATTAGTATTGTTGCCGGCCCGGTGTTGGCGACAACAACCTTGCATTATAGCCGCAGTAGCTTGATTATGCTAATTTCTTTGCAGACAATTTTACTGTCGGGGGTTTAATAGAACGCTGATGACGCAGGTAACGCTGATATTCGCTGATTTAAAGGTTGAGGATTTCTAATTTATCCACAGATTTACACATAAGACTTACGCACCTCAAGACCCTAAAGGTTTCAAAGCGCAAATTTCGGCCAAAATTCTGCCTAAACCTGAACTAAATCTTATCAAAACCACACTTTCTAAAACCTTTAGGGTCTGTTTTTTGCCGGGTCAATTTTATATAGAATTTTTGGAGAGTTCCCCAAAAACGCTCGTTTAAGCTACTTGCTGCTGTTATAAGCCACATACCAACCTTCTGCAAGCTCCGGGATGCGTCCGGCGACCCGCTCCATCCAAGAAGTTGCCCGGTAACTGGCTATTTCTGCCAGCACTCTGGTGCGGCTCACGGCGATGGTTTTTAGAAAACGGTCGCGGTCGGAGACGCTGGCCGTTTCCAGCGCCTCTTTCCAAATGGCTCGACCGGCCACAAAGCCGCTGGCCCCGGCGTCGCAGGCAATTTCAACCTGGGTTTGAAAGGTAGGAAAGTTGACCCCTGCACTCAGCAGCACCCATGGGATGCCCCGCGCAATCTCCGAAAGCTGGCGGCAGTAGTCGTACATTTTATTGACGTTGGTTTCGTGTTTGGCATCGGTAGGAAATTCGGCTTTGAGAATATCCACGCCCAGCGGAACCAGCCGCCGCGCCGATTCCATCACCAGCTCTGGCCGCTGCGCGGCAAAGGCCGCATCTGTTTTGGCAACGCCCGCCTCAAGGGGGTAACAAATTGGCTCCAGCATCAGGGGGATTTCGCGCGTCTCGCACTCGGCGGCTACCTGTCGCACCAAATCCTCCTGATTTTGCGCCGTGGGCGAGTCGGGATGATAAAAGAGCAGCAGTTTAACCGCCGCGCCGCCCAGCCGCTTGATGGCCGCCACGCTCCAATCATCCAGCAGGGTGGTAAGGCGCCCGGCGTCGTTGCCGCTGTAGCCGGATTTTTCTCGGGCCACGGCAAAGCCGGTGGCTTTGGGCAATGCGCCGCCGCTAATAATTGGCCCAACGCTGTAAAGCGGGTCCAGCAGCACCGCGCTGGCATGGGGGGCCAGAACCTGGGCAATCCGTTTTTTCTCATCGACAACCGTTTGCCACGATGCCTGGGCCACGCCCAGCGTTTTACTGAGCGCCTCTACAAAAACATCCCGATGGTCAAAGGCAACCATGGTAAACACGCCAAGCTCGTTGGTTAGCTGTTGCAAACAGCGAATTTTGCCAAGGGAGAGAGTATTCATAATGGCCTTACACCTCAAGTTTCAAACAAAGTTCTGGCTGTTCAGAAATTGTAGCGCGTATTGCGTATTCCGTTTTTAATGAATGATTTACGCAACACGTTACAGCCCAATCGACCGCAAGTAATCGCGGTTGCGCCGGGCGCTCTCTTTGGGGACGCCCATGCCGGGCAGCACATCCTGTTCTACGGTAATAAAGCCCTGGTAATTCTGCCGGCGCAGCCACTCTACCACAGCAGGAAAATCAACACAACCCTGGCCCAACTCGCAGAAAACGCCATGCTTGAGCGACTCAAAATAGCTCCAGCCTTGTTCTCTGGATTGGCGGGCGACAGCCGGCTGGCAATCTTTAAAATGGACATACCAGATGCGGCCGGCAAAGCGATTGAGGCCATCCAGCACGGCCTCGCAGCCATTTTTGCCGGCGCCAAAGGCGTAGTGCCCGGTATCAAACACCAGCCCCACCAGCGAGGGGTCGGTCAGTTCCAGCAGGCGGGCCGTCTCCTGCGGCGTTTCTACATAGCCGGCGCAGTGATGGTGAAACACGGTACGCAGGCCGGTTTCGTCGCGTACGGCGCGAGCGATGCGCTCCACGCCCTGGGCAAAGGTTTGCCACTCCGGCCCGCTCAAGCCCATTTCCGGCGTTACCCGTCCGGCATTTTGAGTGCGGACCGGGTCGGCCTGGCCGTTATCGTCGGCCAGCACCAGAAACGGTTTGATTGACTGGTTGGCCGACACCGCCGCCAGCAGCCGGGCTGTTCGCAGCGCAGTCGCCTCGCCGGGGGCGTGGGCGCTGGGGTTTTTTAGGGCGACCGGCACAAACGCGCCGTTCATAACCAGATTACGTTGTTTCAGTTCAGCTTGCAGCGCAGCCGGTTCGGTGGGCATAAAGCCCCAATCGCCCAACTCGGTGCCGGTGTAGCCGGTTTCAACCAGTTCATTCAGCATCTGCTCGTAGCCGATGCGCTGCTCTTCCATACCCTCAAATTCTAGCGTGCCCCAGGAACAAGGGGCGTTGCCGATGTGGATGGTGGGGGGTGTCATAGGTATGCCTCCTTCAAGGCAGGTAATTGGTAAGGGGTAATTGGCGGGTTGTGGATATTAACTGCCAATTACTATCCTCTAAAATTGCCGGCTCCATTCGCGGGGCCAGCGTTCAACCACTACTTTGGTTTGGGTGTAAAACTCAACCCCGTGGCGGCCCTGGCCGTGCAGGTCGCCAAAAAAGCTCTCGTTCCAGCCGCTAAAGGGGAAGAAGGCCATCGGCGCGGCCACGCCAATATTGATGCCAATGTTACCCGCGTCGGCCTCGTAGCGAAACTGGCGAGCCGTGGCTCCGCTGCCGGTAAAGATGCAGGCCATATTGCCGTAGCTGCGGTTGTTGACCAGTTGAATGGCCTCGTCAATATCGCTGGCGCGCATAACGCTGAGAACCGGCCCAAAGATTTCGGTTTTGGCAATTTCGCCCTGGGGCGGTACGTGGTCTAAAACGGTGGGGTAGACAAAGTAGCCGTTCTCGTAGCCGTCAACTTTTTTGTGGCGGCCATCGACTACAATTTTGGCCCCTTCCTGCGCGCCCTTGCCAATGAGCATCTCGATGCGGCTCTTGCTCTCGCCGGTGATGACCGGCCCCATCTGCACGCCCTCATCCAGGCCGTAGCCAACCTTGCGGCTGGCGGCGGCATCGGCGATGTGTTCCACAAAAACATCTTGCGCCTTGCCCACGGCCACCGCCACCGAGGCCGCCAGACAGCGCTGCCCGGCGCAGCCAAAAGCGGAATCGGCCATAATTTTGGTGGTCATGTCCATATCGGCATCGGGCATGATAACAACCGGGTTTTTGGCCCCGCCCTGGCACTGGGCGCGTTTGCCGTTGGCCGCGGCCCGGCTGTAAATATATTTAGCCACCGGCGTTGAGCCAACAAAACTGACCCCTTTGATGGCGGGATGGTCTAAAATGGCGTCAACCGTTTCTTTGCCGCCGTTGACCAGTTGCACCACGCCCGCCGGAAAGCCGGCTTCGTTGATGAGTTCAAACAGTTTGTGGCTGGTCATGGGCACTTTTTCGCTGGGCTTCAAAATAAAGCAGTTACCGCAGGCCACAGCATAGGGCAAAAACCAGAGCGGAATCATCCCCGGAAAGTTAAAGGGCGTAATGGCCGCCACCACGCCCAGCGGCTGGCGGATCATATGCTCGTCAATGCCGCGGGCGATATCTTCGTTGTTGTAACCCTGCATCAGGCTGGGGATGCCGCAGGCAACTTCCACGTTTTCGATGCCGCGCTGAAGCTCGCCCACGCTTTCGGCGTAGGTTTTGCCGCACTCGTTGGTGATGGTGCGGGCCAGTTCGTCTTTGTGCGCTTCCAGCAACATCTTCAGTTTAAAGAGATGCTGCACCCGCTCAAGAGCCGGGGTGCGACGCCACTCGGCATAGGCTGTTTGGGCCGCCTCGGCTGCGGCGTCAACCTCCGCGCCGGGCGAAAGGGGCACGTGAGTCATCACCTGGGCCGTCGCCGGGTTGGTTACATCCAAATAGTTGCCGGTGGATGAACGCTGCCACCGGCCATTGACATAGTTGAGTAATTGGTCTGCCATGGTTACTTGCCTCCAAATTGCTATTACGCGGTACGCAGTACGTGGAACGTGTTATTTAGTTACGTTCCACGTTCCACCTGACGCCCTCACTCCATTTTAGAGAAAATATCTTTCTTTAGCCCGCTTCTCTTCCCATTCCTCGCGGGCGGCGCGGACGCTGTCGCGCTCGCTCACTTCGGCCACGGGCACATCCCACCAGCTTTCGTAGCCGGGCACGCCCACGTAGCGGTCGTTTTTAATATAAATAACCACCGTTCTGTCAATATCTTTGGCGGCTTTGAGCGCGGCGGTAAAATCGTCGTAGGTTTGGCACTCGATGACGCGCGCGCCCAGGCTGCGGGCGTTGGCCGCCAGGTCAACCGGCAGAGGGCGGACGGCTTCAACCTCGTCGTCGGGAAGCTGGCCGTTTTCCGGGTAAACGTAGCGAGTGCCAAAACCGCTCTGCCCCAGCGACCGGCTCAGGCTGCCGATGCTCTTAAAGCCGTCGTTGTCCATCAGCACAATGGTCAGTTTGTACCCCTCCTGCACCGAGGTGGTAATATCAGCCGAAAGCATCAGATAGCTGCCATCGCCCACCAGCACATATACTTCGCGGTTGGGGTCGGCCATTTTGACCCCCAGGCCGCCGGCAATCTCGTAGCCCATGCAGCTATAGCCGTACTCCAGGTGGTATTGCTTGGGGTGACGCGTCCGCCATAGCTTGTGCAGGTCGCCGGGCAGGCTGCCGGCGGCGCAAACCATCACCGCTTCGGGGTCGCCTTTATCATTAACCGCGCCGATGAGTTCGCCCTGGCTAACCAGCGGCCGGTTGCGGATGTTGTAAATGCGGTCCACTTCGGCTTCCCACTCGTCGTGCAGCTTTTTGGCCTCGGTTTGATAGTCGGGGCTGGTCTGGTAGTCGCCCAGCAGTTTTGCCAGTTCTTCCAGGGTTACTCTGGCATCGCCCACAACCGGCAGGGCGTAATGTTTGTAGGCGTCAAACCCGGCCACATTGATGTTGATAAAGCGGACGTTGGGGTTTTGAAAGGCGGTTTTGCTGGCGGTGGTAAAATCGCTGTAGCGGGTGCCGATGCCAATAATCAGGTCGGCTTCTTTGGCCAGAATATTGGCTGCCGAGGTACCGGTGACGCCCATAGCGCCCATGTTCAGCGGGTGGTCGTAGCGCAGGCTGCCTTTGCCGGCCATGGTCTCGCTGCTGGGGATGCCGGTTTGTTCGACAAACTGACGCAGGGTTTCGGTGGCTTCGCTGTAAATAACGCCGCCGCCGGCAATAATCAGCGGGCGCCGGCTGGTCTTTATCCATTCGGCGGCCTGGGCCAGCGCGGCCCGGTCGGCCCGGTTGCGGGCAATCTGCCAGACTCGCCGGCGGAAGAAGTCAACCGGGTAATCATAGGCTTCGGTTTGCGCATCTTGGGGCAGAGCCAGGGTTACGGCGCCGGTATCGGCGGGGCTGGTCAGCACGCGCATGGCTTCGGGCAGGGCGGTCAAAATCTGGTCGGCGCGGTTGATGCGGTCCCAGTAGCGGCTCACCGGTTTGAAGCAGTCGTTTACGGAAAAATCCTGGCTGTGCTCCCACTCTAGCTGCTGCAACACCGGGGCCACGTTGCGGCGGGCAAAAATATCGCCGGGCAAAAGCAGCACCGGCAGCCGGTTGACGGTTGCCACCGCCGCGCCGGTAATCATATTGGTTGCGCCCGGCCCAATAGAGGTGATGCAGACCAGCGTTTGCAGCCGGTTTTTCATTTTGGCGTAGGCAACGGCGGTGTGGACCATGGCCTGCTCGTTGCGGGTCTGGTAATAGCGAAAATCGGGGTATTGTTGCAACGCCTGGCCCATGCCGGCCACGTTGCCGTGTCCAAAAATGCCAAAACAGCCGGCAAAAAAGGGTTGCTCAACCCCATCTCTGGCTACTATTTGATTTTTTAGAAACTGGACGATGGCCTGAGCCATTGTGAGTTTTTGGGTTTTGTTTGCCATAGTTACCCTCCTCTGAAAATAAAGTTGGTAGAGTTACACGGAGACCTCACAAAGCCACACAGAGAAATATTGTATCTTCTCAGGCATGTCATTTCGAGCGACCAGCGGGAGCGAGAAATCTCCACACATCGTTGTTACAGACTGTTCGCCGGGAGATTTCTCGTCGCTGCGCTCGTCGAAATGACATGATGGCTGAGTAGTTACGAAATATTAAAAAACTTTGTGTCGCTCTGTGTCATCTTTGCGTTCTCTGTGTTCCTGATTTTCATTGTTCGATTTGTAGGCGGGACATCCCGATGCCCGTCGGGGCCGCTCATTCCCCGCCTTCAAAAAATTCCAATAATCCATACCAGATTAGCAAAAACGCCACGCCTTCATCCAGGTTGCCCACAATGGGAAAGTTATCGGGGATAAACTCGATAAGGCCGGCGGTGGGGTTGAGCATGTAAATAAAGCCCAACAGCGCCGCCAGGTAAACCACCCAGCGAGGAACGCCCCTTAATGAAGGCGGGGTTGTGAAAATGGTTAGTTTGTTTTTGTCGTCCAAAGTTAGTCCAGCCCTCCGTATGATTCAACAAATTTTTCAACTTCTGGCAGGGTGGGCATAAAGTTGGCGCAGCCGTGTTTGGTAACAACAATTGCGCCGCAGGCGTTGCCCAGCCGGGCCGATTTGTACCAACCCCAGCCCTTCACATGCCCATACAAAAAACCGGCCCCAAACGCATCGCCCGCGCCCAAAATATTGTAAACCTCTACCGGAAAGCCGGGCGCGTCAATTTGCTCAACCGGGCCGTCACCCTTTTTCAGGTGGACCCGCACGCCCTCTCCGCCGCGTTTTTGCAGCAAGGCTTTGGGGCCAAGCTTCAGCAGGGCGCTGATGGCCGCGTCAACATCGCCTTTTACTTTGGTATCAGACACCTGGGAGTGGGTCAGGCTCAATTGGGCGGGGTCGGTGAGCATGGCGGCGTTGATTTCATCCTCGGTGCCGATGACGATATCGACGTTGGGCAGCACAGCCCGAACGGCCACGCCAAAAGCGCGGGGGTCGTGCCACTGGTCGGGCCGAAAGTCGATATCCAGCACTACTTCTGTGCCGCTTTGTTGGGCCAGTTCGGCGGCAAACATGGTGGCGCTGCGGCTGGGGTCTTTGCTCAGGTTGGTGCCGGCAAATTGAAAAACGCGGCTCTGGGCCACGGGCGCGGCCAGCACGTCGTCGATGGTCAGTTCGATATCGGCGCAGTTGTCGCGGTAATAGACCAGCGGAAATTTATCGGGCGGCTCGATGCCCAGGGCCACGGCGCTGGTGCGGTGGCCGGGCTTGCGCGGGCTGAATTGAGTTTCAACGCCTTCGTTATTCAGAAAATGCAAAATAAAATCGCCTACGGGGTCAACGCCCAGGCCGGTTAGCAGGGCCGTTTTCAGCCCCAGCCGGCGCGCCCCCACGCTGATGTTGGTTGGCGAGCCGCCGACGTAGGCGGCAAAGCTTTTGATATCCACAAAGGGCGCGCCCACATCGTTAGCGTACAGGTCAATGGAAGAGCGGCCCATGTGGAGGGAGTCGTAGAGATAAGTTTTAATCATTGAGAACCTCCAAGGGGTAGAACGCAGGCATACTTTCAAGCCAGTCCGCCGAGCGTTAAAACGCCCGGCTACAACAGGTGAAAGCCCGCTGAAGCAGGCTTAAACAAGCTTTGTAAGCCGATTTCAATCGGCTTCCACCTATATTAGCCTGACGGCTTCAGCCCCAGGCTAATAACCTCTACAAAATACGCAATACGAAACACGTCAGTACAACGGCAACCGCTCATCCACCCCCTGATAACGCTCTTTCACCCAACTGTAACGCGGGTCATCCTGATTGGCCAGGCTTTGGGCGCTGCCGGCCAGCACATTGAGGTAGTAGGTGGTGTAGCCGGGGGCGCTGACCACCGGATGGTACCCTTCGGGAACCAGCACGGCGCAGTTGTTGTCGGCCCGCACCAGGGCGTCAATAGGTTGGCCGGTCCGGTGCAACGGCGAGTTCTCATCGGTGTAGACGCGCTGGTAGGCGTAACCTTCGGGTGGGTCAATTTTGTAAAAGTAGACCTCTTCCAAATCGGCCTCAATCAAATTGCCATTCTCGTCTTCAAGGTGAATATCGTGCTTGTGGGGGGGATAACTGCTCCAGTTGCCGCTGGGCGTGTACACCTCAACCAGCACCAGCCGGTGTACCGGCGAGCCGGGCGGCAGCAAATCGTTTATCTGGCGGCTCACGTTATCGCCGCCGCGAATTGATATGGCGACATCTTCCGGCTGAATTAAATAGGCTTCGTGCTCCTGGTCGGTGGGCGCCCAGGTAACGGCAAACTCACCGCTGCGCTCGCACAGCACCGTAAAATCGGTGCGGCGAGGCAAATAGACGGCGTAAGGTCCGCCGGAAAAAACGCTGACCCGATCCAGGCCGGCCCAACTGCCCCGCCCAGATTGAATGGTGAAGCAGCCATTCAACACCACAAGCGCCAGCTCGTTTTCGCCGCTGCTAAAATTCCACTTTTTGCCGGCGGCCAGGCGTCGCGCCTGAAAAGAGATGTAATCCCAGCCGGCCTGTTGGGGGGTAACAGAGAGAATTAAATCCAGGTCGGCGGGGTTTTGAGCGGGTTTTACCAAAATATTTTCCGGGGTGTATTGCATTATATCGTGCCTTTCTATCCTTCTGCAATCAAACTTCTCTTGCCGTCAGTTTACTTTTGGTTCGGGACTCGTGGAACGTGGCGCGCAGGACATGCTTTTTGCCGACGTTCCACGTCCCACGTTCTACGCTCTACGGCGCGTCATCGTAACCGCCCATCACGTTCTGGTCAAAGTCAATAATAGAACCGGTCATCATCTGGGCATCATCGCTGATGAGATAGGCGGCCAGTTTGGCAATATCCAACGGGCGCAGCAGCCGGCCAAAAGGCTGTTGCGTTTCGGCCTCCTCCAGCCAGTTTTCGGGCTTGCCCATAGCCAGTTGCACCTGATGCTCGGCGTCGGTAGCGGTCCAGCCCATGTTGATAGCGTTGACGCGGATGCGGTCAAAGCGCAGGGCATTGGCGCTGTTTTTGGTCAGCGTGGCCAGCGCGCCTTTAGAGGCGCAGTAAGCCGTAATAAACGGCTGGCCGCCATAGCTTGACATGCTGAGAATGTTGACGATGCTGCCGCCGCGCCCGGTTTGTTTCATCAGGCGAACCGTTTCCTGCATCAAAATAAAGGGGGCGCGGGTGTTGACGGCAAAAATATAATCCCACAACTCAACGCTGGTATCTTCAAGCGTGCCGCGAGTGGTGACGCCGGCGGCGTTGACCAGCCCATCGACCCGGCCAAATTTTTGGGCGCAGCCCTGCACTACCTGGCGGCACTCCTCCGGCGCAGACAAATCGGCCTGCACGTACAGGGCCTCAGCGCCAAAATCTTGCAATTTTTGGGCGACAGCCTGCCCCTGCCGGCTATTTCTGCCGCAGATGACCAGCCCGGCTGCGCCCAGTTGGGCAAAGTGGCGGGCAATGCCCTCGCCCAGGCCCTGGGTACCGCCGGTTACAATAATCACTTTATCAGCTAAAAGCTGTTGGCTTGTTTCAACTGCCATATCTTCAATCCTTTTGCTGAACCAGGCTCGATTTTAGCACAAGAAGCCGGGTTGCTTTGGGTAAGGTTTGGGGGCTAAATTCAACTTCGGCTCCGTCTGCCCACTTAACCGCACTGTTGGGAAAACGGCCGGCCAATTCTGTTACCGGCAGCATTTTTACTTTAGTGCCGGGCAGGTGATAGTGCATTGGAATAGCCACGCGCGGTTTTAATATCTCGATGGCCCGGCACAAATCATCAATATCAAGGGTGGGCGGGCCGCCGGCCAGCACAAACAAAATATCAACGCCGGCCAGCCCGGCCAGTTGCTCATCCGTTAGCGGGTTGCCAACATCGCCCAGATGGCCAATTTCTATGCCTTCCAGGTTGAAACGATACATCCCGTTATCCAGCGGCGAGTCTTTATGAATCAGGCTTTCTCGCACCGGAATCGCAGTGATTTGTAATCCTTTGACAGTTATCCCCTGCTCTATAATTTCTGTGGCGGTGACAACTGCCGGATTGCCGGGAATCATCTCGGCATGGCAATGGCCCAAATCATCCGCCGAACTGCGAATGACGATATCGGCGGTTTCGGTGATGGGCGGAAACCCTAATTCATCGGGATGATAAGGGTCGGTGATGATGCGCAACCCGCCACCTTCTATTAAAAACGAAGCATGGGCAAACCATTTTATTTTCATAGGGTTGGTAATTGGTAATTGGCAATTGAGGGCTTTGCCCAATAACCAACTACAAATTACTAATCTGCAAGCCCCTTTCTTTTAATCCAGTTTAATTGACTCTACCCGCTCCCAGCGCTCCGATTCCCAGGAGCGTTGAATTGCGGTTTGCACATTGGCTACGGCCAGCGCCTCGGCAAAGCCGGGCTGTCCCTGCTGGCCTGCGGCAACTGATTTCAAAAAGTTGTAGGCTTCGATGGTTTTGAGGTCATCGTACCCCAGGCCAATGCCGGGGCCGGGGTTAAAGTATTGGTGAAAGGGGTGAGCCGGGCCGCTCAAAATTCGGGTAAAACCATCTTCGGCGGCCTGCGCCTGGTTGCGAAACTGGACATGGAGGGTGTTCATCTCTTCAAAATTCCACTTGAGCGCGCCCTTGTCGCCGTAAAGCTCAAAGGTGTATTCACATTTGGGGCCGTTCATCGAGCGGCACATCTCGATGGTTCCCTGGACACCGTTTTCAAACGTGACCAGCGCCCCCGCGTAATCCTCATTGGTAACATCGCCCATGGGGTCATCCGGGCCGCCCACGCTAAAATGAGTCCCTTCGCCCGGCCTTGACAGCGGCCGCCGGGGGATGAATGTTTCCTGCACGGCGACCACTTTGCCGATAGGTCCGGCAATCAGGTGAGCCAAATCAATGGCGTGCGAGCCTAAATCGCCCAAAATGCCCAGCCCTTCTTCCTTCAAAAAACGCCAGGAGAGAACGCCGTAGGGGTTGCTGGCGTAATCGGCAAAAAAGCGGCTGCGGTAGTAAGTCAACTGCCCCAATCGACCTTCTTCGATTAATTTTTTGGCATATTGCACCATCGGCGCCCAGCGATAGTTGTAGCCGACAAAGGTCAGCACGCCGGCCTGGCGGGCGGCCTGCTCGCACCGGGCTGTTTCCTGGGGAAAGCGTCCCACCGGCTTTTCGCACAGAACGTGCTTGCCGGCTGCGGCGGCCGCCTGCACAATTTCCAGGTGGAGGCTGTTGGGGGTGGCCACATTGACCACCTCAACATCCGGGTGCTCAATAACCTTGCGCCAGTCGGTGGCGTAATGTTCAAAGCCAAGGCGATATTGGGCATTTTTGGCCCGCTTTTCCACATTGTCGCTGCATATTACCAGGCGGGGCGCAAAATCAATATCATAGAACCGTTCCTGTACCTGCCGGTAAGCCCGGCTGTGGGTCTCGCCCATCCAGCCCATACCGATGATGCCAATGCCGATTGTTTTGGTCACAGGCTAAACTCCTATATTACTCATAAATATCGCCGTTGGGTTTCATTGCGCCGCGCAGGTAAGCATTTTCCAGCCTGGCTCCGTCAAGTTTTGCTTCAAACAGATTAGCGCCGCGCAAGTGAGCGCCTTCCAGATTGGCATTGGTCAGGTTAGCCTCTTTCAAAACGGTTTGCCGCAGCAGGGCGTCGCTTAAGTTGGCATTGCTTAAATTGGCTTTTATTGCGTGCGCTTCACGGAGATTGGCCTCGTACAAATTGGCCTCTGACAGGTTGGCCCCGGCCAGGTTACACCCCCGCAGGTTGGCGCTGCTTAAATTGGCTCCCTGTAAATTAGCCCCGGCCAGGTTGGCCCCGCTTAAATTGGCCTCGGTCAGATTGGCCCCGCTCAGGTTAGCTTCGTGCAGGTCGGCTTCAATTAAATTGGCTCCCCGTAAATATGCGCTGCTTAAATCGCAGCCGGCCAGCCAGAGCGGTTTGGGGCGGTTGAGCAAATCATATATTTGCCAGGGTGATAAGGTTGCCATCACTTGTCTCCATCTTGTTGCTCAGAAAAAATCTCGTCACTCTCTTCTAAAGATTTAACCAGGGCGTGGTCAACTTCGCTCAGATGACCTTCGCCTCTAAGTTTATCGGTGCGCTCAAATTCTTCAAGTTCGTGGCTTAAGGCGTCCAGCTCATCCGCGCCAGACATCATGCGGACCATTTCCTCGCGGCTCAACTCATCTTTGGTGAAAGTGCCAAAGGTGCGGCCCCGTTTGAGAATGGTGAACCTATCACCCACGGCGTAGGCGTGGTGCGGGTTATGGGTAATAAAAATAACGGCCAGATTGCGCGCCCTGGCCTGGGCAATGTAGCGCAGCACGGTGCCGGCCTGTTTGACCCCCAGAGCGGCGGTTGGTTCGTCGAGAATCAGGGTTTTGGCCCCAAAATAAACCGCGCGGGCAATAGCCACCGATTGCCGCTCGCCGCCGGAGAGCGTGCCGACCGGCTGAGAAGGGTCCCTGATATCAATGCCCATTTTGGCCATTTCTTCTTTGGCTACTCTGGCGGCAAATTTTATATCAAAACTTTTAAAGATGCCCCAGCCCCGGGTTGGCTCCGATCCCAAAAAGAAGTTGCGGGCAATGCTCATTAGCGGAATCATGGCCAAATCCTGGTAAACGGTGGCAATGCCCCGGTTTAAGGCGTCGCGGGGCGAGTCAAACTCAACTTCTGCACCTTCAACCAGATATTGGCCCTCGCTGGGGCGGTGCACGCCGGCCAGCGTTTTAATGAGGGTTGATTTGCCCGCGCCGTTATCCCCCAGCAGGCACATTACCTCGCCGGGGTAAACCGACATCGACACGTCGTTCAGCGCAATTACGCTACCAAAATATTTTGAGATATTTTTAACCTCGATATTAGGAACGCCGTTTTGACTCATTTTCTTGCTGCCTCCGCTTTTCTTCTGATATAGTTGTTAATTAACACGGCAATAATTAACATTGCGCCCATAAATACCAGAAACCAGTCGGCTGACACGCCGGCAAACACAACCCCCTGCCGCACCATGCCAATAATTAACGCGCCCAGAATGGCCCCAATGGCGCTGCCGTAACCGCCGGTTAGCAGGTTGCCGCCAATGACCGCGGCAATAATGGCCTGAAATTCAAGCTGCTCGCCGCGCAGCGTGTCGGCCGATTTGACGGTAATCACCTGGGTGATGGCCAGCAGCCAGGCCGAGCCGGCCGTAGCCATAAACAGGCCAATTTTAAGCCGGTTGACCGGCACCCCCACCTGCCGGGCCGACTGGGCCGAACCGCCGGCGCCAAAAATCCAGTTGCCAATTTGCGTTCGCAGCAAAATCCAGGTGGCAATGGCGCCCACCAGCAGCCACCAGAAAATTGAAATGCGGAAATTGGCCCCAAAAATTGGAATGCTGCTGGCAAAAATAACCTGCATAAAATCATAACCGGCCATGCTATCCAGCCCCCCCAATTGGGTACGCCCGGTCATGAGCCGGGTAACCCCAATGGTCAACCCCCGGATAATGAACAAACTACCCAATGTAATAATAAAGGATGGCAGCCCGGTTTTGATTACCATCACGCCGTTGATCCAGCCCACAGCCAGAGCAAACGCCAGCGCTACCAACGCGCCCAACCATAACGGCACGCCAAATTGAGTGGCCAGAATGGCCATAATCGCTCCGGTAAAGCCCACAATTGAGCCAACCGATAAATCGAACTCGCCGCCAATCATCAGCAGGGCAACCGGCACGGCGACGATACCCAGGTTGGCAGCCACCTCCAGGTAGGTAGCGGTGCCTCTCATGCTAAACCAGGCATTGGGAGAGACCAGCGCGAAGAATATCCAAACAACAATCGCCCCGGCCAAAGCCCCCAATTCTGGCCGGCTGAGTAGACGTTTTAAGACCCCCGCTTCAACCAGGCGTTCATCGGAGGTTTTGGTAACGGTGGTTGTGGCCATAGTTTCTACTCCTTTGTAAAATTTTACAACCGTGTATCATCATTGAAAGAAAGAGGCCGGGGTAGGCTCTACCCCGACCTCTTGGTTAACTACCGGGTACCGGCGGCGCTCAGTTCAATAACCTGGGCGGCGGTATCCTGGGTAACAAAGCCGGGGCCGGTCATCAACACATCGTTGGCAATGGTGTTGAGGTTGGTGTTGTACAGGGTCAGCAGCACAATGGGCAGATACCCCTGAATATATTGCTGCTGGTCAATGGCAAACAGCATATTGCCATCGCGAACGGCTTCCAGCACCTCCGGCGAGAGGTCAAACGTGGCTAATTGAATCTGGCCAAGCAGCCCGCCCTCTTCTAACGCGGCCAGGGCCGGGGCAGCGCCGGTAGGCCCAAGCGTTAACACGCCGTTGATATCGGGGTTGGAGGTTAGAGCGGCGGCAATGCGCTGCTGAGAGTCGATGGGGTCGGCCAAATCAACGGCCAGCACCTCAACGGTGGCTCCGGCTTCGGCCATGGCGTCGGTAAAGCCCTGGCAGCGCAGGTCAAGCGCCACGTTGCCCACTTCCTGGTTAACACACAAAGCATTGGTTACACCGGCAGCGGCCATGCGCTCGCCGCCGCCAAAACCGGCTTCGTATTCGGTTTGGCCAACATGCACAAGAATACCCAAATCTTTGGCTACGTCGCTGCCGGAGTTCATGGAGATGACCGGGATGCCGGCGTCAATCGCGGCCCGAATTGAATCGCCCAGGGCCGATGCGTCGGGAATGGAAACCACTAACCCATCGGGCTGAGAGGCCACGGCGGCATCAATCAACTGAGACATGGCCACCATATCAAAAGTTTGGGGGGCCTGGTACTCTACGGTAACGCCCATATCGGCTGCGGCCTGGTCAACCCCATTTTTCACCACCGACCAGAACGGGTCCGAAGCCTGCCCGTGGCTCACCACCACAATTCTGATATCGCTGCGGCTGGTTTGCGCGGCAGGAGCAGCGGTTTCCTGGGTGGTTTCTTCCATAGCTTCTTCGGTAGCGGCCATTTCTTCAGCAGCTTCAGCCTCTACTTCAACCGTAACAATTTTTTCTACTTCTTTTTCTACCTCTACGGTAACAACTTTTTCTACTTCTACGGTTTCAACCTTTTCAACTACCTGGGTTTGAGTACAGGCGCTCAAAAACGCGGCCACCAGCAAACCGACAACCAACCAGATTGATTTTTTGGTAATCACTTACTTTCCTCCTCGTTTATTTAATACCAATGAAAGTTTGAACCTGAACCTGACATCAACTTATTTATATGAATAAGCATCCCCCCTTTCAAAGAATAATGCGGTGTAAAACAAGCAACTATTTGCTTAAGCGGGACAGTAACACGAATGAAAAAGGATAAGGAGTCCAGAGTTTGCTCTGGTGGTATACCAAAGCAAGCTTTGGGACTCATCCATCTTTTTTCATAGGTGTAATTTATTACCAAATAATATTGTTGGTATTCTAAAAGAGACCCGAACGGATGTGGTTATTTGCCGGTTGGCCTGGAAATGGCCGTCAAATGGCATGTCGAACAGGTTTTTGATGCCGGCTGCATCAGGTTGATTAAGGGCCGGCAAACGCCCCTTCAGGCGTTATGCGCCAATCTCGCTAATTTTTACCGGCCTGTTTTCCTGGTACGATTTCCAGGCTGCCAGCCCGATAACTACCGGAATCCGGCCATCCATGCCGGCGACGGGCGGCGGCGTGTCGGTTTGAATCGCTTCGATGAAGGCTTTCATCTCGGCTACGTAGGCTTCGGTATAGCGCTCTAAAAAAAAGTAGAGCGGCAAGGCAGACTGAACCCCCTGGGCGTTGCTGTACACGGCGTTGTGGGGCGTGTTGTTTGAAACCACCACCCCGCCCTCGGAGCCAAATACCTCTACTCGCTGGTCGTAACCGTATACGGCCCGGCGGCTGTTATCAATAGTGCCGATAGCTCCGCCGGCGTAGCGCAAGGTAACTACAGCCGTGTCAATATCGCCGGCCTGGCCAATGGCCGGGTCAACCAGCACGCCGCCGGCCGCAAAAACCTCTTCTATCTCGTCGCCAATCAAAAAACGGGCCATATCAAAATCGTGAATGGTCATATCTAAAAAGATGCCGCCGGACACTTTGATATATTCAAGGGGGGGTGGGGCGGGGTCTCGGCTGGTAATACGCACAATATGGGGTGCGCCAATTTTTCCGGCGGCAACCAGCTCTCTCGCCTGCTTAAAGTTGGGGTCAAAGCGGCGGTTAAAGCCAATTTGCAATTTAACGCCGGCATTTTCCACGGCCTCAAGGGCGTGGTCTATTTTTTGCAGGTTCAGGGCAATTGGTTTTTCGCAAAAAATGTGTTTGCCGGCCTGGGCGGCCTGAACAATAAGTTGCGCGTGGGTATCGGTGCTGGTGCAGATGATGACGGCGTCAATTGAGGCGTCATCAAAAATTGCCTGCGCGGTTGGGGCCACGGCAGGGATGTGAAAATCGGCGGCGCATTTTTGGGCGCTCTCTAAAATAGCGTCGGTTACGGTTGTCAGGTTGGCCTGGGGAATGCGGTAGGCCAGGTTTTCGGCATGCACCCGGCCTATTCGGCCTGTCCCGATGAGTCCTACATTCATTGTATTTGTCCTCTATGACATGATTACCGGCATCGAATTTTAGCCGGAGCCGGCTGACTGGCGAATTACCAGTTTACCGGGCAAAACTTTATCTTGCGCCTGTTGACCCTCAAGCAAGTTAAGGGTCATTTGCATGGCAAGCTGTCCAAGTTTTAGTCGAGGTTGAGCAATGGTTGTTAGAGGAGGCGTAACGTATTGGGCCAGTTCAATATCATCAAAACCAATTACGCTTAACTGGCCGGGCACAATGATATTTTGCTGCCGGCAAGCCGACAACACCCCAATGGCAATCATATCGTTGTAACAAAAAATAGCCGTTACCTGGGCCTGGAGCAATTGCTGCAAGCCGGCCCGGCCCTGTTCAAAATCGGTCTCGGCGTAGATGTGCTGGGCTACCAGGGTTGGGTCTGGAGATAGATTGGCCTGTTGAAGGGCGGTTTGGTAGCCAGCTAACCGTCGCTGATTTGATTTGGGCCGATTATCGGCAGCGATGTAGCCAATTCGCCGGTGGCCCAGGGCAATCAGATGATTAACGGCCAGTTCTGCGCCCTGCCTATCATCTACCGCTACAGAGTGCAGATATTCGCCCTCTTCCTGATTGTTAATTAGAACAATGGGCACTTTAATCTGGCCAAGTTGAGAACTGTAGAGACTGCCCACACGAGAAGCGGCAACAATAATGGCATCTACCCGGCGACGATGCAGTGTTTCTACAACCGCCATCTCCTGGCTGGGATTGTTATGAGAGGTTGTTAAAAAAACGCTGTAATTGGCGGCCTGGGCCACCTGTTCTACGCCTTCTACAACCTGCACTACAAAAGGGTCGGCAATGGTGGTAACAACCATGCCAATCGTCCAGGTTTGTTGAGAGAGCAGGCTTTGGGCTACGGCGCTGGGCATATACCCCATTTGCCGGGCCAGTTGACGGATTTTGCGGGTGGTTTCGGCGCTAATGGCCGGATTACCTTTTAACGCGCGTGAAACTGTGGTATGTGAAACCCCGGCGGCCCTGGCAATGTCCTTAATAGTAACCGACACACTGCTCCCTCGTTGGAGTTGAGTGATTATGCACACGTGTGCATAATGCGTCTATATTATCACAAGATAAAAACGTTGTCAACTACCAAAATTAATCAATCACCTGCAACGTCTGGTATCCGCTTGTGAGCGGTTGGCCGCCATTCTGACCAGCCACGACCACATCCTCTACCCTGGCCGAAAAATTGCCAAATTGCATAATGCTTGGCTCCACGGTAAAAAGCATCCCCGGCTCCAGCGGGGTATGGTCGCTGGCGGTTAAAAAGGGCGCTTCATGAACATCGATGCCAATTCCGTGCCCCAACCGGTGCCGAAAAGCCTGGCCGTAGCCCGCCTCTTCAATCACGGCGCGGGCGGCGGCGTCGGCCTGGGCGGTGGTGTTGCCGGCCTTAAGCGCGGCAATGCCGGCGGCCTGGGATTGCATGACCAGGTCAAAAACCCGTTGAAATTCCTGGTCGGGTTGGCCAAAGGCTACGGTGCGACCGTAATCGTAGCAATAATCTTTAAAGGCTGCCCCAAAATCAAACAGCAAGGCCACCGGAGGCTCTAACCGGCGCAACCATTTTTCCTCGCGTTTGCCAAAAATCAGTTCATAATTAGGGCCAGAATTATACATGGAGGTAACAAATGATGGCCCTAGCGCGCCGTGTCGCCGCAGTTGCAGGTCAACTTCACTGATAACATCTAACTCTGTCATGCCATGTTTCAGTTGCTTGAGCACCGCCGCAAAGGCGGCTTCGGTAACTTCTCCGGCGCGACGCATCATGGCAATTTCTTCATCGCTTTTGATACGGCGCAAAGAATTGAGCAACGCCGTTGCCGAACTGAATTTGGCCTCCGGGTAAAGGCTTTGCAAACCGACCAGCGTTTCCCCTCGCGTTGAATCGCTAACGGCAATGCGTGGTTTGGCCGGCACTTTGAGTCCGGTCAGAATATCTCGCAGCAGCGTGGCCGGGTCATCATGATCGCCCAAGACGCGCAAGTCAACATTTAAACTGCTGCGACCGCCAAACTCGGCGGTCATGCGCGGTAAGGCCAGCACCGGGCCGGCTTCAGGGGTCAACCAGGCTCCCTCTATCCACATACCGGGATGCAAAATGGCCCCAAAGCTGGGCATCTCGCGGGGCACGCCGGTCAGATAAAACAAGTCTGACGAAATCGGCAGAAAAACCAGGTCAACCGAATTTTGAATGTGCTGCTGAAATTTTTTAAGACGAGCATTAAAATCCATAAGAGTTTATCCCTCCTCAAGTAATTATTTTTAAAGATATACTATCCGCATTATTCTAACAAATTTGACTGAATCAAAAAAAGCGCCGGTATTGGCGCTTTCTTGATATTAGAGCGGGCGATGAGATTCGAACTCACGACCTTCTCCTTGGCAAGGAGACGTTCTACCACTGAACTACGCCCGCATCACACAGGGGTGGCAGGAATTGAACCCGCAACCTTCGGTTTTGGAGACCGACGCTCTGCCAATTGAGCTACACCCCTTTAACA
>CAZAPG010000056.1:0-49631 GCA_964486935.1 uncultured Caldilineaceae bacterium | reverse complement strand
CCTCAAAGGTTTCAAAAACCTTTGAGGTCTTTATTGGGCCAGAAACAGCGTGTTTCTTAGGAGGTCTTTAGCCGGTTCATAACCGGCTCCCAATTGAGGCCGGAAATGTGAGCGTAAAAGTACAACCCTGCCCAACCTGGCTGTCAACCGTAACCGTGCCGCGCTGGGCTTGAACCAGCTCGCTGGCAATGGCCAGGCCCAGGCCGGTGCCGGGGCTGCTGCGGGCGGTGTCGCCGCGATAGAAGCGGTCAAAAATGTGCGGCAGATGTTCAAGGGCAATACCGGGGCCGTTATCGCTTACCTGAATGGAAACGTGACCGTTATTCAGGTTGGTGTTGAGCGTAATGGCGGTTTCGGAGGGCGTGTGGTTGAGCGCGTTATCAAACAAAACCAGCAGAATCTGCCTGAGCGCATCCACATCGCCAACAATGGTGGCCTCAAGGGTAGATTGATTAATGATGGTGCGATGAGGAGCCAGTAATTTGACCTGCTGGCAGATATCTTCAAGCAAAGGCTTGAGCGCAATTGGCTCCTGATGCAGAGGACGCCCGGCGTCGGCTCTGGCCAGCACCAACAGGTCGTTGACCAGCCGCATCAGCCGTTCGGTTTCATCAACCATATCGGCCAGCACATCGGCTTTGTCTTCGGCGCTGATGGGGGGGGTTCGCTGGAGCAGGCCAATGTTGCCTCGCAGTGTGGTCAGTGGCGTGCGCAGTTCGTGCGAGGCGTCGGCTACAAAACGCCGCTGGGCTTGCAGCGTCCCTTCTACCTGCACATAGGCCGACTGGAGTTCAACCAGCATGTTGTTAAAAGTGGTCACTAATTGGCCAATCTCATCGTTAGGGCCAGAATAGTCAACCCGCCGGCCAAAGTCTCGCTCGGCTCCAATAGCTTGAGCCGTTTGGCGCAGCCGGTTGATGGGCCGCAGCGTAACCCCGGCGGTTAGCCAGCCAATACCAAAGGCCCCAAACACCGCCAGGCTGCTGCCAATCAATAGAATTTGTCCCAAACTATTTAAATCGCGGTCCTGGTCTGCCAGCGAGGTGGCTGCCTGTAAAATCAGGGGGGTGTTGTCCCCTTCCGGGGTAAATAATTGATTATGAATCAGTATCCGCTCTGTTTCGATGGCCTTGATTTCAACCCAGGTTTGGCCCTGTTGCAGCGCCTGTAACCCTTCCTGGCTGAGTGGCAAAACCAGCGAGTCGCCCAAACTGGGTGAGCGCTCCAGTAACTCGCCATCCAGGGTGCGGATTTGAAAAAAGGCGCCAAATCTGGAAGGGGGCGGCGGCGGCAGCTTATCTAACGAACGATGGGCCAGCGGCCCGTCGATATAAAAATCTGCCCGTTTGGCCAGGGCTTTTTTAGACTCGTGCAGGATTGTCCGCGCCTGGGTTACGTATAAAATAAGGCTAAAGGTAACAAGGGTTAAGGCCAGAATGCCGCTGTAAAGCAGGGTCAACCGCAATCGAATTGACATATCAGGTCTCTCTCAATACGTAACCGATGCCGCGCACGGTTTGGATCAGGCGCGGTTCGCCGGCGGCTTCTGTTTTTTTTCTGAGGTAGCCAATGTATACTTCAAGCACGTTATCTTCGCCGCCAAAATCATAGCCCCACACCTCTTCTAAAATGCGGTCGCGGACCAGCACCTGGCGGGGGTGTCGCATTAAAAGATGGAAGAGTTCAAACTCTTTGGGAGTCAATTCAAACTTGCGGTTGCCCCGCCGGGTTTCCCGCGAAACCGGGTCAAGATACAGGTCGACATAGGTTAGCGGGCCTTCGGCCTCGATAATTTTGGAGCGCCGCAGTAATGCCCGCAGCCGGGCCAGCAATTCTGAGGGGGCAAAGGGTTTTACCAGGTAATCATCTGCGCCCCGGTTTAGCCCTTCTACCCGGTCTTCAATGGCGTCGCGGGCCGTAAGCATAAGGATGGGCGTTTCGTTGCCGGTTGCGCGCAGGCGTTGCAGCATTTTCAGGCCGTCCAGTTGGGGCATCATCCAATCCAGCACAATCAAATCGGGCGTGTCAGATTCTATTTTGGTCAATGCATCTTGTCCGGTGGTGGCCGTAATTACCTCAAAGCCTTCGTAAATCAGGGTGCGGCGCACCATTTTTAGCAGCTTTTCGTCATCATCTGCTACAAGAATTGTCGCCATAATTGTTTCCGGTAACTTTGCTTTGGCGTGATTATAGCCTTTGCTTTTAATCCTGTCTACCTGGTTATTATGCCGCTACTATCTGAGCAAAAGCTAAGTAAAAGCTGAGAGAATACTGAGAGTATTTGAAAATAAAGATATTCTGAAGAGAATCTTCATAACTTCTCCATATTTATTCTTTACAATAGTAACAGGGAGACTGACCGCAGCGGCGCTGCCGCACCGGGTGATGAAAAAAGTAGGGGGGACATCCCCCAAGCCCCCCGGCCTGCGGCGCTATTTTCACAGGAGTAATTTGAAACTGAAAATGTGGTCAAAAGATAAACCAGAACAGACTCCCACTAACTACCGCCAAACGCGCCGCCGGCAAGAAAGAACTTTGTTCTTGCTGGTGATTGTGGTGTTGGTGCTGGGCGGCACGGGCTTGATTGGATTGATTTGGGGCGCGGGCGCGGCGGTGCAGGGCGGGTTATGTTTGCTGGCTGGCGCCGGCCTCATTACCGGTTTATGGCTCTTGTTGAGCCTGATTCAAAAATGGATTGAGGATTAACGAATGAGGGAGTACTATGTCAAAGAAATGGAAATACACCCTTGGAGTTTTGACAATAGTGATTACTATTGGCAGCGGCGTTGTTTTACTGTTAAACTACCATTACCTGACTACGCCGCTATTTGCTCAAAGCGCCCAGGCGCCGGCCTGGCTGGCGGCGGAGCGGTTGCTGTTTCGGGAGGAGGTAATATTTTATGCTGGCCCGTTTCTGGTGGCAGCCACGCCATTTCAATTAATCTATTTTGTGCTGGCGGTTGGCTTAATCTGCCTGGCTGTATCAGTTTGCCTGGCTAAATGCCTTTTCTGTCGCTGGCGCTCTGCGGCTCAACCGGGCAACTATTTAGATAAACTGAATGACAGGTCGAAAAAGTTTCTCAGTAATTTCTCAGGTTTCTCTAGGGGAATTCTCAGGTGATCTGTTTAGAATGGCAATGGACATACCACTGAAGGAAAATAACAAATGCCCAATCACGAACCTCTCATTCAAATTAAAGATATGACCAAAATTTATCAGATGGGCGATATTCAGGTGCATGCCTTGCGCGATGTGTCGCTAACGGTGCAGCCCGGCGAGTATTTGGCTATTATGGGCGCCAGCGGCTCCGGCAAAAGCACGTTGATGAATATGATTGGCCTGTTAGACCGTCCCACCACCGGCAGCTATAAAATTCGGGGTGTCGAGTCGAGCAAAATGAGCAAAAGCAAGCTGGCCGACCTGCGTAACCGGGAAATTGGCTTTGTTTTTCAGCAGTTCAATTTACTGCCCAGAATTACGGCCCGCCGCCAGGTAGAGTTGCCCCTTTTTTATGCCGGCGTGCCGGGGCGCAAACGGCGCGAGCAGTCGCTGGCTGTTTTAGACCAGGTGGGGCTGGGAGACCGGGCCAACCACCGCCCCGATGAACTTTCGGGGGGGCAGCAACAGCGGGTAGCCATTGCCAGAGCCTTGGTTAATCAGCCCAGCCTGCTGCTGGCCGACGAGCCAACCGGCGCGCTCGATACCAAAACCGGGGCCGAAGTAATGTCTCTGTTTGATGAATTGCACGCCCAGGGGCTAACTGTCATCATGGTTACGCACGATCCACAAGTGGCTCGGCGGGCCAGACGTATTGTTACCCTGAGCGACGGCAAAATTGTGTCCGACAGGCCGAATGGGCATAAAATAGTTGTACCTGCCCTGGGAGAGGCGCATGAAAGTTATTAAATATTTACAGGTTGCCATAGAGAGTATTGTGGCTCACAAACTGCGGGCCATTTTGACCATGCTGGGCATCATTATTGGCGTGGCCGCGGTGTTAACCACCATGGGTATTGGGCGCGGCGCTGCCGCCAATATTACCAGCCGCATCGAAAGCCAGGGCACCAACCTGCTCACCATTAACCCCGGCGCCAGCAGCAGCGGCGGCGTGCGCGGCGAAAGCGGCTCGGCGGGTACGCTAACCCTGGGCGATGCCGAGGCCCTGAAAAATTGGGAGATACACCCGGCCATTGCCAGGGTAGCGCCGGAATACACAGCCAACGCCCGGCTGGTTTACGCCAATAACAACACGCAAGACCAGGTAACGGGGGTTACGGTTGAGTACCAGGAGGTTAGAAACCTGAAGGTTGCCTCCGGGCGCTTTTTAACCGAAGAAGAGGTTGAAAGCCAGCGACAGGCGGTGGTACTGGGGTCTGAACTGGCCGCCAACCTGTTTGACGAAGAAAATCCGGTGGGCCTGAGCCTGCGGATTAACGCCCAGCCGTTTCAAGTTGTGGGCGTGCTTGAAGAATCCGGCGGGTTTGGCCGCACCAGCCCCGATGAACGGGCTTTCATCCCCATTGGTGTGGCTCAGGGACGCCTGTTCAATGCGCCGCGCTACCGGGGCGAGTATACCGTTTCCAGCATTAACGTTCAGGCCGCCGGTTCTGCCCAGGTTGAGGCCGCCGAGCAGCAAATTGAAACCACCCTGCGCCTGCGCCACAACCTGAAGCCGGACAACGACAATGATTTTACCATTTTCAACCAGGCCAGCCTGCTAGAAACCGCCTCTGATATTTCTCAAACGCTGACAATTTTTTTGGGCGCAATTGGCGCGGTCAGCTTGATTGTGGGGGGCATCGGCATTATGAATATTATGCTGGTGTCTGTCACCGAACGCACCCGCGAAATTGGACTGCGTAAAGCCATTGGCGCGCACGATAACGATATTCTGCTGCAATTTTTAATCGAGGCGCTGGTGCTTTGTTTTTTTGGCGGGCTAATTGGCGTGGGGCTGGCCTACGGGCTGGCGGCTTTGCTATCCCAAATACCCGGCTTTACCTTTAGCGTTGTTATTCAACCCGACTCGCTGGCGCTGGCCCTTGGTTTTAGCCTGCTCAGTGGTTTGATTTTTGGCATTTATCCCGCCATGCGGGCCACCCAGCTTGACCCGATTGAGGCATTACGTTCTGAATAGGAGACGCTTGTGAAAAGCAAAAAAGTATGGATTATTTTACTGGTTATCATCATTCTGGCCGGTGCGGGTTTCTATTTTCGAGACTCGCTGACAACGCTGGTGGGAGAAAGCCGCCAGGCCAGGGCGCAAAGTAACAGCCCGGACCAAAACCAGCAAACCGTTAACATCAGGCCCGCCACCGACATTAACCAGGTGAGCGCCGCCGGCAACATTGCCCTGGCCAACCAGCGCGCCGCCGTTTTGCAGGTTGAAGGCGTTATCACCGAAATCAACGTCAAACCGGGCGATATGGTTACAACGGGCGACATTCTGCTGGCCCTGGACACCACCGATTTGGAACGGGCCGCGCAGCGCGCCCAACTGAGCCTGGCTACCAGCCAAAATGAATTAGCCAAACTGCGCGAACCGGCCAGCCAGGCCGAGATTGAAGCAGCCCGCTCAGAGCTGGCCTCGGCCAAAGAAAACCTGGCCGAACTTCAGGCCGGCCCCAGCGCGGCAGAACTGGAAGCAGCCCAGGCCACCCTTATGGCCGCGCAAGAAAACTACCAGGAGATATTGGCCGGCAGCAGCGAAGCCGAATTGACCCAACTGAGCGCCGAAATGCTCAAGGCCTTTATTGCCTTGCAGCAGGCCCAGGAAGCCTACAACCAAATTGCCTATCGCGGCGATATTGGCGCAACCCAGCAGGCTATGGACCTGCAAACCGCCACCATTGATTATGATGTGGCCAAAGCCGCTTTTGAAATTGCCAGCGCCCCGGCCTCCAACGCAGAGCTACAGGAGGCGCTCAAAGGCATCAAAGACGCCCAGGTTCAATTAGAGGCGTTGCAAATAACCCAATCCGAGTTAGCCGCCGCCGAAGCGCAGGTGGCCGCCGCCGAAGCCAATTTAGCCACTCTATTGAGCGGCCCCAGCGAAGCCGATATCAGAACTGCCGAACTGGCCATCGAGCAGGCCCAATTGGATTTGGAAGAGGCTCAGGCCAATCTGGAGCGGGCCAGGCTCCGCGCCCCCATTGATGGCGCAATTCTAACCGTAGACGTGCAGGCCGGCCAGCAGGTTTCTGGCGGTACCAGCGCCTTAACCCTGGCCAACCTGACCGACCTGGAACTGCCGGTCTACGTGGCCGAGGTTGACATTCGCAAGGTGGAACTGGGCCAGCCGGTCAACATTGCGGTTGACGCCCTGCCCGACCAGGTTTTTGAGGGCCAGGTGGCGCGGATTGCCCCGGTTAGCCAAACCGATAGCGGCGTGGTTAATTACCAGGTCACCATTCAGTTGAATAACCTCGAACTGGCAGACGGCGTTCGCCCCGGTATGACGGCTGTGGCCACCATTCTGGGCGAAGGCGCAGAAAATGCCTGGCTGGTGCCCAGCAATGCCCTGGTTGAGTTTGAAGGCGAAACCACCGTGCGCGTTGTTCGCAACGGACAGACGAACCGGGTTGTGGTGACGCCCGGCGCAACCCAGGGCGAATGGACGGTGGTGCAATCCGAGGCGCTGAAAGCCGGAGACCAGGTGGTGGGCCAGGTGACAACATTTGTAAACGATGATAACAACAGCGGCGGCCCCCGGATGTTTGGCGGGCCTCCCCCCCGCTAACCCGCGTTTGGCCGGAGGATGTGGTCATGAATTTAAAGCATACATCTCAAATTGTCCTGCTATTTCTATTGACGGTTGCCGGTATTTTTGCGCCGGAAGCGGCGGCTCAGGGTGGGGTTAATGATGACACGCTGACAGTTGTGGCTCCGGCGCTGAATGCCCGCAGCGGCCCGGCCATCAGCTATCCTGTGCTCGACATTTTGGCGCAGGGGCAACAGGTTGCCGTTGTTAATTACAATGCGGCCAGCGATTGGTGGCAGGTGCGACTCCCCGGCGGCGGTACCGGCTGGGTGAGCGGCGGAGAGGCATATGTGTCTGTTGGCAGTTTGGCAGACGCGCCAACTCAAAATTCGATGCCCGAAGCCCAAACTTCAACCATTGTTTTTCAGGCTGCCGGCGGCATTTACGCGGTGAACCCGGATAACGGCAGCCTGCGCTATTTGACAACCGGAATGGACCCGGCCCTCTCGCCCGATGGTCAATGGGTGGCCTTTACCCGCTGGGAGACCAGCCAGGATGGAGCGCTGGGCAATGTGTGGTTGATTAACGTGAACGGTACGGGTGAGCGGGTCATCCACGAGAACGTTTTTAATCCGCGCGCGCCTTCCTGGTCGCCCGATGGCCGCCAAATTGCTATAAGTATGCAGCATGGCGGGCGGGTGCAGCCGGAGCGAACCTGCGGCACTGAGCGTCCGCCCAGAAACGCCTATGATATAGAAGTTAGCGGCGACCGGGGGAACAGAAAATTCTGCTACACCCGCCCGCCCAACCCCCACTGGGGGCTGCGAATGATTGATGTGGCTACCGGCGCGCACCAGGATTTGCCCGGCGATACCTACTCGCTTTCTCCGGCCTGGAACCCGGCCAACCCCCAACATCTGGTGTACAATGGCGACCGGGGGCTGGTCAACCTGAATCTGGCTACCGGCCTCACCTGGCCTTTAACCGAAGATTTCAACGACCATTCCCCTGTTTTTTCACCCGATGGCAGCCGGATTGCCGTTAGCTACCGGCAGGATGACCACTGGGACATCCACGTGATGCCTGCCGCCGGCGGCAGCGGGCGAGTCCGGCTGACTCAAACCTCGTATCAAACCTTTGCCCAGCAGATACTTAACGGCCAGCAGCCGCACTCGTTCAATAACGCCTCGCCGGCCTGGTCGCCCGATGGCAGCCAGATTGCCTTTGTAACCGACCGCGCCGGCCAGTGGGAAATATGGCTGATGTCTGCCGACGGCAGCCAGCAGCGCCCCCTGCTCTCGGCAGAAACCCTGGCCGGCATCTCTCCGCAATACAACGGCGTAGATGAGCAGATACTCTCCTGGCGTTAGTTTGACCGGCAGATAGGGCGTCGATATGCGCCGGCGTGTCTTTTCCAAAAAGTCAACTTGAACAATTTTTGAGGATTTGTGTATAATTGCATTGTGTCACATTATGGGGTGTGTCCGACATTTTAGGAGGGCAAGGGTGTGGGGATATCCCCCCTGGGCTTTCCAAAAATTCTGCCCACATTATGGGCGATAATGAATTTCTAATATAGTTGTGGTACACTCAAGATGCTTTTGCGATGGGATGAAAATTCTTGCACTTTGGCTATAAGGAGGACACGCGATGTTCTTTTACGATTCTACATTTTTATGTTTCATCGTACCGGCGCTGATATTGGGTTTTATTGCCCAGGCAGCAGTAAAAAGCAAATTTAACAAATATTCGCAGGTTAGAACCGTCCGCGGGTTAACGGGCGCTCAGGTAGCGCGTCAAATTTTAGATACTAATGGCCTTTATGATGTTGCTGTTGAAGAGACGCAAGGTTTTTTAAGTGACCACTATGACCCGCGCAGCCGCACCTTGCGGCTCTCGCCAGATGTGGCCAGGGCGCCCTCGGTGGCGGCGGTGGGGGTGGCGGCTCATGAAGCCGGCCATGCGTTGCAGCATGCCAGGGGATATGTGCCGCTGCAAATTCGCAGTATGATGGTTCCGGCGGTTCAGTTTGGAAGCTGGCTAGGCCCCCTGATTATTATCAGCGGCATTTTGCTTGAAGCCCTTCTTAGCTTAAGCAGTTTGGGGATGACGCTGGCCTGGTTTGGGGTGGCTTTGTACGCGGTTGTGGCCCTGTTTGCTGTTGTCACCTTGCCGGTAGAGTTGGATGCCAGTTCCAGAGCCAAAAAACTGCTTTATCAATATAATATTGTTGACAGGCAAGAGTTGGCCGGGGTTAACAGCGTACTCGGCGCCGCCGCCTGGACATATGTGGTAGCAGCGCTGGCCGCCCTGTTAGAACTGGCGCGTTGGATCTTCATTTTAACCGCTCGCCGCGATTAATAATCCCGCTTAAGACTCCGCCTACAGCGGGGTGCGTCCCAGATTTTAGGAAATCGGGACACCTTCGGCTGGGGGGATTCGGGGGGATACCCCCCTGTGCTTTCCCAAATTTTGGGACGCACCGCCTACAGTGCGGGGTCTTGTTTTATTGGGTTAATTTATATTTAATTATCTTGTGATATAAGCTACATTACGCAAATCGCCCCGATTTAAAAGGGGGAGCATCCTAGCGGTTTTGCCAAGGAGGTCACTTTGTCTCAATCACGTACAATTTTAGTAATTATTGTTTTGGCTCTTGCATTATCGGCCTGTAACATGTCGCCAATATTTTCTGCTTTTTCCACCACAGAGCCATCAAATACGGAGGTCGCCCAACCCCGGGAAACAGAAGAAACTATGAGTTCAGAGGATGCTCAGGAGATTGACGACCTTCAGGTAGCCGCCAGCGCATCTCCCACACTTGGCCCTGAGCCAACCCCGCTGCCCGCCGAACTTATTCGCGAAGCCGATGCCGAGGAACTTTTGTTGATTAACCTGTATGAACGGGTCAGCCCATCGGTGGTTAATATTGTGGTGACAGTTGATGATAATCAACTCTCAGGCAATCTTCCCGAAAACTTATTTCCCGCCCAGGGCCAGGGGTCTGGATTTATTGTTGATAGCGCCGGACACATTGTCACCAACAACCACGTCGTTCAAGATGCCAAAAAAGTAGAAGTTACTTTTTTTGATGGCACCACAGTTGAAGCCAGGGTAATTGGCGCCGACCCTGATAGCGACCTGGCTGTAATTGAAATTTCTGTTCCCTCGGAAAATATTCGTCCAATTGTTTGGGGCGACTCTGATGAGATAAAGGTAGGCCAACGGGCAATTGCTATTGGCAACCCGTTTGGGCTAAACGGAACCCTGACCACCGGCATCGTCAGCGCCCTGGGCCGCAGCCTGCCCACCGAAAGCGGGGCATTTCGCATCCCTGAAATTATCCAGACCGATGCGGCGATTAATCCCGGCAACTCCGGCGGCCCGTTACTCAACTCTAACGGCGAGGTGATAGGCGTAAATACAGCCATTGTGCCGCGTCGCGGCGGCGCTTTTGGCAGCGAACGCAGCTTTTTGGGGGTCGGCTTTGCTGTTCCCTCAAACCTGGCCAGGCGGGTTGTGCCCAGCCTGATTGAGGCCGGCAAATATCAGCACCCCTGGATTGGTTTTTCCGGCAATACTGTCACCAAAGAAATTGCCGAAGCAATGGACTTGCCCCAGGCTATGGGGGCTTTGGTGGTGCAGGTAATCTCTGGCAGCCCCGCCGACGAAGCCGGACTTAGAGGCGGCACCCGCGAAATTGTGTTTGACAACGGTCTGGATACGACAATTGGCGGCGATGTAATTGTAGCCATTGACGACAAAGAAATAAAAGTATTTGATGATTTAATATCATTTTTGAGTGGCCGGGGGCAGGTTGGACAAACTGTCAAGTTGACAATTATCCGCGACGGTAAAGAACAGCAGGTAGATTTAACCCTGGGGCCACGTCCAGAAGCAGATGAGATAGAATAAATTTTCCCTTATCAAAAATAGATTAAAAAGAGCCTCGCCTCAAGGTGAGGTTTTTTTGTTCTATAATTTCTAACCAAATTCTTGTATTTTTTTTATAACAATCAAATTTTGATGAACTATATTTATGGTAGGGTTACTGAGCATTTAGCAAAAGGTAAACCGGTTTGTTTCCACGTCAGGCAAGCGGCATAAAAATTCATACCGTATTAGACGAAATGGTGCTTTACGCACCCAAAAGCGATATGGCTTTTGCTCTTAATCACTCTGCCAGAGCCATTTGGGAACTGTGCGATGGCAGCCACAGCGTTCCAGAGATATGCCAGCAGTTGGCGCAACAATTCAACCACTCAAGCGCCGATTTATTGCCGGATGTTGAGGAAACCTTGCGCCAATTGCAAGAATTTAGTTTACTGGAATTTGTGCCGGAACGGGTAATTGCGGCTGCCAACAATGACTGAATATAGCGTGCAAATTGGTTTTGACAATAGTCTGATTATAGTTCGTTCAAATGCATTGGAGGTTGTGGACGAGCTGGTCCATAATTTTCGGGCAATGTTGACCACGGAGTTTGATGACCCTCCTCTTGCCCAATTATCGGTGTGGAAACGCAACAAAAATTATTATTTGGAAAGCAGCAAAGCCAAAATAGAAACCGGCTTGCTGGCTAACATTTTGCGCCACCTGAGAGACGAAATAGTTTTGCAAATCATTCAGGCCCATTCGCACCTGTTATGGTTGCACGGCGGGGCTGTAGTTTACCAAAATAGCGGCGTTCTGGTTTCGGGGCTTTCCGGGCAGGGAAAAAGCACGCTGGTGGCAAATTTGCTGGCCCAGGGCTGGCGCTATCTGTCGGACGACGTAACCCCTTACGAGCCGGAATCAGGCCGGGCCATTCCATTTCCAGAAACGCCGGCGGTGCGCCACCATTCCAGGCAAGAGCTATCAATTGACCAGGCGCGCGCCTTGCCAAAGAGTCAAATAGAGCTTAACGCCAACAACATTTGCAACCAGGCTGTGCCCATTAAAGCGGTAATATTTCCGGCGTACCATTATCACGGCGCAATGCAACTCCAACAATGTTCGCCGGCTACAGCCGCGCTGGAACTGCTCCAGAATTCTTTGAACTTTGTTGACCACCAGGACTCAGCCGTTAGTTACCTTTGCGAGTTAGTAAGCCGTGTGCCTGTTTACCGCCTGTTTTACAGCGACGGCAATCAGGCCGCCCAACAAATTACCCGGTTGTTTGGCTAACCCGGCCTGACCGCGTCTTGGGTACATTAAAGACAGTTACCAAGATTCCGAAGACTACTTATCAAGGAGAAAATATAAATGGAGTTCAAAAATTCAGAATTAGAGGAGTCGCTCTACCACAAAACGGAGAGCAAATTGGTTTCACGGCGAGATATATTAAAGGCAACCTGGACAATGCCGGTAATTTTTGCCGTATCCCCTTCTTTAGAGGTGCTGGCCGGGAGCGGGCCTCCCTCTACCACCGGCGATGAAGGTTTGACGCCGGGCCTGTGGAGGCAAATTAACAACACCAATAACGATAACGGCAAGGGCAATGACCCCTCTCAAAACGCCTGGGATGGCGTGACTCAAGCGGACCCGAATATTACGCCCACTACCAAATACAGCGTTGTTTTTGGCGTTCAGACAAGTTTTGGCGACAACCTTACGCTGGGCGAAACCGCCGCCTTAAAAGGGGGGGGTGAAAAGGCGCTGGCGCGACACGCTACCGCCGGCCTGCTCAACGCCGTCAACCCGGATATTAATTATCCGTACACGCGGCAGCAGGTTATTCAAATGGTTCAGACCGCCTATCAAACGGGCGATTTTGAAACCCCCAAAAACCTGCTGGACGCTGCCAATAACCTGGGCGTAAAAGATAAATAAAGCGAAATTAGAAAAACAAAAAACACGGCTGGGTATGAGATGATTCAGCCGTGTTTTTTTATGCCACAGATAAAGGGCTACCCCTCAAGGGGGCGTTCATCTTTTGGAACTTCGTGATGCTTTCGGCAGCGCGCCTCATACACCTCGCTGGCGCCAACCATAATAATGGGGTCATTGTAATGGGCCGGGCGGCCATCAATCAGGCGTTGGGTTCGGCTGGCGGGCGCGCCGCAAACTATGCAGATAGCTTGCAGCTTGTCGACAACCTCGGCCTGGGCCATTAGCAGCGGCATGGGGCCAAACGGCTCGCCCCTAAAATCCAGGTCAAGCCCGGCCAATATCACCCGACGCCCTTCGTAGGCCAGCCGGTCGCACAATTCGGCCACTTTCCAATCAAAAAATTGCACCTCGTCAATTGCCACCACATCGGTGTCTTCATCCACAAGGGCGGCTATCTCGTTGGCATCTTTTACAACCGTGGCCTGATAGTAACTGCCGCTGTGAGAGCTAACCTTGTCGGCCTTGTAGCGATTATCAAGGGCGGGTTTAAACACCTGTACTTTTTGCCGGGCAATTTCGGCCCGCACCAATCGCCTGATTAGCTCCTCGGTTTTACCGCTAAACATGCTGCCGCAGATTAGCTCAATCCAGCCCCCATCATAACCGCGATAATACACAAATATCCTCCAAAAAAACAGGCAGACCTTTTACGGGTCTGCCTGGATGATGTTATTTTTGAAAATACGCCAACTTATCGGCCATCAGGCTTCTGCAAAAAATGCTTCCTGCGCTTCTGCCAGTTTGGTTTCCACTTCTTCAAGCGCCTTGGGGCCAAAGCCCTCGATAGCCAACAGCTTGTCTTTATCTTTTTCAACCTTGCGGGCCAAATCGCCAACGGTTATAATGTTCGCGTCGTGCAACAGTTGATACACCCGGTCATTCAGGTCGAGCGCGGCCAATTGCTGCTTGAGGAAACGCTGCTCGCGCTTCTTTTGGGCTTCCAGTTGCCGTTTATCGGCATCGGCCTGATGGGCGCTGTACTGGTTCAGACGCTTCATAAAGCGGTCAACTTGCCCGGCGGTGTCAACAATGCGCTGCTCGCCGGTGTAAAATGGGTGGCACTGCGAACAAACATCGGTGCGAATCACTTCTTGCGTTGAGCCGGTGGTCCAGGTGTTGCCGCATGAGCAAATCACTTTGGCTTCTGGATAATATGTTGGATGAATCGCTTCTCTCATTACTTTAAACCTTCCTTGTGTTTGCCTGAAAAGGCGAAACCGAACCGGATAATCAATTGAGTTCGGGGTAAACGCTAACGCGCTTTTTATCTTTGGAAATGTGCTCAAATTTTACAAAGCCTTCGGTTGTGGCAAACAGGGTATAATCCTTGCCCATGCCCACGTTGATGCCGGGGTAAAATTTGGTGCCGCGTTGTCTAACAATGATGTTACCGGAGATTACGGCCTCGCCGCCAAATTTTTTAACGCCAAGCCTTTTGCTTTCGCTATCGCGACCGTTTCGGCTGGAACCGCCACCTTTTTTATGCGCCATTTTTATCTCCTATGCCTTTATTTTGTCAATGCGCAAGCTGGTGTAATCTTGTCGATGCCCTTGCTTTTTGTGGTAATTTTTTTTGTGCTTGTAAACAATAATTTTTTTGCCACGCCCGTGGCCCTGAACCGTAGCAGAAACCTGAGCGCCCTTAACCACCGGTGCGCCAACCTTTACGGTTTTGCCGTCAGACACCATCAAGACGCGCTCAAGCTCTATTTTCTTACCTTCCTCAACGGATAGTTTTTCTACCTGGATCACATCGCCTTCGGCAACCCGATATTGTTTGCCGCCGCTTTCTATTACCGCATACATGCTACCATCTCCAAAAATGATGTTTGTGGGGTTTGTCAACAAAAAATGAGTGCGACCAGCCGGTGCGGTCACACACAAACCTTGATTATATTGGTTTATATTGAAATGTCAAAAATTGACGCCCAAAATCAGGCAATGTCCCACAGTTCAGGAAGTTGGGACACCTTCGGCTGGGGGGATACCCCCTGCTCCCCCCAGTCTGTTCCCAAAATTTGGGACAGACCGCCCAAAATCGGGCCGCCAGAGCCAATTAGCCCTCCCTCGCGGCAGACCAGCGAGCGACAATAGTTTGCCCGCCCCGCGCGTGCTGTCCAATGGCTACCAGCACCTCGGTTTCCGGCGGCAGCAGCAGGTCAACCCGGCTGCCAAATTTAATCAAGCCCAACCGCTCGCCTGTCGCTAACTCGTCGCCCAAAGCGGGCCGGCACACAATCCGCCGGGCCAGAATACCGGCAATCTGTTTTACCCCAATCGGCCCGCGCGGGGTAGACAGGCCGATGAAGTTGGCCTCATTTTGCCGGATGTCCTTTAGAAATGCGGGCGCAAAACTGCCCGACTGATAGCGCAAAAATTCAACCCGGCCCCGGTAGGGGCAGCGCTGCACGTGCACGTCAAACAGGCTCAAAAACATGCTGACCCGCACCGCTGCGCCCTTGAAAAAATGCGGTTCGTGGACCTGCTCGATGTGGGTAACAACGCCATCGGCGGGAGCCAAAATCCACTCGGCTGAAGGCGAGGGGGCTTCTCGCTCCGGGTCTCTAAAAAAATAAAAGACCCAGCCCAACAGCGCCAGCGACAGCAGGGCGGCCAGCCGTTTTTTTGCCACCAGAGCCAGCAACACCACCCCCGCCAGGGCCAGCACAATAGCCTTTACCTCGCGCCAGGCGGCCAGGATGCCACTGAACATTTTTTATACCCCAACCAGGCGCTCTCGCGCCGTGGAATAGATGGACAGAATCGGCCCGCTGATGCCGTAGAGCAGAAACACGCTAAAGGGGACCGCCTGCCAGCCGGCTACCAGCCAGCAAACAAGCATGATGACGGCCAACCCTGCCCAGGCTGTAACCGGCATAGCCAGCACGTGCTTGCTTTTGGGATAAGGGAAGGCGCTAATCATCAAATAGCTCACCGTTACCACAGCAATGGTCCACCAGATGTTAATTTGCCAGTGACGCCAAAAGCTGGCCGTAATCAGCAGCACGCTGGCCATTGGAATCGGCATCCCTTTGAAAAAGGCGCTGCGGTCGGAGGGCAAGGTGTTAAAGCGAGCCAGCCGAAAGGCTCCGGCCAGCACAAATGCCAGCGAAGTTAAAATGGCAATGTGCCGGTCGACCCCTACCAGCAGCAGCAGATGATAGACCAGCATGGTGGGGGCCACGCCAAATGTCACCACATCGGCCAGCGAGTCAAGCTCTTTGCCAATGTCGCTAATGGCATCCAGCCGGGCGGCCAGTTGCCCGTCCAGCACATCCAGTACCGACCCCATTAAAATGAGGATGGCCGCCAGCAGAAAGTTTCCTTCGGCCAGCACCATAATGGCCAGCACCCCCAGCACCAGCGACATCAACGTGGCGGTGCTGGGTAACACAATGGTCAGTCGTCGGGGCAAAATAACCTCCTGTAAGAATAGTTTCTCGGTTACTACAATTCACGGCTCATTGTTTGCCGGTTTTTGCCAGTAATAGACCCAGGTGGGGGGCACATTGAGCAGCACTGCCCGCCGGTCTATTTGATATCTGCCGGCAAAATTCTGGATAATTTGTTGGCTGCTTCTCATCTGGGTTTTGGCGGCGGAACCGCTAAACAAATATTTTAGCCGGCTGATAAAAATGTACTTAACGTAGCTAAACACCCCGCCCGGCTCCAGATATTGCATCATCAAATCCAGAATTTCCTGAACCAGCGCCGGCGGAAAGTTAGTTAGCGGCAGGCTAAACACAATGTAATGATAGGTTTGGGGCGGAATATGGCGGATATCATCGCTGATAAAGTTGACTTCCACGCCCGGCGGAGTCTGGAAAGCCGGCTCCTGCTCAAAACGCTGCCGCAAATAGGCCAGCAAAGCCGGGTTGATTTCTACCACATCCAGCCTGTCGCCCGGCTCCAGCAGCGGCGCAATCTCGCGGGTAAACGAGCCGGTTCCGGCCCCGGCCTCCAGCACCCGCACCGGCCCCTGCTTTTGGGCCAGGTAAGCCACGCCGGCCCGGGCCAGCGCCCCGGAACTGGGCAGAATGGCCCCCATGTGAAAAAAATCGTCAATAAAATGTCTAAAAAAAATTTTTCTATCTGAGGTTGACTGTTGAGAACTCATTGATTTGTATCCGTTTATTGATAGCCAAAGAGCCGCCTGAAGGCCGGTTTGTACCACAACCCCTCAAAATCGGGGTTGTTTTGAGCGTCTTCCCGCCGGGCCTCGTCCATTTGAATGGCCTGGGTTAGCCAGGTAACGGCGGCGTCGTCGTTGCCCAGCAGGGCCAGCACGCAGGCTTTATGGTAAACGGCGGCGTCGTCATCCGGGTCCAGCCGAATGGCCGAGTCGAAATCTTTGAGGGCCTGAGTATAGCTGCCCTGGTTGTAGTAGGTCAACCCGCGATTGAGATAGGTAGTGGCGTCGTTGGGGTCCAGTTCGATGGCTTTGTTAAAATCGTGCAGGGCGCGGTCGTAGCTGCCCAGACTGTAGTAAGAGAGCGCCCGGTTGTAGTAAGCGGTCACGTTGTCGGGGTCGTGGGCCACGGCCTGGTCGTAATCTTTTATGGCCTGGTTATAGTCGCCCTGGGCATCGTAGGCCGCGCCGCGATAGTTGTAGCAGGTCACGTCGTTGGGGTCCAGCAGCAGCGCCCGGCTGTAATCCTTGATGGCCTGCTGCACGTTGCCCAGGCTGTTGTAGGCCAGCCCCCTGTTTTTGAAGGTGGCCGGGTTGTTAGAGTCGAGCCGCAGGGCCTGGTTGTAATCCTCAATAGCGCGCAGATAATCGCCCTGCTTAAAGTAGGCGTTGCCGCAGTTGTTGTAAATGGCCGGGTCTTCGGGGTTTAGCCGGATGGCCTGGTTAAAATCTTCAATGGCCGGCTCGATGGCCCCCTGCTGCATGTGGATGATGCCCCGGTTGTGGTGAAACGTGGCCTCTCTGGGGTTAAGGGTGATGGCCCGGCTAAAGTCGTCGATGGCTTCTTGAAAGCGGCGGCTGTTGGCGTACACGCTGCCGCGATAGCCGTAGGTGGCGGCGTTGTTGGCATCAAGCTCCAGCGCCCGGCTAAAGTCGGCAATGGCGGCCTGGTAGTTGACCAGCGCGGCGTGGGCCAGCCCCCGGTTTTGCAGCATCTCAACGTGGTCCGGCTCAAGTTGAATGGCCTGGTTGTAATTTTCCAGTGCCTCGGCGTATTGCCCCTGGTGGGCGTGGGCCAGCCCCAAATTGTGGAACATTTCGGCCTGGGTGGGGTTCAGCTTGATGGCCTGTTTGAAGTCGTCAATAGCCCGGCTGGTATCGTTTTGGTAAATGTGCGACAAGCCGCGCTGGTAGTAGTAGTCCGACTGGTCGGGGTCAAGCTGAATAGCCTGGGTGAAATCGTTGACGGCCCGCTGAAATTGTCCCTGCATGGCCAGCGCCCGGCCCCGGCTATAAAACGTATCGGCGTTTTGGGGCCGCAGCCGGATGGCCTGGTTGAAATCTTTAATGGCCTGCGACGGGTCGCCCTGGTCGAGATAGACGCAGCCGCGATAATGCAGCGCCTCGGCGTGTTTGGGGTTGTGCCGCAGCGCCTCGTCAAAATCTTCCAGAGCCAGCGGGTAGTTTTTAAGCCGGTAATGGGCCAGGCCGCGCTGGGTCAGGGTAAACACGTCGCCATCGTGCAGCCGCAGCGATTGGTTGAAATCATCCACGGCCTTTACGTAATCTTGCATACGCAAAAAGGCCAGCCCCCGGTAGCGATACAGCCGCGCCTCGGCCGGGCGCGAGCGTTCTGGCTGGGCGGCGTTAATCTCAATGGCCTGGTCGTAATCGGCAATGGCCCGCGCGTAATCGCCCCGGCGGCTGTGAACCAGCCCCCGGTTGGCAAAGGCTTCCAGCATATTTGGCTCAAGTTGAATGGCCTGGTCAAAATCTTCCAGCGCCCGGTCGTACTCGCGCGCGCCAGAGTAAGCGCGCCCCCGCTCGTTGTAGAGAGTGGCATTTTGCGGGTCAAGCTCAATGGCCTGGTTAAAATCGGCAATGGCCGGGGCGTGCTCGCCGCGCCGGGCCAGAGTCAACCCGCGATAGTAGCGCGCTTTGGCCCTGGTTTGCGGGTCGGTATCCAGCGAGAGCACCTGGTCAAAATCCTGAATGGCCTGGGCGTAATTGTCCTGCTTAAAGTAGACCCGCCCCCGCTGAAAGAAAACCGCCGTATTGGCCGGGTCAAGCCGTAGCGCCAGGTTAAAGGACTCAATCGCCTCAATCAACTGCCCCATTTCGCTGTAGGCCAGCGCCTTGTGGTAGACAATTTCGGCCTCGTGGGGGTTGTGCAGCAACGCCTGGTTGTAATCTTCAATGGCGTACTGGTGGTTGCCCTGTTGGGCATAGGCCAGCCCGCGCCGGTAGAATGCCTCGGCGGATTCGGGGTTCAGCACAATCACCTCGTTAAAATCGGCAATAGCCTGGGCAAAATCTTGCTGGCGCAGATAGGCCAGCCCGCGCTGGTATAGCGCCTGTCCATCGCGGGGGTTGTATTTAATGGCCTGATTCAAATCGTCGATGGCCTGCGGCAGGTTGCCCGCGGCCATATGGATTGCGCCGCGCTGGGTGAAAATTTCGCCCACCTGCCCGTCGATATCGGTTGCGCTGCGGCCTTTGCTCAAGGCCAGCGCAATGGCCTGGTCAAAATCGGCCAGCGCCTTCTGAGTGTCGCCCTGGCGGGCATAGGCCAGCCCGCGATATTTGTAAAAGATGGCCTGTTCATTAGGCGCAGCGGTTTGAGGGGTCAACTCAAGGGCCTGGTCAAAATCCTGAATGGCCCGTTCATAATTTTGCTGATGGAATAGGGCCATCCCCCGCTCGGCGTAGCTGGCGGCCTGCTCCGGCTTGAGCCGGATGGCCTGGTTGAAATCCTCAATGGCGCGGGCGTAATTTTGCAAACGCCCATAGGCCGCGCCGCGCCGGGCAAAGGCGTCGGCATTTTTGGCATCCAGTTCAATGGCCCGGTCAGAGTCGGCAATAGCCTGCTCCAGATGGCCCAACTGCATGTGAGCTTCGGCGCGCCGGGCAAAGGCCACGGCGTTATCGGGCAGCAGGCGGATGGCCTGGTCAAAATCGGTGATGGCCCGCTCGTAGTTTTCCTGGGACATATAGGCCAGCGCCCGCTGAAGGTAGGCCGGCCCATTTTTGATATCCAACTTGAGCGTTTGGCTGTAATCGCCAATGGCCTGGGTGAGATTGCCCAATTGGGCCTGGGCCTCGGCGCGGCGGGCAAAATACTCGGCGTTGGTGGGAGTCAATTTGATAGCAAAGTTAAAATCCTGCACGGCCCTGGCATAATCGCCCTGCTGGCTGTAGATGAGGCCGCGCCGGTAAAACACAGCCGCGTCATCGGGTTGTAGTTTGATGGCCCGGTTGTAATCCTCAATGGCCTTGAGCGACTCGCCCTGGCGGGCATAGGCAAAGCCGCGCTGTTTGAGCGCCGGCACCAGCCGGCTGTTCAGCGCAATGGCCCGGTCAAAATCTTTAATGGCCTGGGCGTCGTCTTGCTGGTTAAAGTAGGCCAGCCCGCGCCGGTAATAGAACTCGGCCTGCTGGTCGTTCAGTTTGATGGCCTGGTTGTAATCCTCGATGGCGCGGGCATGTTTGTGGGCCGGCTGGTCGGCAAAGGCATTGCCGCGGTTAAAGTAGAAGCCGGCCTGGGTGGGGTCAAGCCGGATGGCCTGGTTGAAGTCATCCAGGGCCGGCTCAAACTCTTGCTGGGCGGCGTAGGCCAGCCCGCGCTGGTTGAGGGTGCGGGCGTTTTGCGGGTCAAGGTCAAGCGCCCGGTTGTAATCTTCAATGGCTTCCAGGTATTTTTGCCGGGCGGCCAGGGCCACGCCTCGCCAGTAATACATGTCGGCCTGGCTGCCATCCAGGTTGATGGCCTGATTGTAATCCTGCACGGCGCGTTCGTGCTCGCCCTGGCCGGCATAGGCCAGCCCCCGCTGAAACAGAATGTGCGGGGTTTCGGGTTGCAGCTTGAGCGCCTCGGAATAATCTTCGGCGGCGCGCAAATAGTCTTGCTGGGCCGCCCTGGCCCGGCCCCGGTGATAGTAAGCCTCGGCCTCTTGGGGGGCCAGTTTGAGCACCTGGTTAAAATCGGTGGCGGCCCGGCTGTAGGCTTGTAGCTCCAGGTGGGCGATGCCGCGCTGCTTGAGCGCGCTGATTTTGTCCGCCTCGTTGAGCGTTAGCTCCAGGGCCTGGTCCAGATTTTCAAGGGCCTGCCGGTAATCTTTAAGCGCCAGGTAAGCTTGCCCGCGCCGGTAGAAGGCTGCGCCGTTTTTGGGGTTGAGAAAAAGGGCCTGGTTGAAATCCTCGATGGCGCGGCGATAGCTGGCTTCGGGCGTGCTGTCCAGGGGGGTGTAATCGGCGTAAATGCAGCCCCGGTTGTACAGGGCCGCGTCGCTTTCGGGGTTTAGCTCAATCACCCGGTCAAAATCGGCCAGCGCCTGGGCAAAGTTGCGCCGGGCGGCGTGGGCCTGCCCGCGCCGGTTGAGGGCGTCAATATCGTCTTTGTTGAGCGATAGGGTCTGGTTGAAATCTTCGATGGCCTGGGCGTAATCGGCCTGGGCCAGATAGGCGCTGCCCCGGTTTTTGTAGGCGGCGGCGTGCTGCGAGTTCAGTTTAAGCGACTCGCTGAAATCGGCAATGGCTTTTTGGGCCTCGTTCAGTTGCAGGTGGGCCAGGCCGCGCTCGTTGTAGGCGTCGCTCAATTGTGCGTTGTCCAGCTTGAGCGCGGTGGCGGCCCTGGCCGGGGCGGCTTCGGCTTGCTCGCCTTCGGGCAGCGGCTGGGTGTCGGTTTTTGTCTTTTTAAGCGGCTGGGTGTCGCTTTTGGCAATTGCCGGCGGCGCAACGGTTAACTCGATGGCCTGGTCCAAATCCTCGATGGCCCGGCCAAACGCTTCCTGACGGTTGTAAGCGGCCCCCCGCCGGTAAAAGGCCACGGCAACGGAGGGGTTCAAGGCAACGGCCTGATTGTAATCTTCAATGGCCTGGGGGTAATTTTCCTGGGCCGCGTAGGCCGCGCCGCGTTGCAAATAAATCGACTCGTTTTTGGGGGTAAGGGTAATGGCTTCGCCAAAGTTTTCAATGGCGCGGGCAAAATTCTCAAGCGGCGGCAGGGTGTAGGCCAGCCCGCGCTGGTAAAAAGCGGTAGCTCGATAATCGGTTTCGGGTTTCAGGTTTTGGATTGCAGGTTGCGGTATTTTCTCCCCTGCCTGCTCCAGGGCGCGGTCAAAATGTTTGATGGCCCTGGCCGGGTCGTTGCGGCGCATGTAGGCCATGCCCAAATTAAAGAAGGAGAAGCCGTCGCCGGGGTCCAGCCGGATGGCCTGGTCGAAATCGGCGGTGGCTCGCTCAAAGTTGCCCTGTTTTTCAAAGGCCAGCCCGCGCTGGCGATAGCTGGCCGCGTCGCGTGGGTTCAGTTCGATGGCGCGGCTAAAATCGGCGATGGCCTGCGGTAAATTATTCTGAGCCAGATAGGCCAGCCCGCGCTGATGATGAGCTTCGGCGTAGGCCGGGCGCAGTTCGATGGCCCGGCTGTAATCGGCAATGGCTTTGTCTATTGCCTGCTGGTCGGCATTGGCCTGCCCCCGATAAAAGTGGGCCGTGGCATCGGCGGGGTTCAGGTTGATGGCCTGGTTGTAATCCTCAACAGCGCGTTCGTAATTTTGCTGCCGGGCAAAGGCCAGCCCCCGGTCGCTGTAAAGGGCGGGGTTGTCGGGGTCTAGCCGGATGGCCTGGCTGTAATCATCTACGGCGCGCAGATAATCGGCCACGGCCGGGCTGGCGTGGGCGCGTCCACGGGCGTGGAAAATGGCGCTGTTTTTGGGTTGAAGCTGCACCAGCCGGTCAAAATCGGCAATGGCCTGGTCAAACTGTCCCTGCTCAAAATAGGCCAGCCCCCGGCCCAAATAGAGCGCGGGTTGTTCCACTTTGAGGGCCAGCCCCTGGTTGTAATGATCAACGGCCTTTTCAGACTCGCCGGCGGCCTGATAGCTGTAGCCCAGCCAGGTGTGGGCAATGGCTTTTTGCGGCGCGGGGGACTCTTTTTCTTTGACAAAGCCGTTGAGTACGGAACGCATCTCGGCCCAGTGGCCGGTTAACCAGGCGTCGGCCAGAGCCTGTAACGGGGATTTTTGACGCGCCAGCGCCAACATATCAAACATAAGGGGCGGATGGGCGTTAAGGGCGTGCAGAAAGGCGCGACGCAAAAATTCGGTATCCGCCGGGTTGTGGGCCAACCGCTCCAGCGCCACCGCCTGATACAGATGTTGGGTTTTGCGCAGAGCTGGCGTGCCGGCGGCTGTTTTTGAGGGCAGCGCGATGTCGGCTTCGCCGGTGGGCACAAGTTTATCGGGCGATTTTTTGGACGCGGCTTTTTTGGGCGGCGCCTGGGGGGTTGACAACTCGGCCCGGAGCGCGTCAAGATGCGCGTCAAGATGATTGATGAGTTGTTGCCGGGCGGCGATAATATCAGCTTCCGGTTGACCGGCCAGCAGCGCGTGGCCCAGGGTGCGGTCCAGCACAAACTGTCCGGCTGCGCCTTTGGCCGGACGCGCCAGCATCGGTTGGCCGACCAGCCATTGAAAGGCAGCGCGTCCCTCATCGGCTGCGCCGCACAGGGCGGTGAGGCGGGGCTGGTCAAACGCGCCGGCTACGGCGGCCTTGTTTAGCCAGTCGCGTTCCGATTCGGTCAGACTGTTGAGCAGGTCGACTCCCTGGCCGGCGGGCGAGGTGTCGGCCCCGCTGATGAGCCACAGATTGAGCCACAGGGGCAGCCGGTGGGTTGTCCGGCCAATCTGCTCGATGGCCGCCGGGTCGGTGAGGGGGGTGTTTTTACGCATAAAATCGGCCAACTCGGTTGGGGTCAACGGCTCCAGTGGCAGCGAGAGGGTGAAATCGGCCCACTGTGCGGCCCAGCGTTCGTCGCCGGCCAGCAGGTCGCTGCGCCCGGCCAGCACCAGCCGCAAATCGCAGTTGATGGCCGGGCGGGCATGTCCCAGTAAGTAGGTGAGCAGCCACTCGTTGACGACGGGCGGCAGGTCATCGTAATCGTCAAACATCAGCACCACTTTGCCGGCTGGCTCATCGCCGTTAGTTGCTGCGGCCTGGTTCAAATCTTCAACCAGCGCCTGGGTGAGCAATTCGATGGGATTTTCAAAACTCAGGGCCAGGTCATCTTTGCGCCAGCGCAGGTCGGCAAACAGGCTGGTATCGGGGGTAAAGAGCGCCCGGCCGGCGTTGAGACCCAGCAGAACGGGTTGATAAAAATGGCGCTGCACCTGTTTGGGGTCGGTGCTGCGGGCCAGGGCGGTTTCCAGCAGGGTTTGGCGGCGGTGGTCAAGCCGGTCAAATTGGGGGGTAGAGATGGGTTCGCCCTCGCGGTGCAGGCTATCGGCAATGGCCCGCAGCAGACGGGCGGCGTCGTGCCCAAAGTTGGCGGTGCGGTCGATGCGGCTGTAGATGGTTTGAGCAGGCCGGTACCACTCCAGTTCGTCCAGCAGGCGGGTTTTGCCCACGCCGCCGGGGCCGGAGATGGCGGTAATTAGCCGCGCCTGGGGGTTATCGCCGGCGCGGTGAAAGTGAAGCCGGTACAGCCCCATTTCTTTTTCCCGGCCAGAAAATATAGACTGCCCCGCTTCCGGCTGGGGCAGGGGTCGTCGTTGTGCAAACGGCATTGCTTCCCTCTTTCTGCAACAAATTAAGTGGGCAATCTAGATGTTTGCCCGGTAGCTGGTAATACAATCAATCAGACCGCAGACCACTGTAACTCGATGCCGATATGTTCCCGATATGGCGTCGGTGGGTCTGATGACAACCAATTTGTTAGAGTAGCACAAAATGGGTCAAGCGACAATTGTTTGGGGGGTCAATTTTCATAGCAGAATCAGCCCCAGTTGGGTGGCCCGCACCACTGCCTCGGTGCGGCTTTGGGCATTAAGCTTGCCCATAATGGCGTTAACGTGAAATTTAACAGTGTGCTCGCTAATTTCAAGGCGCTGGGCAATGCTTTTGTTGGGCAGCCCTTCGGCCAGCAGTTGCAGCACCTCCATCTCGCGGGGAGTCAGAGCCTCGGCCAGGGTAGGGGGCGTTAGCTGCGGGTTGGGCAATAGCGTGTCGATAATTTCAGGGTCCAGGGCAATTAGCCCCTGAGCCACGGTTTGCAGGGCGGCCATAAGTTGTTCTGCCCCTGCCTGTCGCAATAAAAGCCCACGAGCGCCGGCGCCCCAGGCTTCGGGCGCGGCTGACGGGGTGGGCAGCAGCAAAACCGCCGGAATCTGTAAATCCTGCAGGTCGCCAACCTGCTCCAGTGCGGTAGCCGGCTCCCAGCCCAAATCCCACAGAATTATATCGGGCTGGTAGAGGTCTATTGCCTCCGACAAGTCAAGCTGGCTGCCGGTTTGACCAACTACGGCGCAGTCGGGCTGGCCGGCCAGCAGAGCCGATAGCCCGGCGCGGGCCAGCGGGTCGTTGGAAATAATTAGCAAACGTAGTTGGGTCATATCCCTCACATGGGTTGGGGGCGATAAGCCGCCTCTCTATTTTCGTAGCGACTCCGCTACCTGGGCCAGTCGCTCAAACAGGCTGCCGGTTATGCGGATATGCAGCACCTGGGCGATGGTCTGCGTCCAGCCGTGCAGAAAATAGACCCAGCCATCTTCGACGCGCAGCTTGCGCGCTTCTTTTTGCCGAAGCGCCTGGTGCAGAAAATCCCGTTCCCCACGATAGTTGAACTCCCAGACAATGCCATGTTGCGGAAACAACCCCGCCTTGGTCAGCGGCGAGCCGGGGGTGTCTTTGCCCATGCCGGTGGCATTGATAACCAGACTGGCCGGAGGCAGCGCGGCCAGTAATGTGTCGTTGTGGTGGGGGGTGCTGCTCAGGACGTAATCGACTGAAATATCGGTGTGGTGCAGGTCTACCACCTGGCGCATGTGGTCCAATCGAGCTTGCGACTTATCGACGGCAATCAACCGGGCCGGGCGGTCGGGCCGGTTGGTTAAATGCAGCAGCGTAGCCAGCGCCGCGCCGCCGGCGCCCAGGCAGAGTACGTGGCCGCCGGTCTGGTCAAAATAATCAGGCCCAATCAGGGTGCTCAGGCTCAAGCCAAAGGCAATCGGGTCGATGGCGTGGCCCTCTAGCCGCCCGTTTTGTTTGGAAATGCAGGAGATCTCGCCGAGGGTTTGGGCGTAGGGGTCAAAATCGTCGAACATATCTTTTGCGGCGGCAAACAGGTCCATTTTGTGGGTGGTAATCAGGCCGCCCGGCGAGAGAGGATCGTATTTGATTTGGGCAACAGTGGCCCGGTAGGCTTGCGGGTCATCGTGAATGGGGTGGTCAATGCCCTCGATGACAATCTCTGGCCGGCCCAACTCTTTCATCCAGAGGGGGAACAGCTTCATAATGGCCGAGTGGCCGGTGGTTACGCCGATAAAGTAAAAGGTGGGCTTCTGCTTTTTGACAATCTTTTCAGGGTTGAATTCGGTCTGCATGGTTTGTCGATACTCCTGATTATGTGGCCCTGGGTGTCAAAGTAATAAGGCCAAAATTGGCAGCGCCGGGGGAGGAGCCTTTAAAGATGTGGGGGCGGCGCCCGGTTTGCTCGGCGTATTGGGCGGCCAGGCGCTGAATTGAGGCTTCGGCATTGCGCCGGGCTAAAACAGCCACAGTTCCGCCGCTGCCGCCGCCAGTAATTTTGGCTCCGTAAATGCCCTGTTGCTGACCCGCCTGCCGGGCCAACGCAACCAGCGAATCGGTGCCGTCAGACCCCAACCCGCAGGCCGAGTAGCTGGCGTGAGATTGATACATCAATTCTCCCAACAGCGGCGCATTGGCCGGCGCACTGCCGGCCAGCAGCCGGGCAAAGGCGCGCACCCGAAAATGTTCGTAAATGGGATGGGCCGTGGGCTGGCGCACGGCGTAGCGGCGCTGCGGGTTGACTGTTGTTACCGGGTCGCCGGTGTGCCCGTACCGGCTCAGAAAATCTGCGCCCGCCAGCGCGTCGGGCAGATGGGGGCGGCAATACTGCTCAAACTCCGATGGCGTGAGATTGGCCAGGTAGCCATCCCAGGTTTGCCCGGCGGCGCGCTGTAAAATTTTGTATCCCATAAACGCGCCCACCCGCACCGAGCCGTAATCGGCCCCGGAAACGGCGTGCCGGATGCCAGAGTCGATGCCCCACACCGCCAGTTCGGGGGGGATAGCCACCTGGCCCTGAATTTCGGCGGGCTGGCAGAGCAGGGCCAACAACTGGTGGGGCTGGCCGCAGGCGGCGGTCATCTGGTCCATAACGCCGCAGGGCGCGCCTGCTATTCTATTTTCGACTAGCTGGCACAGCAAGGCCAGTTCGCGGGGGTCAAGCGACACTCCAAACGCGGTCGCCACCGCCGCCATAACCGCCACTTCAACGGCTGCCGAGGAGCTGACGCCTTTGCCCTCCGGCACGTTCGATTGAATCAAAATGCGCGCGCCCCCCGAAAAATCAATCCCTTTTTCACGCATCAGCGCCAGAAACGCGCCGGCGGCATAGGCCGCCCAACTGCGTTGCGGGTCAAGCTTAAAGTAATTCTCGGCAGCCGGGTAGTCGATAGGGTGGCCGTTATTTTCAAAATCGGCCAGAGGCATCTTGAAAATGGCGCTGTCCCCCGGCCGGTCGTGGCCCAGGCTGATGATGGTCAGGCGGCGGTCGCTATCTTTTTGCAAGGCAACCAGGGCGGCCTCGGCAATGGGCAGTTGCAGCACCAGCGAGCCGGAATAATCGGCAATGCCGCCCATTACATCCAGGCGGCCCGGGGCGCGGCTGACCAGCAGCGGCCGGGCAGGGTTGAACAGCGCGCGCATTGCCGCCAGCGGGTGCCGGTTCAGGCTGTTGAGCAGCTCGATAAATTGCGACACATCGGGCAAAATGGCTTTTTCGCTTGCCGGTATGTACATTCGATGCAATCCCGTAACTATCCCTTAAATCAGCTCTCGTTGGCGCAGGGCGGCCTGCAACAGCGGTTCAATTTGCCGTTGGATGGCGGCGTTGGCGTAACCAACCCAACTGACACCGGCCTCAACGTTGAGGGGGGCAGCCAGCGGGCGGCCCAACGCATCGGTGATGATGACCCCCAACTGGCGCGCAATCAGTTCGGTGCAAACATCGTAGGGGTGGCAGCAGATGCCCAGGGCCTGCCCTCGCCGGGCCAGCACCTGTTCCATCAGGGGGCGCAGGTCGGCCACAAAGCGGTCTTTGCCAGACATCAACTCGTAAAGCTGGCCGCCGCTGCACACGTACTGGTCTTCAAAGCAGTGGGCTTTGCCCGGCTGCACCGGCCCCAGCGCCTCCCGAACAATCTCTTCGTCAATGGCCGCCAGTTCTTCGCGCGCGCCGGGAAAAAAGCGAGATATCATGGCGTAGCCGTGGGCAATGGTGGTCGCCCCGGAGGGAGTCAGCGGGAGTGGTTGGGTTTGGCCGGTTAGCCGGTTGTAACGCTCGGCCCGCGCGCCCTGCCCGGCGATGGCCCAGACCGCATCCGAGAGATGCTGCTTGACCAGCGGAATCTCGGTTTGAATGGCCAGTTGGATATCTTGCAGGGTGGTGCCTGGCCCCCGGTTGGGGGCTACGCCGGTTAAAATCCAGGCGCTGCGCTTTTGGTACATCAGGCCCCGCGTGCCGTCGATGGGGTCCACGATGATGCGCCAGCGCGCCTCAGATTCGGGAACGCCGGCGGGCAGCGCCAGTTTGCCGTTGGCCAGCCCCTCGGCAATCAGAATGATGGGCGTATGGACGGCTACCCGGCGGGCGAAAAAGTCAACCAGCAGTTCCTCGCTCACCCGGTCGATGGCGTAAATGGTATCGCCGGCCTCTTCCCGGGCAATGGCCGACATTGCCTCCGGCGAGGCGGCCTCGCAAGTGTCTACTATGGCATTGCGGATTTGCCGGTGAAGCTGGCGCAGGGGGTCGAGCAAATCTTGAACGTTGTTAATCACAGCGCACCTTTTTTGTAATGGATATCGGGCAGCGCCCGCAGTTCGGCGGCTTTTTCTTCGGGCACGGTATCGCTTAAAAAATTGCCGCCGCCAATTTCTGGCCCGGCCAGATATTTGAGCAGGTTGGGCTTGCGCAGCGGCGGGTGAAACTCAAGATGAAAATGAAAGCTGCAATAGTCGCCGCCATCGGTGGGGGCCTGATGGAGCGGCATTACGTAGGGGAACGGCATACGCCACAGGTTGTCGAATTTTATCAGCACTTGCCGCAACACGGCGGCAAAATCTACAACTTCCGCGTCGGATAGATGGGCCACGCTGGGCCGGGTGGCTTTGGGGGCCACAAATACCTCGTAGGCGTAGCGGCCAAAGTAAGGAATAAAGGCGATGGCCGTTTCATTTTGACAAACAATGCGGCGTTCGTCTTGGTATTCGGCGGCCAGAATGTCCTGAAAAATAGGCCGGCCGGTTTGCTGCCAGTAGCGATAGCTGGCCTCGGCCTCGGTTTGGATGGTTTTGAAAACAAAGTTGGTGGCGTAAATCTGGCCGTGCGGGTGCGGATTCGATACGCCGACGATTTCGCCCTTGTTTTCAAAAATTAACACATGATTAATTTCAGGGCGGTTGCCCAAATCGGTGTATTGCCGCTGCCAGGTAGTAACAACGTTCTCGACTGCCTGCGGGGCCATCTCGGCCAGGGTCAGGTTGTGGGTGGGGCTGTAGCAAACGACGCGGGCCAGGCCGGCAGCGGGGCGGCGGCGATAGAGGCCGGTAGGCCGGGGCAGATTGGCGGGAGCCTGCGGCCCCACGCAGGGGTGGTCGTTATCAAAAACAAACGTGTCGCTGTAGTTGGGGTTGCGCTGGCCGCTCACGCGAACGTTGCCGGGGCACAGGTAGCAATCGGGCAGATAGTCTGGCAGCGGCGTTTGGGGATGGTCGGCGGTTTGGCCATTCCAGGGCCGATTTTGGCGATGAGCGGCCACAATCACCCACTCTTCGCGCAGCGGGTGCCAGCGCTCTTCCCAGCGCCCAATATGGTTATTGGTCATTGTTGCCTTTCATCTGAATTCACAAAGCCGCTCACATTATTAAATAAATCCGGCGGATGTCAAATCGAGCCGAACTGTCGCCCCACCAAAAATGACGGCAGGTGGGGTCGAGTTTGTACTTTTGCAGTAACAGAAATGAAATAGACGCGCAAAGGTACACTTTTGCACCCGGCGATACAGGCCGTTTCCCGGGAAAATCCGGTTTTCAGAGGGGCTGAACCGTAACAAGTCGGTTTTCCTGTTCGGCGGGCTGTAGGGAGTTGCGTAGGGGCTGGCCAAATTGCGGCGCAGAAATTTCAAACCAATCGCCGGCCTGGGCCGTTACCCCGGCCGAAAAACTGAGTGTAGCCGTACCAAAAAAATGGCAGTGAACATCGCCGGGTTGGCGAAATAAGTTGTACTTGAAGTGGTGGTGTTCAAGTTGGGCAATCTGGTAACTCATATTGGCTTCGCCGGTTAAAAAGGTGGCCGCCCATACTTCCCGGCCATCTCGTAAAATTCTGGCCCGACCCCGGATGTCTGCCGGCAACTCGCCCACCAGCAACTCTGGTCCAAATGAACAGGCCCGCAGCTTGGAGTGGGCCAGATACAGGTAATTTTGACGCTCCATCACGTGGTCGGAAAACTCGTTGCCCAGCGCAAAACCCACCCGCTGCACCGCCCCGGATTCGGCAATGACGTACAGGCCCACAATCTCGGCCTCTTCGCCGCCATCGAGGGCAAAGGCGGGCAGCGGCAACGGCTGTTCCGGCGCAACCACGCTGTAGCCATTGCCTTTGTAAAACCATTCCGGCTGCACGCTAATTTGACCAGCGGGTGGTTTGCCGCCCTCCAGCCCCCACTGAAACAAGCGCATCGAGTCGGTGGGGGGCGTATCATCCTGTTTGGCTATTTTGTGGTGCATTGCGTCGCGGGCCTGGGCGCTGCCCAGGTGGGTCAGCCCGGTGCCGGTTACATAACAGTGGGCCGGGTCGGGGTGGTCCAGGGGTGGGAGCAAGCGCCGGCCGGCAATAACCTGCCGGTAATCAACGGTTTGCCCACCCAACCGGCTCTGCACCAGCGTCTCAAGCCGCGTATCCAGCCGGCCAGCTTCCAGAGCCAGGTTATAAATACTGGCCGCGTTATTTAAGACCTCCAAAGCCGCGCCGTTTTCTGCTACCAGCCCCACCCGCCGCCGGCCTTGTTCTGAGATAAATTGGACAAGTCGCATAGGTATGTTCCTCGTTGTTTGAAATGAAAAACCATCTTACACCCATCTGCCATTTTTAGGAATCCGGGGCAAGGAGTCGCGCTATTCTTGCTCTATCAACCGGGATACAATGTTGCCATAAATATTGGGGGCAGGCGGGTAAGCAGAAAGTACAACCGGTATATCAGGTAGTGCCTGAGTGAGGTTTGGTCAGGTTGAGGTTAATTGTGTAAAAATTTGGGTGGGTAGATGGTCGCGGTTGGTTAGCGTAATCTCGTGCAGGCTAACGCGGGGGTGGGTTTTGACCCGGTCGGCAAAAGGGTGGGGGCGCTGCACAATGGCGCCTAAAATTTTTAACTGGCTGTTCAATAGCTCCAGCACGGTTTGGCAAAAAAGTTTTGAAACAATCTCCATCGGGCCAATTTCGTCAATGACAATAATTTTGCCCAGTTTCTCGGCCCGGCGCAGCGCCGGCACAATGGTCGAGTCGATTGCCCGCACATTGATGCGATATTTGCCAAACGGCGCTTCTTCTTTGAATGTCACGTTTGACACCTGGCTGGCCAGCCAGGCCCGGCGACCATCCAGGGTGATAATTTCAAAACCGGCGCGTTTGCCTTTAACCCGAAACTCGCGGGTGTAGAAGCCGCCGGCTCGTTGGCCCAGCAGGGCGGTAATTTTTTTGATGGCCGTGCTTTTGCCAACGCCGGGCGGGCCGGTCAGCAAAATTACCGGGTTCATTCTCGCAGCACTCGCTCATCACCAACGCGGCGGGTAATCCGCTCCTGGTCGGCATATTCGAGTAAAGCCAGGGCGTATTTGCGGCTGGTATCAAACACATCGCGCACCTGGGCTACGGTGACGGTCTGATTTTCGCGTAGATATTGAATTATCCAGGCCACAAACTCGCGATAAGTGTCCGTTAGTAAAATCACATCGTTTGACAATCGAGTCAACTGCTCGCCCTCTATGAGCGCCTGCATGACTTCTTCGCCCAGGGTGGCGGCGACATCTTTGGGTAGGGGAGTATTGTAGGGAGCGCGTTTGAATTCGGCCAGAAGTTTATCAATTTTGGCCTGCTGTGCCGGGCTAAATGTGACCCGGTGGGGGTACAGCCGCACGCTGGTTTCGCTGGCGGCCAGTTCGCCCTCGGCCTTTCCGCGCTCGATGGCTTCGTTGAACAGGCGCGTTTCCAGCTTGAGGCGGCTCTTTAATTCGCCGCGAGGCATCCCCAGCCGGAGCGGGTACCGCTGGTGGTAATCGGCCAGTACGGATTTGATTTGCCCCAGCAGCGCCGCCCAGCCCGCCCGCGAGGCGACCAGTGATTTGGCGCCGGCTTTGCTGCTCAGTTGGCCGGCGGTGAGCCGCGCTTGCGGGTTGGACAGCACAAAAACTTCATCCCCCTTCAGCAACGCGGCCAGCGCGGTTTCGGCGGTAGCGGTTGGCAGGCCGCTGTCGCTGATGAGGGTTTGCGCCGGCAGCGGGCCGCGCCGGTCAAGCTCGGCCAGCAGCAACTCTTCCGGCGTGCCGGCCAGCAGCGTTTCCAGCCGGCTAATCAGTTGGGGCCGAAAGCGGCGATGGCGGCGGCGGGGCAGCGGGTCAACAACAAGGCCCCCGCCAATGGTCAGCGGCGGCGAGGGCTGGCGGATAATAAAATGGTCGCCCTTGACCACCGGGATGCGCCGGGTAAGGCGCAACTGCACCCAACCTTCCTGGCCCGGTTCAAGTTGACGCGCGCCCAACAGCCGGGCATAGCCGGTCACTTCAGCGGCTCCGGTGAAAATTTCTACCGGCTGGTTGTGGCGCAGCGGTTTGGGCGCGTCGGGCAGCAGTTTGAGATGGGTGTCAATAAGCTGCGAGGGTTCCAGCCAGCCGGGGGTGGTGACAACGTTGCCACGGGCCAGCTCATCGGTGCTGACGCCCGCCAGGTTTACAGCCGTGCGCGAGCCGGGGCTGGCCGTATCGACATTTTTTTTGTGCGACTGCAAGCCGCGAATACGGCTTTTTAACCCCTGGGGCAATATTTCGACTTCTTGCCCCACCTGAAACTGGCCGTCGAGCAGGGTGCCGGTAACAATAGTGCCAAACCCGCTAATTGAAAACACCCGGTCAACCGGCAGGCGGGGGCGGCCCCGGTTGGCTCGAGGCGGCGTTTCGGCCAGCAATTGGTCAAGCGTTTGCAGCAGGGTATCCAGCCCTTCGCCCTCAACCGCAGAGACGGGAATCATCGGCGCGTTGGCCAGTACGGTGTGGGCGACGGTTTCGGCAATATCGGCCTGCACCAATTCCAGCCAGTCTTCATCTTGCACCATATCTGTTTTGGTAATAACAATGACCCCGCGTTTAATTTCCAGCAAATCTAAAATCGCCAGGTGTTCGCGGGTTTGGGGCATCACGCCTTCGTCGGCGGCAATAACAAACAGGGCGGCATCGATGCCGCCCACGCCGGCCAGCATATTTTTAATAAAATCCTGGTGGCCGGGCACGTCAATAATGCCCACCGATTCGCCGGAGGGCAGGGTAAGCCAGGCAAAGCCCAAATCAATGGTCATTGCCCGTTGCTTTTCTTCTTTCAGGCGGTCGGGGTCGATGCCGGTAATGGCTTTAACCAGGGTAGATTTACCATGGTCAACGTGTCCGGCGGTGCCAATTACGCGCACGGTTAGCTCTGCCCGTTGGCTAATTCTTCCAGCCGTTCTTGCCAGTGGCTTACGGCCAGGGCGCGAGACTGGGCGTCTTCTTCAATAATTTGCTGAACCAGGCTCATTTGCGCTTCCAGGGTTTGAGCCAGCTTAGAGAGGTCGCTCAGGCGTTGTTGTAACGATTCTAAATTTTTCTGAAAGTCGCCAAATTGAGGTTCAAGCTCCATACTTTGTTTTTTCCAGCGCTGCTCATAATCTGCCTGAAATTTCTCCAGTTCGGCCCGCTGGCGCTCTTCGGCCAGCCGCTGAAGCTCGCCAAAGCGGTGTTGCTCGCGCTGCAACCGCTCCTGAAAATCTTGCAGCGAGGCCAGCGCCCGTTTGTTGAGCTGGTAATGTTCGGCGTATTTTTCCATTAATGTTTCATTTTCTTTGAGCCGTTTTTCGGTGGCCTGGGCCAGGTCGGTCCAGTTTTTAAGCTGACGCTCGCGCTCGGCAATTTGAAAATCCAGGCGCTCGCGGTGGCGGCGAATCTCCTCGCGGATACCATCGAGGGCGGCTTCGTATTTGGTAAATTGCGGGGTTTGTTGCTCAATCAGCCGAATTTTGGAGAGGTTAGACTCGATTTTGCGGTGCAGGTCGGGCAGTTGGGCCTGAAGTTCGGCCAGGTTACGGGCGGAGTTGCGCTGTTGCTCGTCGATAAAGCGCAGCGGTTTGACCCGCTCTTCAAGCTGCTTGTTCAAATTATCCACGTCGGCCTGCACCTGATGCACTTCTTTGTTGAGGCGGGTCGATTCGGCCCGGGCCAGAGCAATTTGTTCGTCAAAACGCTGTAATTTTTCAACCTCGCGGCGCAGTTCGTTTAGCGCCCTGGTGTGGTTTTCAAGCTGCTGACTCATTAGCCCGCTGCCGGTTTCGGGCAGGGCCGGCTGCCGGCGTCCAAAGCGCTGCTCTATCATTTGCAGCATCTCGCCTTTGAAATGCTCTAATTGCCGGTCAACCTGAGGCATTTGGGCCAGTTGGGCCTGGGCATCGGCCAGTTGCTGCTGTAGTTGTTCAAACTGTTGCGTTTGCTGCTGCAACTGGTATTCCTGGCTTTCGATCCGCTGTTGCAGCCGGGCAATGGTTGATTGCGCGGCCTGGTATTTTTGCTCTAGCGCCTCCAGTTGCGCTGAAAGCTGGGCTGTGTCCATGAAGGTACTCCTCAATAAATACGACCGCCGGCGGCAGACCGCCGGCCGCTGCTCCGTTTAATCGTAAATCCAAAATCGCAAATCGTTATCGGGGGTAATTGTAACACGAGATAAGGGCCTCAGCAAAAGGCCCGTAGATTCGGTACAGGTTTGCTTGCTCCAAAAAACGTTGGTAATATACATTTCAAATGGCAAGCAAAATATATCCCGATGCCCCCCGCGTAGCCGTGGGGGCGGTAGTTTTTCATGAAGATAAAGTGCTGCTGGTTCTGCGGGGTCAGGCTCCGGCCAAGGGGTTGTGGGCCATTCCGGGGGGCAGCGTAGAGCTGGGCGAAACTTTGCAAGCCGCCGCCGAGCGCGAAGTGATGGAAGAAACCGGCCTGCAGGTGCGGGCCGGAGAGGTTGTCCATACCTTTGATGGCATTCAGCGCGACGCGGCGGGGCGGGTTAAATACCATTACGTAATTGTTGACCTGCTGGCCGAGGCAGTTGACCCCACCCAACCCCTTTGTCCCTCTGATGATGTGCGCGATGCCGGCTGGTTTACCCTGGCCGATGTTGAACAGCCCGGCCTGCCTATTTCTGAAACCACTAAAATGTTACTGCGCCGGATCATGAATGGAAAATTATGACCGACCCCAACCAACCGGCCAGGTATCGCTACCGGCTTATTTTTGCCAAAAAAAAGGCGGTAAAATATATCTCTCATTTAGATTTGGCCCTGGCCTGGGAACGGGCCTTACGGCGCGCTCAAATTCCGCTGCTATACTCGCAGGGTTTTAACCCTAGGCCCAAAATGCAATTTGCTTCGGGGCTGCCATTGGGCGCCACCGGCGCGGCGGAAATTGTTGATATCATTGTATCCGAGCCGCTTGACCCGAAGAATGTACTCTCCAAAATCAGAGATGCCCTGCCGGAGGGCATCGGGCTAAACTCCATTGCAGAAGTTCCTCTCAACGCTCCCACCCTGCAACAACTTGTGCGTCAGGCCGAGTATCGGGTAACGGTTGAAACCGATTTGCCGGTCGAAAGATTATCTCAACGCATTGCTAACCTGCTGGCCGCAGACAAACTTATCCAAACCCGCCAGCGCCGGGGCAAACCAGAAGAGATTGACCTGCGCCCGTGGCTGCATACATTGCATCTTGACTCGGTGGCCGAGGGTGAGGCGGTTTTGCGGATGCGCGTCACTGCCGGTCAATTTGGCAACTTGCGGCCCGAATCTGTCTTGAAGGCGCTTGGCCTGGCCGAAAACTGGGCCGAGATTGAACGAACCCACCTTATTTTTGAAGACTCCGGCCAGCAGCCAAACGTAACAGACTAATCATTTATAGATAATAGTTACGGTTATTATCCTTTATCAACATGTTTTCAAAAAATAATAAAAACGGTATACTACCGGTTACATTTTTCAATTTCCTCTCTTTCAACCACTCATTTATTCAGCGTCCATTTGGTAGTTAAAAGGAGGCTATAAATTGCACCCTATTACCCGAACCAAAATAATTTTGCCACGCCGACGGGCAGATTTGCTATCGCGTTTGCGCCTGAACAAGTTGTTTGATGACCTGGTGGATTATAAATTAATGGTTATCACCGCCCCGGCCGGCTATGGAAAAACCTCGGTGCTGGTTGATGTGGCCCATCAGCTTGACATACCGGTTTGCTGGTACTCGGTTGATAATTTAGACAATGACCCCCACCGCTTTATTGCCCATTTTATTGCCTCAATAGCTCAACAGTTTCCCAACTTTGGACAATCTGCCTCTCTGCTGGATGGCGCCTTGTTTGACACTACAGCGCTAGACCGCCTGGTTACGGCCATTGTCAATGAGCTATATGAGCATGTTCACGAACATTTTGCGCTAATTTTAGATGATTACCATCTGGTCAATGATGATGCGACCATCAAATATTTTATGGATCAATTTATTCAGCACGTTGACGAAAATTGCCATATTGTTGTTTCGTCGCGCAGGCTGGTTAATATTGATGTAATCTTGCTCACCGCCCGGCGGCAGGCCATTGGCTTTGGTTTAAATGAGCTGGCTTTTCAAAGCGATGAAATTCAGGCTTTGGTGTTACAAAACTACAATTTAACGCTCTCGGAAACCGCCGCTCAAACCCTGGCGCACAAAACCGAAGGCTGGATTACCGGGCTGCTGCTATCGGTCCAGTCAGATTGGAAAGATAAAACAGAGCAACTGCGGCTGCGGCAAATTGCAGAAAGTGTAGGCTTGTACGACTACCTGGCGCAGCAGGTGCTTAATCAACAACCGGTTGCCATGCAAAACTTTTTGCTGCAAACATCGCTGCTGGGAGAGTTTGATGCCGACCTGTGCCAGGCTGTGTTAGGCCCCGGCGACTGGTCGGCTTTAATAGAAACCGCTGCCCAAGAAAATCTATTTGTCTTACGGGTTGGAAACAAGCTGAGATATCATCACCTGTTTCAAGACTTTTTACAGCATCAAATTAAAATCAATCAGCCTAAAGTGCGCCAGCATATTTTGAAGCGGTTGGGCCAGGTATTTGCTGGGCAGAATAAGTGGGAAAAAGCACACGAGGTTTATTTCAACCAACTGGCCGACATGCCGGCCACAGCCGCCCTAATTGAGCAGGCCGGAGAGTCGATGATTTGCTCTGGCCGATTAGTAACGCTGGAGCGATGGATTGCGCAATTGCCGCCGGAAACCTGGCTGGCTTACCCCCGGCTGATAGCTATGGACGGTTTTGCAAAAACCACTCTGGGACAAATAGACGAAGGGCTAATCCATTTGAATCAGGCCGAGGAAGCGCTAAACAGCGCCGATGACCCATTTTATTTAACCCAAACCCTGTTGTGGCGGTCAACCGCCTATCGCTTCAAAGGTTATTATCAAGCCGCTTTGGCCGATGCAGACAGGGCGGCGGAAATTTGTCGCCAATTTAACTCAATCAACAGTTTGCAGGGCCAGGTATTGCGGGCCAGGGGCGCAGCCTTGCATTACCTGGGGCACTTAAATGAAACAATTACCTGTTGGGAGCAGGCTCTCAGTTTCTGCCTTTCGCTGGCCCAACTGCAAGATGCGGCTATTCTTCGGCTGGAGTTAGGTGTGGCTTATCTCAATATTGGGCAATACAGCCGGGCCATTGACCACTGCCTCAGGTCATTAGAATATTGGCAAGAAGTTGGCAACCTGACCCGGCAGGCAAACCTGCTCAATAATTTGGCGGTTATTTACCATTCTATGGGTCAGTATGATATAGCCAAAGAAAACCTGGAGCAGGCCATCTCTTTGGCCAAACAAAGCGGCTACACTTATGTGGAGTCGATGGGGCTGGCCAGTTTGGGTGATTTGTTTGTTGATTTGGAGGATGCGGAGGCGGCGCTGGCTGCTTATGAGCAGGCTTATGAGCTGGCTCAAAAAATGAACCACGGTTTTTTACGCTTTTATACAATGTTAGCCAAAGCTGCGCTTCTCCGCGCTGCCGGCGATTTTGCCCAAACACGCGCCATACTTAAGCAGGTAAATGACATGGTACAACAGAGCGGCTCTAATTATGAGCAGGGATTATATGAATTGGAAATGGGCCGGTTGGCGCTGGACATGCAACAATGGCCAAAAGCAATTAACCATTTAGAAGAAGTGACTCGTGTAATCGACGAAAAACAGCGGTACGAGCACATTCGCGCTTTGATGTTTCTGGCTCAGGCTCATTGTTTTAACAACCAGTTGCCACCCGCAGCTCAATACCTGGCTCGCGCTTTTGAGGTAGCCATAAAGCTGGAGAAGAAGCATCTGCTGGTAATTACCGGTAAACAAATTAAAAATGCGCTTCTCACCCTTGAGCCGGATGTTGAGCTGGGGCCGCAAATCAGGCAACTGCTAAAAATGATTGGCGACCATGAGCAGTCTATTCCAACCCTGCGCCGGCGTTTGCGCAAGCAGGCCACAATTGTGCCGGTTACGCCGCCCCGCCTGCAAATACAGGCGTTTGGACAAAGCCGGGTGGTGTTTGGCGATACTATCATCACCAGCACCAAATGGCAAAATTCGGATTTGATGCGCGAATATTTTTTCTATTTGGTAACACACCCGGAAGGCATCAGACGCGAGGATATTGGCCTGGTTATTGGGCCGGATATCTCCCCCGGCAAACTCAAGCGACAATTCAAAAATACCGTTTACCGTTTGCGTCAAATGTTTACCAAAGAAGTTATTATTTTTGACGCCGATGAAGACCGTTACTATTTCAATCGCCAGTTAGATTACGATTACGATGTTGAAGCGTTTGAACGGCAAATCGCGCGGGCCAGGTCGTTAAATGCTTCGCCGCTACAGCAGATAGAAGCCTACCGAACCGCCATCAATCTGTACAAGGGCGCTTTTTTGCCTGATATAAACGGCGAGTGGGTTTTGGCCGAGCGAGAAAATCTTTCTGGCAAATATGTTAATGCCTTGCTCAAGCTATCGGAGATTCATTTAAAGCACGGGGTATATGAGCAGACTATCTATTATTGCAACCAAATAGCAACTGAAAACCCTTACCTGGAACAGGCTTACCGGCTGGCCATGCGCGCTTATGCCGCTATGGGGGATAGCGCAGCGGTTAAAGCCAAATTTGAACAATGCCGGCAGGTTTTATACGATGAAGTCAATGTTCCGGTTTCTCCCCAAACAAAAAATTTATTCCAGACCCTGCTTCAAGTCTGACTCGCTTAATCTTCCTCTCCTCAACCTTAAAAAATCGGCCTTTTTGGCCGATTTTTTTGTTTTTAGCCTCTTATTAGACCACCCGCAAGACCGCTGGCTGCGAAACTTAGCCTATAAAAACTTCACCATAAAATTATTAAACATATGAGGAGAATTAAATAATGAAAAACCAACTGTTCAAAATGAGCTTCGCCTTAAACAAAGTTGAGCCGCGCCATCTTAAATTGGCTCTGTTAACCTTTACCCTGGTTTGTCTGGTTATTGGGGCCGGGGCGCCGGCGGGTGGTGGACACTAATACCATTATCAAGAGAATAAAATGATTTTATCATTGTCCGTAATTGCTGGATTGCTGGCCAGCCTCGTCCGGGCGCGAGTCGGGCGGCGTCGCTTGACGCCCCCCGACTTTTCTTTTGCCTGGCTGGCGGTTGCGGCCATCATCCTTCAAACGGCAACGCTACGGTGGGGTAGCGATAAACAGGTAGCCCTTGGGTTGGTGACATCTCAAAGTTTGTTGTTGGTGGTAGTTTGGTTTAATCGTTCCCTGCCCGGAATGTCTGTTTTGGGGGCGGGCCTGCTGCTAAATTTGCTGGTCATAGTATTGAACGGCGGTTTGATGCCCATTACCCCTGAAATGGTTGGCAGCCTGGGGATATCAGAGTGGCAGCCTGGCCAGCGCCTTGGCGCCACTAAAGATATTGTTTTGCCGGTAGCCAATACCAGATTGTGGATATTATCAGACCGCTTTTTTCTGCGGTTGCCCTCATACTCGGTGGCTTACAGCATAGGCGATGTGTTAATTGCTGCCGGAGCCTTCTGGTTAATGTGGTCAATGAGCAGCAAATCAGCCTCCTTACAGGCGTCAACCAATGCCCGGCCCTACCAATTGCAGATAAAATAAACCGCTTAACCAATTTTTCGCATCAACTTCTTCAAAAAAATTTAACTACCCTATTATCCGCAGATCCAACTGGCACAAAATGGCCAGATTGGCAATTTTGAAAGAAAAATCATTGAAATGTTTGCGCCTAATCCATCAATATTAAGAACATTACAGAAGGAAGGAAAATTAAGGGAAACAAAGAAAGTTGATTCTTACAAAATGAACGGAATCAATCGACTAATTGCTGCGGCGCTGGTTGACCGAAACTTTTGTGAGCTACTGCTTACTCGACCTGATGAAGCGGTTGAAATGACTTATAACAACGAGGACTTTTATTTGACACCCAACGATAAAAAGATTGTTGTCTCCATCAGGGCTGTCTCTTTAGCGGATTTTGCATCGCAGATTTATGGTTGGTTAAATACGGAGGCTTAAGGGAGCTTGACTTTGGGCTTAAATCAAGAGTGGCAATCTAATATAAGGTTTAATAAATTCACCATGCAAGATCAGGAAAAATCAAAAGCGCAACTTATCCGCGAGTTAACCGATTTGCGCCAGCAAATTGTTGAATTTGAAGAATTGAAGGTCAAACTTCAACGGACAGAACTGGCTTTGCGGCGGGCGCAAAAACTAGAAGTGGTGGGACAATTAGCCGGAGGTGTAGCTCATAATTTTAATAATATGTTGACGGCTATTATGGGGTATGTAGGCTTGTCGCTCAATGAACTGCCCCCCGACCACCCAATTACCAGCGACCTGGAAGGCATCCAAAAAACAGCGCAGCGAGCTGCCAAATTAACCCAACAACTGCTCAACCTTACCCGCAACCAAGATGCCGATGCCAGAATTGTCAACCTGAATGATTTGGTGCTTGAAATGGACACCCTGCTCCGGCGGTTAATTCATCAAAATATAGAATACATCTATTCCCCCACCGTTGACTTGGGCCAGGTTAAAGTAGACCCCACCCAATTTGAGCAGGTGTTGGTTAATTTGGTTGTCAATGCCCGCGACGCGATGCCCAATGGCGGAAAATTGCGTATTGAAACGGCCAACATCTCCATCAATCCGGCCAACTTCAACAACAATTTAGAAATCAGGCCGGGCAATTATATTATGTTAGCCGTTAGCGATACCGGCAGCGGCATGACCGAAGAGATAAAAGGGCAGGTGTTTGAGCCGTTTTTTACCACCAAAGAGGCCGGCAAAGGGACCGGTTTGGGGTTGGCCATTTGTTACGGAATAATCAAGCAAAATAGCGGCTACATTTTGGTTACCAGTGCTCCCGGGCAGGGAACCACCTTTAAAGTTTACCTGCCACGCGTTGATGAGCCGCCAGAGAACCAGGTTATCACCCATCTGCGCCAGCAGCCACTGCAAGGCGCTGAAACCATACTGCTGGTTGAGGATGAATTTGAGGTTAGAAACTTGGCCGCCCGGGTGTTGCGCGGGCAGGGGTATCAGGTATTAGAGGCTGCCGATGGGGAGGAGGGGTTGAATATTGCCAGAAAATATTCTGAGCAAACCGTTCACCTTTTGGTGACGAATGTTAACCTGCCTCGCCTTACAAAGGGGAGTCTGCCTAATCAGCTTAAAAAAATTTTCCCTCACTTAAAAATACTTTTTATTTCTGGACATTCCAGTATCGGCATTATTCAGCAAGATGTAGACCCAACCATATACTTTCTTGCAAAGCCATTTGCCCCCGATTTATTGTTGCGCCGGGTGCGTGAAGTATTAGATAACAATATTGAACATTAAAGTGGCAGGGGCGAGGCTTTCGATAAACGGGCCTGTTGTAAAAGGCGCATTTTTTTTGGCAGGTTCGCCCCTGCGCCCTTATTAGTTCAAATTTGGCATAACACCGAATCTTGTTCCTGGCTATCTGGCTAAAAAAGCCTAATAATGCTATATTAAAAATAGCAAAGCAAGAGGACAAGCATGGCCAAATTAACCCGCGAAGATGTTGAACAGATTGTTAACACTGCCCGCCACCAAAAAAAGCGCGCCAATTTGAGCAAGCAAGATTTAAGTAATATCAATCTTTTTTCAACAGACCTGAGCGAGGTTGATTTAGCAGAAACCAACTTGCGACAGGCCAATTTAATCAAGGCTAATCTAAGTAAGGCCAATTTGCAGAAAGCAACGCTCACCGAAGCCAGCTTGAGTCTGGCTAACTTAAGCCAGGCCAATTTGAGCAAAGCGCATCTGTTCAAAGCTAATCTGCGAGAGGCCAATTTAACAGGGGCCAATTTGGCCGACGCCGACCTGAACGAAGTGAATTTTAGTGATGCAATTTTAGAAAACGTAAATTTGCGGGGCGCCAGATACAATGATTATACAAAATGGCCCCCCGGTTTTGACCCCAAACAAGCCGGCGCCAACAAAAGATATTAGCTGTGCTTGCTACACTTAACGATAAAACATCCCCTTACCCGGCAGCGCCCGGCCATAGAGTCTCCTCAATATTGCCCCAACGATGCGCCTCACCAAATTTTGGTGAGGCTTTTTTGTAAAAAGGGTGTAGTAAAATTGCCACTTTGTCGTATAAATAAATAGACCACGCCCTGCAGGAGCGTAACCTTGCAAGCTATTGCAATGAAAAATATCAAGTCCAAAACCCAATCCAATGCAGAGTCTGAACTGAACCTGGCCGAGCTTTTTCAGGAATACTACCCGCGTATTTACAACTATTTGCGCTATCGCGTAAATTCGACGGAAGATGCCGAAGACCTGATTGGCGCCGTATTTGAACAAGCCTTTAAAAATCGGGCGCAATTCGACCCAACCAGAGGCGCGTTTTCAACCTGGCTTTTTAGAATAGCCAGAAACGAGCTGGTCAGCCACTACCGGCGGCGCAAACGGCGCTCGGCCTGGGAAACAGATGCCGACCTGCCGCCCGACCTGGTAGCCGCCGAACCTTTGCCCGAAACGCAACTTGTGCAAAAAGAGGCGCTCATACAGTTGCTCAAAGGTTTGGGGCAGTTGAGTGAACGAGACCAGGAAATCATCAGCTTGAAGTTTGCCGGCAAACTCAAAAATAAAGAAATTGGCGAAATTATGGATTTGAAAGAGAAAACAGTGAGTGTGGTTTTGCTGCGGGCAGTCCGTCGCCTGCGCCAGCAAATTGAACTGGAGGCAGTACCGTGAACGAACAACAACTGGCAGATCTCTTTTCAGAACAGGTCGACCGCCTGCTCAATGGCGAACCTGTCACTGTTTCCTCCCATAACAATGAGTTGCAAGAGCTTTTAGATATCGTAGGCAAACCAACTGTGAATCATCAGTTTCAGGCCGGTTCTGCCGCTCAAGTTGCCTTTCAAAGTCAGTTGGCAGGCTGGTTTGGCTCAATCAATGGAGGAACACCCATGACAATTTTAGGGTTATCAAAAACCTGGTTTATCAGTATTATCATCGCCACTGTTATTATAGTTGGCGGAGGCGGCTTGATTGCCGTGATTGCTACCAGCATATTTATTGCTCAACCGGTTGGCGCGCTGCCCCCCACCGGGCAACCCACCACCGAACCCACAACCCAACCCACCGACCAGCCCACGGTTGAACCTTCGGCGGAACCCACCGGGCAACCTACCACCGAACCCACAGCCGAACCCACCACTCAGCCCCCAAATGATGACGACGACGATGATGGCAATAACAATAATTACCCAACACTCATCTTCCGTAGCGACCTGCTGGTTGTTCAGTTTTGCCAGGGCGCATATGTTAGCCAGCGGACGCTGGTAAATTATGGCAGCCAGCCCGTTTCCAACGCCTCGCTGGCCTGGGAAGTGGTTGAAGGACCAGATTTGATAGACAAAGTTGATATAGTTTCCGATGCATTAAGTCAACCTTTTAACCAAACCAGCCTGGCCGCCACCTCAACCAGTAATGCCAATACCACGCTCAATTACGCCAACTTCAACCAGATATCGGTTGAGCAGGAAGTAAAACTTAATGTGAAAGTAAAAGTAAAAGACGAGTGGTGGGACAAGCCGGACGGTACCAAAATTAAAGTTAAACTCAATGTTAAAAATAGGGTAGAATTTTTTAATAACGATGACGACGGCGACCATAACCGGGGCCACGGCAACGACCCCGATGGTTTTGATGAAGACAATCCGGGCCGGGGCCACAGCCAAACCATCACCATTGTTAAACAAGGCGCGCAGTGGGTAACGCTCACCGGCGTGGCCCACAGCTACGGCAACCAAAACCTGCTGGTTGATGGCGTCATTGTCGCCACCAACAACTGCACTGGACTGCCGCCCAACTTTGTGCCGGGGTCAAAAGTTAAAGTCGTCGGTGTGCTGCAACCCGATGGCGCCTTTATGGCCATCAACATTGTAGTCATCAATATCAACCTCATCAACGGCGATTTTGACAGCGGCGTTCCCGTTCCCGGCCCGGACGACGATGACGGCGGCTCCAGCAGTAGTGGCGGCGGTGGTGGTGGCGGCGGTGGTAGCAAAGGCGGCAGTGGCGGTAGTCGCGGCGGTAGTTAATACCGGCCACTTGCGATAGCCGCCAACGCGACGAAAAATACGTTCCACGTTCCACGGGCCACGTAAGGTGGAACGTAGAACGTGGAACGTAGCCCAAAGCATACCGTTATGGCCGTCTAGGCGCTATTTTCACAGGAGTCGGACCCAGCCTGCGCCTTCGGCGGCAACGATGAATGAAAATCAGGCACACAGAGAACGCAAAGATGACACAAAGCGACACAAAGTTTTTCACTATTTCTCTGTATGGCTTTGTGAGGTCTCCGTGTAACTCTGCGTAATTTTATTTTCAACGGAGGCCAAATGAGCAGTCAGACTTTCGTAACAGAAAATTCACAACGCCAAAAAAGACCTTTCTTGATAGCCGGCGGAGCAGGCTGCGCGCTGCTGCTGTGCGTGGGTCTGCTGGCCGTTGGGGCCGTTTTAATGTTTAACAGACCCGCCGGCAGCGCCGCCCAAAGCGAGTCAAATGCGCCCGATATCCAGAGCCGGCTTATCGCCACATCTGTACCGCCAACACCCAACAAATCCGCAGCGGATACCCTGAGCATTACAACCGGCCAAACCGATTCCGCCGGGCCGGAAATGGGCGCGATTACCTTTGCTCCCGGCACCACCGCTGACGGAGAGCCGGTCGCGCCAGATTTTACCTTTGAGGCGGGACTCACCCGGCTTCACGCCGTGTTTGAATATAGCGGCATTGCCACCAATGCCCTCTGGACGCAGGTTTGGTACCACAACGGCCTCGAAGTGTTGAGCAACAGCCAGCCCTGGCTGCAAAATGAGTCGGGTTTGTATAACTACGTAATTGAAGCAGGGGGAGACCCGTTACCGCCCGGTCAATGGGCCTTGGAGTTTTACATCAATGACCAACTTCTGGCCGCCGGCAGTTTTTTGATTGAAGCTGACGCCCAAGCCGCCGCCAGCGAGTCACCAGACCTGGACCAACTCCCCAAATTATACAAACTGGCCTACACCAAATGGAACGGCGAAAAGCACGACCTGTACGTGGGCGATACCAACGGCAGCCGCGAGCAATTTGTCATGAGCCGGGCTGCCGGGCCATCCTGGTCGCCGGATGGACGCTACATCTTTTTTTACGGCGAAGAAGGGGTTGACCAGCAGGTAGTTAACGGCACGGTTTACCCGCTTCCCGGCGTGTCTAACGGTATTGCCCGCTTAACGGCTATCCCGCTGCCGGCCAATGTTGGCCAGCTACAACTGCTGCAAGGCCACGGCTGGAACGATGGCACCGCCCGCTGGGCCAACGTATCGCCCGATGGCAGTATGATTGCTTACGACGGCGACCGGGGCGGCGGGCGTCGAGTTTACTTTTTGGGCACCAACGCCAACCAGCAGTTCCGGTACGAGATTATCGGCGAACAGGCCGACTGGTCGCCCGACAGCCAAAAGATTGTGTATCGCTCTGGCCGTAACAACCAGTTTGGCATCTGGATTTCAAACCGCGACGACTCCGGCCACGTCCGCCTGACCGAAGGCGGCAGCGACTCCTTCCCTACCTGGTCGCCCAATGGCCAAACCATTGCCTTTAGCCGCGAGGCCGGCGGCAATGTAGATATTTACGCAGTCAATGTTGATGGCGCCAATCTGCGGCGCTTAACCGACGCGCCCGGCCACGATACGCTGCCCACCTTTCTGCCCGATGGCGATATTGTGTTCCGCAGTGCGCGGGGCGGAAGCTGGGCCATCTGGAAAATGCGCGGCGACGGGTCAAACCAAACGCTCATTATCCCCAACGCGCCGGTTGGCCCGGACTGGGCGTTTAGCAAAATGGGCGTTCTGCGTTAAGGCTTTGCAACCAATTTCTGGATAAATGTTTATGCTGTCAGTCCACGCCGCTAAATCGGCTCGACTCATTTTTTGGGGTACTGTAGCGGGCGCGCTGCTGTTGGGCGTGCTCTGGCTTTTGCCTGCGCCCGTGGCCCCACCTGTCGACCGGCTGGTCATCAACGAGTTTGTGGCCGCCAACCACACCGGCCTGACTGATGAGGATGGCGACGCTTCAGACTGGATTGAAATTTACAATCCGGGCGCGCAGCCGGTCAACCTGGCCGGCTGGTCGCTAACCGATGACCCGAACCAGCCGGAAAAGTGGACCTTCCCCAACCTCACCCTGGTCGGTAACGAATATCTAGTAGTGTTCGCCTCCGGCAAAAATCGCGTGGTTGCCGGTGGCGAGTTGCATACTAACTTTAAGCTTGAGCGGCGCAGCGAATTTTTAGGGCTGTACAGCCTGTTTGCCGCCCAGTTTGTCGATGTGGCTTCGCCGCAAACGGAGCCGCTTCAAAAATTCCCCCAGCAGTTTGCCGATATTGCTTACGGCCGTCCGGCGCGGCACGTGGATGAGTTAATCTGGCCCTTTGCCTATTTGTCCAGCCCCACGCCGGGCCGCCCTAACAACTCTGAGCCGCTGTGGGCCGGGCTGGTTGAGCCGGTTGATTTCAGCCGGCCACGCGGCTTTTATGAGTCGCCCTTTACCCTTGAGCTGACCAGCCCCACGCCCGGCGCAACCATTCGCTACACCCTGGATGGCAGCCTGCCCACCGAAACCGGAGGCGCGCTGTACACCGGCCCCATCGCCATTACCTCAACCAGCCTGGTGCGCGCCGCCGCCTTTCGGCCCAATTTTCGGCCCGCTCCGGCCAACACCCACACCTACATTTTTTTGGATAACGTGCTTGCCCAACCCAACCACCCGCCCGGCTTTCCGGCCAGTTGGGGGGCGTCTGAGGGCGCGCCCGTCCGGGCTGATTACGAGATGGACCCGGAAATTGTCAACGGGCCACACTATCAGGGGGTCATCAAACAGAGTTTGACCGCCCTGCCCAGCCTGTCAATTGTAACCGATATGCCCGCCTTTTACGACCTGTACGCCAACCCCCGGCGGCGAGGGCAAGCCTGGGAGCGGGCCGCCTCGGTAGAGTGGCTTGACCCGCAGGGCGGCCAGGAATTTCAGATTAACGCCGGGCTGCGCCTGCACGGAGAGCTGGGCCGCTCTGAATTTATGCCCAAGCATAATTTTCGGCTGTTTTTTCGGCGCGAGTACGGCGCGGGTAAACTGAACTTTCCTCTTTTCCCCGGCTCGCCGGTAACAGAGTTTGACACGCTGGTGCTGCGGGCCGGCGTTAACCGCAGCTTTGCCGGCTACCCCAACCGCCCGGAAGAAATTCGGCTGACCACCTACACCCGCGACGAGTGGCTGCGCCAGTCGCAACTTGCCATGTCCGGCTCGGCGGCGCGAGGCCGGTTTGCGCATCTTTATGTGAATGGCCTGTATTGGGGGCTGTACAATTTGGTTGAGCGCCCCGACGACGCCTTTATGGCCGCCCACTTTGGCGGCAGCGAAGCGGAGTGGCAGACCATCAGCCACGAAGAAACGCTGTCGCACAACAGCGAGCGCTTTGCGGCCCTGCACCGGCTGGCCGCCCAAGGCCGGCTGGATGACCCGGAACGCTACCAACTCATTCAAACCTACCTGGATGTGCCCCATTTTATTGATTACCTGATTTTGAACTGGTACGCCGGAAATCTGGATTGGGGTTTTAACAACTGGTACGCCGGCGTGCATCAAGACTCCGGGCCAATAAAATATTTTGTGTGGGATGGGGAGCGCACCTGGTTTGAGGGCGCAGAAATTTATATGGAACTGGACGAATATCTGGAGCGGCCCAACCTGGTCAAGCCGCTGCTCCGGGCGCTGCTGGCCAACCCGGATTTCAAAATGATGCTGGCCGACCGGCTGTACCGGCAGCTCACCTATGGCGCGCTAACCGATACCAACGCTCAGGCGCGCTGGCTGCGGCTCAACCAAATGATAGAGCCGGCCATCGTGGCCGAATCGGCGCGTTGGGGCGACACCCGGTTTGAGCCGCCGCTCACGCAGGCCGACTGGTTTGAGGCCAGGGATGATGTGCTGGCCCAAATGGAGGGCAACGCCGCCCGGCTCGTCGAAATGGCCCGGCAGGCCGGCTACTATCCGCCGTTTGACCCGCCCCAAATGAGCCGGCAAAAAACAGACTCCGGCTGGGCAGTGAGTCTGAATGCGCCGGAAGGCGTCATTTACTACACCACCAACGGCGCCGACCCCCGGCAGCCGGTTACGGGGCAGGTGAGCGAGCACGCCAGCGCGTACCGCGCGCCCCTAACGCTAACTGCCCCAACCCAACTCAGGGCGCGGGTGTTAAAGGGGCAGGTGTGGAGCGCCCTGGCGGAAACGGCCATTGGTTTTGAGGAGGCAGCCGGCAGCCGGCTGCAAATTACCGAAATTATGTACAATCCGCCCGGCGGCGATGATTTTGAGTTTATCGAGCTGAAAAACACGGGCGAGCTGGCCGCGGGTCTGGCCGGCGTATCGGTGAGGGGGATTGATTTTACCTTTCCTGCCGATGCCGCGCCGCTGCCCCCCGGCGAGTTGGCCGTGCTGGTTCGTAATGCCGGCGCGTTTGCCCGGCGCTACCCTGGGGTAACGGTGGCGGGTGTTTATCAGGGCCGGCTGGCCAACAGCGGCGAAAAGCTGGCCTTGGTGGAGGCGGAGGGTCAGATTGTTTTTGAAATGGCCTACGCCGATAGCGGCGGCTGGCCCCTTAGCGCCGATGGCCGGGGCGACTCGCTGGTGCGGGTCGATTTAAACGGCAATCCCGCCGACCCGACCAGGTGGCGGGCCAGCGCCAACCCGCTCGGCTCGCCGGGGGTGGATGAGTTGGGTTTGTAGCAGCCACTCCAGACCTCAAAGGCTTCAAAAACCTTTGAGGTCTATATTGGGCCAGAAACAGCGTGTTTATTGTTGTTGCCGAAGCAGGCAGTGGTGCAGTTTTTCGGCGTCTTTGCTGCGGATAAAAGCGGTAATGTGGTCGCCCGGCTGAAACACCGTATCGCCGTGAGGGATGAGCACGCGGTCGTCGCGCCGGAT
>CAZAPG010000055.1:0-51284 GCA_964486935.1 uncultured Caldilineaceae bacterium | reverse complement strand
ATCAGCCAGCCTAAAGACAACAGAGGCACAACCGCTAAATGCAGGCCGGTGTCATCTGTGGTAATGACATTTACCGATAAGGTGATACTAATTTTTTGGGTGCTGTGAATGATGGCCCGGCTCATTTTAACCGTCCGTTCAGGGCGGCGGTATCACGCTTGATTGTCGCAATTGATACCCCTAGCTCATCGGCTATTTCAGGTTGGCTCAAACCCCCATTTATGAGGCTCAAGACTTGCTCTCGACGTTCGGCTATTTGAGCCTGCCTTGCATCCTGGGCAATGGTGATATCGGGCTTATGGCCGGTATCATTTAGGCTCAATTGGGCCTGTTTGATACGGTTTAGTTCTTCAATTTGAGCCTGTAGGGTATCACGCTGGCCGGTCATCTTCTCAACATCTGTTGATACCTCGTGATACTGCCGGCTCAATTCTTTAAGGCTGTGGCTGATACCGCGCTTTTTTACGGTGAGCTTCAACTGGTTCATTAGCAGTTCAAATGAGAAGAACAGGCTCACCGGCGCTATGGCGGCCACAATTTGAGCCTGTAAGTTATCGGGCGCGTGTAGCACGTTAAAGCCGATGGTTGCCAGCGTGTAAATGCCAACTAATGACCATTGCCGCCAGGTGCTTTCAGCTTGCAGATAGGCATTGACTACGGCGAGTGAGAACACAATCAGGCTGGCGTCAATGAGCAACGGCCAAATGTAGCTTAATGGGCCGGCGATTCCGTGCTGGCCGGCGTAGTCTCGCAGGGCGTGATAGCTCAGGGCAAAGCTGCCCAGCGCCAGCAAAAAAACCAAAATGGCAGTTAGCCAGGCGATTATTTTTTGCGCGGTCATCACTCACCCCCAGTTACAACGCTACGTAAGGCGTCAATATCGGCCTGGCTTGCGTTACACCATTCAAACAGCCCGGCCTCAGTCATATCTTGAATAACAGACATAAAAGCGTCATCGGGCAAGCTGGCCGGCTGTTTCTGCCAGGCGTAAAGGTAGGCTTTGAAGGTAAACAGCGCTTCAATGGCCTGCTCGCTGGCTTCTATCCAATCATTGATTTTTTTGGTTTTGGGGTTTTGGGTAGTCATTGTTATATTCCCACAATCTGGATTAAGGGGCTATCCGCCGGCAAGATGTGAACGGTCAATAGCTTGAAGTCAATAACCAAACCGGCCCGGTGCAGGTCAATAACCCGGCCTATAGTGCCTTTGGGGATAATCGCCCCGGTAAGGGTCGTTTTTAAGTCTGTGGTTGCACGGACTAACAGAAGTTTATTTGAGGGTTGCCCTTCGTTGTGGGCAAGGGTGGATTGTGGTAAAATACCTTTGCCTTGCATGATTCACGCTCCCGTGGGTTATGTTTTGGCAGTTTCTGGCCCGGTGTCATCTTAGCCGGTGCGCCGGGCTAGAGCCGCCTTAATTATTATCCTCTAAATTGCCTCTGGTTCGGTCAAACTTGGATTTCCCCTCAGTGTGTTTTAGAAATTCTTCCACACTTTCACGGTAAACCATCCAGGCCCGACCAAACCTTTCCCCTTGCAGTGTGCCATTGCGGATAAGCCTTGCAACACTGGCGCGGTCAATTCCTAGAACCTTGGCGGCTTCTGATGTGGTCATAACATCTCTCACCTTTTCCCCTTTCTTTGATTATTTCCTGTCGCTTGTGCAACAGGATAAGGAGATTATATCATAGGTGCGTTTCACCTGTCAAAATCGTGACAGGATATTTGTAATGATGGGGATTTTACAGACAGATACAGACAGATTTACAGACAGATGTTGAGTAAGAAAAACTCCAATTTTTCACAGACAGATACAGACAGATGTAGCCCTTTACAGACAGATTTTAGGTGAAAAAATTGGTAAGATTTACGGTTTTTAGGCCCGAAACTCCCAAAAAAGGCTATTTTAGGGGTGTTTTTTTATTTTTCCTTATGCTTCTAAAGCATTGGGTTTTTACTGTCTGTTCTGTCTGTCCTGTCTGTAAATAGCGCAACAGACAGGACAGACAGAACAGACAGGAGAAATGCGGTCGATTTGATAAGAGCATTTTTTTATTTTTTCCGAACCCCCATAATTGCCCGGCGCATATTCTTAATCTCCAGGTCATCATAAATTCGTTCCAGATGACAACCCCTCATTTTTAGTTCCTGGGAAAACCGCTTGCGATTGTAACGGTCTTTCCTTGCTATCTCAGCTTCTTCACTCCATTTTTGATAAACGCTGTAAAACTCATCGGTCCAAACAACGGCCTCGGCAGGCTCGCAGAGTTCATAGCCCATATCCTCAAGAAATTGAGCAATAAAATCATTATCGGCCTGCTGGCTCTCTGTGGAGTCCTTCACGGTTTGGGGTGTCTGCAACCCCCTGGGGAGACTGGCGTACCAGTTCACAGCGCCTTTGACGGCCCATGCTAAAATGCCGCGCAAGTTATCGGGAGACTTCATTTGAGTTTTCAGATTTTTATCCTCTCTCCCAAGATGCGAGTGTGGAAATTCAATCACCTTGACGCGCCCCCACAGCGCCCCGTCTATGGCATCGGCGTTAATGCCCCAATTGGAGGAGAGCCACAGTTTGAATTGTGGACGATAGCTGAAGAAATCCTTCCCTTTAAACGCGGCCCGAATGGTGTTCCCGCCAGTGATGACCTTGACCTTAGCCGTGTTCAACCGGTCTTCCTTATCCGACTCGCTGGCGGCAATGAATCTAACATTTTTTAACCCGGCCAGGTCAAAATTCTGGCTATTTGCCCCACGCCGGGCGGTGAAAGTTCCAAAATCCACTTCATCACCCAATGCACCTAAAACCTCCAATAAACTCTCAGTAAAAGTCCCCTTGCCGGCCCGACTCGGCCCATAAAGGAAAAAAAGACATTCCTCGTTGGTGTGACCGGTCAAGCTGTAACCCACGGCTTGCTGCAAATAGGACAGCACATCACGCCCGCCCTTAACCGATTCTCCAAGCCAACCTTCCCAAAAAGAATAATCCGCGTCAGGGTCATACTCCACCGGCAAACAGTAGGTAAAATGATATTGCCCACTATGGGGTAAAAGCTGGCCCGTTCTCAGGTCGATTATCCCATTTGAGCAATTAATCAAATCCGGCTCGCTGTCAAAGTCTTCGATATTGATAAAAAGCTCATCTTTCAACATCGTCAGAGTGTTGCCAATTTTATTGGCGTTGGGGATGGCGGCGGCGGCGACATCGGCCCGGCTATGGTCTTTTCCAGCCTGTCTGCGGCGGCGCAGCATCGTCTTGATATCCATACGAATTGAAGCTTCAGCGCCACTCACCCCATATTCCCAATGAGTGCCATTATGTTTCAGCCAACCCCACGCGGGGTTATGAGCATATCTCTGGCGGCCAAATTCAATCAGAAAACAGTTAGCGTTTCCGTCGTCGGTGGGGCTTTCGCTCAACAGGTATGCTTTCGCGGGGTCAATCTCTTTGGGCGGCTCTAACTCTTTCAACGTTTGCAGCTTCACGACGGCCTGGGTGGTGTGCAGCCGGCAAAAGTCGGCCAAATCCTGCCCATTGCCCAGCGCCAAATCAACGGATTTCGTCTGAAAACCGGCCTGGGCAAGAAATTGAGCCAGCTTGGGCGCGGCGGTCTGGCCGGCTGGGTCACAATCCAGCGCAACTATCACCGGGTCGGTGTAGGCCGTTTTTAGCTGTTCTAACAGCTTGCCGGGCAAGGTGGCCTTCTCGCTCCCAGACGTAACGGCGGTGGCGGCCAGCCCATAGAATTGAGCCACAACCGTTGACGCCTCGCCATTGCAAATCACCAAAGGCTGGCCGCTTTGGGCGGCCAGGTCAGCGGCCTCAGATAGCCGATACCAACAGCGCCGGTATCCTTTGGGGTGAAGGTAGGGCGGCTCATTGCCATCAAGAAAGCGATAACGAGTCCCGGTATCGGTTTTGATAGCCAGGGCCGGGCGGCCCTTATAGGTGGTTTGTGCCCAGCCGGCGGCCTCAAAAACCTGGGCGGTCACGCCATGCGCGGCGGCGTAGTCGCCCAAATCTTTGTAGGCTCGCTTAGTGGTGGGTTGGGGCAACTTACCGTTGGGGCTTCGCTCAATTCCCAGCCGGGCGGCCAGGTCATACAGGCTGCCCTTCTCCGGCTGCCCTTTCGGATTGAAATCACGGTACGCGCCGTGCTCACCGTCAGGGTCGATGATGAACGTAAAGCTGAAGCTGTCTGAGCCAGGCCGAAAGGGGTTGTTTGACCGATATTGCCCAACCCCGTCTTCCCTCAGATTCAACTCAGGCCGGTTCTGGAAGTACGCCAGAATTTTATCGCCGGTGCTGGTCATTTGCGGCCCTTCCCAATTTGACGCCGCCGGGCCAAAGAGTTAGACTCGACCTTCCGGGCGGCTTTTTTGGTTGCCTGGGTGCTGGCCGTCGCCAGGGCGTGGGCCTCGGAATCCTCACCCTCGGCGGCGGCTTTTTGCAGCTCCACTTCAAATTCAAGCAAAATCCGGGCAATCTCGGCGACAACGCTACGTCGCTTCATGATGCACCTCCTGGGTGGCGGGGGGTTCTACATCCTGGGGATGGTTTCCCTCCGACTCCAGTTTCCATCTGAACCGGCCATTTTCAAGTGTGCGTTTGAGTTTGCCTTGGCTTTCTAGCTTGCGCCCATTGTGTCGTAAGAACATTCTGAAAATATCGGGCGGCTTCACGCCCCACGAACGGCACAAATGAGCCAAAACAACTTTATCATAGAACGTCAGCCGCACATTGACGTTCGCAACGCCGGGGCCATAGAGCTTCTGTAGCGGTTTCATAGAAATCACCTCCTTTTTGAAACCATTTTCCCAAAAATCCCCCGGAAATGCACTGTCAAAAAAAAATTGACATCTGTCAATTTTTTTTGAACAAAAAAATAGGGCCACACTGTAGCCCTATTTTTGATGGTGTTAGGCCAGATAAGCCTAATTCAGTTGATGGTAACGTTTTGACTTTTCCAACTGGCCGGTGCGCCTGGCTCTCTTATAATCATAGATTGTTTCTAACGATATTTGGTCATTAAACTTCTTGAATATCTCATCATCCGTAGGCCATCTATTAAGTTTCTGCTTAAATTCTCTCCTGAACTTTTCTATCTGCTCTTCGGTAACGTGTTGTTGCCCCCATACCTCGGCAATTGTTTCTGCTGTGGGTTCCTCCCCATATCTTTTCAAATACTCATTTTCAATGGCTTCTAATTTCATATACTTTTTAGTAGTAACCTTCCCTAAAGGTTTCTGTTTCCATTGCCGGAGCACACGGCCATGTTTTATTCTGTTAAGGAAAAGTGCTTCCCTTATGGTTTTTGGGGGAGCGCCGCGCAGGGTTGCATATACGTCGTTATTCCATTTATAAGACGCAATAGCGCCTCCCACCACAACCCCAAACCAAAACTTGAGTGACCATAAACTTTTTGAAATGGCAAAAATAACCGCGCCTACAGCAACAAAAATCATTAACCAATGTGCTAACAGTTTCATCTACCCAACCCCCTAAATTTTGCAATAAAAAATGCCGCCCGGTTGACGCGGCAGCACTTAAAGGCTAAAATAATTTCAGCTTGGTAGGTGCTGCCTCACCTGCCAGGTAATTAGCCCGGACTCCCAACCGGGCTTTTCTTTTATTTTACCAAAAGAATTTTCGTTACGGAAGTTTTTGGCCCTTCCCCCAAAATTCATTTGTGACGTAGCCCGGCTACGTCACACCAGCCCGCGCCGTGTCGCTCGATGCGTCACGGCGCAATTGCTGTGACGCGGCCAGGACGGTCACAGCCAACTGTGACGCGCCGGCGAGTCACGCTTCACCCCTCATTTGCTCAAACGTCCATTTGCCCACACGCTCATTGGGTCAGCCGGTTTTGAAGATTCAGCCTATACCGTTCCGCGCCTTTTTCCGGGAAACGGGAAACGGGAAACGACAAACGAGAAAACACAGCTGATACCACCATTTTTGATGGTGGTGGCCAACGTGGCCAACATCGCCACGTTTGATGGTGTGATATCGCATCGCCGCTTTTGATGATGGGCGCGGTCATCGCCGGTTCTGTCGGAACGTTCCGCGTTAAACAGATGGTGTTAAAATCCATCCCCCAAGCCCTGGGCGCGGGCCAAAACGCCAAGGGGGAGGCGCGTTTAATACCTTTGGGTCGATTTCAGCCCCAAAGTACCCGTTTCACGGGCGCGGCCTCCTGGGGATGGTTATCACCACCTGCCTAATGGCCCGGCGTTTTGGCCTCGGCGCCGGGGGCATTGTGGCCTTCAATGCCTGGGGCGGGTTGGTAGCAGAATAGACTCAACTGCTTAACAGGTCTGCCAATTCAATGACTGGTGTATCTTTTTGTAATAAAAGATGTGTTATAATACAATCCCTTTGGGGGTCTGTTTAGATTAAAACAAGGCCGGGGAAACAGGTTTACTCCCCGGCGTTTTAGCTCTAAAAACCAGGCGCATCTATTGTCAACCTGGCAATAATTACAAGGAGAAGATATGCCATCCCCTATCGATCCAATATTATTTCAATTTGGGCCGTTTGCCATTCGCTGGTATGGCCTGCTAATTGTGGCCGGCGTTCTGGCAGCGGCGTATATTGCCACCATTGAAGCCCAACGCAAACGAGAAGACCCGGACCACGTTTGGAACCTGCTGATATGGGTCTTAATACTGGGCATTTTGGGAGCGCGCTTGTACCACGTGCTCTCGTCGCCGGCCGGGGCAAGCCGGGGGTTTAATTACTACTTTATCGAGCAGCCCTTTACAAATTTAACTATTTTTGGCGCGGCTGTGCCTTTTCCAACCGCTCTGCTCATCTGGGAAGGCGGCATCGGTATCTATGGGGCGCTGCTTGGCGGAATTTTGGCCGTAATTATTTACACGCATCGCCATAAATTAATCGTGTGGCGCTGGCTGGATATTTTAGCCCCCGGTATGCTGCTGGCGCAGGCCATTGGCCGCTGGGGCAACTATGTTAACCAAGAGTTATACGGCCCGCCGACAACTCTGCCCTGGGGAATTTTAATTACCAATCCAAACCAGCGTATTCCCCCCTATAATGATTTAACCGCCTTTCCGTTGGATACCACCCTGTTTCATCCGGTCTTTTTTTATGAATCCGTCTGGAATGTGATAGGCTTTGCTTTGCTGATGTGGCTTGGCCGCAAATATGCCGATAAACTTTTGGATGGCGATTTGCTCTCGCTCTACTTAATCTGGTATCCGGTTGGACGCCTGCTGGTTGAGTCGCTGCGGCCCGATGCCTGGACGTTGGGCGGTATCCCCACGGCCCAAATTGTCAGCATTTTGTTAATTTTGGTGGGCGTTGGCCTGTTTGTTTACCGTCGCCGCCGGCCAGAACTGGCCACCCGCCCTCAAACCCACCCCACCACCCAAACGCAGCGCCGCCGGCCGGCCAAAAGATAACAATTGGGGAGTTCTCGGAAAATCCTTCGTCATCAAAATTTATATTTAACGGAACACACAATATGTAACGTATTGCGTATCTTAAGGTGGTTTGACTACTTTCCAAGAACTCTCAATTTAATAAAGGAGCTTTTTTCATGCTAACTATCTCGATAGAATATTGCCGCACCTGAAACTACACCGGCCGGGCCGTGAGTCTGGTCAACGAACTGTGCGAGGATAAAGAACTTGAAGCGCAAATCGAAGCGCTTAAGCTCATCCCCGCCACCGGCGGCAAGTTTGAAGTGACCGTTAACGGCCAACTGCTATTTTCTAAAAAAACCCTGGGCCGCCACGCCGAACCGGGCGAGGTTTATAAACTGGTTAAAGCCAAAGCCAATTAAACTTTTTGTAAAAAAAATTGGCTGCGTGTTAAACTAAAATACGCAGCCTTTTTTAGTGACTTTGGGGAAAGTCTTAACCAGTACCTTTGACCCGCGCTCGCGCGACTTTTGTCTCTTGCCATATGGTAGAGTTCTGGAGTATGCTAAACCCAGTCTAAATCTATCCGAAACACACTCTCCGAGACCTCAACAGATGAAACAATATTTTGGGCATATTGCGCTTCTGGCTCTGCTTTTATGCTTTTTACTATTTAACCGCGCTTCTACTCTCAACGCCAACGGCGGAGAAGCCCTCAACTTTATCTTTACCCCCGACACCCCTCCAGATTATCTGGAAGATATTTATAATGAGATGTTTGGACAGCTTGGCGCTGCCTACAACCTGGCCCCTCACTGGGACCCCGCCGCAACGGCCACCGGCGATGGCGGAGCCAATCAGGGCGACGCCCTGACCCTCACCTGGAGCATTATCCCCGATGGCACAGCAATGCCTAAAATATTTAGCAATGATACCGCCTGCAACAGCACCCTTATTGCCGATATGAATGCCAATTACGGCGCGGGCAATTGGCAAAATGAGATTGCCAATGTCTTTGCCGATTGGGCTTCGAAAACGGGCAACGAGTACGTATTTGAACCCAATGACGACGGCGCACCGTGGCCCAACTCGGCGGGCGTGCCAGGTGTGCGAGGCGATATTCGCATTGGCGGCTGCACCATCGATGGCAATTCTGGCATTTTGGCCTTTAATTTTTTCCCCAGCAACGGCGATATGAAAATCGACTCACCCGACAGTTTCTACGACTCGGCCAGCCTGAGCACCGCCTTTCACAACGTTATTTCTCACGAGCACGGGCATGGCGCCGGGCTTGAGCACGTTTGCCCGGTTAACCAGACCAAATTGATGGAGCCGTTTGTTACAACCGCTTTTAAGGGGCTACAGCACGATGACATTCGGGCCGTGCAGCGCCACTACGGCGACCGTTACGAACTCATTGGCGCAGATAACGATGTAGCTGCCAGAGCGTCAAACCTGGGAACCCCTGCCTACCTGACCCCTGTAACTATTCAGGGGGTTAGCATTGATGATAACAGCGATACCGACTGGTACCAATTCGCCATCAATGCTCCCACCATCATCAACATTTCTGTTACCCCCACCGGCACTACTTACCAGGATTGGGATCAAAATCTTCTTACCGGCGCCTGCAACACATCTGGCCCCACCATCAACTCGGCGGCCATACACAACCTTAATTTTCAAATTATCGACTCCGACGGAAGCACGGTGTTAGCTACCGCCAATGCCAACCCCGCCGGCGTGGCCGAAAGCCTCAGCAATATTGGGCTGGGGGCAGCCGGCGTTAAATACATTCGCGTCTTTGGCAACACCACCGACGATATTCAACTATACAACCTGCAATTTACGCTACAGGCCGCTGTTTTCAATGTATCCACCACCACCGACCCTTTTCCGGTACAGGCAAACACCTCTGGCATCACCTACACCCTGACAGTACAAAACAATACCGGCCTGGATACAACCGGCGTTACTATTACCAGCACCGTGCCCAATAGCACCACCTACCAATCCGGCGGCGACTCCTTTGATGGCAACAACATTGTTTGGAACAATCTCTCTATCAACAGCGGCTCGTCGGCAGATGTGTCGTTTTGGGTAACGGTTGCGGTCCCCATCACCGATGGCGACCGGCTTATTAATGCCGCTACCGTTACCTCAACCCAGGGCATCACCGGCGCGCTAAACCCAAATACAGTAACTGTCGGGTTAAAATTACAATATCTACCCTTGCTGACCAAGAATTTCTAAAAAAGCCACATTAGGCGGCGGAGTGTCAAAGCGCATTTTGACACTCCAGGTTTTCATTCGCGTTACTGTCTCCTTGGGGCTGTCATACATTCTTCAAATTCCTCGCGCCCATAAGCGGGGATTTTTTGTCCTAGCTGACCTGTGCTATACTAATCCATTGTGCTTCTGGCAGCATTTGACATCCCCACTCGGCCAGGATTATAATCATTCCGTTTGCGCAACGATGGCTGCCAGGGCCGTCAAATTCTTACAAAAATCAACAAAGGTTGACTGTTATGGATCGTCGTAATATTAGTATTTTAATTGGCATTTTACTCCTTACCGCCATTTTGGCGTGGATTAATAGTGTCACGCTTGATTATGTTTACCCCATTGAATCCGGCGAAACCGCCGCGCAGGAACCCGCTCCCTGGTGGACGCTGTTGCTCCCGTGGCAAGGCAGCCAGGAGCGCAGCATCAAAATACATCAAGGGCTTGACTTGCAAGGCGGCCTGCAAGTAGTAATGGAAGCCGATTTGCCGGAAGGCCAGCAACTTCAAGAAGGTTCAATGGAGGCCGCCCGTATTATTGTTGACAACCGGGTTAATGGCCTGGGCGTAACCGAACCGCTGGTGCAGCTTCAGGGAGATAACCGCATCATTGTAGAACTGCCCGGCATCTCAGACCCCGAACTGGCCATCCGCACCATTCGCGAGACCGGCCTGCTGGAATTTGTCGATGCCGGCAGCGTTCCCATCCCCGAAGGTACAGAAATTAGAACCTCGTTTGGCGACGCCGGTTCCGCCGAAGAGGAGTCGCCCCAGAGCGCTGCTGAAGAAGGCGCTCCCGAGGCCACGAGCCGGGTTTATGAAACTATTATCACCGGTAGCGATTTGGCCGCCGTATCAAACGCCGGCTTAAACCCAAACAGCCGCGTGGTTGAAATCAATTTTAGCCTTACCTCCAATGGCGGCGAAAAGTTTGGCCAGTACACCGGCAATAATATTGGTAGCTTTCTGTGCATTGCTATTGATAAAGTGGTGCTTTCCTGCCCGGTAGTTAATGCCAGAATTGATAACAATGGCGTTATCTCGCTGGGCAACGATAGCCTGGAGGAGGGACGCGCCCTGGCCATTCAATTACGCTACGGCGCGCTGCCCGTGCCCTTAAAGGTGGTCGAAAACCGCTCGGTGGGGCCAACGTTGGGGCAAGACTCGGTGCAAAAAAGTATCCGCGCCGGAACCATCGGCCTGATTATTGTGCTGCTGTTTATGATTGTTTACTACCGGCTGCCCGGTTTTATGGCCGCGCTGGCCCTGGTTGTGTATGGCCTGCTCAACTTTGGGCTGTATAAAATTATTCCGGTAACGCTCACGTTGCCGGCCATCACCGGCTTTATCTTATCGGTGGGGATGGCGGTAGACGCCAACATTTTGGTGTTTGAGCGCATGAAGGAGGAGCTACGGGCCGGTCGCAGCCTAAAACTTGCCCTGGAGCTGGGTTTTACCCGCTCCTGGCCCTCTATTAGAGATTCGGCCATCAGCACGCTGATTACCTGCGCTATTCTCTTTTGGTTTGGTTCAAACTTTGGGGCCAGCATTGTTAAGGGCTTTGCCATTACCCTGGCTCTGGGGGTTGTCACCAACATTTTTACGGCCATTACCGTTACCCGCACGCTGCTACGCTTTATGTACGGCCTGACCGGCGAAGGGCTAAAAGACAACACCGCGCTGACCGGCTTTAATCTTGATAAAGACGCCAAAGCCCCGCCCAAACTGGCCGCCTGGCTGCTCGATATTGTGGGCAAACGCAAGGTATATTACATTTTCTCGGTTATCACCATTGTGTTGGGCCTGGGCGCAATGGCTGTCGCCACTGCCCAATTTGGCACACCGCTCAAACTCAGCATCGACTTTACCAGCGGCTCGCTGATGGAGCTACAGTTTGAACAGCCGGTTCAACCGGCCCAGGTTCGGCAAATATTTACAAATTTCTCATACGGCGGCACCGACTTTAAAGACACCACCGTAACCACCGCCCAACAACTGGGCCAGGAAACCATTCTGATTCGCTCAAAATTTTTAGACGACCAGGCCAAGGCCGCCATTCAGGAGCGGTTGCAAAGTCAACTGGGCAACTTCACCGAACTCAGGTTCGACTCGGTTGGGCCAACCATTGGCCAGGAAGTTACCCAGGCCGGAACATACGCGGTGCTGGCCGCCGCGCTGGCCATTCTGCTTTTCCTCATTTGGGCCTTCCGCTCTGTGCCCAATGCTTTCCGATACGGTATTGCCGCCATCGTGGCCATGCTGCACGACATTCTGGTAACGGCCGGTATTTTTGCCGTGTTTGGCATCCTGTTTGGCTGGGAAGTGGACGCCCTGTTCCTGACCGCCATCCTGACGGTCATCGGCTACTCAGTTCATGATACCATCATCGTATTTGACCGCCTCCGCGAGAACCTGCCCCGCTACCGCGGCGAACCGTTTGAAGTAGTCTGCAACCGCAGCCTGCTGGAAACGCTCAACCGGAGTGTGGTTACATCGCTCAGTACCATTTTTGTGGTAATTGCTTTGCTGGCCTATGGCGGCGCAACCATCGACCAGTTTGTTACCACCATTTTGATTGGTATTGTCAGCGGCACCTACTCCTCCATCTTCAACGCCGTGCCCATTCTGGTCTCCTGGCAGCAAGGCGAATTTGATGCCTTTTTCCGCCGCATTACCGGCCGCAGTCCCGCGGCCCAGGCTCGCGCATAGAGGGTGATTGGTAATTAGAGTTTATTATCCGTCCAACAAAAACACCCCGGACGCTACCATAGGTCCGGGGTGTTTTAATTTTTCCAAAAAGTGATTTTTTACACAAGCTGATAGTTTTTGAGAGTCTTTTCGTGCTAAAATTACCCTCGAAATAAACTGGACAGGCTCAAAATCTGCTTCTTTTAAGGTATCGACATGCCAGACAAGGCCCGACTCTCAGGATTATACAAACTCTCCCTGACCGAACGTCGCCAAAAACTAGCCGAATACGCCGGCCTGAGCAATGAGGAGTTGGCCGCCCTGGATGCGGGACTTTCCGCAGAGCAGGCCGATTCAATGATAGAAAACGTGGTGGGCCGCTATAGCCTGCCCCTGGGCCTGGCCACCAACTTTATCATCAATGGCCGCCAGGTGGCAGCCGTGCCCATGGTAGTCGAAGAGCCAAGCATTGTGGCCGGCGTTAGCTACGCGGCCAAATTGGCCGGCGCCGGCGGCGGCTTTAAAACCGCCAGCAGCCAGCCGTTGATGATTGGCCAGATTCAGCTTTTGGATGTGGCGGACCCGAATGAGGCCATTGGCCGCTTAAAAAATGCAGAGGCCGACCTGCTGGCCGCGGCCAACCGGCATCACCCTACTATTCAAAAGTTGGGCGGCGGCGCAAAAGCTCTGGAGTATCGCCCCCTGCCCCACACGCCCGCCGGCCCAATGCTAATTGTCCACATTCTGTACGACTGCCGCGATGCGATGGGGGCCAACGCCGTCAACACCGCCGCCGAGTCGGTGGCACCGCTGGTTGAGCAAATTACCGGCGGGCGAGTCAATTTGAGGATTCTATCCAACCTCACCGACCGGCGCACCGCCCGGGCCGAGTGCCTGGCGCCGGTAGAGCAGCTTGCCAGAGGCGACCTGTCCGGCGCAGAAGTCGCCCAATCTATCTTTGAAGCCTGGGCCTTTGCCTCGGCAGACCCCTACCGGGCCGCAACGCACAACAAAGGTATTATGAACGGTATCGACGCCGTAGCCGTAGCCACCGGCAACGACTGGCGGGCCATCGAGGCCGGGGCGCACGCTTACGCCGCCCGCGCGGGCCGCTACAGCAGCCTGAGCGACTGGTCGCTGGTGAGGGATAGCGCAGGCAATTTAACCCATCTGCGGGGCGTGCTGGACATGCCCCTGAGCGTGGGCACGGTAGGCGGCGCAACCAAATCTCACCCCACGGCCCGCGTGTCGATGAAAATTTTGGGGCAACCCAATGCCCGCAGCCTGGCCGAAATTATGGTGGCCGTCGGGTTGGCCCAGAATCTGGCGGCCATCCGCGCCCTGGCCACCGAAGGGATTCAGCAGGGGCACATGCGGCTGCACGCCCGCCAGCTCGCCTTGGCTGCCGGAGCCAGAGGCAAACAGGTTCAGCAAATTGCTGACCAACTGGTGGCCGAGAAAAATATTCGCGAAGAACGGGCGCGTGAGTTATTGCAGGCCGGAGAGTAATTGTCACGACCAGCCCAATTATCAAACAAGGGCTTGACAAAATATTGATTTATCAGGTATAATATAGACAAAAGTTATACAAAAGTTGTGCAGTTGATTTGTGGATTTTGAAAAGTTCAAGAAGGTAACGTGAATAATGGCATTAATGAAACCTGCCAGAGAAACAGGAATTGTGGGTTACGGCAGCTACATCCCCAAATATCGAATAGCCGCCACAGAGATAGCCCGCGTTTGGAAAGACGGCAACGGCGGCGTTCCCATTAAAGAAAAAGCCGTACCCGGCCCGGATGAGGACACGCTGACCATTAGCCTGGAAGCGGCCCGCAATGCCCTGGCCCGCGCCCAAATCAATCCGCAGGAAATTGGCGCGGTTTGGGTAGGCAGCGAGAGTCACCCTTACGCCGTCAAACCCACCAGCACCATCCTGGCCGAAGCCATTGGCGCGACCCCCCACACCGAAGCCGCCGACTGGCAATTTGCCTGCAAGGCCGGCACCGAAACCGTGCAGGCGGGCATCGGCTTTGTGGCCGGAGGGATGGCCCACTACGCGCTGGGCATTGGGGCCGATACGGCCCAGGGCCGCCCCGGCGACGCGCTGGAATATACCGCCGCTGCCGGCGGGGCCGCTTATATTATTGGTCCGGCCGCAGAAAGTCTGGCTATATTTGAAGCCAGCTACTCTTACGTTACCGATACGCCCGATTTCTGGCGACGCCCCACCACCCACTACCCCAGCCACGGCCAGCGCTTTACCGGCGAGCCGGCCTACTTTCACCACGTGATGGCCGCCGGAGAAACGTTGATGAGCGAGTTGGGGCGCACCGCCAAAGATTTTGATTACGTGGTGTTGCACCAACCCAACAAAAAATTCCCAGAGCGTATGGCCGCCATGCTGGGCTTTGCAAAAGAGCAGTGGGTCACGGGGCTGCTCTCGCCGGTGGTGGGTAACACCTACGCCGGGGCCAGCCTGTTGGGGCTAACCGCCGTGCTGGATATTGCCCAACCCGGCCATAAAATTTTGGTCATCTCTTTTGGCTCCGGGGCCGGCAGCGATGCCTTTTCTATTACCGTGACCGATAAAATTGTTGGTAAACAGCGCCTGGCCCCAACCACCCAGGATTATATCAATCGTCGGGTTGAAATTGATTACGCAACTTACGCCCGTTATCGCCAAAAGTTGCAGATGCATTAGATGAGTAATTAGTAATCAGTAATTGGTAATTACCAATTTACTAATTACCACACTCAGGAGTGAACCTTGCGAGACGTATCGATTATTGGAATTGGACAAACACCGGTTGGAGAACATTGGGACAGAAGCCTGCGCCATTTGGCCTATGACGCCCTGAAGGCGGCCATGCTTGATGCCAACCTTGAGCGGGCCGACGCCCTCTATGTCGGCAATATGCTCTCCGGCGAAATCTCCGGGCAGGCTCATCTGGGGCCGCTGATTGCCGATTTTGCCGGGCTGCGCGGCATCGAGGCGGTTAAAATTGAAGCAGCCTGCGCCAGCGCGGCCGCCGCCTTTCGGCAGGCTTACATTGGCGTAGCCAGCGGCCTGCAAGATATTGTGATTGCCGTGGGCGTCGAAAAAATGACCGACGATGTGGGCAGCGCCCTAACCGCCGGGTTGGCTTCGGCGGCGGATGCCGATTACGAGGTGGTTCACGGTATTACGTTTGTGGCGCTCAACGCCCTGATCATGCAGCGCTATCTGTATGAGTACAAGGTACAGCGCGAGGATTTTGCCGGGTTTGCTATTAACGCCCACGCCAACGCCGCCCACAACCCTAACGCTATGTTTCAACGCCCCATTAGCCAGGCCGATTTTGTCAAGAGCCATATGGTAGCCGAGCCGATTGGCCTGCTGGATGCCAGCCCCATGGCCGATGGCGCCGCCGCCGTCATCCTTTGCCCCACCGACCAGGCTCGCGAGTTTACCGACAAGGCCATTCGCATTAGGGGCAGCGCCGTAGCCACCGATAGCCTGAGCGTGCACGACCGGCGCAACCCGCTCTGGCTGCAAGCGGCCGAAGACTCGGCGCAGCGAGCTTACCGGCAGGCCAAAGTTGGGCCACAAGATGTTGACTTTTTTGAACTGCACGACGCCTTTACCATTATGTCGGCCTTGAGCCTGGAAGCCTGCGGTTTTGCCGAGCGCGGCAAAGGCGCCTGGCTGGCCCGCGATGGCGAAATTACGCCAGAGGGCAAAATTCCTGTAACCACGCGAGGCGGCCTAAAAGCTCGCGGGCATCCGGTTGGCGCAACCGGCCTGTACCAGATTGTTGAGGCTACGCAGCAACTGCGCGGCCAGGCCGGGCAAAATCAAATTGCCAACGCTCGCCTGGGCATGACCCAAAATATTGGCGGCAGCGGCGCAACCATTATTACTCATATTCTGGAACGTTTGAATTAACCAAATTTTTAGCAACAGCTAATTTTATTTTGAGGAGGCCTCAATCATGACAACAGAAATTGCCAGACACTGGAGATTAAACCCTCAACGGTACAAATTGGTTGGCGAAGTTTGCCCCAACTGCGGTAACAAAATGTTTCCGCCCCGCGATGTGTGCCCCGAATGCACCGACAAATCATTTCAGCCAGATTTTCAGTTTAGCGGCCGCGGCGAAGTTTACTCGCATACCACCGTGCACAATCCACCGGAAGGCTACCAGGAAATGGCCCCCTACACCGTAGCCCTGGTTAAACTAGAAGAAGGCCCGCTAATTACCGCCCAACTCACCGACGTGGAAAGCGACGAAGTAAAAATTGGCTTGCCCGTTGAAATGGTAACGCGCAAGTTGCAAACCCAGGGCGATGAGGGCTTGATTATTTACGGCTATAAATTCAGGCCCCGGTTGGTTACCGCTCACTCTCACTAATTCAGTTTGCCGGCAACTGTTTGCGCCGGCTTAACATCACCTCCGCTTACGGGCCTGCCGGCAACAAGGCCGGCAGGCCCGCTCAACTATTTGAGACACCCTTAAAGGTGTTTGCCAATTCCCCCCCCCAATGCTACAATCGACTCAAGTAGCGTAATTTAAACCACCAGATTTTTTACAACTAACCGATTGGTCTAACATTCTCCTCTCCGTGTAGACCCTAACGCAAGGTAATTACAGAAGACGGACAGCCTAACAGGACGACAACAGGCATGAAAACCTGGGATGTCAAAGTACGCTTTGACACTTTGCCGCCATTATTTTCAGAGGACCTTTATGCATATTTTTCCGGCTGAACTGGCCGACCTTAATACTTGCTGTCAAATTAGCGGAGCTTATGCCACCGATTATGTGTGGCAAATGCAAACCCACAAAACCGGGCATCGAACCGATATCCGCTTCGATACCATTCGATTGCCGCGCTCGATGCAGGTTGAATACCCCCGCTCCCCGGATGAATTGCTTGACCACTGGGAGCGCGATGGCTGCTTTCTGGTGGTCAGCCAGGCAAATGATGAGATAATTGGCTTTATTGACGCCCAACCCCAACCAGAACAGAATTTTCTGTGGATTCATAATTTGGTAATTGACAAGCGTTTTCGTCAACGGGGGGCCGGCAGCCTGCTGCTAGATTCGGCCAGAGAGTGGGCGACTCAACACCATCTGCGCAAACTGATGCTAGAGGTGCAAACCAAAAATTTTCCGGCCATTTCATTTGCCCAAAAGCATGGGTTTCAATTTTGTGGGTATAATGAACGCTACTACGTTAATGGTGATATCGCCTTGTTTTTTTACCTGCCATTATAGCGCTTGTTGAGTTATGGAATCGTTACTACTTAATCTTACCGGTATTTTTGCCCAATTAAACGAGGTACTTTCTTCGGCCATAATTATCCTGGCTTTCTCGCTGGCGGCCTACATGATTTTGTACAATTTTAGAAGCCCCATAGGCCGCGGCTTTGCCGTATTATTGACTTGTATGTGTTTTACCTACGTTGGCGATGTGGCGCTCTTTAACGTCAATACCGTTGCCGATGCCACCCCCTGGCTAAAATTTCAATGGATTGGCATAGCCTTTACTCCGGCCGCTTACCTGCACTTTTCAGACGTGTTGTTAAGAACCACCAATGCCGTTTCGTCACGACGACGCTTTGCGGTTTATGTGGCCTATCTATTTGGCTTTGTGCTGCTTCTACTGGCTATCCAAACCGAGTATCTGGTTAGAAACCCCTTTTATTTGCCGGGCATCACCCAATTTAGAGCCGGCCCCTTTTTTGGGGTTTTTGCAATTTATTTTTACACCACATTGCTTTGGGGAGCCTACAAGGTTTACCGGGCCAGAGCGCGCTGTCTTACTTCTGGGGCGCGCCGCCGCATGACCTATTTAGCCATTGCTTTTGTAGCCCCGGCGCTGGGCGTTTTCCCCTACATGCTCATTGCCAACGCTACCAGCTTGCTGCCGCCGCTGGTGTTATTTGTTACCCTGTTTCTGGTAAATATAGGCATTGCGTTGATGATTATTGTGATGGCCTATAGCGTGGTATTTTTTGGGGCGCTTTCGCCGGAGCGCGTCATCAAACACCGGCTGGTTCATTTTTTGCTCAGAGGCCCGCTGATAGCAGCCCTGGTTATTACCATCATTCAGGCTCTGCCGCCGCAACCCAAAATACTTGGCCTGCCCCGGGATATGATTTTGGCGACATCTATTGTGGCGGTAATGGTGCTGGCCCCACTAATTATTAGCCTGGCCAAACCGGCCATCGACAGCCTTATTTTTTACCGCGACCGCCAGGAAATTATGTGGATTAGCGAGCTTGACCGCCGCCTGCTCACCACCACCGACCTGCAACAGGCGCTGGAAAATCTACTCACCGCTTTATGCGAAATTTTGCGGGTCCGCACCGGTTTTATCTACAATCTTTCGGCCAAACAAGGGCCGCGCCTGGAAACACGAGTCGGCGCAGCCGATGAAGTAAACCGGGCGCTGGCCAACCTTGACGCCACTCAACTCATTGCCCAAAAAAATGGTCATGGCGGCTATCACTTTATTACCCAAAACGGATTTTGGTTTGTCATTCTTCAGAATCAGGCCGGCGACCGCTCGCTGGGGTTGTTGGGCGTTAAAGCCCGGTCGTCGGAATACGACCTGACCCCCGATGAGGAAGAAATTGTAACGCTGCTGGTAGAGCAGGCCGAACACGCCCTGGAAGACCGGCGACTCCAGCAAGATGTGTTTGAAACGCTCAAAAACATCATCCCCGATATTGAACGAGTCCAGCGGCTGGGCAGCGCCATTAGTTACGCCGGCGCGCCCAATTTAGCCCCACTTACCAATATCATCCACGAACATCATGATTTTCCCCAAATGGTTCGTGATGCGCTAACTCATTATTGGGGCGGGCCAAAGCTAACGCGCAGCCCTTTGCTTGAACTGGGCGTGGTGCAAGAGGCGCTGGACGAAAATGATGGCAACGCGGTTAAAGCGTTGCGCGCTGTGTTAACCCAGGCAATAGAAAAACAGCGCCCCGAAGGGGAGCGCCGCATGACCACCGCCGAGTGGCTTATTTATAACATTTTAGATTTGAAATTTATCCAGGGTTTGCGGGTGCGAGATGTGGCTCAACGCCTGGCTATGAGCGAGGCCGATTTGTATCGCAAACAGCGCCTGGCCATTGAGGAAGTGGCCCGCACCTTGAGCGAAATGGAAAATCAGGGGCGACTCGAGGAGACGGCGGCTCCGGTTTCAACGGCAAAAAATTAAGCGTCAATCAGACGCCCGGCAACGGGTAAGGTAATAAAAAATGTACTGCCCTTGTTCAGTTCGCTTTCAAACCATATCCGGCCGCCTTGCAACTCTACCAGCGATTGGGTAATATACAGCCCCAACCCCGACCCTGTCGCCCTGGCTAAACCGGCGCTTTTGGCCCTAAAAAAGCGTCTGAACATTTGGGCCTGGTCCTCAATTGAAATTCCTACGCCATTATCAGCAATTGCAATCTGCAAAAATTCTTCGCTGTCGATAAGGTTGATTTTAACCTTTATTTTCCCCTGCTCAAGCGTATATTTAATGGCATTACTAATTAAATTGCTAATAATTTGAGCAGTTCTATTTTCATCGCACAAAGCATAGGGCAAATCAGGCTGAATATGCAGCGAGAGGGTTTGCCCCTTTGTTTGTAGCTGTGGCTTAAACTCTGCAAGGAGGCTTTCCACCATCTCAACCAGATTGACCGGCTTTAAAGCCAGCTCAATCCGCTCAGTTTCAATTCGAGTCACGTCCAGCAAATTTTTAACAATATTTGTGAGCCGTTTGGCGCTGTGGTACAAAATATCTAAAACCTCGCGCTGATTAGCGGTCAAAGGGTCGTAAATATCGGTATCCAGGAGCAATTCCAGATAACCCAAAATTGAAGCAAGCGGAGAATTCAACTCGTGGGCGGCCACCGACACAAACATAGATTTTGCATCGCTCAGGCGTTGTAACTCGGCGTTTATGGTAGCCAGGTCACGGTTTTGGCGCGCTAACTTTTGTTGCAGAAGGCTCAACTCATTACGATGTTGGGTGAGTTGTTGGTGGATTTCTCCCATGTCGGTCACATCCTGTACCAGATGAATAATCCCGACAATCTGCCCCATTGAGTCTCTGTGAGGCAGGTCAACCATATTTAGATACTGGGTTTGGCCTTCTATTAGCTCAAAGTTAACCCAGGGTAATTCAAAACGGGGCAGGTTTCCGGCTAAAATATCACCCAACGCCACTTCGTTGCCAACCAGTTCGGGCACCAGTTCTAACAAAGAGTTTCCGACTAAAGATTGGTAGCCATTTTCTTGAAATACCCCCACTGCGTCGCTTAACTCTACTATTCGCAAGTGGCGGTCGGTAACAACATATGTGATTTTTCGGTCTTGCAAAATTGTTTTAACAACCGCTGTATTCATAGGAAAATCCTAAATTAAGCCGCCAGAAGTTCTGCCAAATGCCTGAAAAGAGTCTCTACTTCGTTTCCAGATTTGGCGCTGGTAAGGTAGAAGGGGGCGTTTAATTGGGCAGCCACCTGTTCTATTTGCTCCGGGGCAAGCCGTTGTTGCTCAACCAGGTCGGACTTGTTGGTGGCTATTACCAGTTTAGCGTTGGGGTTGGTTGCCAACAGGGTGGCAGCGTATGCTTGCAAATTTTCCAGCGTTTCAGGGCGAGTCAAATCGCAAACCAGTATCGCCCCTGCTGCGCCGCGCAAGTAGCTGGCCCGCACCTGATTAAATTCCTCGCTGCCGGCCAGGTCCCATAGCATCATTGTTATTTCAACCAGATTGCCGCCGGCAGAAACCGCTACGGTTTTGCGACTAACCTTCACCCCAATAGTGCTGATGTATTTATCGTCGAATCGGTTGTACACAAAACGGCGAACCAAACTGGTTTTGCCAACCGCAAAATCGCCCAGCAGGCAAACTTTTTTACTTAACTTTATCATTATTTCCTTTATGGACGGGTGCGTTCCAAAATTTAGGAAATTGGGACACCTTCGGTAGGAGGATACCCCCACGCCCTCCATCTATTCCCAATTTTTGAGACAGGTCCTTTATGGACCGGCAACCGGCGTGATGATATTATTGGGCAAGGGTGAGAGGGTGCCAACCCACTCTGCGGGCGCCCAACCAACCACTTCGGCGTTTGATTGTGGCGCCCAGCGAACGCGATACCATTCGCCAAATACAGCCATAATTTCTACCGGCTGGCCCCGCTCTAAAACAACGCCTAACCGCTCTGAGTCGGCACTCGGTTGCTGGCGCAGCCACACATTGCCTGTCATCATCCCCACAATTGGCGAAGGGGTTGGCGTGGCCGTGCTGGTTGGCGTAGCCGTGGGGGTAAAGGTTGGCGTTGGGGTGGGGGTAAAAGTGGCTGTTGGGGTTGGGGTGGGGCTGGGGGTTACGGTAAAGGTTGGCGAAGGCGTTTGAGTAAAGGTAGGGGTGGCTGTGGGCTGAATAACCACCGGCGCCGGTGTAGGCGTGTTTTGCGCAATTTGCCAGCCCCAGACACCGGCCACGCAACTGCCCAAAAAACATAAAGCGACCACGCCGCTCAGGCCGGTTAGCACACGTTTTTGGGTGGGGTTGAGTTGGTTGGGCTGCGTTGTTTTGGCCAGCGCCCCCAGCGGCTCTTCAACCGGAGTCAGCGGCGTCGGGTCGCCCTGATAATTTTTTAGCACGCCCTCGTGGGCATAATCCACCTCAATCAAACGCTCGCGCATCTCGGCTCTGAAACCGGGCGGCTCGATGCCATCAATCACCACAGCCAGGTAGGCGTATTGGGCGGCCTCAATTAGAATGCGCCGCTCGCCATATTGAATTTCGTCGAGGTCGCCCGGCTCTTTCTGGCCAAACGATTCGGCCACAAAATCTCTGATGGCGGTGAGCATTCCGCTAATTAAATCTGAGTCGATGTTGGCCTCCGGGTCTCTGGAAAGATGCCACAGCAACAGCCCAGACTCGCGGTGAATTAAAAATATTTCGGCCACATCAAAAGGCAAAGACTCGCGCAGCACCATTTCCGCGCTCGACACCCCGCTGGCCTGCGCCCGCAACCGGCGCCCAAATGATTGAATGTTAAATGTGGTGCGCATTTGAGCGTCGATGGTGCGAGCCAAATCTCTAATAGCTTCTGACACTGCCCGCACAACGGTTTGCCCAATAATGGGGTACAACGCCTCAATCATCTCATCGCGGGCATCGCGAATTTTACGGCGAATTGCATCACCCAGAACCGGCGTAACCATTGCCACAAAAGCGTCTTTATCGGTAACGCGCCGCTCCAGGTCATCAAGCTCGCTTTCTAATTGAGCTACGCGCTTGCTGTAGCGCGACAGTAAAATTTCTTGCAGGGCCTCAAGCGCGGGGTCGCCATCAGGTAAAGAAGCATCGGGGTTTTCCGTTTTGCCGGCCGGCCTGGCGTCATCATCGCTGTGGGGGTATGTTGGCATGCCTTAACCCTTACTCTACGTTGCCACCCAAGCCTTTTAATAGTTCCGCCAGCGACCCGCCGTTCTTTAAATGGTTGCCTAACTCTATAAATAGCTCGCCCAGGGCCAGCCGGTCTACTTTCTCATCGGTCAGGCGCTGGCTGGTTTGACGCAACTCATCGCGGATATTATCATCGGCCTGACGCATTTCCTGGCGCAAACCTTGCAGCTTCTTGTTCTGGTCGCCTCCCTGGTCGGTTAATTGGCCGGCCAGCCGGTCAATTTCTTGCTGAAGCCTATCCAGGTCGCGCTGAACGATTTGAAATCGCGACTCGTAATCGCGTATTTGGGGGCCAAAAATAATATCTCTAATTCGTTCCACATCCTGGCTGGTCGCCTGACCTGTCAGGGTATCGCCTTGTTTGGTATCAGTCATTATTTCTCCTCCAGATATGGTTGATTTTATAATTGAAACCTTACAACCGGCATTACAAAGCGTTAGTTAACCAGCGGAAAACTATACCCTTTGCCACGCTCGGTAATGATGTATTGAGGTTTTGATGGATCGGCCTCTATTTTGTGGCGCAGGCGATGGATGTGAACCCGCAAGGTGTCTTCAAACACTTCTTCTAACGGCCACAAACGGCGGAGCAAAAAATCGGTGGTGGTAATTCTGCCGGCGTTGCGCATAAGGATATACAATAATTTGGTTTCAATGGGGGTGAGGGATACGGGTTGGGTGTCAACAACCGCTTGCTGTTGCACAAAGTTTACTTCAAAACGGTCATCAACTGTAACGGTTCGGTTAAGGGCGTAGCCAAAATCGCCAATTCTGCGGAGGACGCGTTTAACGCGGGCTGCCAGCTCTCTGGGGCTGAACGGTTTGGTTACGTAATCTTCGGCATAATGCTCAAGCCCCTGGATAACAATTTCTTCCTGGTCTATGGCGGTCAGCATAATAACCGGCAGATCGCAGTACTCTTGTACAATTTGGCAAAACTCAAAACCATCCATGCCCGGCATCATGTAATCGACAATGGCCAGGTGCGGCAGGCCGTTTGCTTCAATTATTTCTAACGCCTGCGCCCCGGAGGCGGCCTTCATTATTTCAAAGCCTTCTTTATAAAGTTTATCGGCCACCAGTTTTAGCAAGGCCGGGTCGTCGTCAACAATTAGAATGCGCTGTGCGCCGGCAGGGGTCTCTTCGATTCCTGAATATGTTAACATTTTTTAACCAGCAGGTTTTTGAGCTTGACAGGTTCTTTCAATCTGTTTTCACAGGAGTTGGACAGTTCCTAACGCCTTCGGCAGCAACGCGAATGAAAAAGAAAAAGGATAGGATAAGGAGTCCAGAGTTTGCTCTGGTGGTAGGCCAAAGCAAGCTTTGGGACTCCATCCATCTATTTTCGCAGAAGCCATCATAAGGCTGGCGATACGCCGCCGAAGAAGTGAAAAACTATAGTTTCACCTCACTGCGCGCAGCCGCAAGTATCAAAAAAAGGCCACCTCCGTTTGTGCGGAGCCGGCCTTGATAATGGTTGCGGCTAATCCTTTTCATATGGCTTGCCATCGGCAGCCGGGGGAATGGCCTGGCCGATAGCCCCGGCCAGTACGACCATAGTGACAATATAGGGGGCCATCAGCAAGAACTCGCTGGGGATAGGAACCTGGTCAATGCCCAGCCCCTGAAGTTTCACCTGCAGGGCGTCGGCAAAACCAAAAATTAGCGAGGCCCCGAATGCGCCCAACGGCGTCCACTTGCCAAAAATCATGGCGGCCAGGCCAATAAATCCTTTGCCGGCAGTCATAACCTCATCAAAGCGCCCCACCGAACCAATGGTAAAATAGGCCCCGCCAATTCCGGCAACCATGCCGCCCATAATTACGTTGATGTAGCGCATTTTGAACACATTAATGCCCAGGGTATCGGCGGCTTTGGGGTGCTCACCTACGGCGATGGTGCGCAAGCCCCAGCGCGTGTAGAAAAGCACCACGTGAATAACAATTACCAATATGAACAACAGATAGAGGATGAAGCTGTTTTCAAAAAACAGGGGGCCAATAATGGGTATGCCAGACAGGCCGGGCACCGACATAGTTCTAAAGGTGCCGCCGCTGTTCAACGGTTGAATGGTTTGCAAAAAACGCTGGCTCAGAAAGCTGGTGATGCCCACGGCAAATATATTAATTACGGTACCGCTTACAATCTGGTCAACCTTAAACGTTACCGAAAGCCAGGCGTGGAAGGCCGCCAGCGCCCCGCCGGTTAGCATCCCGCCAACCAAACCCAATAGCAGATACCAGGGCAAATTAGCGGTAATGCTGTAATTGCTTAACGTTTCGCCCAAATTAGCAAACCATACCGGAAACAACGGCGCGCCGGTGTTGGGGTTAATGGCATCATAATTGCGGAAGATACTAGAGACAAAAACGGCCACCATGGCTCCACTCAACATCATGCCTTCAATGGCAATATTAATTACCCCGGCGCGCTCGCACAAAATTCCGCTTAAGGCGCCAAAGGCTATGGGCGTAGCCCGGATTAACGAGGCCGAAAGCATGCCCAGCAAATTCATAGAAATGCCCCGCGCCGCCCAAACCAAAAAGGCAAATACAAAAATTAAAGAAACCACCAGCAGGGCAGCATAGAGCCATTTATTGAATCCTTTGGCCAGTTGCCAGCCCCCCATAAAGGCCACTACAATTGATAAAAACCAGAGCGTGTTTTGGGTAGGTAACACCCAATCTCCAATTCTGGGAGCGTTGGTTCTGGCTCCGGGGTTCAAGCCAAAAGTGGTTGTCATTTCTGAGGTGGCGTTGAGCGCAAACAGGCCAAAAATAACCAGGGCTACAGCCAAAAAGAATACCCCCATACCAACATTACGTTTGTTTTCAATGGAAGCCATTGTTGCCGAAGCAGTTGCAGTTGCCATATGGTTCATTGCCTCCTGTTAAGCGCCCCAACCCCTGGTAAAGGTTGTGCTTTCAACATCGGTTTTAACCCTGACCCGGTAAATCCAGCGGACAATGGCCGGGGCAGCAATAAATACAATTACCAGCGCCTGCACCACCGAAATTATATCAATGGGGATACTGGCAATTGACTGCATGCGGGTGGCCCCACTCCGCAGCGTGCCAAATAGCAGCGCGGCCAGCACCACCCCTAACGGGTGGCTTTTGCCCAATAGAGCCAGCGCAATCGCGTCGAACCCGTAACCCGACGAAAAGCCATCGGCCAAAAAGTGATTCAGCCCCAGCACCTCGTTAGCGCCGGCCATACCGGCCAGCCCGCCGCTAATAGCCATGGTTAGCACGGTGATGCGCGTAATTTTAATACCGCCGTAACGGGCCGCGCTGGGGTTGGCCCCAACGGTTCTAATTTCAAAGCCCAGCGTGGTTTTAAATAACAGCCACCAAACGCCAAAGGCAACCAGCAAGGCCACAAAAAATCCCCAGTGGAAACGATAGCCTTCAAAAAGCTGGGGCAAATAAGCGGTGGGCAGAATTTCTTGGGTAACGGGCCTGTCGCCGCCGGGGCGGCGCAGGGGGCCGGTAAAAGCCCAGCTAAAAAATCTAAAGGCAATGTAATTCATCATAATGGTGTTGATGACTTCATGCGCCCCGGTTTTAGCTTTAAGATAGCCGGGAATTGCGCCGTAAAGTGCGCCGGCCAACACGCCGCCCAAAAAGGCCAGCGGCAAATGGATAAAGGCCGGCAATTGAAAGCTATACCCAATAATTACGGCGGCCCCGGCAGCTACCAAAAGCTGGCCTTCGCCGCCAATGTTAAACAGGCCGCCTCTAAAGCCAAAGGCTACGGCCAGCCCGGCAAAAATATAAGGCGTTGAGGCTACCAGGCTCTCGCTGATAGCCCCGGCATCGCCCAGCGAGCCGGACAGCAGGGCGCCATAGGCCAGCCGCACCGCTCCCCAGGCAGCGGCCAACCCGGCTAAGAGGCCGCCCTCTCTAAAAGCGGCATATACGGCCGGGTCGGTGATGATGATAATGAGGCCGCCAATTACCAGCGCCGAGAAAACGGCCAGAACCGGCACCAGCACCGTATCTAAAATACGGCTGATAATTGCAGTCCCTCCCGGCCCCTGGCCATCCGGCGTTGATGGCGTTACATTTGCGCTTGCTTCCATATAATCCACCTTTACGTTTGGATATAATCAAGGATTAACCGGACAAATCGTTCATACTCTCGCAAGTTTTGTATCAGGGTCTCAACCTTAATTGGATTCGCCATTCAGGCTTGTTCCTTATTCAAAAGACCATGTTTCTGAATATCATCATCGGGCAAAATTTCTTTTAATCGGGTTTCAAGCTCTTTTTTGTGAACATTTTAACGCTTGAATAATTCCAATATGTAATCTAAAAATCCGTCAACCTCAACCCGGTCTGCGGCCCGGATTATTTTTCCTCCCTCGGCAACTTCCTGGGTGCGGCCCGCCCCCGGCCCATAGGGGACAACTTCGGTGCGGGCTTGTCTCAGGCTAATATATTGGGGAGCGCCCAAATAGCCGGTAGTCAGGGTGTCCCACATATGATAAACATATTCATAAGCGGGGATAACGCCCACGGTAATTGCCCAACACTGTCCGGCCAGGTCCGACAGGGGATAGCGCCGCTGTTTGGCCAGGCGATGCAGAAAATTCATGGTAACGGGCACATTATCGGTGGCATCCAGCGAGAAGAGCGTAATCGGCGCGTCAGATTGCCACAGTTGGTAGGTTGAGGGCGGGTCCCAATAAGCGTTCCACTCGGCGCTGCCGTTGTGCTCGTAATCTCGCACGTTGCCGTTTACCCGCAAAGCGCCGCCCATCCAAACAACCTCTTCGATGTTGGCGGCCAGTTGCGGCCGGCCCGTCAGCGCCGCCGCCAAATTTGAAACCGGCCCGGTAATTAGTACGGTTAAGGGTTCGTTAGCCTGCTCAAGTTTGCGGATAATAAATTGGTGTCCCGGCTCATCAACAGGCGATGGCAGGGGGGCGTCCGGCTCATTGAGAATGGGGAGAGCGTCAACGGTGTAGGCGTGCTTGCGCCACTCTCGGGGAAAGGGGTTGACGCCGTGCAAGGCGCCCTGGCTCACTTCAATATCCGGCTGCTCAAAAAAGCGCAGCACTTTAAGCGAGGCTGACACGGCGGGCCGCAAAAAACAATCGGCGGGCGTAACCACCACCCCGGCCAGTTCTATATGAGGCATTGCCAGCAGCATCATCAACGAGAGCAGGTCGTCGATGCCGCCGTCGTGGTCAAACAGAACGGTTCGTTTTTTGGGCAAGTGAGACACGCATCCTCCGCAGTTGGTTGAATTTGCGGGTTTATTACAGAACCGCTTCTACTTCGTCGATTTCTGCCGGTTGGGCGGTTTCAACATCAAAGGCCAACTCGTCGGGCCGAGCGCCGGCCATTAGCAGGCCCAATTGCTCTTTAGTTACATGGGTGGCCGGCAAAATGTCAACAATTCTGCCTTCGAACATAACTGCAATGCGGTCGCTTAACGCCCTGATTTCGTCAAGCTCGGTTGAGACTACCAGTACGGCGGCGCCTTCATCTCGTTTTTCGATAATGCGTCCGTGAATGTATTCGATGGAGCCAACATCGAGGCCGCGAGTGGGTTGGGCGGCAATAAGCAGTTTGATAGGGCGCGAAAATTCTCGGGCGACAATTACTTTTTGCTGGTTGCCGCCGGAGAGGGTGGCCGCCGGCACATTGATGCTGGGCGTGCGCACGTCAAAATCTTTAACCCATTGAGCCGCAACTTTATCAACCTTGTCTTCATCAATAACAATGCCTTTGGCAAAGGTGTTATAGTAGGTGTTTAGCATCATATTATCTTTTACGGGAAAGCTTAAGACCAATCCATCTTGCTGGCGGTCTTCGGGAACGTGAGCCACGCCCAATTCTGTAATTTTGCGCGGCGAGGTATTGGTAACATCCTGGCCGGCAATTTTTATAGCGCCGGTTTCCACGTGGCGCAGCCCGGTCAGCGCCTCAACCAGTTCGGTTTGCCCGTTGCCCTGCACGCCGGCAACGCCCACTATCTCGCCGGCCTTCACCTCAAACGACACGCCATTAACGGCCACCTGGCCGCGATCATTTTTTACAAAAAGGCCGTTAACCGCCAGCACCGGCTGGCCCGGTTGGGCTTTTTGTTTTTGCACTTTTAGCTCAACCGCCCGGCCCACCATCATTTCGGCCAGCGCCTGCTCGCCGGTTTTGGCCGGAGTGGTGGTGCCAACGGTTTTTCCGCGCCTGATAACGGTAATGCGGTCGGCCACGGCCAACACTTCTTTGAGCTTGTGGGTAATAAATATTAACGACACGCCCTGCGCCACCAGTGATTTGATAATGCCAAACAGTTCTTCAACCTCTTGCGGGGTGAGCACGGCGGTTGGCTCATCTAAAATTAAAACATTGGCGTGTCGATACAGAACTTTAATTATTTCTACCCGCTGCTGAATACCTACGGGCAAATCTTTAATATAGGCGTCGGGGTCTACGTGCAGCCCATACTGTTTGGAAATTTCGCGGATTCGATTGGCTACGGCCTTACGGTTAAGAAATACGCCTCCCTGAATAGACTCTTCGCCCAACATTACATTTTCGGTAACGGTCAGCACCGGCACCAACATAAAGTGCTGATGCACCATGCCAATACCCTGTTTAATGGCATCGGTGGGGCTGTGAATTTCTATTTTTTGGCCGTTGATAAAAATTTCGCCCCTGGTTGGCTTGTACAACCCGTAGAGGATATTCATCAGGGTGGTTTTGCCGGCGCCATTCTCGCCCAGCAGGGCATGAATCTCGCCCTTTTCAAGAGTCAGATTAATATCATCGTTGGCCAACACACCGGGAAATTGCTTGGTGATTCCACGAAGTTCTAAAACTGGGGGCATTTGAATAACCTCGCTAAAAAATTTGGGCTATTATAGCACAGGTTGAAACATTACGTCTATATAACAATTTAACGCGGCTATATCATCTCAATAATTCGGGGTTGGCAGGGGCTTGGATTGATGTTTTGAGCGTAAATAATCCATCTTCCGAGTTGCCTCGCCTCTATTTTTTGAGAAGATACACGCGGCTTAAATTATCCGCTCACGGATTTTGGCGCTGATGTAATCCAGCGAGGCCACCACAATGGCAATAGCAATCATTTGCACGGCAGCCTGTCGATACTTGAGCAGGTTGAGGTTCTGTTGCAGTAAAAAGCCAATTCCGCCGCCGCCGGCAAAACCGATAATGGTAGACATCCGCACGTTAATATCCCACCGGTAAATGGTAAAAGCAATGTAAGGCGGCACAATTTGGGGGATGACCGCATAAATGACGGTTTGCAGTCGATTGGCGCCGGTAGCCGTTACCGCTTCAATTGGCCCCTGAGAAATATTTTCAACCTGCTCAGAGTACAATTTGCCCAACGCGGCAATAGTGTGCAGGGTAAGGGCCAGCACGCCGGCAAACGGGCCAATACCTACCCAAACCACAAACACAATAGCCATAATCAGCGGTTCAATGGCCCGCAGCACGTTCAGCACGGTTCGGGTTGTGTAGTAAATAATCATACCGGTAGCCATAGCCCGGTCGGCGGCAACAACCAGGCCAATCACTCCCATTACCACGCCGCCAATTATGGCCGGCAACCAAATACTAAACCAGGGGTTTGTTAGTTCATACAGCCAGGTTATCAACATCGCCGGGAGTCCAGCCAGCACGATGCCGGCCAGAACAGACATAACAACCGTATAAATTTTGCCAGAAATTGACCCGCCAATGCGGCGCAAAAGATTTTCCGAGTAAGCGCCGGCCAGCGAGACAAACGCAAATGCGCCGGCCAAACCGCCAATTACCGGCAAAAATACAACCAGGCTATCGGATATTACAAACAGAAAGTGGCCCAAAAAGCCAAAGGGTCCCAAAACACTCTTTAAAACCAACCCCGCCGACTGGCCAACTCCGGCCACCAACCCTAAAACCAGGGCAACGGCCAGGGCTGTTAATATGCCCAGGCCATAACTTTTTATAGTGTTGACTCCCTGCATCCCGCCATCCCGGCTGGCCAGAGCCTGCGCCGTTGACAGCAATACAGCAGGCATCAGCAGCAATGCTGCCGCTGCGGCCGTTTGATTACCCACAATAAGATTAGCGCCCCAGCCGCCAATTGCGCCATATAACCACGCGCCTAAATACCAGCCCAGCGGAGCAACCACAGCCAGCGTAACCAAACTTCCAAACAGGGTTGTCACTTGAATCATCAGATTTCTGGCGGCCAAAAAACTTACCGGTATTGACAGCGCCGTGCCCAGGGTTGTCGCAATTAACGCCAAAAAGACTGTTTCGATGATTTTTTCAACCGTATCGTAAACCGCTTCACTGGGCGCGGGCAGACCCTCAGCCCGATTAACCACCACCCGAACTTGTTGAGGGTTCTCGGAAGTGCGGTCTTTTCTAACAGTAACGGTAGTTTCAAAATTGCCCTGTCTATCAACTGCCAGCGGCCTGTTAGACAGGGGGAGTTGAACTTCCTGGCTGACATCTTCTTTGTAGGGCACAAAAAATATCAAAGCCGTATCGCCGGCTTCAAACCCGCTGCCGGTAATGGTTATCTCGCTGCCCGGTTCGGCGCAATCGCTGGAGAGCGCCACCGCTGGTTCGCCGGCCTGGCTCAAATCCGGCAAGGTATAGCTGCCGGCGGGGCAGGGCACATAAATGGCCCTGTTTATCTCTATCCGGTCGGTTTCAAACACAAACAGGTCGGGCCGGGCCAGAGCGCGGATAACGTTGGTTAACTGTTGCTGGCGTCTTGGTTCTTTGGGTTCTTCCAGATTAATATCCGTTACCTGAAAACCATAGGCGTAAACCACAACAATAACCACCACAATTAAAAATGTCCTAAAAAAACGAAACCTGGAGCTATCTTTATTGTTCTGCATAGTTACTCCTCGCTTTAGCCTATCCGCTCGGCTTCCTGGCCGTAAATTTCACGGAAGCGATTATCGTCAATTTCGTGAGGCAGGCCATCAAACACCAGTTTACCTTCGTTAAGCGCAATGGCCCGGTCGGCGTAACGCTGCACCAGGTCTAAAAAATGGAGGCTGCAAATTACGGTAATACCATCTTCCTGATTAAGCGTTTTCAAAATTTTCATAATACTGTGAGCCAAAACCGGGTCTAAGCTGGCTACCGGCTCATCGGCCAGTAAAATTTCGGGGTTTTGCATGAGCGCGCGGGCAATGCCAACCCGTTGCTGCTGCCCGCCGCTCAACTCATCGGCCCGGGCGTAGGCTTTATCGGCAATGCCGACCCGCGCCAAATTTTCTTTTGCTCGCTGGATATCGTGGCCGGGAAAGCGGTTAATCAGGCTCCAGGCTGGATTGACATACCCCAACCGCCCCGACAGGGTGTTGGTCAACACCGATGAGCGGAGCACCAGATTAAAATGTTGAAATATCATTCCGATTCGCCGCCGGATGCGTCGCAACTCATCTTGCGAGGCAAAGGTTACGTCTGCGCCATTCCAAATCACCTGGCCATCGGTGGGTTCAATTAACCGGTTAATGCAGCGCAGCAGCGTTGATTTGCCCGAACCGCTCAGGCCAATTATGGCTAAAAACTGGCCCTTGGGAACGCTAAAACTTACCTTATCCAGCGCCAGCACTTTATTATCGTAAGTTTTGGTCAGATTTTTTATCTCCAGCAAAACAGCGCCTCCATTGTTGGAAATTACAAATTAGCGGTTATAGATTAGGTTTTTTTAATCTGCAATCGCCAATTGATAAGCTCCGGGTTGGCGCAAAAATGGGCAGGAGAAATCAATCCCCTGCCCATTTTTATTCCTATTGCAAATTCACCAGGCCAGTGTTGCCGGCTTTAGTTGCCAAAGACATCCTCCTCGGTGTAGCCCAGTACGTCAATTAATTGGCGCACCGGGTCGTAGAAAGAGTCTTCCACCGGCTCCAGGCCGCTCCAGTTGTAGAACTGGTCGGAGCAGATGGACTCGGCGCAGGCGTCGGAGGCGGCAAACTCAACCAGCGCATCCACAATTTTGCCTTTGAGTTCTTCCGGGAATTCGGGCGAGAAGCTCATGGTATCATTGGGAATTTGCTGGCTAAGGGTCAGGATGCGGGTTTTTGCAAATACGTCGGGCGCGGTTTCCATCACGCTGCACCGGGCGTCGAGCACCCGCACATCGCCTGAGAAGCAGCGACCTTCTTCATTGAGCGTTACATCATTGACATCATAAGGTTCGGGGTCATCGCCAAATTGCCAGGCGGGGTCGGTGAGCGGCGGGCTAAAGAAGGAGGTAGAAAAATCGACCTCGCCGTTGTAAACCGCCAGCACCGATTGGCCGTGCCCGCCGGCTTCAACAATTTCGCCAGGTTCAATTCCAGCGTCGGTGAGCATGACCGAAGGATAGAGATAGCCAGAGGTAGAGCCAAGGTCTGGCACGGCCCATTTTTTGCCGGCCAGGTCATCAATGCTCTGGATATCGCTATCGCGGGCAACCAAAAACTGGGTGGTATACCAGCTTAAACCAAAGCGCACCGCGGCTGCGCCAACTTCAACGCCACAGCGGTTGTTGGCCAGCACGTAGCCAAGGGCCGGAATAAAGCCGATGGTATCTTCGGGCGAGGCGCACATCGCCTCGATGGTAGCGGCGTAGCTGGTGGGTACGTCAACTTTAAAGTTAAGGCCGGTAGCTTCGGTTAGAGCCTGGGCCATAACTTCGCCGCCGCTTACAATCACGCCGGCATCCACCGAGGGTACAAACAGCACATTGATGGGGTTTTCTGCGCTGCCAAGGTCGCCGGGGGCGGGGGCCATCGCTTCGCCTTCCATAGCTTCATCTTCGGGGGCCGGGGTTTCTGCGCTTACCGGCCAGCCGGTTTTGATGCTACCATCAATGATGCCTTGTTCTACCTGGGCCAATTCATCGCGTAACTCTTGCGGCACGCGGTCTTCCCAATCATGGAAGGGGGCCAGGCCAACACCGCCATTGGCGGTGGTGCTGATAAAGTTGGTGCCGCCTTCAAAGGTGCCGGTTTCCATCCGCCGAATGGCCTCAGCCACGGCCACGTCAATCTTTTTGAGGACGCTGGTCATGTAGACTTCCTGGGCGTCGGGGTTGGTTTGGGTCAGGTCGGCGTCCACGCCAATCACGGCAAAGCCACGGTCTTGGGCCGCTGCTGCGGAACCAAGCCCCACCGGGCCGGCCACGGGGAAGATAATATCGCAGCCTTCGTCGAAGAAGTTTTCGGCAAAGCTGCGGCCATCATCCAGGCTTTCAAAGTTGCCGGTAAAGGAGCCATCACCGCCGCCTTCGGCGGCTGCGTCGGTTTTCCAGCCAAGCAACTGTACATCGGTGCCTTTCTGCTCGTTGTAGTACATCACGCCATGTTCAAAACCAACCATAAAGGCCACTACTGGCGGAATTTTAATACCGCCGTAGGTGCAAACTGTTCCGGTTTCGGTCATTCCGGCGGCCAGGTAGCCGGCCATAAACGATGGTTCATCAACGGCAAAGAGCAACCCCATGTCGCCGGCAGTTTGGCTGGGGAAATCAACAATAGCAAAGGGGATGTCGGGGTTGGCTTCGGACGCTGCTTTGGTGGCGTCGGCCAGCAAAAAGCCAACGGTCACAATCCCGTTGTAGCCCTGGTTGACAAATTCATTGATATTCTTTTCGTAATCGGTTTGTTGCTGGCTTTCCAGAAATTGAACTTCGACGCCTAGCTCGGCGGCGGCGTCTTGCATACCTTTCCAGGCAAGCTGGTTAAAGCCTTTATCATCAATGCCGCCTACGTCGGTAATTTGGCCATAGCGATGAACCATTTCTTCGGCCATAGCCTCTTCGGTTTCGGCGGGCATGGCCTCTTCAGTTTCGGCCATAGCCTCTTCGGTGGCCGGCGGCTGGGTTGCGGCCGGCGCTTCGGTGGGTTGGGCCGCCGGCGTTGCCGCGCCGCCGCAAGCCACTACCAACATTGCCATTACCGTCAAAAGGGCCAACAGCCCAAATGATCGTCTAATCATAATTGTTTCTCCTCCATCAAGATTTACTAAGTTTTTCTTTGTTTAAAGACAACAAAAATAAACCCTGCCCTATCAACATCACCTCCTTTGTGATGGTTTGCTCAATTCAAGGGCTATTATAATCCACCTGATAGAGAACTGCAATAAAGCTTTGACAATCTTGCTTGCCGGCCTTAATCATTTTAACCACATTACGTAACTTCTCAATAATTCGGGGTAAAGTAGGACAAACTTAAGTTTGTCTCACAAACACCCCTACTTTTTGAGAAGATACCACATTATGCCAAAAATATAAGTGACAAATATCCCGCAAAAACAGGCCATTTGTTAGGGTCAACATTTTATATCCGCATTGACATGACCCCAAAAGTTATGCTATTCTGCTAGGTAATTCTGGGGGACTTTTTGAACACAAAGTACCTTTTTATTGGCTCATTAGCCTTAAACGATACGGTCTACGCCGATGGGCGCACCAGCATGGCCGACCCCGGCGGCAACGCCTTGTACGCCTCGGTTGGGGCTAATATCTGGTCAACCCGGGTGGGGATTGTAGCCGTGGTAGGCTATGATTGGCCGCCAGATTACACCCAAACGCTGGCTCAAAGCGCTATCAACACCTCTGGGTTGACTCATACCAACGAAGAAACCCTGCGCGCCTGGACTATCTACGAGGCCAGCGGCTACCGGCGCTACTTCTCGCGCAATACCGAGGTGGTGCTGCTTACCCCCAGCCCCTACAGCAGCACCCCCCTGACCGCCGAAGAGGCCGCCGCCTACAGCGAGGCGGCCCGGCGCGTCCATGTACGCAACTCGCCCCTGCCCACAGAACTGCCCGAACCCTTGTGGCAGGTTGATACCCTGCACCTGTGCCCCATGCGGCTGGAAACCATTTTAACCTGGATAAATTATTTGCAGGATAAACCCAACATTTTTGTCTCGGTAGATATTTTGCCCTATCCCCTCCGTGGCAATCTGGATGACCCCAACCTGCGCAAACTCCTCAGCCGGGCTAACGCTTTTTTGCCCAGCGAGGCCGAAGCCGAAAGCCTGATGCCCGGCCACGAAGCCGAAACCTTTTGCCGGGAAATTGCCAAACGCGGGCCTCAAATTGTAGGCGTTAAACAGGGCGACCACGGCATTGCCATTTATGACCGCGACCAGGATATCTTTAAACAACTCAACGCCTACCCGGCCAACGTTGACGACCTGACCGGCGCGGGCGACTCCTTTTGCGGCGGCTTTGCCATTGGCTACGCTGAAACCGGCGATGCGGTTCAGGCCGCGCTGTACGGTACGGTCTCGGCCTCCTTCATCATCGAGGGGTTTGGCGGGCTGCACGCGCTCAAAATTACGCGGGAGCAGGCCGAACAGCGGCTGGCAACGCTGAAGCAGATGAACAAACTATCCCGGTAATTGAGAGGCAATTATGAGCAACAGCGAAATTGAGAGATACTGGCAAACATACCTGCAAACCCTCCCGCCTAACTCGCCCACGCGCCACAAAAGCTATGTGGCTGAACCGTTTGGCGATAGCTCCGCCCTGGCCGATGAGCTTGGCCTGTTGATTGTCAGCGGAGCCAAAACGGCCACCTGTTCCGCCCTGTGGGAGTGGGAAGTCGAGGGCGACCCCATCCCTGAACCCGGCGCTATTACCATTGTGCTGAACGGCAGCAACGAACCGCTCTGTATTATCGAAACAACAGAAGTAACCGTCCAGCCATATCAGGCGGTGGATGCCCGTTTTGCCTATGAGGAGGGCGAGGGAGACCGTTCGCTTGAGTATTGGCGGCAGGAGCACTGGCGCTATTTTTCTCGCGTGCTGCCAAAAATTGGCAAAGAGCCAGCACCGGACATGCCCCTGGTCTGCGAGCGATTCCGGGTGATAAGCCGATGATTGACTCGCTTAACGCCGCCATTCGCCTTAGAGAAGAAGGACACCTGGAAGAGGCTCGCCAAATACTGCTTGCGCTGCGCCAATCCCACCCCGACGACCCGCAAGTCAATTACCACTGCGCCTGGATTCACGATAAAATGGGGCTGGAAAAAGAAGCCGCGCCGTTTTATGAAAAAGCCATTGCTCAGGGGTTGAACGGTGATGATTTAAAGAGGGCCATGCTGGGGCTGGGCAGCACTTATCGCTGTTTGGGGCAATATCAGCAATCTGCGGATTTATTGCGCCAGGCCGCCCGCCTGTTTCCCGGCTGCCGCGAATTTGAAGCTTTTCTGGCGATGGCCCTCTACAATTTGGGCGAGTACAAAGAGGCGGTTGAACTGCTGCTGAAAATTTTGGCCGAAACCAGCCGGGACGCGGGGATAACCCGGTACAAAAGCGCCCTGCTTTTTTACGCCGGCCACCTGGATAAAACCTGGGAATAAGCAATTACATGTCCACAGAAAAACTGCAACAACTCATTGGACAGGCCAACCGGCTGGTTGCCTTTACCGGCGCGGGTATCTCCGCCGAGAGCGGCATCCCCACCTATCGCGGCGATGACGGCCTGTGGAACAAGTACGACCCGGCCAAATACGCCAGCGTTGACTACTTTTTCAAAGACCCAAACTATTACTGGAACTTCTTTCGGGAGGTGCGCTACCCCCTGCTCAAGCAGGCGCAGCCCAACCCGGCGCACATTGCCCTGGCCCGGCTCGAGGCCGGCGGGCGGCTCAACGTTGTCATCACCCAAAACATCGACGGGCTGCACCAACTGGCCGGCTCTCAAAACGTGCTGGAACTGCACGGCAACACCCGCCGTATTATCTGCGTAAGGTGCAAAACGCGCTACTCGATGGATGATATTTACAACCGGCTCGACACCCAATTTCCCCCGCGCTGCCCGGCCTGCGATGGCGCGTTAAGGCCGGAAGTAGTCTTTTTTGGCGAGTCGCTGCCCTCGGCGGTGTTGCGCGAGGCGATTCAGGAAAGCGAAGCGTGCGACCTGTTTATAGTTATCGGCAGCTCGCTGGTGGTGCAGCCGGCGGCCTGGCTGCCCGCGCGGGCCAAAGAGCGCGGCGCAAAACTGGTCATTATTAATAAAGACCCCACGCCGCTTGACTCATTGGCCGACCTTCTTTTCCACAGCAGCGCGTCAGAAGTGTTAAAAAATATCAAGGCTGAATGAGCTTTTCTTGGTTTCCGGGCGTCTTATGTTATAATGCACGCTTGTGCATATCACTCAATTTTCCCTCACCAATTATAGAAATTACAGCCGTTTAACGTTTGACCTACCCCCGGGGCCGGTGCTGCTGCGCGGCGACAACGCCAACGGCAAAACCAACCTGCTGGAAGCCATCCATTTTCTGAGCACCACCCGCAGCCCCCACGCTCGCAGCGACCAGCAACTGGTTAACTGGCTGGTTTTGCGGCAGGAGCCGCTGCCCTTTGCCCGGCTGGAGGCCACGGTCAAAACCCGGCGCGACACATTTGAAATCGCCATTACAATTCTGCGCGAGGGCGACAGCCTGCGCAAGGAAATTCGGCTGAACGGGGCCAAAAAGCGGGCCACGGATGTCATCGGCAAGCTGAATACGGTGATGTTTTTGCCGGAAGATATCGAACTGGTCACCGGCTCGCCCTCGGTGCGGCGGCGCTATCTGGATGTCACCCTGTGCCAGATAAACCCCACTTACTGCGCTGCGTTAAGCCGCTACAACAAAGTGCTGGCCCAGCGCAATGCGCTGCTCAAAGAGTTGTACAAGCGCAACGGCAGCCACGACCAGCTTTTATTTTGGGATGAACAACTGGCCAAAGATGGGGCCACGCTGGTGGTGCATCGCCACAACACCCTGTTAGAGCTGGATACCGTTGCCCGCCGCCGCCACCGCGATGTGAGCGATGGCAAAGAAAGCCTGCGGCTGCACTACGCCCCCAGTTTTGACCCCTACCAGCGGCCCAAACCCAATTACCAGTTGCCCCTGATTATGGAAGATTTAGCGCCGTACAGCAGCGCTGCGCCCCCGGTAAAAGAGGTGCGCGAAACGTTTATGGCCTATCTGCAACAGGCTCATCAGGAAGAGATTAATCGCGGCGTAACCCTGGTTGGCCCCCATCGAGATGATTTTCATTTTCTGGTTGATGGTATCGACATGACATTGTACGGCTCGCGGGGGCAGCAGCGCACGGCGGCCCTCAGTATAAAACTGGCCGAAGTAACCCTGATGCAGCAAACCACCGGCGAAACCCCGGTGCTGCTGCTGGATGATGTGATGAGTGAACTGGACGCGCACCGCCGCGAGCAAGTTATTCACCTGGTTGACCAGGTAGGCCAGGCCTTTTTAACCACCACCGATTGGGATGATTACCCGGTCGATTTTCGCCGGAGGGCCAAATTGTTCTCGGTAATTATGGGCCGGCTGGAAGAGGCAGACAATACCCAAACGGCGACAGCCTAATTGAAGTCGCCTGTTACGTCTGCTATAATAGTTAGCGTGCCACAGCACCGAGGTTTCTCGGAAAATCATTTATCACCGAAATTTATGCTTAAGGGAACACGCACTACGTTGCGTAGTGCGTATTGCCTATTAATTCAGCGTCATTGTTTACTTTCCAAGAAATCTCCACTTAATAAGGGGGAAGCTGTTTTGTCATGGCCAATAAAATTTTACTGATTGAAGATGAACCTCAAATCGCCAACTTCATCAGTCGCGGCCTGGGACGAGAGGGATATACCGTACTGGCCGCTTACGATGGTGAATCTGGCCTGGAAATGGCCTTTAGCGAACTGCCAGATTTAATTGTGCTGGATATCATGCTGCCCGGCATCGACGGGCTAACCGTGTGCCGCCAAATTAGAGAGGCCCAATTGCAAACGCCCATTTTAATGCTAACCGCTAAAGATGCCGTGCCCGATAGGGTGGCCGGTCTGGAAGCCGGGGCCGACGATTATTTAATTAAACCGTTTGCTTTTGAAGAACTGCTGGCGCGGGTTCGCGCCCTGAGCCGGCGGCGCGCCCCTATCGAGTCTGACGCGCCGCTTAACTTTGCCGATTTAACGCTTGACCCCACCACCCGCATGGCCCAGCGCAGCGACCGCACCATCGAGCTAACCGCCAAAGAGTACGATTTGCTGGAGCTGTTTATGCGTCACCCCAACCAGGTGCTAACCCGCGACCAGATTTACGACCGCATTTGGGGCTACGATTTTGGCGGCGAGTCTAACATTATCGAAGTCTACATTCGCTACCTGCGCTCAAAATTAGAGGCCAATAACGAGCCGCGCCTGCTGCATACTGTGCGCGGCGTTGGCTACGCCTTGCGCGAGGGCTAAGGATACGCTCACCAGTAGGGGGAAACGGTGTATAACGCCTGCCACGGCAAAATTCTGAACGCTTAACGAGCTGCTCATGTCAATCCGAATCCGTTTAACCCTGGCCTACACTTTTTTACTGGGGGCCATGTTGCTGGCCTTCAGCTTACTGCTGTACATGGTGTTGTCGTTCTCACTTCGAGACCAGGTAGACAGAAATCTCAAAGACCGCGCCCTGCAAGTTGGCGCCCAAATTGAAGAAGAAGCCGTGGTGATGGAAACCGGCAAAGTGGTTCTACCCTCGCTTAACGTTTTTTCTTCTCCCTCTATTTTTATCCAGGTCATCCGCCCCGATGGCACGCTGGTAACCGCTACCGGCAACCTGGGCGGGCAGCGCTTCCCCCACAGCGAAGAAATTGCCGCTATCAACCGGCAAGGCCAGGCCGTGTACAAAACCATTACCATCGAAAACACGCCGGTTAGAATTTACAGCGCGCCGATTATTATTGGGCCGCCCAACCACGTTGTCGGCGCGGTGCAGGTCGGCCAATCCATGAAGGTCATCGAAACAACGCTGCGCCAGATACTGCTTATCCTTACCGGCGGTTCGGTGATTATTATGGTCATTTCGGCGCTGCTGGGCGCTTTTTTAGCCTGGACCGCCCTGCGCCCCATTGAAAGAATTAATCAGACCGCCAAACGCATTGTGGGCGGGCAAGATTTGAAACAGCGGCTGCCGACCCCCAAAATCAGCGACGAAATTGGCCGGCTGACCGTCACCATCAACCAGATGCTGGAGCGGCTGGATAAATTTTTTCAGGCCCAGGTGCGGCTCAGCGCCGACGTGTCGCACGAGTTGCGTACGCCGCTAACCACCATTCGCGGCAATATCGACCTGCTCCGGCGCGGCGCGACCAGCGACCCCAAAGAGCTAAAAGAAGCCCTGGCGATCATCGACGGTGAACTGGACCGCATGTCGCGGATTGTAAACGACCTGCTGCTGCTCTCTCAAGCCGATGCCGGACTCAGCCTGCGTATGAGCAAGGTAGAATTAGACACCCTTATTTTAGATATTTACCGGCAGGTGCAGGTTAGCGCCAACGGCGTCAACATTCAGCTTGGGCACGAGGACCAGGCCATTGTTTACGGCGATGCCGACCGCCTGAAGCAGTTGCTGATTAATTTGGTCACAAACGCCATAAAATACACCCCTCCCGGCGGCGATATTACCATCTCTCTTTATTGCGACCCGGAATGGGTGCGCGTACTGGTAGAAGATACAGGCCGGGGCATTGCGCCCACGGCGCTGCCCCACATTTTTGAACGCTTCTACCAGGCCGAAGACTCCAGCGGCGTAAAACGCGGCACCGGGCTGGGGCTGTCCATAGCCCAATGGATTGCCAAAGCCCACCACGGACAAATTACCGTTACCAGCGAGTTAGGCAAAGGTTCTACTTTTACCCTGTGGCTCCCCCGCAATGCCAACCAACAAAATCACCAACCTATCCCAACCCAAGAGGCTATAGAATAAGCCATGAAGCTGGCTAGACTATTGGCTGTTCTGCCGCAGGCCCGCAACGGCTCCGCCAACATACCCATTGAGACCAACATCACCAAAATTACCGCCGACTCCCGGCAGGTAGAGCCGGGCGCACTGTTTGTAGCCTATCGCGGGGTTAGCGTCGATGGACACCAATTTATCCCCGCGGCCATCGAGCGCGGCGCGGCGGTAGTTATTGGCGAAGATGAACTGTCCATGACAACTCTTTCCCCGGCGACGCCGGTCATCATTGTGCCTAACAGCCGAGAGGCGCTGGCCCACCTGTCCGCCGCCTGGCACAACTACCCGGCCCACCAGCTAACAATGGTCGGCATTACCGGCACCGACGGCAAAACCACCACCACCAACTTTCTGTACCACATGCTGCAGGCCGCCGGGCGAAAAGTCAGCATGATTAATACCGTTAACGCCGTGATTGGCGATACCCTGCTGGAAACCGGTCTGCACACCACCACCCCCGACGCGCCCGACGTGCAGCGCTTTCTGGCCCAAATGGTTAAGGCCGGCACAGAAATTTGCCTGCTCGAAACCACCTCGCACGGGCTGGCCCAACACCGCGTAACCGCCTGCGATTTTGATGTGGCTATTGTTACCAACATCACCCATGAACATCTTGATATTCACGGCTCGCTGGCGGCCTACCGGGCGGCCAAGGCGTCGCTATTCAAATCGCTGGCGACAGCCAAAAACAAGGGACTGCCCAAAACGGCCATTCTCAACTGCGATGACTGGTCGTTTGAATTTCTCAAAAACACCCTGGCGCCGGCGCAAACGGACTGGCTGGGTTACAGCCTCGCCGGCCATCCCCAGGCCAGCCTGACGGCTGACAACATCGTTTGCCGGCCCGACGCTACCCGCTTTACCGTGTGCGGCCCCACCTACCGCTTTGACGCCGAAACCGCCTTGCTGGGCGATTACAACATCAGCAACTGCCTGGCCGCCACCGCTGCGGCTATCGAGTTGCTGGGCGTAACGCCGGCCCAGGCTCAACAGGGTATTGCCGCCCTGCCGGGCGTACCGGGCCGGATGGAGCGCATTGACCAGGGCCAACCCTTTACCGCCGTGGTAGATTTTGCCCACACGCCCAACTCGCTGCAGCGTTCCCTTGCCACGGCCAGGGCGCTGACGCCGGGGCGGGTTATTGCCGTGTTTGGCTGCGCCGGCCTGCGCGATGTGGAAAAGCGGGTGATGATGGGCCAGATTGCCGCCGAACTGGCCGATTACACCATCATCACCGCCGAAGACCCCCGCACCGAAGATTTGGACTCGATTATTGACCAGACCGCCCGGGCCATGCTGGCCCAGGGCGCAGAAGAGGGCCGCGCGTTTGAGCGCGTCCCCGATAGAGGCCGGGCCATTTACCGGGCCACCCAACTGGCCCAACCCGGCGATATGGTGCTGGCCCTGGGCAAAGGGCATGAGCAGAGCATGTGCTTTGGAGAAATTGAGTACCCCTGGGATGACCGCCAGGCAATGCGCTCGGCGCTAAAAGGGGAACCTTTGTTAACCCTGCCGTCGGCTCACCCCTAACCCGCCTGCCAAACAGCGTGGCCGTAAAGCAAGTCTGTTCGTTGACATCAAAATTTGATTTAACCCAACCACACCGCTCCGGTCCAGGTACACTATCCACGGTACTTTTACTTTTGGCAATTAATGACTTTAGTCCTGTAAGATAAAGTACCTTGGTCTCTAGACGCCAACGCCTTTTTGTTGTAAAATGTAATTCAATCATCTGACTAATTTTTGTCTTTCGTTTTTCCTCCTTTTCTGTGGTTGGGCGCTCTGTAGAGCGCCCATTTTTTTTAATTCAACCGCTGCGCCTGTTCTCTCTTTTGGTGGGTCGAGTTGGATAATAAAACTTTGACTACACGCAAACTCAATCTGGTGTTAATTATTCTGGCGGCGCTATTGTCGGCCCTGGTTGTATCTTTGCCGGCAGTGGCCCAGGAACCTGACCCGGTTCCGCCCAAAGACTCAACCCTGGCCCTCAATCCCCCTCCGCTACAACCGCAGCCCCCTTTTCAAATTGACCGTTCCTGGTTAGTCAAAATTGAACCTCAGCTTCTAAAAAAATTACTCACGGTCAACGGCCAGCCGGTTCCATTTATCGTTTATCTCAAAGCCAGGGCCGATTTACCGGCAGCCGTGGCTGCGGCTTCGCCGGGGGTTGGGGCGCAGGGCCGGCCAGACCCGCTGGCCGAGCGGGTGGCCGTTATCAACGCCTTGCAGCAAACGGCCCAAAGCACCCAGGGCAACGTTTTGCAGATTTTGAGCCGTCCGCCGGCCAGGGGCGTTGGCGGGCAGAGCCTGGCCGCCTTTGATATCAGGCCGTTGTGGATTGTCAACGCCGTCGCTGCCAGAGGTTCGCTGGATACGGTGCTGGCCCTGGCCGCCCAACCAGAGGTTGAAATTGTCCGGCTGGACAAGCAGGTGAAATTAAACCCGGCCACTGCTCCGCTTTCGGCCCTCAACCGGCAAACGGCCAGGCCCAACCGGCAAACCCCTGCCTGGGGCGTCAGCAAAATTCGGGCCGATTTGGTTCACAATGCGCTGGGCATTGATGGCGCGGGCGTGGTGGTCGCCAATATTGATAGCGGCGTTGATTGGCTGCACCCGGCGCTGCAATCCAAATATCGGGGCTACACCGGCCCGGGACACCTGCCCAACCACGCCGGCAACTGGTTTGACGCCACCGGCGAAAATGCCGTTTATCCGGTTGACTCCAACGGCCACGGCACTCACACAATGGGCACAATGGTTGGCGGCAACGGCGTTGGCGTGGCCCCCGGCGCGCAGTGGATTGCCGCCCGCGCTTTTAACAGCGCCGGCGTTGCCCAAAACAGTTGGCTGCACGCGGCCTTTCAATGGATACTGGCCCCCAACGGCAACCCGACCCTGGCCCCCCACATTGTCAACAACTCCTGGGGCAGCGATAACGGAGCCAGCACCGAATTTGCCGCCGACGTGCAGGCTTTGCAAACTGCCGGTATTTTCCCAATATTTTCAGCAGGCAACAATGGGCCAAACGCGGGTACTGTTGGCTCGCCCGGAAGTTTAAACACGGCCTTTGCGGTTGGAGCCACCACCATTGATGACGAAATAGCCACCTTTTCCAGCCGGGGACCCTCACCGTGGGGGCAAATTAAACCGGAAGTCTCGGCCCCCGGCAAAGGGGTATACTCTACCCTGCCCGGCGGCGCATATGGCAACCTGGATGGCACCTCGATGGCTGCGCCCCACGCCGCCGGCCTGGCCGCGCTACTGCTTCAGGCCTCGCCCGCGCTGGCCGGCAATACCATTGCCAATATCATGAAAAACAGCGCCATCCCGTTGGGCAGCCCCATCCCCAACAACGTTTACGGCTGGGGCCGCATCGACGCCTACAACGCGGTCATGTCGGTGGCGGCGGCGGGGATTTTGCAGGGCGCCGTTACCAATGCGGCTAACGGAACCCCCATTGCCGGCGCGCTGGTGCAAATGACGCCCAACCCCGGGGGAGCCACGGTTAGCGCGTCAACCAATAGCAGCGGGGCGTACACCCAGGGGCTGGCTCCCAATTCTTACGATGTCAACGTGTCGGCGTTTGGCTACCAGCCGCAAATGGTTTCAAAGGTTCTGGTTAACACCGGCACAACCACCATTCAAAACTTTAGTTTGACGCCTCAACCTACCGGCGTAGTGGCCGGCACGGTAAAAGATAAAGGCAGCAACGCCCCGCTGGCCGCCACACTTTCCGTAGATGGCGCTCCGGCCAGCGCCAACACCAACCCCGCCGATGGCAGCTACAGCCTGCAATTGCCGGCAGGCGTTTACACCGTAACGGTGGTGGCCGCCCGGCACCGCATCACCCAAGCCGTCAACATCAACATTACCGCCGGGGCGACCACTACCCAACATTTTTTGCTCGATTCCGCGCCCTCGATTCTGCTGGTTGATAGTGGCCGCTGGTATCAGGAGAGCGAAATCAGCTTTTACCGGCAGGCTCTGACCGATGCCCTGTACCCCTATGAGCTGAAACAAATTGCCAATCCCTTTGGCGCGCCCAACGATATCCCGTCGGCGGCTACGCTGGCTAATTATGATATTGTCATCTGGTCTGCGCCGTTTGACTCGCCGGGTTACATTGGCGCCGACGACGAGCTGGCTTCGTTTTTGAACGGCGGCGGAAAATTGCTGTTGTCCGGCCAGGATGTGGCCTATTACGATAGCTTCTGGTTCTGGTACGTCGCTTACCTTAAAAACCTGCTAAAAGTATCGTTTGTTGAGGATGCGGCCAGCACAGCCAATCTCAACGGGGTAAGCGGCCAACCTTTCAACGGGTTGAGCCTGTCAATTAGCGGCGGCGACGGCGCAGATAATCAGTTTGCAGCAGATGTTATTGCCAATAACAACGCCGATTTTGCCGGCCCTTTGCTAAACTACGCTGATGACAGACTGGCCGCGCTGCATGTTGGGCTGTGCGTGCCGTATCGGGCAATGTTTTTTGCCTTTGGCTTTGAGGCTATCAACAGCCGCGCCAACCGCAGCGAGGTGATGGGCAAAGCTATCGACTGGCTGATGCAAACGCCTGCGCCCGTAGGCGTAGAGTTGACGCCCATCACCGGCACGCTGGTAGGCAATTTTGGCGCAACTGTTACTCACACCATCCGCGCGCGCAACACCGGAACCGGCAGCGATGTCATCAGCCTGACGCCGGGCAGCGGCGCGCCTTATAACTGGCCGGTCAGCGGCGTGCCGCCGTCGGTTTCGCTGGGGTCGTGCCAATCGCAGCAAATTTTGGCCCAGGTGCAGCTTCCCGGCAACAAAACCTGGCACATCTCCGATACCTTCACCATCACCGCCCAATCAAACGCCAACCCCGCCGTTACCGGTGTGGTTACGCGCACCACCAAAACCCCGGCCCCGCTGCTGCTGGTTGATGACGACCGCTGGTACAGCTTTGCCAATGAGTTTAAAGAGGCGCTGGCAAGCAACAATATCCCTTATGACTATTATCAGGTGCCCAAAAGCTGGAGCGGCCCGGAACCGCCCAGCCCCTCGCTGGCAACGCTGCAAATGTACCCGATGGCGGTTTGGTACGTGGCCTATGACTGGTTTCAACCGCTAACTCCCGCCGAGGAGGCCCGGCTGGGCAGCTACCTGAATGGCGGCGGCCGCCTTTTCTTTAGCGGTCAGGATTATCTGTACCGCCACCTGCTGAATCACAACAACTCCTACCAGCCGTTTGCCCAAAACTACCTGGGCATCCAGGCCCACACCGAGGATTACACCAGCACGCTTACCATTGGGCAGACGCCCAATCCGGTGGGCGCGTATTTGGGGCCGTACAATTTTACTTTTCCGCCCGGCTACAACAACTGGACCGACGCGCTAACCCCCACTACCACCGCCCAAATTGCCACGCGAGGGCAGGCAGGTCAACCCAATAGTCTGACCAACGCCGGCATCGGCTCCGGCGGCAAGCATTGGCACACCACATTTTTAGCCTACGGGCCAGAGTTGCTCGACTCTTCGGCGCGGGCGCGCTTGATGCAGCGGTCGGTGGGCTGGTTGAGCTGGTTGGGTAGCTCAACCGTGCGGGCGCAGGCCAACTCGGTGGCCGACGGGTCAACCATTGTCTACACCGCCGTTATCACCAACAACGGCTGGGACCCCATTAGCACGGCCACCTTCACAGCCACCTTCCCCGGCTATCTCACGCCGGGTTCGGCCTCGCCGGGGGTTAATTTGGCAGGAGGGAATTTTGTGTGGAGCGACTCGCTGGGGGTCAACAGCAGCAAAAGTTTTACCTACACGGCCCAAATCAACGGCTCGCTGCCGCTGGGCGCGGTCATCAGCCAGACAAGCTGGCTTTACTACCCGGAGCACAACATTTTGTTCGACCGGGTGGCCGCAGTGAACGCCGCGCCCAATCTGAGCGCATCAATGATGAGTGTGACGCCCAATCAGAACATCAACCAAAACGATGTCCTCTCTTACACCATCACCCTGAAAAACAGCGGCCCGGTGGATGCGGCGCTCATCACCACAACCGGCACGCTGCCGGCTCAACTGGATATGCTGGGGGTAGACTTGCCCGGCAGCGGCGCAGTGATTACCGGCAGCAACAGCTTCACCTGGACAACCGCCCTGCCCAAAGGGCAACAAACCACGCTGACCTTTCAGGCCAGGGTAAATAGCGCCGGCGGCGGCTCTATTGTAAATACGGCCTACGTTGAGGACGGAGTCAACCCCACGCTGCCTCTCTCGGCGCAGGCAACACTTAAAGTGATTCCTGTTTATATGCCGCTCATTGTTAAAAATAAATAAAGCTGAGAGTCTACAACCCCAACAGCGTATAGGCGCTCAGGGGCCAGGGTGGCGGTAGAAAATTACGCCGTCGCGGTCAATAATAAAAAGTCCAAAACAATTGTTTTGGACTCCTGGTCATCAAACCATTGCTATCATCAAATGGGTCTGTCCCATCAAACCCTACTTCTCACCCTCAAAAAACTCATTATCGAGTGGGATTTGATTACGTATCGCCACAATTTCGGCCATGATGCTCAGGGCAATTTCCGCCGGCGCGCGCCCGCCAAGATCCAGGCCAATGGGCGCGTGCAGGCGGTCTAACTGCTCCTGGGGCACACCTTCGGCCAGCAGTCGCTCGACCCGCTGGGCGTGGGTTTTAGCGCTGCCCAACGCGCCCACGTAAAAAGCCGGGCTGGGGAGCGCCACTTTCAGGGCCGGGTCATCCAGTTTGGGGTCGTGGGTAATCACCACCACGGCGCTTTCGCTGTTCAGCCCCATTTCCGGCAGCGCCTCGTCGGGCCAGCGGTGAACCATTTCATCCACGTGCGGGAAACGTTCTTTGGTGGCAAAGGCTGCGCGAGGGTCTATCAGGTAGGTGCGAAAGCCCAGGGGTTTGGCATACTGAATCAGGCTGTCGGCAATGTGGACCGCGCCCACTATTAACAAGCGCGGCGCGGGTCGATGAATATCAAAAAATACCTCTACCTCGTCATCAGCATAGCGGCGCGTGGTCGAGTCGGCTCGCCGGGCCATTAATTGATGCGCTGCCTCAACCATTGATTGGCTCCAGGGCATCTCCAGCAATGGACCGACCGGCTCGCCCTCGACTGGAATCAATGCTTTTAATCCCAACAACTTCTGCGGCCCGCGAACCACGGTAGCCAGCGTTACACCGTGCTCTTTGCTGATGTAATTTTTGAGCAGAGGGAAGAGTTGCAAGTCGCTCACCAATCTAAACGCTCCACAAAAATCTCGATATTGCCGCCGCAGGCCAGGCCAACCTCCCAGGCCAGCTCGTCGGCCACGCCAAAGTGCAGCAACCTGGGTTGGCCAGTTTTGAGCACTTGCAGGGCTTCTTCAACCACCGCGCCTTCCACGCAGCCGCCGCTCACCGAGCCGAACATTTCGCCTTTGTCGTTGACCACCAGCCTGGCTCCAGGCGCACGCGGCGATGACCCCCAGGTATTGATAACGGTCGCCACTGCTATTTTATCGCCGCGCTTTTGCCAGGTTTCGATGTGTTCTAAAACGTCTTTCATATAGCATCACCTCCACCAGAGATTTTACCTTGTTGCCTGAGAAGAGGCAACCATCAATCATCTTCAGCGCTTTTAGCGGGATGGGCAAAGCGTCGGGCCAAAATAATGCCGGCCAGGGCCAGCAGCGCCCCCCACCCCTGCTGGATGGTCAGGGTTTCGCCCAGCCACAGCCAGGCCGTCAGCAAGGCAATGGGGGGCGTTAAATTAGAATAGAGCGAGGTGCGGGCGCTGCCAATGCGCGACACGCCGAAGTTCCAAAATAAGTAAGCCAGCGCAATGCCAAACACGCCCGAAAAAAAGACGGCGACCCAGGCCGTAACAGGCACGTCGCCCCAGTTGAGGCTGGCCATTGCCGGGGCCGCCAGCAGCACCAGCGGAATTGTGCCCATCAATGTGCTAAAACTGGTGACTGCCGCCGAGGAGTAGTGGCGCATTAATGGGCGAGCCAGCAGCGTATAGCCAGACCAGCACAACGTTGCGCCCAATATCAACAAGTCGCCGCGGATGGAAGCCGCGCCAAATTTAAAGTCGGTTTGTTGGTTGCCGCCGGTAATAATCAGCGCAATCCCCGCCAGCGAAAGCCCGACCCCCAACCAGCCCTTTGTCTCGACACGCTCGACATTAACCACTGTGCCAATCAGCGCCACCCAGGCCGGCACAGTTGCTAAAATCAACGAGGAGTTATCGGCCGTGGTCTGGTTGATGCCAAACACAAAAAATAATTGATAAGCGGTATTGCCTAACAGGCCCAAACCAATTAAATACCCCAGGTGGCGGCGCTGAAAATTAAACCTCTGGCCCATCGCCAGGGCCACCAGCAGCATTGCGCCCGAAGCCACCATAAAGCGGACTCCGTTAAACACCAGGGGCGACAGGTCAACCAACGCAAACTTTACCACCGAAAAGTTGACGCCCCAAAAGGTAGCGGTACAAAGAAGCAGGGCATCGGCCCAGCTTAAATCCCAGGTAGCAGCCGGTTGTTTGGGTTTTAGCACAGGTTCAGGTTCCGTTTACGCAGAATAAGTTCAAGCCGAACCTATTATACCACACAGCGCAAATCTCAAGTTTCTGATACCTGTAAATATTTTTGAGGCATTTTATCAAACGAGGCTTTGCAGCCGGCCGCGCAGAAATAGTAAAACTGTCCCTCATACTCCGACATATATTTGGCTGTAGCAATATCAACGCTCATGCCGCAAACCGGGTCAATGGCTTCGCCGGTGGGGGCCGGGCTGGTCAGGTATTGCTCCGGGTCATTTTCAAACGACTCGCGGCAGCCCTGGCAGCAAAAATAAAAAGTGTGGCCATTGTATTGGGCCGTATATCCGGCTCCGGCAATCTCCACCGACATGCCGCACACCGGGTCAATGGCCTCGGTTGGCTCTGCCGAGAGGTTCAGGGAGGCCAACAAAGCCTCAACGTCAAACAGTTCGGCGCTGCGCCGTTTTTGCACAATCTCGGCCATAATACTCAGGGCAATCTCGTCGCCGCGCCTGGCGCTGATGTCCAGCCCCGCCGGATATTTCAGCCGGGACAGTTCGTCGTCGGTCAATCCCTGGGCGCGCAAATACTCAAGCACCGCCGTGGCCCGGGTTTTACTGGTCACCAGCGAGACATAGGCCGCTTTTGAGCGCAACGCAGTGGTCAGGGCCAGTTCATCGTAATGACCGTGGCTGGCTACCACCACGTAAGTAAGGGGCGTAATTTTATCAACAATGTGCTGCATGTCGGTGAGAATCTCATCGGCCTGGGACATCCCGGCCCCCTCGTTATCGGGGTCAACGGCAATCACGTTGTAGTTCATCGCTTTGCCCAACTGCACCAGCGCCTGGGCCACCGGCAGATTGCCAATAACCATCAGCCGGGGCAGCGGAAAGTGGGGTTCGATGTAGATTTCCAGCGTGCCGCCGCTAAAACAGGTCATCGGCAGGTCGATTAACCCGGCCCGGTCTGCCTCGCCTTTGGGGTTGGTACTCAGGCGGATGAGGCGCGGTTCGCCTTCGGCCAGGGCTTTCATGGCCTCCTGCACCACCGTGGGCTGGGCGCAACTACCGCCAATCCAGCCGTGCATCACGCCGGTAGGGGTGATGATGGCCTTATCGCCCGGCTTGCCGGAGGACGGTTTCTCGGCCCG
>CAZAPG010000054.1:4673-54200 GCA_964486935.1 uncultured Caldilineaceae bacterium | reverse complement strand
GCTACCCCGGGGATAACAGGCTAGTCTCCCCCAAGAGTTCACATCGACGGGGAGGCTCGGCACCTCGATGTCGGCTCGTCGCATCCTGGGGCTGGAGTAGGTCCCAAGGGTTGGGCTGTTCGCCCATTAAAGCGGCACGCGAGCTGGGTTCAGACCGTCGTGAGACAGGTCGGTCTCTATCCGCTGTGGGCGTAAGGGATTTGAGAGGAGCTGCTCCTAGTACGAGAGGACCGGAGTGGACTGACCTCTGGTGTGCCAGTTGTTCCGCCAGGAGCATAGCTGGGTAGCTACGTCGGGCAGAGATAACCGCTGAAAGCATCTAAGTGGGAAACTCGCTTCAAGATGAGGTCACCATCCGGTTTTAATCCGGGAGAGGCCGCTGGTAGACGACCAGTTTGATAGGCGGCATGTGTAAGGGCAGCAATGTCCTCAGCTAAGCCGTACTAATGGCCAAAGGCTTAATCTTTTCAGGCGTCTGCTTTGGTTCTGAGCTTTTTCGTTCTATTTAGTCTTTAGGGTACTACTCTAATAATCAATTAACAAAGCTTTGTTGGTTCTTAATTGTAAAAGAGTCTTCTTGGTGATTATTGCGACGGGGAAACACCCGGTCCCATCCCGAACCCGGCAGTTAAGCCCGTCAGCGCCGATGGTACTTAGGGGGCGACCCCTTGGGAGAGTAGGTCATTGCCAAGAAGACTTTTTTTATTTTCTTTAACCTTGTGTTACAATCTCTCCCAGATAGCCATTGTCCCTTATTTGCCTTCATGTGGGTAAAATAATTTTTCATAAATAAATTGGCTTGGAGTAATTTTGTTAGACCCTGACAGTTCAACTTCAATTATTTTCCTCGTTTTTTTACTTGCATTTCACGCAATATCTGCAGCAGCCAAAGAGTCTATCACCTCTATTAGAAAATCACGCCGGCTGCAACTAATCGAAGAAAACAAACCCGCCGCTCGCCTGGTTGATAACCTGGCCGAAAACACCACTTTGCTTGTAACCACCGAGCAATTTGTCCTTAAATTTATTGGCTTTCTTTTTATCGCTCTTGTCGTTGTCTCATATACAACGGCTCTGGCCCAGGCCGCCGGCCTCAACAATCTTTTTGCCGCAATTGTGCTTGGCCTGGTATCGGCTTTAGTTGTTTTATTTTTGGGCGACCTGCTGCCAAGAGAAATTGCCAGAAATTTTGCCGAACCAATTGCCCTGTGGACCATTTACCCCTTTTACTGGCTGTCGCGCCTGGTTGCTCCCCTAACCCGGCTGGTCAGCTTCATGGGCCGAATTTTGACCGGACGCCTGAATGAAGTACAGCAATATAACCCCGCCACCATCACCGAAGAAGACCTGTTGAGCTATGTTGACGTAGGCGAAGAAGAAGGTGTGCTCAAAGAAGATGAGCGCGACATGATTTACTCAATCATCGACCTCGATGATACCTCGGCGCGTGAAATTATGGTGCCTCGTATCGACATAGTTGCCGTCGAAGCCAACACTTCCCTTGAAGAAGCTGTTGAGGTAGCCATACAAGCCGGCCATTCCCGGCTGCCCGTGTATGTCGATACTATTGACAACACTATCGGCGTGCTTTATGTAAAAGATTTGTTGGGATACTGGCATCACCAAAACCCTCCCGCCTCCATTCAGGGCCTGGAACGGGCTGTCTATTATGTGCCAGAAACCAAACCCGTTAGCGAGTTATTGCGAGAACTCCAGTCTAAAAAAGTACACATTGCCATTGTGGTAGATGAGTACGGCGGCACCGCCGGTCTGGTTACTATTGAAGACGTTTTAGAAGAGATAGTAGGCGAGATTCAAGACGAGCACGACGCCGACGAGTTTTACATGCAATACATTTCTGATGACGAGTATATCTTCAGCGCCCGTATGGATTTGGATGATATCAACAACGTTATGTCTATTGAACTGCCTACCGACGAAAGCGATACCCTTGGCGGTTTAATTTACAACGTACTTGGCCGTATTCCCGAAGCGGGCGACTCGCTGAGTGGCGAGTCCTTTGGCGCGCCCGATATTTATTTTACGGTGCTGGATGTTGACGGGCGGCGTATTAAACGAGTAAAAGTTACCCGCCTCAAAAAAGAGAACAACCCGCCTCAAAAAATACCAAAAACCGCAATGGACCCAAAAACCTCAACCCTTATAAATAACACGCGCAAAACCCTTTCCGAATCCTCTTAGCCGTAACCTGTTTAGAGCTAATTATGACCAATGAATCTTCAGACCAGTGGAATGATTTATTCAAACAAGCCGTTGCCGCCAGAGAGTATTCCTACTCGCCTTACTCTCATTACAAGGTTGGCGCCGCCCTGCTAACCAAAAGCGGCAAGGTTTTTACCGGTTGCAACATCGAGAACGCCGGCTATACCGCCTCGGTCTGCGCCGAACGAACCGCTATCTTCAAGGCTGTTTCTCAGGGCGAGGTTGACTTTGTGGCCATTGCCGTGGCCACCAGCAACGGCGGAGCGCCCTGCGGCATCTGCCGGCAGGTTATGCGCGAGTTTGCCCCCAACCTGATTATCATTTTTGGCGACATCCAGGGTAATTATCAGGCGCTTACCCTGCCCGATTTGCTGCCCCACAGCTTTGGCCCGGAAAATTTGCCGCGCCCATGAGCGCTCGCTAATCAGTGACCGGTTTCAAGCAGCCTCTACTTGCTGATAACCGATTACTGATAACTGAATACTCAATAACGGCCCATTGCAGATTCCCCCCGCCAATAGTATAATTCCCCCCATGAACCAGCGAGAGCGTTTATACCGAACCGATGCCATCATATTGCGCCGCGCCGATTTTGGCGAAGCCGACCGTATGCTCACCGTTCTCAGTGCGGAGCGGGGCAAACTGCGCCTGCTGGCCAAAGGCGTTCGCAAAACCACCAGCCGCAAAGCCGGTCATGTCGAGCTATTTATGCTCACTAATATGCTGGTGGCCAAAGGCCGTACCTGGGATATTGTCTCGCAGGCCGATATTATTGAACCGTATCGCTTTTTGCGCGAAGACCTGGATAAAACCAGCCGCGCCTACTACCTGGCCGAACTGGTTGACCGCTTTACCGAAGAAAACGACCCCAACGCTCCGCTATTTGAACTGCTGGCCTTGACCCTGGCCCACCTGGAACACGTTGACGACCCCTTTATTGTGCTGCGCTATTTTGAGTTGCATCTGCTGGCGCTGGCCGGCTTTCAGCCGCAACTCCATTTTTGCGTGGCCTGCCAGGAGCCGCTGGAGCCGGTGGAAAACAACTACTTTCACTTTGTAGATGGCGGCGCGCTGTGTCCCACCCATGGCCCGGCCCGGCCCAATGCCGAAATTTTACCCCTGTCCGTACTCAAGGTTTTGCGTTTTTTGCAAACCGAACCCTGGGAAAAAGTCACCAAACTACAGCTAACGCCTACCACCCGCCAACAAGTAGAATCCTTGCTGCTGGGCTACATCACCTTTTTGCTGGAGCGGCAGCTCAAAAGCGTCGATTTTATCCGCAAACTGCGGCGCGAGTCATAGGAGGGGAGGATTAGCAATGTTGAAACCGCAAAAAACTTACTACACCCCGGAAGAATACCTGGCCCTGGAAGAGGAAGCCGAATATCGCAGCGAATACTACCAGGGCGAAATTTTTGCCATGTCCGGCGGCTCGGCCAACCATAACCGGATTATCAAAAATTTGGTCATTGCCTTGGAAAGTGCTTTTGAAGGTAAGCCCTGCGAAGCCTTCATCACCGACATGCGCCTGCTGGTCAAGAAAAACGGCCTCTACACCTACCCCGATGTGATGGCCGTTTGCGGCGGGCTGGAATTTGCGGAGGGCCGTGACGACACGCTGACCAACCCGGCGGTGATTGTCGAAGTGCTCTCCAAATCTACCGAGGGATACGACCGCGGGGCCAAGTTTGAGTTGTACCGCGCCCTGGATTCGCTGCAAGATTACGTCTTAATCGACCAGCACAAAATCCACGTAGAGAACTTTCATAAATTAGAAGATGGCCGGTGGATATTACAAGAATTCAACCGGATAGAAGACACGCTTACTATCGAGTCGATTGACTTTGAAATACCCCTCCAGCAAATTTATCAGCGCGTAGCCTGGGAGGAAGAATAAAATTACAACGCGAGGAATCAATGTCTAAACCCCTAAACTTCCAGCAAATCATCATGACCCTCCAACAATATTGGGCCGACCAGGGCTTTCTCATCTGGCAACCCTGGCACGAGAGCGTGGGGGCCGGCACCGCCAACCCCGGCACCACCCTGCGAGTCCTCGGCCCCGAACCGTGGAACATTGCCTATGTAGAACCCTCATTCCGGCCCGATGATGGCCGTTTTGGCGACAACCCCAACCGCATGCAAATGCACACCCAATTTCAGGTCATCCTCCAGCCAGACCCCGACAACCCGCAGGAACTCTACCTGGGCAGCCTCTACGCCATTGGCCTCAACCGCAATGAACACGATATTCGCTTTGTGGAAGACAACTGGGAAAGCCCCGCCCTTGGGGCCTGGGGCCTGGGCTGGGAAGTATGGCTCGATGGCATGGAAATCAGCCAGTACACCTACTTTCAACAGGCCGGCGGCCTGCCGCTAGACCCCGTAGCCGTGGAATTAACCTACGGCCTGGAACGCATTGCTATGTACCTGCAAAACGTCAACCGGGTTTGGGATATTGATTGGGATGGCCGCCAAACCTATGGCGACATTCTGCTGCGGCAAGAAATTGAATACTGCGAATACAACTTCAATATAGCCAACGTTGAGGCCCTGGTTGAAGCCTACAACATGTACGAAGCCGAATGTAAACGCTGCCTTGAACAGGGGCTGGTCATCCCCGCCTACGATTACGTGCTCAAATGTTCTCACACCTTCAACATTCTCGACACGCGGGGCGCCATTGGCGTTACCGAGCGAGCCGGCTACTTTGCCCGCATGCGCCGCCTCTCGCATCAGGTAGCCAAAGCCTTTGTTCGGCAGCGAGAGGAGTTGGGCTTTCCCCTGATGAAATACATGCCGGAAAGGTCAATTAGTAATGAACAATTAGCAATTAGCAATCAGCAATTACCAATTACTAATTACCAATCATTGCACACCTTTTTACTGGAAATCGGCTCCGAAGAACTTCCCTCGCGCGATGTAACGGACGTCATCGCCTACCTCACAGAAGCCGCGCCCAGATTTTTGGCTGGCCTGCGCCTGCAACACGGCGATATTAAAGTGCTGGCTACGCCGCGCCGGCAAACCATTCTGGTTGAAAATCTGGCTCCCCGGCAAGATGATTTGGAAGAAATCGCCCGTGGCCCCTCGGCCAAAATTGCCTTTGATGCCGATGGCAACCCCACCAAAGCCGCCCAGGGCTTTGCTCGCGGCAAAGGGGTTGACGTCTCCGCCTTGCGGGTGCAAGAGATGGACGGCGGCCAATACGTCGTCGCTACCATCCGCACCCAAGGCCGCCCCGCCGCCGAGGTGCTGGCCGAAAGCCTGCCGGAATTCATCCGCGCCATCCCCTTTGGCAAATCAATGCGCTGGCTGGCCTCGGCCCAGGTGGGCGAGGAAGTCGCCAAAACCACCTATAGCCGGCCCATCCGTTGGCTGGCGGCTCTGCTGGGCAGCCAGGTTGTTCCGTTTGAATACGCCGGTCTGGCCAGCGGGCGCGCCACCCGCGGCCTGCGCCCGGAAGGGTCGCCCGATATAGAAATAAAGCAAGCCGCCGACTACCTTAAGGTGATGCAGACCCACCACATCCTGGTTGACCCTGCTGCCCGCCGGGCTGAAATAAAGCAACAGCTCGAGGCCGTAGCCGCTCAGGTGGGCGGGCGCGTCCTTGACGACCCCGACCTGCTGGAAGAAGTTACGCATCTGGTTGAGCAGCCCACCGCCTTTTTAGGCAGCTTTGAAGAAAACTATCTGCAACTGCCCCGGCCCGTTTTGATTACCGTCATGAAAAAACACCAGCGTTACTTTCCGCTGGTCAGCAGCAATGGCGACGCTTCGCTGCTGCCCCACTTTATTGCCGTGCGTAATGGCGGCAGCAACCATCTGGATATCGTTCAGCGGGGCAACGAGGGCGTGCTGCGCGCCCGCTACGCCGATGCCCAGTTTTTCTTCAACGCCGATACCAAACAAAATCTGGAAGCGTTTTTGCCCCGGCTCGACACGCTGACGTTTCAGGAGCAGCTTGGCTCGATGTTGGACAAAAGCAAGCGGCTGGAAACGCTGGCCCCCCAAATTGGCGAAAAATTGCACTTGCCCGCCGCCGATATGCGCGTTGTTCAACGGGCCGCCCACCTGTGCAAAGCCGACCTGGCTACCAATATGGTAGTCGAGTTCACCAGTTTGCAGGGTATTATGGGCTATGAATACGCCAAACGTTCCGGCGAACCTGAAGCCGTGGCCGCCGCCATTGTAGAGCATTACTACCCCCACGCCCCCCTGCCCGGCAAGTCATTGAGCTTGCCCGGCCTGGCCCTTAACCTGGCTAACCGGCTCGATAGCCTGTGCGGGCTGTTTGCCGTGGGCAAAGCCCCCTCCGGCTCTGCCGACCCCTTTGCCCTGCGCCGCGATGCGCTTTCCATTGTTACAATTTTGCTGGAAACCCAAACCGGCTTTGATGTGGTTGCAGGGCTGCAAATGGCCGCCAAACTCATGCCCGTGCCGGTCTCGCCGGAGTCTCTGGCCGAAACCGCCGATTTTGTGCAGCGCCGGCTGGAAGGCGTGCTGCGCGACGAGTACAACCTGCCTCATGATGTGGTTCAGGCCGTGCTGGCCGAGCGTGGCCATAATCCCTGGCTGGCCCTGGCCGCCGCCCAGGATTTGGCCGCCGCTATCCGCCGCAGCAATTGGGAGGAAACCCTCAACGCTTACGCCCGCTGCGCGCGCATTGTGCGTGGTCTCGACCGGCGTTATACGGTGCAGCCAGAACGTTTTATCGAATCTGCTGAAAGGGAACTGTACGCCGCTTATCAAAAAACGCGGGCCAGCCTGTCGCCCGCCTCTTCACTGGCGGCAGTGGTTGACGCCCTGCGCGAGATACTGGTCGCGCCGATTAACGCCTTTTTTGATGACGTGCTGGTCATGGCCGAAGATGAGGCCGCGCGGCATAATCGGCTGGCGCTGTTACAGGATATCAGGGATTTAACCCAGGGGTATGCGGATTTTAGCCAACTGCAAGGCTTTTGAGCGGGTCTGTCCCAAATTTTGGGACGCACCCCTTTTGAGCCGCATTTATCTTCTCAGGCAAGTTATCCGATAATCACAAAATCACCGGCTCGCCCAACTCACAGAGGTGAACTATGGAAATTCTTCGCGCTGTTATTCTGTTTACTCTGGCCGGGCTGGCCGAAATTGGCGGGGGTTGGCTGGTGTGGCAATGGCTCCGTAGTGGCTGGGCCATGAGTTGGGGGATTATGGGCGGCGGCGCGCTATTTTTATACGGCGTGCTGCCCACCTTGCAAACGGAACCGGCTTTTGGCCGGGTCTACGCCGCTTACGGCGGTGTCTTCATTATCCTGTCTTTGCTGTGGGGGCGTTGGGTAGATGGCTGGCAACCGGATCAGTTCGACCTGCTGGGCGCGGCCATCGCCCTAATTGGGGTGGCTATCATCATGTGGGGGCGACGCTGGTTTTAAGCCCCAATGTTCCGGACAATTCGCCTTATTGAACGCTTTTAGCGCAGCGAAACCCAACGGTGGCGTAACCGTAAATGGCTTCGCGGTTGTGGCGGTTGGCGGTGCGGGCCTGCTCCAGCGGGTCGGCAAACGAGCCGCCGCGCACCACTTTGCCGCTGCCTTCGCCGCGCCGGGGGGTAGGGCCGGTAGGGTCGGTGTCATCGGCGTTGCTGTAATAGTCAACCTTGTACCAGTCAAACACCCACTCGCTCACGTTGCCAGCCATATCCAGCGCGCCGTTGGGCGAGTGGTCGCCGGGGAAGGCTCCCACCATCATTGATTCGCCGGCGGAGGCGTCGCCCACGTTGGCATCCGCCTGACCGGGGTCGTTACCCCAGGGCCATAGTAGCTTGGCCCCGCGGCCGGCATCCCAGCCGGCGGCCATTTCCCATTCGGCTTCGGTGGGCAGGCGCTGGCCGCGCCAGTTGCAGTAATTGGCCGCCTCCTGCCAGGGGATGTTGATCACCGGGTGATTATCAAAAGCCGGGTTGTTGAGGTAGTGCGGCTCGGTTTGGCTGGCATCGGCGGTGGGGGCGGCGCAGGCTCTGGCCAATACGCAGGCCCAATACTGGCCCACGGTCACTTCGGTTTTGTCAATTTCAAAAGCCGACAGTCTGACCGGGTGGGCCGGTCGCTCATCATCCTCGCCAATGCCGGGGGGACTGCCCATGGTAAAGGTAGCCGCCGGAATGAGGAGCATTTCCTGGGCAACGGGCGTGAGGGGGGTGGCGACAGCCTCAACCGGCGTTGGCGCGCTTTCCGGCGCGTCGAGCTGCCAGACAAAAATATCCAGCGGGCGCAGCGTCCAGCCCCGGCGGCCATCCCACAACGCCACCTCCAGCCAGCGCCAATCTGGGGTGCGGCCAATAATGTTGAGCGAGCGCCCTTCGCCAAAGCGGGCCAGCAGCGGGGCCGACTCATCGGGCGCGGCGCGCACCAGTAAAACCTCTCTGGCGGGAACGGCCAGTTGGGTTGAGGCGTTTGAGCGGATGTAAACGTACACGCCGCCAATGATGGCCGCTGCCAGCAGGGGAATAACAAAGCAGCCGATGGTCATCTGCGTGGTGGGGCGGGGCGCCGGGGGGCGGTTGGGTCGGGGTCCAGATGTTGCTGTATTCATAACCAGAACCGGGGATGATGGGAGCAAAAGGGCTACCTGGCGGCCTGTTCCAGCGGCAGCAGGGGGATAATATCGGCTTCGGTGTTCCAGCGCAGCGGCGCGGGCAGCCCTTCCAAATCCATCCGAATTTTGCACACGTCAATGCAATCGCCGCACAAGATACATTGGCCGAAACCGCCGTTCATGGAGTCCTTAAAATCCATCTCGCGGGGCGAGAGGTCCATGGGGCAAACCTGGGTGCAGAGGCCGCAATCGACGCAGGCCCGGCTGGAGTCGAAGGTAATCCGCAGCGAGTTTTTTTGCGTCACCACGGTCAGGTACATGCCAAAGGGGCAAATGGTCTCGCAAAACTTAAAGCCCATTTGATGCAGAATGGCAAAGCCAATGGCCAGCAGCAGGCCAAAAGCCAGCCAGACATAGCCAAAATAGGGGTGCTGCGGCTTAAAAAGGGTGGTCAGGTCGATGGCCCAGTTCATAACAACCAGGGTGGCCGTAGCCGCAAAAACAAGGTTGGCCAGGGCCAGCAGCAGCGCCCGCCGTTTGTGGCGGCGCAGATAGTGGTTGATAATCATCCCCAGCCGGTTGAGCAGCCCCCAGGGGCAAATCCAGCCGCACAGCAGCCGGCCAATCAGGTAATTTTCAAAAAAGTTGATAAAGTAGGTCCCCAGCCACAGAATAACGACCGCTTGCAAAGCCAGCGTCATTGAAACCTGATGCCCCAGCAGCCAATATTGATTATTGGTAAAATCCAGCTTGAGCCAGCGCAGTTGCGGCGCCGCCACAAACGATAACACAATGATAGCCTGCGCCACCCAGCGGTATTTGGTGTAAAGTGTTACCGGCTTCCAGTGGGCCAGCCGCACTTGTGGAATTTTGGTTTCTCGAAAGGTGGGGTAATCGAAGAAGGTCGGTTTAGCCATCCTCTTTAATTCCTCAAAGAATATCTGCGTTTTCTCGACTTACAAACTGGGGTGATTATAGCCAGTTTTATCCAGAATGCCAGTGAGAAATGTCACTAATTGGGGGTGACATAGCGCGGCTATCCAGGCGGGGCGTTGCGAGAACATTAGCCGAAAATTGAACGCATTCAACGCGCAGTCAAACAGCGGGGGGGCCGGCCACAATTGCCGTGATGGTTAACGTTGCAATGATGATAATAGCCAAAACGACTACCGCCACCAGCAAGTAAGTTATATTGTTGGAGTCGTTGTGGTTGTTGGAGTCTGCCATTCTTCTGAGCTTTCTTTGGACTTTTTGCTGCGGCGCAGTTGGATAATGAGCAAAACAAGGCTGACCAGCGTAACCAGCCCCAATATATTTCTGGCCCAGCTTACTGCGCCAAACGCGCTTTGCCATTCGGCCAGCAGCTCTTGCCGGGTAGCGCCGGTAATGCCGGTCGTATCAATCAGGCTGGCCTGAGCCGGCTGCCATTCACCCTGCACCGAAACCACATCGCCGGGGCCAAAGCCGGCGAGCTGGCGGTCGCCCACGGCCACGGTATGTAACTCGCGCTGGATGACCCGCTCGCGGCTGGCGCTGGGGATAATGGTGACCTGCCCGCCCGGCAGTTTCATGTCAAATTGGGGAAATACCAGCGAAAACTCCTCGCGGAAACGGACCTCGCGGCCCTGGGCCGGGCGCTCCTGGTATACAATCAAGCCCGAAGCAAAGGCGTCGCCAGACATCTGGCCGCGCAAAATAATGACCTGCCCCGCCGGAGTGTTCGCCAGTTCAGCCGCCGTGGTAATTTCCGGGATGCTTTGGTAGGCGTCGAATTTGCCTTTTACCTGGCCGTAGGCCATCTGGCTGCCCAAAAAAAGTATCAGGGTAATGGGCATAAAAAAGATTAATGCGCCGGCCAGCCAGTTGGATGTGGAGATTAGTTTGAACATGAATGGTTGTTACTCCTCGCTGCCGCCATCGGGCGAGACCGGGGCGCGGCTGAAAATGTAAATGAGCCAGGCCATGGCCAGCGCGCCGGTCAGGGCAATCAGCCCCATTAACCCGGCTACCCAAAGAGGCACATCGCCCAACACCTGTTGCAAAGGCGTCACCAAATCCACGTCGGTTACATTTTTAATGGTCGAGTAGCTGAAAATGGCGGTCAGCGCAATAATCACCGGCAAAATCTCGATAAGCGTTTTGAGCGGCCATTTGCGGCGGGCTTTGGGGGAGTCACTCATACTCATAGCTCCAGTTGTCGCCATCAACTCGGGATACATCGGTTTTAGACCAGGCCAGCCACAGCCAGACCAGCCAGATGACCATGACCGGAATCATTACCACCGTTGACAGGCTAATCAGCCAGATAAAGCCGGAGTTGATGGCCGGATTAATGGTAAAAATCTGGTTGACGGTTTCAACAAAATATTTTTGTTTGGTAAAGGCGCTCACCGCCACCAGCGCCGGCATGGTGAACATGCCAATTACGCCCCACACCACAATTTGTTTAGTCGATAGCCCGCCGACTTGCTGATTGCCCCGGTTTTCAATTTTGCAGGCCGCCCCTTCTTTGGGAGCCGGGCCGCGCACCACCCAAATCATAAAGGCCAGCACAAAGTAAAATGAAAAGGCCACGGCCAGCACCGTTTCAATCGAGCTGTAGTAGGTCGAAATATACCCGCCCAGGGCCGTGCCGGCGGTCAGGCTGGCCACGGCGGCCATGGTCAGCGGCAGATGGCAAGGGCAAAAAATCAGCGCCGAAACCGGCCAGAAATTTTGTTTGATGGCCGTAAAAAAATTACTCATCATCATTGGTAAATCCTCCATTTAAAATTTCAAAATCCGCAGCGAGTTGCCCACTACCAGCGCGCTGCTAATCACCATTGCGGCGGCGGCAATGACCGGATGCAGCAGGCCGGCCACGGCCAGCCCCACGCCGATAACGTTGTAGGCAAAGGCCCAAATCAGGTTCCAGGCAATGGTGCGGTAGGCGCGGCGGGCCAGCCCCACCGTCCAGGCAACCTGGGTTAAATCGTTACCCAGCAGGCTAATGTCGGCGGCCTCGCGGGTTACATCGGTGCCGCAGCCCAGGGCAAAGCCCACCGTGGCCCGGGCCAGGGCCGGCGCGTCGTTCAGGCCGTCGCCGACCATGGCAACGGTATCCATTTGCTCCACCACCGACACCTTGTTTTGCGGCAGCAACTCGCTTTGCACAGCAATATTGAGTTTTTGACTCAGCGCCAGGGCCGCCGCCCGGCTGTCGCCGGTAAGCACCTGCGCCGATAGCCCCAGCCGCTTCGTTTCGGCCAGCGCCGCCGGGGCGGTGGGGCGAATCTCTTCGGCAAAGGCCAGCAGACCCCACACCTGTCCCTGCCCCCCCAAATGAACCACGGTCAGCCCGGCCTGTTCCAGCCGCCGGCGCTCGGCCCGCAGCCTGTCCGATAACGCCAGTTGCTGCTGCTCGACCAGCCGCCAACTGCCCACAAAAATTTGCCGGCCCGCAATTTCTCCGCTGACGCCCAGGCCCGGCAGCGCCCTGAATTTGTCGACCGGCAGCAGCGGCAAGCTCTGCGCCTGAGCCGCGACCTGAGTGGAGCGGGCCAGCGGATGCTCGGAGCCGTGCTCTAGCGAGGCGGCAAGTTGTAACACGACCGCCGCAGGCTGGCCGGCGACCGCCACTGCAGCAAAGGAAAAGGCAGCGTTTGGCTCTGCCACGCTTTCAACCAGGGTTGATTGGCCGGTGGTGAGCGTGCCGGTTTTGTCGAAAAAGATATTTTTAACGTGCGACAGTTTTTCAAGGGTCAAACTGTTGCGGATAAGCACGCCTTTTTGGGCGGCCCGGCCCAGCGCCGTCCAGATGGCCAGCGGCGTGGCAATGCCCAGGGCGCAGGGGCAGGCAATCAGCAGTACGGCCAGGGCGGTGAGCAGCCCCTGCTCAAAACCGGCTTGCCAGCTCCAGTAAACAAGGGTGGCGGCGGCCAGCGCCATTACGGTCGGCGCAAAATAGGCGGCGACCCGGTCGGCCAGTTGCTCGATGGGGGCGCGCTTGAGCCGGGCTTCCTCCAGCAGGCGAACCAGTTTGCCCATCACCCGCTCATCGCCCACCTGGGTGGCCTGGATGACAAAACTGCCATCGAGATTGGTTGTTCCGGCGTAAACGGTGTGGCCCGGCCCTTTGTAAGCCGGGGTTGACTCGCCGGTAATATTGGCCTCGTTAACGCTGCCTTCGCCGCTGATAACCTGTCCATCCACGGCAAAATTTTCACCAGGCCGCACCCGAATGTGGTGGCCCACCCGCAAGGTGTCTACCGGCACACGGGTTTCGCTGCCGTCGGCGGCAATCATACTGGCCTCGGCGGGAGTGCGGGCCAGCAATTTGTTGAGCGCCTTGTTACCTTCTACCTGGGTTTGGGCATCCAGCCAGCGGCCCACCGTTACCAGCAGCAGCGTCATCACGGCGGTTTCAAAGTAAGCGTGACCGCTGCCGGTAAAGGTGGCGTAAACGGATAGTCCATAAGCGGCCAGGCTGCCGGCGGCAATCAACGCGCTGGTGGTCAGCCGGCGGTATACCTGAAAGGTAAAGATGGCGTCATCTAAAATGGGCAGGGCCAGCAGCAGCACAGCCGGAGTGGCAAACAGCATGGTTAGGGTTTGCAGCATGGCGCGGACGCTCTGGCCGCTTTCGCCCCAGTCGGCAAAGAAAAAATCAGAGTAGAGGGCCAGGCTAAGGGCCATAACCATCATGGCCAGAAAAGCGTTGAGCATCAGCCGGGAAAGGGTGTTGGCGGCCTCTTCGGCGGGGTCGCCGTGAATGACGCCCCGGCAGCAGGGCGCGTTCAAATCTAACCCGGCCCGGCCCATCGCCTGGGGCAGGTTGACGCCCTGGGCCAGTTCCGGCGCGACAATTTCGTAAATGTGGCGGCAGCCGTAGCAGCAAAAGGTCATGCTCTGGCCGTTGAAGGTTTCGGTGATGTGGCGCGAAGCGGGGAGTCCGCACAGGGCGCAAGGGGGATTGGCAGTTGGTAAATGGTAATCTGTAAGTGATAACTGGTAATTGGAATTTGAGGCTACCACAGCATCACGCTCCCGATGGCGGCGTGAGAGATTTGTCCGCCTATAGCCAGGCCGCGCATGGTTAGTTGCAAGCCTACGGCGACTACCAATATGGCGGCCACGCGGTAAAGCTGGCCGCGCAGCCCAACGCTGAGTAGCGAGGCGGACAGGCCAAAGCCCAGCATGGGCGGCAATGTACCCAATCCAAAAATGAGCATTACCGTGGCCCCTTGCAGCGGGTTGCCGCTAACTGCGGCCAGCAGGGCCATGGCGTACACCGGCCCGCAGGGGAGCAGCCCATTGGCCAGCCCCAGACCAACCGGGGCAGCGGGGTGATTGGAGGCGACGAGTTGCTTAATCCAGCGGCTTACCAGCCGGGCCGGGGCAAGGGCGGCCAGCCAGCGTTGCAGGGGCAGCAGCCCCAATAAGCCCAGCCCCAGCAGCACAACCAGCAACCCCAACCCTACCGCAAAAATCCCCTGCCAACTTTTGATGACGGCAGCCAGCGCAGAGCCGATGGTTCCGGCCAGCGCGCCAAGCGCCATGTAAGCAGTCAATCGTCCGGTTTGAAACAGCGCCAGCGGAGTGGTGATTTCTTGCCGCCGGCTGCGGCGGTGCAGGGCAAATGCGCCCACCAGCGGGCCGCACATGCCCACGCAGTGGCTTAACCCGGTGAGCAGGCCCGCCCCCAGCAGCATAAAAAAGCTGGAGGCCACAATCGGGTGGTCGATGGCGCAAACGCTGCCGGAGTCGACCAGGTTGAGGGCGGCGGAGGTAGCCTGTGTTTGGGCCGGCCAGCCGGGCTGGTAGCTGCATCCGATAATGAGTAGCGCCAACAGCCCCAGGTTGAAACAGCTTAAGACTCTACGCCAATGACTCAAATTTTGATATCCTCTTAAAATGCGCCGGGCAGGCCGGACACCAGATAGACCACCGCCCAAATGATAAAGACGGCCCAGCCGGCCAAAATCCAGACCGGCAGGTCGGCGCCCTGGTAAACCTGTTTGGTATCGCCAAAGTCTACGTCCCAATGTTCGCTGGGTTCCTCGTGGGGAAACAGCTTGGTTGAGGGCGACTGGACCGGTTGTGGTTGTTGGGCAATTTGGGGCGGCGGAGCCGTTACCTGAAGCTGTTCTGCCGGCGAGGCGGGTTGGGGTTTGGGCTGGTCGGCTTTTTTCTCAGGCCATTTGAACAGTTCCAACTCAAGCGGTTTGTCTAGCCAGATAGTTAGCGTAACGGCAAACAGAATGGCAAAGGCGGTCATATTCAAAAAAGTAACGGCGTTTAAGGGTAGTTGCATAATGCCCGTTGCTACGGGGATGGCTATAGCGTAACCTACTAACAAAACGCCGATAAAAAAGACAATGGCTTTGAGTTGCGGTTGTCTCATTCCGTCTCCTCCCGGTTACTCGTAAAAGAGTTTGTTTTGACGTTCCAGTTTTTCCCATTCTTGCTCTTGCAGCAGCATGTCGCGCTTGGGTTCTTCTATATTTTTGTAGTGACCACCGGCCCAGGCCCAGGCCGCCAGCAGCAAAAAGCCCCCGCTGATAAAAAAGTAGGGCAGAACCGTGGCGGTGACAATGCCCGGCAACACGCCGGTAGTTGAGGCGGCCACAAACTCGTACAGTTTGAACAGAAACGTAAGCCCGGCAGCGCCTACTGAGATAGCCACTACGGTTACAGATAAAAATTTACCATCTTTGAACCTGCTTTTGGTCATTGTTGCTTCTCCTTACTGCTGCTGTACGTTGCTGCCCAACCACTGCATGTAGGTGATGATGGCAATGCCTTTTTTGTTGGGTACTTTGCCGTCAAAAAACCAGCCATAGCTGGGCATCACCGAGGTCGGCGAAACGGAGCGGGGATTGTAGAAGTGGGCCACGTGCCAGTCGTTGGAGCGAAAGCCGGATTCGCGGGACAGGTCGGGGCCAACCCGGCGCGTGCCCAATAACTGGGGCATCATTAACTCGTGTTGCTGCTCGGCGGCGGTAGAAACCGGCCCAAAGCGCACATCCTCGTTAGCTACGGGGCGAACCTGCTGGGTGTGGCAGTGCCAGCAGGCTTCGCCAATGTAAACATTGCGGCCCAGGTTGAGCGCCTCCCGGTAATTTTCCGGGGTGGGGCCGCCGGGATAGTATTTTTCAAACTGGTCGGGGTATTGGCGGGCCAGCGCCTCAAAATAGGGGCTGACATCTTGCGAGATTTCATCGAGCGAGGTGTAGGGCAAATCGCTAATGGCATTGACAGTAACCACCCCGGAAACGATAAAGGCCAGCACAAAGAAGCCAATTCCGGCGACCAGAAAGATGAACTGAAACTTTTCGATGGTTTTTTCCATAACGTCCTTCTCCTAACGGATTATGCGAAATTCATCTAATTGGTGTTTGTACATACGTATTGCCTGTTCCGTTTATGCATTACGCAATACGTTTCAATATTAACCTCTAAACGGCAAACCGCATAATCAATTTCTATTTGGCCGGGGCCGGAACCGCCATGGCGGCGCTGGCTTCTTCGGCTTCGGGGGTAGACGCGGTCATGTACATGTTAAAGGCAAACAGTAGAATGCCGGCAAACATCAGCAGGCCGGTGGCCGTGCGGAACAGCCAGATGAGTCGAACTGATTCGAGCGATACTTCCCAGGGGGCCAGCCCTTTCCACAAAAAGCCTTCTACCAGCCCGGCCGAGGTAAGGGCCACAAACATCGAAGCCAGGCCGATGGTGGACATCCAAAAAACCCACTCGTGCAGGGCCGGCGCCCACCAGTTTTTGCGGCCCAGCACGCGCGGCCACAAATCGGTGGTGATGCCGATGAGCCAGAAGCCAAAGGTGCCAAACATAATCAGGTGGGCGTGGCCAACCACCCAATCGGTAAAGTGAATAAATTCTTGCGCCCAAAACTGCACGTGTACCGCGCATTGAATACAAGTGACCACGTAAAAGACCATGCCGGTGTAAAACCAGCGGATGGGCATGTTTGTCACCGGGGCCACTTCGCGCCCGCGCAGGGTCATAAAGAAGTTGATGAACACGGTGACGACCATCACTTCGATAGCTACGGTTGACACTACCGCCCCAAACTGGGCAAACATGGGGATGGTGCTGTAAATAAAGTGGTGGACGCCTTGCAGCGGGTAAAAGAAGGCCAGCCCCCAAAAGCCCAGCAGCGATACGGCATGGCTCCAGATGGGTTTTTTGAGCAGGGCCGGCACAAAATAGTACATCATCCCCCAACCCAGCGGGGTGACCAGCAAACCCACCAAATCATGAATATAGAGGCCAACAAAGGTAGCGCCGCCCGCGCCGGGGATGAACTCCGGCAGATAGTTGCCCATGGCGTAGGTCAAAATAATCCAGATAAAGGCCACCGAGAAATACCACAGGCTCACATACATAGGCTGCCGGCTGCCAAACTGGAAGATGGGGGTTAAAAACTGAATGGCGATGAGGGTTAACCCCACCATTACCAGGGTATCAATGGGGAAGAGGATGCTGCCGTTGGGGCTGAAGGCGTTGGGGGTTTCTCCCCACTCAACGGCCTGGCCGTGGCCGGTGTGAATGCCAACTACCGTCCACAGCACAATAAACAGGTATACCCAAAAAATCAGCCAGCCCAATTTGTCGCTTAAAACTTTGCGCCTGGTTAAACGAGGCACTACCCAGTAGAGCGCCCCCAAAAACACATTGACAATAAAGCCGTAAGCCACGCCGTTGGTGTGGACCATCCGCACCCGGCCCGGCGACATCAGCTCAAAATTGGGAAACGGGTACAGATTGTTGAGCTGGAGGGCGTAAAAAATACCCCACAACATGGCAATTATTAAAAACACAAAACCTACCAAAATATGCGCCCTAACCAAACCGGTGTTGATCAGGGGTTTGTCTTGAACGGCAATGGTCATCTAACTCGCTCCTTTCGTTTATTGCTGTTCTGAAAGATAGGTGGCCAGGGTGTTAATTTGTTCCGGGGTCAGGCGCTCGCCAAAGTTTTGGGGCATGACGCCCTGGGGGCAGGGGCCGGCCGGGCAATTTTCGGCAATAACGGCGTTGGGGTCTACAATTGATTGGGTAATCAAGCCCAGGTCAAGGCGACTGCCCACATCGCTCAAATTTGGCCCTACCCCGCCCACCGAACCAACAGCATCAAGCTGGTGGCAGCCGTTGCAGGCGGCATTGGCAAAAAGCTCCGGGCCGGTTGCGCCTTCAATCATTACCGGCTCAACGGCGGCCTGAATGGGGCCGGTGTCTTGCCAGCCGCCTTCTCGCAGGCTTTTTACGAAATTGACTACATCTTGAATTTCCTGATCGGTCAGTAGGGGAAAGGCAGGCATGGCCGAACCGGGCAGGCCATTGCGAACGGTAATCTTTAAGCTTTCATCTGAGGGCAGGGGGCCGGGTTCGCCAAAATGAAAAAATTTGTATTGGCCGTTGACGAAATTTCTCGGTACAGGGTTCAAAAATTCGGCGGCGGGGCCGTCGCCTAACCCTTCCTGGCCGTGGCAGCCAACACAGTAGGTATCGTAGGTTTTTTTGCCGGGGCTGCGGGTGTCCTGGCTAAATACATAGCCTCTGAACAGGTCTGGGCTGATAACCACTAAAAAGACCAGCACCAGCGCCAATCCCGCCAGCCAGGAAAACATTCTTGTTACCATAAAGCGTCACTCTCCTCCACTTAGAATAATGATTGTGGAGTGTCAAAATACATTTTGACACTCCGGTTTTCATTGTTGTTGCCGTCCCAAAGAGACTATCCGACATAAAGTAAATACAGTAGGTAGGGTGTGGTTTGTGGTTTCATTACCGGTATGCACGGTTGATTTGTAAAGCCACTTTGGTTGGGGTGTGGGCCTATTTTGAAAACCGAATCGCTCCCACCAGGTCGGCGGGGGTGACATTTTCTACCCGCTCCCGATGATGAACAATCATTTGGTTGCCTGCCATTGTTAAAAAAATAATCTGACATTCTTGTTTGTGGCTGATTAAATAGGCGACAATTTCGGTATCTTGCTGGCGGGCGTCATGATGGTCAACAATAATGGCATCAATTTCCTGGGTGTCTACAACTAAGCGAGCTTCCTTGAGGTTGCTGGCCGTGGCCGTTATATAAATACCTTCTTCGGCCAGCAAACGATTGATGGCCTCTATAAACAGCGGCGAGTCTGAAACTAAAAGCACACGGCAATTTTTCACGCAAAGTTTCCCGTTTAATATCTGCTATATTCGGTTGAAAGGTTTTTGGGAAGGTTGTGCAGAAGTAACTCTACGCTTTTGGCCCAAAAGTGTAGAGTTATTTCCGTACAACAATTATATGGCGAAGGATAACCCAACCCCGCTATTCTGTCGTCACAAATGGGGATGATTTTTTTATCACAAAAAAGGGTGACTCAGTCCGTCACCCTTTTGGGTGATTATTGTTGCTTTAATGTTGCGAGATGAGGTTGGTTTGCATGGCGTAGGTAGCGGCTTCGGTTCTGTTGCGCAAATTGAGTTTGCCTAAAATACGGCGAACGTGGGTTTTGACGGTATTTTGTGAAATATTCAGGGTGCTGGCAATTTCTTTGTTGCCCAGCCCCTGGGTTAGATACTGCAAAACATCCAACTCGCGGTCGGTCAATTCTTGCAGGGGGGGAGAGGGGTTGGCCAATTCATCTAAAAGGCAGGTGGCAACCGGCGGTGATAACATGGCCTGACCGGCCGCTACCTGATAAATGGCTTGAATCACATCGCCGCCGCCGACGCTTTTTAACAGATAGCCTCTGGCGCCGGCCCGGCAGGCCGCCAGCATATCCTCGCTGCGGTTTGAAACCGTCAGAATCAAAACCTGAGTTTCTGGCCCGGAGCGCCGAATTTGGAGGATGGTTTCGGCGCCGTTTATATCTGGAAAGTTTAAATCCATCAAGACAATATCTGGGGTCAGGGCTATGGTTTGAGCAATAGCCTCGCGGCCGGTGGCGGCCTCGCCAATAACCTTCAGACCGGGGTCTTCTTGCAAAATCAGCCGCAAACCGTGGCGTAGTACGGCGTGCGGGTCTGCTAATAGAACCTTAATCATGGTTGGTCAACCCTCCCTGTCAAAAACCCAAAATCAGTTTATGGCCAGGCTCCATCGCGGTTAGGTTATTGCTAATTGCTGACGCCCAACGTGGTCAAATAATTGACAATGACCTCTATCTCGTTTGTATCTAGCTGTAATTGGGGCATTGCGCCAGGGGGACAGGGTCCAAAGGGGCATTCAGGCGCGGTAAAGGCGTTTGGTTCTTGTAAAGATTCTCTGATGTATTCTTGGGCGGTGTAACCTTGGCGGCGGGTGGCTGCATCTACGCCGATATTGGACAGGTTGGGGCCTACCTGTCCAACGGCTCCGGGGATGTTGGGGATGGTGTGGCAAGCGGTACAGCCCCCTTTATTGATAGCGGCGATGACCGCATCTAAATTAGAACCGCCTTCGGTGGCCGGTTCTGAAGCGGCTGTGGTTGACGTTTCGGCCTGGGGCGACTCTTCGGCGGCCATAGTGGGGGCATCGAGTTTTACGCGGCGCCCGCTGGTAAAACTAAATATGGCGCTGCTGCCGGCGGCGCGGCCTCCCGGAAAAAGGTTTTGCACCCACAACATTACAATAACAATAGCCACAATTAACAATGTGCCAAGCGCGGCAAAAAATATAAATGTGGTTGTATTATTGCTGTTATTGGTTGTCATAAAAATGCTCTCCTCTCAAAATGCCGGCAGAATATCAAAGCGCACTTTGACTCGCCTGGCTTTCATTCTTGTTGTCCGTTTGGGGCTGTCGCATTCCTCTCAAAATGCCGGCGGCTTAACACTTACTAAGGATAAGGGTAAATAGATGTTCTCCATAGTGATACATGTCATCTTAATTGCAGACAATCGTCATATGTTGGGGGTGACGAGTTCAGGGATAAGCAATACTTTGAATGAAATGGAACAGGCTACACAACGGGCGATGCGTATGCTTTTAGGCACATATTTTTTAAGTTGGCGATTTTTTGAGAGCTTTTTGTTGTATCGAAAGGAGGATGGATTTTTGGGATGGCTGGGGTAGCGCGGAATTATGTAATATTTTAAGCCGTAATTGTAAATACGGCAACCCACAGGCAAAGCTCTATAGCAATAGAACTGCCCCACAGCAAATAAGCGCCCAATTTTTCGGCTTTGTAAATTAGCCCGCCCAGCAGCGCATTAATGGCCCAGAACGTTGCGCCCGCTGCCGGAAAAATAAAGAGGGTTATTTTATCGGCAATGCGGTCGGCCCGGCCCAGGTTGTTAAAATGAATGGGCAGCGAGGGAGGTAACTCGGCGTAACGCAGGGAGATGTAGCCCAGCAAGGTAATTGTTAGCAGCGCGGCTGCGCCTAATAGCCACCAGGTTAATGGGTCGAGCAACACGGGGATATTGAGGGGCCATTGCTGCCGGGCGCTGGTGGTCCACTGCTGGGTGGGGCCAAGATGCTGGCGGGCTTGCCAGGCGTCGATAAATTTTTGGGGATGGCGCGGCGAAATGAGGTAGGTTTGCCTTGGGGTAACTATCAGCAGGCTTTGATAAATGGGCGCGGTAGTTCTAAATTTAAGCAAGTTGTATTCGGCCAGTTTACCCCACCCCAGATGAAGGCCATCCATAACAAAGCCTTTAAATTCTAACGGGGCCGCAACATCTCTACCCCACATGATATTGTTGATTTTATCAATGGGAATGCGCTGCTGGCTTAACCCCCATTGAATTGCCAGGCCGTTGCGGTTAATGTGGTAATTAAGCCTGAAGGCCACCACCGTCCAATAGGCCCCAAGGCCGGCCAAAGCCAGGGCTATCAACAAGCCTACCAGGTACAAAAATGCTCTGGCCGGTTCAACCTGCACCAGCAATCTGTCGATAAAAAAGATGATGGCTACCCCAAAAACTGCGGTAATGCTCAAAAAAATAAAGCCGCTGTAACTGGGGTAGGGTTTAAAGCTCATGCTGTTATCTCTTCCAATTTCCAGCGTTTCAAATCTTCAATCAGGCGATGGTCGGTCATATCCAGGTTGACCGGGGTGATTGAGATAAGGTTATTTTCCATAGCCCAAATATCGGTGCCGTGTTCGGCTACGCCTTTGGGGGGCAGGCCGCCAATCCAGTAGTAGGGGCGACCGCGCGGGTCTTGCCGCACCAGCAGTTCATCGCGGTAAACGCGATGCCCCAGCCGGGTTAATTCCACCCCCTTAATTTCGCCCCAGGGCGCATTGGGGATATTGACGTTTAAGAAGGTGTTGACCGGCAGGCCGTGCTCGATGACTTTTTGGGTGAGGTTGGCGCAAAAGGTGGTGATAGGGGTAAAGTCAAACGCGGCGCCGACGATGCGGTCGTCGTGATAGCCGCGAGAGACGGCCTCGGCCATGTCTTCATCGGCGCGCTCGCGGGAAATGGCAATGGCCGGCAGCCCTTCGATGGTGGCTTCAACGGCGGCGGCCACGGTGCCAGAGTAGAATACATCGTAGCCCAGGTTGGCGCCGTTGTTGATGCCCGAAACAACCATATCGGGTTTGCGGTTAGACACGCCCATGATGGCCAGGGCGACGCAATCGGGCGGGGGGGCGGTTGAGACAAAGCCCTGGCTGCCGTCGGGCAGGGTGATGGGGTCGGCCCGCAGGGGTTTGTGCATGGTTTTGGGGTGGCCAGAGGCCGACCAGTTGTGGTCGGGCGCAAACAAGAGCGTATCGGCTATTTTATCCAGGGCCTGTTTAAGCGGAAACAGGGCCGGCGCGTCGATTCCGTCATCGTTGGTAACTAGAATAAGCATGGCATCCTCTTTGGTGGTAAGAAGCGTCAAGTTTCAGGTGTCAAGGGTCATGCTTTTTATACATAAGCACCTGACACTTGACACCCAACACTCACGCTCACATAACGTCAGACCGCCACAAAGCGAGTCGCTCCCGGTAAGGGGGCGGCAGCCGGTAAGCCTCGCCGTCGGCGTCCTCCTGCTCCTCTTCTTCTTTTTTGGGAATGATGAGGACTCTCACCGGCTCGGTTTTGGTTTCGTTGCCGGCGCTATCGTAGGCCACGGCGTGCACTTGATGGGTTTCGGTGTAGCCGTAGGTGGTGTTAATCAGGGTCAACCCGCCGGAGAAAACTTTTTGATAGCCGATGAACTTTTCCGGCGGTTCTCCGGGGGCCAGCGCAGCCAGTTCTGCCGGGTCGGTGATGGGTTCGGTGACGGTGACAACCTGGGTGAGGGTTAACCCCTGGGTTTCGGTGATGACGCCATCGGGCAGGGTGATGACGGTGGTTTCAAAAATGGGTTCTTCCCAGATGAGGTTGGTTTCGGTCAAAATTACGTTCCAGCGCAGGGTGTGGGGCGCTACGGTGCTTTCGCCAATTTTCTGGTTATCCATAAAATATTCAACCCGGTTAATGGAGAAGTTGTCTGAGGCTTCAACCTGAAAGTTAATCCAGTCGTTCAGTAACGGGTCGGGATTGTACTCGTACACGGCGTCGGGTTCGGGATTGATGAGTTCAATTTGGGGCGGGGTATTATCTACCGTTACCTGCAACGAGCGGCGCTCCAGGCTCTGGTCGCCCCGTACCACGGTCAGTTGCAGGGTGTAGAGTCCTTCTTCTTCGGCGTTGGTATCCCAAAATTCCAGGGGACCGCCCTCTACGGGGTTGCCGTGGTCGCCGCCCAATTGCCGCCATTCAACCGGGTTCAACCCTTTGCCGTACTCAATGCGGTACAGTTGAAAGCCGTCGATGGTGGCGTTGCCGGTAATCACCACCCCGCCTTTAACGTACTCATAGGGGCGCGGGTTGATAAAAGCCACCGGCCCCGCATTGATGGCCGGGCCAATGCTGTCATCGTACTCGGTGGGCGGTTGGGGGATGTTGTTTTCTCGCACCCAATCGTTGGCTACGGGCGGGTAAATCTCGTAAATACGCTCTTCGACCAGTTCCGGCGGGGTGTAGGCGGTTGCCAGTTTGCCGTTTTCCCGGTTCACCCTGAACACCTGATGCAAGTTGTCTTGTATGGTCGGTTCGGTACCTTCCAGAAATAGCTCGGTAACGGTAACTTCGGTGTTGGGGCCGGGCAGCAGGCCAGAAACGGCATCAACGCGCGCGTCAACCAGCCCCCGCGGGCGCTGCCAGGTTTCTACCGGTTTATCCTGATGGTAAGCCAGCATCACATCGTGCCAAATGGGCGCCGCGCCGGTCAGGCCGGTCACATCCTTCATTTCCGAGTTGTCGTTATTGCCTACCCATACGGTGGTGACAAGCTGGGGCGTAAAGCCGACTGTCCAGTTGTCTCTAAAGTTGTTGGTGGTTCCGGTTTTGGCGGCGATGGGCCGGTCTTCAAAATCTCGTTTGAGCACGCTGTTACGGCCAAACGCCACGGCGCGGGCTTCATTGTCGGACAGGATGTTGGTCATCAGGTAGGCCAGGGCCGGGTCGATGACCTGCTCGGTGGTTGGCTCTTTGTATTCGTACAGCACGTTGCCGGCCTTGTCTTCAATACGCAAAATGGCCACGGGGTCGAGCGTGCGGTGGCCGGGCCGGCGTTCAACTTCGGGCACGGGCTGGCCGGCCATCACGCCAAGATTGGCCATGACCCCGTAGGCGTAGGCCATGTCGATGGGTTTAACTTCGCCGCCGCCCAGGGTCAGGGCCAGGCCATAGTAATCCTGGTTGAGGGTGGTAATGCCCATGCGGTGGGCGGTGTTGATAACGTTTTTAATGCCGGCCCTGTGCAGCACCCACACCGCCGGAATGTTGTAACTGCGGGCCAGGGCGTTGCGTAATCGCTGCGGGCCGTGATATTCGCGGTCGTAATTTTCGGGCACGTAGGGCGGGTTGGGGTCATCGGGAAAGGATTGGCGCACGTCCATCACCATGCTGGCCGCGTTGTAAACCCCCTGCGAAAAAAGGGTCAGATAACTGAAGGGCTTAAAGGACGAGCCGGGCTGCCGGCCCGGGTCGGCGGCACAAACGTTAACATTGCCGTCGTTTTCCTTGTCCCAAAAATCTACGCTGCCCACCATCGCCAGAATTTCGCCGGTTTTGGGCGCAATTGAAACAACGCAGGCGTTGTTGGCGTTATGGTTGCCCTCTTTTAACTCGTTAATGTGCTGGACTATAATTTCGTGAGCTTTTTGGTTCAACTCCAGGTCGATGGTGGTGTAAACCTTTAGGCCGCCCCGATAAATTTGTTCGATATTGTTGATGTTATATTTTTGGGGCGCGCGTTCCAGCAGGTCTTTAACATATACGGAAAAATGGGGCGCAACAATGTCAAACCGCTCTTCAATTTGCCTCACTTCGACAGGCTGGGCGTAAATTTCTTCGGCCTCGTTTTGGGTAATAACCCCCTCTTCAACCATTCGCCGGAGGGTAATCCACTGGCGGTATTTGGCCTGGTCGGGGCTGTTGATGGGGTTGAGGAATGGGTATTGGGGAATGGGGGCCAGCATGGCGCACTCGGCGCTGGACAGGGCGCTGGCCGGCTTGTCAAAATAAACCCGCGCCGCCGCGTCGATACCGTAGGCCAGGTTGAAGTAAGAGTTGGTGTTAAAGTACCACTCCAAAATCTGGTCTTTCTCAAAGCGACGCGTAATCTCGACGGCCAAAATCAGCTCTTTTAGTTTACGGGTGTAAGAAAGCTGGGTGCGTTCTTCTTCTTCAATGAGAATGTTTTTGATGAGCTGCTGGGTAATAGAGCTGCCCCCCTGAATTGCGCCACCTTGCAGGTTTTGCCAAAAGGCGCGGGCAATGCCCTGGGGGTCAAAACCCAGGTTAGAGTAAAAGGTTTTATCCTCGAGGACGATTACGGCCTCGCGGCAAAATTCGGGGATTTCGCTAAGTTCTATGTAGTTGCGGTCGCCACGGAAGGGGTCGAAGATTTCGTACATCAGCACCCTGCCGCTGCGGTCAAAAATTTTGGTGGTTTCAAAATCTTCCTGCTCGGTCTCAATGGCGGTCGGGTCGGGTAGCTGCTGGGCAAAGCTCTCGTACACCGCATAAACCGAGGCCGTGGCGGACATGAATATGCTTATAAAAAAGGCCAAAATAATGGCGACAAGGCCGATGGCAACCCCCAAAATGTAGCGGAATATTTTAGGTTTTTGCTCTTTGGTTCGCCGCCGCCGGCGCCGGGTAATCATCACTTTTCTGTTGGTTTGCATGGGTACAGCCTCGCTTCGGGGTCGTCAGCATAATGATTGAAATTATCAGTAATGCAAATGACCACGTGTTGCCTATTCCGTTGGCCTTTACCTACGGAAAATTCTTGTTTTTTAGCAAGAAAATTTGTTACGCAGAGATTCACTGAGAAAACACAGAGGCGCGCAGAGGAAAAGGAAAAATAATTAAATCTCTGTGTATCTCGGTGAAATCTCGGCGCATCGCTGTGTTCCTGTTTGGTTGCGGCTTGTCCGCGTTAGGTGTTGCTCAAATTTGATTGCCGCGAATTTAAAAGCGGCATCCTGGAGCGCCAGTCTACCGCGCCCAACATGGTAGCAGAAACAACAGGGTTGGGCAAGTTGAAAAAAGGTTAAAATTCCGTCGTTTCACCGTCAATTAACCTACAGTGTCTTTTCTAACACCAGCAGATGCGACAGCCCAAAAATACGCAATGGGGTGCGCTCAAGCGCATAGGTTATCTTCCTTAATACGTTGCCCACAGCGGGCCGGCGGGCGACAATGTTATCGTAGCCGGGGTAAATTTGGGTGTGTTTGACCACCACAACCGGCAGCCCGGCGACGAGTTGCCTCAAATTGCCGGCAGTGTAGGCGCGAACATGCGGGGCCAGCCTGTGGCGCAGGCTGTTGGGCAAATAATTGATAAGCGGCGTGTTGCCAAAGTGGTATGCGCCGCGCCAGTAGTGGCCGTGGGTTTCAAACGGATAGAGCCGGTTGGGGCAAAAAATGACAGCCCGCCCGCCCGGCTTGAGAACCCGCACCATTTCGGCCACGCTGCGGGTATCGTTTTGAACGTGCTCTATCACTTCGTGGCTCAACACCAAATCAAAATAGTTGGCCGGATAGGGCAGATACTCGCCGGCGGCTACCTGCACCAGCGGCGAGTGCTGGCGGCTGGTAACCACGCGGCCCGGTTCAATATCCAGCCCTGCCACGTGGGGCGTAACCTGGCGCAGGGCGCGCACGTACATGCCCACGCCGCAGCCATCAACCAGCACCCGGCTGTTGGCCGAAAGGTTGGCCGCTTCCAAAATCATAGCCAGGCGGCGGTTTTGGCCGGCTCGCCACACCAGGCTGGGCGCGCCGCGCCTGTCGGCGTTTTCAAAATTGGCGGCGGTTGTCATTTGACTCCTGCGTGCAGGGCTACGGTGTTGAGCATCAGCATGGTATATTCAACATCATGCAGGCCAACCTGCTCCATGCGGCTCTTTAGCTCATCGGGCCGCAAAAAGGTGTCGGCCGAGGCGGGCAGGTAGCTGTAGGCGTCGGGCTGGCCGGTGATGAGTCCGCCGATTAGCGGCACAACGCGGTGAAAGTAAAGCCTGAACAATTTGCCAAACCAGTTATCGGCGGGGCGGGGGATTTCTAAAATGAGCACCCGGCCGCCGGGTTTGCAGACCCGCGCCTGCTCGGCCAGGGCTTGCGACACACTGGTGACGTTGCGCATTAAAAAACCGCTAACTACCGCGTCAAAACAGTTATCGGGAAAGGGCAGGTGCAGGGTGTCGGCCCCGCTCCAGCCCAATTTGCCATTGGTGCGGTTGTGAGATAGTTTGGCCCAACGTTGCCGGCCCACGCGCATCATGGGCAGAGTAAAATCCGCGCCCACTACCTGATTTAGGTGAGGCTGCCGGCGCAGAGCTTCAAAGGCAATATCGCCGGTGCCGGTGGCAATATCCAACAGCTTGCCTCCGGGGGGAAGCTGGGCGCGCTCGATGAGTAGTTTGCGCCAGCGTTTGTCTTGCCCGGCGGTCATCACGCGATTCATCAAATCGTACCGGTGGGCAATGCGGGCAAACATGTTGTTAACGTATTGTTGTTTTTGGGCGGGTGTTTCAAAGGTCATAGGGTTGAATTATGGTCTGTTGCCGGCTGGTTGTCAACCTGTAAAAGCAAAAAAGCCCCCAAATGAATGGGAGCTTTTTAAGGGTTGCATTTGTGCGCGGGCCGGTTTAGCTGCTGCTCAGTTTGGGGTAAATCATCCCGCCAATGGAGCTAAATAGACCGGCAACCAGCGAACCAACAATACCGTACACAATCAACGCGCCAAACACTCGCCCGGCCAGGGCAATGGTGTTGGGGCTAATGTAGTTGCTGATGCTTTGTAAATCTTCGGGGGAGAATTGATTGACGACGCCCTGACCAAAGTTAACCATCATAAAGCCAAGGGCAGCCAGGAACATGGCCACAACGCCGCCAAATACGCCGGCCCAAAAACCGGCCATCCAGCCAACTTTGCCGCCCTGATGGCTGTTTTTAACGCCCTCGCCGGCAAAGATGCCCGCCAGCAAACCTGTGGCCAGGCACACGACTAAAAAGCCAGGGACAACTAAAAATGCCAGGGAAATAAAAGGGAGATTTTCGGGGGGGGGGATAAGGCCAATCAACATCAAAACTAAAATTCCAAAGCCGCCGACTAAACTTGCCTTTAGCCCGGAGGCCACCATTGAGCCGCTGGTTTGCGCTGCGCGCTTTTTGGCTCGCCGTGGCTGCTGACGCGGTACAGCGGTAACAACAGCCGTAGGTTGTGAGGTAAGCTGTGTTGGTCTGCGTCTTTGTGTTGTAACTGTCATCTCGCACTCCTTCTTGATAGAATTTGTTCCCAGGAGATTGTTAACAAACTTATAATAGCATAATAGCCTACATTTTGGCAACTTTCACTAGGCGATTTGGCCTACGGAACGCCTACGCCATAGCCTGACGGATTATATGCAATTTGTCGCTTAATGCAAATAAGTTGCCCGATATTGGCCGGCTGGTTTTTAATCAAATTGCCCCGATCTAATGATTGTGTTAATATAACCTTGAATATTTTTTGCCCCATTGACTAACCGGCTATTTTTCATTGAAGTGAGCTGACTACTATATATTGGGGTTACTCTCCCATTATAACACAATATATAGTATATTGGCGGATTTGTCAAGGGCGTCGGATAAGGTGAGCGCATTGTGCGGTCGCGCTCAAGATTATCAGCGTGTTCAAGCCATTTACAAACAGAGGCTAGCAGAAACAAAGGGAAAGTATGGTCAGAAAAAAAACACAAGCGGCAACAGAAGAATTTATAACAGACTACGATAGATATCTTTTTGGCGAGGGCACCCATGAACATGCCTACGAAAAATTGGGGGCGCACCTCATTGAACAAAATGGCCAGGCGGGAGTTCATTTTGCAGTGTGGGCGCCTAATGCCCGGCAGGTCTTTGTTATTGGTGATTTTAATGACTGGCGCACCGGCAGCCACCCCATGCAATCCAGCAGCAGCGGTATCTGGACGCTATTTGTGCCCGGCCTGAAAGAGTACACCGTTTATAAATACCATCTTGTAGCTCCAAACGGCGAATATTTTGACAAAGCCGACCCCTACGGTTTTGCCATGGAGCAGCGCCCCAAAACCGCCTCGGTGGTGATAAACCTCAACACCTACCTCTGGAGCGATGAAGAATGGATTACGCAGCGCCCTAAAAAACAATCGTTTGACCGCCCTATCTCTATTTACGAGGTTCACCCAGGCTCCTGGCGTAGAGTGCCCGATGAAAAATGGGGCGCTCGTTACCTCACCTATCGAGAACTGGCCCATGAGCTAATCCCCTACGTGGTGGAAATGGGCTTTACCCATATCGAGCTAATGCCCATTGCCGAACACCCGCTCGACGCCTCGTGGGGGTATCAGGTGCTGGGCTTTTACGCCCCCACCAGCCGTTTTGGAACCCCCCAGGATTTAATGTATTTTATCGACCAGTGCCACCAAAACAACATTGGCGTTATTTTAGATTGGGTGCCGGCCCACTTTCCCAAAGATGGGGCGGGCCTCAGCTACTTTGACGGCACCCACCTGTATGCCCACGCCGACCCCCGCCAGGGCGAGCACCAGGATTGGGGGACAATGATTTTTAACTACGACCGCAACGAGGTTCGATCTTTTTTGCTTTCTAACGCCATCTTTTGGCTCGACAAATACCATTTCGACGGCCTGCGCGTTGATGCCGTCGCCTCAATGCTGTATTTGGACTACTCACGCGAGGAAGGCGCCTGGGTGCCCAACCAATATGGCGGGCGAGAAAATTTAGGGGCCATCAGCTTTATACGCAAAATGAACGAATCCGTACACGGCATCTTCCCCGGCGCGCTTACCGTGGCCGAAGAGTCAACCGCCTGGCCCATGGTTTCTCGGCCCACTTATATGGGCGGTTTGGGCTTTAGCCTCAAATGGAACATGGGCTGGATGCACGACACGCTCAATTATATGGCTAAAGACCCGGTGCATCGCCGGTATCATCAAAACGATATGACCTTTAGCCTGCTCTACGCCTTTAACGAGAACTTTATTTTACCCCTCTCGCACGATGAAGTGGTGCATGGCAAAGGGTCGCTCATTAACAAAATGTCGGGCGATGAATGGCAAAAATTTGCCAACCTGCGGGCTTACTACGGCTTTATGTGGGGACACCCCGGCAAGAAACTGCTATTTATGGGCAGCGAATTTGCCCAGTGGCAAGAGTGGAATTTTGCCGCCAGTTTAGAATGGGACGCCCTGAAGGCCCCCAATCACCAGGGCGTGCAACGCTTTCTTAAAGATTTAAACAAGCTTTACAAACAAGAACTGGCCCTGCACGAAGTTGATTTTGACTGGACCGGTTTTGCCTGGATCGACGCCAACGACAGTGATAACAGCGTTTTCTCTTTTGTGCGTAAGGCCAAATCAAGCGATGATTTTGTGGTGGTGGTTAGCAGTTTTACCCCGGTAGTGCGCTACAATTACCGTATTGGAGTGCCCAGCCCCGGCTATTACCGCGAAATTCTCAACAGCGATTCGGCCTACTACTGGGGCAGCAATGTTGGCAACTCCGGCGGCGCGCAAACTCAGGATATCCCCTTTCACGGCTTCAGCCAGTCGCTTTTGTTAACTCTGCCGCCCCTGGCAACTATTATGCTCAAACTATCGCCCAAATAAAATAAGCCCCCAAAAACGGGGGCTTTTTTATGCCTCAATTAATTTGGGGCCTACTCGTCATATTTGAGCAGCGAGAAAACATCGTAGTTTTGCAGCTTGTCGCGCCCATTCAAAAAGGTTAATTCAATTACAAAAGCCAGGCCCCTCACCTTGCCGCCCAGCCGTTCTACCAGATTACAGGCAGCCCGGGCTGTGCCGCCGGTGGCTAACAGGTCGTCAACCACTAAAACTTTTTGCCCTTTGGCAATAGCATCTACGTGAATCTCCAGCGTATTTGTGCCATATTCCAGGCTGTAGCTTTCGGAAATGGTTTCTGCCGGCAGCTTGCCGGGTTTGCGAATGGGCACAAACCCCGCATTTAACTGGTAAGAAAGCGGCACCCCAAATATAAAGCCCCGCGACTCCATGCCAACAATCAAATCAATATCCTCATTTTGGTATCGCTGGACAAGCTGGTCAACGCTGGCTTTTAACGCCGCCGGATTCTTGAGCATGGTCGTAATATCATAAAATAAAATACCCTCTACCGGAAAATCCGGCACACTTCGGATGGTGCTGGCTAAATCCATAAAATTTTCTCCCCTGGACGCAAACTGGAAAAACGGGCCTCATTCTAGCAGAACCCCTTTGAATGGGCAAGTACCTGCTCTATGGTATAATATCTCTCGCTGCTGTATCCAATTCAACGAGGACGCGATGATCTTACTTTTGCTCGACACAACTAACCGGACAATTATCACCCTAATGGTTATGCTGATTCTAAGCCTGGTGGCCGGCGCGGGGTGTCAAACTACCACCTCCGCTGTAAGCGGCAATCAAAACGCGCCAACCGCAATAGCTACGCCTACCTCCCGCGTTACCAGAACGCCAACCTTGCAAATTACGCCAACGCCAACCGTTCAAGCCGATACGCCCATTACCCTTACCTTTTGGACGGTTGAACCTGTCTCGTCTTTGGCACCGGGTGATCTGGGCGAATTTTTTAGAAACGGCATCCGCGCCTTTGAACGCACTAACCCGGACGTTAAAGTAGAAGTATTTATCAAAAAAGCCAGCGGCAAAGGCGGCGTGATAGATTTTTTACGGACATCCAAAGAGGTTGCGCCCTCGGTGCTGCCCGACGTAGCCATTATGAACGCCACCGACCTGACCCAGGCCCTGAACGGCGGGCTGGTCCAGCGGCTCGATGGTAAGCTTGACCGCTCTATTGTGCAAGATTTGCTGCCTGCCGCCCGCCGCATGGGTACCGTTAACGATGTTTTAATTGGCGTGCCGCTGGGCATAGACATGCAACACACAGTATACAATACCCTTACCTTTACCAGCACTATGGTTACATGGACCGATGTGTTGAGCCAGGACAGAAAATTTGTTTTTCCGGCCAAAGGGGTTAACGGCCTGGTTAACGATGCCACCCTGTCGCAATACTTCTCGGCCGGCGGCGACTTGCTGGATGACCAGGGCGCGCCCAAAATTGACGACCGCGTTTTGCAAGATGTGCTGCGCTTTTATCAACAGGCCCTGGAAAATAATATTATCGACCCCTCCATTCTGGAAGCCTCTACCACCGAAGAGTTGTGGCCTATTTACCTTGAAGGCCAGGCCAGCGTGGCTCAAATTAGCGTCAGGCAATATTTAACCGACCGCGACCTGCTTACCAGCAGCGCTTATGGCCCCCTGCCCATGCAAAATATTACCGATACCCCCCTTGGCGTTACCCACGGTTGGGTTCTGGTTTTAGTTACCGATGATATCGCGCGCCAAAAATCCGCTCTGCGCCTGATGGAATTCTTTCTCTCTACCACACGCAACGCCACCTGGAACCAAATGAACAATTCCATCCCGGTTAGAGACAGCGCCTACCGCCAGCTTGCCGGCGATGACCCCTACTGGCAATTTCTCACCGAACAACTCAACACCGCCCGCCCCGAACCCCGCTTTTTAGAGTACGACCGCATTGGCCGCATTCTTCAACAAGCCGTAGAACAGGTAATTCGTGGCGAAGCCACCCCAGAAGAAGCAACCATAACCGCTATTGATGCCCTGACTCAATGATGACTCAAAACTTCAACCCAAACCAATTAGCCTGGCAACTTATTAAAGACGCGCTCAAAGCGGTTGACCCCGCCGCCGCCGTTCAAAACTATTTTGACGCCCACCCCGACCTTGTCGAAAAAATCAACTCGACATCCGGCAAAGTTTTTGTGGTGGGCGCCGGCAAAGCCGGCACGCCCATGGCCGCCGCCGCACTGGATATTTTTGGCAACAAAATTGCCAATGGACATGTCATTGTTAAATATGGCCATACCGGGCCTGCGCCCGCCGCCGGCCCGATTAAAATTAGCGAAGCCGGCCACCCCGTACCCGATGAAGCCGGACTGTTGGGGGCGCAGGCCATTGCCGCCTTGCTCAAACAAACCGGCCCGGACGATACCGTGCTTTGCCTGATTTCCGGCGGCGGTTCAGCCTTGCTCACGCTCCCGGCCCAGGGGCTTACCCTGGAAGACCTGCAAGCCACCACCCAGGCTCTGCTGGCCGCCGGAGCCGCCATTAATCAGGTTAACACCATCCGCAAGCACCTGTCGGCTGTTAAAGGGGGTGGCCTGGCCCAAATGGCCGCGCCGGCAACCGTTTACGCGCTCATTCTATCCGATGTGGTGGGCGACCCGCTGGAAGTGATTGCCTCTGGCCCCACCGTACCCGACCCGACCACCTTTAGCGATGCCTGGGCAATTATCGAACAATTCCGGCTGCAAGAGTCCCTGCCAAAAGCCGTTATTGAGCGGTTGCGGGCAGGTCGAGACGAAAATTTGCCAGATACCCCCAAAGCTGGTAATTCTATCTTCAGCCGGGTAACAAATGCCATTGTGGGCAGCAACCGCATTGCGGCCCAGGCAGCCGTAAAAAGCGCCCAAAATGCCGGCTTTAACGCCCAACTGCTCACCACCTTCATCGAAGGTGAAGCTCGCGAGGTAGGCCGGGTGATGGCCGGGCTGGCCAAAGGGCTGGCTAAAGATGAAGGGCCGCTGCCGCGCCCCGCCTGCCTGGTTGCCGGCGGCGAAACCACCGTAACCCTAAAAGGTAACGGCAAGGGCGGGCGCAATCAAGAAATGGCCCTGGCCGCGGCCATTGCCCTGCAAGGCTGGTCAAACATCCGGCTTATTTGCCTTGGCACCGATGGCACCGACGGCCCCACCGATGCCGCTGGCGCTTTTGCCGATGGCAGCACGGTTAGCCGCGGCCAATCGCTGGGGCTGAACGCCCAGGATTATTTGCAGCGCAACGATGCTTACAACTTTTTTGCGCCGCTAAATGAGCTAATACTAACCGGTCCTACCAACACTAATGTTAATGATTTGACCATTATTTTAGCCTGGTAATTTTTTTAATTAACAATGAAAAATTGATAATTGACCGATGTATCATCCTACTATGCGCCCCGGCGCGCAGCGACAACTAAAAAATGCCGGCGAAGCCGATTTGGTGATTGGTTTGCCCAGCTATAAAAATCCGCAGGTTGCGGCCCAGGTGGCGCGGGTGGCGCTTGAAGGCGCGCACCAACATTACCCGCACCTGCGCACCGTGCTGGTTAACGCCGATGCGGGTCAACGGGCTACCACCCGCCGGGCCGTTTTGGCTCAAACCTCGCCTAATGGCCATAACAGTTGCGTTATCAGCGGGCGATACGAGGGCGCATTGGGGCACGGCAACGCGGTTGCGGCTCTGCTCGATGCGGCCCTGGCCCTGGACGCCAAAGCCATTATCATTTTAGATAGCCACACCCAAACTATTACGCCTCAATGGATAGCGGGGCTGGCTCAATTGATTTTTGAAAATAGAGCCGATTTGGTGATACCCCGCTATCGCCAGTGGTATGCCCTGGATGGGCTAATGAGCGATTTAATAATTTACCCTTTATTTAGGGCCTTGTGGGGACAAAGCGTGCGCCGCCCGGCTGCGCCCGATTTTGCCCTGTCCGCTCAATTGGCCACGGCGCTGCTGGATGAGGATATTTGGGGCACAGCCGCAGCCACTTACGGTTTGCCCCCCTGGCTGGTAACATACAGTGCTGTGGGGCAGTGGCGCATTGCCCAAACCGCGCTTGGCGCTAAAGAATGCGGCAATCCTCAAACAGTCTCATCTCAAAAAGCAGTTAATGCCGGGTTCCTGGCCCGTTTTGAGGATGTTCTCAGCGTTATGTTTAGCTCGGTTAACAAATATCAGGCTTACTGGCAAGGGGTCAATGGCGTTCGGTCATTGTCAACCCTTACTCAATTTGCCGAGTCAATTGATTACACAGAACCCAATATGGCCGATACGGTTGGGTTACTGGATGAACTGGCGCTGGGCTGGATAGAGTACCGTACCTTGTGGCAGCGGGTGCTGACCCCCGATAATTTGGCTCACATAGAAGCCCTGGCTGCCCTGCCGCCTGACCGCTTTCATTTTCCTTCAGATTTGTGGGCGCGGATTGTTTATGATTTTGTCGTGGTCTTCAATAAAGGTCTGGTAGACCCGGCTCAGGTTGTATCTGCTTTTTTCCCCTTGTTTCAAGGGCGATTAGCCGCTTTTGAGCAAGAGATTGCCGGGTTGGCTCCGGCCGGGCGCGAGGGAACCGTGGCCGCCCAGGCGGTAGAGTTTGAAGAAGCCCGGCCATACCTGCAACGCCGCTGGCAAAACTACCAACCCTCTGCCTGATTCCTCACGCGTGCGTCCATGTTTGACAATTAAACCTGCTGTGGTAATAATGAGTTCCTCTCTTGCCGGTCAACACCCAACCGGGGAGTGTCCCCAAAGGATGAACATACGCAACGCGTAACGTGGTTCATACTATCTATTGCGTAGCCTAAAGACGCCAGAATAAAATTACTTACAAAGGAAACCCATATGGCCATAAAATTTGGAACCGATGGCTGGCGCGCCGTTATCGCCGAAACCTTTACCTTTGAAAATGTGCGGCTGGTTAGCCAGGCCATGGCCGATTATTTACTCGAAGCCAATCCGTTCGACAAATCGCCCGAAATTGTAATAGGCTTTGATACCCGCTTTTTGTCTGACCGCTTTGCCGCCGAAGCCGCCAGAGTTATGGCGGCTAACGGAATAGTCGCTTACCTGGCCCGCGCCGATGCGCCCACTCCGGCCATTAGTTACAACATTGTTCATAAAAAAGCCATTGGCGGCATTATGATTACGGCCAGCCACAACCCGCCCCGTTATAATGGTTTTAAAGTAAAGGCCGGCTACGGCGGCGCGGCCCAAAAATTTCAAATCGAGGCCATTGAGCGCAAACTTTCGGCCATTCACGAGCGTATTGGGGCCAATATTATGGATTATCAACGGGCCGAAGAGCAAGGGCTGATTCAACGGTTCGACCCGGCCTGGCCCTATTACGAACACCTGACCACCAACCTGATTAACATGGATGTTATCTCAAACGGCGAGCTGACGGTGGTTGCCGATTATATGTATGGCGCGGGCCGGGGGGTCTTTAGAGAAATTCTGTCAAGAACGCGCACCAAAGTAAAAGAGTTGCACGACGACCTGCACCCCGGTTTTGGGGGGATTCACCCGGAACCGCTCCCCAAAAATCTAAAAACCCTGGTCGCCACTGTGCAAAATGAAAATGCTCACCTGGGCCTGGCCACCGATGGCGACGCCGACCGCATTGGCGCAGTAGATGACCAGGGAAACTATGTTGACGCCCATACCATTATGTCGCTGGCGGTGCGCTACCTGGTAGAACGCCGGGGGCTGACCGGGGCCATTGCCAAAACCATCAGCAGTACCCTCATGCTCAACCGGCTGGCCAAAAAATATGGCCTTGCCATTCACGAAACCCCGGTAGGGTTTGATATTATTGCCCAACTGATGCTTAAAGAAGACATTTTACTTGGCGGTGAGGAGTCGGGCGGCATTAGCATTAAAGGCCATATTCCCGAAGGGGACGGTATTTTGATGGGCTTGCTGTTGATGGAAATTGTAGCCGATGCCGGCGCGCCCTTAAGCGAACTGATTGCCAACTTGCAGCAAGAGTTTGGCCCCACCTTTTATAAACGCGATGACATCCGGCTGAAGAGCCTCATTTCAAAACAGGAGATGGTCAGGCGGCTGGTCGAAAACACGCCCCAAAAAATTGCCGGCGAAGCGGTTATAAAAGTTGATGATTACGATGGGGTCAAGTATCATCTGGCCGATGATAGTTGGCTGTTAATCAGGCCATCGGGCACAGAGCCGGTGCTGCGCGTGTACGCCGAGGCCGGCAGCCAGGCAGCCATTGAGGCAATAATTGAAACGGGCCGAAAGTTGGCCCAGTAGCCAGATTTGCGGGTCAAAAAAAAGCCACTCATTTGCGAGTGGCTTTTTTGTGGTTCAGGGTAAAAATCCGTAGGGGTTACGCTGCACGGTCCCCTGCCTGATTTCAAAGTGCAGGTGCGGGCCGGTAGAGTTGCCGCTGCTGCCCATCTCGCCAATTTGTTGCCCCTTAACAATGTTGGTTCCGGCCTCTACATATACGCTTTGCAAGTGGGCATACAGCGATTGAAAACCGTTGCCGTGGTCAATGACGATCATATAGCCATAGCCGGTGTTATCCCAGCCGGAGACCACCACATAGCCAGAATCCGCCGCCAAAATGGGGGCGCCCGGCCAGCCGCCAATATCAATACCGGGGTGATAACCAAAATACCCTTGCGTAATTGAGCCGCTGGTCGGCCAGCCAAAAATACCGCTGCCAACGGTGGCATCGGCGGGGGCGGGGCCGCTGTAAGCCGTAACCGTGCGCGGAACAAAGGGTTTGTTGCCGCCCGGCACAACCAGCCATTGCCCCGGCTGAATCAACAGATTTTCCGGGTCCAGATTGTTAAGCGGATAATCAATAATGGCCTGGGGGCTAACGTTAAAGGTTGACGCAATTCCTTCGATGGTATCGCCGCCGCCAACCTGATGATAAACGCCGTCAACAGGCAAAATAGTTAACGGCTGGCCGACCCATAACAAATCGGGGTTTTGTTCAAGCTCCGGGTTGGCCCAGATAATGGTTTCGGGCTTCAGGCCAAACTTGGCGGCAATGCCAGAAATGGTATCGCCGCCTTCAACGGCATAAGAGCGAATTTCGGGAATAGCCGGTTCGGCCAGGCTGCGGTCGGGAATAATGGTGCGGGGCACGGCGGCTCGCACCAGCACATCATTTTCCGAGGCTTCCAGCTCGGTGGGGAGTACCAGCAAAGCGGCTTCAGCTTCCGGGGCGGTTGTATCAAGCGGTTCGGCTACATATTTGATGGGATGCACGGCGCTAATTTTACCCCACGATAGTTCAAACCGGCTAACCCCAATGGCCAAAACAGCAACAGCCAGCATAATAATATGGGTTAAAGTGCGGTTGCTCAGGGCGTCGGCGCCTAATAAATTGCGGGTCTGATCGGCTAAATTTTGTTTCAGGTGGATAAAATTGATAGGGGTGGTCAAATTCAATGTGGCAGTGCCTTGAGTGTCGCTGTACTGCTGATCTGGGGGAATGTTTTCGCCAAATGGAGTTGGAGACTCTTTACTAATTGATGATTGCATTTGAACCTGGTTTGCTCCGGCTTTTAGGTGATTATGCCTAAGCATAAAGGCGTAAAAACAAAAAGTGGTCAGCATGATAGCCGACCACTGATGATGTGTCAAATGCAGAAAGAGCGGATTAGTAGATTTCTTTGTGCAGGGTGGCCAAAAACTCCTCGTTGCTTTCGGTTTTGGGCAGGCGTTCCAGCACCATTTCGGTGGCTTCTGAACCACCGCCAACGGCTGTAATCATCCGGCGAAGGGTCCAGACCTTTTGCAAATCTTCGGGGGGCAGCAACAGGTCTTCTCGACGGGTGCTGGAGCGTTCAATGTCGATGGCCGGGAAGTAGCGGCGTTCGGCCAGTTTGCGGCTCAGGTGCATTTCCATGTTGCCGGTGCCTTTGAACTCTTCGTAAATTACATCGTCCATGCGGCTGCCGGTATCTACCAGGCAGGTGGCAATAATGGTCAGGCTGCCGCCTTCTTCTAAATTTCTGGCCGCGCCAAAAAAGCGTTTGGGCGGGTAGAGCGCGGCCGGGTCGATGCCGCCGGACAGGGTGCGGCCGCTGGGGGGCACTACCAGGTTGTAGGCGCGGGCCAGCCGGGTAAGCGAGTCCATTAGAATAATCACATCGCGCCCGCCTTCTACCAGCCGTTTGGCTTTGGCCAGCGCCATTTCCGCCACGCGGGTCTGGTCGGTTTCGGGGTCGTCAAAGGTGGCGGCCATAACTTCGGCATCTACCGAGCGGTCCATATCGGTTACTTCTTCGGGGCGTTCGCCAATGAGGACGACCATCATGTGGACATCTTCGTAATTTGTGCTGATGCCGTTGGCAATTTGTTTGAGAATGGTGGTTTTGCCGGCTTTGGGCGGAGATACGATGAGGCCGCGCTGCCCCCGGCCAATTGGCGCCAGCAAATCTAACAGGCGGGTAGAGAGAATATCTTTGCGCGTTTCAAGCCTCAGCCGGTCTTGAGGGAAGATGGGGGTCATTCGCTCAAAGACGGGCCGTTTTTTGGCGGCTTCCGGGTCTAGCCCGTTAACGGCTTCAACGCGCAGCAGGCCAAAGTATTTTTCGGTTTCTTTGGGCGGGCGAACCTGGCCAATCACCATATCGCCGGTGCGCAGCCCAAAACGCCGTATCTGGCTTTGAGAAACGTAAATGTCGTCGGGGCCGGGCAGCAGGTCTACCGAGCGCAAAAAGCCGATGCCGTCTTGAATGATTTCAAGCACGCCACCGCCAAAAATAAAACCCTGGGCCTCGGCCTGGTGTTTAAGAATTTGTAAAATGAGGTCGCTCTTTTTGAGTTTACTGTAGCCAGAAATTTCTTTTTCTCTGGCAATGGTTCTAAGGTCTTCTAGCGTCTTGGCTTCTAGGTCAGCCATGTTCATGGTCAACGACTCCTGATAAGAAACGCCGGTGCTGTTTAAAGCGAGAAAGGTTCAGCAGTAGCGAATCAAAGATAAACTGGATTTAATTGAAGGTTTTTGTCTTTTTGCGGGTCAAACCAGAGTTAAATAAAGATGTGTTATTTAGAGCCTGACAAGGTGCAACCAAAGATGGATTTTATTAAAGGGTTATTTTGTATATTAAGTCTGGCCAGGTGGTAATTTAGGGGATAACTTAAATACTATCTAGTTGAGCATATATATATTTTTGTTTTCAGAACTCGGATTTTTTAATGGTTGGGGAACGGAGATTATTTAAGTGCAAAATTGCGCGGAGCCCAATTTTAATACCGTATTTCCGGTAACAGATTATAGCATCTTTGGCGAATGGCGTCAATTAGGCAATGAGGTATTGAGAAAGTGAAATTAAGACTGGGGGCGAATTTGCCGCCCGGTTGGGAGATTGGTATCAATTACCAATCTCCCAACTGCTATAGTTATGCGTAAAATTTACAATTTGCCGGCTATTAGCTGGGCCAGGTCGGCGGTGCGGTTAGAGTAACCCCACTCGTTATCGTACCAGGTAACAACTTTTACCATGTTGCCGCCTAATACCTGGGTAAATTGCAAATCTACCGAGCTGGAATGAGGGTCGCCTTTGTAGTCAATAGAAACCAGTGGCTCCTCTACGGCGGCCAAAATGCCTTTGAGCCGGCTGGTAGCGGCGGCGTCTTTAAAGCTTTGGCGCAGTTCCTGGGTGGTGGTTTCTTTTTCTATGGTGGCGGTAAAATCTACCACCGATACGGTTGAGGTTGGCACGCGCAGCGCGTAGCCATCAAATTTACCTTCAAGCTCTGGGATAACCAGCGATACGGCTTTGGCCGCGCCGGTAGTGGTGGGGATAATGCTCATGGCCGCGGCCCGCGCCCGGCGCAGGTCTTTGTGGGGCAGGTCCAGAATTTTCTGGTCGTTGGTGTAGGCGTGGATGGTGGTCATTAACCCTTTGATAATGCCAAACTTATCGTTGACGACTTTGGCAGCGGGGGCCAGGCAGTTAGTGGTGCACGAGGCATTGGAGATAATGTGGTGCCTGGCCGGGTCGTACTTGTCTTCGTTGACGCCCAGCACAATGGTCAAATCCTCGCCTTTGGCGGGGGCGCTGATAATAACTTTTTTGGCCCCGGCTTTAAGGTGGGCGCCGGCTTTTTCGGCCTGGGTAAACAGGCCGGTGCTTTCTACCACCACGTCTACGCCCAAATCGCCCCAGGGCAGGTTGGCCGGGTCGCGCTCGGCCAGCACTTTGAGCAGCTTGCCATCTACTTCAATACCGCCTTCAACGGCTTTAATCGCGCCATCAAAGCGGCCGTAGTTTGAGTCGTACTTGAGCAGGTGGGCCATGGTGGGGATGTCGCCAATATCATTAACGGCTACCACCTCCAGGCTGTCGCCATAAATATCTCGAATTGCTTTGAACACCTGCCGGCCAATGCGGCCAAATCCATTAATACCAATTTTTGTTGCCATTTGAGTTTCCTCCAAGGTTAACTTTGTGAAAATTTAATAGTAGAATATCAAACTTGCGAGTTTTTATATAGTAACAATTGTCCCTTAATTTGAGAAATTTGTCACAAATTGATTATATTTTGACCTGTTTGTACCATTCTATCAGGGCGTGGGCCAGCTTGGTGGGGTGATGCCGCCATGGACGTGTTTCATCGACGACATCGGTCCCCACCACCTGATAATTACCATGTAAAGGCGCAACCGGCAAAATAGGCTGTAAGTGACTCATCGACTCTGGAATGGAGTGTTTTTGATTGTTGTTAGCCAAAACGTATTCAAACAGATAACGGCCCGGTGTAGAGCTGGCGGCGGTTTCGTCAAGCGAATGGTAGAGCATACTGGTGTGGGCTTCGATGGCCTGAATGTGATTCTCAAGCGAGTAGCCGCCTGTTTCGCCGGGTTGGGTTGCCACGTTGCAAATATAAATTTTGGGGGCGCTGCTGCTGCGGATGGCGGTCACAATTTCAGAAACCAGCAAGTTGGGGATGACGCTGGTGTACAGGCTGCCCGGCCCGGCCACAATTAAATCGGCGTTGAGAATGGCCTGAATGGCCGGCGGAAAGGCCGGCGGCGTATCGGGTTGAAAGTAAACCCGTTCGATAGGCGCTTTGGCTTCGGGAATGGCGCTTTCGCCTTCTACTTTGCGGGTGGCCGTGCCCTCGTCAACTTCGGCAAAAAGGGTTACATCTTGCAGGGTGCTGGGCAAAATAGTCCCCCGAATGTTGAGCACCCGCCCACTTTCGTATAGCGCCTGCTCAAAAGAGCCGGTCACTTCGGCCATGGCGGTAATAAACAGGTTGCCAAAACTGTGACCCTCTAACCCGCCGCTTCTAAAGCGATATTGAAAGAGTTGGGTGGTGAGGGCTTCGTCGTCGGCCAGGGCGGCAATACAGTTTCTAAAATCGCCGGGGGGCAGCACCCCTAACTCGCGCCGGAGTTTGCCCGACGAGCCGCCATCATCGGCCACGGTAACAATGGCGGTAATGTTGTCGGTATGGTATTTGAGGCCGCTCAACAATACGCTCAAGCCTGTGCCCCCGCCAATAGCCACAATTTTGGGGCCGCCTCGCCGGCGCTGGCGGTGGTAAACCTGCCGGGCTACATATTCCACCGTAGCCTGCTCTGGCAAAAAGGCTTCGAGCATAATTTTATTCAGTTGAAAAAGGCTGTATCCGGCCAGCCCAATGCCAAAAACGGCTAATATTACGCCGCGCACCCAGCGCGGTAGAAATTGCAGCAAAAACAGTTGCAGCAGCGGCGAGTAAGAAGCATTGGCGTAAAAATCTCGTAAAAGCAGGCCAATGCCCAACCCTAAAATTACCAGCCCAATCAATAAAGGCACAAACCATCGCTTTAAACCCAGGCCAGGGTGCAGCAAGCGAGAGGCTGATTTCAGGTTGGTGAGCATAATTTCTGGTACCGCATTAGCTGGTCGCCATTATAAACAATGTAAGCCGGTGTGTCAAAGGGAAGAAAAAGTACCTTATTAGACAACTTCTTGTTTTTGAGTAATAAAAATTTGTTACACGGAGATACACCAAGAAGACGCTGAGATTCACTGAAAAAAATTTAAGAATCCCCGTGTATCTCTGTGAAACCTCCGCGCATCTCTGTGTGCCTGTTTGGCCGAAGGCGGCTTGTTCGGGTTAGGAGATTATCGGAGTTAATCTTCAATCTCCTCCAGCGCCTCTTTTAACCGCCAATCATATTGGTCGGCGTATTCTTGCTGGCCGGGAATAAAGAATTCGGCAAATATATTGTGGTCATCTTTGAGCAGTTTGGTAAATTTATCTATCAGCTTGCGACGTTCCGCCTGCCACTTTTTCACCAGCAGGCCGTAGCGATACATATCGACATACTGCCCGGCAGACTTGTCCCAACTGGCGTCAATTTCCATGGCCAGGTAAACAAGTTCCCGGTGGCGAACAGGGTTGTGGCGGTAGGTATCGATGGCGGCTTTAATTTGCCCCAAAAAGGCGTTGGCTTCGCCGGCGCGGTCGCTAATGTCCAGCCAGTGATACAGATAGGCGCAGTGGCCTACCTTGGGCAACCCCCCGGTGGCCCGGCCAATGACCACATTGCCTACCAGCGAGGCTTCGTAATCAACCAGGCCGCACGGCTCAAAGCGAGACGGAATCAGCGAGAAATCGCCTCCGGCCAAAATAAGTTTTGAAAGCGGCAGGTTGAATGAATTATTAAAATAGACGCGAGTGGGGTACATGGCCGCCAGCCGAAAAAAGTTGGCCTCATCAGCCTTGCCGCCGGCGTCGCCTTCTGGGGCCGAGGCCAAAATAATGAACTTGGCGTTATTATCGTAGGCCAGGGTGCGCTCGATGATGTCGGCCACCAGCCCCAGGTTTTTCTGGTCGACCAGCCGGCCCACGGCCGTAATTAAAATGGGGTCGCCTTCCGGCTCAACGCCAAAGGTTTCAAGGTGCAGCAGCCGTTTCAACTCGGCTTTGATATGCAGCCGGTTAGAGTCAAAATTGTGGTCGCGGGCCAGCATCTGGCTTTGGGTGATAGGGTTGGTAAAAATGGGGTTGTGCGGGCCGCGTTTTTGCTGCATTTGTTGCAGCACGCTTGCTTTGAGTTCGGGCAGGTTTTCAGCCCGGTTGCGGTCGCCCATGCCGTTGGTAATGCCGGCGATAGGCAGCTTTTCAAACAAATCCAGGTGGCGGTTGGGCACAAATACCTCGCCGGGCGGGCTGCCTTTTTGGGCGTAGGCATCGGCCCACACGTCGGCGTGGCTTTGTTTTAGCTCGGCGGCGTAGCCCCAGGCGCCGGCAATATCGCCGCTGACGGTGGTGATTTTGCCGCCGGTTTCATGCACTTTGAGTATGCAGGCTTTCATCAAATTGAGGTTGTCAAAAAAGTCAAAATATTTGTGAAACAGCTTTTCGCCGGGCAAATTAATCCGCTCCAGCGAGTTGTAACCCCCGCCAATCAGGGGGGTGACGCCCTGGTAAGTGGCGTTGTGAATGGTGAAATGGACCGGCAGCTTTTGCAGGGTGTCGTCGCCCAGGTAAAAGGGCACCAGCCCCACGTGGTAATCGTGCAGGTGAACGGTATCAAATTGGCCTTGTTTGATGTAACCGGCCATCGCCTGCCCTACGGCGGCGTAGAGGGTCAGGCCCATTTGCGGGTCATCCGGGTAAATGGCGCTGGCGGTGGTCCAGTTGAGCTGCCAGTTGTCCCAAAAATAAATCACTTTTTGCCCGTCGGGGAAAATGTGCTGGTAAACCTCAAACTCAAAGGTGCTTCCATTCAACGTAACCGGCAGGCGCAAATTGAGTTTGGTCAATTGACTCTTATCGTAGTGGCCAAAGCAGGGCGAGAGAATTTCAACCTCAAGTTCGATGTTTTGGCGGGCGGCGGCTTTGACCAGTTCTGGCGGTAACTCTTCAACAATTACGCCCAGCCCGCCAATTTTGGCGCCCAGGCCGCTGCTTACCCGGCCAATTTCCCAGGCGGCCAGGGCCACGCGCATTTTGTTTTTTGCTTTTGGCATTGAGTTTGTCCTTTGTCAGCAGTTGTTTGTCGATTTTTACGGGTCAGCCAGGTTGCAGGTCAACCTCTCAAGGGGGACAATTGCCGATTGTACCATGAATACAAGGGGCTGCAAGTGAGGTTGTGCCGCTCAGGGGAGCGAGAGGGTGGCCAGCAGTTGTTGCGCTTCTTGTAAATCGGCGGTATCAAAGCCTTCGGTGAACCAGCCGTAAATCCGGGCCAGCATTTGCCTGGCTTTTTCCCGCTTATCCTGCCGCTGCCATAGCCGGGCCAGACTCATGGTGGCCCGCAGTTCCAGAGATTTGGCCTGCTGCCGGCGGGCGATGTCGATGGCTTCAAAAAAGCAATTTTCTGCCTGGGTTTCCGCGCCGGGTTTGGCCTGCCTCAACAGCAATTCTCCGTTGAGCCGGTGAAGTTCAGCTTCGTAGAAGTGTTCGCCGGTGCTGTGCGCAACTGCCAGGGCCTTGTTCACGGCTTCCAACCCTTCTTTAATCCGGTCGGTTTTGGCATAGGCCTCGGCCAGCCCGGCCAGTTGAAAGGTTTGGCACGTGTTTGTTCCGGTTTCAAGGTTGCTGGTTAAACTGCGGCGAATGTTATCAAGGCCCGTCTCTGCCTGTCCTTGCTCAACCAAAGCCCACCCCCGGCAGAAAAAACCCCCTGACAACCAGTACAAAATTCGGTGTTGGGTTGACAGGTCGATGCCTGCTTCGGCCCAGGCTTGGGCCGTTTGATTATCCCGGCAGAAGGTGTAGAGCGTGGCCGCGTAAATTTGGGCAAAAGCCAGGCTAACCGGGTGGGCTATTTGTTGGGCCAGAGTAATCGCTTCCCGGCTGTGCCGGCGGGCCTGGTTGGGGTAGCCCAGCAGCCATAACGCCCAGGTGAGAACCGAGCGAGCGCCGACGCCAAAATCTTGCCCGTAAAGAAAAGCCAGCGCCTGATGCTGGCCGGGGTCGTAAAAGGCAATCGTCTGCTCCAGATGGCATTTTGTGGCTGAAAAGTCGCCCCCAAAAAATAAACGCCAGCCCATAACCCACTGAGCCAGCGCCATTTGCAGTGAGTCACCGGCCTGTTCAGCAATTTGCAAAAGTTCTGTTGCTATTTCCAGCGAGGTTTGATAATCTGCCCGCCCCCCATAAAAAACGGCCAGCGACCACAAGACCGGAAAGAGTTGGGGCGTTTGACCCAATTGCCGGCACAGTTCCCAGGCGCGGTCGTAAGCCCGGCCAACCTCCGGCGCGCCGTAGCCTTTGGCAGCCAGGTAAGGCACGGCCAGCGCCAATTGCAGCTTAATTTCCCGTTGAGCGCGTTCGGGCGTGTCTGGCAAGGTTTCAAGCAGAGTGAGCGCCCGTTTGAAATGGGCCATCGCTTCTTCGTTGGCCGACAGACGCGCCGCCCGGTTTCCGGCCTGGCTCAAATAGTCAATCGCCTTATCAAATGACCCCGCCTTTTCAAAGTGCCAGGCCAACTGCACGGCTACCTCTCCGGCGGCTTCGCCGTATAGCCGCTCCAGGGCCAGGCCCACGGCTTGGTGCAGGTAGACTTGCTCTGGCGGGTCAAGCTGCTGGTAAAGATATTTTTGAAACAGGAAATGGCGGAAGCGGTAGGTGGACAAATACTGTCCATTTCGCTGCCGCGCGCCCCGCGCCATTATCAGCCGGTGGATGCGCTCCAGTTTTTCGCTCAGTAAATGCACCATTTCCGGGGCGGCGACCCCCTGAACCTGAGCGATGACCTCGGCGGTAAAGATTTCGCCTTCAGCGGCGGCAATATCTAAAAGCTGGCGCAGGTTTTCCGGCAGGCGGTCCATTCGCTCGGCGATAACGGCTTCCACGCGCGCCGGCAGCGTTTCCCAATCCAGGGCCGGCCCTTCTGCCCAGCAGCCCGCCGGGTCTTGAACCAAATCGCCGCGCTCTTGCATACCGCGCAGCAATTCAACCGTAAAAAGTGGATGCCCGCCGGTTTGCCGGAAAAGGGTCTGCCGAAACTCGTTGCCCAGCCGGTTGGATTCGGTATCCAGCAATTCATCAACAAATTGACGCCCGTCGGCCTGGCTCAAATCCAGCTCAACCTGGCCAAACAGCCGCCGCAACTCGTTGACCACCGGCTCGAGCGGGTGCCTTTGGCCGGCATAGCCAATAGCCACTTCTGCGGGCCGGTAAGCCCCAACAATTAAAAGCCGGCTGCCTTTGAGCCGCCGACCCAGGTGAAAGAGTAGATTTACGGAACCCTGGTCGGCCCACTGTAAATCATCCAGCAGCAGGAGCAGGGGGTAGTGCTCGGCCAGCACGCGCAGCAGGCGGGTATATTGTTCAAAAAGGTCGCTTTGGGGCCGGGGCATCACCTCGCGGGAGGCGTCTAACCGCTCCAGGTGATGTTTTAGCCGGGCCAACTCATTACCCGCGCCGGGGTCAAGCGCGAGCGCCGCTCTTTTTTCCAGCGCCTCGCCCGGTAAAAAGGTGTCGATTAAATCCGGCCCCATATCCAGCAAAAGTTGAACAATCAAAGGCAATAAGTTCCACAGACGACCGGCGTGTTCCGGCGCAATTTCTCCAATTGCCCATAGAGCCTCGGCGTCGCCGGTCAGTTGTTCCAAAATTTCGCAAAAAAGCAGGTATGGGTCGCCAACGCCGGTGTGGGCATGGCCTTTGCCCCCCACCACAATCAACCGGGGGTCATCAAGTTGAGCGCGGCGGGCAAATTCGCGGAGCAGGGCCGTTTTACCCCGGCCAGGGCCGCCGGTAACAAACACAATCTGCCCCTGCCCGGCCAGCGCCGAATCCATAAATTGTTTGAGTTGGGTCAATTGGCGGTGGCGGGCCACCACAGGAGCGGGAGGCTGAGGAAGCGGGGAAAAAGTTCTGTCCTGGCTTGCTTGCATTTCGGCTGGCTGGCTCAACCGGCCGGCTTTAATCTGCTGAAACAGGGCTGTGGTTTCTGCTTCCGGCTCAAGCTCAAATTCATTGAGCAGCAGGCGGCGGCAGGTTTCGTACTGGGCCAGCGCCGCGCCGCGCTGGCCGCTCAGGGCCAGCAAACGCATCACCTGGCGGTGGGTCTCCTCGCGCCACGGCTCCAATTCTACCTGTCGCCGGGCGTAGTAGAGCGCCTGTTCAAATTGCCTCCTCTGCTCAAAATGAGCGGCCAGATGACCCAGGGCTTCAATTGCCAGGCGCTGGAGGCGCTCCCGCGTCAGCACCATCCATTCTTCAAAGGCCGGGCTGTCGCTTACGGAAAAGCCGGCCAGAAAATTGCCCCGGTATAACTCAACCGCCTGTTGAAGCCGCGCGATATGCGCGGCCCCGGCTGCCGGCGGGTCGTGGGCGTGTGATTGGCGGCTGGCCAGCCGGCTAAAAGTTGTTACGTCTAACTGATAATTGCTGGCTGTGTTAAATTGAAGGGTTTGGGGGGTAATCAAAAAAAATGGCGGGACGGCTGCGGTATCGCCGATGGCCCGCCGCAGGGAAAAGAGGGCCTGGCTCAGGCTTTGGCGGGCCTGGCGCTCTGGCCGTTCGGGCCACAACAGACCGGCCAGCGCTTCTCGACGGTGGGAGCGGTCTGCCTCGACTGCCAGGAAAGCCAGCAGCGCCCGCACTTTATCATATTCAAAAGTGGCTACCGGCTCACCGGCCAGGGCGGCCTCAAACGTACCCAGTAGAGAAAGCGTCAAACGGGCCATTTTACTGCCTCCCTAAAGTTATACGGCCCTATGTGAATTATACCACAATTTGCAGGCCCGGTTCAACGATTTTTGATAAACTCTTGAGAGTTTCTTGAGAGCGGTTTGTTATGATAGTAAGTGATGAGAGAATGGCCAAAGTATCTATCTTATTTATTACGCCTGTGGCGCGTGAGCCAGACCGGCGCATCCGCCGCAGGTGATATATGGCGAGCCTCGTTGGAAAGCCCGCATACCGGCGAGCGCTGGAATTTTGCCAGCCTGGATGAGTTGTTCGATTTTTTGGAGGCGCAAATCAACGGGCCACATCAGGTTGAAACGGTGGACTCTGCGGGGCCGGCTCGCCCCCGGCGCCCGGCTGCGATTAAGGCGCGGCCTGAGTAAAACGCGCCTGAAAATGTCAGATAGACAAGACTTACTTGAGTGTTCAAAACATGTGCTGAGTAGACGATAGCCGTATCGAAGCGGCGTTTTGAGCACTCCACCCCCTTCGATACGCCCACTCCCTTCGGTCGCAGGGCTACTCCGGCTGTGATGCGCGTAACTTCTGATAGAGAATGTCTTTAATAGAGTGGGAAGAAACTGAGTCTTTCCACATAGCGTAGTTAAAAGGAGTTTTGAGATGAAGCAGCGATATCTTTATCTGATGGGCCTGACCGTGCTCTTGCTGGCTATAGTGGTAGCCTGCGCGCCGGGGCCGTTGGCCCAACCGGTGTCGGAAGAGGGGGTTCAACCGGAAGTTATCATTCCGCCGGCCGAAGCCGAACCGCCCGTTCTGGAGGAAGTGATGACCGAATCCGAACTGTACGCGGCCAACCCGGAGTTGATGGCCGCCGGGCGGTATGCCGAGTTGGTGGCTGAGGAAACGATGACCGGGTCCGAACTGTACGCGGCCAACCCGGAGTTGATGGCCGCCGGGCGGTATGCCGAGT
>CAZAPG010000054.1:0-4573 GCA_964486935.1 uncultured Caldilineaceae bacterium | reverse complement strand
TGGTGGCTGAGGAAACGATGACCGAATCCGAACTGTACGCGGCCAACCCGGAGTTGATGGCCGCCGGGCGATATGCCGGGGCAGTGACGGAAGCTAACGCTTTCCCGCGAACCGAGCAGGAACTGCAATTTGCCCGCCGTTACCTTGAAACCAATACCTACAATCAGAGCCTCCTCGATGATTACCTGGACGCTAACCCGGAACTGCGGTTTATCCGCCGCTATCTTGAAGCTGCCGGTATCCCGGAACAAAAATAGGGCTTTTTGATAGCGTCGTATACTCTTAATTTTGACAAGCTTTTCGTCAACAAAATGGCCTTCTAACCTTGTGACCGCAGATGGCAGACGGTAGACCGCCGTAAAAATGAGCCGGTTTTAACAATTTCGGCGGTCAGCCGTCACTGGCCGGTGGTCGTGTCGTTAAATTTAAAGTGCGTTAGCAAAACCAGATGAAAAAACTTTTCCTGGCGTTTGTTGTGGTTTTAACGCTAACCTACCTTGCCAACAACACGCGCCCCTTTACCGGCCTGACTTTTGACGAGTTCCGCACCCGCGTCGCCATTCCAGAGCGAAGGGAGCCAGCGCCGCCGGCCTCTCGACTCAATTCGACAGCCTCCCCCGTTTCTGGAGAACCGTTAGTTATCGCTAATGGAACCATCATCGACGGTACGGGGGGCGCTCCCATTTCCCAAGGAACAGTGGTCATCCGGGGAAATCGAATTGTAAGGGTTGGCGAGGCGTCGGCTGTAATTATTCCGGCCAACGCCATCGTTATTGATGTATCCGGCAAAACGGTGATGCCGGGAATCATCAACAGCCACGTTCATTTTGGCTTTGACCCGCAGGTACGCCACAATTTTCTGGTTGACGGCGTCACATCGGTGTGCGATTTGGGAACATCGTTGCGGAACATGCCAAATTTTGAACGTCAATTTACAATTTATGACCAACCGGCGGCGCGCGGTTTTAAAGCCGGCCCCATGATTACCGTTCCCGGCGGTTATCCCGGCACCATCCCCGGTTTTGCCTGGCATTATGCAACTGCAACCCCGCAGCAGTCTCAGGCGGCGGTTGAAGATTTGCTGGGTCAGGATGTCGATGTGATAAAGATTGCCCTGGAGCCGGGGCCGCCGGGCCATCCCTGGCCGGTGCTAACTCAAGGACAGGTGCGAGTGATTGTGGTGACTGCCCACACGCATGGCAAACTGGTGCGGGCACACGTGCGGCAGGCAACCATGCTAGACAGGGCTTTGGAGGCCGGCGTTGATGTAATTGAACACACCCCGTTACCGTTTTGCCTGGAAACCGAACTGAAACAGATAGTTCAGCAAGATGCGCTACATCTCGGTCGCCAGCCCGCATTCAAAGCCCAACTGGCCCGCATGGCCAGACAAGAAGTGATTTTGGTGCCCACCCTCGACCCTCACACCCGGGCGATTGCCAACTTGCGCGGCCTAAACCCTGACGAGCGAGAGGCCGCATTCAACTTTACCATGGAGATTATCGGCTACTATCGAAGCCTGGGCGGGCAAATGGCGTTGGGCAATGATTACGGAAATCCGGGCGTGCGAGACCATCTACCGCTGCGGGAGATGGAGTTGCTTTTGACCGCCGGCCTGACGCCAATGGAGGTGATTATGGCCGGAACGCGACACGCGGCCTACGTTTCCGGCCACGGCGATGAGTTGGGCACGCTGGAGCCGGGCAAGCTGGCCGACCTGATTGTGGTCAATGGCGACCCGCTGGCCGATATCGGGGCTTTGCAACAGGTCGTGATTGTCATCAAAGATGGGCAAATTGTCCAAATTGCCAACGAGCAGTTGTGAAAAGACCTGTCTCAAATTATGGCCTGGCTAGACGCCCAGCCTCCGGCGTAAAATCTCCGCATCCAGCCGGGCGGCCAGACTGCTGTGCTCATCTGCCTCAAGTTGCGCCACCGCCGAGACCAACCAGTCCGGGGGGGCGTTTCTTTTTTTGGCAGCTTGACGCGCAAACCCCGGCGGGCGCTGTTCAACCATCCCCGCGTAATTTAGCCGCCCGATTTCGGCCCGATACCCGGCGTGCAGTTGGCCGGTGGCGGCGCAGTACCAGACCACGGTGACAAGCGGCTGACCGCCGGTGGCTGCCAGAACCACGCACGGCTCGCCGGCCACCGGCAGAGTCCATACCCCGGCGTGCGGGTCAAGCGCGGTTGTGTGCAGGTCGGCCAAAAACTGCTCAACGCCGGTCCCCTCGGGCCAGGCGCCATCCAGCCGGATGGCCCGGAGCAGGGCCAATTCAACCGCCGGCAGGCGGTAGCCCGGCGATATCACGTCAAAGTGCCAAAAACCACCCCACAACGGTTTGTCAACTTCCAGCAAATTTGGGGCAAAGGGGGCCTCGGCCAGGGCGTCAATAATTTGAGCCAGTTCTGCCGGCGCGGCAATTTGCCGCCGGTTGACCAGATGGGTTATCAATTCGTCCATAAAAAAATCATAGCACACTGTTGTCGCTTTGAGAACTGTTTGACTTTTATTTCCATTACTCGTAAAATAACCGCACTTGTGATGCAAATTGCCTCGCTTAAAAACCCTAGCTTATTACAGGGAGCAATCTACTTTTGAACAATAAAATGGTAAAATCTGCGCCAAGATGGCGCATGAAAGCTTTGTATTTACTGGTTGCTATCCTGCTGCCGGGTACGGCCCTGGCCTGTAGCCTGGCCGAAGGGTTACCCTTTGTGGGCAGCAGCGAACCCACCCCGATTATCCTGGATAGCAGCGGTTCCTCGCCTGGAGATGACAGCGCCTCAACTATTGATGAGTCATCCTCAAATGAGGACACCCCGGATGCCCCGCAAGTTACCCCAGAGAGCGATACAACAGAAGCTCAACCCACCGCCGAACCCACGGAGTCGGCCCAATCTAGTGGTGAAACCGGCGGGCAGCCGGGCCGGCTGGCCGAAAACCAGGTTTTCATTTTGCCCGGCGGCGACCCGCCAACCCTCGACCCGCATCTTAGCGGCGATGCAACCTCGGCCGAGTATGTGGTTGAAATTTACAGCGGTTTGATGGCCTATGATTTGGAGCTAAACTTAATTCCCGATGTGGCCGAAAGTTACGAGATCTCTGATGACGGGGTAGTGTATACCTTTAAATTAAGAGATAATGCCGTATTTCAAGATGGTAAACCCATCACCGCCGAGGATTTTAAATGGTCGTTTGAACGCGCATGCGACCCGGCCACCGGCTCGTCTACGGCCGACACTTATCTGGGCGATATTGTTGGTTGCCGTTCCAAGTTGCAAAACGAAGCCGGCGAAGTAGCCGGCGTTGAAGTAATTGACGACCAAACCCTGCAAATTACCATTGATGAGCCAAAAGGCTTTTTCCTGGCCAAAATGACTTACCCCACCGCCTACGTGCTCGACCGCGAAAATGTTGAAAGCGACCCTCAATGGTATTTACAGCCAAACGGCAGCGGCCCCTTTGTGCTGGAAGAATTTGATACGGGCGTTTTGATTTTAGCCAAAAATAATAATTTCTATCGTGACCCCAAACCCCTGCTCGACCGGGTTATCTACCTGATTGATGCGCCTATCAACGCCATGAATGGCTACGAGGACGGGTTGGGACCACTGGGTTTGCCCGATGAAATTACCTACGATGCTATCCCTTTGAGCATTAGCGAGTTAAGCCGGGCCACCGACCCCAATAACCCGCTAAGTAAAGAATTTGTCTCGATACCCGAGTTGAACGTATCATACATCGGGTTCAATGTCGATAAACCCCCCTTTGATGACGTAAAGGTGCGGCAGGCTTTTAATCTGGCGCTTGATAAGCGGCGTATGGTTCGGCTGGTCTTTCAAGATACCGTTCCCGTAGCTAACGGCATTGTGCCGCCTACTATGCCGGGTTATCAAAACCCCGATTTGAGCGATTTTGAATTTGACCCGGAACGGGCGCTGGCTCTAATTGCCGAATCCTCTTATGGAGACCCCAGCGAATTGCCGGAAATTACCCTGAATGTAAGCGGTACCGGCGGCGCGGTGGGGCCAATTATCGAGTCGATTGTAGAATCCTACAAGCAAAATTTGGGGGTCGAAATAGCGGTTGAGCAAACCCCCTGGCCAGAATTTTTGGCCGAACTGAACAAATCTAACCCATCCTATCAGCTATATCAATTGGGCTGGATTGCCGACTACCCCGACCCCCAAAATTTTTTAGAGGTTCTCTTTCACACTGAGAGCGCTCAAAATCATGGGGGTTACAGTAACTCCGAAGTAGACGCCCTGTTAGATGAAGCCAGAGGCACCCAGGACCCGCAAAAACGGATAGCCCTGTACCAGCAAGCCGAGCAGTTGATTCTGGAAGATGCCGCCTGGGTACCGCTTTACTTTGGCGTTGAAAACTGGCTGGTAAAACCTTACGTACAGGGGTACCAAATACCAGCCATTAAAATTCCCAAATTTCAGTATGTGTCGATTTTAGAAAATTGAAAACGCGGCGGTTAGCAGCGTTAAAAATCCAACTCAAGGAGAAGGCGATTTATGGCGGGATTATTGGAGGTGAAAGGGCTGACGACGAAGTTCTATA
>CAZAPG010000053.1:52309-54457 GCA_964486935.1 uncultured Caldilineaceae bacterium | reverse complement strand
CAATATCCAACCGGGGCGATGTCGGCGATGTGACCACCCTGGCCAACCCCGATGTTGTTGAAGAAGTCCGCAAAATGGTGCAGGGGTAGAATCCTTTTAAGCAAAAAGCCCGTCAACATCTGGCGGGCTTTTTTTGTTGATTGTAACTACTCAGCCCTTATGTCATTTCGAGGCGTTTTTTGCCGAGAAATCCCCAAGATGGTTGCCGGTATAGCGCCTGCCCGGAGATTTCTCGCGCCTGCGTCGCTCGAAATGACATGCCTGAGCAATTACGACCTGTTTTCAATAGTCACTTTTTGGGGGCGCAAGATTCAATCGGTTCAGCCGGCGGGGGCGGCGACGGTTACATTTTCCAGGCGAACGTGGTCGCTTTTGAAGTGGCCGGCCTCATCCAGAATTTGCAGGCGATTGCCGTTGCCGGCCTCGTAAAAACCCAACAGAATGGCGTAATTACCGGCAGGCGTGTTTGGGCCAAGCGGCAGGGTGTAGGTGTCGATAATTTGCTCGCCGGGCTGCCAGTAGGGGGTGGGGTAAAAGCCGGCCTGCGGTTTGGCGTCGCCCTGAACGATGATGTTGTTTTGGCCATCGACAAGTTGCGCAAATACGGTGTAATCATTGGCAATGGGGGCGTTGACCTGCCAAAAGAGGGTCAAATTCAGGGCGCCGGGAGGGGCTGCCGGTTGGTTGATATGATATCCGGTCAGCGTAATTTGCCGGTTGAAATCAGCCTGAAGTGGTTGGACTATTTTTGGCGGCACGTATTGATAATTTACTTTGACCCCCTGATATCGAGAAAATAAAATTAGCGGCTCGTTCAGCCCCGCAAGTTTCAGGGCGTGGCGGGGCGCGTAGCCGGCCTGAAACCAGTGCTGGGTTTGAATCTCTGGCAGCCACGAAGCGCCGATGAGCACCATATCTGGCTGATAGTGGCGAATTGCGTAGCCAAAATCTCCCTGGGCAATGTGGGCCGATACATCGGGTTGAGCCAGCCCGACAATATCAATAATTTGCCGGCCCGACCAGTATCCCAGATGCCCAATGTCGATGGTGGCCAGATTGGCCGAGGCATTGGTGTGCCGGGCAATCCAGCGCCCGGCCTGGGGGTAGGCGCGGGCTTTCCAGTCGGGGCTGGCCCGGATGATATCGGCGGTGACGGGGTAGAGGGTTATCAGCAGCACGCCAATGATGGCCGCAGCCGCGCCGGCGGCAGCAATTTGGCGCGGCGCATTGGTTTTGAAGAAAACCGGTTGCGTAATTCCGTTGGCAACAAACTGCACGCCCCGCGCCGCAAGCAGGGCAATGCCGGGCGTAAGCGGGGCGTAATACCACTCGGCAAAGGTGACGCCCAACCCAACAAAGGTGGCAATGTACAGGGCGTCGCGGCCAAGCAAAACCAGCCAGCGGCGGTCGCTCCACACACCCCAAATTAGCCCAATGGTTATCAGCGCCGGAAACAGATAAAACAGGGGGCTGTACAGTTCAACCCAATCTTCCCAATATTCTCCAAAGCCGCTTAAAAAATGCTCTCCCAGCCAGTTGAACTGGCCCTGGGCGGTTTTGGCCGCCAGCGTGGCCGGAAAGGGCGAGCCGTAATAAAACGTCGAAAATAAATACCAGGCTGCCGGAAGGCTGATGGCCGGGATAATGAGCGACCAGCGCAGCCGGCGGGTCGCCAGAAAATCGTAACTTAGCATACTGGCTCCCATCAACACTGCATCGCCTCGCACCAGGGCGGTCAGGCCGACCAGCCCCCCGGCCAGCCGAAAGCGCCGGGCCAGATAGGCGTCCATTGAAGCCAGAATTAAGGCCACATACAGATAGCTTTCCATGCTAAAGGCAATGACCAGCAGGGGCATGACCGTGAGCAGCAGGGCCGCGCCCAGCCCGGTGATGCGTCCGGCCAGCCGGCGGCCCACATCAAAGGCCAGCGCCGGAATAAGCATTGACAGGGCCAGGTTCAACCCCAGCGCGGCGCGGGGAGCGGAGCCAAACAGCCAGGCGCCGGCGGCCAGCACTATGGCGTACAGGGGGGTGGTTGTCACCTGAACCCGCTCGCCTGGGTTGTAAACAAAGCCGCGCCCAAAGGCCAGATTTTCGGCCACGCGGAAGGTGATCATGGCGTCGTCTAATATTATTTCCCTGGCTTGC
>CAZAPG010000053.1:0-52299 GCA_964486935.1 uncultured Caldilineaceae bacterium | reverse complement strand
TCCACAGGCCGGCCTATGCTACCGTCAGTATCAGCAGAACGTTCCAATGATGGGCTTTGAGCCGGGATTGAATTTTTGTAATCAATACTTTTGCCTCGGTTACGGAAAAAGTTCAGCGGGGGATTATACCCCGATTAAGGGAGAGAACCAAAGATAGAGCGTTGCCCGGTTTGCGCCGCTTTACGTGGGGTAAGTCAGATGGTATACTATCTGCTTGAAGTTTGAGACATATATGCAAATTGGAGCCGGTGACGGAATGACAACAAATCGCAGACCTAAAGAATTTAAACTTAGCAAAGGCAACCGTTTACGCTTGTGGACTATTGGTATCATTGGAGTCATTGCTTATCTGCTGTTGCAGTTTGGCGTTGGCCTGTACACCGATTTTTTATGGTTTCAGCATCTTAAATTGGAGTCGGTCTTTTTTACAAGTTTGTGGGCCAAAATTGGCGTTGGGTTGGCGGTCGCCATCCCCTTTGCCATTCTGTTTTGGATAAACGCGTTTGTTGCGCGCTGGCAATCGGTGCGGAATGTGCTGTTTTTCAGCGAAGAGACATTGGTGGCCCAAAAATTTGTGTCGCTGGCTATTTGGGGGGTGGGGTTATTTTTGGCCTGGGCCGTGGGTACGGCTGCTTCTGGCAACTGGCTGCTTTTTTTGCGCTACTTCAACCTTCAGTCATTTGGGGTGAGCGACCCGATTTTTGAAATGGATGTTGGTTTTTATGTTTTTAACCTGCCGTTGTATCACTTTATTCAAAATTGGCTGATTATTGTGTTGTTCCTTTCGCTGTTTGGGGCGGTGGCCATTTACGCGCTGGCCCAGCAAAATAATCTGGCCGAGGGCCGGTTGATCATTTTACCCCACGTTCAGCTTCACCTTTCTGTTTTGGGGTCACTTATTTTTTTGGCCTTTGCCCTGGGCCACTGGTTAGACCTGTTTGACCTGGTTTATTCTGGCCGGGGGGTGGCCTTTGGCGCCAGTTACACCGATATCAACGTGTCGATGCCGGCGCTGTGGACGATGGTGATAGTAGCCATTGTTACGGCTGTAATATTGCTGCTCAACACCCTTATTCGCCGCCCGGCGTTGAGTTTGCTGGCTATTTTTGTGTGGATTGTGGTTGGCATTGTTGGCACCGGCTTTATCCCCGGTATCATTCAACGGTATGTGGTTGAACCCAACGAACTGGCCTATGAAACGCCTTATATTGAAAACAACATCAAGCTAACCAACCTGGCCTATGGCCTGGATAAAATTGAAGAGCGAGATGTAACGGAGATTGCCCCCCTTACAATGGGGGCCATTCAGGCCAATGAAACCACCCTCAAAAGCATTCGGTTGTGGGATTACCGCCCCCTGCAACAAACCTACCGCCAAATTCAGGCCATTCGGCTTTATTACGAGTTTTATGATATTGACCTTGACCGCTACGTGATTGATGGCGAGCTACGCCAGGTTGCCCTGGCGGCGCGAGAACTGGACAAGAGTCAACTGCAATCGCCCTCCTGGGTTAATCAAAAGCTGCAATTTACCCACGGCTACGGCGTGGTTGTCAACCCGGTTAACGAGGTAACGGGCGACGGTCTGCCCCGCCTGTGGGTAAAAGACCTGCCGCCTGTCTCTACGGTTGACTTGCAAGTTGCGCGCCCCGAAATTTACTACGGCGAAGCCACCGGCGATTATGTGTTTGTCAATACCCTGGAACGCGAGTTTGATTACCCCAGCGGCGAGCAGAACGTCTACACCCAATATCAGGGCCAGGGTGGGGTCATTATGGACAGTCTGCTCAAGCGGCTGGCCTTTGCCCTGCGGCTGGCCGATACCAACCTGCTGCTAAGCCGGGAAATCAATAACGACAGCCGGGTGATGATCTACCGCAACGTGGGTGAGCGAGTGCGCAACATTGCGCCCTTTTTGCGCTATGATGGCGACCCCTATCTGGTTATTGGCGAAGAAGACGGCCACCTGTACTGGATTCAGGACGCCTACACCACCTCAAACCTGTTCCCCTATGCCGAACCTACCAGCCTGCCGACCACCGGCACGATTAATTACATCCGCAACTCGGTAAAAGTGCTGATTGACGCCTATGATGGGACCCTTATTTTTTACGTGGTAGACCCCACCGACCCGCTCATCAAATCTTACAATGCCATCTTCCCCAACCTGTTCACCCCCATGAGCCAGATGCCCGACTGGGTGCGCGCCCACCTGCGTTACCCGGAAGATTTATTCCGCATTCAATCCCAGTTGTACCGCACCTACCATATGCGCGATGTGAATGTGTTTTACAATAAAGAAGATTTGTGGCAGGTACCCAACGAAACGGTTGAGGGCGATACCCGGCCTGTTGAACCGTATTACGTAATCCTCAAACTTCCCGGCAAAGAAGAGAACGTGGAATTTGTGCTGATTCAACCCTTTACGCCCAACAACAAAGACAACCTGATTGCCTGGATGGCTGCCCGTTCGGATGTAGAAAATTATGGCGAACTGATTACCTACCGCTTCCCCAAGCAAGAGTTAATATTTGGACCGCTGCAAATTGAGGGTCGTATTGACCAAAACCCCGAAATCTCATCGCAAATTAGTTTGTGGGACCAGGGCGGCTCCGAAGTCATCAGGGGTAATTTGCTGGTGCTGCCCATTGATAATTCGCTGTTATACGTGGAGCCGCTTTATCTGCGCGCCGAAAATGGACAAATACCGGAGTTGAAACGAGTGATTGTAGCCAGCGCCGATAAAGTGGTCATGCGAGAAACCCTGGGGCAGGCTGTTCAGGCATTGTTTGAGGACGAAGCTGAAGAATTGCCGATTACCTCACTTGACAGCGGTTCAGCAAGCGTGAGTCAGCAGGAATCGGCCCCGGCAGTCACTGCTCAAGAAGATGCAACCGCCCCGGATTTGAGCGCCAAAGATGTGGCCGAGTTAGCCAAGCTGGCTTCTGACCATTACGAAGCGGCGCAACAGGCTTTGCGTCAGGGTGATTGGAACACCTACGGTCAGGAGTTGAACAAGATGGAAGCCGCGCTCAACGCGTTGGTGGCCCTGACCAGCAGCGGCCAGCCGTAACTATTGGGCTTGCTTGAGCCGCTGCAAGGCGAGCAGGGCCTGTTCGCGATATATTCCCCCCGTGTCCAGGTCAACCACCCGCTGATATTCGGCGATGGCCGCGGCAGACTGGCCGTTGGCTTCAAAATGCCGGGCCAAATGGTAGCGCGCGCTGATTAAGTTGGGGTCAAGCTCAATCGCTTTACGCAGAGCGGCTTCGGCTTTTTCCGGCTGGCCGGCTAAAAACTGCATCCAACCCAACAGGTCGTGCGCTTCGGCATTCTCTTTATCCGCCTTTACCACCGCTTCGGCGGCGGGGATACCAACTTCTTCTAAATTGTAGCCCCGGCTGGCGTGAAATCTGGCCCGCGAAAGTTGAATTTCCAGATTATCCCCGGCGATGTCTGCCGCCGTAGCGTAAAGCTGCTCGGCGGCTCCAAAATCCCCCTGATCTGTTTTGGTTCGGGCCAGCTCAAGGTAAAAGGCCACATTTTCCGGGTCCAATTTTATGGCCTGTTTGAATTGATCCTCGGCCACGTGTAAGGCCCCTTGCTCTCTCAGATAAATGCCATAAAAATAAAGCGGCAAAGCCGACTCCGGGTTCAGCGCCTGAGCTTGCTGAAAAAGCTCCAGGGCCGGGCGTCCGGCCCGAGCCAGGGCGTAACCCAAAAAAGCCAATGTTTCGGCCTGCATCTGGGGCGACACGCCGGCAGAATTTTCTGCTGCAATCCGCAGCGCGTGAACAGCCAGCGGCCAGACTTCTATCTGAACCAGGGCCACGCCGGTAGCGCGCGCAACCTCCACCCGGGGCGAGTCGGCGGTGAAGGGAACCAGCGTGGCGAGCAGGTAATCCCGGCGGGCCAGCACCTCCTGGCTGGCATCCGGTGGAATGGCCAGCAAATAGTTGTTGGCCGCAGTTACATCCAGCGGCGCGGCTAACGCGGCCAAAAACCAGCGGCTGTCGGGGTCGGGCTGGTGCTCTAATTGGGCCAAAAATGCAGTTTGGGCCTCCTCAAATTCAAGCCGGGCCAGATGCGTCCGCCCCAATCCGGCAAACACGCCGGGCAACGCCGGGTTCAACTTTGCCGCTTTCTGCCACAGCGCCAGGGCCTGGCCGGTATGGCCCTGTGGCAGCGTGGCTTCGGCCAGCCCGGCGACGGCCAGCGCACTATTTTTGTCTCGAGCCAGGGCGCGGTTAAATGCGTCTGCCGCCAGCAGCCAGCGACGTTGTTTTAAATAAATCTGGCCAATTCGTGTCAGCGGGCCGGTCGAGTTGGGGTAAACAATGGCCGCATCCTCTAGTATTTTTACGGCTTGACTGTATTGCTGTTGGGCAATATGAATTTCGGCCTGGCGTTGAAATGAGGCGAGTGGTTCTCTGGCCGCCCTGGGAACGGGAGCGCAGGCAGCCGGCAGTAAGAATAAAACCAGCAAAATATTTTTGAGCCGATGTTTGAAACGGTAGGTCTTAAATGACATTAAAACTGCCAACGGCGAAAATCCTCTTGTTGCCTGATGAGCAGGATGATAGGGCGTGAGCCAATGCCGGTGGTTCATCTGGGTTAGGGGGAATTATAGCACAAATCTTTTTTAATTGTTTTTGATGATGACAGGCAGATAGGTTTTTTTCTGGCCAACCGCGCTGCCGGGGGTATCGGTGGGGGTGGAGGTTGCGGTAGCCGTCGCTGTTGGCGTTGGTGTGGCGGTGGCTGTGGCGGTGCGCGTAGCAGTCGATGTTGGCGTGTGAGTGTGCGTGGCCGTCGATGTGGCCGTGGCGGTGCGCGTAGCGGTCGATGTGGGCGTGTGGGTGTGCGTGGCCGTCGATGTGGACGTTGAGGTGGCCGTGGCGGTGTCGGTAGGGGTTGAGGTGGCCGTGGCGGTGTGCGTGGCCGTCGATGTGGACGTTGAGGTGGCCGTGGCGGTGTCGGTAGGGGTTGAGGTGGCCGTGGCGGTATGGGTTGCCGTTGGCGTGGCGGTGGGGGTGGCTGTGGCCTGGTCGACAACAGGTACCGTAAAGGTCAGGCCCACAATTTCGGTATTGGCGGCGTTCCTGCCGCTCCATTGAACGGTAATTGTCGAGCCGCCATTGTCGATAACGCTCATCAGGGCAAATTGCCCTCCGCCCGGATAGGCTCCCTCGCTGTATGGCCCGCCCTTCACCGAGCCGCTTCTGTCGAGCGCGGCAGCGTGCAGCACGGGGATGGGCGCGCCCCCGCCGGTGGCGTAATCGCTATTGGCGCCATCGTCCATGGCCAGCATATGGGCATCGCCGCTGAGCATGATGACTCCGCTGATGTTGTTGTCTTTAATAAAGTTGGCTATCTCCTGGCGCTCGGTGGGGTAGGCGTACCAGCCATCGTCGCCCGTGGCGCCAATCCAGGGCATGGTGTTGACCCACACAATCAGCGGATAGTTGTTTTTGGCGTTCAGTAGCTCCTGTTTGAACCAGGTTTTTTGGGCGCTGCCAAACATTGTTTTGCTGGCGCTATCGGGAATGGTGTAGGGGCTGCGCTCCGAGCGCAGGTCGGTTAGAATAAAACGCACCCGGCCCACGGTAAATGCCTGATAGATAGGCACATTACCGCTGCCGGCAGCCAGCGGATAATGCGGCACATATTCCTGATAGGTCAGCCGGGCGGCTTCGCGTCCGGGGGCGGTGGCGTCGCTGTTGTTGGGGCCGTAGTCGTGATCGTCCCACATGTAGGCAACGGGCACATTGCGGTACAGTTCGGCCTGCCGGGCCGAGGCGAGAACGGTATCGTAGGCGCTTCTGAAAAGGGAGACATCGTTTACGGCAATATTCTGGTAATGCATGTCGCCCATATGCAAGAAAAAGAGCGGGTTGTGGCTGCGGATGGTATCAAATACGGTGTGGTTAGAGCCGGTTAAAGCGCAAGAACTCAGCGCCACCGTAAACGAGGCGGGTCCGCCGGGGAATGTTTTGAATTTACCGATTTTTTGGGCGTCAACCACCCCCCCGGATTCAATGGCATAGTAGTATTGGGTGTTGGCCGCCAGCCCGGTAACGGGGATGGAAACCATCCGGTTGTTGGTGGCGCTGGCCGTGTAGTAGCCGGAATAGATGGGACTGCTCAAATTGGCGTTGGGGCTGACTAGCAGGCGCACGGTGGCGCTGTTGTTTAGCAGTTTGGCATTGACCCGCGCCGAGTTGCTGGTTATTGCCCCAGACCAGATGGAATCGACCAGCGGGGTCGCCGGAGGCTCTAGCACAACGACAAAGCCGCTGTCGTCTTCGCTAATGTACAACCGCCCGGCCGGGTCTTGTATAACATCTTCAATGCCCAAAAAGCCGGTGCAGAGAGGTGTGTGGCTGCCGTTAGCCTCTACCCGGCTGAGCCGCCCCGCGCCGCCGCCAATATCCTCTTCGACCACGTACAGCGGAAAATTGCCGTTGGCCGAGAAGCGCAGTCCTTCGGGCCGGATAAGGTTGCTGGCAAACAGGGCGCGAACGCCGGTGTTGGGGTTAATGGTAAAAACGCTGTCGGTGGTGCCGGTTCCCGAAGCCTCGTTGGTAACGTACAGCAGCCCGTCAGACCCCAGGGTAATCCCGGCGTAACTCCAGAACCAGACATTGCTGTTAACGGTTGTGGGCGTGCCCGGCGGTACAATGGCGCGCACTCTAGTCAGATAGTCAAACTGGCTGGCGACATACTGGACGGTTGACTCTGTAAAAAAGATTGTGCCATCGGCGCGCCAGACCACGCCCTCCGGGGCGTTGAGGTTAGAGGCCAAAGTGGTGGCGCTGCCATCCGGCGCTCTGCGGATGAGCCGCCCCGGGGTGGCATTGTAAGATTCCGGCAGGTCCTCGACCACGTACAGGTTGCCGGCGGTATCAAACGCAATCCCTTCGGGCAGGGTCAGGCCGGTGAGGATGGTTGTTTTGCTGCCATCGGTATTGATGCGGGTAACGCGCCCGGCAGTTTCTTCGGCCACGTAGAGCAGGCCGGCGGGGTCAAAAGCCAGCCCGTCGGGCGAGGAGAGACCCTCGGCGTAAATTTTGGCGGTATAGCCGGTGGGGCATTGCACGCGGGGCAGCGGGTCGCCCACATTGGCCGCCGGTCTGGTGAAGGATTTGAGTTGAGCGGAGAGAACGGGGATTTCTTTGGCCTGGGTAGCGGCAGGGATAATAGCCAGCACGGCCAGCAAAACGGCCAATACCTGCCCTAACCTCATTTGCCGAGATGATTTACCTGAACGCATCCATTTACCCCAACCTGTAGTTTACCGCCAAACGATGGGAAATAAATGTGAAAATGGTTGGAAAAGGATTAGAAACAAACAAGGCTTCGGCTAAATATTACCGAAGCCCCGCTGAACAGGTTAGATTTTCTCTTTGACAAGAAATTAATGACCGCACCCGCAGGCGCCGCCACAGCAGCCGCCACCAAAGCCGCTCGATGAGCTTTGCGCAGCGCCGTCACTTTTTTGGCCGGCGAAAGCAGCAAACAATGATAAGACGCGGCTGGTGCGGGCGCTTTCGCAATTTTTGCACTGAATGGCGACGTCGGACTGGCTCATCGGGCGCAGGGCATCGAATTTGGTTTTGCAATCGGCGCAGTAATATTCGTACAGCGGCATAGTCTCCTCCTTGGATGATTTTGTAGTTGTATTATACGCGCAACGCGGCGAAATGAAAAACGGGTTGATAGAGCGGTAACATTTTGTGCGGAAATCGGGGCGGTGGTATGCTACATTTGAAGCTTGCCGAACCACAAACTTTAATATCCAGAAAGGACTCAACAGAGCAATGGAAACTGCCCAATTCCTCAACCTGGAGTGTGTGCGTCTAAAAAATGACTCGCTGGAACTGCTGGTGACGCAGTCGGTGGGGCCGCGCATCATCCGGCTGAGTCTGGCCGGCGGCGATAATCTGCTGGCCGAATTGCCGGACCGGGCCATTGATTGCCCCGGCAGCGGCCAGTTAAAACTGTGGGGCGGCCATCGGCTGTGGCACGCCCCAGAGGTTAAACGCCGCACCTACCTGCCCGATGACCGGCCCGTTGAAATTACCGAAATCCCCCAAGGCGTGCAGGTGGTGCAGTCCACCGAAGCCAAAAGCGGCATTCAAAAATCGCTGCGGATTACCTTGCCTAACCAGAGCGCCACCGTAATTATCGACCATACCCTGAAAAACGAGGGGCTGTGGCCGGTCGAGCTGGCGCCCTGGGCCATTACCCAGATGAAGCCGGGCGGCGTTGCCATTTTGCCCCAAATTAGCGGCGACGCCGACCCCGACGGCGTGCTGCCCAACCGCCAACTGGCGTTATGGCCCTACACCGACGTGCAGAGCCGGCATATTCAATGGGGCAATCGCTACATTTTTGTGCAGGCCGCTATGCAAGCGGGCAAACTCAAGCTGGGCTTTCCCAACCCCATCGGCTGGCTGGCCTACCATCTGGGCCAGATTCTGTTTGTTAAAAAAGCCGCCTACCAGCCCGCCGCCAATTATTTTGACTTCAACAGCTCTACCGAATGTTACTGCAACCCGCTGTTCATCGAGTTGGAAACATTGGGGCCGCGCACCACGCTTGAGCCGGGCCAATCGGTGAGCCACCGGGAAACCTGGCACATTTTTGATGAGATTCAATTTGAGCCGTCAGAAGATGCCGCCGACGCCCTGGCCAAATCTCTGCAACTGTAAAACCATAACGCCCATTTTTAGAAAGGACTCCAATGCACGCAGAAATTGTCATGATCGGCACCGAATTATTGCTGGGCGAAATTGTCGATACCAACGCCAATTTGCTGGCCAGAATGCTGCGAGAAATTGGGCTGGACCTCTATTACAAAACCACCGTTGGCGATAACGAAGCCCGCATTACCAAAATCCTCAACCTGGCCCTGGACCGCTCTCCGGTGGTGATTACCTCCGGCGGCCTGGGGCCAACCGTAGATGATATGACCCGTCAGGCGGTGGCCAACGCCACCGGCCGCAAACTGGTTTACAGCGCCAAACTTGAGGCCCAAATTGCCGAGCGGTTTCGCAGCTTTGGCCGGCAAATGGCCGAAAACAACAAGCGTCAGGCTTATTTGCCCGAAGGGGCGTTGCCCTTAACCAACCCGGTTGGCACCGCGCCCTGCTTTTTAAGCGAAGACGTTAATGGCCGCGGCTTCATCATCTCGCTGCCCGGCGTACCCCGCGAGCTGGAATATATGATGAAAAACGCCGTTATCCCTCTGCTGGCTGAACGAATGGGCGGCGCAAAAATTACCAAGGTGCGGGTGCTGCGCACCTGCGCCGTGGGCGAAAGCAACATCGACCGGGCCATTGGCGATTTGATGACTGCCAGCAACCCCACCGTTGGACTGGCCGCCCACTCCGGCCAAACCGACGTGCGCATCACCGCCAAGGCCAACACCGAGGCCGAAGCCGACGCCCTGATTGCCCCGATGGAAGAAGAGTTGCGCCGGCGGCTGGGCGTGGCCATTTACGGCGTTGGTAAAGAAACCGTGGCCGAGGTCGTCGGGCGGCTGCTGGTAGAGAACAACCTCAAGCTGGGGCTGGTCGACACGCTGACCGACGGCCAGATAGCCCGCGAACTGGCCGAGGCCGGCTTTGGCGACCTGTTGGCCTCGAGTTTTCAATCAATTACCACCCCCGAAGCCGCCCGCGCATTGGGGCTGGATGCCGGCCTGCTGGCCGGAGACGGCAAAACCCTGGCGGCCACCATGGCTCAGGCCGTGGCCCCCACAGGTAGCCTGGGGCTGGCTCTGATTGGCCCTTTTGAAGATAACACCACCTACGTTGCCCTGCACGGCCCCGGCGAGGCCCGGCTGGCCGAGTTGGGGCGCAACTTTCGGGATACTGAGCACATCCGGCGCTGGCTGGCCATTCAGGGGCTGGACTGGATTCGCCGGGGGGTACTGGGTCAGCTTGTCTCGCCGGTTGATTGGAATTAGCGTTTATCTGTAAATTGATTGGTGGGAATGGGCCAAAAATGCCTTATTTGCATAAGGCCGATAATCAGGCTTCAACCCGCATTCGATAACCCACCCCCGGCTCGGTAATAATATATTGTGGCCGGGCGGGGTTGCGCTCCAGTTTGTGGCGCAGGTTGCTGATATTGACCCGCAGCATATGCACTTCATTTTCATAGCCCATACCCCACACCTGCCGCAGCAGTTGCTGGTGAGTCAAAACCCGGCCCGCATGAGTTACCAGCACCCGCAATAAATCGTACTCGGTGGGGGTTAACTGGATTTCCTGGCCGGCCAGAGTCACCAGCCGCCGGGCCAAATCAATTGTGAGACCGTTGGTAGTAAAGACCGGTTCATCGCCGGGTTGGGCCATGCGCCGCAAAACCACCCGCAGCCGGGCCATTAATTCGCCAACGCCAAAAGGTTTGGTTAAGTAATCATCGGCCCCGGCATCCAGGGCCGCGATTTTATCCATTTCCTGCCCCCGAACCGAGAGGATGATAATGGGAATCTGCGTCCACTCGCGCAGAAGTTTGGTTATTTCCAGCCCGTCCATATCGGGCAGGCCCAAATCGAGAATGATGACATCGGGCCGATGGTTGACCACAGCCGTCAGCGCCTCCTGGCCGGTGGTTGCCTCGAATACGGTGTAGCTGTTGGCCGTGAGCGAAGTTTGCAAAAATCGACGGATGGGCTGTTCGTCGTCAACAACCAAAATACGAGGCTCATTCCCGCTCATGTTATTGCCTCCGTTTCATTGAGAGTTTATAGCGTTGGGTGAGTTTAATCAGTTGGTGAGTTGTCAAACTCTACAGACCCCATAAACTCTATGAACTCTTCAACGGTATTGCCACGGTAAATTTCGCGCCACCGTCTGGATTATTCGTAGCCCAGATGCGCCCGCCGTGCGCTTCCACAATACCCTTGCTAATGGATAACCCCAGGCCCGTGCCGCTCACACCGTTAGCCCTCTGCAGCCGGTAGAATTTTTGAAAAATCCGTTCCAACTCGTCCTCTGGAATACCGATGCCCCGGTCGATGACCTGAAACGTAAATTCAGCAGGGGTTGCAGCGGCGCGGATGGTAATGGGCGTATCGGGGGGGGAATATTTTACAGCATTTTCCAGCAAATTGACCAGCACCTGCACCATCAACACAAAATCCACCGACACCAGCGGCAAATCATCGGGCGCCTTGATAGTAATGACTCGTTCTCCCAACCGGTGGCCCAGTTGCTCAAGCGCCACGCCAATCAAGTCCTGCGCGTCGCTTGGTTCCGGCCTGATTTTGGTGGCTCCGGCTTCCAGCCGGGTCATCTCTAATAAATTGCCGACCAAATTATTCAACCGGTCGGCCTGTTCCCAGGCGGTAGAGAGCAGAATATTTCGGGCAGCCTCGCTGAGAAAGGGGGCGTCATCTCGCAAGCTGCTGAGCGCGCCGGTAATCGAGGCCAGCGGCGTACGCAGGTCGTGCGAGATAGAGTTGAGCAGGGCAGTTTGCAACTTTTCGGTCTCGCGTAGCAGTTGGGCCTGGCGAGCTTCCTGGGCCAATTGCACCCGCCGGATGGCCTGGGCGGCCTGGTTGGCAAAAGACTCCAGCAGCCGCCACTGCTCCGGAGTCAATAACCCGGTTTCTTCGGCCAAATGGACGCCCAATACGCCAACCACATTTTGCGCAGCCTTTAACGGCAGATAACTATTATGAGCGCCGGCCAGGGTGTCGGTGCCGCGCCCGGCCGGCCGGCTGTGTTGCAGCACCCAGGCCACTACGGCCTGTTCATTGTCATCCATAGTAAAACCACTGGCCGTAAAACACGGCGCAAGTTTCTCCGGTTGAGGCAGTAACATTGCCGCCGGGCAGTCTAGGGTTTGGCCAATGTGAGAAACAACAATTTCAGCAATGTGTTTTGGCTCGATAGCCGCCGCCAGGTCGCGGCTAAGTTCATACATCGCGGCGGTGTGCGCCTGGCGGCGTTGGGCCGCCCTGGTCTGGTCCCGGGCCTGGGCGGTAAGCGTGCTAATAACAACGCCAACCACCAGTAGCGCGGCAAAGGTGAGTAAAAACTGGGCATCGGAAACCACATAAGTGTAGTAGGGCGGCACAAAAATATAATTAAACGCCACCACGCTTAAAAATGAGGCCAGTATCGCCGGACGCCGGCCCAACCGAAGAGCCGCAATAACCACGGCCAACAGGTAAAGCATAACCAGATTAATGGGATTAATAAACGGGCGCAAAGGAAAACCCACCAGCGTAACCAAAACAACCAGTCCGGCGCTCCAGGTATACCGCTGCCAGGGTTGGCCTGGCTTGGCGGTAGTTTTTTGGGGGGCAGACTCCGTTTGCTCTGAGGCGCTGCTGATAACGTAAATATCAAGATCGCCGCTGCGGCGGATAATCTGATCCACAACCGAACCTCGCAGCACTTCAACCCAACGCGGGCGCAGGGGTTTGCCGGCCACAATTTTGGTGATATTGTGGCTGTGGGCAAATTGCACAATCGCTTCAACCACCGAGTTGCCGGTAAGGGTGAATGTTTTGGCCCCCAACAACTCGGCCAGGTGCAGATTATGCGTAACCCGGTTATGACCTGTTGCGGACAGGCGAGCCTGATTGGGAGTTTCAACATATACGGCAAACCACTCGGCGTTAAGCCTGACGGCCAGCCGCCGGGCAGCCCGCACCAACCGCTCGCTTAATGGGCTGGGGCTGACACATACCAGCAGCCGCTCGCCGGCGGGCCAGGGTCCGGTGATGGCATGGGTTTGCATATAAGCCCGCATCTGCTCATCAATGCGGTCAGCCGCCCGCCGCAGCGAAAGCTCGCGCAGCGCCGACAGGTTGCCGGGCCGGAAAAATTTGTGGATGGCCTGGATGGCCTGATCCGGCACATAAACCTTGCCTTCTTTGAGCCGCTGCAAAAGTTCGTCAACCGGCAGATCTACCAGCTCAATTTCATAGGCTTCATCCAATAAACTATCCGGCACCGTCTCGCGCACGGTGATGCCGGTAATCTGGGCGACGACATCATTAAGGCTGTCCAGGTGCTGGATATTGAGGGTGGTGTAGACATCAATCCCGGCATTGAGCAAATCCAGCACATCCTGGTAGCGTTTGGCGTGACGCGAGCCGGGCGCGTTGGTATGGGCCAATTCATCCACCAGCGCCAGTTGGGGGCGACGGGCCAGCGCCGCGTCAATATCCGGCTCGGCCAGGATTACGCCCCGATATTCGACCGGCCGGCGCGGGATAACTTCCAGCCCTTGCAGCAGCGCTTCGGTTTCGGGGCGGCCATGCGTTTCAAGGTAAGCCACAACTACGTCTTGCCCTTCGGCCAGGCGTTGGTGGGCGGCTTCAAGCATGGCGTAGGTTTTGCCGACTCCGGCCACGTAGCCTAAAAATATTTTGAGCTTGCCGCGAGCCTGCTGTTCTTCTTCTTTCTGAACGTGGACCAGCAGTTCGTCCGGGTTTGGGCGAGAGGGTTCTTTGTTCATAAGCCAGAGCAAGCTCTGGACTCCTTTACACCTTTCTTTTATTTTAACGCATCCAGAGCCAGGTTCAAAAGGAGAACATTCACCCGTGGCTCACCCAGCAGGCCAAAGGTGCGGCCTTGCGTGTATTCATCAATCAGGCGGTTGACATCCGCCAATTCAAGCCCTCTGGCCCGCGCCACCCGCGCCGCCTGGTAACGAGCGGCTGCAACGCTTATATGAGGGTCAAGCCCGCTGCCCGAAGCTGTGACCAGATCAACCGGCATAGGGGCGACATCATTGTCAGGGTCGGCGGCGCGCAGCGCGTTAAGGCGAGCCTGCACATTTTCCATCAGGACGGCGCTGGTTGGCCCCAAATTGGAGCCGGAAGAAGCCGCCGCGTTGTACGGAAATGGCCCGGTGGCCGACGGTCGCCCCCAAAAATAGGCCGGGTCATCAAACGGCTGGCCGATGAGGCTTGAGCCAACCGGCTGCCCCTCCTGCAAAATCAGGCTGCCGTTGGCCTGACCTGGAAAGGCAACTTGCGCCAGCGCCGTCACCGTCAACGGGTAAAGCACGCCGGTGATGAGGGTCAATAAAATTAGTAGCACAATGGCCGGTTTTAATTGAGTGCGCATGTGTTGTTTCCTCGTATAAAATAGATGGAGTCCAAAGCTGGATTTGGAAATACCAGAGCAAGCTCTGGACTCCTGTAAAGGTTGGCCTATACCAGCCCCAATCCCACCAAAATCATATCAATCAGTTTGATGCCGATGAACGGCGCAATCAGCCCGCCGCCGCCGTAAACCAGCAAATTATCGCGCAGCAGTTGGGCCGCGCCTACGGGCCGGTAGGGTACACCCCGCAGCGCCAGCGGCACCAGGGCAATGATAATGAGGGCATTAAAGATAACCGCCGCCAGAATGGCGCTTTGGGGCGTGGCCAGCCGCATAATGTTCAGGCTGTTTAGCGCCGGATAGGTTGAGACAAACGCTGCCGGGATAATGGCAAAATATTTGGCAATATCGTTGGCAATGCTGAAGGTGGTCAGCGCACCGCGAGTCATCAACAACTGCTTGCCAATTTCCACAATCTCGATGAGCTTGGTTGGGTTGCTGTCCAGGTCAACCATGTTGGCCGCCTCGCGGGCCGGCTGGGTGCCGCTGTTCATGGCCACGGCCACGTCGGCCTGGGCCAGGGCGGGCGCGTCGTTGGTGCCATCACCGGTCATGGCGACCAGCCGGCCCCCGGCCTGGTATTCGCGGATGAGCTTCAGTTTGGCCTCGGGGGTGGCTTCGGCCAGAAAGTCGTCCACGCCGGCCTCGGCAGCGATGGCCGCAGCGGTCAGCGGGTTGTCGCCGGTAATCATCACCGTTTTGATGCCCATTTTTCGCAAATGGCCAAAGCGCTCTTTGATGCCGCCTTTGAGCACGTCCTTCAAATGAATCACCCCAACCGGCTGGCCATTGCGGGCGACCACCAGCGGCGTGCCGCCGTTGCGGGCAATGCGCTCAACTACAGTCGTCATTTCCGGGGGCGGGGCGTGGTGATGTTCTTTGGCATAGAGGGTAATGGCATCGGCGGCCCCTTTGCGGATGCTGGTTCCGTTCAAATCCACGCCGCTCATGCGGCTCTGGGCGCTGAAGGGTACAAAATGCGCCCCGGCGGGTGCTTCATCGTGGCCGGCCTTTTGCCCGCGCAGGCCGTATTTTTGCTTGGCCAGCACCACAATGCTGCGGCCTTCGGGCGTTTCATCGGCCAGCGAGGCCAACTGGGCTAACTCGGCCAGCTCTTGCGGTTTAACACCATTGAGCGGGATGAACTCGACGGCCTGCCGGTTGCCCAGGGTGATGGTGCCGGTTTTGTCCAGCAGTAGCACGTCAACATCGCCGGCAGCCTCCACTGCCCGACCCGACATGGCGATGATGTTGCGCCGGATGAGCCGGTCCATCCCGGCAATGCCGATGGCGCTGAGCAACCCGCCGATGGTGGTTGGAATCAGGCAGACCAGCAGCGCCACCAGCACGGTGATGGTGATGGGCGCGCCCTGGCCCATGGCCTCAACGCTAAAAATAGAGAAAGGCAGCAGGGTCATCACCACCAGCAAAAAGATGATGGTGAAACCGGCCAGCAGAATGTTGAGGGCGATTTCGTTGGGCGTTTTTTGGCGTTTGGCCCCTTCCACCAGGCTAATCATCCGGTCCAGAAAACCCTCGCCGGGGTTGGCGGTAATTTTGACGATAATCCAGTCGGAGGTGACGCGGGTGCCGCCGGTGACGGCGCTGCGGTCGCCGCCCGACTCGCGGATGACGGGCGCGCTTTCGCCGGTGACGGCGCTTTCATCCACCAGGGCCACCCCCGCGATGACCTCGCCATCGGCGGGGATGATGTCGCCGGCTTCTACCAGCACCAGGTTGTCCTGGCGCAAGTTGGTGGAGGTGGTCATTTGATACGGCGCGCGCGGGTCGGGCTGAGCCAGCTTTTTGGCTTTGGTCTCCTGGCGGGTCTGGCGGAGGGCCTGGGCCTGGGCTTTGCCTCGTCCTTCGGCCAGGGCCTCGGCAAAGTTGGCAAAGAGCAGCGTAAACCAGAGCCAGGCCGCCACCGCGCCCATAAAAGCCGCCGAGTCGCCCTCGATGGGGCCGGCGATGAGCGTCCAGCCAAAGAGGACAGTTAGCAAAACGCTGCCCACCTCGACGATGAACATGACCGGATTGCGGATTTGCCGGCGCGGGTCGAGCTTGGTGAATGAGTCGAGCAGCGCCCGCTGGTAAAGTTGGCGTTTTAGTTTAGCTTGTTTTTGGGTTGATGACATGTTAAGCTCCTGCAAAAAGTGCCGTAAGTTTTTAGGCTATTCCAAGATTTAAATGGGTCAGGGCGTGTTGCGTAAATTTTAGGGCGAGAACTTCTTTTCAAAATATTTTTTCCAGATGTAATACCCAAGGGGCAGGGTTAGCGAAACGGCAATTATGGCTATTTGGGGTACCAGGTTTCGCCAATCGCCGGTCAGCAGCCAAAACATCACTGCCACCAACGAAGCGATGAGATGAAGCAGGGCCAGTCCCACCAGTATCAAGGCAATTGTCCGGTAGATTGGATGATTTGGCATTATCAACCCCGCTTGTCCTAAAATGTAATCCCCTGCTGAAGTATCAACTGTTCCACAATGGGGCCAAGAGCCAGCGCCGGCAAAAAACTGAGCGCGCCGACAATCAACACAACCGCCGCCAGCCAGCCGATGAACAGCGGCCCGTGGGTGGGCAGCGTCCCGGAACTGGCCGGCACTTTCTTTTTGCGCACCAGCGACCCGGCAATGGCCAGAGCGGGTAAGGCGACCCAGTAGCGGGCAAAGAGCATGGCCAGCCCGCCGGTGGTGTTGACCAGCGGGGTGTTGGCCCCGTAACCGGCAAAGGCGCTGCCGTTGTTGTTGCCCTGCGAGCTATAAGCGTACAGCACTTCGCTAAAGCCGTGCGGCCCGCCATCCTGAATGCCGCTCAGGCCACCGCCGGTCATAAGCGCGGCGGCCGTGCCCAGCAGCACCACGGCCGGCGGCGCCAGAATGGCGATGGCGGCCATTTTCATTTCAAAGGACTCAATCTTTTTGCCCAAATATTCCGGGGTGCGGCCTACCATCAACCCGGCAATAAAAACGGCGATAATGGCAAAGATGAGCAGTCCGTACAGCCCGGAGCCAACCCCACCGTAAATTACCTCGCCCAGTTGCATCAAGAACAGGGCGACCAGCCCGCCCAGCGGCATGTAGGAATCGTGCATGGAGTTGACCGAGCCGTTAGAGGCGGCGGTGGTGGCCGTGGCCCACAAGGCCGAGTTGGCCACGCCAAAGCGCACTTCTTTGCCTTCCATATTGCCGCCGGGTTGCAGGTTGGTGGCTGTTTGGTCAACGCCCAGGCTGGTCAAAACAGGATTGCCGCTGTACTCTGCGCTAACGTTAAGAGCCAGCAAGGGAATAAAGAACAGGTTCATGGCGACAAACAGCGCCCAACCCTGGCGGGTATCGCCGACCATCCGGCCAAAGGTGTAACACAGGGCAGCCGGGATGAGCAGGATGGTCAGCATCTCGATGAAGTTGGAGAGAGGCGTGGGGTTCTCGAAAGGGTGGGCCGAGTTGACGTTAAAGAAACCGCCGCCGTTGGTGCCCAATTGCTTGATAGCAATCTGCGAGGCCGCCGGGCCAACCGCCAGCACCTGTTCGCCGACCGGGTTGCCGCCGGCGTCGGTGACGGCTTGCAGCAGCGGCACATTTTGGTAGGGGCGGAAGGTTTGCACCACACCCTGCGAAACCAGAATCAGGGCCAGCGCCAATGACAGTGGCAGCAGGATGTATAGCGTGGTGCGGGTCAGGTCAACCCAGAAATTGCCGACCCCCCCAATTTCCCCCCCGCTTGCGGGGGGGATGAAAGGGGGGGTGCGAACCAGGGCGCGAATCATGGCCGCCAGTACAGCCATACCCATCGCCGCCGAGACAAAATTTTGCACCGTCAGCCCCAGCATTTGGGGCAGATAGCCCAGGGTAGTTTCGCCGCCGTAATTTTGCCAGTTAGTGTTGGTGGCAAAGCTGATGGCAATGTTCAGTGCGGTGTGCGCCTCGACGCCGGCAAAATGCTGCGGGTTGAGCGGCAGCAGATATTGCAAACGCAACATCAGGTAGAGCGCCAGAAAACCAAGCCCGTTGAAGAGCAGCAGGGCCAGGGCGTAGCTTTTCCAATCCATTTCCTCTTGCGGGTTGACCCCCGCCAGCCGGTAAATCAGCCGTTCAACCGGCCCGATCAGCCGGTCTAACGGGGTGCGCTGGCCGCTGTAAACGCGGGCCATGTACATTCCCAACGGTTTGACCAGAATCAGTAAAACCAGCAGATAAAGCCCAATTTGAGCCAATCCGATACCCATTAGAATTTTTCTCCCTGCACTAACATAATGAGCAGATAAACCAACAAAGCCATGGCGATTAGCCCCGCAGTTCCATATAAGATGACCACGTTACTCCTCCATCAACCGCTGTGCGCCGAGCACAAAACCTGCGCTGGCTAAGAAGAAAAATAATGTAATGCCGAGATAAAATAGATCACCCATCATTATATCTCCCTTAAAAATAGCGAATTGTGAATTGCGAATAGTGAATGAATTACCACCTCCTCGCGTCATTTTCGTTCCTCGTTGTTGTCCCGATAGGGACTGTGGCACTCGTGTGAAAATATGGCTACGAGGACGCGAAGACGCGAGGAGGTGGAGATTTTTCTCATTTAGCTGCGACTATGACTGTTTGGTAAACATCCACTTTAAAAAATCAACAATTGCGGGGGCTGCCAGGCTCAATAGTAACAGTAGAGCAAAACATTCAATCAGGTTCATAACAACTCAAATCTCAGGACTAAAATAAATACGACCCTGCCGCCGGGTCAATCCTCAGCCTGCTTTTCTTGACCAAGAGCGTTACCCTCAGGATAACAAAAAATGTATCAAACCGGTGTCAAGAAAATGAAACAGGGTATCAAGAAAGTATCAAGAAAATATAACGCGGCTCTCACCTTAATCTCTCACAGTTGGCAATGCGGCCCAGCACCACCAAAATATCGTCTTGCTGAATCACTTCCTCTGCTCTGGGTGAGATAATCGCTTCCTCGTTGCGCCGGATGGCGATGACGGCCAGGCCATACTGCTGCCGGATTTCGGACTCTCGTAAGGATTTGCCCACCAGGTAAGGGGGTGCCACAATTTCAACCACCCCTTTATCGTCACCTAACTCCAAAAAGTCAACAAAATTGATGGCAGCCAACCGGCGGCCCAGCCGCACTCCGGCCTCGTGTTCGGGCAAAATAATTTCGTCGGCGCCAATCCGCGATAAAATCTCTTGCTGGGTTACAGTACGTGCTTTGGCAATAACCCGCCGCACGCCCAGTTTGCGCAAACTAACTGTGGCCAGCAGGTTGGCTTCAAAGTCGGTGCCGATACAAGCTATGCCGGTATCAAACGCCTCGGCGCCGGCCTCGCGCAGCGCCTCAAGGTTGGTGGCATCCAGTTGAATAACGTAAGGCAATACCCGCGACACTTCTTGCACCCGCTTGATATCAGAGTCAACAGCCAGTACATCATGGTTGTAAGCGTTCAGGGTCATGGCCAGGCTGGTGCCAAAGCGTCCCAGGCCAATCACAATAAACTCGTGCCGATGAACCCTGCCATTGATGGACTGAATAGCCACTGCCTGGCGCGAGGTGTTGAACAGTTGCTTAACGTTGTTCCAAAGCGCCCTGAATGGGAATGAATTTTGGTTTGACACAATAAATTGTTCCTCCTACCCGATAATAATCTTCTCTTCCGGGTAATGAATTAAAGTCTGGCGGTGGCGTTGGGCCAGGGCCACCACCAGGGTTAGCGGCCCCAGGCGGCCCCAAAACATAGTGAAGACCAGCAGAACTCTGCTCGAATTATTAAAATTGCTGGTAATGCCAAATGAATAACCGGTGTTGGAAAAAGCGCTGATAACCTCAAAGGCAATGGGGAACAGATCTCCTTTACCCAGTAGCAGCAAAGCCAGAGTGATGCTGACCACCAGGGTTGTGGAGACGGTTAAAATGGCAACCGCCTTAAGAATAGTTTCTGTGGGCAAAAGGCGACGAGACACCCGCACATCGCTGTAACCACGCACGTTTGAGAAGAGCGTGACCAGCATGACCGCCACCGTCGTCAAGCCCACGCCGCCGCCCATCGATGCCGGCGCGCCGCCGATAAACATCCAGATCAGCAGCGTAAGTTGGCTGGCCTGCCCCAGTTCAGCAATGTCAATAAATGTCAGGCCGGCGGTGCGGCTGGAGACCACGGTAAAAAGGGCCAGCAGCCAGCGCTGCCATTCCGGAAAGCCGGCCAATGCTCTACCCTGCACATAAGTTTCGTCAAGCATCACCATGAGAGTACCGGCCACTGTTAAGCATAGCACCAGTGGCAGCACCAGCCGGGTATGGAGCGATAAGGAACGCTCGCGGGGCCAGATTAGCAAGTCATAAATCACGGCAATCCCCAGAGTGCCGATGGTAATGAGGCCGGCCATAACGATCATCGTTAGCGGGCTGTTCCGGGTTGCCTGTAAAACCGGGTCATCCAGGCCGTGAAACAGGTCGAATCCGGCGTTACAAAAAGCCGATACGGCGTGAAATATGGAATAGTAGGCCGCCTGGGGCCAATCCAAAACCTGCGCAAATTGGCTAAACATTAACAGCGCCCCAACCAGTTCAATGGAGACCGTTATCAGCAGGACCATTACGGTTAGGCGCACCACGCCGGCGCTGCCGCCCACACCCAGCGTTTGAGTCAGCAAAATCCGCTCGTAAATAGACACTCGCCGGCCAATTAGTCGAAACAGCAGCACAGACAGGGTGATAAAGCCCACGCCCCCCACCTGAATCAGAATGAGGATGACAATTTCGCCAAAGGTGGAAAACGTCGGCTCTGTGCCGACTACCACCAGCCCGGTTACGGTTACGGCCGAGGTGGCTGTAAACAGGGCGTCGAGCCAGCTTAAGCCGCCCGGCGTGTCGGTGGCCGCAGGCAAGGTTAGTAGGGCCGTACCGGTCAGAATAATCAAAGCAAAACCCAGCACCAATATTTTTGAGCCTCGGGCCGGCGACGGCCTTCTGATTCGTTCCAAATAATGTTGGCGAACTTGCCGGTAGTTGACCATTGTCAATTTTGATAATTTCTTTTAGCCAATCAGGTTGGCCAGGGTGCGCGTCGCCGAAAAAGTCAGGCTAACCCCCAATTCAACAAAAATGGCCTCATTTTCGGGGTCATTGACCAGGGCGACGGTGCGCGGCACGCCGTACATTTGCCGGGCCAACTGGCAGGCCACCAGGTTATCCTGGTCGTGCGGGGTAAGGGCAACGACTACCTGGGCCTGGCCTGCGCCGGCTTCTTCCAGCATGGTTGGGTCGCTGCCGTCGCCCAGAAGAACCAGCGCCTGAACTTGCTCCGAAAGCTGTTTGGCCTCTGTCCCATCTCGATTGATAATAGCAACGCGATACCCCCGGCCCGTAAACTGCCGGGCTAGAAAATAGGTGGTTTTGCCGCCGCCAATCAAAATGACATTCATTACCGCACCCCCATTGGCTCCTGTAAGGCGGTTAAAAAGGCATCAACCGATAACTGGGTGGGGCTGATAGTTTCGATGCCAAACCGGCCATACACCGCTTCTCGGGCCGGGTCATACACCCGGGCCAAAACTTTGGGCACATGAAAAATGGTTTTGGCCACCTGGGCCACCATCAGGTTCAGGTTATCCTGGTTGGTGACGGCCAGCAGGCAATCGGCCTTGTCAATTTTGGCCCGCCGCAGCACTGCCAGTTCGGCGGCGTTACCGGTGATTTTGAAACCGTCAAAACCTAATGCCGCCTTATCAAAGGCCGTTTCTTTATGGTCAACAACCACAACGTTGCACCCCAAACTGCTCAAACGGACGGCCAGCAGCGAACCCAGGCGGCCATAGCCCACAATGATGATGTAGTGGCAAGGTTGCATATTTATGTATCCTCAAAGAGTTCCAAAAAAGTTGGAAATGGAGAGGTTTGAGAGTCTCCAACCCCTTTAATAACCCAGGTTTAAATCCGGTTTGTTTCTGTCTCTGCCCAACAGGGTAGAGCGATTGAGGTTTTGCCAGGCCGGCTGGTAGGTGGGGTCCAGGTCTGTTGCCACCCGGTACTGCTTCATGGCTTCTTCGTGGTTGCCGGCCAGTTCATACAGCACGCCCAGCAGGTTAAACGCCTCCGGCCGAGAGGGGTCGACTCCAATGGCCTGGCGGGCGTGTTCGGCGGCGGCTTCAAAATGGCGGTTATTCATGCAGCGTTTAATCAACTCTACGTGCGAGCCGTACCCTGAGGCCTGGGCGGCTTCTAACTTGTGGCGGTCTAGCACGCAAGTCACAATGTCGCGCAGTTCTTTGGGCACAAAAGGCTTTTGGATAAAGTCGACCGCGCCCAGGCGCATGGCCTCTACGGCATGTTCCACCGTACCATGCGCGGAAATGAGAATCACCCGAATATCAGGGCGCAACTCTACCACCCGCCGCAGCACCTGCAGCCCATCCATGCCCGGCATTTTGAGATCGAGCAAGATGAGGCCAAAATCATCGACCTCTAACTGTTTCAGGGCATCCTCGCCATTAACGGCGGTTTTAACGCCGTAGCCCAACGGTTGCAACGCCTGGGCCATTGTCAACCTGATATTTTTTTCATCGTCAACAATCAATATTTTTTGGTTAGCCATCTGCCTTTTCTCCATCTGTTTTGGGGAACTTATCGGGATAAATGGCCGGCAAGGTAAAGGTAAAGGCGCTGCCCTGGCCCGGCGTAGAATTGACCCAAATGGTTCCCCCGTGGGCTTTGACAATTTCCTTGCAAATAGCCAGCCCCAGCCCGCTGCCGCCCACGGCTTTGTCATTTTTTACTTGCACAAACTTGTCGAAAATTTTGGATTGGTATTCCAGGGGAATGCCCGCACCTTCGTCGGACACGGAAACATATACAAAATTCCCGGCCAGTTTGGCCGACACCTCGATGCCGCCACCCTTGGCTGTATAGCGAATTGCATTGGCGATAAGATTGGTTAAAACCCAGGCAATTTTGTTGGGGTCGGCTTTTACCGGCGGCAGTTCAACCGGAAGTTGTTGGCGCAATTTAAGTCCTTTTTCTTCGGCCTGGGCGGCCACTGTGGAGATAGCCCGCTCGATGAGCAGCGATACGGCCACCGGCTCAAAGGCCATCTCCATCCGTCCCGACTCGATTTTAGACAGGTCGAGCAGATCATTAACCAGGGCGCGCAGGCGCTGCACATCCTCCTGGGCGGCGCAAAGCAAGGCTTGTTCATTGGCCGACAACTTAGCCTGACTATTTTCTGCCAGCAGGCCGATGCTCATGGCAATGCTGGTCAGCGGTGTGCGTAACTCGTGCGAGGCCGTAACCACAAATTCACTTTTGAGCCGGTCCAGAGTTTTGAGCTTGGTGATATCTTGCAGCAGCAGCACCGCACCCAACATTTGCCCCTGTTTGGTTTTGACCGGCGTGATGGCAAAATGATAATAGTGGGTTTGTCCGTTGCGCTCTACCGTCAGGTTAGCAGCCGGTTCATCGAGTTGTGGGGGCTGGCCGGTTTCAATTGTCGTTTTGAGGGGTTGGTACAGGGTTTGGTTTGTGATGATCTCAAAAAAGTGCCGGCCCTCGGCTTGCTCCGGCCCCAAATCAAGCATGCGAACAGCCATTGGGTTGATGGCCGTGATTTTGAACTCATTATCCACCACCATTAATCCATCGCTCAGGCTGCGGATAATGGCCTCGCTGCGCCGCTGTTCGGCCAGTATCCGGCTCACGTTCAACTCATGAAAAGCCTTGAGCTTGCCGGTCATGGTCATAATCTCCTGGGCCAGATGACCTAATTCATCGCCGGATTTGACGGTGAGGGTGACATCATAGTTGCCTTCGGCAATCTGGCCGGCGGCGCGGGTCATCTCTTTTAGCGGGCGGGTTAGAATGTTGGCCAGCAGCAGGCTCAACCCCAAACCTAACCCGGCTACAATAAGCCCAAAAACAGACATAGACCAGATAGCCTGAATGGCTACAGCCTGGGCCTGGTCTGAAGCGGAGAGCATAGCCTGCTGGTTCATTTCACGCAGTTGGGTGGCAGTGTTGCGAACCAGATTGAATTGAGTCAATATCGATTCGTGGTAATATTTGTCCGGCTGCAACTCGGAGCCGGCGACGCCATTATCAAACAACCGGGCCGAGGCGTCCAAATAAGCCAGGTAGCTCAACTCAAGTGTTGTTAATGTCTGTGGCTCGTTGGCCAGGGTAATATTGTCTTTGGCCCGGCTCAGCCATTGCAGAAAGTCAACCTCATTTTTCCGAAACTGCCGCCCGGCTTCATCCCCAAAGCCTAACATCAGCAGCAACAGGCTGCTGTCTTGGCGTTCCAGAGCGTTGATCATATTTTCGGCAGCCAGAATGCTGCGGTAATTTTCCCGCAAAATCGCTTCGCTGGCGCTGCCCAGCCGGTACAAATTGATGACAGCCCAGATGGAGACAAGAATCACCAGCCCCAAAACCAGGCCATAACCCAACAATATTTTCCGTTTGAGCGACATAACATGTGCTTTAACAAAAATTTTGCAGCATTTGACCTCTTCAGGTTTGCCACACCGCTACTATATCAGGAAAAGGGTCAAGCCTGTATCAAGAAATTGAGGGGATACATCAAGAAAGTATCAAGATGTACAGGCATTTTTTTCAAAAAGTAGGGCGAGGCAGCTCGAATTGGCGTTTGAGCGCAAACAACTTGCTTGCCGGGTTGCCTCGCCCCGCCTCTTTAAAGGGGTACATCAATTTGACAGTTAGGCGAAACAGGTCTAAAATACTTTCGATTTCTTACGAAACACGGTGTTTATAACACATTTCAAAAGCAACAACGAGGTTTCTTTTGGGTAAAGCACACCAACTGGCGCAGCGTCGAAAACAGATTTTAACCGCCCTTGAAGAAGCAGGCCAGCTTTCTGTTATAGAGTTGAGCGCCCGCTTTGACGTGTCAGAAGTCACTATTCGCCAGGATTTGCAGGCCCTCAGCGAGCAGGGGCTGCTGTTGCGCACTCGCGGCGGGGCATTATCAACCAATACCCTGCCGGAATTCTCTTTTGATGTGCGCCAGCAGCAGCAGGCCGCCGAAAAAACCCGCATTGGCCAGGCCGCGGCCCGGCTCATTACCCCCGGCGATACCATCATTTTAGATGCCAGCACCACGGCCCAGGCCATTATCCCCTTTATCAAAACAATTCCCGAATTGATTGTGATTACCAACAGCCTGAAATTGGCCATCAGTTTGCTCGATGCGCCGCAAATACAGGTTATTCTGCCCGGCGGCAATTTGCGCCGCGAGTCGATTTCATTGGTCGGGCATCCCCAGGATGACATGCTCAAAAGCATTCACGTGCAGTTAGGCTTTTTCGGCGCGCGCGGCGTTTCCGTGCCCGAAGGTCTGACCGATGTGAATCTTGACGAAGTGGCCATGAAGCGGGTCATGGTCAAACAGTGCCGGCGGGTGGTGGGCGTGGCCGACTCTCGCAAATGGGGTAATGTGGCCGCGGCCACTTTTGCTCCCCTGGAGCAGATTGACACCCTCATCACCGATAATAACGCGCCGCTCCATCTGGTTGAGCAACTGCGACAGCAAGGAATTACGGTAACGGTTGTTTGAAGCCACGCAAGGGAAGTTGCTATGACCCAACCTGTTTTGCAAATAGAACACATTTCCAAACGCTTTGATATGACTCAGGCGCTGGCTGACGTATCGCTCACGCTCTACCCCGGCGAAATTCACGCGCTGGTGGGCGAGAACGGGGCCGGAAAATCAACCCTGATTAAAATTATGACCGGCATTCACCGGCCCGACCACGGCGAAATTTCATTGGATGGCCGGCCGGTCCACATTCACAACTCGCAAGAGGCGCAGGCGCACGGTATTGCCGCCATTTACCAGGAGCCAATGGTTTTTCCTGATTTGAACGTGGCCGAAAACATCTTTATCAGCCACCGGGATCGCGGCCCCCTGGTGCGCTGGAGCAAAATGTACCAGGATGCCGAGGCCATTTTGGCCAAACTGGATGTCAAACTTGATGTGCGCATGCCCGCCAGGGGGTTAACGCTGGCGGCGCAGCAGGCCGTTGAAATTGCCAAAGCTATTTCGCTCGACGCGCGGGTGTTGATTATGGACGAACCGACCGCCTCGCTTTCGGCGCACGAGGTGCGGCAGTTGTTTAAAGTAGCCAATAATCTGCGCGCGCGCGGCGTGGCTATTTTGTTCATCAGCCACCGCATGGAAGAAGTTTTTGAAATTGCCGACCGCATTACCGTGCTGCGCGATGGCAAATTCATCTCTTCCACGCCCATTGAGCAGGCCACATCCGAGCAGGTTATCCGCGATATGGTGGGCCGCGAAATTGAGGATTACTTTGCCAAAAGCCAAACCGAGCAGGGCGAAATTTTGATGTCGGTGCGGGGGTTGAGCAAAGAGAATGTTTTTAGCGATATCAATTTCGACATTCGGCATGGCGAAGTGCTGGGCTTTGCCGGGCTGGTTGGCTCGCGCCGCACCGATGTGGGGCTGGCCCTGTTTGGGGTTGAACCCGCCGATGCCGGCGAGATTATCTTCGAGGACCACAAAATCAATATTCAATCGCCCCGGCAGGCGCTTGGTCGCGGCATTGCCTATATGACCGAAGACCGCCGCCTGCTGGGGCTGACCATGCCGATGTCAATCACCTCTAACATTTCGCTGCCGATGCTGTCAAAATATCTGAGCCGTTTGGGGCTGGTCAAACAGCGCGCCGAAAGCGCCACCGCCGATGAATATCGCCGGCGGCTTTCTATCCGCGCGCCATCGGTGGGGCTTGAGGTTGAAAAGCTGTCGGGCGGCAACCAGCAAAAAGTAATGTTGAGCAAATGGCTCAACGCCAACCCCAAACTGTTCATTTTAGATGAACCGACGCGCGGCATCGACGTGGGGGCCAAGGCCGAAGTGCACCACATTGTCAATGAGCTGGCTGCCCAGGGGTTGGCCGTCATTCTCATCTCGTCGGATTTGCCGGAAGTGCTGGCCATGAGCGACCGTATTCTGGTGATGCGAGAGGGGCGGCAGATGGGCATTTTTGACCGCCAGACCGCTACCCAGGAGAATATTATGACGGCCGCGATGGGCCAAAGTTCCATTGCCCAGGAGGTCAACCCATGAATGCCTTGATGCGTCGCTTCCGGCCCGAACAGATTAGAGAACTGGTGTTGGTGCTGCTCATTATTTTGGTGGTGCTCTTTTTTGGCACCCAAATAGAAAACTACTACAACGCTCGCTTTTTTAACCGGATTTCTACCAGCGTGGCCATTATTGCCGTGATTGCCGTGGGCCAAACTCTGGTGGTGTTGACCCGCAACATCGACCTGTCCGTTGGCTCCATTGTGGGCTTTACCGCCTACTATGTGGGTCAACAATTGTCTGAAAACAACGAAATAGCGCCGCTGGCCGCCGTTTTGATGGCCGTTGGCGTTGGCGCGGCCATGGGCGCTTTTAACGGGGTGCTGGTGGCCTATGGGCGGGTGCCGGCCATTATTGTGACCCTGGGCACGCTGGCTATTTACCGCACGCTGCTGGTTGAATATTCCAACGCTCAAACCGTGCTGACCGCCAATTTGCCGGAGTGGCTGCTGGAACTGCCTCGCTCTAACATTATCAGTTTTGGCGATTTAGACCTGCGGCTGCTGGTCGGGATGATGCTGGTGGTGGTGCTGTTGTTTCAACTGGTGCTTTCTTACCTGCCCTATGGCCGCCGCTTGTATGCCATTGGCTCAAACCCCGATGCGGCCCGGATTGCCGGTTTTCCCTCACAGCGGATTGTCTTTATTGCCTTTGTGTTGTGCGGCGCGCTGTCGGGGCTGGCCGGTTTTATGTTTCTGGCCCGCTTTGGCAATATCACCGTGGTGGCCGGCCTTGGGCTGGAGTTGGCCTCGGTGGCGGCGGTGGTGGTGGGCGGCGTCAATATTTTTGGCGGCTCCGGTACGGTGATTGGGGCGCTGCTGGGCGCTATTTTAATTGACCTGCTGGACAACAGCCTGATTCGCTGGCTGGAAATTAGCGAGTTCTGGCGCGACGCCCTGCTGGGCATGTTAATTTTGCTGGCCGTGGCCACCGATGCCGTCATTATGAATCGGCTGCGGAATCTGTGGGCGCGCAGTGAACTGGTTGATGTAGCCCCCGATGAAGCGCTGCCCCAGGAGGAGAGTAGCTATGTCACCTGAGCAAAAATCCGGGCTGACCGGCCTTTTAGCGCGGTTAAAAAGCTGGGAAGGCTTTTTACTGGCCATCTTGCTGGTCATTATCATCAGTAACAGCATTCGCACGCCGGCCTACCTGAGCGTTGGCAACCAGATGAACCTGTTTATCCTGTCTATTGAAAAAATTATTGTGGCCTTGATTATGACCTTTATCATCATCAATGCCGAAATTGACCTGTCGGTGGCCTCGATGATGGGCCTGTCGGCCTGCACCCTGGCCTGGCTGCACTCGCAGGGCGTGTCGATTCCGGTTGCTTTTGCGGTGGGGCTGGTGGTGGGGCTGCTGGGCGGCGCGTTCAATGGCTTCTGGATTGCGGTGGTTGGCCTGCCCTCGCTGGTGGTAACGCTGGCCATGCTTATTGGCTACCGGGGCCTGGCCCGCGTGCTGCTGGAAGACCGCTCCATTGGCGACTTTCCCGATTGGTTCGACGCCCTGGGCCAGCAGCCTTGGGTTGGCCCGTTTCCGCTGGCGCTGATTATCTTTTTTGGGCTGCTGCTGGTCGCGATTGTTATTTTGCAGTACTCCGGCTTTGGCCGGTACGTTTATGTAATTGGCAACAACCGCGAGGTGGCCCGCTACTCCGGGGTTAGAGTGCAGTGGGTCAAATTTTGGCTGTTTGTGGCCTCCGGCGTTATTGCCGCGCTGGCGGGGTTGCTGTTTGCGGCCCGGCTGGGCGCAGTGCGCGGCGACCTGGCCCTGGGCTTTGAACTGGATATCATCACCATGGTGCTGTTGGGAGGGGTCAGTATTTTTGGCGGCTCCGGCTCAATTTATGGCGTGCTGCTATCTATTTTGATTGTGCTCAATCTTCGCAATGGAATGTCGCTGGCCAATATCACCGGCCATATCCAAACCGGCGTTATCGGCGTACTTTTGATTTTGTCGGTGCTGGTGCCCAACCTGGCGCAAAATGCGCGGATTGTCTTGGCGCGTCGCCGGGCAGCCGGCGCGCCGTAAACAGAGCCGTTGGGTGTTAAACGTTTGCCACATTACCGGAATAAGGAGGGATTGCTTATTAGAAAATAAAATGAAGTGTATTCACCCCATTCAGTATCAAAATACTCTAAATTAGAGGAGGAGTAACGTGAAGGATTATAAAAAACTTTTGACAATTTTGCTGGCAATTGCTCTGCTGGCGCTGGTAAGCTGCACCGGCGGCGCTACTACCCAACCGGCAGCGCCGCAAGAGGAACAAGCGCCTGCCGAAGAAGAACCGGCCGCCACTGAAGAGCCAATGGCCGAAGAAGAGCCGGCAGCCGAAGAAGAGCCGGCCGCCACCGAAGAGGCGATGGCCGAAGAAGAACCGGCAGCTACCGAAACAGACGAAAGATTACAGATGGTCTTGATGCCCAAATTCCTGGGTATTCTGGTGTTCGACCAGGCCAACCAGGGCGCTATGGAAGCCAACGCCGAACTGGGCAACCCGGTTGACCTGGAATTTCTGGGTCCGACGCCTGAGAACAGCGTGGCGGGGCAAATCGAGATATTGACCACAGCCACCACTCAGGGGGTGGATGGGATTATGATATCCAACAACGCTGGCGACCAGATAGCTCCGGCGGCGCAGGCGGCGCGGGATGCGGGGATGACGGTAGTGACCTGGGATTCGCCGATACCGTCGGCGGAGGGGGAGCAGGTGTTCATTGCCCAGGTAGATTTTGACGAGACGGGCAAGGTGATGGCGGATATGGCCCTGAGCATTCTGGGGGAGGATGGGGGTCAGTTTGCCATCTTGTCGGCCTCGCCGGATGCGGCCAACCAGAATGCCTGGATAGCGGCGATGCAAGAGGTATTGGAGAGCGACCCGACCTACGCCAATCTGGAGTTGCTGGACATTGTGTACGGCAACGACCAGTCGGAAGACAGCTACAACCAGGCGTTGGCGTTGGTAGACAAGTACCCGGAGATGGAGTTGATAATGGCGCCGACGACGGTGGGGATTGCGGCGGCGGCCAAGGCGATGCAGGATGAGGGGTTGTGCGAAGAGGTGAAGGTGAGCGGGTTAGGCTTACCGGCAGAGATGGTCAGCTACACGCTGAACGGCTGTGCGCCGGAGTTTGCCCTGTGGAGCTTTGTCGATTTGGGCTACCTGACCTACTACACCACCTACCTGCTGTCTACCGGGCAGATGGAAGCGCAGGAAGGCGTCAGCTTTGAAGCGGGTCGAATGGGGACGTACACCATCGAGAAAGACCCGACGCGAGAAGAAGGATTGCGGGTGTTGATGGGGCCGTTCACCGTTTACAACGCCGATAACGTTGAAGCGGCGGCGCAATAGTCGCCATAATGTGATGAACTGATGTAAAATCCGGTAGGGGGCGCGCGCCCCCTACCGGTCGATACTCAATGGTGAGAGAGGTTGCCGATGAAGCGTGTCGGATTTTTACTAAAAGTGAAACAAGATAAATTAGAGGAATACAAAAAACATCACGAGGCGGTTTGGCCGGAAATGCTCGACGCGCTGCGCCGTACCGGCTGGCGTAACTACAGCCTGTTTTTGCGCGACGACGGCCTGCTATTTGGCTATTTTGAAACCCCTCATAGCTTTCAGGCGGCGCTGGATGGCATGGCCCGGGAACAAATCAACGCCAAATGGCAAGAGTTTATGGCTCCCTACTTTGAAGGATTGGGGGGCAAACACGCCGACCAGAATATGATTCAACTGGAAGAGGTCTTTCATCTTGATTGAGCAAGGAGGTAGCTATGACCAACCAACCCGGCGATAAACAACTTCAGGCGGCCTACAACCTGGCCAAAGAGCGTTACGCCGCCCTGGGCGTCGATACAGACCAGGCGCTGCAAACCCTGGCCCAAATTTCTATCAGCCTGCACTGCTGGCAGGGCGATGACGTGGGCGGCTTTGAAGAGCCGGAGCGGGGCCTGAGCGGCGGCATTATGGCTACCGGCAACTACCCCGGCAAGGCCCGCACCCCCGCCGAATTGCGCCAGGATTTGGATGCCGCCTACCGCCTGATTCCCGGCAACCACCGGCTCAACCTGCACGCCATCTACCTGGAAACAGACAAAAAAGTGCCGCGCAACCAGATTCAGCCGGAGCATTTTGCCGGTTGGGTCGATTGGGCTAAAGAAAACAGACACGGGATAGATTTCAACCCCACCTGCTTTTCCCATCCCCTGGCCGATGATGGCTTTACCCTGGCTCACCGCGATAAAGGCGTGCGCGATTTTTGGGTGGAGCACTGCATTGCCTGCCGCCACATTGGGGCCTATTTTGGGCGCGAGTTGGGCGCGCCGGCCATCACCAACATCTGGATTCCCGATGGCTACAAAGATACCCCGGTTGACCGCCACACCCCGCGCGCCCTGCTCAAAGAGTCGCTGGACCGGATTTTTGCCCCAAAAATTGACCCCCGCCACAACCTGGATGCGATAGAGAGCAAACTGTTTGGCCTTGGCTCAGAAAGCTACGTGGTTGGCTCGCACGAGTTTTACCTGGGCTACGCCATTGCCAACCAAAAGTTGTTGTGCCTGGATGCGGGCCATTTTCACCCCACCGAAGTGATTTCCGACAAAATTTCAGCCGTGCTGCTTTATGTGGATGAACTGCTGCTGCACGTCAGCCGGGGCGTGCGCTGGGATAGCGACCATGTTGTCACCCTGACCGACGAGTTGCAGGCAATTATGCAAGAGATTGTGCGCGGCGGTTTTTTGCAGCGGGTTCATATTGGGCTGGACTTTTTTGATGCCAGCATCAATCGCGTGGCGGCCTGGGTCATTGGCACGCGCAACGCCCTGCGCGCCCTGCTGCTGGCCCTGCTGGAGCCGGTTAGCCAGCTTCGGCAGTTGGAAACTTCCGGCGATTTTACCCGGCGGCTGGCCCTGCTCGAAGAGCTAAAAGGGCTGCCCTTTGGCGCAGTGTGGGACTATTACTGCTGGCAGCAAAATGTGCCGGTCGGCCTTGGCTTTATGGCTGAAATCAACGCCTACGAGCAAAACGTGCTGGCCCGGCGTGGCTAACAACCTGCCAAGAAACGGGCTGTTTCTGGCCCAATGAAGACCTCAAAGGTTTCAAAAACCTTTGAGGTCTGGAGTAGCTGCTAAGAAACTGCCGGTTCTTCCCCGTTTGAATGATGTGCTAACGTTACCGATTGCTGAACTCAATCGGGAAGGTGATGACATAATGTCAAACCAAATTCTCAACCAACTGGTCTCGATGTCTACCAATTTGGGCGACCCGGCCAACGACTATGTGATTCTGGGCGAAGGCAACACCTCGGCCAGGGTTGACGCCGATACGTTTTTGGTGAAAGCCAGCGGCACCGAACTGCGCACCATCACCGCCCCGGGATTTGTGCGGGTGCATTTTGAGCGGGTGCTGGCCACGCTCAACGGCCCGGATTTGAGCGATGATGAAATTCGGCAGGTGTTGGTTGAGGCCAGGGTTGACCCCCAGGCAACCGGCCACCCTTCGGTAGAAACTGCCTTTCACGCCGTCTGTTTGCAGCTAGAAGGCGTAAATTTTGTGGGACACACCCACCCCACCGCCATAAATATGTTGACCTGCTCGGCGGCGTTTGAAACCGCCGTCAGCGGCCGGCTCTTCCCCGATGAAATTGTGGTTTGCGGCCCGGCTCCGGTCATCGTGCCCTATGTTGACCCCGGCCTGCCTCTGGCCCGCGAGATTCAGCGCCGCATCAACGCTTATCTTGACACCTACGGAGAGCGCCCCAAAATGATTCTGATGCAAAATCACGGCTTGATTGCCCTGGGGTCCACTCCCAAACAGGTTGAAAATATCACCGCTATGGCCGTCAAAACCGCCCGGATACTGGTTGGCAGTTACGCCCTGGGCGGGCCGCGTTTTTTAAGCCAACAGGCGGTCAACCGCATCCACACCCGCCCCGACGAACATTACCGCCAGCGAGTCATTGCCAAACAATAAGCCTCACAGCCGGCCGGTAACTGCCACCCCCGGAATAGACTCGCGGCTATAACCGGTGTACAATCCCCAAGAAAGACTCCGCGAGGGCCACAATGACCGATCCAATCTTTCAAACGCAGGCTTATACGTTTGATGACGCCCTGTTGCTGCCGGGCTTTTCTGAAGTGTTGCCCCATCAGGTAAATGTGCAAAGCTGTCTGGTTCGTGATATTGCGCTCAACATTCCCCTGGTTTCGGCGGCAATGGATACCGTCACCGAAGCCCGCCTGGCCATTGCCCTGGCCCGCGAAGGCGGTATCGGCGTGATTCACCGCAACATGTCCATCGAGGCCCAGGCCGCCGAGGTCGATCGGGTCAAACGCTCCGAAGCGGGCATGATTACCAACCCCATCACCCTGACTCCCACCAACACCCTGGCCGAGGCCGAAGAGCTGATGGCCCGCTACCATATTTCCGGCGTGCCCATTACCGACGCGCAGGACGATGGGCGGCTGGTTGGTATCCTGACCAATCGCGATATTCGCTTTGCCGACGATTTGACCCGGCCCATCGAAACCTACATGACCAAAGAAAATCTGGTCACAGCCCCCATCGGCACTACTGTCGATGAAGCCAAGCAGATTTTGCAAAAACACAAAATCGAAAAGCTCCCCCTGATTGACGACCAGGGCCGGTTGCAGGGCCTCATCACCTTCAAAGACATCAGCAAAAAGCGAGACTACCCCAGGGCGGCCATTGACGAGCAGGGGCGGCTGCGCGTAGCCGCCGCAGTCGGAGTCGGGGATGATTTTCAGGCGCGGCTGGCGGCGCTGGTTGCCGCCGGGCTTGATGCCGTGGTGGTCGATACCGCCCACGGCCATTCGCGCAAGGTGCTCGAGGCCATTGGCTGGATTCGGTCAACCTACCCCCGTCTGCCGGTGATTGGCGGCAACGTAGCCACCGCCGAGGGCGCGCAGGCTTTGATAGAGGCCGGAGCCGAGGCCATTAAAGTAGGCGTGGGGGCCGGCTCCATTTGCACCACGCGGATTGTGGCCGGCATTGGCGTGCCCCAGCTAACGGCCATCATCGAATGTGTTGGGATGGCCCGCAAACATCGCATCCCCGTTATTGCCGATGGCGGCATCAAATACTCCGGCGATGCCGTTAAGGCCCTGGCCGCCGGCGCCGCCTGCGTGATGCTGGGCAGCATGCTGGCCGGGGTCAAAGAGTCGCCCGGCGAAATTATTGTTTACGCCGGCCGGGCTTACAAAGATTACCGGGGCATGGGCAGCCTGGGCGCAATGAGCGATTTTAGCCGGGACCGTTACGGCACCGGCCAAACCTCCGACGCCGGCAAAACCGTGCCCGAAGGCGTCGAAGGGCGCGTTCCCTTTAAGGGCGATTTGTCCGATTTTGTCTACCAATTTGTGGGCGGCATTCGCTCCGGGATGGGCTACGTTGGCGCAGCCAGCCTGGAAGAACTGCGGGCCAAAGCCAGATTTGTCACCATCAGCAATGCCGGCCTGCTGGAAAGCCATCCCCACAGCGTCACCTTAACCAAAGAAGCGCCAAACTACAGCCCGCCCTCCGGTTGACCCCCCGGCAGGCGCTAAATTGACACCGCTGCCGACTTGCCGTACAATAGGCTCGTTGCCCCCGCCAGATAAAGGCGTTTGGTCAGCAGAGAGAAACCGTTGTTTAATCAAAAAAACAAGCTAATCGGCGTTACCCAACAAAACAGGCTTGCAACCCAGGGGTTTGGCTTCCCCTCCCTTAAAGACCTCAGTACTCCCGCCAGAATTATGTGGCGGGAGTTTGTTGTTTCGGGCTTAAAAACCGGATAGACTTTTTGAAACAGAAGGTATAACTTGCCAATGGTTCAAACAGGAGATGCTAATTCTTCAGAAGTAGCCACGGCGCAAATTTTCCGGGTCGAGGTCTTTCCCCGCCCCGGCGTCGCCCCAACCGGCAACCCGGCTTTGGTCAACGCGGCCCAACAGCCAGGTATCACTGCACTCGATACCTGCATCGCGGGCCGTCTTTATTTTTTGCAGGGAGACCTGACGCCCGGCCAAATCAATCAGCTTGCCCGGCAACTCCTGGCCGACCCGGTTATTGAAACCTTTACCGTTGCCCGGCAGGGAATGAATCAGAAAATTGCGCCTGACGGAACCCACACAGTTGACGTAACCCTGCTGCCCGGCGTGACCGACCCGGTGGCCGAAAATTTGCTGCAAGCCGCCCACCTGCTGGGCTATACCGGCCTGGCCCAAACCGCCACCGGCCAGCGATACCTGCTCTCCGGCTTGCTCACCGAGGCGGAGTTGCAGCGCCTTGCGGTTGAAATCCTCTCTAACCCCGTTATTCAGCGGGTCGCCCTGAATCAACCCATCAACGCGCCCTTTGTGCCCTACCAGCAAAGCGATGAAACCGTAGAGACTATCGCCATACAAGCTGCCACCAACGATGCGCTCCTTGAGATCAGCGCCGCCCGCCGCCTGGCTCTGAATCTGGCCGAAATGCAGGCTATTCAAAATTACTATCGCCAGGCCGGGCGCAACCCAACCGACGTGGAACTGGAAATGCTGGCCCAAACCTGGAGCGAGCACTGCGTTCATAAAACCTTCAAAGCGTCCATCAACTACTATGGCCCGCCGCCCGGCCCCACCGCCGACGCCCCGCCGGTGCAGCAAAAAATCAAGAGCCTGTTTGACACTTACATCCGGGCCGCCACCCGGCAGGTCGCCAAACCCTGGGTGCGCTCCACCTTTGTGGATAACGCCGGCATTATTGCCTTTGACGACGCCTGGGATTTGGCCTTTAAAGCCGAAACCCACAACCACCCCTCGGCGCTGGAGCCGTTTGGCGGGGCAAACACAGGCGTCGGCGGCGTGGTGCGCGATATTCTGGGCGTCAGCGCCCGGCCCATTGCCAACACCGATGTGCTCTGTTTTGGCCCGCCCGATGTGCCGGATGACAAGTTGCCCGCCGGCGTTTTGCACCCGCGCCGCATCGCCAAGGAAGTGGTGCGCGGCATTGAAGATTACGGCAACAAAATGGGCATCCCTACCGTCAACGGGGCCATTCTCTATCACCCCGGCTACACGGCCAACCCGCTGGTGTACTGCGGCTGCCTGGGGTTGCTGCCCCGCGACAGCCACCCCACCACCCCGCAAGCGGACGACCTGATTGTGGTCATCGGCGGGCGCACCGGGCGCGATGGGCTGCGGGGCGCGACCTTTTCCAGCATGGAAATGGACCAGTCTACCGGCCAGATTGCCGGCAGCGCGGTGCAAATTGGACACCCTATTCACGAAAAGCAGGTGCTGGAGGTAGTGCTGCAAGCCAGAGACGAACAGCTTTATCACGCCATCACCGATTGCGGCGCGGGCGGCCTCTCCTCCGCCGTGGGCGAAATGGCCGAGCATCTGGGGGCGCGGGTGCAACTGCAAACCGTGCCGCTCAAATACCCCGGCCTGCGCCCCTGGGAAATCTGGCTCAGCGAGGCGCAGGAGCGCATGGTGCTGGCCGTTCCCCCGGCCAACTGGCCGCGCCTGCAAGCCATTTGCGCCGAACAGGATGTCGAGGCGGTTGGTATCGGCCATTTTGAAGCCACCGGCCAGGTGCAACTTTTTTACGGCCCGCGTCAGGTGGGCAAGCTGGATTTGGACTTTCTGCGCAACGGGTTGCCGCTGGCAGCGCTGCAAGCGGTCTGGCAGCCGCCCGACTCCCAACCATCGGCTGTCAACGTTGCCCCCCCGCCAGTTGACCCGGCCCAGGCGCTGCTGGCGCTTTTGGCCCACCCCAATATCCGCAGCAAAGAGGCGGCCATCCGCCGCTACGACCACGAAGTTCAGGCCGCCACGATGGTCAAGCCGCTGGTGGGGGTTGACAACCACGGCCCCGGCAACGCCGCCGTGCTGCTGCCGCTCGACGCGCAGTTGCAGCCGGAGCGCGAGTCGCCCCGGCGGGGGGTCGCCCTCTCCGTGGGGATTTGCCCGGCCTATGGCGAGCTTGACCCTTACGCTATGGCCTGGGCTGCCGTTGATGAGGCCCTGCGCAATCTGGTCGCCGTGGGCGCAGACCCCGACCAGGTGGCCCTGATGGACAACTTTTGCTGGGGCAACCCCAACCTGCCCGACCGGCTGGGCGGCCTGGTTCGCTGCGCGCAAGGCTGCCACGATGCCGCCGTTGCCTACGGCGCGCCCTTCATCTCCGGCAAAGACAGCCTCAACAACGAGTACACCGGCAGCGACGGCCAGCGCCACGCCATCCCCGGCACGCTGCTCATTTCTGCCGTGGGGCTGGTGCCCGATACCGCCCGCACCGTGACGATGGATTTGAAACAAGCCGGCAATTTGCTGTATGTCATCGGCGATACCCGGGCCGAATTGGGCGGCAGCCATTACCAGCAGGTGGTGCTCAGACAGGCCCCGCAGGGACTCCCCCCGCAGCCGGTGGCTAACCCGCTGGCGCGTTTGCGGGCGGCGCATCGGGCCATTGCCGCCGGGCTGGTTCGGGCCTGCCACGATTGTTCCGAAGGCGGGCTGGGCGTGGCCCTGGCCGAAATGTGCCTGGCCGGGCGACTGGGCGCAACCGTTGATTTGTCTCTGACACCCGGCGCTGCCAGCCTGCCCGTTGCCGACCAGCTTTTCTTCTCCGAGTCGCTGGGCCGCTTTGTAATTGAGGTTCGCCCCGCCGACGCGTCGGCCCTGGAAGCAATATTGCAAGGCGTACCCTACGCCCGCATTGGGCAGGTGGAACAGACGGCTGAACTGCGGGTCAAAACGGAAAACAATCCCACCTGGCTCCGGCTCCCGGTCGCCGAGCTGGAAGCCGCCTGGCGCGGCGATGCGCGTAGCCAAAGCGGGCCGGCGCAGCCGGTAGCAGGTCAAAGTGACTCATACGCCCCGGCCACGGCAATCGCTCAACGCCGGCGCGTCTTGATTCTACACGCCAACGGCACCAACCGCGATAGAGACGCGGCCCTGGCCTGCAAACTGGCCGGGGCCAGCCCGGAGATTGCGCATGTCAACCAATTGCTGGCAGGCGGGCGGCGACTGCTTGATTACCACATGCTGGTGTTGCCGGGCGGCTTCTCCTACGGCGACGATTTGGGCGCGGGTACGCGCTGGGCGCTGGATTTGCGCTACCGGCTGGGGGATGACCTGAGCCGCTTTGTGGAGAGCGGGCGTCCGGTGTTGGGGATTTGCAACGGCTTTCAGGTGCTGGTTAAATCGGGCTTGCTGCCGGGCCTCGATGCGCCGGAGCGGGGGGTCACGCTGACCCACAATCAATCGGGCCGGTTTGAGTGCCGCTGGGTTTACTTGCAGCCCAACCCCCACAGCCCCAGCCTGTTCACCGCCGGGCTGTCCGAACCTGTCTACTGCCCCGTGGCCCACGGCGAGGGTCGGGTGGCTGTGGCCGGCCCCGAAGTTTTGGCGACCATTCAGACCAGTAACCTGCACGCCCTGACTTACGTGAACCCCGATGGCTCTGCGGCGGCCTATCCGGCCAACCCCAACGGCTCGGTGGCCGGCATTGCCGGGCTGTGCAACCCGGCCGGGAATGTGCTGGGGCTGATGCCGCACCCGGAAGACCACATTTTCCCCTGGCAGCACCCGCAGCGCCATCGCGGCCAGAGCGGCCACAGCGGGCTGGGGTTGTTCAAAAACGGGGTTCGGCGGGCTTGAGAATCAAAGCGAGGGTGAATGATGCTAACTCATCAGGCGTTACTCGAGGCCATTCCAACCGCGCTCCAGGGGGTCGATTTGCCCAACCTTGGCCCCAGAGTGCGGGGCAAGGTGCGCGATATTTACCGGCTCGATGGCCGGCGGGTGTTGATTACCACCGACCGCATCTCGGCTTTTGACCGGGTGCTGGGCGTCATCCCTTTTAAGGGGCAGGTGCTGAACCAGTTGAGCGCCTGGTGGTTTGAGCAAACGGCGGATATTGCGCCAAATCACCTGCTGGCCGCGCCCGACCCGAACGTAACCATTGCCCGCAGCGCGGAACCTCTGCCGGTAGAGGTGGTGGTGCGGGGCTACATTACCGGCGTGACCAACACCTCGCTGTGGACGCTCTACGCCGGGGGCGAGCGCGCGCCTTACGGTATTGCCCTGCCCGACGGGCTGCAAAAAAACGACCCGCTGCCCGCGCCTATCATTACCCCCACCACCAAAGCCGCTCACGGCGGCCACGACGAGCGGCTGACCCGCGCCGAAATTCTGGAGCGCGGCCTGGTTGCGCCGGCGCTGTGGGAACAGGTTGAGGCAGCGGCCCTGGCTCTGTTCAAACGAGGGCAGGCGCGGGCCGCGCAGGCCGGCCTGATTCTGGTGGATACCAAGTATGAATTTGGGCTGGTCGATGGAAAACCGATTTTAATTGACGAGATTCACACGCCAGATTCCAGCCGCTTTTGGCTGTCAGACGCGCATCGGCCCGGACAGGAGCCGGAAAATTTTGATAAAGAATATCTGCGGCGCTGGTTTGCCGCCCAAAATTATCGCGGCGAGGGCGAGCCGCCCCGGATGCCGCCCGATTTTGTGGCTACGGTCGCCGGGCGTTACATCTCCGCGTTTGAGCGGTTAACCGGCCAGGAATTTGTTCCTGGCCAGCAGCCCGCCGCCGAACGCATTGCCCGCAACGTGAGCAGGGCTGTCGCGCAAATGAGCTAATCCATAACCCTTGGTATAGCAGCTACTCCAGACCTCAAAGGTTTCAAAAACCTTTGAGGTCTTCAGAACGCATTGCCCGCGCCGTAAGCAGGGCTGTCGCGCAAATGAGTCGAGAAATTAGCCAAAGAAAGGATTGACGTAATGATAGAAAGCTGGCACGAGCGAGGGCCAGGCGAAGAGTGCGGCGTATTTGGCATTTACGCCCCCGGCCGCGATGTGGCCCGGCTGACATTTTTTGGCCTGTACGCCTTGCAGCACCGCGGCCAGGAAAGCGCCGGTATTGCCACCTCGGATGGCCAGATGGCCTACATCCACAAGGGGATGGGGCTGGTTACGCAGGTTTTTAACGAAGATAACCTGCGCCCGTTGCAGGGGCATCTGGCAATTGGACACAACCGCTACTCAACCACCGGCGCGCCCCATCTGCGCAACACCCAGCCTTATTTAATTGAAACCATCTACGGCCCGCTGGGGATTGCCCACAACGGCAACCTGACCAACGCCCTCAATTTGCGCAAAACGCTGCTTGAGCGCGGCGTTGGCCTGTCGTCCACTACCGATAGCGAGGTAATTACCCAGATGCTGGCCGCCCCGGCCCGGGTGTGGGCCAACGGCCACCTGTCCGAAAACAATGATGACGAACCGGACCGCTGGGTGGCCCGTATTCGGGCTTTTATGCAGGCCGCCGAGGGCGCCTACTCGCTGGCAATTTTGACCCGCCATGCGGTGTATGCCGCCCGCGACCCGCTGGGGTTGCGCCCGCTGTGTCTGGGCCGCCTGGCCGATGGCGGATACATCGTCACTTCAGAATCGTGCGCCCTGCTGACTATTGGCGCAACCTATCTGCGCCAGGTAGCCCCCGGCGAGATTGTCCGCATTGATGAAAACGGCCTGACGACCTTTCAAGGGCAGCCATCGGCCAGACAGGCGTTGTGCATTTTTGAATACGTTTACTTTGCCCGGCCCGACTCGGTGCTGAACGGGCAGGTCATCCATACGGTGCGGCAGCGGATGGGGTGTCAACTGGCCCGCGAAGCCCCGGTTGAGGCCGATATTGTGGTCGGCGTGCCAGACTCGGCCACGCCGGCGGCCATTGGCTACAGCCTGGAGGCCGGCCTGCCCTACACCGAAGGGCTGACCAAAAATCGCTATATTGGCCGTACCTTTATTGAACCCGATGACAAATTGCGCCAGATTGGCATCAACCTGAAGTATAATCCGCTCACGGCCAATTTGCAGGGCAAGCGGGTGGTGCTGGTGGATGACTCGATTGTGCGCGGCAACACGGCCGGCCCGCTGGTGCAGCTCATCCGCGAGGGCGGGGCCACCGAGGTTCACGTGCGGGTCTCCTCGCCGCCGGTGCGGCACCCCTGTTTTATGGGGGTCGATATGGCCACCTACCGCCAACTCATTGCCCACAACCTGGATATCGACCAGATTTGCCGGCGGATTGGGGCCGACAGCCTGGCCTATCTGAGCCTGCCGGGCATGGTCAGCGCGGTGCAGCAAACATTGAGCGAAGAGCAGGGCCACTGCACCGCCTGCTTCTCCGGCAATTATCCCATCTCCATTCCCAAATGGCTGTTTGAAGAAGACCGCGAAAAACTGATTTTTGAGGAAATGTGGGGGTAACAATGAACCTGCCAACGGATAAAGCCCTGGTCGGCGTGATTATGGGCAGCGCCTCGGATTTGGACACGATGCGGGCGGCGGCGGATATTTTGGCCGAGCTAGAAATTCCGCGCGAAGTAAAAGTGGTCTCGGCCCACCGTACCCCCGATTTGATGTACGACTACGCCAGCGGCGCTCAGGCGCGCGGGCTGGAGGTGATTATTGCCGGGGCCGGCGGCGCGGCCCACTTGCCGGGCATGGTTGCCTCGCTGACGGTGCTGCCGGTGATTGGCGTGCCGGTCAAGTCAAAAAGCTTGCAGGGGCTGGACTCGCTGCTGTCGATTGTGCAGATGCCCGGCGGCGTGCCGGTGGCCACGGTGGCTATTGGCAACGCCAAAAACGCCGGCCTGCTGGCGGCCCGCATCCTGGGCATCAAATATCCCCAAATTGCCGGGCGGCTGCAAGCCTACGCCGAGTCGGTGGCTGCCGAGGTCAAATCGACCCGGCTGGATTTGGATACGCCATGAGCGTTGTGCGTCCGGGCGGCGTTATCGGGATGCTGGGCGGCGGCCAACTGGGCCGCATGTCAACCCTGGCCGCCAAACAGATGGGCTACCGGGTGATTGCGCTGGACCCCACCCCGGATAGCCCCTGCGGGCAGGTAGCCGACGCCCAAATTGTAGCCGGTTACGACCATCAACCGGCGCTGCTGGAATTGGCCGAACGGTGCGATGCCATCACCTACGAGTTTGAGAATGTGCCCGCCGGGTCGGTCAACCTGCTGCGCGAGTTGGGCAAACCCGTTTTCCCCGGCGGCGAAGTGCTGCGGGTCAGCCAGAGCCGGCTGGCGGAAAAAACTTTTGTGCGGCAGGCCGGGTTGAACGTGGTTGATTTTTTGGGCGTCACCGGCCGGACCGACCTGGAGCGGGCTGTCGCTGAAATTGGCTACCCGGCAATTTTGAAAACGGACAGCGGCGGGTACGATGGCAAGGGCCAGTTTGTGCTGGGCAACAATACCGACGCCCGGCGCGCGTTTGAGCAGGCCAAAGGGGCCGCCTTGATTTGGGAGAAGCAGGCTCCGTTTGTGAAAGAGTTGAGCGTTATCTGCGCCCGCAACCAGGCCGGAGAGATTGCTGCCTACCCGCCGGTCGAAAATATTCACGTCAACAATATTCTGGATGTGTCGATTTTTCCGGCCCGCGTTCCGGTCCGGGTTCAGCAAGAGGCCCGGCGGGTGGCCGGGGTTATTGCGGTTGAGCTGGGGCTGGTGGGCGTGTGCGGCATCGAGCTGTTTTTGCTGCCGGATGAGACGCTGTGGGTCAACGAGATTGCGCCCCGGCCCCACAACTCCGGCCACTGCACCATCGAAGCCTGCCCCTGCTCTCAATTCGAGCAGCACATTCGGGCGGTGTGCGGGCTGCCGCTGGGGCCAACCTCGCTCTGGTCGGGCGCGGTGATGGCCAATATTTTGGGAACGGGCAGTGGCGACACGTTGAGCGGCGTTGAGGAGGCGCTGCAAGATGAGCGGGTGCATTTTCATCTTTACGGCAAAAAAGAGGCCAAAGCCGGCCGCAAAATGGGCCATCTGACGGCCCTGGCCGGGGATATTGAAGAGGCGTTGGGCGCGGCGCTCTCGGCCCGGCAAAAGTTGAGTTGGATTTAATCCCGTTCCAGACAGAAAGGTAATGTATTGGAGCGCAAAAGCGCACTTTTGCATTCCTAAAAACAAAACCGGCGAAGGCATTGTCTTTTATGGAAAGGTGATGGTTGATGACCAAACGCAATGTTCTGGTGGTCGGGTCGGGCGGCAGAGAGCACGCCCTGGCCTGGGCGCTGGCCCGCTCGCCCCAGGTTGGGCGCGTTTTTGTAGCGCCGGGCAACGCCGGCACAAGCTGGCCGGCCAATCCAAAAGCGACGGGCTTGCAGCCGCAGGCGGAAGCCGTCAATGTGCCGCTAGGCATTGACGACCAGCCCGGGCTGGTCAGCTTTGCCCGGGAGAAGGCCATTGACCTGACCGTAGTTGGCCCCGAAGCGGCGCTGGCGGCGGGCATTGTGGACGCCTTTCAGGCCGCCGGGCTGCGGATTGTGGGGCCGGGACGCCGGGCGGCCCGATTAGAGGCATCCAAGGGATTTGCCAAAGATTTTATGCGCCGCCACAACATCCCTACCGGCGCTTACCAAGTGTTTGATGATTACGAGTCGGCCAGCAAATATTTGCAGCAGGTGGATGATCAGGTGGTGGTCAAGGCCGATGGGCTGGCCGCCGGCAAGGGCGTGATTGTTTGCGATAGCCTGGATCAGGCGCAAGCGGCCCTGCACCAAATTATGGTGGAACGGGCTTTTGGAGCCGCCGGGGAGAGAGTAGTCATTGAAGAGCGGCTGGCCGGGCCGGAGATTTCTATTTTGGCCTGGAGCGACGGCCAGACCATCATCCCCATTCTGCCGGCGCGGGACCACAAACGCGCTTTTGATGGCGACCGCGGGCCAAACACCGGCGGCATGGGCGCGTTTGCCCCGGCCCCCGATATTGAGCCGGCCCTGGTTGAAACGGTTCGGCGGACAATTTTGGAACCGGCGATTCAGGGGATGGCCGCCCAGGGAACGCCCTACATTGGCGTGCTCTATGCCGGCCTGATGCTTACCGCCAACGGCCCCAAAGTGCTTGAGTTCAACTGCCGCTTTGGCGACCCCGAAACCCAGGCGGTTTTGCCCCTGCTGGATAGCGACCTGCTGGATATTTTTATGGCCTGTGTTGAGGGGCGTTTGGGCCAAATCGACATCCGCTGGCGGCCCGAAACCTGCGCCACGGTGGTGCTGGCCTCGCCGGGCTATCCGGGGGATTATCCCAAGGGGCTGCCCATTTCCGGGCTGGAGCAAGCGGCCCGGCTTGAGAATGTAGTGGTGTTCCACGCCGGAACGGGCCGGGTTGAGGATAAATTTGTGACCGCCGGGGGGCGGGTGCTGGCGGTCAGCGCCCTGGGCCATCATCTGGCGGCGGCGCTGGAGCGGGCTTATCTCGGCGTGTCGCAAATTTATTTTGATGGCGCTCACTACCGGCGAGATATTGGTCGAACCAAAGAGGATGAATAATGAGTCAAGATAGCGCATATGCGCGGGCAGGGGTGGATATTGCGGCGGGCCAGCAGGCGGTCTCGCTGATGAAGGCGGCGGTGCAATCTACCTACGGCCCGGAAGTGCTGGCCGGTCTGGGCGCGTTTGGCGGCCTGTTTGATGCCGGCGGGTTGAAAGCAATGGCCGCGCCGGTGCTGGTGGCCTCAACCGATAGCATTGGCACCAAAACTAAAGTTGCCGCCCGGTTGAACCGGTGGGATACCATCGGCCAGGATTTGGTTAACCACTGCCTCAACGATATTTTGGTGCAGGGCGCGCGCCCTCTCTTTTTTCTGGATTATGTGGCCGCGTCGCGGCTTGAGCCGGGCCGGGTGGCGGCCATTGTGCAGGGCATGGCGGCGGCCTGCCGGCAGGCCGGCTGCGCGCTGCTGGGGGGCGAAACCGCGGAACTGCCCGGCGTGTACGAGCCGGGCGAGGTTGACCTGGTCGGTACAGTTGTCGGCGCGGTCGAGCGGGCGCAAATGCTTACCGGGGCAACTATTCGGGCCGGAGATATTATTTTGGGGTTGCCTTCTACCGGCCTGCATACCAACGGCTACTCGCTGGCCCGGCGGGTTTTGGAGCCGCTCGACTGGCACGCGCTCCATCCGGCGCTGGGGACGACCATTGGCGAGGCGCTGCTGGCGGTGCATCGCTTATATTTGGAGCCGGTGCGGCAGCTATTGGCCGCCGGGGTTGAGCTGCGCGGCCTGGCGCACATTACGGGCGGCGGCATTATAGACAACCTGCCCCGCATTCTGCCCGAGGAGATGGGGGCTGTCATCCGGGCCGGTAGCTGGCCTGTGCCGCCAATTTTTGAGCTGATTCAAACTCAGGGCGATATTTCCGTTGCTGAAATGTATCACGTGTTCAATATGGGGTTGGGGATGCTGGCCGTTATCCCGGCGGAGCAGGTCAACCTGGCCCAGGCCACGCTGGCCGACGGCGTGGTGGTCGGCCAGGTGGCCGGCGGGTTGGCCGGGGTGAAGATTGTTGAGAGTAAAGATTTGTAAGCCAGGGAGTGGTTAAATGGCGTGTCGATTGGCGGTTCTTATTTCCGGGTCCGGCACAAATTTACAGGCAATTTTAGACGCCATCGCCGGGGGGAGACTGGCCGCCGAGGTGGCGCTGGTGGTCTCAAACCGCAAAGCAGCGTTTGGCCTGACCCGGGCCAGACAGGCCGGAACGGCAACCCTCTATTTTCCGCTCAAGCCGTATCGCCAGGCCCAAAAAAGCCGCGAAGCCTACGACGCCGACCTGGCCGAACAGGTGCGCGGCTATCAGCCGGATTTGATTGTGCTGGCCGGCTGGATGCACGTGCTCAGCCCGGCCTTTTTGAATCATTTTCCCCAACGGGTCATTAACCTTCATCCGGCGCTGCCGGGCGAGTTTGCCGGCGTCGGCGCTATCGAGCGGGCTTTTGAAGCCTATCAGCGCGGCCAGATTACCCACAGCGGCTGCATGGTCCATTATACCGTGCCTCAAGTGGATGCCGGCCCCGTGATTGCTCAAACAATTGTGCCCATTTTTGATGATGACACCCTGGAAACATTTGAAGCCCGCATGCACGCCGCCGAGCACCGGCTCATTGTTGAGGCGGTGCAAATAGCCTGCGGGCAGCCTGGCTAAGAATCAATTTCCCCCAATGGTCATAATCCCCAATGTTTTTGCACTCGTATTTGCCCGCGCTCAAGAATTGGTGTACTTTGGCAAAGAGTAACTTACGTGGTCAAATAGAGGGCAAATAATTTGGGAGCACTTTATGAAATTTGTGTCTGATTTGCATCTTCATTCCCATTACTCGCGGGCCACAAGCAAAGATTTAACGTTTGAGCATCTGGCTAAGTGGGCGCAATTAAAAGGCGTGCAGGTGGTCGGCACGGGCGATATTGCCCACCCCGGCTGGCTGCAAGAGATGAAGGACAAACTGGAACCCGCCGAAGCCGGCCTGTTCAAACTCAGGGCCGAGTTTGCCGCCGATATCCAGCGCCAGCTTCCCGCCGCCTGCCGGGGCGCGGTTCGCTTTATGCTGGCCGGCGAAATCAGCAGCATCTACAAAAAAGGCGACAGGGTTCGCAAAATCCACAATGTTATCTTTGCTCCTTCTCTGGAAGCTGTCGAAAAAATTCAGGCCGAGCTGGAAAAAATCGGCAACATCCGGGCCGATGGCCGCCCTATTTTGGGGCTTGACTCCCGCGACCTGTTGGAAATCATCCTGAACATCGACGAGCAAAACTACCTCATCCCGGCTCACATCTGGACGCCCTGGTTTTCGCTACTTGGCTCCAAATCGGGCTTCGACTCGGTGGAGGAGTGTTTTGAGGATTTGACCCCCCACATTTTTGCCCTGGAAACCGGCCTCTCTTCCGACCCGCCGATGAACTGGCGCGTCTCCGCGCTGGACGGCTACACCCTTGTCTCCAACTCCGACGCCCACTCGCCCCAAAAACTGGCCCGCGAGGCCACCCTTTTCAACACCGAGCTATCCTACCCGGCCATCTTCAACGCCCTCAAAAGCGGCAACCCGGCGACCTTCTCCGGCACGCTGGAATTTTTTCCCGAGGAAGGCAAGTACCATGCCGACGGCCACCGTAAATGCAACCTGCGCTGGCAGCCCAAAATCAGCCTGGAGCACAACAATATCTGTTCCGTTTGCGGCAAGCCGGTAACGGTGGGCGTGCTGCACCGGGTTGAGATGCTGGCCGACCGGCCAGAGGGCCGGAAACCGGACCAAACCCACCCCTTTCGCAGCCTTATTCCGCTGCCCGAAATTCTGGCCGAGGTCTATGGCGTTGGCTCAAGCTCCAAAAAAGTGCAGCAGAGTTACGAAGCGCTGCTGGCCAAACTTGGGCCGGAGTTGTTTATTTTGCAAGACGCGCCTCTGGAAGAAATCTCCCAAACCGGCGGGTCGCTGCTGGCCGAAGGCATCCGCCGTATGCGCCAGGGCGAGGTGAGTATCGCTGCCGGCTATGATGGCGAGTATGGCCTGATCAAGCTGTTCAACCCGCAGGAGCGAACAGCCTTTTCGCCGCAAATGAGCCTGTTCGGCCCCCCTCAAAAATCGCGCCGCGCTCAAAAAGAAAAAGCCGGCCCATCCGGCCCGCCAGACAAACCTGCTGCCGGCCAATGGCAACAACCCACCCTGTTTGCGCCGGATATTGCCGCCGGCGACGCGCCGGCAACCCCACCCGTCGCTGCCCCCAAAAACGACCTGCTGGCCGGCCTCAACCCCCGGCAGCGCGAAGCCGCCCTCTGCACCGATGCGCCGCTGATCATTGTGGCCGGGCCGGGCACCGGCAAAACCCGCGCGCTAACCTACCGCATTGCCCATCTTGTGGCCGACCAGGGGGTGTCGCCCCAAAATATCCTGGCAATTACCTTTACCAATAAAGCCGCCGCCGAGATGGCGACCCGCCTGTCGGCTCTGCTCGGTTCCGGCGCGTCAGACCAGATGGTCATCAAAACTTTTCACGCCTTTGGCGCGCTGCTGCTGCGTGATGGCGGAGAGTTAATTGGCTTATCGCCCCGGTTTGTGATTTGCAGCGAACGGGAGCGGCCAACGCTGCTCAAACAAATCTACCCAAAGTTGGGCAGCCGCGACCTCAACCAATACCTGGCTGACATCTCGGCCGCCAAAAATCAATTACTGGGGCCGGACTCGGTCGCAGAGTCGCTGGCGGAGGTTTACCAAAATTATCAACAGGCGCTGGAACAAAGGCGTCTGCTGGATTTTGATGATTTGAATTTCAAAGCCGTGCGGCTGCTGGAGTCTCATCCTGACCTGCTCACAGCCTGCCGGCAGCGCTACCGCTGGATTTCGGTGGATGAGTACCAGGATATCAATTTTGCTCAATACCGGCTATTGCGGCTGTTGGCCGGCCCGGAAACCAATCTGTGTGTCATTGGCGACCCTGACCAGGCCATCTACGGCTTTCGGGGCGCAGACCGGGCCTATTTCCTCCAATTCAATCAGGATTTTCCAACGGCCAAAACCGTGCATCTGAGCCAGAATTATCGCTCCACGCAGCTTATTCTGGACGCCTCGGAGCAGGTGATCGAAAAAGAAGCGGCGGGCGAGCGGGTCAAAATCTGGTCGGAGTTTGTGGATAAAACTAAACTCGATATTTACCACGCCCCATCGGATAAAGCCGAGGCGGAATACGTGGTGCATGAAATTGAGAAAATGGTGGGCGGGTTGTCCTATTTTTCTATCGACTCGGCGCGGGTGACGGATGACGGCAGCGGGCGCAGCTTTGCCGATTTTGCCGTGCTGTACCGGCTGGGGGCGCAAAGTCAGCCGCTCATCGAGGCATTTCAACGCTCAGGCATACCCTACCAAACCGTGGGGCAGACGCCGTTAGCCGACTATAAAGAAATCAGGCTGGTGCTGGCCTGTCTGTGGTTTCTGTATAACCCCGATTCAACCTTTCATCTGGAACAGGCGTTGTCGAAAAAGCGGGCCGGAGAAATGGCAGCATTCTTGAGCGCGTTGAACGGAGAGAAAAGACAACCCGTGTCAGGATTAATCGACCAGATTCACCGGGCGCTGGTTGAGCGGCAGGTGGTTCGGCCCGATGAAGCAAGCAGCGAGCGGGTGCAGCAATTAAAACGGCGGGCAACCCTGTTTGAACAGCGACTTGGAGAATTTCTGGAGGCAATACTGCTGCAAGCAGAAACCGACCTGTATGACCCCCGCGCCGACCGCGTTACCCTGATGACGCTGCACGCCGCAAAGGGGTTGGAATTTCCGGTGGTTTTTATTGTTGGTTGCGAGGAGGGGCTGCTGCCTTACCGGCGAGATAGCCAGCCGGCCGACATAATAGAGGAAGAGCGACGCCTGTTTTACGTGGGTATGACCCGCGCCCGGCAAAAATTGATTTTGACCTGCGCCAAAACCCGATTTTTGTTTGGTCAAAAGTTGGCCGGCGCTCCTTCCCAATTTCTGAGCGATATCGAAGAGGCGCTAACGGAAATTAAAAAAATGGCTGCTCGAAAATCCGGCAAAAAAGAGCAGGACACGGCTCAACTAAAACTGTTTTGAAACATAGAGAGGATATCGTTAGCCTGATGGCAACAGACCAACTTTTAGATAAACTTATCGAGTCAATTGAGGCCGGTCAATCGGTGGCCTTGCTAACGGTGGTGCAGGCTACGGGCAGTTATGCTCACGCGCTTGGCCGGCGCGCTCTGGTGTGGCTGGATACCTCTCCTTTGGGCGATTTGGGGTTAGAGCAGTTGAACCGGCAGGTATTTGACGATGCCCGGCGCTATTTGCTGGCCCGCAGGCCCCAAATGTTAAGCTACCGGCAGGCTGACGGGTCGGTTGAAGTTTTTGTCGAGGTTCAAAAGCGCCCCCCCACCCTGTTGATTGCCGGCGCCGGTCACGTGGCGCTACCGCTGGCTCAACTGGGCAAAATGATTGAGTTTGAAGTGGTTGTGCTGGATGACCGCCCCAGCTTTGCCAACCGGCAGCGCTTTCCCATGGCCGACCGGGTACTGGCCCAACCTTTTCAGGAAACATTGCGTAACTGGCCCATTGACCATGATACCTACATTGTGCTTGTTACCCGCGGCCACAGCCACGATGTTGAATGTTTGCTGGAAGTTATCGACTCGCCGGCCCGATATATTGGCATGATTGGCAGTAAGCGCCGGGTAAAAGGAGTTTTTGAGTTATTGGAAAAAGAACAGGGCCTTGACCCCGACCGGCTCAAGCGGGTGTATGCTCCCATTGGGTTAGATATTGGCGCCGAAAGCCCCTCGGAAATTGCCGTGGCGGTGATTGCCGAAATCATCAACATTTACCGGGGCGGGCGCGCCGTTTCGCTCTCGGATGCGCTGCGGGCAAACTACCGTTTGCCGCTGCATCCGGCCCGGGCCAAAGGTAATAAAGTATAAATATCCCCAAATTTCTCCGCTGTAGATATCCCCCAAATCATCTGATTCTAACTTTTACAACCTTTTCTAAGGGATTTTTTCTCAAAAATCACGGGTATTCCCCTATTGTATTTGCTCAAAAATTGAGGTACGCTGTTTAGGCTTATTTCAATTGGAAGCAGGGGACTGTTTCCTCAGGAAAGGATTGATCATGCAACCCTTGCGCGTTTTGTTGGTAGACGACCATGCCCGGTTTCTTGACATGGCGGCCCTTTTTTTGGGGCGTCTGCCATACCTGGAGGTTGTTGGCAAAGTTTTTTCAGGCTTCGAGGCCATAAACGCAGTAACAGAGTTAAATCCAGACCTGGTTTTGTTAGACCTGCTCATGCCCGGCGCAAATGGAATAGAAATTGCCCGGCAAATTAAAAGCCGGCCCAACCCTCCCCGGATTATTATGATGACTTTGCACATTCAGCCAGAACATTATGCCTGGATTGCGACTGAAGAGTTTGATGGCTTTATCAGCAAATCTAACTTTGCCACAGAACTTGTGCCGCTTCTGAACGGAATAATGGCCAGTATGGCCTCAGATGAAGGACACGCCATTGAAATATATTAACCCCAACTTTGGATAAATATTTTTGCGTTGTGTCAGAGCAGCAGTGAGGTTGGTCGCAATGGATTTTCAGTTAGAAAAGTTTTTTACCCTATCGCCCGATTTGCTCTGCATTGCCGGTTTTGATGGCTATTTCAAACATCTGAATCCGGCCTGGGAAAAGATATTGGGCTGGTCTATTGCGGAACTCAAGGCCAAACCTTATTTTGAATTCGTCCACCCCGCCGACCAGCCTGCCACCTTGGCCGAAATTGAAAAATTATCTGCCGGGGCTGAAACTTTTGCTTTTGAAAGCCGCTATCAATGCAAAGATGGCTCGTACAAATTGATACGCTGGCGCGGCGCGCTCGCTTTTGAGGAGAATTTGATTTATGCAACCGGCCGGGATATTACCGAGCGCAAGCAGATTGAACTTGCCCTGCGCAACAGCGAAGAGCGTTTTCGGAATACGTTTGAGCAGGCCGCCGTAGGCATTGCCCACATAGACCCCGAAACCTTCAGATTCATTAGAATCAACCAACGCTACTGCCAGGTAGTAGGTTATACCCAGGCCGAGATGCAAAGCCTTACCTTTCAGGATATTACCCACCCCGATGATATGACAAAAGATGTTAAAGAGAGTCAAAGGTTGCTTGATGGCGAAATTTCTACCTACTCAATGGAAAAACGGTATATTCACAAAAATGGCTCGCCGGTCTGGGTCAATTTGACAGTTTCGCTGGTCTTTAAGGCTTCGGGAGAGCCGGACTACTTTATCGCCGTGATCGAAGATATCACCGAACGCAAACAGGCCGAAGAAGCCCTGCGCGAGAGCGAAGAGCGTTTCCGGCTGGTGTTTGAAAATGGACCAATGGGAATGGCCCTTGTTGGCGTCGATTTTCATTTGACCAGGGTAAATCGCGCCTTTTATGATATGCTAGGTTATACCGAGCAGGAGTTGACCCAACTAACCTTTACCGATATTACCCACCCTGATGACATTGAGATTGATGTTGGGCTGGCCGAGCAGCTTTTTCAGGGTGAAATCCCCAGCTATCACATCGAAAAGCGTTACCTTACCAAGCAGGGCCGGGTTATTTGGGGCAATCTCACCGGCTCAATTATAAGAGACTCCCAAAACCGGCCAATATATGCCTTAGGAATAGTAACCATTGGTGCTAGTTTAGAGGGTGAAGTCAGCCATAGACAGGGGGAAA
>CAZAPG010000052.1:0-58037 GCA_964486935.1 uncultured Caldilineaceae bacterium | reverse complement strand
TGAATCCACTCGGCGGTGCTGCGGGCGGAGTCTCTAAACGAGGTAATGGCGCCTACTTTGATACGCTGTTTAACCCGGTCCAATTCAGCCTGGGTTACGTCGCCTTCGATTACTTTGTCAAACTCGGCGCGAACTAACGCCTGGGCAGTTTCCACGGAGTCGCCGGCGTTAGGAAACGCGCCAAGGTACAGCACGCTGCCGCCCAGGTAGTTGGCCAACCCCACAAAGGCGCTGGCGGCCTGCCCCTGCCGCACAATATTTTGCTCAAAGCGGCTGCTATCGCCGCTGCCCAAAATATCGACCAGCAAATCGAGCGCGTAAAAATCGGCGTGGCCGCGTGGCGGGGCCACCACTGTAGCTGTATAGCGGGGCAACTGCGCCTGCGAGTCAACCAAAACCTCTTCAACGCCAAGGCTGCATCCGGTGGTTGCATCGACGCGCAGGGTGGGAAACTCGTCGGGCAGCGGGTATTGTTTGGTGATGGGCGCAACCGGCTCGTCGGGCGGGATGTCGCCAAAGTAAGCCTGCACCAGCGCCTGGGTTTGTTCGATATCGATATCGCCAACGATGGTCAGCACGGCATTGTTGGGGTTGTAATATTTGTCGTGAAAATCCCTCAACTCGCCCAGCGAGGCCTGGGCCAGGTCGTCCATGTCGCCAATCACGGAGCGCTCGTAGGGCGGGTAGCCCTGAAAGGGTTGGGTGAACAGGCGGCGGTTAGCCACGCCGTAGGGTTGGTTGGCGACTCGCTGGTTGAACTCTTCATTAACCACGCTGCGCTCGGTGACAAAGGACTCCTGAGTAACGTTGAGCGAGGCCATGCGGTCGCTTTCGAGCCAGAGCACCAGCGGAAGCTGGTTGGCCGGCGCTACCGACCAGTAGGCAGTCTGGTCGTTGGCGGTGTAGGCGTTTTTGGTCGCCCCCACCGATTCCAGCAGGGCGTCAAACTGGCCATCGGCCACGTTATCGGAGCCGCGAAACATCATATGCTCAAACATGTGGGCAAAACCGGAGCGACCGGGCGGGTCGTCGGCGCCGCCCACGTAGTACCAGATATCGGTGGCCACCACGGGCGCGGAGTGGTCCTCGGCCAGGATGACCCGCAGGCCGTTGGGCAGGGTGTAATCGACAATGTTGGGCAGGTAATCTTCAAAATTGAAGCCATCGGGTTCCTGGGCCAGGGCCGGGCCGGCGGGTAATAAAACCAAAAAAGTAAGCAGCAATAGCGGTAACACAATCTTTTGGCGCATCTATTTTCCTCGCGTTTTGGGGATGTTTATAGCGAGTCAATCTTATTCAACAAAGATTAATTGGGCGTGAATGGTTGGCTATAAAACAGAAAATGCCCCCACGCATTTTGCAGCGCAGAGGCATCATTGAGCAGGCAGGTTGTGGGGCGGGTCAGTTTAGCCGGCGCAGCCCCACGTATTGAACAACGGCAAAAATGGTGACGATATCGGCGACGACGGCCACGGCCCACCAGCCGGCGTTGGTCAGCGACGCCCAGTTGGTAAACAGAATGATGTAGCTGCCCACCACCCAGGCCACATTCAATAACACCTCTCCGGTTACAATCAACAGTATACAACAGGCTGCCCAAACCCAAAAACATTTTTTCAAAAAGGCTTGACACAGAGCATAAATTAGATTATCATCTAATTAATTAGATGAATGTCTAATTAATATTTTTTCTTAAACATAAAGGGACAGACGATGTATCTGTTAGAATTAGAAGCAATAACCAAACAATACCAGCAGGAACTATTGCAGAATGCCGAAATTGAGCGGCTATTAGCTGAGATAAAAAAAACCGGCTCCCCGCTTCAAACGCAGTTACGCAACCAGGTTGGCGATTGGCTCATTTCTGGCGGCCTGAAATTAAAGGGGCAGCCCCACGCCACCCAAAAACCGGCCCACACCCTGCGATAATGTAGCAACAGAAATTAATTTATTTCTCCGTTTCCTGCCGGGCGATGATCTTGCGTGTTCCGTAACGGACCGCTCGAAAATAATACGCAATGCCCAACCCTCAATACGAAAGGATTATTTTGGCTCACACAAAAATTGAAGTAAAATTAACTTATGTCTACCACTGAAGCATCGCCCCAACTAGGGTGGGATATTGGCACGGCCTATGATATGTTTATGAGTCTGGACGTGCTGCATCACCCGGAAGAGTTTGGTTTGCGCGGCGCGTGGGCTGCCGGCGTTCGCTCCCGGCTGCCCGCTGCCGAACGGGAAACGCTGCAAAAAGCTCACCGGATGTTTTACAAAGGCCCGCTCTATTGGGTTTACAATTTGCCGACCCCCAAAGATGGCCGCACCGCGCTTGAGGTACTGGCCGAAACCCCTCCGGAAAGGCGGCTCAGAGACCTGGTTTTTTATCCTTACATTCCGGCAGAGGTTCGCGAAACGCTGGAACACGTAGCCGACCGCCAGCGTTGGAGCGAGCAAGAGCTAAAAGTGATTCGTGACTCCTACGAGCATACCAGGGTATCGCGCAAAGATGTGGCCGATTTGCTGGACATTTGGGCCAGGGCCGACGAATTCGGCGAGCCGTATTTGCAGGCGTTGCAAGCCTACTACGATGTATTTTTTGCCGAAGAGGAAGCGCGGATACGCCCGGCGCTGGAGGCTGCGGTAGAACACGCCCAAACGCTGGCCCGGCAACTTGAGGCAACAGAATTACTGGAAGAACTTTCTGAGGGATTCCACTTTGCCGAACGGCTGCGGGTGAGGGAACTGGTGCTGGCGCCATCGTTTTGGATTGCTCCGCTGGTGGCCTATCTAAAAGTTACGGATGAGCGACTGCTCTTTTTATTTGGCGGCAGGCCCGCCGAGGCCTCGCTGGTGCCGGGCGAGGTTGTGCCTGATGCCCTGTTTCGCCCCATAAAGGCACTGGCCGACCCAACCCGGCTGCGCATTTTGCGCTATCTGATGGTTGAGCCGCTCACCCCCACTCAACTGGCTCACCGGCTGCGGCTGCGCGCCCCCACCGTGGTTCATCATTTGAGGACACTCAGGTTGGCCGGGTTGGTCCACCTGACTTTGGAATCTGGCAAAAAAGTGCGCTATACGGCCCGCGCCGAGGCCGTAGACACAATGGTATCTGCCTTGAAGCACTTTTTGGAAGAAGATACAGGCCGGAGAAAATAAAGATGGCGAAGGTTAGGCCGCGTTGGCTTCAGCTTCTAGCGGCAGGGTAAAGAAAAAAGTGCTGCCCTGAGCAAGCGCGCCGTTGCTTTCTACCCCTACCTGCCCTCCCAACCGTTCCACAATGCGTCGCACAATAGATAAGCCCAGCCCATGCCCTTTAGCCCTGATTTTATCAAGTTGGGTGAAGGGCACAAACAGGCGGCCCTGCTCTTCGGCGGTGAGGCCGGGGCCGTTATCATGTATCCAAAAGCGAACCATATCATCATCCTCAACGGCTGCGCCCAATTCCAGGTGGGGCGGCTGGCCGCCATATTTAATGGCATTGCTCATATAATTAACCCACACCTCTTCTATCCAGGGCGCATACCCTACCGCCAGAGGCCAGGAGGCGGGCAAAATAATTACGGCGGCGGTTTCTTCGATCATATAAGAGAGGCGTTGTTTGGCCTCGTCAATAATCCGTTCCATATCCAGAGTGGTCATCTCCAAATTGGTTTCATGCATTTGGGCCAGCAGCAGCAATTCATCAATAATGTTGCTCATTTTGCGCCCGTTACGCCGGATACCCTGAAGACTCTTTTGCACATCATCGGGCGTTAAAGAAGCGTGGTATTTTTCCAGCAGTTCGGCCAGCCCCATGAGCGGGCCAAGCGGCGTTTTCAGATCGTGAGCGACGGTGTGGGCAAAGGCGTCCAGCTCCTGGTTGCGGGCCGTTAATTCTTCGGTTTGCTGGCGCAGTTTGGTAACCAGTTGCGCATTGTCAATGGCAACCGCCGCCGATGCGGCCAATGTTTCAACCAGCGATTGGTCATCGGTATCAAAGCTGCCGCCCTGCTTGTTGACAACTTCCAGCACGCCTAAAACCGTATCCCGCGCCCGCAGCGGCACAGCCAGCATCGACGAGGTGGAAAACTCTATTTCGGTATCAATCGAGGGGGTAAAACGGGCATCCGTTGACACGTTGTCGATGACCACGCTTTCGCCATGCCGCACCACCCAGCCGGCAATACCCTGCCCCGAAGCCAGTTGCAACCCCACCGGCGAGCGATGCTGGTCAAAACGGAAGGCGGCCTGGCAAACTAATCCGCTCCCGTCTGCTTGCAGCCAAACCGAGCTGCCCTCGGCTCCGATAGTTTCGGTAACGGCTTGCAGCAGCAAGTCCATAATTTCCTGTAAATCCAGCGAGGCGGCCAGCCGCTGCCCCACCAGGTTCAGCAGCGCCAGATTGCGGTTAAGCTGTTGCATGGCTGCCGTGGCCTGTTGACGCTCTCGCACCAGCCGCTGCTGAAAGAGCATCTGTTCTATCACGGCCGGCAATAGCTCAATGTACCCGCCGTCTACATCCTTAACAATGTAGTCGCCCGCGCCCAGTTTCATGGCCTCGATGGCAATTTTCTCGTTGCCCGCGCCGGTAATCATAATGGTGGGGGGCAACCGCCCCTGCGAGGCCAGTTTTCGGATTACTTCCAAACCATCATAAACCGGCATGTTATGGTCTACGGCTATCACGTCGTAGTTGCCGGCTTTGAACATGGCCAGCCCTTCGGCGCCATCGGAGGCAATATCAACCTGATAACCGGCTCGCTTTAGCCGCTTTTGAAGCAATCGAGCCAGACCAATATCATCCTCCATATAAAGAATGCGGACAGGGTTGGAGTCAGCCACGCCTTTTACCCCCCGTTTGGCACGGTTACAACCGACAGGAAGAGGCCAATCTTGCGGATTGCCTCGGAGAATTGGCCATAATCAACCGGCTTGGTAATGTATACATTGCAGCCCAGGTCGTAACATTTGGCTACCTCGCGGGTATCGTCGGTGGTGGTTAAAATAATTACGGGGATGCGCTTGGTGCGCTCGTCGTGTTTCATGCGTTTGAGCACCTGATAGCCATCAAGCCCCGGCAAATTCAGGTCAAGCAGCACCAGCAGCGGCGAAGGATGGGGGCTGTGGGCATATTGCCCTTCTTTAAACAGGTAATCAACCGCTTGCCGGCCATCTTCAATGGTGACAATATCATTGGTAATGTTTGAGCGGCGCAGATTTTTTTCAATCAAACGGGCGTGGCCGGAGTCGTCTTCGACGAGTAAAATTGTTACGGCCTGAATGTTAGACACGATTATCTCCTTGCTCAAGATGGTTGGATATGGTGAAGGTAAAAGTTGTGCCAGATTCTGGCTCGGACTCAAACCAGATGCGCCCCCCATGGCGGCGCACCAGGGTGCGCACATAAGCCAGCCCCATCCCTTCACCCGGCACATCTTGCCTGCCGGCCCGCCGGAAAAGTTCAAATACTTTTTGTTTGTCTTCTGTGGCAATGCCGCGCCCGTTATCCTTAATAGAAAAACCGGTTTCATGATGGTTGCGATAGCCGCTAATTTTAATTTCTCCGGGCCGGTCCTGGTGCAGGTAGAGCACAGCGTTGGATAAAATGTTACCGATGATTTGTTCCATCGAGGTTTGGTCGGCAATTACCTGGGGCAGGGTGTCAACCGTTACTCGCACCTGCCGCTGCTCAATCTGGTGGGCCAGCGTTTCCAGGGTAGAGCGCACCAGCGCGTTCATGTTGATGGGTTCAAAATACAGCTCTCGACGCCCCAGCCGGGATAATTTCAAAATAGCGTTGACCAGCCCATCCATGCGCGTTACCGAGGCGTCGATAAAAGTCATAGCTTCGGGGATTTCCTCACCAAAGGCGGTGGTCAGCAATTGTTGCTGTTCTTTGTTCAGGCCAGGCAACACCTGTTCAATCAAAGGCCGAATGTCTTCGACGGCAAAGCCTAACTCGCCGACAAAGCCTTTAATGTTAACCAAAGGCGCTCGCAAGTCGTGCGAAACAATATAGGCAAAGGTTCGCAGTTCCTCGTTGGCCAGTTGCAGTTCGGCGGTGCGCTCTTTAACCCGCTTTTCCAACTGTTCGTGAGCTTCGTTCAGCGCCTCTTGAGTACGTTTGTGCTCTACGGCGGTGGCCAGCACATTGGCCACTGCCTGCAGAAAATTGATATCGTCTTTGGTAAAGGTATGTTGACGGCAGGTGTGGATGCTGAGCACGCCAAAGGGCCATTTTTCGCCATCAATAATTACGCTGACACCGCTGACAATATGGTGCTGGTGCAAGAGCGAGGTAGTTCTAAAACGGTTATCGCTCTCCAGATGCTCGACAATAACCGGTTCGCTGGAAAAGAGGGTGTAGCCCATGTGGGAGTCGGGCCGGGCGTCTACCAGAACTTGCCCTACCAACCCCTTTTGCCAGCCCACGCCGGCCCGCAACAGCAGCGCATCGCGGTCGGGCAGCAGTTCGAGTATCTGGCAAAAATCTACGCCCAGGGTATTGGCCACAAGTAAGGTGGTTTCATCCAGCAAGGTTGGCAAATCGGCCCCGGCTAACACCCGCTGGCCCAATTCTGCCACTACGGCTTGCTGCTGCACCCGCGCCCGAAGTTCAGCTTCAATGCGCTGGCGCTTCTCTTCTGCCAGCTCTAACTCAATTACGCGCTGCCGTAAGCGGCCAACCTCTTCTTTTAATTCTGATTTTGTTTTGACTTCCTGGGTCATATATCCTGACGATTGGGTGATGAGGGTTAAATTTTGTGTGGGCCAGACCAGCAGGCTATCGGGCCAACCCGCATTTATAATTTTGTTAAAATTTCCGGGCCATTATGGGTAATGGCCACCGTATGTTCAAACTGGGCCGACAGCGACCCGTCGGCTGTAACCACCGTCCAGCCATCATCCAGCAGAATCCACTCGTAGCCGCCCAGATTAATCATTGGCTCGATGGTAAAGACCATACCGGGTTTTAGCTTGGGGCCTCGCCCCGGCACGCGCACATGAGAAACCGACGGCGCTTCGTGCAGGGTTTTCCCCAGGCCATGCCCGCCCCACTCGCGCACCACCGAGACATGCTGGCTGTCGGCATAATTGTGAATATCCATGCCAATATCATGCAGGTGGTTGCCGTATTTGGCCGCAGCAATACCCACCCGCAGGCAGTGTTGGGCAATCTCCAGCAGGCGCCGGGCCTGTTCTGAAATTTTGCCAACGCCGTAAGTTACGCAGGCATCGCCGCACCAGCCCCGGTAACGCAGCCCGATGTCAATGCCAATAATATCGCCCTCTTGCAGCACCCGCCCATCTGGCAGGCCGTGGCAGATTTCATTATTTATCGAGGCGCAAATAACCCCCGGAAACGGAGGGTGGGTAGGCGGGTTGCCGCGATACCCTTTGTACAGCGGCAAGGCCCCATGTTTGTCAAGGTGCTCTTCAATCATGCGGTCTAAATTGCAAAGTTTAACACCCGGTTTGATGTGTTCGCCCAGAATATCAAAACATTCGGCCACAATGCGGCCCGCGTCTCTCATGCGGTCGATGGCTTTAGGTCGTTTTAGTGGAATGAACATAGGCCGGTTCTCTCCAGGTTTAATGCGTATTTTATCACAAGCGGGGTGGTATTACAATGGATTTTTTGAAGATTATAGTTCGACCAATCCGCGCTGGGCGGCAATACTGACCGCTTCGGTGCGATTGCCGGCTCCCAGCTTGCCCATAATGGAACTGACATGAAATTTGACCGTGCGCTCGCTGATAACCAGTTGGCCGGCAATTTCTTTGTTTTGCAAGCCTTGCGCTACCAGCGCCAACACCTCCAGCTCTCTGGGCGTTAGCGGTTCAACTTCTGCGGGTTGCTCTTGCCGGCCACTCACCTGCCGCAGCAACTTTGAGGCCACCACCGGCTGCAACAACGAGCCGCCGGAATGCACTACCCGCACCGCCTTGAAAAGCTCCTCGCGGGGCGCGCCTTTGAGCAGGTAGCCCTGCGCCCCGGCCTGCACCGCCCCCAGAATACGCTCATCGGTATCAAAGGCGGTAAATACAATAGCGCGGGTATTGGGGTTATCTTTTTGCAATTGCTGAAGCGCCTCTACCCCGTCCAGTTCCGGCATTTCCAAATCCAGCAGCAGCACATCGGGGGCCAGCGCCTCAACCTGCGTAATTACTTCGGCGCCGGTGCCGGCCTGGCCCACCACCTCAAAATCCGGCTGCGTGCTGAGAATGGCAATCAAGCCATCGCGCACAACCGGATGGTCATCGGCTACCAGAATACGGATGGTCTCTGTCATACGTTACTACCCCAATGGAATCTCAATCTCAATTCGGGCGCCTTCGCCGGGCGAGCTTTCCAGGCGTAAGGCTCCGCCCAGCAGCTTGACCCGCTCATTCAGGCCAATCAAGCCAAAGCGCCCCGGCGGAATTTGGGCCGGGTCAAAGCCCTGGCCGTCATCTTCAATTAAAAGCTCAATTTGCTCCGGCGTAACAGACAGGCCAATCTCTACATGTCGCGCCTGGGCGTGGCGGGCAATGTTGGCGAGGGCCTCCTGAACAATACGGTACAGCCCCACCTCAAGCCGCACCGGCAACGGGCGACTCCCGCCGGTGGCCGTAAAATTTATGGGGATATTCTCTCGCCCGGTAAAATTCTGAACCAGCGCCGACAACGCTTCGGCCAGGTTACGGCCCTCCAGCGGAGCGGCTCGCAAATCCAGCACCGAGCGCCGGGCCTCCTCTAAATTATCGCGGGTTAGCAACAGGGCCTGTTCAACCGTTTGCCGAATTTTCCGGGAGTCAACCCCGGCCTCCAGCATCGCATCAATCGATTCCAGCTTCAGGGCAATGCCGGTTAAGCCCTGGGCCAGGGTGTCGTGAATTTCCCGGGCCAGCCGGTTGCGTTCTTTGACAACCCCCAACTGGGTGCTTTGGGCAAACAGGCGGCCCCGCTCGATGGCAATGCTCAACAGGTCGCCCACGGTGTGCAGCAGCGGTAAATCATCTTTGGACAACACCCACCAGTGAGATTCGGCGCTGGCCACGTTCAGCACGCCCAACGGCTTTTCATGAGCGTACAACGGAATGCTGGCGTGATAGCGCAGCCCATCGGTGCCGGCCATTAAATCCCGCAAACGGCTGCAAACAATAACATTAACCCGGTTGCGGTTGTCCAGCCCGCCTTCATCAAAAGAGTCTAAACAGGTACAGCCACCCTCCATCAGGCGGCACGAGTCTAGGGCCAGCGCCGGCGGCAATTCCTGAGAGGCCGCCAGGTAATAGTCGCCGTTGTCGTCGTGTCGCAAAAAAATCCAGCCGGTGTGCAAGCCAAACAGCTCGGCCACCTGAGCCAATGCGGTTTGCAGGGCTTGCTCCAAATCAACCTCGCGGTTGAGCGCCCCGGCTATGCGGCTGAGAACAAACAACTCGCGGTTGCGCTGTCGCAGTTTCTCCGTATCAGATTCAAGATTGCTTTTTTGGGTCATAATAAAATTGGGGGTCCGGTGAGATGCCCCGGCTATTATAGGGCCGATTACGCCACAACACAAGCATTTGTTTATTCATACCCGCCCTGTCCGTTTGACCGGAAAAGACATCTGTGTTAGTATAGCCCCACTCTTGGGCCGGACAATGGGGTTTGGCCCAAACTCATAAAAAGACCTTCCGGCAAATTGCCGAGGGTCTTTTTTGTTGGGCGCGTGACCCGGTAAAATAAATTGACTTATTGGAACGCAGCCCGATTTAAGGTACACTAACCGGCAATCAACCTGTTATTTAGTATCTACTCCAGACCTCAAAGGTTTTTGAAACCTTTGAGGTCTTCATTGCAGAAACAGCGTGTTTCTTGGGAGCCTGTTATGCGCCGACAAATTTTGAGGTTTTTCTTTTTGACGCTCGCAGCGGCGGCGCTGCTGTTTGCGCCCTTGCTTGCGGCGGCCCACCCCCTTGACGAATATTACCAGGTAACGTATGTTACCGTGGCTCCCCGGCGAGTCAACCTTGCCGTTGAATTGTATCCCTCGGTGCTGATTGCGCCCCAAATTCTATCGCTCATCGACGCGGATTTGGACGACGCCATCACCCCCGCCGAGCAGGAAGCTTACATTCAACTATTCATCAATGATGTTATCTTTGAAATCGACGGGCAGCCCACGCCGCTTCGGGCCGCCGATATTCAGTTTCCCTCGGCGCTGGATATCCGGTCGGGCGGCGGCGTCATCCGCTTTACCCTGTTTGCCAACCTGCCCGCCGGTCATCACGGTGCGCATCAATTCTATTACCAAAACAATCACCTGCCCGATATTGGGGTGTATCTGGTCAACGCCCTCAGCGATGACCCTCAATGGGTGCAAATTACCAACCAGGAGCGGGACGCATTCCAAAGCAGCCTGCGCCTGGATTACGCCATCAACGCCGGCGCGCCCGCCGCAAATGAGGCAGCCGAGACGCCCCCGGAAATGCCGGCCCCGCCGGGCGTCTTCCTTGAGAGTCAACAACAACTGGCCCAATATTTATATAATCCGCAGCTATCGCCGCTGCTGGCGGCGCTGGTGCTGGGGCTGTCGATTGTGCTGGGCGGGCTGCACGCGCTGACGCCCGGCCACGGCAAAACGCTGGTAGCGGCCTATTTGATTGGCAGCCGGGGTACGGTGAAGCACGCAGTTTTTTTGGGGGGCATTGTCACCTTTACCCACACCGCCTCGGTGATTGTGATTGGTCTGCTGGCGCTGCTGGCCAGCCAGTTCATTGTGCCCAATGTGCTGGTTCCGGCGCTGGAGGTGGCCTCGGGGCTGCTGGTGGTTTATTTGGGCCTTCAGCTTTTGTGGACGCGCTGGCGCGAGTACAAAAATGAGCAGCCCCGTCACTCGCGCCAGCACTCCCACGATGACGACCATCACCACCACCTGCCGGAGCGGGTCAAACTGGGCGACCTGCTGGCGTTGGGCATTTCCGGCGGGCTGGTACCCTGCCCGGAGGCGCTGGGCATTATGCTGATTGCCATCGGCCTCAACCGAATTTTGCTGGGGTTGGGGATGGTGGTGGCTTTTAGTTTTGGGCTGGCGGCGGTGCTAATTATCATCGGGGTATTGCTGGTCCGCGCCAAATCGCTGCTTGATAAGGCGGGCCGGCTGGGAAGTCGCTGGCAAACCGCGCTGCCGGTAGTGAGCGCCGCCCTTGTTACCTTGCTGGGGCTGGGGATTTTAATAAAGGGGCTGCTGCCATACCTGGCGGGGTAACTGCCGCCGGGCAAAATTTAAGCGCGGCGGGCGAGGCGTCTTGAGTATACGCCTCGCCCGTTTTTTTAGGCGGCAAAACGCTGCATATCTTTATTGGCGTAGGCCGACACCGCCGCGTTGGCCGCTTTTCTGGCCTCCAGCCGGGTAATTACCTCGCTCAGACGGCGGGCCGGAATGGTGCAGGTCAGCTCATCGGGCGACATGCCGGTGCGCACCCGGCTCAACATGCAGCCGGTGCTCATGGCAATCTGGTTATCTTCTTTGGCCATGGGGATAATGTGGCATTGCGGCTTGCCGACAATGGGCATGTCGCCAAAGGCATCGTGAATGACCATGGCCTGAAAGGCGTTGAGGCGCAGCAGCACCACATCGGGGTCGATGGGCGTATCTGCCAGCGGGCCGTAGGTAATAAAATTGGGCCGCTCTTTGAGAACCGGCAGGCTCATGGCCTCTTCGGGCGTAACCCACTCACATTCAAGAATGCCCTGCACATCCTCGTTTTCCATTACTTCTTCCAGCTTTTTCAGGCCGTGGGTAACGCTGCCCACGCTGCAATTGTAATGGTCTTGCGGCGCGGTGGTAAAGGTTTGCGCGGCTGACTTAATCCAAAAAACGCAGCCGGCAGCCACTTTGCCGGTGCGGCCATCGCCGCTGGGGGCCGGCATGTCGCCTTCAAACAGAGAGACGCCCTCCGGCGCTTGCTGAGAAAAAGTAATGGCGATGGGCGGGTGTTGCAACCCCAATACTCTGGTCAGGTTGGCGGCTAACTGCTTCCAGCCATTTGTTGTCACGAAATAACCTCCTGTGGATTATGAGTTAGATGGGTTTGAGGATATTATTCTAGCACAGCCACAAAGGGACTGTAAAAATTTGGGCGGCTTTAATTTTGCCGGCAGGTGGCGCACAACCCCTGAAACTCTAGCAAATGGTTGCGAATTTGAAAGTTGTACTGGCTGGCCAATTCGTGAGCCAGTTGGTCAACGGTGCAATGGTCAAACTCAAAGGTGGCGTTGCAATTGGTGCAGACCAGATGATGGTGCCCGCCCGCGGCCGAAACAAACCGTTGGGTGGGGTCGTTTAAGTAAAGAGGGCGCACCAGCTTTAGCTCAACCAGCAAATCCATAGTGCGGTAAACGGTGGCCCGGCTCAATTTGGGGTAGAGTTTCTGGCCCTCTTCTAGAATTTGGCCGTGGCTAAGATGCTCCGGGTTGTTTTCCAGCACCTCGACCACGGCCAGCCGGGCCGGCGTTAATTTGTAGCCGGCATTTCTCAATTTCTGCGATAAGCCAATCATCGACATATTCATACCCGGTTAAATGAGACTGCTTCTCAATTATGCTGCAAAAACTTGTCCTGTCAAATAAGCACCAGTTTTGACGCTCATGCGTCTTCCGTTATAATTACATGCCATGAAACTTGTCGACACGCCAACCGCACCTGCCGACATAGCTCAGACCCCAACCGCTGCCCGACCCCACCTGTTGAGCCGGCCGCTGGTCCGCTTGCTGCTGCTTCTGGCAGTCTTGGGCGTTTTTATCCTGCTGCAAGAAAACGGTTTTTTGAGCAGCCGTTTTGAAACGTTTGTCACCATTTTCCTCAGCATTTTCATCGAGGCCGCGCCCTTTTTGCTGGCCGGCTCAATTGTATCGGGGCTGCTGGCCGTGTTTGTCAACCAGGAGATGATTTACCGCTTTGCGCCGCGCCATCCGTTTTGGGCGGCGGTGGCCGGCGGCTCGATGGGTATGGTCTTTCCCGTGTGCGAGTGCGGGGTAGTGCCGGTCACGCGCCGGCTTTACCAAAAGGGGCTGCCCATGTCGATGGGCATTGCTTTTTTGCTGGCCGCGCCGGTAGTTAACCCGGTGGTGGTGGCCAGCACCTACGCGGCCTTTGGCTGGGGATCAATTCTTTACGCCCGGCTGGGGTTGAGCTTTTTAATTGCCGCCGTCATCGGCCTGCTGTTTTACCTGGCTACGCCGCAAGAAACTATCCGGCCCGATACAATCTCGCTCAACTCGCCCGGCGACGACCACCACGACCACGAGCATACAGAAGATGCCGGGCCGGGCAGCCGTTTTTGGGAGGCCCTGGCCATTGCCGGCGATGATTTTTTTGATATGGGCCGCTACTTGATTGTCGGCTCGATGCTGGCTGCCGGTATGCAAACGCTGGTGCCGCAGCCGGTGTTGCTGCAACTGGGCGGCGGAACCGTTACCTCTATTCTGGCTATGATGGTGCTGGCCTTTGTGCTGTCGGTTTGCTCCACGGTTGACGCCTTTTTGGCCCTGGCTTTTGTCAACACCTTTCCGCCGGCGGCTATTCTGGCCTTTCTGGTATTTGGCCCAATGGTCGATATTAAAAGCTCGCTGATGTTTTTAGGCGTCTTCAAACGCCGCATTGTGGCCTACCTGATTTTGCTGCCTTTGATGATAACTTTAATGATTGCCGTTTTTATTAACCTGAACCTGGGGTGACGCAATGCAGACGACTCTCAAAGCCGTAACGCTCATTGGCATGGGCCTGTTCTTGTACAGCCGGTTTGTCAACGGCACGCTCTTTTTTTACATCAACGAGCGCTTCATGTGGCTGATTCTGTTTGCCGCCATCGGCTTTATGCTGGTGGGCATCAGCTACCGCTACCGGCCCCAACACGCCCATCATCACAACCACCACGGGCACCAGCATTTTGAATTTTCCTGGTTTGGCCTGTTTCTGGTGATTTTGCCGGTGGCGCTGGGGCTGCTCATTCCGCCCAAGCCGCTGGGTGCCGCCGCCATGGTCAACCGGGATGTCAGCATCGAGTCGCTGACCTCTGCCGCCGCGCCGGATAGCAACACCATCCTCTCAAAACCCAAAGGCGATAAAAACGTGCTCGACTGGTTGGTTGAGTTTAGACAGGCCAAAGACCCGGCCCTGTTCCGGGGGCAAGAGGCCAAAGTTATCGGCTTTGTTTACCGCGACGACCGCTTTGGCAGCGATGAGTTTTTGGTGGCCCGCTTTGTGTTAAGCTGCTGCGCCGCCGACGCCTCGCCGATGGGGCTGGTGGCGCGCTGGCCCAACAGCCCCACCCTGCCCGATGACCAGTGGGTGGAAGTCAAAGGGTATTTTGAGTCGGGTCACTTTTCCGGTGAGGCCATGCCCATTCTGGTGGCCGAGTCGGTCACTGCCACCGACATCCCGGAGCGCCCCTACCTCTATCCGTTTTAGGCAATGGTTTCACTTAGCCGCTTTGATAAAGTTGTCATTCTATCGCTGTTGAGCATGGCCTTTGCCACGGCCTTTATGGTCTGGCGCGGCGACCGGGTGGGGGTGCAAATTGTCAGCGTAACCCCGCCGCCGCAGGCCGCCGGCATCTCTACCGCCACCGATATTAGGGTAATATTTGACCAGCCGATGGCTCCCAATCAGGCCGGCGCGCCCCTCACCTTGAGTCCGCCGGTGAGCGGCACGGCGCGCTGGCAAGGCGCTGAACTGATTTTCTCGCCCGACACCCCCCTGGCCCCGGACACAACCTACACCGTCACCCTGGCCAACCACCTCACCAGCCAGCGCGGACGCACCCTGCTCAACGAGTCGCGCTGGCAATTTACCACCGGCCAGGCCCAACTACTCTACATTGCGCCCGATGCCGCCAGCACCGACCAGCTTTTTTTAATTGACCCTTTTGACCCTGCCTCCACGCCCGCCCAACTAACGCGGGAAGCGCTGGGCGTGTTTGATTATGACCTCTCTTTTGACGGCGCGACGATTGTTTACGCTGCGCTGCGCGAAGATGGTGGCAGTGATTTGTGGACGGTGACAATTAGCGGCGGCCCCCCCTCGCTGCTGCTGGAATGTCCCGAATCCGTGTGCAACGGCGCTGCCTGGATGCCCGATAACCGGCGGCTCATTTACGAGCGGCGGGTGATGCTGGTTCCGGGGGCTGCGCCGGGGCCGCCCCGGTTGTGGTGGCTGGATACAGTCACCGGCGAAACCGTGATTGTTTTTGAAGACAATCAGCTTATTGGCTATGGAGCCAGTTGGTCGCCCGACGGGCAGTGGCTCAGTTACGTGGCCCCCAGCAGCCAGGGGTTGCAGCTTTACAACATCAACGATGGCCGCAGTCTGGTTATCCCCAGCCGAATGGGCGGGCTGGCCGTGTGGGGTCCTTACAGCGACGCGCTGGTAGTGACCGATATTCAGCGCACCGAAGAGGGCTTTGCGGTGCATCTGCTGCGGGCCGCCCCGGATAGCGGGGAGTTGGTGGATATTAGCGGCCAGGGAGCAACGGTGGAAGATAGCACGCCGGTCTGGTCTCCCAATGGCGAGTGGCTGGCGCTGACCCGCAAAACCGCCGGCACGGCTATGGGCAAGCAACTGTGGCTCATGCGGCCCGACGGCAGCGAGGCGTTCCCCCTGACCGATGACCCCGAAATTCACCACGGCGCGCCGGCCTGGTCGCCCGATGGCCGCTATCTGGCCTACCAACGCTTTCCGCTAAAAGAGTTGAGCGCCCAGCCGAGCCTGTGGCTGCTGGAGGTTGAAACCCAAACCGCCGGAGAAGTTGTTACCCCCGGCAATCGACCCACCTGGCTGCCTTAAAATTACTGTATCGCCCCAACTTTTCTTAGTTTGGGTTCAAGCCTGACTCGAATGGCCAGGAACCTGCCGGCCAGGAAGGTGTAAAGATACCAGGCCAACCCCAGGCCAAACAGCAAGCCGGTTAGCGCGCGCAGCCACCAGTTAAGGCTGCCAATGGTGACGCCCGTGTAAAAGGAGTCGGCAAAGATACCGCCGGTCAGCGCGACGGCCCAGGCGTTACTCTGCCGGAAACCTTCGCCGCTGTTTTCGCTGACCATATGGCTCAGGCCGTCAAAAATTAAGGGCAAAGTCATTGCCAGAAACCAGACAAATTTTAGCCGGGGACGCTGCCCGGCAACGCCCCAGAGTAAACCGCCCCCAAAAATTCCGATGAAAATGGCAATCATCCGCTGGTTGAGGGCGGTTTTGTAACCCACCCGAGCGTTGCCCACAAAGGCTTGCAAATTGTTCGGGTTGGCCCCAAATTGCAGCACCTGCTCCCGCGAGTAGGAGAGCGACGCGCCGGTTTGTCCAAACAAAAAATAGGAGCGTTGGGGTAATTGATGATTATGAGGGGCTAAAAAGCGGTAAATGGCCTGGCCGGCGGGCGCGTAGCCTTCGGCCATGAGGGCCGGGGCCAAAAACCCCAGCGCCAAAATAGTTCCGGCCAGCAGGGTAGCCAGCAAAAACCAGTAGCGAGCCAGCCCCAAGATGGCCTTTTGCAAAATAATCACCACGGTTCGAGCGGGTCCTGTAACGGCGGGTCGATTATGATTTTTTGGGCGCATAGGTAAGTGTCTTGAATGTAACGGCTCAGGTACACAGAGTTACGCAAAGAGAGCGCAGAGATTCGCAGAGAAATTTATAAAAATCTCCGCGCATCTCTGTGGTTTCTTTGTGACTCTCTGTGTTCCAATAGCTGGCCCAAGTAGTTACTTCTGAATAATAAAACAACCCGGCCGTTTCATAAAAAACCGGGCTGTTTTGAAGTATCGCCTTATTTCAACGCCCCGGACAGGACTCGAACCTGTAACCTACTGCTTAGAAGGCAGTTGCTCTATCCATTGAGCTACCGGGGCACGCGGGTATTACTGCAAAATGCGGCTGATGCTTTCTAGCAACTCTTTGGGGCCAAAAGGTTTGGTGATGTAATCGTCTACTTTGGCTACTTGGAGGCCCAAAACCTTGTCGATGCTTTGGGCCTTGGCCGTTACCACAATTACCGGAATGTGGGCCAGTTCGGGGTCGGCTTTAACCTGACGATATACTTCCCAGCCGCCGATATCTGGCATCATCAAGTCTAGCAAAACCAGATCCGGCTTTTCTGCCTTAATCAGTTCTAAACCGCGCGCTCCCCCCACCGCGCCAATAACCTCGTAGCCTTCGCGCTCCAGGACAATACGGGTCAGGTCAATCATTTCTGCTTCGTCTTCGATAACGAGGATCCGCTTTTTATCAGCCATGAGTTATCCTAGTTTAGCTCCAGCACTCTGGTCAGGCTTTTCCGCAAGTCGTTTGGTAGAAAGGGTTTGGTCACGTAATCGCTAACGCCGGCCCGCTCTCTGGCAATCACCTCTTCAAACGAGCTGTTTCTGGCGGTAACGATGATAACCGGAATATGCTTGAGGGTATCATCGGCCTGCATTTCTTTGTAAACTTCCCAGCCGTCCATTTCGGGCATCATGATATCAAGCAATACCGCATCGGGGGGGTCAGACCGCATCAGAGTTAAGCCTTCTTTGCCGCTGTTAGCCCCCACCACCTGAATGTTTTGGGTTTTCAAGATGAGGCTAACCAGCTCAATCACGCCTGGCTCGTCATCTATGCATAAAACGCGCGCCTTTTGACTCATTTATCTCAATTTAAAGTTTCGGTAATGATAATTTGAATGAAACCCTTGCAGGTTTTGTTAATTTCTAAGAGTTTAGCACAAGCCAAAAGCTTTGTCCAGCCAGACTTTCTAACTATTATGTCTGTAAATCTGTTGGCGATTGCGTTTAGCATAAAGCGCCAACCCGGTCAAGATTGCTGTTATCAAAGCTGCAATCGCTACGCCTATTGTAAATGAGAGCGGCCGGTATTCAAACCTGATTACATGTTGTCCGGCCGGCACAAAAACAGCCCGCCCAATGTAGTTGGCCCGATAGACCGGCGCGGGTTGAGCATCAACGGTAGCAACCCAGCCCGGATAAAAGGTGTCTAACAAAACAAGATAGCCGTCTGTGGTAGTATCCACCTGAATTTCAATTTGCCGGGGCGTGTCCAACCTAATAACCGCCGTACCTGCGGGGGTTGAACGGCCCGGTAGGGGAGGCTGGGTGGCTGCTTCCAGCACCACCGTTTGGCGCGGGTCAAGATTGGCCGTTTCAAAATAATCCAGGGCCGCTTCGGGCGTGTCAACCCAAATGGCGTTGGATACCACAAACGCTCTGGGGAGCGGAGATTGATTTTCATAAACATACGAGCGCTCATCCGTGAAAACTAGCGGATAGGTGGCGGCCACATCGGCGCCCATCTGCCCCTCGGTGAGCAGGTAGCGTACCCCCAGCACCCGGATAGCCTGCACCGGATGGGCCGCGTTCAGAAAGTCGCTGGTGCGTTGAAGCATCAATGATGAGCCGTGCCCGCCGGCGCTGCGCACGCGGTACACCGATGGGAAATATTGCCCCAAATGGCTCACGGCCAGGGCCTCGCTGCCCATGCCCAGGGGAAACACCCGGCCCGCCTCCAGATTTTCTACCACGTAGCGCCCCCCGCCCGAAAGCTGCTGCCACCAACCGGCCGGTTTGGTCGGGTTGATGGTGGTTCCTCCGGCGGCTGCCAAATCAACCGACAGGGCCGCAATGGCCAGGGCAGCAAAGGCAGCCGGCTTGATTTTGCGTGTCGCCAGCAGCATAAACGCCAGCAGGGCGACCCCCATATTTACAGCCAATAAAAATGCCGGCGCGGCCAACGGCAACAACCAGCCCATCAACAATCGCTCGCGGTAGATGGGGTTAAGGCTGAAGGCGTTGTTGTAGAAAGCCGCCAGCAATTTTTGATAAAACTCGGGCCAGTTGCCGGCCCGGTTTTGAATTGGCTCTCTAAAAAACCAGCTAAGGGCAAGGGCGGCGGCAATTAGCAAAGTAACAGCGCAAATGGTCAACAGTTGCCGTTTAGACACGCCGCGCTGCAAAATGGTTTGCAAGCCAAACCCGGCCAAAATAGCCAGCGCCAGGTTGACCACCATCAACCAGCGGGCCGGAATGCGAAACAGCGCAAAGCCCGGCAAAAACTGAACAACATATTGGTACAGCGGCGTGTATCGCCCCATGGCCAGCAGCGCCCCACCCGCCAGCAACAGCAGAAAAAAGGGCATATCCGGGGTGCGGCGCTGCGGCCGGCAAAAAAAGAGCAGCAGCAGCGAAAAGAAGCCAGAGTAGATAAAATCTTCCTGAAACGGGTCGCCCCCCTTAAACCCGACCACATTGTTACCAAACAGACTGGGCAGCAGCAGGTTTAGCCACATCACCGGCGGCAGCGAGTTTCTGGTTAAAAACTCCAGCCCGCGCTCCTCAGAGCGCACCGAAAGTTGCTGCAATTCAAGGGTGGGCAGCAATTGCGGCGCGGCCAGCAGCAGTCCGGCCAACATCATTACCAATAACAATAATATTGTGCCCAGGGCATAACGCCCGTTGCGCCGGTTGGGCGACTGCCCGCCAAAAAAATCGCCGGCCAGCCGGTACAGGCCATAGGCTGTTAGCGTTACCAGCGTATAAAATACAATTTGAGGCTGGGCTGTAAGAATTTGCAGCGCCAGCGGGATGCCGGCCAGCATGGCAACCAGCCAGGTGCGTTGCCGGGTAGTTTGGATAGCGCCATACAAAATTAGGGGCAGCCAGATTGCGCCGGTCATAATGTTAAGGTTGGGAACCTGGGCCATTAAAAAGCCGCCACAGCCAAACGATAACCCGGCCAGCGTGGCTGCCGGCTGACTCATATTCAGCAGCCGGGCCAGGAAATAGGTAAAGCTGGCGGCCAGCGTGAAATGAAACACAATAAACAGTGATAACTCAACTGACGGCGACAGGGGAGTTAAAAAGAGAACGCTCAGGGGATACAACGCCCCTACCTGAGACTCGGCCAGAAAGGGCAGGCCGTTGTGCTGGTAAGGGTCCCACAGGGGAACGCGCCCGGCCAGCCACTCTTCGGCGGCAAAAATGTGGCGCGGATAATGAATCCAGCTTAAATCTGACCAATATAGCGTTTGCCCGCCAAAGATAATTTCGGGAAAGGCCAAAAACGGGAGACTGATAAATAGAATAAACGGCCAAAAACGGCCCATAAATCTGGTAAAAGCAGCCAATAGAGTTGTTCCCGGCGATGTTAAAAATTCCGGTGGATTGTAACACAGCCCGATACCAGACACAATCTTTGGCGGCAAATTGGTCAATTTGAAAGAAACAGGTACAATATTTCAGGTTGTACCCGTACCATAGGGCTAAGGGTTTGTCCAGAATTTTAGGAATTCTGGACAAACTGGGGGGATTCCCCCCGCGCCCCCCTGTCTGTCCTAAAATATTGGACAGACCATAGGACTAAAATCTTGTTGCAGATTGGGCCAGGGTGGGGTAAACTAATAGAGTGGGTGCAGGGAGAGTCTCTCAATTAGTTCTCAAGAGACAACAACTTCAACAACAAAAAAAGGCGCGGCCTTTCCAACCATTATCGGCGTAGCCGCCATTATTTTTGCTCTGGATCAGGCAACCAAATTTTTGGTTGTGCAAAACATACCCCTGGGCGAGTCGTGGACTTTTCACCCGATGATTGCCGGGCTTTTCAGGTTCACTTTTATTACCAACACCGGCGCTGCATTTGGAACGTTTCCGCAACTCGGCTCTGTTTTGATGGTGATTGCCATTATTGTGGTTATTGGGGTTATTGCCTTTTCGCATCATTTGCCCATTACCGATATTTGGGTGCGGATAAGTATGGGCCTGATATTGGGCGGAGCCATGGGCAATCTCTCGGACCGCATTTTGCGAAGCTACGTGGTTGATTTTGTGGATATTGGCTTCTGGCCCATATTTAACATTGCCGACCTCTCGATTGTGCTGGGGGTGGCAATATTAAGCTACTGCCTGTGGGAAGAAGAAAACAAGCTGGACTCGTCGCAGCGAGTCGCCAGCTTTTTGGAAAAGTAGAGGATTATGGGTAAGTCAAACTCTTTACGCGAAACCATATTTAACAAAATTACAGATTATGGCAAAAAAGCCGGACAACTTGGCCGCCGGGTGAGAGAGCGGGTGTTTGGTTTTAGATTGCGCTCAACCATCAATAGCGACCGGCGCGTTTTGCCGGTTAAATTACTGCACGAACATCGCTTGTTACAGCGGTGGCGGGCTTATCGTCAGGCCGGGGGCAGCCACTCGAGCATTGCCCAGCACGCGCTAGACAAAGCCAGACACGGTAAACAGCAGCCGTAATGCCGGCCGGTCAACACCCGCTTCAATTACAGGTTGACCAATTTTCCCCTCGGCTTGACCAGTATCTGGCTCAGGCCCTCCCCAATCTATCTCGTTCGCAGGTAAAAAAATTAATTCAGCAGGGGCAGGTGCTGGTTGGTCGCCAACCGGCCAAACCCGGCGCCGCCGTACAGCCCGGGGATGTAGTTACAGTCTACCTGCCTGCGCCGGAGCCAAAAACACCCCAACCCGAAGATGTGTCTGCGCTGACCATAGTTTTTGAGGATGACGAGCTGATTGTGGTCAACAAACCGGCCGGGATAGTGGTTCACCCGGCGCGCGGCCACATTTCGGGCACGCTGGTCAATGCGCTGCTGGCCCGCTACCCAGATTTAAGCACAATGACTCAATTTGATGAGGCCGACGCGCTTACCCGGCCCGGCATTGTCCACCGGCTTGACCGGGATACTTCGGGACTCATTGTCGTCGCCCGTACGCCTATGGCCCTGCGCCATCTTCGGCAGCAGTTCAAAACGCGACAGGTGGAAAAAGTTTACCTGGCTCTGGTGCATGGCCGGCCCGAAGCGCCGGCCGGCCTGATTGATGTTCCTCTGGGGCGCGACCCGCGCCACCGGCAAAAATTTGCCCCCCGCGCCGACGGCAAGCCGGCCCGCACCTACTTTAAAGTTATTGAGCCTTTTGCCGAATACAGCCTGCTGGAAATTGGCCTGGAAACCGGTCGAACTCACCAAATTCGGGTACATCTGGCCTGGCTAAAATGTCCGGTGGTGGGCGATACGGTCTATGGCCGCAAAAAGAATACGCTGGGTCTCGCTCGCCACTTTCTCCACGCCTGGCGGCTTAGTTTTCAACACCCCATCAGCCAAAAAATGCTCCACCTGGAAGCTCCGCTGGCGCAGGATTTGCAGTCGGCGCTTCATCAATTAAGAAGGTAACGTGGCCGCAGACCTCGCCTTTTCACCTGTAGAATTGGTTTTGATTAATTCCCCATCCAGCAGATAGTGATTGTCCGTACACTTAGCCCCGGCCTCCGGCCAATTGAGCCGCTGCCGGCGATTGTTTTAAGGCCCACATGGCCCAAACCCCAAAAAGAGGGCCAAGCGCCAACATGGTAAAGGCCCATTGCCAGCTAACCCAATCGACCAGCACGGGAATTAGACGAATTGAGACCAGCGTCAGTAAAAAGCCCAGGCTGGTTTGCATGGTCAGGGCCGTGCCCGTGTATTCTCGAATCGATAGTTCGCTCACGGCGGTGCTGAACTGGGCCGAGTCGGCCACCACGGCAAAGCCCCAAATCAAGGCAATCAGGCTGACCAACAGCGGATTGTTGCTATAAAAGAAGCCAATCAGCACAGCGCACAGCCCGCTCACCCCCATACTCAAAATTGTGGTGCGGCTGCGCCCCCAGCGGTCGGCCAGGCGTCCGGCCAAAAGGCTGCTCAACCCGCCGCTGCCAATCACGGCGAAGGCGGCCAGGGCAGCCAGGGTTTCGGGTTGCCAGCCGCCCAATTGGCCGTTTGAACCGGCCAGGCGATACGCCTCCAGCAGAAAGAGCGGAATCCAGGTCCACATCGCATACAACTCCCACATGTGGCCCAGGTAGCCAAAGTAGGCCAGGCGAATGCCCCGGTCGCGTAAGGCTTCGCCAATGTAACGCCACCGGAAACGGGCGGGCGGGGTTCGATACGGCCCCAACCGGCCAAAACGCCACACCAGCAGTCCCCCCAGAAAAGCCAGGCCTGAAGCCACGTAAAGCACCGGCTGCCAGGCTTCAATGCCGCCAAAGCCTCTAATTAAATGGGGCGTGGCCGAGCCGATGGTCAAAGCGCCAATTAACAGGCCCAGCCCCAAACCACGGTCTTCTTTCATCCATGTGACCATAATTTTCATGCCCACCGGGTAAACCGCAGCCAGGGCAAAGCCGGTAACAAAGCGCAGCCCAAGCGCCAGGGGCAGGTCAGTTGCCGCCGCCGCAATCAAGGCATTGGCGACGGCTCCCACCGTTGCCCCCCCGGCAAAAACCAGCCGGGGCGGCCAGATATCGGCCATGTTGAACAATGCGCTCAAAAACGCGCCAACCACAAAACCAATCTGCACCGACATTGTTAGCCAGGCCACACCGCCGGGGGTTAAATCCCAGACGGTGGTCAGGGCCGGCGTTACCGCCGAGGCTGAAAACCAGAGGCTCATGCCCAAAAGTTCGGCCAGGGACAATAAGATCAGGGTTTGCCATTTTTCATTTATCTTCATTCCGCGCTCCTTGGTATAGATTTTGATTTTGGGTGACTATTCAGTACCGGGGCCTATTAGTCAAGATAATGACCCCGCCTGCGCCGGCGATGGCCGTGAAGCGGCCGGGCGAGTCCGGTCACGGGAGGTCAGGTTAACCCACAGCGCCCGAATAATAGCCTTAAACGGCGGAAATTGGCGAAAATTGACCAGGCGCGTGGTATGCGGGCCGGTATATTGGCCCAGCTTCGAGTCTCGGGCGGCGGCGGAGTACATTAGCCGCTCAAAAATGTTGAAGGGGCGAGCCTGGGCAAAATCAACATCGCGGGCGTGGCGACCGGCCAGGGTTGAGCGATGTTTCTGCCGGTATTGGGTCAGGGCGCGGTCTACTGCCCCTGAGTGGCCCTCGGCCAGCGCCGCGGCCGTGGCATCTACCAGCCACTCGGCCGATTGGATGGCGCGCCCAATCCCTTCACCCCAAACAGGGTCGCCGGCCAGCGCTGCATCGCCAATGAGAGCCAGGCCAGGGGCAGTAGGCACGCGGGAGATGTTGAATATGTTCAGCATGCCCATCACCTCGGTCACTTGTTGGGCTGCCTTGAGATTGGGGCCGTCGGGCAGACCTTCAAAGAATTTGAGAAAATTACGCTGCAGGTCACTCTTGAAGGCCGCCAGTTTCGACTTGGGCAGGGCCAGGGCCAGAACGGTGATGCCTTCATCGTTGGGCAGGGCATAGGCAACGTCCGGGTCCAGCAACCAGAGCTGCGCGGCCTGGCCGGTGGTCAGGGGCAGGTTGCGAAAGTGGGCGAAGTACATAAAACGACCATTAGCATCTTCGCGGGTCGGCAAACCGGCCAATTTGGCTGTCGGCGAGTAGCGGCCATCAGCCCCAACCACCAGTTGCGCCCGGATTTCCACCTCCCGCTCAGGCCCGCTGGCGCGGATGCCAACAACGCGGTTGTCGCTGTAGATTAGCTCCCGCAGGCTCATTCCCGGCAGAAAGTCAATCCCCGGCGTCGCCGCGGCCTGACGACGCAGCAGCGGGTCCAGCACCTGGCGACGGATGTTATAGCCGTGCGATTCGTTGCTGATAACGTCAGACCCCAGCCAGCCCCAGCGTGTCCAGGCTTTGCCGCCGTTCCGCACGCCTCCGGCGGCCTCGATGGCTTCGGCCAAGCCCATCCGTTTAATAACCGGTAACGCGCTTGCCTGGATGAAGTGGGTACACACTTTTTTGTAGGCGTCGATATCCTTGCTGCGTTCAATCAACGCCACGCGCAGCCCTTGTTGGACAAACAGAATGGCCGCCGTGGAGCCGCCAACGCTGGCCCCAACAATCACAACATCATAATGGGGGAGCGCGTTTTTCATAATATTTCCTTTGGCGTCATTTGTGCCGCTGTCATGTTCAAGTTGCATAATTGTCTCCTTAATTTAATATTAGTTATTTGTCATTTGATTTACTATGGCCCCAGTATACAGGCCCGGCGTGCCGGAGATGTGACAAAGCGCGTCCCAAATTAAGCTGGCGCTTCGCAACTCAAACCGGCCAGGGCCGCTTGCCATTCCTCATCATTCTCAACCTTGCGGGCGCGAAAGTTTATGCCCACGGCGCCAAAGTTGGCCGCGCTGCTTTCTTGAGGCGCGCCGCTGAAGACGTCGGCCCGCCAGGTGATTTCAAAATCCACAAAGCCGGCCATCACTACGGCCATTTCTAACTCTGCTTCCAGCAGAGCGCCGGCAATTCAGCCGGTCCACAAGTCGATGTTAGCCCTGGCGCTATCAGGGACGGGCTTCTCTACCAGAATGTCGGCAATTTGCAGCCGCCCGCCCGGTTTGAGGATACGGGCCATGTCTGCGAGGGCGGCGGATTTATCCGGCATCAGGTTGAGCGCCCCGTTGGAAATGACCACATCGGCCCAGCCATCGAGCACAGGCAGCGCTTCGCCAAAACCTTTGCGGAACTCAACATTGCTCAATCCGGCTTTCTGACCGGCCTGGCGAGCTTTGTTAAGCATCGCCGGGGTCATATCTACCCCAACCACGCGCCCCCGCGACCCAACCATTTTGCCGGCAATCAGGCTATCAATGCCGGCGCCGCAGCCCACATCAACCACCTGGTCGCCGGGTTTTATTTTACCCAGGCTAAAGGGGTTGCCGGTTCCGGCAAAGGACTCGATGGATAACTCCGGGATGCCCTCCAGCCAGCTTTCGTTGTAGCCCAATATGCGGGCCAGGGGCCGTCCGGTGTGGAAGTGAAAGCCGTGGTTAGGATTTTCGGCTACCACCTGGTACTCTGCTTGAATGGCCTGCCGCAGGTCGTTCAGGTTCAGGCCGGGCAGGGCTTTATTAGTTACTGTCTGGTTGTTCATCTTTTAATATCTCCTCAGAAAATGGACTTGCAGGAGTCAATAAGCGCGCTTTTTGACTCCTGTTTTCATCCTTTGGGGCGAAGCCGGGGCTTCATGTTAACTCCCTTGAAAATAGCCCCCCCGCTTGCGCGCAACCCTCCCCCTGGCAGGGGGAGTCGCCGAAGGCGGCGGGTGGGGGTAGGTTGAATTTTCATTCCTCGTTGCTGTCCCACAGGGACTATCGCACCCTTTTGAATTGAGGGGAAACCATCAAGGTTGTGGAAACCCTGATGGTCTGAATCCCCCTTAGTTCGCCAACGTTACGGTCACAGGAACCGGTTTGCGGATAATATCCAGAACCGGGGAGGTTTTCTGGACATAATTCCATAACTCCTCAATCTTCTCCTGGGGAGCATCGCTCTTCACCCGGTAGGTCAGGTGGATGCTTTCATAACCCGGACGCGCGGTTTCCGACAGGCCCAGGAAGCCCTGCAGGTCCAGCTCCCCTTCCAGGTCAAAGCTCAGACTCTCGACCTTAATCCCCTGAGCGGCGGCATTATAAACAAAGCCAACAACCAGGCAGGAAGCCAGGGCGTGCAGCACGGCTTCAACGGCATTTGGTCCGGCGTTGTTACCGAGCAGCACAGGCGGCTCATCGCCTTCCAGAACAAAGGGCTGGCTGCGGGAAACGTCCTCCTGTCCGGCGCCGTGGAAGCCCTGGATAGTGGTGCGAGAATGTCCGCCCTCAATCCATTCATTCCGGGCGCGGAACTGGAAGCGGGCCAGTCCCGGGTTCTCTTTGACGGCGCTCACGGTGGCTATGAGCTGGTCTACGTTTACGCCGTTAATTTGGGTTGAAATTTGGGTCGTCATTGTTTGGTCTCCTTTACAAAAAATATGGATAGAATTTAGCGACAGCACTGTCTCTTGTTATAGCCCCAGTATACCGGCCCGGCGTGCCGGAGGCGTGACAAAGCGCGTCCCAAAAATGTGATTCTGAATGGGTCTGCTCCAAATTTTGGGAACAGACCAGGGGGCGCGAGGGGTACCCCCTACCCAAAGGGCACAAGCGAATCCCCTCCCCAAATTTCTAAAATTTGAGACGCACCCATTCTGAAAGTTCTGTTGTTCTTTTGAGAGGATTAAGAGTATAATCAAGGCTCAACCAGGAGAGAATAACCTTATGAGCGCACTGAAGCTAACCCTGTTCGGCCCGCCCCGGCTGGAGCGAGAGGGCCGGCCGGTGGAGGTGAGCCGGCGCAAAGCCCTGGCGTTGCTGGTTTACCTGGCCGCAACCGGCCAGTCTCACAGCCGCGACACGCTGGCCACCCTCTTTTGGCCGGAAGCTGACCAACGCCGGGCCAGGGGCAATCTGCGCCGGGCGCTGTCGGACTTGAACCAGGAGATTGGCGAAGGCTGCCTGGTTCTGGAAGGCGAAACCGTGGCGCTGGCCGGTGATAGCCGGGTGTTGCTCGATGTGGCTCAATTTCGGACCAACCTGGCCGCCTGCGCCGGTCACTGCCACCCGCCGGATGAACCTTGCGCCGATTGCCTGCCTCTGCTGGCCGAGGCTGTCGCCCTGTATCGGGCCGATTTTCTGGCCGGCTTCACCCTGCGCGATGCCCCGGAGTTTGATGACTGGCAGTATTTTGAATCGGAGGGGCTGCGCCAGGAGTTGGCTGCGGCCCTGGAGCGGCTGGCGCGGGGCCACAGCGCCCAGGGAGATTACGAGGCGGCCATTCCTTACGTCCGGCGTTGGGTGTCTCTGGACAATCTCAATGAACCTGTTCAACGTGAGCTGATGCGGCTGTACGCCCTGGCCGGTCGCCGCCATGAGGCGCTGCGGCAATATAAAGCGTGCGCCCAAGCATTGGAAACCGAACTAGGCGCGTCGCCGGACCCCGAAACCGAGGCGCTCTACCGGCAAATTGTCGGCGGCGACCTGATTCCGCCTCGGGCCGTTACTCCTAAACCGGCCTGGTTGCCCCCCGCCCCGATTGCCGTTGAGGTAGAACGGAGTGTGCCTCTGGCGGGTCGTGAGGCAGAGCTGGAAACGATCCAGACCAAAATCAACACCGCCTGGCATGGTAAAGGGGGAACCATTCTGTTGGCCGGGGTGTCGGGCGTGGGCAAAACGCGGCTGGCTTATGAGGCGCTACAGGCTGTGGCCCAATCTGGCGGCATCACCCTGGCGGGCGCAGCCTATGAGCAGGAAGGAAATCTGGCCTACCACCCCTTTATCGAAGCGATTGACCGCTACCTGACCGAACAGCGCCGCCCCCCCGAAGAAAACCCCATTACCTATTACAAACCTATGGGCGTAACCGATCTTCAGAAGGAAAATACGGCTCTCTTCAAGGCCACGGCCTCATTTCTAACCCGCTTAACTACTTCCGGCCCGGCCGTACTGCTGCTCGATGACCTCCATGCCGCCGACGAGGCCAGTTTGAGTATGTTTCATTACCTGGCCCGGCAAACCCGCTCAACCCCCTTTATTCTGCTGGCGACCTACCGCACCGATATTGCCGTCAATGGCGTGTCCCCTTTTAGCAGCTTGCTTAACGCCCTCTACCGGGAAGGGTTAAACGAGACGCTTCACCTGACGCCGTTATCAGAAACTGCGGGGGCTGAAATTGTCAACTATACTCTGGCCGGTCAGGCAGAACCGGCGCTGGCAAAAGCTATCTTTGAAACGGCAGAGGGTAATCCCTTTTATGTTCAAGAAATTACAAGGGCCATGCTCAAAGCTGATTATCTGGTTCGGGAGGAAGGGCAGTGGCGCTTGCTGCCGGGGGCGGCGCTGCAAGTTCCCGCCGGCCTGCAAGAGTTATTGCGGGAACGGGTGCAGCGCCTGGGGCCAACTGTTGAGGCCACATTGACGGCGGCGGCAGTCGTGGGGCGCGAATTTCGCTTTGCCGTGTTGCAGCGCATCACCAACCTGCCCGACGGCGACTTGTTTGACGCGCTCGATGCGGCCCTGGCCGCCTATCTGCTGGAAGAGACGGACAGCGGCTATCGCTTCCAGCACCCGTTGATTCGCCAAACGCTTTACGACTCGCTCAGCCGGCGGCGGCGGGCCTGGCTGCATACCCGCACCGGCGAAGCGATTGAAGCCATCTATACCGGGCGACCGGAGGGGTTGGCGCCTCACATCGAGGCCCTGGCTTATCATTACAACCTGAGCGACCGGCGCGACAGGGCGCTGCCCTATTTGAGAGAGGCAGCCCGGAAAGCCGCCGACCTTTTTGCCCTGGAAGTAGCCAACGATTACCTGGAGCGGGTTCTGGCCCTGATGGATGAATTGGGCGTCAACGACCCGCCCCAACGCTGGTCTCTTTTGGAACAACTGGGCACGTTGGCCAAGGTTCTGGCCGATACCACCCGCGCCGTAGCCTGCTATGAGCAGGCGCTGGCTTTACCTTTCTCCCCCGCCCCCCCCTCGCTCCCCCCCAAATCGGGGGGGAAGGGGGGGGCTGAAGAGGGGTGGCAGCCAGGCCCCAACGACCGGGTGCGGCTCCACCGTTCTGCGGCCAGAAGCCTGATTACGGCCGGCCAGGCCATCGAGTCTGAACGGCATCTGCAAACGGCGATGGAGATTATGGCCGACACGGGGCAAGCCTCGCTGGATTACGCCAACCTGTTGTACGATGTGGCTTTATGGCATTGGCATAATAATGAATATCAAGAGGCGTTTGAGGCCGCCCAGCGCAGCCTGGATGTAGCCGAACAGTTGAACGATATCACGGCCAGGGCGCAGGCTTATGAAATGCTGGCCCTGGCCTGTCACTCGTTGGGCGAGTGGCAGCAGGGGCTTAACTTTGAGGAGCAGCGTTCAAAATTAATCGGCCCCAACCTGGATGTGACTGAGGCTTTTGACGCCCATTTGTGACTGTGGGAGTATCACCTGTATGGTGATAAAAAGTATGATGAATTTAAGGCTACGGTTGACACAACCTTGCAGCAGGCCCGGCGCATGGGAGCGCCCAGGGCCATTGCCTTGTGCCAAAGTTTTAACGGGGCGCTTGAATTTCAGGTGGGGCATTGGCCCGAGGCCGAAACGGCGCTGCGCGAGTCGATTCAATTGTTCCGCCAGATTGGCGCCGCCGATGGCGAGGCGCTCTCCTGCCAGCGCCTGGGGATTTTGCAAACGGCGCAAGGCCGCCTGAACGAAGCTCTATCAACCCTGGAAGATGGAGTGATAGTTGCTAAACAGGCCAAACTGCGGGCGCATATTTTGGGGCGACTGCACGCGGCCATTGCCCGTAATCGCCTGCTGGCCGGCGACCTGCCCGCCGCGGCGCACGCACTCTCGCTGGGGCAAGCTCTAACCGAGAGCCACGGCCACTGCCCTTTGTGCGAAGCCTTGCTGCTGCCGGTAGCCGTCAGCGTGCGCGTTGCCCAGGGCAATCTGCTCGCCGCCGAAGAATATTGCCGCCAGCTAGACGAAGCCACCGCCCGTTACGGCAGCCGCACCTGGGTGGCGCTGGCCGCTCAGGCGCAAGGCGAACTGGCGGCAGCGCGGGGCGATATTGAGACCGCCACAAGCTGCTATACCGCCGCACAGACCGGCTTTCGGGAGGCCAAAAATGAGTATGCCGCCGCCCAATGCGCCAAGGCTTTGGCTCAACTTCGGTTGTAAAAGCAGACCGGTTTGGCAATATTAGCCACTTTGATTACACTCATTGCCTTGAAAGCTACAATGCAATCGGCGGGCAGAAAGTGGTGAACCTGATTATACAGTTTGATTACAATTTGTTTGCAACAGTCAACAAGTTGGCCGGGCGCTGGTGGTGGTTAGACACCCCGGCTCGCTTGTTTTTAAACGACTATTTTGTGCCAACCGTAATGGCCCTGGCGCTGTTGATGCTCTGGTTTGAGGGCATCGACCCGGCCCGGCGAGCAATCAACCAACGCGCCGTACTGGTGGGTTCGTTAAGCGCGGCGCTGGCCAACATTTTGCTAAAAATAGTGAACCTGCTTTACTATCGGCCTCGCCCGTTTGATATGCTGGAGGCTCATTTGCTATTTTACCATCCCACCGACTCCTCAATGCCCAGCAACGCGGCGGCGCTGGGTTTCTCGATTGCCGCCGGGGTGTGGCTATACCGGCGCCGGTGGGGCGGGCCGCTGCTGGCAACCGCTGCCGTGTTTGGCCTCAGCCGCATTTTTGGCGGGGTGCACTATCCGCTGGATGTGCTTTCCGGGGCCGCCATTGGTTGCGTTTCGGCCTGGGTGGTGCAGCAACAAACAGTATTAGTTGACCGGAGCCTGTCGGCCATCATCTGGCTCACCCAAAAATTGGGATTACCATAATCTAATGAAGCAGCAAACAAGCATTCGGTTAAGGCCAACTTTCAAACCATTGCCGGCTCACTCAGTTGTTCTGATAGCTTATTTTCTGCTAACCGGCCTGATGACCTGGCCCGCTGTGTTGCACCTTACCGGCGGCATCCCTGGCGACGGTTTTGACGGCTGGCAAAATTACTGGAATTTGTGGTGGGTTAAACGGGCGCTGTTGATTGAAGCCACCAACCCCTACTTTACCCATCTGCTCGACGCCCCCAACGGGGTGAATTTGCTTTTTCACACGCTCAACATTTTCAACGGCCTGTGGACGTTGCCCATTCAGCTTAATTTTGGGCTGGCTGTGGCTTACAACGCCGTTGTTTTCTTTAGCTTTGGGCTGGCCGGCTACGGCGGTTTTCTGCTGGCGCTGGACACGCTTTCCAGAGTTTTTCCCGCCGGCCCACGGTTGCGGCTGGCCGCATTTGTGGGCGGGCTGATATTTACCATGTCGCCCTTTCATCTGGCCCATTTGCTGGGGCACATGCAGGTGTTCAGCATGGTCTGGCCTCCGTTTTACGTGCTGTGGCTGCTGCGCACCCTTGAGCCGTGGTCCGCGCCGGACAGCTTATCTCCGCGCCGTTGGCGCAACGCCGCCCTCGCCTGCCTGTTTCTGGTACTGGCTACATTGGTAGACTGGTATCACACCCTGTATCTGCTCATCTTTACCGGCCTGGTGGTATTGTGGACAATCTGGCAACGCTGGCGGGTTGGGCAGGGGAGCAATCACGTTCCACGTACCACGCAACACTCATCACCCATCAAAATTCTGCAACCCCTGTGGATTGTTTTCGCCATCGTCGCTGGCTTTGCCGCTGTTCTCTCCCCCATCCTCCTCCCCATGATTCGCCACGCCAGCAGCCGGCCCGATTTGGAAACCGGCCTGGCCCAAAATATCACCCTCTCCGCCGATTTGCTGGCCTATATTTTACCTTCGGAAATGCACCCAATCTGGGGCCAATGGGCCGCCGGCATTGCCAGCAACTTCACCACCACCACCTCGGAGCGATTGATTTTTGCCGGCTTTACGCCGCTGGCGCTGGCAGCGTACATCGTCATCCGGCGCTGGCCGAACACTATTGTAAAATTCTGGACGCTCATAGCCGCAGCGTTTGCCATCCTCTCGCTGGGGCCATTTCTACACGTCAACGGCCAGATTGTAACCATTGCCGGCCAGCCCCTGCCGCTGCCCTATCTGCTGCTGTACTACACCGTCCCCTTTCTCAATCTGACCCGCTCCCTGAGCCGCTACAATTTAATGGTCATGCTCAGCCTGGGCGTGCTGGCCGCCGTAGCCCTGGTTCAACTAACCAATAGCTCATCACCCATCAGGCAGCACGCATCACTCATTCTCCCCCTCTGCGCCGCCGCCCTCATTCTGTTCGAGTTTCTGGCCATCCCCTACCCTATTTCCCCCATCGACACGCCCCAATTCTATTATGAAATTGCCCCCCAGCCAGAGGATTACGTCATTGCCGAACTGCCCATGAACTGGGACCGGCCCACCCCGCTGCTGCACCAAACCACGCACGGCAAGCGGCTACTAACCGCCTACACCTCGCGGGCCAACCCGCTGGAGCTGGCCAGCCGCGCGCCCGTATTGCAACAGTGGCGATATCTGGGGCCGGACATTATCGACCAGCCGCTTGACCAGGTTGCGCCAACCATCTTTTTTGATTTTAACCTGCGCTACATTGTGCTGGATTACTGGCAAATGCCCCCCGGCCCCGAACGCGATGCCACCGAGCGCTGGGTTGCCGCCGCGCTGCCGGGGGTCGAACCAGTTTATGACGATGGCCGGCTGAAGGTGTACCAATCGCCGCCCAAAACCGGCGCCCACCCCTACCTGAGCCTGGGCAATGGCTGGGGCGAGCGCGCCGACCACGGCAACGGCCTGATTACCCGCGCCCTGCAACCCAACCAACCCGCCGAGTTATTTTTGCATCACCCCCAAAATCAATCGCTCTGGCTTGAAATTACGCTGACGGCCAGCAGCAGCCGGCCAACGCTGACCATCGCCACGGCCAATGAAACGCTGAGCCAGCTTGAAGCGGCTCAAAACCCTTCAACCCACACCATCAAGCTGCCGCCGCACAACGAGTCGCCGCAAAAATTAACGCTCAATGCCGGCGGCCCCATTACTATTAGCCGCATAGGGCTGAAAAATGATCACTAAATGGACCCATCGCCTGATATTTTTGCTACTTTGTTTGAGTCTGGCCGCCTGCCGGGCTGCGCTGCCCGGTTTGTCGACCCCCACCCCCAGCCCTCCCACGCCAACCCCGCAGCCGTTTGCCATTGCGCCCAGCTCGGCCCGCAGCAATCTGGAGCGACTCAACAGCTATCGCGCCAATTTGATTATTGATTTTGCCGGAACTCGCGGCGACCAGCCGGCCTCCGGGCGCATCGAGTCGCTCACCGAAGTTAACCGGCCGGCCAATGCCTTGCGCCATTACCTTAACATTAGCGCCGATATCCCCAATCTGCCCGACAGCAGGGGCATTGCCCAATTTTTTAAGATAGGCAATCAGGTTTATGTCAGCCGAAACGGCGAAGCCTTTCAGTTTGAGGCGGGTAACGCCTCGCTCTCGCCGGGAAATGTGGGGCTGTTTGAACTGGATTCGTTCATTATCATCCCCCCCACCGTGCCCAACGCGCCCAGCATAGAAAAAATAGAGGGGCAGAACGCGCTGCATTACCGCTTTGACCAGAACGATGTGAGCCACCCCAACTTCAGCATTAATCAGGCCCAGGGCGATGTGTGGGTAGCCGTGCCGGATAATTACCTGCTGCAATATGTCATCTCGGCCACGCTGCGGGTTGTTGCCCCTTTACCCAACGCTCCCATTTTAGACCAGGGGCAGCTAAATTTAAGCTACAAACTGACCGATATCAACGCCGATATTGTCATTACCCCCCCCGAAAACGTCACCCTTGGCCGCACCCCCTTTGCCGGCTTTCCCCCGCCGCCAGAGTCGCAAATCACCGCTATTTATCCCACCCTCATCGAGTACACCAGCGTTATCAGCCCCATCAGCGCCACTCTCTTTTACCAGACCGGCCTGCCCGCCACCGGCTGGAGCGAAGAAGCAGCCGAAATATTCGAGGAAAAATCGCGCCTGATTTATTCCAAAGACAGCCAGCGCCTGACCGTCCTCATTACCCCCACCGATGACCCCCGCAAAATCAAAATTGTGCTGGATATTCAGTAAGCAGGCCCGGTTAGTCAGCCAACGATGCCGGTTTAATCCTGTCTGCCACAGCCAGAGCCAACGCTTTGGCTAAAGCTCCGGCGGTGGCATACCGGTTTGCCGGGATTTTAGCCAGCGCCTTCAAAACTACCGGCTCAACCGCAGAAGGCAGGTTCGGATTCAGGCCAAGGGGTGAGGGGACGGGTTCATTCATCTGCTTCATAATTAGTCCAAACGGCGTATCGGCTTCAAAGGGAGTTTGGCCCGTGAGCAACTCAAACAGAATGACCCCCAGCGCGTAAATATCGCTGCGCTCATCGCCGCGTTCGCCCCGGGCCTGCTCCGGCGACATGTAGGCTGGCGTGCCCCAGCTTGTGCCGGTGGCCGTGTAGCGCGTCCCGCCCATCAAGCGGGCCAGGCCAAAATCGGCCAGGACGGCCTGCCCCGACGTGGTGAGCATAATGTTGGCCGGCTTTAAATCGCGATGAACAATGCCCTGGCTATGGGCGTAATCCAGGGCCGCCGCTACCTGCTCGATGAGCCGCGCGGTTTCAGCCAGCGCCGGGCCAGTTTTGTCTGGCTGTCTCCCGGCCAACCGGTCGGTCAGGGTTCCCCCGGCCACATATTCCATAACCATATAGTACAGGCTACCCTGAACCCCAAAATCATAAACCTGAACGATGTGGGGATGTCGCAGCGCGGCCACAGCCTGGGCCTCCCGCTGGAATCGGGCCAAAAAATTGGCGTCGCCGGCCAGATGAGAAAAAATAATTTTGACCGCCACATCACGGTTTAGCGCCTGGTGACGGCCTTTGAACACCTGCGCCATCCCTCCCTGGCCAATTTGCCCGGTAATGGCATACGGCCCCAGCTTGCGCCCAACCAGGCCGGTTTCTAACCCGGCGGTCTCCCGGCTCATCTCCGCTTCAGTCACCTGGCGGCTAACAAAATTGGCCACGGCCCTTGAGGCATAGCGGTAGCCGCCGTTGGCTCGCACCACCAGGCTGTGTTGCTCCAGGCGGCGGGTTAACACTCGCGTGGTATCGCCCTGGCTAACCTGGCCCAACGTTGCCAAAATTTCTCTATGGCGACTATCAAGTTTGCTCCAGTAATAGCGCAAATGGCCCTCAATCTCCTCGGTAACTTTTTGGGCTATCCCCCGGCACAGGCTCCGGGAAAACTCGCCGGATTCCGCCAGAGACGCCTGCGCCTGCTCCGGTTGCAGGCGGGCATAGGCCTGAAAGCAGGCGATATTCAGAAACATCGGGTGGGGTCCGACCAAATCCAGAATGCACTCGGCCAGCTCCGCATGAAAGGTGATGCCGGCGGCCCGGGCCGGCTCGTGGATGAGGCGCAGCGCCTCTTCCCGGTTGAAAAGGCCCAACTGCTGCACCGCAAAAATATTAAAAAAGGGCGACCCCAACACCCCCTCGTCGGCGTAAGACAGCTCCAGCAAATGGGCCTGCGAGGCCGTTACGTAGCCGATATTGTGGCGGGCGGTTAAGCCCCGCAGGCCGGAAAAGAAATCGGCGTCAAGATTGTGGTTTTCACTCAGCAACTCAAACTCATCCAGCATAAAAATCAGCTTGAGACCCTGCCGGCTGAGCTGGCGCAGCGCGCGCTCAAATTGCCGGTAGGTGAGCGTGTCGGGAATATTTATCTCAACGGCAAGCCCCTGGTCCAAAAGCTGGTCCCCGGCCTCTTCCAGAATGAGGCGATAAAAGCCGGCCTGGTCCAAATTGCTCAAGCCGCCGCAATCAATAAAAACAAAAATATGCGTGTCGGGCGCAAGGCCGTGACGGGCCATGACCGCCGGGTGAGAAATGTGCAGCAGAAAGGACGTTTTGCCAATCCGCCGGGGGCCAACAATGGACACGCTTTGATTGTTTTTAATCAAACTCAGCGCGCCGGTCACTTCTTGAGAGCGGCCAAAAAAATAGTCCGGCTCTCGGATTGGGCCGCGATGAAAATAAGGGTTTTCAGCGGACATAGTTTTCCTCCCGTTATGCTAATTCCTCCACCACCCGTCCCAGAGTTTTGTAGCGTTCCACCCATAAGCGTACCAGTTCTATTTTGTATTCGTATCGAGGCGGTTGTCCCGTAATTTCGCGCACCACGTCGCGGGCGTTCAATGCTCGCAGGATGTCCGTGATCTCCGACAAAACTATCGTGACCCCACGTTCCGCCAGCAACTCGTTCACCTGCGTGGCCGTAACCGTGGCTTCCTGACCCAACAGCCGGGTCAGCGCGGCCAGAATTAATTGCTCCGCCGAACTTGCCTGCTCCCACAAAAAGGCAAAGTGGGCTTCACCCAACTCAACCATCTCGTTCAACACATTGTTCACATCCTGGATGGTCAGATAGTTTCGCCTTGCTCGATTAGCCCGATTGACCAGGGCGTGGCAGGTCAATTGCAAAAAGTAGGGATGGCCCGCTGTCACCCGCAACATCTTGTCCAGGGCCAGATCGTCGTAAATTAAGCCGTAGCCGGTCACAGGTTCGGTAATCAGGGCACGGGCGGCCGTTTCGTCCAAAAAGGCCACGTGTTTGTACAGGGCAATGTTGAAGAAAATCGACCAGTAATCGCTGCTGAGCGCTTCCAGCCGGTGCGTGCCGACAAAGATGAAGCCAAGCTGAGGTTGATGCTGCATCAGGTGACGGAAGAAGGGAAAGATGGTGGCTTCCAGTTTACCGGAGGTCACTCGCATCTCCAATTCCTCAAATTCGTCAAACAAGAGCAGCAGTTGTCGTTGGCCGATGGCTTGAAAAACGGTAGGCAGAAAGATGCGCTCGAAGGTGGTGCTGGGCCGGGCTTCAAAATCCTCTGGCTCCGGTTCTTCAAGGTCAATGTCTTGCTCGGCCAATCCATCCACAATTGCCAGCGATAGATCGTAAAAGAAGTTGGCCATACCGGGATCAATCCCCAGCGATTGGCCGTCAATATAGACCGGCAGGTAGGCTTCGCCCAGTCGGGCCGGAAGTTGCTGCAAAAAGGAGGTTTTGCCCATCCGGCGCTGACCAATCAGCACCAGAATATTTTGCCGGCTCAGCCCGGCAATGTTCTCGCTGATGAATTGGAACAAATCCTCCCGGCCAAAAAAGATGGGCGAGCCGGGGGCCAGCGGCGTGCCGGGGGCGTAGGGGTTGGCGATAGATTGAAATTCGGTATCGGGTTTGAGCAGGTAGACCATATCGGCAAAGGCAAAGGCTTTGCCTTCGCCCTCGCGGTCGTCATAGCTAATGCTGAACTCGGCCCGGAACTGCTCCACCGAGGCCGCCGCCGAGATGGGAACCTCGACCGTGGCCGACCGGCCGGCGGGTAGAATATCAAGTTTGACAGCCCCGTTAAGCACGGCAAACGGCTGGTCTGGGGCCAGCGAAACCACAAGATTTGACGCGGGGCTACGGCCGCTGTTGGTCAACTCCAGCGAGAGCGCGGTATTGTTAAGGCTGAGAAGCTGGCGGGTTTTCAGGACCACGTTAATTTGGGCGCGGCCATGCAAATCTTGCAGAGCGTTGTTCACAACAGCCCGCCAGTGCGCGGCAATGCTGCGTAAAACGTTGCGCTCCGGCTGATAGAGTTTGGGGGGGCGCGCGTCGGGTTGAAAGCCCTGTTCAAGGCGACTGAGCGCCTCAAGCGCCTGGGCCAGATAAGCGGTTTTATCTTCACTATACTCAACGCGCTGAAAGTTGGTGAGCGTTTTGATAACCTGGTTCATTTCGGCCAGGGCTTCTCCCATTTCATCAGGAGCGGTGGCCAGCCGCTGGTTCAGGCGGGGCGATAAAATAACGATGCGGTTGACCGTGTTGGCTTCGAGGGCCTGCCGGAAGAGATTGAATGTATCGAGCAGCCCCTTTTTAGTTTCCGGCGGCGCTTTTTCCAACCCCTTCACCGCCTCGATAAAGGCCCGAACGCTCTCAGCCGTCACCTCTGGCTGAACAAGCAGCAGATTGAGCCGCTCGCTCACTTCGGCGATGGCGCGCGCCTGGGCCTGCCGGGCCAGCGGCGGCAGGTAGGTGAGCAAAGCGGCGGCATCATTAGCCACAACATGAAGCCGGGTGAGCGTCTGTTCGGGCTGGGCCTGAAGCTGTTTTAACAGGCTTTCGGCCCGGCCCTGCGGCGATTGGCGATATTGCCGCTGGCGGCGGTAAAGCGCCAGGCCCAGCGCCGGAACCAGCAAGATAAGCGCCGCCAGACCAGCCCGTTGACCAAAGTAAATATACCAGGGGGTGGTTGGAATAGTCAGAGGCCCGGATATCTCGGGGGTGATTTGTTGTTCGCCGCCATCATCATAAACAAAGCGAAAGCGACTTTCCCGACCAGAGTCCCAGGTATCGAAGGGGTCGGACACGTCCCAGGTCAACTGGCCTTGCCCCCCGCTAACAGATTGCACCGCCTGAGTTAACCAGACGCTAGCTGACGGATCCCAAACCTCTAGCGTCACGGCCACCGCATCTCCTTCAGGGTCGTTTACATTTACACTGTAGGCGTAACCCGTACGAGTTTCAGCCAGACGCGGATTGGTAAGGAACGGAATCTGGTCCAGGGTTAGACCCATAAGCTGAACACGGCCCCCATCGGTACCGACAGCAATCTCCACCATTCCGTCGCGGTTTAAATCGCCAGCAGCAATGTTGATGGCTTTAACCTCAACGAGATTCTGCCAGGTTGAGTCTCGTGTAGTTACGACGCCAACCTCCCAATTCCGGTTGAGAATGATTGTAGGGCCTGGACTCATCTGAACCTTTTGTGGAATCTGGTCCAAATCTCGAACGAAAGTCACTCCGTTATCATCTAGCCGGTAAATCTGTCCCGTAACCGTAGTTACCAGCCCCTGGTCAAAGCTGAGGACATTGGCCTCCAGATTATACTCACCAGCCAGTGAGCCATCAGCCTTCAGCCGGTATATGCGACCGCCGTCTGTGGCGACCAATATTGTCTCGCCGTGACTATCGACAGCCACCACATTCTGGGAAAACGCCTGCCGCCAAATCAGCTTTTGCGCACCATTAAACACGTCGACAGCACTCCCTGAAGACGAATTACTGCCAACGATAATTTCCGCCTGATGGTCGCCGTCGATATCACGGATGGCAACGCCGGAGGAGAATTTCTCGCCAATCGGAACAGACCAGAGAAACTGACTGCCCGAGAAGACATGAAGCTGGCCGCCACCCGCTGTTACTATTTCGGGCCGACCGTTACCGTCAATGTCACCCACACCGAGCGCCCAAACAGGAGACACAAGATTAGTCTCCCACAAAATATGCCCTTCATTCGTCAGGGCATAGAGCCGGGGATCCCCCGTACCAACCACCAGTTCATCCTGACCGTCGTCATTGAAATCGACAAAGTCTAAAGCGGCCACCGATCCCAGATGGGGCGATTGCCATAACTCCTTCCACACGGCTCGAGGAGCGCTCCCAAAAACCTGCACGCCGGTCTCAACCCCCAAAATAATTTCGCCTCGACCATCGCCGTTCAGATCGGCATAGTGTAAAGCGCCGGTCGTCTGGGCGGTGCGGTACTCAGCCAGGGGTTGGCCGCTGCCACTCAGCAAGTATACTTGCTCTTGTCCAGTCGTCGTCACCACGATTTCTGCCCGCCTATCATTATCTAAGTCATCAATGGCGAGCCTGGCCGGCGAAGTAATAGCCTCCAGGGGACGTTCCCAGACCCGCTCGCCCTCCCCATCGAAAACTTGTACTGTTGCCACCGGCAGAGACGCCATCATTATTATCTCCGCCCGACTATCGCCATCCAGGTCATGGACGGCCAGCTGCCCAGGAATCAGTTCAGCAGAGGCATCATCAAGCCTTAGCGCTTTTTTTTGCCAAACCTGACTGCCGTCACCCTCAAAGAGGAGAAGGTCTCCCGTAGTCGTCAGCACCACAATTTCAGCCCGGCCGTCGCCATCAACATCACCCCCCTGAACCAGGCCCACCTCGGCCTCCAGACGATTTTTCCAAACAGGGATTTCGCTGTCTTCATACAGGTAGACCCAGTGGCCACCCGCAGGGTTGGGGGCAATCTCCGGCTGGCCGTCCCCATCTATGTCGCCGGCCCAAATTGCTACCGGCGGATGAGACATTGCCCCCCAAAAAGAATTTGTAATCAACTCGCACTTTGGCGTGATAACTATGCCAGTGTCTATTCCAAAAATCAGTTCACGATTGCCATCTCCATTTAAGTCAACCGCAGCAATTGTGGTGTTCTTGCGAACGCTCTGAGTACCGGCGCAGGTAGTTTTTTCACCATTCTGACGCAAAAAAACCACGCTCAACGGTCCGGCGATAATAATCTCTTCAGTCTCCTGGTCACCATCTAATTCGGCCACTGACATTTCACCCACGTCAAACTCAGCCTCGTAGCGCCAGGCCAGGCTACCGTCGTTTTTCAAGACGTACACCCAGTCATCCTCGGTGACAAAAACAACCTCCCGCACGCCATCGCCGTTGACATCACCGGTTTCCACGTGCGTCACCGGGGTATTGGTGGTAAAGGTCCAGTACGGGTTGAAAACAAGTCCTCCCTGAGCGTGGACCAGAGGTGTTTGGGTTGTAGCAACAAGCAAAATTATCAGGATGAGCAGGCATTTGATTAGTCTTATCATTTTTGGGATTGTCCTCTCAAACGGGTTGGTAGCAACGATTTCAGTTGTTCTTGCCACCCAAAAAGCGACCGAAGTCGCCCCTACAATCTATTGTTCCTAGCCTATCACAACAAGTCGGAAAAGAGAGGGAAAATCAAGGGGTAAAACAGGGGCAGAAGAGGGAAATCAACCCCGCCACACATACCCGACGCCGCGCACATTCTCCAACCGGCCCGACTCCTGACCCAGCGCCCGGCGCAGCCCTTTGATAACCGACTTCAACCGCTCCGGGTCTTCGATGTACTCGTCGCCCCAAACGGCCTGCTCCAGCGCCTGGGTGGTGATGACCTGTCCGGCCTGGTCAACCAGATGCCGCAACAGCGTAAATTGGGTAGGGGTCAGAGTCAGCAGTTGGCCGTGCAGGAATACCTGATGTCGCTCGCTGTCGATGGCCAGGGGGCCGGCCCGCAGCCAGCCGGGAATGGTTTGGGCCTGCACAAAATCGCGAAATGAGGGGGACAGGTAATCGTAGCCCTGATCCGCGCGCCGAATCAGGCAGACCTCCGCCAGTCGGCGCACAATCTCTGGCTGTTTGGTTTGCCAGGCGGGCAAGGTGGCCAGAACTCGCTGCTCGGTATCGGATAGGCTGCGCCAGTAGTAGTCAAAATGATCGGCTACGGAGGCGTTGAAACGTTCGCGCAAATCGGCATAATCTTCAGCGGATAGCGGGGAACCTTTGGTTTGCTGCAACTCAAAGGCGTAAAAGCCGGCAATTTGCAGAAAGAGGGGATGCGGGCCGGCCAGAGCGAGGATGAAATCAAGCGTGGCCGGGGTGAAGGTTATCTCTGCCCTGGCAGCCAGACCGGTGAGGAGAACGCGGGCGTCCGCCTCGCTGAACAGGCCCAGGCGAACCCCGGCGAAGATATTAAAAAAGGGGGAGCTGAGGGTACTGGCATCGGCGTAGGTCAGGGCCAGCAAGGGCTGTTTGGAGGCCGTCACATAGGCAATAGGATATCGGCCGGCCAAGGCCCGCAGGCCCGAGAAAAAATCGGGGTCTAAGTGGGGGTTGAGGCTCATCCGCTCAAATTCATCCAGTAAAATGATGAGCTTCCACCCCTGCTGAGTCAAACCGCGAAGCGCGCGTTCAAAACGGCGGTAGGTGATGGGTTGGGAGTTGTTGGGGATTTCAAGCTGGCGCGCTTGAGCCTGTTCGGGCAAGGCATCGCCAATTTCCTCTAGAAATACGCGATAGAGGTCCGGCGGGTTCAGATTGCTCAGACCGCCACAGTCGATGTAGACAAAGAGCGACTGAAGCGGGTTGAGGCCGTGTTGTTGATAAACTTCTGGCGTGGAGAGGTAAAAGAGCAGCGAGGTTTTGCCGATGCGTCGCTGCCCGACCAGCGAGACGCTCTGCCCGTTGCCCAGCAGCGACAACATTTGCCTCGTTTCGCGCTCGCGGCCAAAAAAGTATGCCGCCTCCCGCACAGGGCCGCGATGAAAAAATGGATTTAGGAGCGACATTGGCCTATCTACCCAATCTGGAGAACCCATTGCACCTTATTGTCCATCATAACACGCCAACCACGGGAAGTCCAGCAAAAACAGACAAACCGTTTGGGGTTGTTCATCAATAACTTTGCGATTTTAACAAGTAATCATTTCAGCCTCTACCGGTGTATAATAGTATAACGAGTGGCTGAGGCAGGGGCAGTGATACACCTACACAAGGGCGGGCGCTGAGATGGTCGATCCGGCGGTTCTCATCCAGCGCTGGCAGGGCGGCGATGAACAGGCCGCCGAGGCGATATACAACCATTTTCGCGGAGCGGCCTTTGGGCTGGCTTACGCCCTGCTGGACGACCCTACCGATGCCGAAGAAGTGGCCCAGGACGCCCTGACCTACGCCTTAACCCACATAGACCGCTACGACCCTCGCCGGGCCAAATTTTCCACCTGGCTGCATACCATCACCGTCAGCCGCTGCCGCAACAAACGCCGCCGTCGCTATTTGCCCAGCCTTTCTCTTTTTGCCTGGCGGAAAAAAGGCGGCGATGTCACCGATCCCGGCCCCGGCCCGGAGCGTCAAATGATTCACAGCGCCATGCAAGACGAGGTCTGGCAGGCTATCCAAGGCCTAAAACAGCCGCTCCGCGAGGCGGTGGTGCTGCACTACTGGGCCGATTACACCTATCGGGAGATCGCCGAGATTTTAGGCTGTTCCGCGCGGGCGGCGCGCTCCAGGGTGCAGTCGGCGCATAAAAAGTTAGGCCCAATTCTGGCCCAAAGTAACCTGATTGGTTTGGAAGAACGAATCCAATGAAGCAACATTTAAACGGTCAACAAATACTGGATTATTTGTACCTGGCGCTCACCGACACTCAGCGGGAGACAATGGAGCTTCACCTGACCACCTGCCCGGTGTGTCGAGCGCGGCTGGGCGAACAGGAAGCTATTCAGCGCCGCATGGGTAACAGCGTTCAGGCGGTGCGGCGGCAGATTGAACCCCCGGCTCAGGTGAATTTTGCCGCCATTGCGCCCCGGCTGCAACGTTCAAAATTTTCCCCACTGGCTAATCAATCTCGCCAAATTCTGTCCGGTGTGGCCTCATTGGCCGTTCTGGTTGCCCTGGGGGTAGGGCTGGTTGTGCTGCTCAACAGCGTTGATTGGGTGGACATTTAAAGCAGGGGGGACCGTCACCGCCTCGCCCGTTATCAGCGACGGTTTGGTTTACTTTGGCAGCCACGATCATCATCTCTACGCGCTCGATAGCCAGACCGGCCAGGAACAGTGGCGATTTAAGACGGATGGTCCTGTGACCTCGTCGCCAACTATCGCCGGTGAATTTGTTTATTTTGGCAGCTACGATGGTCACCTCTATGCCCTGGATAGACAGACCGGCGAGGCAAAATGGCGATTCAAAACCAGGTTTCGGATTGAGTCCGCTCCGGCCATCGCCGATGGCGTGGTTTATTTTGGCAGCGACGACACCGATTTTTACGCGCTCGATGCTCAAACCGGACGGGGCCTGTGGAAATTTGACACCCAGGGCAACGTGTTCTCGTCGCCGGCCATTGACAATGACCGGCTCTACTTTACCAGCTACGATTTTCACCTTTACGCCATCCAACTAATTAGCCCCTGCACGGCGTGTCGTAAAAAACAGCCACTTTCAATTGCAAACCAAAAACCCCCTAACTTAAAAGGCTTATTTCCGGCCAAAATGTAACGAAAACTTATCGGCTTTTGCCTGCTATGGGGCTTTGGATTACAATAGGTCCAACTCCCACGCAGGACGCGTCAATGCAGACCGAAATCAAATCCGTTCAACTGTTTGTTACCTGTTTGGTTGACCAGTTCTTCCCCGATGTCGGCTTTGCCGTCGTTGAAATTTTAGAGAATTTGGGGCTAAAGGTTGAGTATCCCCAGGCGCAAACCTGCTGCGGCCAGCCCGCCTTCAACGCCGGCTTTTGGAACGATGCCCGCGCCATGGCCCGCCACACCATTGATGTTCTCTCGCAAAGCGACGCGCCGGTCGTCATCCCTTCCGGTTCCTGCGGCGATATGGTTATTCACCACTACGCCGAAATTCTGGCGAACGACCCCGAATATGGCCCCAAAGCCGCCGCTCTGGCCCAACGCACCTACGAGTTTACCCAATTTCTGGTAGACGTGCTGGGCGTTGCCGATGTGCAGGCCAGGGCCGGCGGCTGCCTGACCTACCACGCCTCTTGCCACGGTTTGCGCGGGTTGGGCCTCAAACAGCAGCCCAGAAAACTTTTGAGCAACGTTTCCGGCGCGGAACAAAAAGAGCTGCCCGGCGCCGAAGAATGTTGCGGCTTTGGCGGCCTGTTTGCCGTAAAAATGAGCGACATCTCCGGGGCCATTATGCAACGCAAGCTGGACAACATCGAAGCCACCGGCGCGGATACCGTCGTCGGCGCCGATGTTAGCTGCCTGATGCACATTGCCGGCGGGCTGCGGCGTCGCGGCAGCAAAATACAGGTTAAACATTTGGCGGAAATATTGCGGGAAAAATAGCGTCAGGTGTCACGGGTCAAAAAGAATCACCTGACACTCAGCAAGGAACCTATGACCGCTTCAAACATCAACTTTTATGAGCGCGTGGAAGACGCCCTGCGCAACAATCAACTGCACACGGCGTTAAATATTGCCACTACTCGCTTTGTCGCCAACCGGAACAAATCGCTGGAATCTCTGCCGGAGGCTGAACCGCTGCGCGACCACGCCCGGCGCATCCGCGCCCACACCATTGCCAACCTGGATACCTACCTGGCCCAATTTGCCAACTCGGTTGAAAAGCTGGGGGGACATGTCTACTTTGCCCAAACCGCCGCCGAGGCCAACAGTTACATTACCCGCCTGGCCCGGGAGCGAGAGGTCAAATCGGTGGTCAAATCCAAGTCGATGGTCACGGAAGAGATGGAGCTAAACCACGAGCTGGAGCAGGTGGGGGCGCGGGTGGTTGAGACCGATTTGGGGGAGTACATCATCCAATTGGCCGGGGAAAAGCCTTCGCACATCATTGCCCCGGTTATCCACAAAACCAGGCAAGATGTGGCCCAACTGTTCCGTGAAAAGCTAAACGCTTCCGACGAAGATTTAGCCGACGTGCCAAACATGACCGCCCTGGCCCGGCGCATGCTGCGGCAAGATTTTTTGAAGGCCGATATGGGCATTACCGGCGTTAATTTTGGCGTGGCCCAAACCGGCAGCATGTGCCTGGTTACAAACGAAGGCAACGCCCGGCTGGCCACCACCACGCCCCGCATTCATGTGGCGGTAATGGGCATGGAGCGGCTGGTGCCCACCATGGAAGATTTGGGGGTGATGATTCAGCTTTTGGCCCGCAGCGCCACCGGCCAAAAAATTAGCGTTTACACCAACATCATCACCGGCCCCCGCCGGGCCAACGGCCCCGACGCCGCCGAACCGGACGGCCCCGACGAGTTCCACGTAGTAATTGTGGATAATGGCCGCACTAAAATGCTGCAAGGCGAACTGGCCGAAATTTTGTACTGCATCCGCTGCGGGGCCTGTTTGAATGTTTGCCCGGTTTACCAGCAAATTGGGGGACACGCCTACGGCAGCGTTTACCCCGGCCCGGTCGGCTCAATTGTAACGCCGGGGCTGTACGGCATCGGCCCCTGGAGCGAGTTGCCCCACGCCAGCAGCCTGTGCGGGGCTTGCCGCGAGGTTTGCCCGGTGCGCATTAACATCCCGCGCATGCTGCTAAAACTGCGCGATGAGGGCGCGCAGGCAGGCAAAGGTCCGCTCTGGCTAAAAATCGGGTTGGGGCTGTATCGCTTTGGGGCCACGCGACCGGCGCTGTTTCGGCTGGGGAGTAAATTTAGTACCCTGGCTACGCGAATACTTGCCAAAGACGGCTGGATTAAAAAACTGCCCGGCCCGCTTTCCGGCTGGACAGACCAGCGCGATTTTCCGGCCTTTGCGCCAAAATCATTCAGCCAGCGCTGGCGGGAAGAGAGAAGGTAATTGGTAATTATGAATAATTTTCTCAATTACTGATTACCAATACCCAATTACTAATTACCAATCATGACCAACCGAGAAAAATTCCTCAACAATATTAAACTCGGCCTGCCCCGCGCCTACCTGCCCGAAGCCAGTGCGGAGCATCCCGGTTCGTTTCAGGGCTACAGTTTCAGGGCTGGCGCGTCGCCCGACGAATTAGCTGTCAGCTTTAAGCAAGAGCTGGAGGCGCTGGCCGGCCACACGCATATTTTAAATGATATTGAAGAAGCCGCCGATAAAGTTTTGGAGATTTTGGGGAAACATCAGGCCGACCGGATTATTGCCTGGGATGACGAGGCGCTGGGGCTAACCGGTTTGCGCGCCGCGCTAACCGAGGCCGGCGTCGCCATGGCCGGCAGCGCCCTGCCCGCCGCGGCAGATGAGCGCAAGGCTCAACTGGCGGCCATCGACGATATACGGGTGGGCTTAACCGGCGCTGCCGGCGGCCTGGCCGATAACGGAGCCATCGCCCTGATTAGCGGGCCGGGCCGGGGCCGGCTGGCTTCGCTGCTGCCGCCGGTGCATATTGCCCTGCTGCCCAAACGCAAAATTTACCCCTCAATCGCCGCTTTTCTGGCCGGCAACCCCCAGGTCACCCAACAGGGCAGCAACCTGGTTTTCATTGCCGGCCCCAGCCGCACCGGCGATATTGAGCTGACCCTGACCATGGGCGTCCACGGGCCAGGCGAGATACACGTTATTATCACGCCGTAGATTGCTGCTGCAAAATATACAACAGCGCCTGCCCGTAGGCGTCGCTGGCTCCAAACGCCTCAAAGGCTAAAAATTGCTCCTGAAATTGAACTTCGCAGCGATAGCCGTCGGCGATGCTGAATAAAACCAGTATGGGTTCAGGTTGACCAATCAGCAACTGTTCCAGCATTTCGCGCAGTTGCTCCTCTCTGGGCAGCCAAACCAGTTCTGTTACCTCTACGTGGTCCAGCGCCCACTCAACCGCGCCATGAAAGGTAACGGCCAGCGCCCCGGATACAACCTCAACCATCACCGTCATATCGCTGATAACAAAAACGCTATCATCCAGGCCCCGGTCGGGAACGGCAAAGAAATCATTTTTGTTTATCTTCCAGCGCAGGCCAGATTTTTTCAATTGCTGCGCCAGGGTTAAAGAAATCATGGTCCCCCCGAAAGATGCCGAAGCTCGATGTTAACTCCCCGTTGCTTCGTTTTTTACCGTCATGGGCAATCCGGCTACCATAAACAGCACCCGGTTGGCCCGGCCGGCCAGTTGTTGATTGGCCCGGCCCAACACATCTCGATAGATACGCCCCAACGGATAGGGCGGCACCAAACCCAGCCCCACCTCGTTAGATACCACAATGAGCGGCGCCGAAAGCCGGGCTTGAGCAGCCAGCAACTGGTCAATCTCTTTTTGCAGGGCAATTTCAATGGCCGGCTGGAGCTGCTCTTGCATGGCCAGCACAATGTTAGAGGCCAACAGGGTTAAACAATCCAGCAATATGGCATCGGGCCGGTTACTGATGGCGCCAAGAGCTGCGCCCACATTTTGGGGAGCCTCTACCGTTTGCCATTGGGCAGGCCGCGCCTGTTGATGGGCTTTAATGCGGGCAGCCATCTCTTCGTCTTTGGCTTCGGCGGTGGCAATGTATAAAATATGCTGCCCCATGCTGGCGGCCAGCTTTTCGGCGTAATCGCTTTTGCCGCTACGAGCGCCGCCCAAAATCAGGGTTAAGTGGGTAGACAAATTCAGTATCCGGGTTAAATTATTTAAAGGTTATTATAATCACAGGCCATCTATTTTGCCAGATTTTTACAGACGCTCACCCGTCTGGCGCAAATCAAAAGGAAACACCCCCGGATAGCGTATAATAACAGGCTATCATCCATAGATAAATTATGGCGCAGCAGTTTTGCCAATACCGGATTAGGCTATTATAAATAAACCAGTAAAAAGTGTTTCACCAAAATTAGCACTGGAGTCTTATGGCCGTAAGTACCACAATCGAACTGAAAGATTACACGCTTGAACATGAGATTGGCCGGGGCGATTTGACCATTGTTTACAGGGCGCGCAGAAAATCTGACGCGGCGATTGTAGCTATTAAAGTGGTCGCTCCTCAATTTACTTTTGACGATTTTTTTGTGCGGCGCTTTGTAGAGATTACCCGCCAAACCACCCGGCTGGAGCACCCAAATATTGCGCAAACCTATCAGGCCAACCGGGAGGGCGACACGCTGTACGTAGTCCGCGAGATGATTGAGGCGCAACCGCTGGCCCAAATTTTAGAAAACCAGGGGCCGTTGCCCCCGCAGCGGATGCTGACCATTGCCCGGCAAATTGCCGCCGCGCTGGATTACGCCCATCAAAAATCCATCATGCATGGCGACCTGTCGGCCAGCCGGATATATGTTGACGCCAACGACCATGTGACCGTGGCCGATTTTAGCCAGACTCAGGCAATGGTGGGCACCAGCCTGGTCAAGCAGGGCTACGCAGTTGGCTCGCCAGAGATTCTGGCCCCGGAGCGAGTTCATGGCCAGGGGCCTAGCCGCCAATCAGATTTGTATTCGCTGGGTGTTTTGTGCTACCAAATGCTCAACGGCCAGCCGCCCTTTGCCGGCTCTCCGGCGGCGGTGCTGCACGCCCAGGCTTACGAGCAGCCACGCCCGTTGCACGCGGTCAATCCGGGTGTGTCGGTGCCACTCAGCGAGGCTATTGGCCGCATGCTTTCAAAAGGGCTGGAGTTGCGCTATAACACCGGCTCAGAATTTATCCGCGCCCTCACCGTAGCCACCGAAGGCTCAGCCCCGGTGCGCCGCCCCTCGACAGCCACCCGCCCCCTCGAGGGTTTAAGCGCGGCGCAGCCGTTGTGGAAGCGGCCCTGGCTGTGGGCGCTTGTGGCTGTGCCGGTTATTATTTTGCTGCTGGTATTGGGTTTTTTGGGCGTGTCGGCCTGGCTGGCCTGGCAGCCATCTTTTCTGGCCCAATCCACCGCCGCTGCAACCCCAACTGCCGCAACCAAAGATATTGCCGGCGCAGTTTCGGCAGCAACAGAGCCGGCGCAAACCACCATCGCCTCACCAACCGCTACGGCTGTTCTGGTTGTAATTTCCACATCCACCCCGCTGCCCACGCCTACAGACATCCCCCCCACGCCCACCGTCACCCCCACCCCGCTTCCCCTGCCCACCCCTGGCCCGCCGGTGGTGGCCGACAACAGCCCCTTTACCAACCCAATTCTGGCTCATGAAATTACCGCCGACAACCAACCGGCCAAAATTGGCAACTCATTTGCCCCGGGGACGCCCCCCATTTACCTGTTTTTTGATTACGCCAACATCGAGCCGGGCACTCGCTGGTCGCACCGGTGGCAATGGGGCGATACCGAATTGGGTGTATATGATGATGTCTGGCCCGATAATTATTTTGAAACAGGCACGGCCTGGGTATTTTATAGCCCCACCGGCGGCTTTCAACCCGGCCCGTATCAGGTAACGCTATCTGTAGAAGGCACAACCATGGCCACCATTACTTTTGTTGTAGAGCCGGGCGGCCTTTAAATTGACATTTAAGTAGAGGTTCGTTATAATCATCGTTAACAATTAAATATTATACCTTCGGGGCAGGGTGCGCAGCCGGTTAAAAGCTGGCTGCAATTCCCGACCGGCGGTGATGCTGTGTGGGACAGCTAAGCCCGCGAACGTTAACTGGTTCCCAGGTTAAATTCCCAGGTTTAATCTGCCTATCTGGTAATTAGTAAATAGTAATTGGTAAATTCACTAATTACTAATAACTAACCCAATAGGGGCAGGCGGTTAACGCCGACTCAGTGAAACTCTGAGGCCGACGGTATAGTCCGGATGGGAGAAGGTATTGATGTTGGAATCCCTGTTTTTACAGATTCCCAACCAACCGCCCCGAAGTGCAACCATGTACTTCGGGATTTTTCATGTCTACCTGTTAAGGGGTAATCTAAAGCAAGCAACCTTGTTGCTATTTTTGCATTTAGCGTGCTTTGAGCTACGCTCCAACTTTAGTGTACTGGCGCAGATAATCTACCCCTTAATATTAGCCGGTGCGCCGGGTTGATGGTTAGCCCTGGTTGTCAACCTGCCCGGTTCACATGTGGTTGTTATCGGGTATAGCGGTTGGTTTTAACCACCATCATATTTTTACGCCCCGATGTTTGCGTATGCTTACATTCGGGGTGTTTTTTTTACCGTAAAATCAAACACAGCGCAGAAAGGTCAACCTGATGCAACAGATTATCCAAGTGTCACAATCGTCAAATTTGCACCCGGCCTACCAAACCAGCCTCGCTCAAAAAGGTTGGTGGCAAAAGCACCGGCTGGAGATGATAGCGGTGCCGGCGGGATTGCTATTTTTTGTCAGCCTGTGGACATTGGTGGTGAAAATTGGCAACTACCCCACCTTTATTCTGCCCGACCCGTTAAGCGTGTTTGGCGAGCTGGTAAAAATTGTGGCCAACGGCACGTTGTGGCATCACAGCCAGGCCACCCTGCTTGAAATTATGGGCGGGCTGGCGCTGGGTTTGTCGACTGCCACCGTGCTGGGCTATTTGCTGGCTAAAAGCCCGTTTTTAGAGCGGCTGGCCGGACCTTATATTGCCGCTTCGCAATCGGTTCCGGCGGTGGCTATTGCACCGCTGCTGGTTATTTGGTTTGGTTCCGGCAAGTTGAGCAAGGTGTTAATTTGCGCGCTGATTATCTTTTTTCCGGTGCTGGTAAACACCATCGTCGGCATTCGCTCGGTAGAGCCGGGCCTGAAAACTATGATGCGCTCCCTGCGGGCTAATCGCTGGCAAACGTTTACTATGTTAGAAATACCGGCGGCTATGCCGGTGCTGCTGGGGGGGCTAAAAATTGGGGTAACGTTATCGGTAATTGGTGCTGTGGTGGGCGAGTTTGTTGGCGCCGACCGGGGGCTTGGTTATCTTATTAACCTGTCAAAGGGTTTGTTTAATACCCCGCTGATGTTTGCCGCATTAATTACACTAGCGGTAATTTCATTAACGTTATACGTAACGGTCACGGCCCTTGAAAACTGGCTGCTGGCCTGGCGTCGATAAAATAAAATTGGAGGAGATTTTTTACCCATGAAAACCCAATTATTTCTGCTTTTCATCATCGCCACCATATTTGGATTGACTGCTTGCGCCGCCGCCGGAGCCACGGAACAGCCCGCCCAAAAACCCGCCGAGTTGGAAAAGGTGCGGTTAGGCGTTGGGTTTATCCCTAACGTTCAATTTGCGCCCTGGTATGTGGCCCAAAAGAAGGGCTTTTTTGCCGATGAGGGCCTTGAAGTTGAAATTGAATACGGTTTTGAGGATGATTTTGTGGCGCTGGCGGCCCAGGGCGAGCGCGAGTTTGCCATTGCCAGCGGCGATCAGGTGATTTTGGCCCGCGCTCAGGGGTTGCCCATTACCTACGTTATGAAGTGGTATGAGCGTCAACCCGTGGCTCTGCTGGTTCCGGCAGACAAGAATGTATCCAATCTGGCAGATTTGACCGGCAAAAAAGTCGGCCTGCCCGGCTTTTTTGGAGCCAGCTTTGTAGGTTGGAAGGCGCTTTTGTACGCTTCGCAATTGGATGAAAATGAGCTGACGGTTACGGAAATTGGTTTTACCCAGGCCGCAGCTATTCAACAAGGGCAGGTAGATGCGGCGATGGTTTACATTACCAACGAGCCAATTCAGCTTCGCAATGAGGGCATTGAGGTAACAATTTTTGAGGTATCAGATTATATAGACCTGGTCTCAAATGGGTTGGTGGTTGGCGACAAGTTGATGAACGAACAGCCGGAATTGGTGGAGCGAATGGTGCGAGTTGGCTTGCGGGGGCTGGATTACACCCTCAAAAACCCTGATGAAGCCTTTGAAATTGTTCGGCAGGTTATCCCGGAAATGAGCGATGATGAAGCTCCCATTCAGCGCCAGGTATTAGATGCCTCCATAGAGCTTTGGCAAACCGACCAGTTGGGTATATCCAACCGGGAGCATTGGCAAGAGTCTGTTGAGTTTATGAAAAAAACCGGCTTGCTAGAAAGCGATGTTGAGGTTGAGACCCTTTTTACTAACAAGTTTGTCCAACCCCAGTAGCTTATGGACCCGATTTTGCAGGCAAAATCACTCGGCAAAATATTTAACTCCTCTCAGGGTGATATTGTAGCAGTTGAAAATCTTAATTTTTCGGTAGCGCCCGGCGAATTTTTGGGCATCGTTGGACCATCTGGCTGTGGTAAAACGACCATTTTGCAGCTATTGGCCGGGTTGTTACCCCCCAGCCGGGGGCAGGTGTTATTAAAAAATAAATTGCTCACCCAGCCGCCCCCGGAAATTGGCATTGTCTTTCAAAAGCCCAGCTTGATGCCCTGGCGCACCGTGCTGGATAACGTAATGCTGCCGCTGCAAATTCAAACGGTACCATCTACCGAAGCCAAACAGAGAAGTCAAGAAATTTTAACAATGGTAGGGTTAGGCGGCTTTGCCCAATCTTACCCCAAAGAACTTTCCGGGGGGATGGAACAGCGGGTAGCCGTGGCGCGGGCGCTGGTGCAGCAGCCCAGCATTTTGCTGCTCGACGAGCCATTTGCCGCTCTCGACGCGCTGACCCGCGAACGTCTTAACGCTGAATTGTTACGATTATGGCGTCGCCAAAAGCTGACGGCCATTATGGTGACGCACAACATCCGCGAAGCCGTATACCTGGCCGACCGGGTTTTGGTGCTCAGCCCCCGCCCGGCCACCGTTTCGGCAGAATTTATTATCAATTTACCTCGTCCCCGTCCCAAAGGCATTGAATACAGCGAAGATTTTGGCGCGTTGGCCTTTGAAATAAGAGAGGCGATAAAAGAATAAGCCCGGCGACCAGAACAGCTTTTGCAAACAGGTTTGCAAGAGCTAGGGGTAATGGTATAATTTCCCTATATTTTTGAACTTCATCTAGGTAAGGGTCTCTCTAATGTCCAGCGAAAAAGTATTGGTTGTTGATGACGAACCCGACGTTCTGGACTTGTGCAAACGCATTCTTGAAACACAGGGTTACCATGTAAAGAGCGCCAGCAACGGTTACGATGCCATAGAAATTGCCCGCAAAGAAACCTTTGACCTGCTTTTGACCGACATCAAAATGCCGGGCATGACCGGGCTGGATATAGCCCAAGCCCTCAAAGAAGCCGACCCCAGCATTATTTGTGTTACCATGACCGGCTACGCCACTATGGACTCGGCCATCAAAGCGTTAAGCCTGGGTATTGACGAGTTTATTCTAAAACCCTTTACCCCCAAAGACCTGGTGTACGGCATTAACAAAGCCCTGGAAAAAGAACACCTGCGTAAAGAAAACGTGCGCCTGCGCTCGCTGATTCCCTTGTTTGAATTAAACAGAACCTTGATGGGAACCGTTGAAGTTGATAACGTTCTCAACCGCCTGATAGAGATTGCCCAAAGCGAAACCAAAGCCAACTTTGCCAAACTTTATTTGATAAAAGATGGTCAAATGACCGCCCGCGGTCACCACAACGAAGGCCCCACCCTTACCCAAACCCAACAACAGGCTACGCAAAAACTGGCTAAACTGGCCCGTCAAAGCGGGTCTCAAATAATCCTGTTCCGAGAGCACGCCAGCCATGATCATCATCATCTGGTAGAGCAAATGGATGCAACCTCGGTCATTGCCACACCGCTAAAATCTCAACAATCTAATTTGGGGGTGCTTATTCTGACCCGTACCGGCAGCAACTTTGCCCCCAGCGATAGCGAATTTCTCTCGGTGTTGTGCGGTCAGGCCAGCATTGCGCTGGAAAATGCGCGCGCTTACCAACAACTGCAAATGCTAGACCACCTCAAAAGCGAGTTTATTAACATTGCCGCCCATGAACTGCGAACTCCTCTCTCTATTTTAATGGGGTACGCTTCTATTTTAGAAGAAGAAGCGCCAGAATCACAGCGCGAATTTGTGGCCAATATTATGCGTAACGCCCTGCGGCTGCGGGCATTAATGGATGACATGCTAAACCTCAAAAAGCTTGAAAGCGGCGTGGTGACACTCGCTCAAGATACTATCGCTCTCAACCAAATGGTTGAACAGATAACCCAGGACCTGTCATTGCTGGCCAATAAACAGCACCATATTACCATTGATATTTCACCAAACTTTCCTCAGCTCACCGCCGATCGCCAAAAATTAGAGTTGATTTTAGTCAACCTGATTCATAACGCCATCAAATTTACACCCTCTGGCGGCCACATAACATTTACTGCCCACGCCGAAAATAACGAGGCCCTGATGACCTTGCATAATACCGGCACCTTTATTCCCCAACCCGAATATGAGAAAATATTTGAGCGTTTCTACCAAATTGAAGATTCGCTCACCCGCGAGCACGGTGGGGCCGGTTTGGGCTTATCAATTGTCAGAGGTATGCTGGAAGTTTGCGGTGGAAAAATCTGGGTGGAAAGTTCCAAAGACAACGGAACAACCTTTTCTTTTACCCTGCCCTTCGATAATTCTGGCCTGGAAGGCGGCCGGCTTAAACTGTAAGTTGCTTCAGCCAGGCCGATACCAACGCCTTTATCTCCTCATAACAGGTTGCGGCCTGCCCGTCAAACCAGCGAATCCGGTTATCATTTAAGCTAAACCAGTTATATTGCTGGCGCACAAAGCGCCGGGTTTCCTTTTTTATCAATGCCACCGCCTCTTCTAAACTCACCTCTCCCTGCAAATATTGCCCAATCTGCCGATACCCTAACCCCAACATAGCCGGACTCTGCCAGCTATAGCCGGCCTGGGCCAGTTGTTTCACTTCTTCCAGCAGACCCTGCGCCATCATTTTATCAATGCGCCGGTCAATGCGCTCGTACAATTGCTCACGGCCCATGGTCAACCCAATCAGCAATATCTGGTAAGGCGGCGCTTGTTTAAGTTGATGTTGGCTAATAGGGATGCCGGTTTTCTGGTAGACCTCCAACGCCCGAATAACCCGCCGCACATTGCGCGAGTCTATTTTTTGGGCCGCTTCAGGGTCTACGGCGGTCAGTTGGGCGTGCAGCGCATCGTGCCCCTCGCGGTCGGCCCTGGCTTGCAGCAATGCCCGCAGCGCGGTATCGGGCGGAACGCGGGGAATGCCCCACCCTTCAACCACAGCCCAAACCCACTGGCCGGTGCCGCCTACCAGCACCGGCAATCTCGCCTGGCGGTGAATGGTTTCAATCAGCCCATAAGCGCGCTCTTGAAAATCGGCCAGGGTCAGCACATCATCGGGGTCAACTATATCAATTAAATGGTGGGGGGCTACCGCCTGTTCTTGAAGCGTTGGCTTGGCCGTGCCAATATCGACCTGCCGGTAAATTTGGCGCGAGTCAGCCGAGATGATTTCGAGGTCAAAATCGCCGGCCAGCCGCAGCGACAGGGCCGTTTTGCCCACGGCGGTAGGCCCAACAACGACCAGGAGAGGTTGGTTACTCATGGGAATTTTTACAGGTCAAAACACAGGGGAGCAATATCGTCTCCCCTGCCCCCTGCGCGTTATTTTATAGCTGGTAAATTTCACTATATTTCTGGGTAATGTATTGCAGATACGGGCCGGCCTCAATGGTTTTTGCGCCGGTTACGCGCTCAATCAACTCGTTAGCGGTAAATTTACGGCCATGTTGGTGAATCTTCTGGCCGAACCACTCCAGCAAAGCGTCAAACTGGCCGCGACTGAATTGTTCAGGCAAATCGGGAATATCTTTGAGAGTCTGGCTGTAAAACTGCAACGAGAGCACATTGCCCAGGGTATAAGTGGGAAAATAGCCAATTGCCCCCCCAGACCAGTGAATATCTTGCAGCACGCCCAGGCTGTCATCGGGCGGGGTCAGGCCCAGGTAGGCTTCCATTTTGGCATTCCAGGCAGCGGGCAGGTCGGCAACCTTCAGGCGCTGAGACAACAACTCCTGCTCCAGTTCAAACCGCAAAAAGATGTGCAGATTGTAAGTAACCTCGTCGGATTCTACCCGAATATAACCCGGCTCAACTTTGTTAACGGCCCGGTAAAAGTCGTCCACCGAAATATTTTGAAGCTGGCCGGGAAAGAACTCTTGCAGGCGGGGATAGTAAAATTGCCAGAACTCCCGGCTGCGGCCCACCACATTTTCCCACAACCGCGATTGCGACTCGTGGACTCCCAGCGAGGTTCCCCCCGCCAGAACGGTGCCTTCCAGAGATTGGGCGCTGTTTTGCTCATACAGGGCGTGGCCGCCCTCATGTAACGTGGTAAACAGCGATGAAGGAAAGCTGTTTTGGCTAACACGGGTAGTAATCCGCACATCGTTGATGGAAAAGCTGGTGGTAAAAGGGTGAACCGACTTATCTTGCCGGCCCCGCTGCATATCATAGCCTATGGCTTGCAGCGGTATCAGGCCAAAATCCCACTGGGCGGTTTCGTCAAAATTCTGGTCAAAAATAGCGGCGTTTACGGCGTTTTTGTTTTCACCAATTGCCTGCACCAGCGGCACCAGCGATTGGCGCAGTTGGGTAAATACCCGGGCAACCTCGGCAGTTTTCATCTCCGGCTCATACTCGTCCAGCAGGGCGTCGTAAATATTATCGGTGTAACCGTAAGCTTTGGCTTTTTGAATATTCAAATCGACAATTTTGGCCAGAATATCCTGAAATTGGGCAAAATCCCTTTCAGCGCGAGCTTTTTGCCACACCTGCTGCCCCAGCGAGAAGGTGCGACTCATCTCTTCGACCAGTTTGACCGGCAGCTTGCGCGCCTTGTCAAAGTCGCGTTTGGCCACCCGCACCATGCTGGCCTCATCAGAGTCATAGGCCAGGTCAGCCTGAGAAAGGTCATCGAGCAGTTGGCCCACTTCATCATTGGTGAACATTTCGTGGGCCAGGCGGCTCAGGGTGGCTAATTGTTCAGCCCGGGCCTCGGCCCCACCGGGCGGCATGAAAACCTGTTGGTCCCAGCCCAGCACCGCCGCCGCGTCGTTGAGGTTTTTTACTTCTTTGAGTTTGGTTTTTAGAACTTCCCATTTGTCTTCCAAAAGGTTTACCCCCATCTCCAAAATTATATTTCTTTGCCAAATTCCTGTTTCAGGATTTGGGCTATTTTGCGCCGCAATTGAGGAACATCTTTAGTAGCCGTTGCATAAATAATAGATAGCTTTACAGAAAAATAAGCATGAACAAGCAAATTGCGAAGGCCAACAATTTTGCGCCACTCGATATCAGGGTAGCGATCTCTAAGGTCGTTAGGTAAACGAGCTGCCGCTTCACCAATAGTTGTGAATTTTTGCAACACGGCGCTTTGACATTTTTCGTCTTTAACAAAGTCGTCCAGTTGGAACCCGGCAATGAATCTTTCAATAGCATCGGTGGCTTCCAGAATATCAACCAAATATAACTCATTGGACCGCATATATCACCTGAGCATCAGACAAAACGCTATCTCGGATAATAGCCTTCAATCCATCGCGCAATACTAAGTCAACCGGCCGCTGTAATAAATCTGAAAGTTCAATTTGCATACCGCTTAGGGTTAATAGTGTTACTT
>CAZAPG010000051.1:1866-58115 GCA_964486935.1 uncultured Caldilineaceae bacterium | reverse complement strand
TTCAGACGCATCGGCATTCCCGACTGCGTTAAGAGCGCGCAGGATACCGTGGACCTGGTGCTCACCCAACTAGTACAAACTTCCGCTTGACCGCAGCTATAACCCATAATACAATAACACAATTGAGGTAACTCTATCGCCGCCCCGCCTATCGTTTAAGCAGATGACAAGCAGGCAGCAACCTCACGATGGGAATGTAGCCGCCATCAGACCAATTTTGGAGGAAAATTACCATGTCTGCTGCGCCAAGTCCTTCGCTTTTAACCTTTCAGGGCGATGTGTCAATTCATTATTTAGATGGCACCGTCATCGAGGGTGAATTTATTACCCAGGATATCTATAATATTTTCTTGACAGTTGAGGGCGAGCGCCTGATGATTCCCCGCGCCCAGATTAGATACATTAAGGCTGCCCATAGCCAGCAAATCACGGTTGACAATTCGCAAGAGAAACTGGCAACCGCCGTAATGGAAGAAGAAGACCCTACTTCACCCGGTGGTACCCGCGCCCCGGCCGAGGATGCCACCTTTGAAATGCCCAGCCTGAAGGTTGAAACAGAGGAGGAAAAAGAGGACGGCACAGTCATATTGCCGGCAGATGCCCCCTCCGTCTTCTCTGTAGAGCAGGAAGAAGAGGAAGACAAAACCTTCATTCTACCCCCCAATACCGGAGAGTTTTCATCTGATGAAAACGAAGATGAGGACGTCACCTTTGTTTTGCCTCCTGAAGGCATTGCCACCTACAAGGAAGAGGAAGAGGAAGACGGCACGGTTGTATTGCCGGCCAGCGCGTTAGAGGGGTACGAGGCCGAAGAGGACGAAGAAGATTCAACCGTTGTTATTACTCAAGGTGAACTGCCCCAAATTACGGTTAAATTGACTTGCACCGCCGGCCCCCACACCGGTCAGATATTCGCCTTTACCGAAGAGCGGATAACCGTAGGCCGCTCCACCGATAATATGGTCGTGCTCTCAGGCGATAAGGAAATCTCCCGCCATCACGCCATTATTTACCAGGACGCCGGCCAATACGTCATCAAAGATCAGGACAGCCTGAACGGCACCTTTGTCAATAACGAACCTGCCGCCCAACCCCACCCGCTCAAGCCCGGCGACGAAATTCTGGTCGGCATTTCTTTGCTCAAATATCAGGAAGCGTAACCCCGGTTGCCTCGCCATCAAAGAGCCGGCCAATTATTTGACCGGCTCTTTTCATTAGGACTTTTTACTCTGTTGTAATTGCCATAAAATCTGTTAAACTGTTAATCAGAACAATATGGATAAACCCGCTATAACCTAATAGTGGGTTTGTACTTTAACAATTTTTTTACTGCGTTCAAGGCAAATCGGCGACAAAACCAAAACCTCAGGCGTCTTGCATATTGTGTTTTGGCCTTAAAAAGCCCCAATGGCGTCTAACGGTTCGCCCGGTACGAGTCTGCCGCTTTACGCCCTCTGCTTCTGTATTCCCTACCATTGGCGGAATACACAGAACGCAGGGGGCGTTTTTGTTTTAACGCTACCTCTAAGGCTGTGCTTATGGATAATTATGCCTCTGGCGTCAGAAGCCCCCCGTACAGGGACCATTATTTTGTGGGGGAATTTTATGGAAATTTTGGGACCCTAACCGGCCAACCCGATCAAAGCTTAAACCAACTCAGGAGAGCAAGCAATGAAACTTAAAATTATCAACAAATGGTGGCTGCCGACGCTTAGCCTAATTTTACTTGGCCTGACAACCTCAGGCGTAGTGTTTGCCCAGGCCGGCGATGCCTCCATTACCGTCAATGCCTGCACCGACCAAAACGCCGACGGCGACTGCACCGATGCGGTCGACGCCGCAGCGCCGGATGGCGTTGAAGCCTGCCTGAACGACGACTCAAATTGCCAACCTGTCCCTGCCACCTTTTCCAATCTATCTGCGGGGAATTACACTGTCTTTCTGCAATTTACCGGCCCCAGCCAGGGCTACTACCCCACTACCGGGGCCGCCCCTGTTACCCTGGCCGATGGCGAGCAGGCCGAAGTAACGCTGGGCGCGGTCTATCCGGTTCACCCCAAAGGCGTGGCCGTACACGAGCAGTCAAATAAAGTTTATGTGGCCTTTCAGGGGCCGGTGGTCCTGTCAGAGGTCACAACCTCGGCCACGCAAACTGTCGTCACCAAACCCTACCCCTTTGTGGCCGTTATTGATGGCGATACCGACCAGGTGCTCCACACCATCCCCGGCGGTGAAGATGGCATTGTTAACGACAGTCCCCGCGCCCCCAACTTTAACGGCATTGGCCTGGGGCCTTGGGGCGTGGCCGTTTCGGGCGATGGGGAGCGCGTTTGGGTGGGCGCATTTGAAGATGGCCTGGTAACATCCATTGACCCCGTGGCCGATGTTGCCGTCACCAATCATTTCATTGGTCACGACTTTAAACCAACCGCGCCGGCGGTTAATCCGCTAACCGGCCACGTTCACTTTCCCGATTACGAGCAGGGCTTGATGGTCATCTTCAGTGACCCGCCGGTGTATCCATTTATTGAAATCCCGCCGACCGCCTTCAGCCCCTTTGAAATGGTCACGGCCAATGCGCTCAACGGTTACAATTTTGTCACTTTGCGCGATGCCGTGCAGCCCGGCCCCTACAGAATCGCCGGCCTCAACAGCACCGACCCGTTTGGCATTGAATTTCTTCAATTCAAACTGCCCGATGGCAGCAGCGGCCCGCCTCACGCCATTGGCCTGTGGCAGCAAGAGGGCAAGCCCGAACCGCGCCTCTTTGTAACTTATGCCGACGACCCGCGCGACGACCCCACCCCGCCCGATTTCATCAACCCCAACAAACTGGCTGTCTTTGGCTTTCCGCCAGAAGACCCCAAAAATTTGCTGCTGCGCAACTCTGAAATCGAGTTGGGCGACTACGCCGAAGTTGGCATGGTTTACGACCCCCTGGCCGATATGATGCGCGGCACATACGCCGGCTTTGCCTACATCGAAACAAATGGCCATGAAGCAGCCTGCGATAGCCCGGAACGCGGCGGAACCTACAGCATCAATTTCGACGGCGGTATTTTGCCCGGCTTTAACCCCGATACCGTGGTGGGCAACCCGCCGCTGGTAAGCGATGACCTGCAATTCAAAAACCCCTTTGAAATTGCCATCAACCCCAACAACGGCAAAATCTATGTAACCGACCGCTGCTGGAATGAATTTCCCGAAGGCGGGCAGCCGGGCGGCGGTGCAGTGTTAATCTTCCACAGCAACGGGATGCCAGAACCAACCCCCACCCCCTCGGTGACGCCTTCACCTACCATTACGCCCACTACAACCCCCACCGCTACCAGCCAGATAACCCTGGCTTTTGATGGCCCGGCCTCGGTTGACCCCGAAGAAACCTTTAGCGTGGATGTTATTGCCCAAAATGTACCCAACCCCGGACTATACGGCGTTCAGTTTGAAATCAACTACGACCCCGCCCTCATTTCGGCTGGCAATTTGCAGGTCAACCCCAGCCTCTCTTTTGTGGTGTTGAACCAGGCCGACAACGTGGCCGGCAAAATCACCCTGGTTGCCAGCCGGCAGGGCGCTGTGCCCGGCCTCACCGGCAATGTGACTCTGCTCACCTTTGAGGCCACCGCGGCCGATACCACCGGCACAAACACCTTTACCTTTGAAGACCCCAAAATTGGCGACCCGTCGGCCCAACCTTTCACTATCATCACCCAGAATTACAGCGTTGATATAGGTCAGGCGGCCACGCCCGAACCGACCACTGAGCCAACCACCGAACCGACCGGCACGCCTGAACCGACTACTGAGCCAACCACCGAACCGACCACCGAACCCACCGGCACGCCTGAACCCACCACTGAGCCAACCACCGAACCGACCGGCACGCCTGAACCGACTACCGAGCCAACCACCGAACCAACCACTGAACCGACAACAGAGCCAACGCCAGAACCCACCGCCGCCACCGTCGCCGGTCAGGTAATTTTGGCTGGGCGAGCCGGCAACGATTGGTCAGATGCCAGTGTGGTTATCAGCGACACGCTGCAAAGCGATACCACCGACGCCGGCGGTAGCTTTAGCATTGCCAATGTGTCAACCGGCGCGCACGGCCCCATCACCGCCGATGCCGATGGTTATGTTTCGGCAGCCTGCAACCCGTTCAACGTATCGGCGCCCACAACCTCGCTACTAACCGTCACCCTGCTCAGCGGCGATATCAACGGCGACGATAACGTAGATATTGTTGACGCCACCACCATTGGCGCTGCCTTTGGCGAAGTTGGCCCCGGTTTGCCCGCAGATATCAACCGCGACGACATTGTTGACATCTTCGATATCATTCTGGTCAGCATCAACTTTGGCGTTGAAGGCCCACAAACCTGGGTATGCCAATAGCCAACCACCCGTAACTGCAAAGGGGCGGCATTGTCCGCCCCTTTTTTATTTTTAAGAGCTGGCAGGTTTCCGGAAACCTGTCAGCTCTTTTTTACCCCAAACTTGACATAATTGACTTGACCCATATTTTGTGGTAAGCTGTAAACGGTAGCACTAAATATTATGTCATCCTTGCGCCTTAAAAAGTTGGGAGTGTCAAAATGAGGCTCAGATACAAAACGTCAAAGTTGACTTACAAGTCGCTGTTTGGTTACAGCCTGGTAATTATTGCGCTGCTGGTGGTCGCAGTGCCGGTATTTGCCAATACCACATCGGGCAGCAAATTGCTGGATTTCTCGGCCAGTACCGATGCCGGCAGCACCATCCAATCTGCGCGTCCCCTCTCTAAAGGCATTAATGTTAGCCACCTGAACCCCGGCGAAGAAACCTGGTACATATACAACCGCGATAGCTTTAACGACCCGGCGCTCTCATGGGTGTCGCTGGCCTTGCGCTACGAGAGCGAAGCCCTGATTAATGCCGAGCAGGTCAATTTTCAGGTATTTGCCCAGGAGCAAAGCGGCTCATGGTTTGGGCAGCAAGAACTTCCCGAAGAAACGATGGGGGTCGGCATTCCTTCTCCGCTACGGGCAGCCAACCGCAATCTGGTAGAAACTTTCTGGACCGGCCAGGTAGAAGATAATCAACACTATTTTGTGCGCGTTTACAACACATCGCCCTTTGGACTGGATTACACCCTTGAAGCCAAAGCCGAGCAGCCGGCCGTAACCGGCGCTACACCCGCCAGCTTTGGCGCAGCGGCTGTGCCCGCCAACGCCCGGCAAACGGCCTGGACGCTGACCGCGCAGGCCATTAATAACATGTCGGCAGAGCAGGCCGCCGTTTGGATGCAGCAAGCCCAGGCCGTCGGCTGGCTGGTAACCGCCGCCACCGACCCACTAACTGCCCCCAATCCCGGCGAGGCCAACCCCGATACGTTGTGGCGCTTAACCGCCCAGGCTATCGAGGGCCAGGATGCCGAAAGCGCGGCCCAGTGGCTCATTCAGGCCGACTCGCTGGGCTGGCTGGCTATTCCGCTGAACACGCTCAAAAACCCCACGGTTGACGTGCAGCCGGAGGAGAGCGGCGGGGGCGATGATGGCGGGGCGGAGCCGCCGGCCCAACCCGTTCAACCCGACCCGGTTTACACGCCGGTCAATATTTACCCCAACCAGCCTCTGGCCTTTGATTTGAACAACGTGAATAGTGGTCGCCTGGCCCCCTATGGCGAGCACTGGTACGAGTTAACCCTGGGCAACCCGTCAAATAATACCCATATTGAAAATATGAAGCTGACCATGTTCTTTACGCCCAGAGAAGGCTACATGAGCGACCGGATTAACTTTGAGTTGTTCCCGGCCAGCCAGTACCACATTTGGGCGCGCGGCGATGCCGATTATATGGAGCACTTTGGCTTGGGTTTGTGGGTATCCAGAGATGAAGACCCCCACACCGGCGAGCGCCTGTGGAACGGTACGCTGGTTGACGGCGACCGCTATCTGGTTAAAGTTAAAAACGGCACACCCGATGTGGTAGATTACTACCTCTTCCCCAATGATGTTGAAAACGCCGAATTGGGCAACCCCACCCTTCACCAACGCCCCGGCAGTGTTGATAATGTGGCTTATCCGGCCGCGCCGCCCACCCGCGCCGGGCCACCGCCCGCGCCGGGCCAGGGGCCACCCGAAGCCATTTCATTGGAGATGGGGACAACAACCGATGAATTGGCTGCCGGCGAAGAGCGCTGGTACCGGTTCTATTTTTCCGACCCCCACAACAAGGATGAGTCCGTTCACAATTTCAAGATTTATCTGACCAACACGCCGTTGGATGAAGTACGCGCCCGGCACGCCGATTTTGCCATTTACCCCGGCGACCAGATACACATCTGGTCGCGGGGCGCAATTGACCAGTTGACCCCGTTAGGCGTCAGTTCGCCCTCGCCCAATAAACTCGAGGATGTCAGAAGTTTACAGGTAGTTTGGGACGGCCAGTTGATGGAGGAGCAGGTATACTACGTAAAAGTTTACAACCATGACATCGGCCCGCTGAAATATGAACTGGATGTTCAGGGCGGTCCCTGAAATCCTGTTTTTCACCCAAAATACCCCAAACTCCGACCCATTGCGGTTGGGGTTTATTTTTTCCCCCGGCCCCAAATTTGTCACACTTTAACTTATAAAGGATAATCTCCTGTTAAAGAAAGGAGAAAAACATATGGAACTGGCCCAAATTATCAAAATCGCTCGCGGCGACGAGCCGGCAGATACAATTTTAAAAAATTGCAAAGTCATAAATGTCTTCTCCGGCGAGATTATCGAGACTCATATCGCTATTGTTCATTCCAGAATTGCGGGATTAGGCAACTACCAGGCGCACGAAACCATTGATTTAGAGGGACGCTACGTTGCGCCGGGCCTGATTGACAGCCATGTTCATATTGAAAGCGCTATGGTTCCGCCGCCAGAATTTGCCCGCGCCGTTGTTCCCAGAGGCACCACTACCGTAGTTACCGACCCCCACGAGATTGCCAATGTGCTGGGGCTGGATGGCATCCGCTACATGCTGGATATGGCCAAGTACAACCCCCTGAGCGTGTATGTTAATGCGCCTAGCTGCGTACCCAGCACCCACATGGAAACCACCGGCGCCTCGCTAGAGTGGTACAACTTAGAGCCGCTCAAGCAAGAAGAGTTTGTTATTGGCCTGGCCGAAGTGATGAACTTTCCCGGCGTAGTCTCCGGCAATGAAAGCGTGCTCAATAAAATTCGCTCCTTCAAAGGGTTAATTAAAGATGGCCACTGCCCCGGTCTGACTGGCAAAGCCCTCAACGCTTATGTCAACGCCAGCATCGGCAGCGACCATGAATGTACCACCGTGGAAGAAGCCCTGGAAAAACTGCGGCTGGGCATGTACATCTTCATCCGCGAGGCCACCAACGCCCACAACCTTAAAACTCTGCTGCCGCTGATAACCCCCGAAAACGCCCGCCGCATCTGCTTTTGCACCGACGACCGCCAACCCGCCGACCTGCTACATGAAGGCCATATTGACTTCATGTTGCGCACCGCCATTGCCCAGGGGGTTCCGCCTATCACCGCTTTCCGTATGGCCACGCTCAACCCCAGCGAATATTTTCACCTGCACGACCGGGGCGCAATCGCCCCGGGCCGCCGCGCCGATTTAATGATTTTTTCTAACTTGCAGGCCCCCATGGCCGAAATGGTCTACCGGGGCGGCAAACTGGTGGCCCAAAACGGCCAAACCCTGCCCTGGGAGCGCCCCACGCGCCAAACCGTATTGCGCAGCTCTATGAATGTGGACTGGAGCAAGGTTAATTTTAACATCCTGGCCGAGGGCCGGCAGGCGCGCATCATTGGGGTTATTCCCGACCAGCTCATTACCAACCACCTGGTGGCCGAAGTCCCGCGCACCGATACTCACATAACAACCGATACCAACCGCGATATTTTAAAAATGGCCGTCATCGAGCGTCATCTGGCTACCGGCAAAGTAGGCAAAGGGCTGGTCCAGGGCATTGGCCTGAAGCAAGGAGCCATTGCCAGCACCGTAGCCCACGACCACCACAACATTGTTGTTATTGGCGTAGATGACCAGAGCATGATGACCGCCGCCAGAGCCATTGCCCAAACCAGAGGCGGCATGTCTGCCGCCAACGGCAACAAAGTGCTGGCCCAACTTCCGCTACCCATTGCCGGCTTAATGAGCGACCAGCCGATTGAAACCGTGCGCGACCAGATGGACGAGTTGCTCCGGGCAGCCCACCAGCTTGGCTCATCGCTGCACGACCCGTTTATGGCCATGAGCTTTTTGGCCCTGCCTGTCATCCCCTCGCTCAAACTTACCGACCACGGCCTGGTAGATGTAGAAAAATTTCAGCTTGTCCCCCTTTTTATTTGAAAGATTGCGACGTTGCAAATTTATGCCGGTCGATAACCGAACCTGTTGTCTATCAACCAGCCTGCTTGAATTTGACAAACAACTCATTTCGCCCTAAAATTCGTCCGACAACTCAACAACTCAACCACCCCACATTTCTTCTGTATAATCGCAGGTTGCAAAATGGTTCTAAGGCGTAGCCCATCCCTGGTAGAGCAAGTCAAAACCCATTTAAAGCAACGCATTACCAATGCCGAATTTGACAGCGGCCGCATTCCATCGGAGCTGGATTTGGCCAACCAGCTAAAAGTAAGCCGCAACACCGTCAGAGACGCGCTTAGCCGGTTGGAAATGGAAGGCGTTATCTTTCGCAAGCAGGGCGCCGGCACATTTATTAACGAAGCGCATCACATGGTCAAAACCCGGCTGGAAGAAATTGTGCCTTATGAAGAGCTGATTAAAGAGCATGGTTACACCCCCTCAATCAACCTGTTAAGCGTCGAAGAGAAAACCGCCGGCCCGGCCATTGTCCAAAAACTCAATCTCAATGGAACGGGAAGGGTAATAGAGGTGCAAAAACTTTTTCTGGCTAACAACAAGCCGGTAATCTTTACCCGTTCTTACATCCCTGTTCATTTAATCAAACGCCCTTACACACCCGGCGACTTTTTAGCCCCTACCTACCATTTTCTGCCCAATTTTTGCCAGCAACCCCTGGCTTATTTTTTAACCGATATCGTACCCGTTATGGCTCCAGCCTGGCTGGTCGAGCAACTGGAGCTACCCAACCCCCAAACGGCCCTGATTTCATTTGAAGAAATGGGCTACAATGATGAAAATGAACCGGTCATCAAGGCCACCTCCTATTTTAGAGACGACCTGCTGCGCCTGCGTTTAATCAGGCGCTATGCCCAGTAACCGATGTTTAGAGTTGGCATCCAGCCGGGGCTGCACGCCAAAGGATGAAAGCAGGAGTCAAAAAGTGTACTTGTTGACTCCAACAATTCTATTTTCAAAAGAGTGTGACAGTCCCTAACGCCTTCGGCAACAAGGCGAATGAAAAAGAATAAGGAGTCCAGAGCTTGCTCTGGTGGTATGCCAAAGCAAGCTTTGCGGCTCCATCCATCTATTTTCACAGGAGGCACTATCATGGAATTTTTCTTAAACGGTCAGCTAAAAACGTATGAGGGCGACCCTGATTTACCCCTGCTCACTTATCTGCGAGAAATCGAAGGCATTACCTCGCCCAAAGATGGCTGCGCCCCGCAAGCGGCCTGCGGCTGCTGCGTGGTGCAACAAAACGACCGGGCCGTGCTCTCGTGCGTAACGCCCATGAAAAAAGTGGCCGGCTCGCGCATCACCACCACCGAGGGGCTGGGCGAGTTTCGGCAAAACGTGTTTGCTAACGCCTTTGTTACCAAGGGGGGCGTGCAGTGCGGCTTCTGCATCCCCGGTATTGTCATGCAATCGCACGTGCTCATCAGCAAAAACCCCACCCCCAGCCGCGCCGATATTGAAAAGGCGCTGACCCCCCACTTGTGCCGCTGCACCGGCTACAAAAAAATTGTCGATGCCGTGGAATGCGCCGCCGAGGCCATTCGCCACGAAGAAGAAATTCCCCTGCCCGAAAGCGACGGCAAGGTAGGCACGCGCCATCCCAAATACCAGGCCCAAAAACTGGTGCTGGGCCAGCACCAATATGTTGACGATATCAGAATCGACGGCATGCTCTACGGCGCGCTCAAATTTAGCGACCACCCCCGGGCCAAAGTGCTCAATATTGACACCCACAAAGCCAAGCAGCTAGAAGGCGTCATCCGCATTTTCACCGCCAAAGATGTGCCCGGCGAGCGTACGATTGGGCTTATCCGGCAAGACTGGCCGCTGATGATTGCCCAAGGCGAAATCACCCGCTATGTTGGCGACGTGCTGGCCGGCGTAGTCGCCACCTCCGATGCTGTTGCCCGCAAAGCCGTGGCCCTGATTGAGGTTGAGTACGAAGTGCTGGAACCCGTCACCGATGTGCATGAAGCAATGAAAGATAGCAGCCCCTCCGTTCACGAAGGCGGCAATATTCTCTCCACAACCGTTACCAGCCGGGGCAGCGTAAACCAGGCCAGGCAAGAGTCGGCCTACATCTCCCACGGCATCTACCAGACTCAAATGATAGAGCACGGCTACATGGAGCCGGAGGCAGCCATTGCCTACCCCAACGCCGATGGCGTGGAAGTGCTCTCGCAGAGCCAGGGCGTGTTTGATGACCGGATTCAAATTGCCAAACTTCTGGGCCTGCCGCTGGAAAAAGTGCGCGTAATTTTGGTGCCCAACGGCGGCGGCTTTGGCGGCAAAGAAGATTTGAGCGTGCAGGGACACGCCGCCCTGGCCGCCTACCTGCTGCAAAAACCGGTCAAAGTGCGCCTCACCCGCGACGAGTCGATTTTAATGCACCCCAAACGCCACCCCATCTGGATGGAGTACACCATTGGCTGCGATAAAAACGGCAAGCTGACTTTTTGCCAAGGCCGTTTTGTGGGCGATACCGGCGCGTATGCCTCGGTGGGTATGAAGGTGCTGGAACGCTCGGCCGGGCACGCCACCGGCGCGTACAACTTCCCCGTCACCGATATTGAAGGCATTGCCGTATACACCAACAACCTGCCCTGCGGAGCCATGCGCGGCTTTGGCGTCAACCAGACTGCCTTTGCCCTGGAAAGCTGCATTGACGACCTGTGCGAGCAGGGCGGCTTTGACCGCTGGCAGTTCCGCTATGATAACGCCCTGGATGATGGTGACATGACTGCCACCGGCCAGGTTATCGAGGCCGGGGCCGGGGCCAAAGCCACGCTGCTGGCCGTAAAGGACGAGTTTTACCGGGCCAAATACGCCGGGCTGGCTTGCGGCATCAAAAATACCGGCATTGGCAACGGCATGCCCGACTCCTCAAAAGTGCGCCTCACCGTCGAGTCAGAAAATAAAATCATCATCGACCACGGCTGGACCGAGATGGGCCAGGGCGTGCACACCATGGCCGTGCAAACCCTCTGCACCGAAACCGGCCTCAGCCCCCGCCTGATTGAGGTGCGGGTTGACACCCTGGCCGAACAGGAAACGGGCATGACCACCGCCTCGCGCGCCACCTCGCTGGTGGGCAACGCCATTATCGACGCGGCCAAGGCGCTCAAGAAGGATTTGGAAAGCCACTCGCTGGCCGAGTTGGTGGGCAACGTGTACGAGGGCGAATGGGTGGTCGATTGGACAACCAAGCCCGACGCGGATGTCGAAAAGATTTACACCCACTACTCCTACAGCTACGCCACCCAACTGGTCACGCTGGATGAAGAAGGTTACATTGAAAAAGTGACCGCCGCCCACGACGCCGGCAAAATTATGAACCCCACCCTGTTTGAAGGCCAGCTTGAAGGCTCTATCCACATGGGGCTGGGTTACGCCATCAGCGAGAATCTGGAAATGGAGAATGGCCGGCCCAAGAGCACCCGCCTGCGCGATTGCGGCATTTTGCGGGCCTGGGAAATGCCGGAGATGGAAATTATCGGCGTTGAAGTGCCGGACCCCTACGGCCCGTACGGCGTCAAAGGCGTGGGTGAAATTGGGCTGGTGCCCACCGCCGGCGCCGTAGCCAACGCCCTGTACCAGTTTGATAAAATCAGGCGCTACAGCCTGCCAATGCAGGTGAAAAAGCGCACCTGGCGGGAAAAGCTGGCCCGCGCCGGCCAGAGCAACGGCCAAAACGGCTCAAACAACGCGTAGCCGGGCGCTCTAATCAACAATAAATGCGTCCCAAATTTAGGCGGCGTAACATTACAAGCCGGGGAATCTGGAGAGGGATTCTCCTGGCCGCCTACAATTTGGGCGGGTTGTTCAATGACGGGTCTGTCCCAAATTTTGGGAACAGACCGGGGGGCGCGGGGGGTATCCCCCCTACCCAAAGGGCACAAGCGAATTCCCCCAGTCGAAGGTATCCCGATTTCCTAAAATCTGGGACACACCCTTCAATGACGAACAAATTGACATTTCCACACATCTTCATTACAATAGCTCGCCAGATTGCCGTAATTCTTAGTGATTTTGGCCGAGAAGCCCTTACCCCATGATGTTGACTCGTGGGTCAAGGGCTTTTTTCTTAAAAGGGCCTGCCCCCTAAATTCGCCAACGAGGACGAAGAAACCTTCATGCAAACAGCCTGGTTAAAACAATTTCGCCTTGACCGCCTGATAGACACATTTTTGCCCCTGATAGCGGTGGTGGGGGCGCTCATTGTGGGCGCGGTCATTTTAGTGTTGCTCGAGACAAACCCCGCCGAAGCCTACTGGGCTATGATTAGCGGCGCGTTTGGCAACAAAAATGGTCTGGCCGACACGCTGGTTAAGGCCATCCCGCTGCTGCTGGTCGCATTGGGTATTATTATTGCCTTTAGGGCCAGCGTTATCAATATTGGAGCCGAAGGCCAATTGATTGTCGGCGCGCTGCTGACCGCATTTCTGGCAATTCAACTGGGCGACAGGCTGCCCGGCTGGTTGGTTATTATAATTGGTCTGGTGGCTGGCACCCTGATGGGCGCGCTGTGGGCCGCCGTGCCCGGTTATTTAAAGGCCAGGCTGGGGGTCAACGAGATTCTCAGTACCATTATGATGAACCAGATTGCTATTCAGGTGGGCTTCTTTTTGCTGCGCGGCCCCATGATTGACCCCGCCGAGATAGAAGCCGGCACCAACATTCCCCATTCGGCCCGGCTGCCCCGCCCCACCGATTTGCCCCGCTTTACCGATGTGGCCAAATGGTTTGGTTTTACCGAAACCGCCAAAAATCTGGAGCTAACCGGCTTTCAGGCCGAAATTTACGGCCTGCTGGTTGAACCCACCCGGCTGCACACCGGCCTGATTATTGCCATTATCATGGCTATTTTAATTTACATTTTTCTGTGGCGCACAACCATTGGCTACCGTATTAGAGCGGTTGGGCTAAACCCGCACGCCTCGCGCTACGCGGGCATCAATGTGCCGGGCTATGTAATGTTATCTATGGCCCTGAGCGGAGCTTTTGCCGGGCTGGCCGGCGCGGTTGAAATTGTGGGGCTGCACCACCGCATGTTCGAGCCGCTGGCGGTCTCGGCGGGGTACGGCTTTTCTGGTATTGTGGTGGCGCTGTTTGGCAAGCTGCACCCGCTGGGAGCCATTCCCTCTTCAATTTTGTTTGGGGGGCTGCTGGTAGGCGGCGACAAAATGCAGCGGGCGGTGCAGGTGCCGCAGGTGTTTGTAATTTCGCTGTTGGGGCTGGTGATTATCTTTGTGGTTAGCAGCGAAATCTGGTCCCGGCGGCGGGCGCAGCGCCGGGTGTCGGTTGACACAGCTACGGAGGCAGATAATGAATGAGTTAGGGTTTCTGGCCATTCTGGTAGGCATTGCTCACTCCGGCATTCGGCTGGCTACGCCCTACCTGTACGCCGCCATTGGCGAAACCTTTGCCCAGCGTTCCGGGGTGCTCAACCTGGGCGTTGAAGGGATGATGTTGATGGGCGCGTTCAGCGGCTTTTACGCGGTTTTTGTTACCGGCAGTTTGTGGCTGGGCGTACTTACCGCTGCGCTGGTGGGGGCGCTAATGGGGCTGGCGATGGCCTTTGTCAGCGTCACCCTCAAGGCCGAACAGGGCATCAGCGGCATCGGCTTTTATCTGTTTGGCCTGGGCGCGTCGAGCCTGCTGTTTAAAGTGATGCTCGGTTCGGTAGAAGGCGTCAACGGCTTTCCAACGCTGCACGTCTGTTTGCCCACCGGGTACTGCCTTAGCCAAATTCCGGTGCTGGGCCAGATATTTTTGGGCCACAACATTATGGTTTACATTGCCTTTGCGCTGGTTCCGGTGGCCTGGTGGGTGCTGAATAAAACCACCTGGGGGCTGAGCATCAAGGCCGTGGGGCAGAATCCGCAGGCCGCCGATACGCTGGGCGTCAGTGTTGCCAGGGTGCGCTACTTTACCGTAACCTTTGGCGGGCTAATGGCCGGGGTGGCCGGGTCGTCGCTTTCCATCTCGCTGCTCAACATTTTTCAAGAAGGGATGACCAACGGGCAGGGCTTTATTGCCGTAGCCCTGGTTTACTTTGGCAGTTGGACTCCCGTTGGCGTGCTGGCCGGGGCGCTGCTGTTTAGTTTGGTCAACGCCCTGCAATTGTGGGTGCAGGTGCTGGGGTTGAACATCCCCTCCGACGTGGCGGTGATGATGCCCTACCTGCTGACCATCATTGTGCTGGCTTTTCCTTTTAGACGCGCCCTGCAGCCGGCCGCCCTGACCAAACCGTTTGAGCGCGGCGAAAATTAGAGGCTATAACAATTTACAATTTTGGATTTCAGATTTTCGATTAACCGGACTTAAATAACTTTTGTTGCCCAAACAACGTATCAAGTCGATTTAATATCCTTACAACAAGGAGGTCGTATCAATAGAAAATATGTTCTATTGCAGGTTGTCAATCAATGAAAAGACAACCAATAAACCCCAAAAAAGGTAGTTACACCAAGTAAAAACGGAGGAGAATTCAATGAGTAAGAAACTATTCTGGTTATTAACCCTGCTGCTGGCGCTGGCTATGCTGGCCGCCGCGTGCAGCGGGGGAGCAGCCCAGCCCGGCGAATCTCAGCAAGAATCCGCGCCCGCCGAAGAGCCTACCGAAGAACCCCAGGAAGCAGCCCCGGCTGAAGAGGTTCAGGAAGAACCGGCCGCCGAAGCTGAAACAGAAGAGATGGCCGAAGGCGATATGCTGAATATAGAACCCGTTCGCATTGCCATTGTCATGCCCAGCACCACCACCGATTTGGCCTGGAGCCAGGCCATGTACGACGCCCTGGTGCATATTCAAGAGATGGCCGGGGGCGAAGAAGTAGTTGAAATTGCCTTTACCGAAAACATGTTCAACGTAACCGACGCCGCCGCCGCCCTGCGCGACTACGCCGCCGACGGGTACAATATCGTTATTGCCCACGGCACGCAATACGGCACCAGCATGTTTGAAATTGCCCCCGACTTTCCCGACACCACCTTTGCCTGGGGCACCGCCACCGATACCGGCGAAAGCCAGGGTCTTTCTAACGTATTTGCCTACGAAGCCCGCGCCGAAGAAGGGGGCTACGTAAACGGCGTGCTGGCCGCCAATCTGAGCGAATCTGGCGTTATTGGCGTGGTTGGGCCGGTTGAGGCCGGCGATGCCAAACTGTACATCGACGGCTTTGTGGCCGGAGCCAAAGCCACCAATCCCAACGCCCAGGTCAACGTTTCATACACCGGCTCCTTTGGCGATACCGCCCTGGCCGCTGAAGCCGCCAACACCCACATTCAGGCCGGCGCCGACGTGCTGACCGGCTCGGCCCAGCAGGTGGTGGGCGCCATCGGCGTGGCCAAAGAAAAGGGCGTCCCTTGGATGGGCACTCAGTCCGACCAGTCGCCCCTGGCTCCCGAAATTGTAGTAGCCACCCAGCAGTACGACTGGGTGCCAACCGTAATTGATATCATCCAAAAGCATCAGACCGGCGAGATGGGCGGTACAGCTTACGCCCTGACTCTGGAAAATGGCGGCCTGACCATGCTCTTTGACGACAGCCTGCCCCAGGAAGCCGTAGCCGCCGCCCAGGCAGCGCAAGCCGGCATTATTGCCGGTAATATCGACGCCTTCTCGGCCGCCTCTACCGTGGCCGAGGCCGGCGAGTCCGCCGAAGGCGAGGCGATGGAAGTAGACATCGAACCCATTCGTATTGCCCTGGTTATGCCCAGCACCACCACCGATTTGGCCTGGAGCCAATCGCTCTACGACAGTCTGGTTCAGCTTCAGGAAGCTGCCGGGGGCGAAGAAGTAGTTGAGATTGCCTACACCGAAAACATGTTCAACGTAACCGACGCCGCCGCCGCTATTAGAGACTACGCCGACGGTGGTTACAACCTGGTTATTGCCCACGGGGCGCAGTATGGCACCAGCCTGTTTGAAATTGCCCCCGACTTTCCCGATACCAGCTTTGCCTGGGGCACCACCACCAACACCGGCGCAGAAGAGGGCGTAACCAACGTATTTGCCTACGACCCCCGCGCCGAGCAGGGCGGCTATATTTTGGGCGTACTGGCCGCCAAGCTGACCCAATCGGGCATTGTAGGGGTGGTTGGCCCGGTAGATGCCGGCGACGCCAAACTGCACGTTGACGGTTTTGTGGCCGGGGTAAAAGCCACCGACCCCGATGTGCAGGTCAACATCTCGTTCACCGGCTCCTTTGGCGATACCGCCCTGGCTGCCGAAGCCGCCAACACTCACGTTCAGGCCGGCGCCGACGTGCTGACCGGCTCAGCCCAGCAGGTGGTGGGCGCTGTGGGCGTGGCCAAAGAAAAGGGCGTCCCCTGGATGGGCATTCAGTCCGACCAGTCGCCCCTGGCCCCCGATATCGTGGTAGCCACCGTGCTGTACGATTGGCGTCCCACCGTGCTGGAGATGATTAAATCGCATCAGGCCGGCGAGATGGGCGGCAAGGTGTTACAGCTAACTCTGGAGAACGGCGGCCAAACTATGATTTACGGCGACAGCCTGCCCGCAGAGGCCGTGGCCGCAGCCCAAGAAGCCGAGCAGGGCATCATCGACGGTTCAATCACCATCGAAGCCGAACCAAGATGATGGCCTTGTAAAGTTTTCGCCATCAACCCGGTTTAAGGCAAGTAGCAGGTAGCAAGTGGCAAGTTTTTACCTGCAACCTGCTACTTGCTACCCACCCCTAAACAGGTGACAAAGAGTAAAGATGCTAACGATAGTCTATCGGCCCCCTACCGGCAAAACCATGTTGAGCGAGGTTACAAGCAAATGACAGAAAATAACTTGCTGCCCTCGGGCCTGCCCCGCATTGAATCAATGGAGATGCGCGGTATTGTCAAAAAATTTCCCGGCGTTCTGGCCAACGACCACGTTGATTTTGACGTAAAAGCCGGCGAAATTCACGCGCTGCTGGGCGAAAATGGCGCCGGCAAAAGCACGCTGATGAAAATTCTCTACGGCCTGTACCAGCCAGACGAAGGCGAAATTCTGCTCAACGGCCAACCCATTCAAATCCACTCGCCGTCAGACTCCATCCGGCACGGCATTGGGATGATTCACCAGCACTTTATGCTGGTTGACAACCTGACCGTAGCCGATAATGTGGCCCTGGGCCTGCGCTCATCCCGCGAACCCCGGCTGGATTTGGATATAGTAACCAACCGCATTAATGAGCTGGCCCGCAACTATGGCCTTAATATCGACCCTCGCGCTACCATTTCTAGCCTGGCGGTGGGGCAGCAGCAGCGGGTCGAAATTATCAAAGCCCTGTATCGCGGCGCGGCCCTGCTGGTACTGGATGAACCCACGGCAGTGTTGACCCCCCAGGAAGTGGATGAACTGTTTGTTATCTTCAAAAATATGGCCCGCGATGGACATGCTCTCATCTTTATCTCGCACAAGCTGCACGAAATTGTGGCGCTGACCGACCGGGTAACGGTGCTGCGTGATGGAAAAGTCATCGGTACGCGACCTACCGCAGAAGTTACTAAAGCAGATTTGGCCCGTATGATGGTAGGCCGGGAAGTGCTGCTAGAGCGACAGCGCCCCAAGGCCGCCACCGGCGATGTGCGGTTGAAGCTGGAAAATGTGAGCGCCGTTAACGCCCAGGGTACGCCGGCGCTGCGTAACATCAACTTTGAAGTTCGCAGCGGCGAAATTTTAGGCGTGGCCGGCGTATCGGGCAACGGGCAGCGTTCTCTGGCCGAAGTGGTTGCCGGGCTGTTACCGGTTAGCAAGGGCCAAATCTCCATTGAAGGCCGGGATGTTACCAACCTGCCGCCCGCCCGAATTATCGACACCGGACTCTCGTACATTCCCGAAGAGCGTATGCTCGATGGCGCTATCAAAGATTTTAGCGTGGCAGAAAATTTAATTTTGCAAGACCATATTCGCCAGCCCTACAGCCAGGGTATTTTTCTAAATTTCAAGCAAATTGGTCAACATGCCAGAGAGATGATTAGTAGTTTCAACATAAAAACGCCCAGTCAGGAAACGCCGGTCAAGAATCTGTCGGGCGGCAACATTCAAAAGTTAATTCTGGCCAGAGAGCTGGCCCGCAAGCCGCGAGTGCTTATTGCCTCGCAGCCGACGCGGGGCGTAGATATTGGCGCAATGGAGTACATTCACAACCAGTTACTACAGCAGCGGGCCGAAGGGCTGGCCACGCTGCTCATCTCCGAGGATTTGGACGAGGTTCGCGCCCTATCAGACCGCATTGCGGTGATGTTTGGCGGTGAAATTATGGGCATTGTGGAGAATGATAAAACCACGGTAGAAGAGTTGGGGCTGATGATGGCCGGTGAAAAACACGAAGCTAACGCTTTGTAAATTGTAAATAGTAGTTGGATTAAATTACCAATCACTATTTACTATTTACCCTCATTTCAGTACCTTTGAATGGAATATTGTATAGTTGCACCGTTTTGACAAATTTTCAACCTATATCAGCTTCCGGCCAAATAAAGCCCCTCAACAAAGAAAGCGCATCTATGGGTAGTGGGGCTTTTTGCGTTTGCAGCAAACACCCTAACTAACCGTAGTGGCAAACGCAAAAAGTTGACATTTATCCTGTAATCCGAGGACAAGTCTCACTACCCCAAATGAGACGAAAAGGGTATCATATCCAGCAGAGAAGTTATCGGCCTGTTAAAAACCCTTGTTATATTTGGGGGCCGGAATAACGCATTTTCAAAACCGGAAAGGAGGTGACAACCCGATTATTGAATATTTCAGGAGTTACGCACCTGGCATCCCTTCGACAAGCCCCCTTCGACAAGTTCAGGACGCAGCCTGAGTAGCCCTGCGACCGAAGAGAGTGGGTGTATCGAAGGGGGCGGTCTGCTCAAAACGCATGCTGAGTAGGCGAAAGCCGTACCGAAGCGGCGTTTTGAGTATTCAACTGCGTAAGTCTTGTATTTTTTGATTTTTTAAAGTGTAAATTTTTTAAAGTCTTAATAACACTATCTAGCTGAGGAGGAGCTTTATGAAAAAGACAGTATCCATTTTACTGCTGCTGGTCTTTACCATCTCGCTGGCCCCCGGCCATACGCTGGCGCAAGAGGAGGTGGTGTGCGAAAGCGATGTGGTGGTGCAGGCCGACGACTGGCTATCGAAAATTGCCGACAAGTTTTTTGGCGACGTGCTGACTTTCCCGGCCATTTTTGAGGCCACCAACGCCAAGGCCGCCACCGATAGCAGTTACGCCACCATTCAAGATGCCAACATTATTGAACCCGGCTGGAAACTGTGCATTCCCAGCGCCGAATATGCCCAAAATATTTTAGGCGTAGGGGTTGAAGCCATGGCCGAATCTGGCGGCGAAATTCAAATCCCCACCATTGAAGAGGGTAAAACCAACGTGGCCTTTGTTTACGTTGGCCCCATTGGCGACGGTGGCTGGACCTTTGCCCACAACGAGGGCCGCCGCTATCTGGAAAATAATCTCGACAACGTTCATACCGCCTACCTGGAAAGCGTGCCCGAAGGCGCCGATGCCGAGCGGGTCATCCGCAACCTGGCTCGCCAGGGCTTCGACGTAATCTTTACCACCTCCTTTGGCTACATGGACCCCACCGCCGTTGTGGCCGAAGAATTTCCCGATACCGCCTTTATTCACATTTCCGGCCAAAAGAAAAACGGCTCCAACTTTGGCAACGTTTTTGGCGCTATAGAAGAGATGAAATACATTGCCGGTATGGTAGCCGGAGCCAAAGCCGCCGAAGACGGCTCAAAACGAGTCGGCATTATTGCCCCCTTCCCTATTGCCGAAGTAATTCGACTCTCTAACGCGGCGGCGCTGGGTATGCGCCGTACCTGCCCGGATTGCGTTATGGACATCCGCTGGATATTTACCTGGTTTGACCCGGTCAAAGAGCGCGAAGCCGCCGAATCGATGCTGGATGCCGGCGCTACGGTTATTATTACCGGGGCCGACACCCCCGGCCCGGTTCAGGCCGCCGCCGAGCGAGGCTTTACCGGCATTGCCTACGACTCCTCAAACGCCTGTGTGGGGTTGGAAAAGAACTGCCTGGGCGTTCCCTACTGGATTTGGGGCCCCCTTTACGTAGACATTGTTAGAAGCGTACGCGAAGGAACCTGGACCCCGGAAGATTACTACGGCTCTACCGCCGATGGCCTGGTTGGTTTTTACGGCTTTATGGAAGGGCAAGAACCCTACCCCAGCGTGCCAGAGTCGGTTATTCCCCAGGTGCAAGAGGCGCTGGCCCAGATGAAGTCCGGCGAATTTGACCGCTTCGACATCTTCACCGGCCCCATCAACGACAACCAGGGCAACGTAGTCATCCCCGCAGGCGTCAGCCTTACCCAGTCTGACCTGGAAGGGCTGAGCGATGGCTACATGTCGGCCTTTGGCATTACCGGACGAGAAGCCTGCACCATCTGCATGGACTACCTGGTAGAAGGCTTTGACCCCACCGCCGAAATTCCCCCGCTCAATTAATTTGAGATTGGCGGACATGCAGGATTGTTAGTATACTACTGCGCGGGTTACCCCCCGCGCAGTATTTATTTTCAGGAGCAACCAATGAGCGACCCCCCTTTTGCCTTTGAAATGCGAGGCATCACCAAACGCTTCCCCGGTGTACTGGCTAACGATAACGTGGATTTTACCGTGAAACAAGGCGAAATTCACGCCTTGCTGGGCGAAAACGGGGCCGGCAAAAGCACTTTAATGAACATGCTCAATGGCCTCTACCGGCCCGACAAAGGCCAAATTATGGTCAAAGGCCGGGCAGTCAGGTTCAGTTCCCCCCGCGATGCCATTAATCACGGCATCGGCATGGTTCACCAGCACTTTATGCTGGTTCCCACCCAAAGCGTGGCCGAAAACCTTATTTTGGGCCAGCGCGCGCCTCGTTTTTACATTGACGCCCGCAAAATCGAGGCCGAGGTGACAGCCTTATCCCAAAAATACAATCTGGCGGTTGACCCGCAGGCCAAAATCTGGCAGCTTTCCGTGGGCGAGCAGCAGCGCGTTGAAGTTCTAAAAATGCTCTACCAGGGGGCCAGCATTTTAATTATGGACGAGCCAACCGCCGTGTTGACCCCCCAGGAAGTGACCGATTTGTTCGACACTTTGCGCGGTATGGCCGCCACCGGCCACACCATTGTTTTTATCAGCCACAAACTGCATGAGGTTATCTCCATTGCCAACCGGATTACCGTGCTCCGGCGCGGGCGGGTTGTGGCCACGGTTGACGGCCAAAGCACCAACAAAGACGAGCTGGCCCGGCTGATGGTGGGTCGAGACGTGCTGTTTCGCATTAGCAAAACGCCGGCCCAACCCGCCGAAGAAGTATTGGCCGTTAAGAATCTCTCCTGCGAAAACGACCGGGGGCTGCCTGCTCTCAAAAACCTCTCGCTCTCGGTGCGCGCCGGCGAGGTGCTGGGCATTGCCGGGGTGGCCGGCAACGGCCAAACCGAACTGGCCGAAGTGATTACCGGGCTGCGGCCGGCTACCGGCGGCCAGGTTATTGCGCAGGGAGAAGATGTCACCAACCGGCCCGGCGCCCACACCATCGACCGGGGACTGTCCTACATCCCCGCCGACCGCACCGGCGTTGGCACCTCGCCCAATTTAGATTTGACCGATAACCTCATTCTAAAATCATATCGACAACCCCCCATCGGCAAAGGCTGGCGCGTCGACCTGACGCTGGCCCGCGAGCGGGCCAAAGAACTGGTAGCGCAATTCAACGTGATGGCCCCCGGCGTTGATACCCCGGCCCGGCTGCTATCCGGCGGCAATTTGCAAAAGCTCATTCTGGCCCGGGAAATCTCGCAACAGCCAAAAGTTATTATTGCCGTTTACCCGGTGCGCGGGCTGGATGTCGGCGCTATCGAATCGATTCATCAAATGCTTATTGATGAGCGCGACCGGGGCGCGGCCATTCTGCTAATTTCCGAAGACCTGGACGAGCTGCTCTCCCTCTCGGACCGCATTGTAGTGGTGTACGAAGGGCAGATAATGGGCCAGGTTCCCCCGGATGATGAACGGATTAATGAAATTGGGCTGATGATGGCCGGTACTCAAGCGGAGCTGGCAAATGCAAATTAAAATTGAACCAAGGCTGGACATGCCCCGCTGGCTGCCATTGGTGAGCATTCTGGTGGCCATTATTGTGGGGCTGCTGCTGGGGTCTATTTTATTGGCCTATGGCGGGCTTGACCCGGTTACGGCCTACTGGCGGATGGCCAAAGCCGGTTTTTTTGAAACTTACTCCTTTTCCGACACGCTGGTTAAGGCCACCCCGCTAATTCTCACCGGGCTGGGCGTAACCATTGCCTTTAGAATGAGGCTGTGGAATATTGGGGCCGAAGGCCAGCTACTGCTGGGCGCATGGGCGGCCACCGGCGTAGCCATTATCTGGCTGCCGCCAGACCTGCCCCGGCCAATTATGCTGGTGTTGATGACGCTGGCCGGTTTTGCCGCCGGAGCCGCCTGGGGGGCCATCCCCGGCGTGTTAAAGGCCAAACTGGGCGTCAACGAGATTATCAGCTCGGTGATGCTGGTTTTTGTAGCCACCCAGTTTAACAACTACTTTATTTACGGGCCGTGGGCCGCCGGCGGGTTTGGCTCAACCGCCCCCTTTCCCAGAAACACCTGGTTTCCCCGCCTCACCGATTACGGCGAGGCCATCCCCGCCCTCAGGGGGTTGACGGCCCATTTTGGTATTTTTTACGGGCTTGCGGCGGCGGTGCTGCTATATGTCATATTTAAATACGGCAAATGGGGTTATGAGTTAAAGGTAATTGGCGACAACCCCGAAGCCGCCCGTTACGCCGGCATGAATCTGTCGCGCAATATTATTTTGACCATGATTATCTCCGGCGGGTTATCGGGTCTGGCCGGCATGTCGGAACTGGCCGGGGCCGTTCACCGTTTGGCAGAAAACTTTTCGCCCGGCTATGGCTTTACCGCCATTATCATTGCCTGGCTGGCCCGGCTAAATCCGCTGGCGGTTATTGTAGTGGCCTATTTGTTTGGCGGGCTGTTGGTTGGCGGCGATACCATTCAACCCGCCGGCATCCCGTTGATGATTCAAGGTATCATTCTGTTTTGTGTTATTAGCGCCGATACCTTCACCCGCTACCGCATCCGCATAGGATCATCTGCCCCGGTAGCTTCCGGCGCGGCGGAGGTGTAACCTTGGAACTGGCCGGCATTGTTTTTGTGGTTAATATTATTGGGGCCGGGCTGCGTACCGGCACGCCGCTGCTGTTTGCCACCCTGGGCGAAATTTTAACCGAACGCTCCGGCGTGCTCAACCTGGGCGTTGAAGGGATGATGCTGGTGGGCGCGCTGGCCGGCTTTGCTGCATCTTACGGCACGGGCAATCCCTGGCTGGGGGTGGGTGCGGGGATGCTGGCCGCCGGCGGCATCAGCCTGATTCACGCGCTGGTGACAATTAGCCTGCGGGCCGACCAGGTAGTTAGCGGGCTGGCCCTCACCTTTGTGGGTCGGGGGCTAACCTCGGTGCTGGGCGCGGCTTATGTGCAAATTAGAGATGTGCCTCGCCTGCCCACCGTTAAAATGCCTTTTATGTACGACATCCCGGTAATTGGCCCCACTATTCTGTGGCCGCTGTTCGGCGAGCAGAGCATTGTGCTGTACCTGGGTATTTTGCTGGTTCCGGCAGTTTGGTTTTGGGTTGAACTCACCCGGCCCGGCCTGCATCTGCGGGCCGTGGGCGAGAAACCTGCCGCTGCCGATGCTGTTGGCATTAACGTTTATTTTCAACGCTATCTCTACGTATTTGTGGGCGGATTATTTGCAGGGTTGGCCGGGGCGTCGTTATCGCTGGCCATCACGCCGCTGTGGATTGACGACATGACCGCCGGGCAGGGTTGGATTGCCGTGGGACTGGTCATTTTTGCCGGCTGGAGTCCCTGGCGCGCCCTGCTGGGGGCCTACATTTTTGGCGCGCTGCGCCGCCTGCCGCTAGACCTGCAAGCCGTGGCCTGGCTGCCTTTTGCCAGCAACCCTATTTTGGGCGTCTGGCTGGAGATGATTCCCTATCTGTTTACGGTGGTGGCCCTGGTCTTTTCCAGCCGAGAAGCGGTCCGCAAGCGGTTGGGCGCGCCGGCGGCCCTGGGTATCCCCTATACACGCGGCGAACGAGGCAGATGACAGTTTGATGGCAATGTTGTTACACGCCCGGCCGCGCAAAATATGCGCCTGGTTGATGGTTGGGTTGATTCTGGCGGCAGCCTGGGTTCGGTTGTGGCGCTTTCCTCACATTCCCCCGGCTTTTAATTATGATGAAGCCTACAACGTCGTCGACTCGCTGTGGTTGTGGGAAACGGGTTCCCAACTGGTCTTTCTGCCCGGCAACACCGGCCGGCACGCGCTATTTCATTACCTCTCAATTCCGTTTTTGCTGGTGTTGGGGGTCAACACCTTTGCCATCCGGTTTTTATCGCTCATTATTTGTCTGGTTACCATTCCCCTTGCCTATCGCTGGGTCAAAACAATGTTTGCACCGCAAGCCCACGGCGGCTATCTTGGGTTGATTACCGCCGCCGGGCTGGCCTTTTCATTCTGGCACATTACCCTCAGCCGCAGCGGCTTCAGGGCGTCGCTGCTGTTGCTGCTGTATGTGCTGATGGCCTACTGGTTCTGGCGGGGCTGGCAGCAACGGTCAACCGGATATATGATTGCAGCGGGGGTGGCGCTGGGGTTGTGCCAGTATACCTACTGGCTGGCCGGGCTGCTGCCTTTGCAGGTTGGGCTGTTCGCCTTAATCTGGACAACGATTAACCGGAGGCAGAAACGGCGGCCTGTGTGGCGATGGGTTGGGGTAATGGCTGTGGCCTCTGTGGTAGTGTTTTTGCCGCTGGGGTGGACATATGCCAATACTCCGCTGGTGCTGCAATACGTGCGGCAATCGTCCATTACCGATAGATTTGCCAGCAACCCCCAAATCACCTGGTCCGGGCATCTGCTCACCGCCCTCAGAATTTATTTGGATGGCCCGGTGGGGTTGTGGCAGGGCCAGCTTCGCCTTAATTTCGACTGGCCGGCGCTGCTGGGCTTTTGGGCAGGGATAATCGTTTCCATCCGGCGCTGGCGGCAGCCAGCCTATCTGTTTTTGCTAACCGGGCTGCTGGTATTGTGGCTGCCCGCTCCCCTTAACGATATTGATTTTAGCGACCTGCGCCTGCCCGACATGCTGCCGGTGCATCACGCCATCAGCAATTTGCGGCTGGCCGGCATGTTGCCCATCTATTACGCGCTGGCGGCGGTGGGTCTGTTCAGCCTCGTTGAGTGGGCCAGCGCAAAATTGTTGCATCGCCGCCGTTCCATCCAGGCGGGACTGGCGGCATTTGCCATAATTTTTACGGTGAGTGGGAGTCTCAACAGCTACAACTTTTTAGTTCGCTGGCCGCAGCAGCCGTTTTTGTTTGAGCGATACAACGGCCCGGAACTGACCCTTGCCCAAAATTTGCTGCGCGACTCATACAGCCACGATATTTTGCTGCCGTTTTACCTGTACGCCCACCCTACTATCCAAATGGTTTTTTACAACCAGTTCAACGAGGTTGACGCCCCGCCGCCGCTTGACCCGCAGCGACCGGCGATTCTGGTTGTTGCCGAAGATGAGTTGCCGGCCAGCTACGTGTGGCTAACACGGACAGAATCGAACATAGAGGCGGCCTATCTCACGCCGCCGCTGGCGCGGGACAAATTGAGCCGCCTGAACGCGCAGCCGCGGCAAACCTACAAGCTGGCTGCGCCGGTTTTTATCACCGTTCAAACCCGGCTCACAGCCGGCCTGGAGCCGCTGGCCGCCGCCCTCACCACGCCGTGGGATATTCCCAACCCGGTTGATTACGCCTGGAACAATGAAATCCGCCTGGCCGGATACCAGGTAACGCCTCGCCATCTGCCGCCCAACCAACCTATCCATTTAACGCTGTATTGGGAGAATTTAACCGACCAGCCCCTGACCCACGATATTTTCATCCACGTTATCAACAGCCGGGGCGAAGGCGTGGGGCAACTGGACGGGCTGATGCTGAGCGACGCGCATCGCTGGCGCAAAGGCAAACTAAGCCCCACGGATTACACCATTCAACCGGGCGACATTCCCCCCGGCCCTTATTTAATTCGCCTGGGCTTGTTCAACACTCGCACCGGCCACCGGCTGCCGGTGGTCAACAGCGCCGGAGATGTGGCGGGAGACCAGGTTGCTATCGGCCTGTTTTACGTAAGCGATGATAGCCACTCCCTCGACCGGCCTGGCGTACAACAGCCGGCCACGCTGGGCAACCAGATTCAATTGCTTGGTTACACCCTGCCCGCTACAATATCGCGGAGTCCTGGGCCGGGGCAAAGCGTCATCAGCCCTACGCTCTACTGGCAGGCCAATCAACGTATTCAAAAAGATTACACTATCTTTGTTCAACTGCTGGATTCCAACGGCCAATTTGTTACCGGCTTCGACACCCAGCCGTTAAACGGCAATTACCCTACCTCGCGCTGGCAGCCAAACGAGGTGATTGCCCATTCGGTTGACCTGCCGCTCCCGGCCCAGTTATCGGCCGGGGACTATTGGCTGGTGACCGGGATGTACAACGCTAAAACCGGAGAACGTTTGCCGGTCAGCGACAACAAAGGGCAGCAATTCAGCAACAGCGCCGTTATTCTGGTTAAGGCGCAAGTAACATCTGATATAATTAACATTATCGCTCCCCAGCCGGAGTGACGCCCAGACTCTGGCAAAAGAGTATCAAGTGGGCTAAAAAATTAGATATGGCTAAACAAACAACTTCTATCCCCTTTTTTTTGCAATAATAAACAATATATGGGGTATTTAACCTTTATAAGGAGTGCTATGAAATTACACATTATAGTTGCAAAAATGTTTATTATCATTGTGAGTTTAACGGCCTGCACCAACACAATCGCCACTGTGGCTGAGAATCCAACAGAAACACCGGAAATCGTTACTGTTTTGACTGGGTTGGCTACCGAGATGCCAACACCGGCGCCCACCTTTACGCCAACTTTCACACCAGAGCCGACAGCAACCAACACCCTTGTGCCAACCGCAACCCCTACGCCGCCGCCAACCGCCACGCCGGAGCCGGTCGCGCAAATTGACCCAACGCTGACTGCGCCGGTCAACGTGCGCAGCGGGCCGGGTGTCAATTACCCAATCATTGCCAGATTTGAGCCGGGGCAGGAAGCGCCTGTCACCGGCCGCAATGAGGATAATAGCTGGTGGCAGGTCATGTTATCAACCGTCGAAACGACAGCCAAAACAGGCTGGGTTTTTGGTGAATTGGTCGCTGTGTCCGGCAGCAGCGAAGCCATACCGATTGTCCAGGCCCCCCCGCCGCCGGCCACGCCCACTCCCGCCGCCCAGGTTGCGGATGCCGCCGAGCAAACAGGCCCAAGTGAGGAGTCAACCGAAGCGGCCGCCAGCGACGAGGCAACAACGCCTCAAGAACTGGCCGAGGAGCTTCGGTGCGACAAAGATTTTTGCGTTACCTACCAGGCTATGGTGCCAATTTGGGAAAATGGCGGCTGCGTGGGCAACCACAGTATCTACATTACCGTGCTGCAAGGGCTACCGCCGGGCAAACCGCTTGATGGGATTGTTATCGGCGATACCTTCAATAACGTTGAAGTTGCCTCTGGCAGCCACGGGCCGGGCCGCACCGAAATTACCCTGTGGAACAATAGCATGACCCTGGTGGCCAAACGGCACATCGACGGCACGCCCTACACCAGCGAGGAAAGTTTCAACTTTACCTCGCACGATGAACTCATTCCGGCCGACGTGCTGGCGGCAAGCGGCTACTGCGAAGGCCGCGTGGAAAAATGTCGAGAGGCGCAGCAGAATAATCAGGTTTGCCGGGGCCATTACTCATGGCGGGTAACATTCCACAAGTTTGATTGAGGTCAATCCATTGCAGCGCGCCAGGCGGCCAGCCCCTTTTCCAAATCGGCAATGAGGTCATCGGCGTCTTCCAGGCCAATGGAGATGCGGAAGGTGTCGTCATCCAGGCCCCGGCGAGCGCGCCAGGCCGGTTCACTTTGAAAGGCGGTACTCAGCGGCAGAATCAGGCTCTCGTAGCCGCCCCAACTGACCCCAATCAAATACAGTTCCAGCGCGTCAACAAAGGCGTGGCGCGCTTTTTCTGCGCCCGGCTGCAACCGAAAGCTGAACAGGCCGCTGTAGCCGCTCATTTGTTTTTGGGCCAGTTCATACCCGGCAAAATTTGGCAGGCCGGGATGCAGCACCGCCCGCACTTCGGGCCGGGTTTGCAGCCAGCGGGCAACTTTTAAGGCCGACTCCTGATGCCGGGCCATGCGTAAAGGCAGCGTTCGCAAGCTGCGTAAGGCCAGATAAGCGTCATCGGGCGACAGGTTGGCCCCCAGCAAGGCAGCCACCGGCTTGATTTTATCAAACAGCTCTTGCGAGCAGGCCAGCAACCCCAGCATCAAATCTGAGTGGCCGCCGATATATTTGGTCCCCGTATGAACTACAATATCAATACCCAGGATAACAGGTTTTTGATACAAAGGCGTAGCCCAGGAATTATCAATGATGGTATAGACGCCCCGAGAGCGAGCCAGTTGGGCCACAGCAGCTATATCCTGAATATCGAACGTGAGGCTGCCCGGCGATTCCAGGTAGATAACCCGGGTTTGGTTACGCAGGTAACGGCGCAGGTTGGCTGATTCTGCCGCCGAGAAATATTCCACTTCGATTCCCATTCGGGTTAGCACGTCGTTACAAAATTTTCGGGTCGGGCCGTAAACCGAATCGGCCACAAGCAGGTGGTCGCCCTGGCCAAGCAGGGCTATCAACGGGGCGGTAATGGCGCCCATACCCGATGAGAAAGCAATGGCGGTTTGGGCCTGTTCCAAACAGGCCAGTTTATCTTCCAAGGCCCTGACGGTGGGGTTATAGTTGCGGCTGTAATAGGGCCGGTGGTTCATATCTTGAGAAGCCTCTAAAAATTCATGGCAGGTATGGTAGCCAAATAACGAGGCCCGGTAGATAGGAGGGTTCACAGCGCCTTGCTGCCGGGCGGGGTCGTCGCCCTGGTGCAGAAGTTTGGTAGAATCTTTCATGGGGTTGCTCTCCTGATTTTTAAGATAAAGCAACCAGTATATCACGTCTTTTGGGTGAGGCAACACGCTTACTGCCTTGTCGAGAGGTTAAACTTATTGTAAAATAACATGACATAACATTATTAAAGTTCAAGAGGCGCACCATGTTGGTTGGTATCCACGGACGCAACGATTTTTGGCAGGGGCAATTTACCGAAACCGATTACCACGTTATCCGGCAGGCCAAAATTGAAATGGTCAAACTGATGGAGTACACCCGGCTAAACGTGCTCCAGCGGCTGCGGGCAGAAAATCCCTCTATTCAATTTATCGTGCGGCTGTACGAGCAGGGGCAAAAGCCGGGCGCGCCGGCAGAATTTGCGCAAAAACATGCCAACGCCATCGAGTCGTTTCGGCCTTACACCAACCTGTTTGAAGTACTCAACGAGCCAAACCACGCCCACGAAGGCTGGGGACCTACCCCAGACCAGGCCGAAGCCTTTAACCGGTGGTTTCTGGAAACGCTCCCACTGTTAAAAGTGCGCCATCCATGGGCCAAATTTGGCTTTCCGGCCCTTTCGCCAACCATGCTGCCCGATGACCCTCACCTGGATTTTGACTGGCTGGAAAAGTGTCGCCCGGCTGTAGAAGCCGCCGATTGGCTGGCAGTCCACTCTTACTGGTTTGACGAGCACGGCGTGCTGCACCCCGGCTTTGGGCTGCGCTTTACCCTGTACCATCAACGTTTTCCCAACAAAACCATCCACATTACCGAGTTTAACGGCGGCCCGCAAACACCCGGCTGGTTGCGCGCCCAAAATTATGTTAAATTTTATCAAGAAGTTGCCAAGCACGAATATGTGGCCTCGGCCTCGGCCTTTATAATTTCTTCGCCCGACCTGCAGTTTCAGCCCCTGCAATGGTGGAACCCGGGTTCCCAGGAGTTGTACCCGGTCGCCTGGCAAGTGGGCCAGATTCCCCGCCCTCTGGGGGCGGCTGATAATCGCCCGGCCTACGCGGTGGAGTACGTTAAACACAGCACGCCGGCCAAAATGATTGCCAACAGCCAGGCAACAGTGGAGATGGTCATCAAAAATACCAGCCGCCGGGTTTGGCCCGAAGCCGGGACCAACATGGTGCGGTTGAGTTACCACTGGCATAACGCCGACGGCTCGCCCCTTTCGCCCGAATTGTGGAACCAACATCGCTCGCGGCTGCCGTTTGATGTGTTGCCGGGCCAAACCTTTACGGTACATATCCATTTAGACGCGCCCCGCACGCCCGGCAAATATTTGCTCAAATGGGATATGGTTGAGGAGTTTGTAACCTGGTTCGCCTGGAAAAACGTACCCACGCTGGATATTCCGGTAGAGGTGATACCAGAGCGGATTGACCCGCCCCCCCCGCCGCCCGGCGGTCAGATTCGGGCCAGCGCCAGCCACAATAATGTGCAGCAGGGGTTTGATAACCTGCAACAGGCGCTCGATGGCAACCCCTTTACCCGCTGGAGCACGACGCATCCGCAGCGGCCCGGCATGTGGTTTCAGGTAGATTTGGGGCAAGAGCAAACCATCTCGCAAATTCAGTTGACCAACGCCAACTCGCCGATGGATTATCCGCGCGGCTACGTGATGAAAATTTCCAGAGATGGCAATAATTGGGAAACGGTTGACCAAAAGCCTCAAAATGGCCAACAGGTAAATGTTGTGTTTACCCCGCGCCCGGTGCGCTTTTTCCGGGTAGAGCAAACCGGCTTTTCCGACCGCTGGTGGTGGTCTATTCATACCATCCAGCTATCTTCTCAAATTCGGGTATCGGGCCGGGCCAGCCACAACAACGTACTGGTGGGCGCCGATAATGTGCTGCAAGCCCTGGATAATAACCCCGACACTCGCTGGAGCACCCGCACTTTACAGCGGCCCGGCCAATGGTTTGAAATTGACCTGAACACAACCCGCATTATCAAACGGTTGACGCTGGATAATCAAAAATCCCCCTTTGACTACCCCCGAGGCTATATTGTGCGCCTTTCCGAAGACCAGCGCAACTGGATAGAAGTTGCCCGCAACGGCAACAATTCCGCGCCCCTGGATGTCACCTTTACCCCCCAACGCGCCCGCTTCATCCGCATTGAGCAAACCGGCAGCGCCGACCGCTGGTGGTGGTCTATTCACCGGGTTGGGGTTGAATAGTCCCCTATTGCTTCCTTGAAAAAAAACATCCCTGTAGGTACAATATCTCCCTGGTGAAGCAATAGCGCAGAGAGTCGAGGGGGACTGGTTTGAGAAAGAGTCGAGATAATCATCAAAAGTTGTTTGGTTGCCTCCAACAGACGCCGCTCTTCTTTGTTCTGCTATTTCTGCTACTACTCCCCCCAATCGCGCGCGGGCAAGAGTCGCCCATTACCGCCGCCGTCAATCGCACCCAATACACCACCGATGACCTGGTTATTTTAACCGTTACCGTTGTGGACGAGTCGCCACAGCAGCCCCGCCCCATTTTGCCGCCGCTGGAAGGGCTGGCCGTAATTGAATTTGATATTGCCACCAGCGTCAGTATGGTTAATGGCAATATTCAAACCGAGGTAGTTTACACCTACCAACTGCAACCGCGCCGCACCGGTCAACTCACCATTCCGCCGGTTACAGTAAAAATTGATGACCAAATCTACAAAGCGGCTCCTATTACTATCAGAGTTAGCCAGGGTACAGCGCCGGCTCCCTCGCCGGGTAACGCTGTGCCGCCCAGCCGCATCACTCCCCCCGCCGGTTTGGAAGAGCACGACTTTTTTGCCGAGGCCACTGTAGATACCTCAACCCCCTATATAGGCCAGCAGGTTATCTACACCTTTCGTTTTTATCAGGCGCTCAAGTTATATCAACGCCCCCAATACGAAATGCCCCTGTTCAACGGATTCGATACGGTAGGGCTGCCCGTGCAAGAGTACAACCTGGATATTGAAGGGCGCACCTATCTAATCAGCGAAGTTCGCATGGCCCTGTTTCCAAAAACAGTGGGCAACGTCACCATCGGTTCGGCCCGGTTGATGATTCCCGGTAACTTTTTTGAAAAACCTCTGGAATTGTACACCGGCCCAACCGCCTTGCAGGTAAAACCCCTGCCCAACTCCGCGCCGCCCGGTTTTAAGGGAGCGGTGGGGCAATATCAAATTGAAGCCCAATTTAGTCCGCAGGTAGCGGTAGTAAATCAACCGGCTACGCTTTCGGTGGCGGTGAGCGGTAGTGGTAATGTTCATACGCTGCCAGAACCCATCTGGCCTGCGCTAAACAACTGGCGCAGTTATGACTCAGCCAGCAACGTCACCACGGTTATGAAAGATGGGCAAGTTACCGGCACGAGGGTGTTTGAGCGGGTAATTTTATCTGACCGCGTCGGTGATTTTGTCATCCCGCCCACCAAACTGGTTTATTTTGACCCCGCAGCGGGCGAATATCGGACTATCAGCAGCCGTTCGATTTCCGGCAGAATCATCCCTGCCCCCACCCCCGACCCGGCCCAGCCGGCGGCCACGCCGGCTATATTCAATCAATTCGACCTGCCGGAACAGGGCCAGAGCGGGGCAGTGATTCGGATTTCGCCGGATTTACTTGCGTCGGTCTGGCAGGTAATTTTACCGGTAAGCGTCGTGGCGCTTTGGGTTCTGTGTGGGGTTGTTCCGCTGGCCGTGGTAGGTGGGGCGGTTGGGTTTTGGGCGTGGCAAAAGCGCCAGCAGCAGGTTGCAGCCAAAGCGCAGGCGTTGCAGCAACCGCGCCAAAAAATGCACTCCGCCCTGGCGCAAACCCTGGCCCACAATCAGGATAATTACCGGGCAGTTCAACTGGCCATTCAAATCTATTTGAGCCAGCAGTTGGGCGTTGCGGCTAAAGGATTAACCCATTCTGATTTGGAGAAGCGACTGCGAGAACAGGGCCTGGCCGCCGCGCTGGTCAACAACGTAAAAGATTGCCTGATACAAAGCGAGATAGGGCGCTACGGCCCCAAAACAGAAGACGCCGGCTGGCAATTAGTAGCCCAAACCGATGAATTACTACGGGAGCTTGACCGGGCCTTTGAAAAAAACCCAAGCCGCTCATAGCGGCAACGCCGGGTGCGTTATTAATATCGACTTGTAAAGCGTCTCCAATTCATCAATCTGGTCATCAAGGGTGCGCGCCGGCGGAATAGCGGCCCTAAGCCGCGCCAGCAGGTTGGGGTTACGCACAAAACGCGCCAGCGCAGCGCGCAAAGCCGGCGCATCGTTGGGCGGGGTTAGCAGGCCGTTTACCTCGTGCTGTACCCTGTCGGGCAGCGGCCCCAATTGAGAAGCAATCACCGGCGCCCCGGCCGCAAACGCTTCTGACACAATAAATGAAAAAGCCTCGTACCACAGGGATGGCACAACAACCACATCAATTTGGCCCAGCGTGTCCCACACTTGCTCGCGGGTCAGCTTGCCCAAAAAGCGCACGCCGGGCGAAGCCTGCGCCTGTAAACCGGCCACGTAAATCGGGTCAGTCGACTCGTCTCCGGCAATCCACAACTCGGCCGGCGGCTCAAGGCCGGCAAACGCCTGCAACAAAACGTGAACCCCCTTTTGCCACGATAGCCCTCCAATGTAAGCAAAGCGCAACGGCGCTTCGGCAGATTTTGGCGGATTCGACCGCGCCGGCGGGGAATCGAGTCCATGCGGAATAACCTCAATTTTTTGCGGGTCAACGCCGTGGGCCGCGTACCAGCGGCGCACAAAATCAGAAGGGGCAATCAATCGCCTGGCCGAACGCAACACCTGCCGCAATTGCCGATTCCGCCAGGCCAATGGAACTGCCATCGCCGGAGTCAGAGGCCACAGGTGTGGCTGGGCACTTCGGGCCAAAACGCAGCGAGCGCAATTGAGGTAGGCTTTTGGCCCGTCACACAACTGCTGGCTGTAATTGGTAACAAGCTGGGCGTTGGCGCACACCCACCAGTAATCATGCAGCGTGATAACAAAGGGGATATTTTTCTGCTGGAGCAGGTTGACCAATTGAACCGGTAAACCCATTAAATGCTGGATATGGACCAACTCCGGCTGAACTTTGCGGAGCACCTGGGCAAAGGCATCGGCCAAAAACGGCTCTTTAAAGGTAGACAAAAAACGGCGAGAATGGTTTAACGGCCCGGACCAGGCGGCCCAAACCTGCACGCCGTCGGGGTCTTGCCGACATGTCAGACCGGCGTCTTCTGCAAACCGGCGGTAGAAAATGGCTATTTTGTGCCCGCGTTGGGCCAGTCGATGGGCTGTCCAGTGGGTGTATAGCTCGGTGCCGCCAACATGTTCGGGTAAATATTGATGCGCCAGGTGTAAAATACGGGCCATAAAATGTTTTGCTCCGCCGGGTATCCTATGTTAGAATCGGCGTCGCGTCAAACCGGTAAAACCAAATTATTTCTAATTACAACTTATGCAATTGACTGTAATTATCCTCAACTGGAACGCGGCGGAAGATACTATTCGTTGCGTTCGCAATATTCTATCCTGGCAGCAGCTGCGGCCAATCATTATTGTGGTCGATAACGCATCGGGCAACGACAACGTTGAGTTGATTGCCCGCGAGTGTCCCCAGGCGCATTTAATTTGCAATGCAGAGAATCTGGGTTTTGCCGGAGGCACTAACCGGGGGGTCGAACAGGCGCTCAAAACAAGCAACGCCCCTATTTTACTGCTCAACAACGATGCCGCCATATCCGAAGCAGACGCCGCTCAACTGCTGGAAACGCTCACAGCCCGGCTAGACATCGGGCTTATCAGCCCCTTATTGTACGATGCTGCCCAAACAGAACGCCTGATAGCTGCGGGCAGCAAAAACCCCATCAAACATCATCAAACCCGCATCGACACACCACCGCCGGGCAATCCGGTCTACCCGGTTGAGTATGTATCGGGCACAGCGGTTATGATTCGGGCCGAGGTCTTCTGGTCGGTGGGGTTGCTAAACGAGGATTATTTTTTCAGCACCGAACTGGCCGACCTATGCCTGCGAGCCAGGCAGCAGGGTTATAGCTGCGCTGTTGACACGCGGACCAAAGCCTATCACCGGGTGAGTCGCTCGGCCAATTTGCGCGACACGCTTTTTGTATATTACATTGTGCGCAATCGTTTTATTTTTATCCGCAACTGGCCTTATAAAACCCGGCGGCTGTATTTTATTTTTTGGACAGCCTACAGCGCGGCGCTATGGCTCAAGCTGAAGCTGGCCGGGCAGCGGCCAACGGCGCAGGCCGTATGGCTGGGGTTGGCGGATGGATTGCGGGGACGATTTGGGGGGCAAAACGAGCGGGTGTTATCGGCAACCGGTCAAACCGCGCAACCGGCGAGCAGCACCTCATGAAGATTCTTTATCACCTGACTGTACTGCCCCCAAAAATGCCGGAATGTGAGGCGCTTTCGCAGGAAATAGCCACTTTGCGCCGGCACTTTGAGGGAAACTTGATTTATCTGAACCCAAATATTGCATCGCCCATATACATCCCCCGTCTGTTATTTGGATTTCACAAACTCAAACATTTGCGCGCCCTCGAAAAAAATATTGATCTTCATCACGTGTATAATCCTGACCCGTTTCCATTTCCAATTTTGAAAAGGTTACGTCGTCCGGTAGTCTACTCAATTACCAGTGGTGTTGGCCGCAAAAAGCCCAACCTGGCTTTTTTATCGTCGCTGGCTGCAGTGGCTGTACCCGATGAGCGCAGTTTGAAGCGTTTGCAAAGCTGGGGCTTAAATAATGTATTCTTAACTCGCGCCGGCATCAATACTGACCGCTTTACGCACACCCCGCTGCCGGTAGAATCAAAAATCTGGTTGATGGTGGGTTCGGCGCCCTGGACAAAGGCACAGTTTGATAGCAAGGGAGTTAATGCGCTTTTAGAAACCGCACGACTGAATCCACAAATCCATCTGGTTTTTTTGTGGCGGGGAGTATTGGCAGATGAGATGGAGAGCCGGGTAAAACGGCTTAATCTGGCCTCACAAGTTGAGGTCATCAACCGGCAGGTCGATGTGAATCAGGTCTTGGCGCGGGTTCACGCCTCGGTAGCGCTGGCCTCGGCTCCGGGCATTATCAAATCGTATCCGCACTCGCTGCTCGACTCGTTGGCTGCCGGAAAGCCTGTCGTCGTGAGCAGGGCTATTCCTATGGCCGATTATGTAGAAGAAATCGGCTGCGGTACAGTTGTCGAAACCCTAGATGTGCCGACACTTGCTGCAACCGTTCAGAGGCTGGTAAAAAACTACCCAGATTACCAGGCTACGGCTCAAAAAGTTGGCCGACGAGATTTTTCGGAACAGCGTATGGTGGACTCGTTTCAAGAGCTTTACAATCATATAAAGCAAGATGAGACACAAAAAATCCTCTGATAAAACAGAGAATTTATGGTTGAAATAATTAAGATAGATTTTAAGGTAGAAGCTTCAGTTTTAGGCCGCAAAATAGTTAGAGTATGTTATAATTAGGGCTACTAAAATTCTTGTTGCCTGTTATGGAATATGACCCGAAAGAAGATTGCTGTTGAATTTATCAGATATGTGTTAGAACAGAACCCCCATGCCGAGGATTTTGTAGCTATTTATGATGCGCTGTCGCGGACGGCTTGCGCGCGTTCTTTTCATAATTTAGGACATGAAGAGTTGGCAATGGCTGGAGTTTCTTTTTCGCTTCTTGATACAAGCACTTTGGAGAGTCTTATTTCAGAGGCTCGCGGCACGCTTTCCCCCAAATAATAGCGCAGACTCCCTGTTTTATCTACCTCTTTCAACCTTTGTAGAATTATAATTTTACAATTTTATGATTTTTTAATTTTACAAATTCAAAAAATCGGCAATAAGTTCACGAAACCCTTCTGCATCTCTAACATCAGCATCTTGCAAGGGCTTGAGGCCTTTTTTTTGTATTAAAATATTCAATGTATCAATGGCCACACCAACCAACTCGCTGCGATTGACCGAAAAGTGGTCATTAATCAGAAGGTGCAATTTGCTTAAATTTCTACTTTCTGATTGGGTTAAGTGAATTGTCGTTGGTTTTCGTTTAATCTTTTTGGGTGGGCGACCGAGCGGCCTGGTATGACGCTGGCTCAATTCTTCTTGAACGTCGTACAATTGGGCAAACGTGCCTTGACCCTGCCTCTTGGATCTTTTCTCTGTCATTATTGCAACTCCTCGATCACCTGATCGACAAGATCTTCGTCAACGATTGAAATTTTGTTAATTAGCGCTGCCGGTAGAATATTTAACCCTAACACGCAAATATCTCGGGGCATTCCCCGGCTATAATCATAAATGCGGGTCAAGGCCTCATCTGTAAAAAGCGCCTCTTGCCGACCGGCAACCATTACCCGAAAATTAATCATAGAGCGCGTGTCATCAAAGTGAAGTGGCTCAAGTGTGGAACGGGTGGCCACTCGTGAAGCCAGAGCACGTTTGAGCCGTAATTTATTGCGCAATTCGTTTTGTCCAATCAGTACAATCTGGATCAACTTTTGAGTATTTGTTTCAAAATTCAGTAATTGTCGAATTAGCTCGAATTGCGGACCTATAAGCCCCTGAGCCTCATCGATAATCAGCAAAACATTTTTCTCCTCTCGGAATGCGCCAATTAAAAATTCTTCGAATGCGGCTAGCTGAAGCAACTTGCTGCGCTTGGGTTTGATATCAAACTCAGCACAAATGTTTTTAAGGAATTGAAAATCCGAGGGATAGAGCGGGGTTGGAATGTAGGCGGTATAATAATCTTCTCGATCTCTATAAATCTGGTACAATCGACGGGCAACTGTAGTCTTACCAACTCCAACGTCGCCAAAAATCACGGAGAGTCCCTGACGTTGTTCTGTGGCATAAGTAACTTTGGCTAATGTAGCTTTATGTTGCAGCGACACATAAAAATAACGAGGATCCGGAGACAAAGAAAATGGAGGCTCTACTAACCCCAATGGGCTTAAATCAAGCATAGTAATCCGTCCGAGTAGTGAATTCAGGCCTAATTATAACACCTACCCCCTAAAATTACAAGTAACTCTTGACATTATTTTTAGTTATGTTTATAATTCTGGGTAGTGAGGCCTAATCTGAAGTCAGATCAGGTGCATGATTCACCAATAGGGGGATTTTGTAGGATAGAAAAAAAGGCTCGTTGCCGCGAGCCTTTTCCCGGAGTATATTAGCTGGTTGTTAGCTTAATTAAGGTTGCCGCCTTAAAAGCCTTGCATAGCATCACCTCAAAAGTGAGGCGGTGTATGGTTTTCTGTGTTTAATATTACCATATCCTCATGTATTCTGTCAAGTAACGGCCAGCTTTGCTTCATACCTGATGAATTAGACGAACAACAGTCTCACCACCCAGATAACAAGCGACATTTGTTTGATTGAGATGTCGGAATTAGCAAAGAGGCCGGGCAATGTCCGATCTTTCCATACATCCAGTATACCTGAGTGCCAGAGCTGCAATTATTGCTCCTGAACGTGCCATCCCCGTAACAATTTATTCAACTCAAAAATGGCTTCCTCGTTTAGGTCCAGAACGATGGTGTTTAGTAATGTTATTACGCAGTTTAAGTATAGATGCTAAACGTCGAAGTGATGGTACTAAGCGAGTGTCGATCAGTTGGCGTCAACTGGCCGAGATATTAGATGTTCACGAAGAGACAGTTGCCAGCTGGCTAAAGCACAAGCCTATCCCCAATGATAAACCCTGGCGCTGCATTATCCCTGTCGATGAAAAAGCAGAAGCTTTGTCGCTGTTTATTCCGCGGTTGCGCTACGCTTACGAAACGCATAAGGGTAAAACGCGTCGCACCGGCTTTATGTTAGAGGTACTCATGGAGGATCCTGTAGTTCCCGAAGATGAGTCTCGCCTACAAAAGCAAATGGAAATAATGCGGATGCAACAGGGGGAATTAGGGCTAGAGATGTATCGTTTACCAGAAATCGTCAGCACGGATGCTTCCAATTTACCAAGTATATCTGATAATTCATCTAAACCCCGAGCTACTGATTCGCATTATGTAAACCAATTGAATCTGGAATCACCTTATCAGGCTAAATCGGACTCATCCGATTTACATAACGATTCTGTAAATCCAAAGAATCTGGATTTACTGCCAGGTGTGAAACAATATAATATTGGAACAGATAGTTATGTCAACTCGATGAATCCCATATTACCCAGGAGTGAATCGGAAGGTATTCGAAAGAACGTTAACAAATTAGATATATTAATTCAACAACTAAAATATAAACACATAAAGAAAAACATCAGAAGGGAAGTTTTTGAGCCGATTATTGAGTTAACCGAATTTTTGCTAGAAGATCGCCATTCAACAGGTATGTTATATAAGGTTTTGAACGGTTTATACCCTGAACGGCTTGATTTATATGTGGCATCCGTTCGGGTAGCCTTAGATGCAGCTCAGGAGGACTCTCAAGTTAATCGGGGAGCTGTATTTGTAAGAGCGCTACGTGAATTTGCAGATACAGCCGGCATTGATTTAGGATTAAAGCGGGATTCGTTTGATACACCTCAAAATGATTTTGTTGGGAACCAGGGTTCTCAAACGCCCAGTTTTACTGTACCCTCAGTTGATGAGGCTATTTGGTCTGAAACACAGCTAATGTTGAGACGGCAAATGACTCAAGCGACTTATGACGCAATTATTCAAGGGACAACATTATTGGGACGAGATGAGACTAAATACATCATAGGAGTTCATTCGGAAATGGCTAAAGAGTGGTTGGACAATAGATTGCGTGATATTGTTCAGCGAACACTGTCCAATGTTGTTGGTGAATCAGCCAGTATTGAATTTAGATTGTTGGATGAGACCAGCGCAAAATAGATACAAGTCAATTTAAACAACTGTTGTGATTAATAATGTATATTTAGAACGAACAAAAATTGTTTTATATAAATCTTTTCATAAGGCGTTTCTATGCGTGTCATCTCTTTAACCAATTTGAAGGGTGGTTCTGCTAAAAGCACAACAACTTTTAACCTGGCCGGTGCATTAACAGAGGCAGGTTTCAGAGTGTTGTGCATAGATATTGACCCACAAAAAACATTGGGTGAGGCTTTTTTTGGGGTACGGGCTGGTGAGGAATCGCTTTCGTCTATTCTTGTTGCTGATATGAATATTGGGCCGGCCATTCAATCTACTCAATACGCTGGGCTGCAAATCATTCCAGCTGATGATGGACTAAAAGGTATTAAAAGTGGACAGACGCAACTTGAGGGTGGTGAGTTGCGATTGCGAAGTTGCATTACTCGCATCAAGACCAATCTTGACCAGGAAAATGGCGCTAATTTGGTAGATTGGATTTTAATCGATTGTCCACCTAGTTTGGATCGTTTGACAATGAATGCATTGGCTGCGAGTGATTATGTATTGGTACCTGTAGACCCTGGTGCCGGGGGACGCGGGGCTTTGGGTGATACAATGGAGTATATATATTCTGCACAGAGATGGTATAATCCTACGTTGAAAATATTGGGTCTGTTAATAAACAACACCGATCCTCGCACAGTGTATGATCAAACTACCGAACAGGTGGTTAGGGAAATGTACGGAGACTTAGTATTTAAGACTGTTATCAGCGCATCTGTACGAGTACGGGAGTCGGCCGAGGCTCAAATCCCATTAGTGTTTTGCGAGGGTGTGGAATTTGTGCGGTATGCAAATATGTATCGAGCATTGAGGGATGAAGTACTTCAACATGTTGTTGTAAATTAGGAGTAAATATGGCCAGACGAAAAATTAACATTCAGCACTCTTTGGGAGCCAAGGGAGTACCAACAACAAGTCAATTTGAGTCTGAAGGAGCCATCGACCGGCTGGCCGGTAGCATGTCAGCTAAAGATATTGGCTTTCGCCCTACCGACCAGCGCGTGTACGAGATCAATTTGGATCGTATTTCGCCAGATTATTCACAGCCTCGTCACTTGCTTTCTCACGATTTAAGAGCAAAGCTCCAGCAAGGAGAGCTTACCCCCAGCGAAGCTTTAAAGGAGTTGGTTTTAAGAGCCGAGCAAGGTGATACTGTTGCTCGGCTAATTTTAGGCAGTAGAGACAAAGGCCCGGTTGATGAAGATGATCCCATAGTTGAAGATACTGGTTTATTAGCTTTGGCTCATTCCATTCGTGAGATAGGTTTACGGCATCCCCTCAACGTTTATCGTATTGATAATCCTGAGCAGCCAGATCAGATTCAATATCGTCTTGGGGAAGGTGAGCGGCGTTTTTGGGCGCATAATTTATTGGTATTGCAAGGTTATGAGGAATTTAAGACCGTCAAATGTATTGTCGAGTCTTTACCAGAAGATGAGGAGATTGTTCATCAGCGCCAGGAAGCCGAGAATGCGGCTCGAGTTGATTTGCCGGCCATTGCCCGTGCTCGTTCTATGCAACGAATTAAGGAACGATTAAATATAGAGATGGGAACCCGGGTTCCCGGGGAAAATACCATAAAATTGCCCAGCCAACGTGAGTTGCAAGTGGCAGTTGGTCAGCGTGTAAAGAGCTTCACTGGTCGGGCAATTGGCGACAGAATGGTGCGCAATTACCTGGCTTTATTGAATTTATCTCCACAAGCACAGGACTTAGCTGAAGCAGCCCAATTAACTGAAAAACAACTTAGACCAGTAATGCGATTAAAAACGGATGAAGAGCAGTTAGCGCTTATTAAACGAATTATCGAGGAACAATGGAGCGGGCGTCAGGTTTTGCGAGAAGTTGTTTCGCCTCCAAAGTCTTCTCTAAAAGAGGTTTCTCAGCGAAGCGTTGAAGAACGCTTTGAAAAGCGGGTAATAGATGCTGCCAAGACTATGTACGCGCTTCTAACTTTGCCTCAAGAAAATTATGATGAGGCTATTGTGGCATTGGCCATGCGTGCACAAGAACCTAAAATGTTGCAAGCATTGCAATCTCTTCGTCAAACTCTGGAGGAAGTTTTACTACGAGTAGAAGGATTGACGATTTCAAAGACAATAGAAGTTAGTTTACTGTCCGTTGTGTCGCCAATAGAGGTACTGCAACCCTATCTTCCAAAAGAAAAATTGGAACTGTTTGAAACAGATGTATTAACCGGTAGTCAAATTTTGGGCCAGCTATTGGAGTGGCGTCAAAAAGATGTCATGATGGCGAGTAGATTAGAGCCTTTTTTCAAGCAAATTGAGTCTGATGCTGAAGCATTGCGAGCCGGTGACCTCATACCTTTACCAGAATTGCGTGGCAAGAAAAATCCTGAATATGAAGATTTGGTTGTTTATGAAGTTGTGTCAGGAGCCTCTATCTATTGGGCGCACGAATTATTGGTCAAGCGAGGTGAGAATCAATTTAAGATGATGAAGACTCAGATAGTTGGAATGACTTATATTGATGATTAAATAAAATCTTTAACTTGGGAACCCAGGTTCCCACCGGAGAAAAAATTTTGATGTTGGTTGAAAAAAATAAAGAACTGGTTCGGTTATACTTTGAGACATTTTTTGAAGGCAGTACAGAAATATATGACCAAATCCTAAGTCCTAATTTCTATGTTTGCCATTTACGCGACAGAGGCAAGCCAGTTGCAGATGAGCAACGAGGGGCAGAACCTTTCAAGAAAGCCCTTCTTCTTTTCCGATCAGCTTTTTCAGATGGACGTATCATCGTTGATGAGGTAATCGCCGAAGAAAATGAAGTGGTCGTTTGTTGGACATTTGAGGGAGTTCATCGAGGAAAATTCTTAGGATTAGCGGCAACAAGCAAGCATATCACGTATTCAGGGATAAATGGTTTTCGGATAAAGGAGAACAAACTTGTTGAAAGTTGGGATATTCAAGACAGTCTGAATTTGTTTCAACAACTGGGGATATTACCAGAAACGCCCGAAATATTAGCGCAAGCAGGCAAAAAAGTGAAATAAGCTCAATAGTCAGGGAATTCAAAACAAGGTCCGCATTGCAGGGGATGGCCCAAGCCCGGTTTTTATTGAGGTGGTGTATAAGTGAGGTGGATGGATTGTATCTGTGAAAATGGCGTCAAAGCAAAGGTTTTGTACTGACGGAGAGGTGTCTTGGTTCGGCGTTGTATTTTGGCATTTGGTTTCATAGGCTACCCTTGAATGGGAGCGATATCCCTCTTGTTTTTTCCACACATTTAACTCAAGTTATCTCTATACCGACGATGTAAGTCTGAGACCGCAATTAGCGAATATACCCCTTGACAACAACTTTACCATGATGCCAATTTGCAGAAGTGAATCGTACCGGTAATCGGTTAGCCCGGCGAAGTTGCACCTGAATCTCCTGTTCAATTGCCTTACGAATTGGATCAGGAACCGGCAAACTCAACTCCAAAATTTCAACTTGAGGTAGCCCATCCACAATATAAACTCTAGCTTTACCACCAACGTGAACTCGTAAGCCGGCAATAGTAGCATCTCCCTCACCAGCCACATAATCTGGAGTAATTTCAACACGAGGGTGAGCAAATGGTATTTGAGGGTAACGATGTAAATACCAGGTAATAGTTTGTTCTGCCTCTAATGTAGTTAATGTAACTTCCCATTCCTCACCCGAATGATTCTCGGAACGAATATACTCCAGCAAAATAACAACCTCCGAGTCCCGAATCGGGTCAACAATATATGGTTCGGGGGCTGCCAATAAAACTGTAGTCCACGCCATAATATTGGCAAAAACAACAGCATTTGCTATCCAAAAATTTGATCGTTTGCGGAATAGTCGCTTAAAAAATCTCATCAAGAAACCCCAATCTTATCTTAGACAGTATCCTTTCAGTTTTGAAAAAGGTGGATACCAATTATTCCTGCTGGTAGAATGGCGAATAAACTAACTACCCCCCAAAGAGCGAGATAAGTATTTGTGCGAGGGAAAAAGGCCGCTGAAGATCCATGATTATCCAACCGACTATCACCCCATTGCGCAATTGAGTATCCAGACCCTAAAGCAACAATGCCTAACCCAAAAAGGATGACGGAAATCACACTAATTACCAACCAGTTCCACAGCGTCGTTTCAAAGATGGTTGTATTTAACCACGGTGTAAGAACTAAACTAATAATTATCAAGAGTCCCGTATTCCACATCATATGCACAGCCGTCGCGATACCAAAGCGGATCAACCAATCTGACCAGGCTCGCCCCTTAAAAAGCAAGACATTTCTCAAACTGATAGCAACCAATCCAGCGCCAAACGGGTGGATCGCGCCCCCCAATGTTTGAAGTATCACAATTAGTATCCAATAACGCAACCCAAAGCTGATAAGAATAATGGTCTCTAACACAGCGAACCCGCTGCCAGCAACTGCCCCCAATAAAAAGCTCTCTAGTTCAGAGATTCGTTTTGCAAATAACACCGTAACAATTGATTTAACTAAGGCCCCCATTATAGGAGTCAAGATAACAAATTGATAAAAAACAAAGGCCAGGTTACTGCTAAATTTGGATTGTAATAAATGTTGTTCCGACCCCAAATTTGCAAATTGACTGATCAAACTAAACAATGTTGCTAAAGGAGTTGAGGAGTGCATCGACCATAATCCCAGGAATATAAATTCACCAATAATCCCCGTTATTGCGCATATGGTGGCACTGCCCATTAACACTGTGAGAATACGTCGCCAGGTAAATATGCCGGTTTGTTGATTTGAAAACCACAAAACCGCGCTCAACGGCGGCAACGAAACTGTAGCTACCAACAACGGCGGAAAGAAAAGTGTCGCCAGTGCATTATTTTGGTAAACAATTACGCTAACCATCAATAAAATAATGAAAATTACGGCCATATTTTTAAAAGATGATAAAGGCACGCTTTTTGAATTTTTTCCTTGTAGCGATGCGATGCTATGCCAAAAAATGGTGCCCCCGGTTCCCAAAGTTAAAACGGTTGATATAAACCCAACAATCCCCATGATCGTTGACCCAGATTCGTCATTTAAAATAAATATCAATATTAAACAAAGATACCCCAACCCAATTACAAATCCTGCCCACCCTAAGAGCAAACCGGTAATCGCGGCAGCTTGCTTCAACCTGCGTGGAAGTCTCTGAGTAGAGAGGCTCATTTGTCTACTCCCATGTCTCCAAAATTTCGCGCCAGGATTTAAGGTCTTCCAGCTTGCGCTCAATGACAACTGCGGCTAGTACCAGTAGCAACCCAATAATTCCAAATACAATCCACTGGTTAATTGAGCGAAGCGAGTTCAGTAATTGTCCAATTGTGGCTAATACAACTCCCGCCATCCCCGCATAGAGAAAACGTCTTAACCTGCGAGCGCTACCCCAAAAGAAGGCTGCCAGGCCTTCCATGCCTAATAATAAAGCAAACCCCCAACCAAATAGCAATGTCTGCCAAAAGAGCGATCCTAACATCAAAAACATCGCTGCATAATCAAGCCAGCGAGCAAAGGATTTGTTATTTCTGTGCCACTCCATATAACCAATGCCTAGTAAATATAAACCAACAGGAATTGCATACCATTGCACTCGTTCAAAATTATCCCACTGCTGAATATAAAATACATGTAATATCCAGGCAGTCAGTAACATGCCTATTGCAATATAACCTAATCGCAGCCAGTGATGAGTAAATGACGCCGCAACATATAATAACCCGATAAATCCAAATACTCCCACTGCCATTTGAACTGTAGCCAGGTCAACTATATGCTGGAATGGTACGCCCAAAAAAGCTCTCACAGACCACTCCACTATGTTCATCCCCACAAATGCTGTTAGAACCAGAGTTCCCAACGATAAGCCCATCCCTATGCGTTGAAGTGGTAATTCCCATACCGCTACTTGTGGACGTAACTCTCGTCCTTTGTCCAGGCTATCGCGAATCAAAGTCAATCCGTATCCCAAAAGTCCGTAAGCTAACGCCAGTTGTGCAAACGTAACCACTAATCTTTGCAATGATTCATTAGCAACAGCCGTCCACTGCATTATCGCTACAACTCCCAAACTTAGACTAAGATAAGTCATTTCTGTTGACACCCAAAGCGAAGCCAATGTCACCATCAAAACCACGTGAGTCAAAGTAATTATCCACGCGCCCGACATTCCCATACCAGACAGACTTAGAAACTGCCCCATCATTATGTCTAGTGATAGAATTATGTAAAGTGGATATGCCCAGCTTCCTGTTCTATTCTCATTATATAAAGGCGAACATTCGTTTCTATAATGTTCAATAAACAAGGTAACTATACTCATAACCACAGTAACTGGTAAAAACCGCACCCACGCTTGTGTAAAATCTGCTTGTTGCCACCAGCCCAGCGATCCCAAATAGAAGATGGCTGCAAAATGTCCTGCTACCGCAGTTGCCACCAGCCACCCCCTCAATTTGAAGCGATAGGTTGCCCAGCAAAAAACCAACATCATTAACAAAAAGTTAAGCGCCATTTGTCCGGCCACAAATTGAGTAAAAAATGGACTGGCAAATACCAAACTAAAACCAACCATATACAACGGCAGCGCCCACCAATTCATAAATCGTTTGTAAATGGCCCAAAACCAGCGTGATTGCTGACCCCATGGAAAATCTCGTTGCGCTTGCCCACAATAATCCAGCAACCAGCCAACCCCCAACGCTACCATCGCGCCGGGATACAATCCCAATCCGTAAAACCTGGGAGCCAGCGCCGAGCTATGCAGAATTACGCCGTAAGGAACAATCGCCAGCATAGTGGCCGGTGTCAGCAATAGCGGCTGGCGCAGCCAGATAGCCAGAACCGCGTACAACAACGCTGCACTCCCGTAACCCCACAAGGCTCCAGGTTTGTCCAAACTCGAGGGTGGTAAACTGACCGCTACCAGCAGTAACCCCACAATTAAAGTGGCGCTGCCATATTCCACCAATTTCACCCGGTGCAGCAGCCAGGTAATAGCCACATAAAACCAGGCCAAACCGATTAGCCACCAACCGTAACGATTAATCGGCGCCCCGGCCTCAGCCAGGGTTAACGTCAGCGAAAGCGGCGCTAACATTGCCGCCACATAAATCCACACGACCTGCTTGAATATATAGGCCGATACCACCATTAGCAGCGCGCTAAAAAGTAATGCCAGCGCCAGCAGTGGTGGCTGATGCGCTACCAGCAGCGTGCCAACTGTTAATGCCACATAGCCCGTAATATACGCCGGCAGCCCATACCTGCCCGGCATAATCGGCTGTTTAGCTTGTCGCCTTAGCCATTGTCCGGCGGCCAACCCCAGTGGACCGAAGAGCAAAAACATTAGCCCATAGTGCGACCGCCCGGCCGCCGGCAGCAGCCAGGCCATCAAATAAATACACCAAATGGGGATCAACGCCAGCGCCGGATAAAAGAACTTGGTCCGACCCACCGTCGCAAATTGCGGCTTAAACAGACTCCCAAAGCGATGATTCAACACCGAGGCCGCCCCATAAAACCCCACGGCCAGGCCAAACGTAAAGCGACCGGTCTCAACATCAGCAACGCCCCACAGCAAGGCCAGAGGGGTCAGCAAATGAGCCGTCAACTTGAGCGGCAAAGCATACCCCGCCAGTCGCTTTCTATCCAGCGTTGCCCCAATAATCAATAGCGCCCAGGCCAGCAGCATCCAACTGAGCGCGTAGCCTGGCAGCGATGGCCGATAGGGCGAGAACCAGCCCAAATGCGTCAAAATTGTCCACGGTACAAATGCCAGGGGCGCAGCCAGCCACAGAAAGCGCGCTTGCCGGAACAGACGCGCCGACAGCGCATATAACCCCACCACCAGCCACAACGCCGCCGCGGCCCACACTTGCTGGGTTCGACCCCCACCCAACAGCAGCAAATTGCGGAAGAGCGCCAGCCATAAGGCCGCCGCCGAAATTGTCCAACCGGCAACCAGCAGAGGCCGCCTGTAAAGCCTCCAGGTTAACCGAATAAAGCCCAATTGACGGGAATGAAAAGCAGCGTATCGTTGCCGCCAGATTTGGCGCAATCCCCGTTCAATCAACACCAGCATCGCCGCTCCCAGCGCCGCCTCTGCCGCCGACGCGCCGCGTCCGCTGCTAAAAATAATGGCTATAAACCCGCCGCTCAATGCAGTCAGCCAAACCGCCACATGCGCCCAGCGCTCTTTATAAACTCCCCAGGCGTACAATCCGTAGGCAATCCCCAGCGCCAGTTGGCTGGCCGCCCCCCACCCGCGCATTGGGTCAGTCCAGTTGACGCCAAAAAACAGCGCGTCAAACGGGCGGACATAAACCTGCCACAGCACGCCTGGCATCAACAGGTGGGCCGAAAGATACAGGGGGCGCAAAAATTGGTGGGCAGACAAGTCACCCCATTTTCGTTCGACCCACAGCCCGGCCAGAATATAGCCGGCCACCAATACCGCCAGCGCTAAACCCAGCGTGTCAAACCACAAATTAAATATCGAGAGCAAGGTCAGGTAGCCCCAACCGGTCACCAGCGCGCCCGGCGCCAGCTCTGCCGATTTGCGGTTGAAAACGGCATCGGCAAAATAAAGCAGGCCGACCGCCAGCAGCCCGCCGGCCTGAGCAAAACTGTTGGGCCAAAAATCAATCACACTCAACAGCAGCGATGCACCCAGCAGCGCGTGCGCTACAACCCGGGGCGCTACGGCATAGGCTGTCAAACCGCGCTGTTTTAACCCCCAATGTATCCCAAAAAGCAGCCAGGCCAGCAGCGCCCAACTCAGCACAAAAATGGCTGTTGTGGGGCTATATGGCGTAAACCAGGCTAAACCGGCCAAAATCGACCACGGCGCGATGCTCAACGCCGCAGCCGGCCAGGCAAAGCGCGCTTGCCGGAAAAGCCGGGCCGACAGCGCATACAGGCCGACAATTAACCACAACGCCGCCGCTGCCCAAACGCGTTCAGAGCGCCCGCCGCCCAGCAATACAAAGTTGTGCAGCAGAACCCCTCCCATCACAATCAGCGAGCCTATCCACCCCACCGAAAGTAACGCGCTTCGATACAGCCGCCAGGTTAACCGGATAAATGCCTGTTGACGATTTCTGAGCGGGCGCCGCCGCAGCCGGTGCAATCCGCGTTCGGCCAGCACAAATGCCGCCGCGATAATAGCCCACTCGGCGGCTAACGAACCGGTAACGGTGCTGAAGGTGATAGCCACAAAGCCAAAGCCGGCGGCTACCAGCCAGGCCGCCACAAAGGCCCACCGTTTTTTGTAACGCCCCCAGGCGTAAAGACTATACGCTGCCCCCAGCAACAGTTGAGGCGCGGCTCCCCACAGCCCGGCTGTAGATGTCCTGGGTACGTCCAAAATCAGGCTATCCAGCGCGGGTAAATAGACGCGCATAAGCAGGGCAATGGTTAAGACATGGGCGGTGAGATACAGCGGCGTTAAAAATTGGTGAGAAAAGCGGGCGGGCCGCCTGTGTTCAGCCCACAAGCCTGCCAGCAGATACAGCCCAATGAGTCCGGCAAAACCCAAACTAACGGCCCCAACCGGCAGGTCAAACCAGTCGAGCAGCAGAATCTGGCCCCAGGCGGTAATGAGTCCGGCCGGCGCTAACTCCACCGGTTGCCGGTTGATAATTGCATCCGCAAAATAAAGCAGCCCGACAATTACCAGCGTGGGGCCAGGCGCAAAGCCATCGCCGGCGGCGGCAAAGGCCACAACCGGCGCGGTCAGGCTGACCAGCAGGCCCGAAATGTACCATGGCCAGCGGTAGGCCAGCGCGCCTTTGGCCAGCCGGTAACTGAGCAACAACATCACCCAGGCCAATATCCCCAGGGCCAGGGCCAGTCCGGCCCCGACAGGCTGAAAGTTGGTGAACACAATCCACAGCCAAACCGGCAGCGGCCCGGCTGTCAACCAGTGAAAAACAGGTTTACGCCAGAGACCGCGACCGACAAATCCGGGTTGCTTGAGATGAGCCAGGCGCGCGCCCCAGGCAGCCAGGGCCAGCCAGTTACCCAGGGCATAAGCCAGCAGGCCGCCATCATAGGGGAAAAGGGTGGGCAAAATGGCCGCGCCCGCAATAATGTAACCGGCTGCGGTTAGCGGCGCGGCATAATTGGGCGCTGGAATAGGGAACCGGGTTCCCAAATTAATCGCTGCGATGATATGCGCAATTGCCAGCGAAGCCCAGGCCACGCTGAGTTGGGCCAGCGTTAAATCAAGCTCGGTTACGGCAAAGGTAGTGGCCGAGAACGCCAGCAGCGAAACCCCGTAAAAATAACCCGGACGCCGCCACAACAGCGCAGCAATCACCACCGCGCCGGATAGTACCGCGTGGCTGGCGGCTGCCGCCGCGCCGTTGGTTAAATCGGTCAGCGACCAAAAAGCAGACACCAGCAGCAGCGCGATACCCCACCTGATAGCGGTAAAGCCGTGGGCGCGGATGACCGGCTCGTGTTTGTAGACTGACAGCTTGCGCCCCACTATAAAATAAAGCGGGACCAGCAATGCCCAGCCTAAACCGTGCCAGGCCGGGGCTACGCCTAGCCGGTCAAACACGGCGGCCTGGGTCAGATAAACGGCAACAGGCAGCGATAGGGCCGCCAATTGGCCCAGGCTGCGGCTGCGGTGTTGAATTGCTGCCCAGCCAAAAACAAAACTGCCAATCCACCAGTTGACTGTTAAAGCGTAGTGCAGGGTATCGTAGTTGTTTCTTTGGGTGAAGCGCCAGCCAAAGGTGAGCAACATAATCACAGTAATGGACAGCAGCGCCAGGTAGCGAAATGGGTCGGCCAGAATGGCGAAGGGGGGCGGTTTGGGGGGTGACTTGCCGGGCGGGGCCAGCACGGTTGCCAGCATAATCAACCCCAGCGCCAGCGCCGATAACCCCGCGCTGCGCCAATCGAGCGACAGGCCGGCAGTTTGATGCCCTATTTCTATGGCGGCCAAAACCGCGCTGCCGGCAGCCACGCCCACCAGATAGCCAAAAAACCGGCTGCGAATCAGCAGGGTAGCCGCCAGGTAAGCGGCCAGGCAGGCCAGCGAGGTAATCAGCCAGAAATAGGGCCAGAAATAGGCCGGAATGTTGAAATTAACGTAGATGGTGTAAAAATCAATAGGAATGAGCAGGGCGGCAATGGCGCTCAAGGCAATGCCGGAGCGGTACATAGGCGTTTTGGAACGCACATACCAGCCCATTGCAAAAAATATAGCGGTAAAACCGCCGGGAATGGCGACCCGCACCGGCGCTGAAAAATCTTTCCAACCCCAGGCCACAAATGAGAGCGCTGCGGAGAAAAGCAAAAAAATACCCAAAAAGAGCATAGCCTGTAAAGTGCGCTCCGAAAGCAGCGTTTGCCACAGCCGCTCTCTGAATGGCGCGCGCGGCGCGGCGGGTTTGAGTTGTGGGGCCGGCGCTGCGGGTAAATCCGGTTGAGGCGGATTTACGGGTGCCGGAGATTCCTCTTTCTCCAGGGCTTTGGTGGGGGAGGGGGCAGCCGGCGCTTCCGGTTCGATTGGTTTGGGAGCGGGCTGCGGGCGCAGGCCGAGTTCAATCTCCAGCGCTTCCTGTTCGGCCAGGAGCGCCTCTCGTGTTTGGGCTTCGGCTTGCGGCGAGGCGAAGCCGTTGTGTTGGCTTAATTGCGCCGCCGCCTCAAGCAAAAAGTTGACCTGCGCCAGTTGGTTGGCTGGGGTGGGCGACGCGTTGAGGCGGGGGTGTCCTTCCAGTCGCTCCAGCAGGGTGTCGATTTGCTGCTGAGTCTGCTCTACCAGCAGTTGGCTGCCGGTGGGATTCAAGCAACCCGCTTCCAGCCACTTTGCCAGATGGGCCAGCAATGCTTCATGCCGGATGAGTTGCGGCCAGGCTTTAGCAGCTTCCGCCGGCGAGAAGGGCGGCGGGCGCAGGCCCAACGCCACTTCGAGCCGTTTTTTTTGGGCGACATATTGGGCCTGAAGGCGGCGGCGGGCGCGCTGGTTGAGCATGTCCCATTGCTCAATCTGGGCGAGCAGCCAGTTGATGTGGCCTAATTCATCGGTCAGGCGTGAGGGGTCGTTAAATTGGCAGTGGGGGCAAGGTTGGGGAAATTGATACCCCGATTGGTTACAGTTTGGACAGCGCATATGCTTCTCACCGGTTGTGAGTGGTTTTGCGATTGATTGGGTTCAGTTTAGTTTAGATTGACTCCTGAGAGTCGGGAGTGGCTGCTCCGAATTATCGAAGTGTTGCGGCGGTTATGTTGTTAGTGTAACATTTGGCGAGTCAGGCGTCACCTATCTAAAGTTAGGGACGTTGATAATTATGCCTAGATAGTCAAAGTATATGGCATAATAACATATTTTGAACCGGCTTTCAATAGCGCCAAACCGGCGCTTGTCCCACGGTGGAGAAACGGCGCGTAACTTTTTGACTAAACAGAATTGTGCTAAAATGTGGCTCTGTTTAAACGGCATCAGCGCCTTTGCTGGGGCAGCGGCGCTGATTTTTATTGGAAGGTTACAATACGGGTGGTTTGATTAATGGTAACGATTAGAAAAACCGAGGCCGGCCTGATTATTTCGGCCAATGAGAGATTATCATTATCGGCCTGGCTGGTTTATAACTTGCAGAGGGTTTGGAGTCACTTGCTTGACCTGTGGCAATACCGGGAACTGATTCGCAACATGGTTATTAGAGACCTGAAAGTCAGGTATCGTAACTCGGTTTTGGGGGTGCTGTGGTCTTTATTCAACCCGCTGTTGATGATGGTGGTGTTTACCATTGTTTTTACGGTGATGACGCCCTACTCAAGCGTTGAGAAATTTCCGGTATTTGTGCTGTGCGGTATTTTGCCGTGGAACTTTTTTTCGGCCTCGGTGATTGGCTCAATCCGCAGTATTGTGGATAACGCGCCGCTGGTAACGAAGGTCTATTTTCCGCGGGAAATTTTGCCGATATCGGTAGTGCTGGCCAACCTGATTAATTTTCTCATTGCGATGACTGTTTTGTTTGCGCTGATGTTTGCCTTTCAGATTCCGCTGACCCAATGGGCCTTATTGCTGCCGGTAGTCATTGTTGTGCAACTTATCTTTACCATCGGCTTCAGCCTGATTATGGCCACCGCCAACGTGTTTTATCGGGATACGCAGATTATTATGGAAGTTTTAATGCTGGCCTGGTTTTTTGTTACGCCTATTTTTTATTCCGGGCATATTTTGCCCCGCGATTATGTGGTGTGGGGCATCCATTTTGATGTTTTCCGCTGGGTCAATATTCTCAACCCGATGGCTTCAATTATCGCTAATTATCGTACCATTTTGTATGGGGCCGGCAATGGGGGGTCGGCCCCGGAGCCATATTTTTTTATGAGAACATTGATAACCTCGCTGGCTATTTTGGTCATTGGGGCTTTAGTTTTTTACCGTCATAACCGAACTTTTGGGGAAGAACTGTAAAAAATGAAACGTCCGGTGATAACCTTTAAAGATGTTTCCAAGGAATTCAAACTGTCAAAGTTGCCGGTGCGCTCTTTGCAGGATATTTTTGTTTTTTACACTAAAAAAGATATGCGGGGCCGGCGCCATTTTTGGGCCTTAAAGGAGGTCAGCTTTACTATCCACCAGGGCGAAACGGTAGCCATTGTGGGGGCCAATGGTTCTGGCAAAAGCACTATTTTGAAACTGATTAGCCGGATTATTTATCCAACCGCTGGGGTCATTACCGTCGATGGTCGCCTGTCGGCCCTGCTTGAGTTGGGGGCGGGTTTTCATCCCGATTTATCGGGGCGGGAAAATATCTTTTTGAATGGCTCTATTTTAGGGTTGGACCGCCGGGCCATGCAGCAGAAACTGGATAGCATCATAGAATTTGCCGGCGTTGGCGAGTATATTGATGTGCCAATTCGCAACTACTCTTCCGGGATGCAGATGCGTTTGGGCTTTTCGGTGGCGGTCCACGTTGAGCCGGAGATTATCCTGGTAGACGAAGTGCTGGCCGTTGGTGATTACAGCTTTCAGCTTAAATGTTTGGAGCGGATTCATCAAATGCAGGCCGAGGGCGTGACCATTCTTTTTGTCTCGCACGATTTTCAGGCGGTTCAAGACCTGTGTGACCGGGCCATCTGGTTAGAAAATGGCAGCATTCGGGCCGACGCCGAAGTGTCGGATGTTTTAGGGCAGATGAGAGAGCAATATCAATGGCCTGGAAAATCGGAGGATGGGACGCGCAATGAACCGGTAATCGAACTGGATGAGATGAAGTTGTGAGCACTATTTGGTCTATGGCGCTGGCAATAGAGTGATAATTGTGTCTACTTCTTCGGCTCGATTGGGGTGATTTTCCCTGAATGTTTCTAAATCGGCCAGCACACTGACAAGAATACGGCTCTGCTCCTCTTGAGGCAATTGGTCGATAGACCTCGCAGCCTGGATTGCTTGCGCCTGAGCCTGGTCAGATTCCTCCAGCGCCAAATACACCAGGGTAAAATAGAGATGAGATACAGGATTATTGGGAGAAATTTGTAGAGCCTGATTTAGCGCTTCAACCGCTTCATTGAGCCGGTCGGTTTTGAAATAAGCATAACCCAAACCTTGATAAGCCTGGTTGTAGTTAGAAAAACGCTCAATGGCGGCCTGATAATCGGCAATGGCAGCCTCATAATTGCCCATAGCGCTGTAGGTTTCGCCACGGAAGTAGTATATATCGGCTGTCTCGTCCGTATTATAAGAAATTGCCTCTGTAAAGGCTTCGAGAGCTTTGTTGTATTCACCCATTTGCTGATAGATAAGCCCGATATTACCATTGGCGCGATAACCAAATTCGTCGGGTGCTAAATCCGCTGATTCTTGTAAATCTGTCAAGGCCTGATCATAGTTTTTTATAGCAAAGTGCGCTCGTCCGCGATTGTATAGCGCCTGGTAAAAAGTTGGGCTAATTTCCAAGGCTCTATTATAATCATCTATCGCCTGCTCGATGTTACCGGTATTAAAATAAGCATTTCCTCTCATAGTGTAAATTGTGGAGTTATTTGAGTTAAAGCCAATTGCTTCTGAAAATGCAACAATAGCCGACTCATAATCTCCCTGGTAATAGGCCTCTTCACCTTTTTCATAGGCAGGTACATACTTGCTGGGAACGACCAGCGTTCCAGAATTGCTGAGTGTGGGTGAAAGCGTTGCAGAAGAGGTGACAGATGAAATGATTGAGGTAACTTGTGGAGTAGAGGTTGGCCGCGGAGAAATACTACTGCTGGAAGAAGACTCGTCCTGGTTATTCCGATCCAAGAAAAAAAATATAACTGTGATAATAATAGCCAGGCCGATAATTATAGGAGCATAACGTGCCAGTAAGCTAACCCGCGACCTATTTGTTATTTTATTTTTCTTACTTTCTTTGGAATACATATGGGCTAATCCTTTTAGGTGTAAAGTGCAATTTAGGAACGATGTAGAGATGATTATAAAGGAATTTTGCTCTATTCACTAATAATAATCCCAAAGGATTATTGTATCTGGATGCTAATCATGTTAATGTGAGAGGGTCAATAAAAAAGTTATTATTTTGTTTGGAGGTCAAACGTGAAAATAAACTTCAGATTTGTTTTTATTTTATTTTTGCTAACGATGCTTTTGGGAACAAGCAATATTGTTTTGGCTCAGGATCCTACTTCTACAGAAGAGCCTACCCCTTCCGCAACTGTCGAACCAACTGAACAGGTTGCTGCTGATGAAACTGCGGAACCGACCAGCCAACCGACCAGCGAGCCAACCACCCAACCCACCACCGAACCAACTACTCAACCGACCAGCGAGCCAACCACCCAACCCACCACCGAACCAACTACTCAACCGA
>CAZAPG010000051.1:0-1766 GCA_964486935.1 uncultured Caldilineaceae bacterium | reverse complement strand
CCAGTGAGCCAACCACCCAACCAACTGTTGAACCAACTGTTGAATTAACCCCAACCGTTGAACTGACTCCAACTGTTGAGTTGACTCCAACGTTAACAACAGACACAGCCATCGGTAATAGCGTTGGGTCCCAATCAATACCCTCTCAATCTCTTACAACTTTTGTAGCTCTGCAAAATGCTGATCTATCTCAAGCCGGAACAGTAGGTGTTGATTATTATAAAAGCGTTGGGACAGGCGGCGGGACGGTAGGCACGCACGCTGATTATAACCTCGCGTCTGGTCAGCATGTGATTATCAATCAAGGGTCCGACTCTCACTTAAGTGGGGTTTCAAGCCTGCAAGGTTCTATAGTGGCCCAGGCTGATGTTACAGTAGCGGCCGCAGTCACATCTTTTGGTACAGGCTCTTATGCTGGCTATTCTTCAATAGCATCATCTAATAAATGGTACATTTCGCAAGGGTATAAAAATGTTCCGGCAGCAGGTGGATTGGTTCTCGATAGTAGAACGGTTGTACAAAATGCCGGTACCGGCCCTGTAACAGTGAATATCATCTATCAAGATGAAAACGGCAACGACATACATACCGACTCAAAGACACTTCAGATAGGGGAAAGCTGGTATCAATGGGCAACGGGCGTGCCAAATCTGCCGGGCTTAACTTACTGGTCGGGACCTGCCAGAGTTGAGGCAGGCGCGGGAGGACAAGTTGTAACTTTAGTAGAAGTCTGGTACGGTAACTCTTATCAGATCTACAACGCTACCCCAGAAGAACAACTGGGCACACGCATTGTAGCCCCCTATATCACTCGTCGATTAGCTTTTCCTAGCGACTGGTCTTCTGTTTGGACAGTGTCCAACCCTGATACAGCTAACGCTGCTAACATTACCTATACCTATACGGCTCCTCCAACTCACCCCACACTCCCTAACCAAAAGTACGTGGGTACAGCGACCGTTCCGGCCGGTGGGCGGTTTGCACAAAATTTGCGACAGGGTGGCGCGGTAGGCGCAAATCTGCCGGCCGGATTCTACGGCACATTAGAAATAGTATCTAATCGCCCGTTGGCCGGTTCCATTGTTCAGAACTTGTTACAGGGCGGCGCTCCGGCAATGGCCTACTCGTTTGTAGACCCCTCTGTTGCCGGCAAAACAACCGTTTTCATGCCCTTTATTCGAGACAATAATAGAACTAACTGGACCGGGTTTTACACAATCATGAATGTGGGTCCAACGACGGCAACGTACCGATATTTTGCGGTTAAGTCAGACAATAGTCAGACACTAATGTCTGATCCCGTTAGTGTACCGGCTGGCGCATTTGACAACCTGAATTGGCGTGGAACCGATACCTCAGACGATTTACTGGGAGGCCCCGGAGGAGGCTGGACAGGAGCAATATATATTGTATCTGACCAGCCGATGGTTGGCTTTGGCGGAGAAACCAACCCTAACCTTGGAAGTAATGTTGACTGGTTTACAGGTTGGAACCTGGTTCCCGGGCCATAACAATAACCTAAAGTTTCATAAATTCTAAAAAAAATTCCATCTCCCTTTTATAAACTTGTAAAGGGAGATGGAATTTTTTATTTTCGCTATGTAAAAATCACTTTTTTAGGGTGAATATGATTTTGACAAGTTATTAAGACCGGTATAGTATACCGGTCTTGTCGTAACGGCTACATTCCACTTTTTATATTGGTAAATGGTTGATGGATATCACGGATACAAAACTGGTGCTCATCGGCGGGGCGGGGTTTCTCG